>NZ_CP168507.1:4800000-6672902 GCF_059491465.1 Mucilaginibacter sp. Mucisp73 | reverse complement strand
ATCTTCCTTCTCTTTCCCTATTCAGCACCGCTTCTTTTACCCTTTGTATGAACTACCGCTCCTGTTTGAAGCGGCTGCAAAGGTGCGAATTTCATTTTGATTTAGCAAGTGAAAATTTCACTTTTTTTAACCTTTTTATTCGCTCTTAATTTTCAAAAAACAACGCCTCTTTTTCTAAAGCGGTCACAAATGTACACAGAAAATCAGCTATCAACCAAGATATATTTTCAAATAATTAAACCTATTTTACAACTGCCTGTAAATTAAGGTAAAATACATCCCCAAGCACCCTCACAATTAAGTAAAGGCGAGCATTTAGCTAATGTGTATATTTGAAATGTATATGAATGAGCATAATTTCCCTCCGCATTTCATCGCATCATTGAGCGCCGAAAACAGTTTCGATGAAGAAAATTTTGTAAAAGCGCACCGGTTTGAGGAGGCTCCAACCTCTATAAGGGTTAATCCTTTTAAACCATCTGCCTTAAAAAGCACACAAAATGTACCGTGGTGCGCCAACGGTTACTACCTGGACAGCCGTCCATCGTTCACTTTTGATCCTCTTTTTCATGCAGGATGCTACTATGTGCAGGAAGCATCATCAATGTTTATCGATCATGTTTTTAAAACAATCAACCAAAATAATGATGATGCGGTAAAAGTACTTGACCTTTGCGCGGCGCCCGGAGGCAAAAGCACCCTGCTTAATTCGGCCCTGCAGCCTGCCGATTTATTAGTGGCAAACGAGATCATTAAAACACGTGTACCTATATTAACAGATAATTTGAACCGGTGGGGTACGGTCAATACCATTGTCACCAATAATGATCCTAAAGATTTCAGCAGGCTGAAAAGTTTTTTTGATATCATACTCGTTGATGCCCCCTGCTCGGGCTCGGGCATGTTCCGAAAAGATCCGGACGCGATGAGCGAATGGTCGGAAGGGAATGTGAACCTTTGCCACCAACGGCAGGAACGCATACTGGCCGATATTTATCCGGCTTTAAAAGAAGACGGGTACCTTATATATAGCACTTGCTCATATTCGCACCAGGAAAACGAGGACATTCTGGACTGGCTTTGTACCGAGTTTGAACTGGAAAGCGTACGTATCCCAATTAATAAGGAATGGGGCATTGTTGAAACCCAGTCGCCGGAGAAAAAAGCCTGGGGCTACCGCTTTTACCCGGGTAAGGTAAAAGGCGAAGGCTTATTTGCCGCCTGCCTGCAAAAAAAAGAAAACAGCGGCGATCTGGCCTCCTTTAAAAATAACACCCAGCAAAAACTGCCGGGCAAGGAACTTGACCAAGTGCGCTCATATATTAATAACCCCGACGACCTTTATTATTTTAAGGTAAATGACGACTGGATGGCTATTAACCGAACGCACAAAGAAAGCCTTAATATATTGCAAAGGCACCTTTATATTAAAAAATCGGGGGTAATTATTGGTAAACTTGCCGGTAAGGACCTGATCCCTGATCATGAACTGGCGCTAAGCCTTATAATTAATAAAGATGCAGTTTTGGAAACGCCCCTTAATAAAGATCAGGCTATCCAATACCTGCGGCGGGATAATATCGAACTATCCACAACAGATAAGGGCTGGACGCTCATGACCTTTGAAGGGCATCCGCTTGGCTGGGCAAAATTATTGCCAAACCGGATCAATAATTATTACCCTAAAGAAATAAGGATCCTCTCGGCACATCCACCAAGAGAATGGTAGTATACTATTATATTCAGGATAATTAAGCCGTTCCAGCGTTAGGGATAGTAGCGGATACCGGCCGGTGGCTAATGCCTGTGCAGTATGAGCGAATAGCCCGGCCGCAGGCAACGCTATAATAATAGATTAACCTTACAAAAAAAGCCGCAAAGTTTGGAATACCCTCCCTTTGCGGCTTAGCGCCTTTGCGCGAGAAACAAGTTCTTTATAAAAAGGACATTGCCCCTAATACCTGATAATTTATTGAAATTTAAACCCTAAACCAATTTGCCAAACCTGGTTACGGTAATCGGGCAGGTTTTGATCAGCATAAGGACGATTTTCACCAAGGTCGATATTATAACGACCGCGGATCTCCACATTGCGATTAATGTCAAAACTTACACCTACTACGCCGGCTACGTAACTATGATTGGCATCGTTGTCAATATGATCAACACTGGTACCTAAACCGCTTTCGTAAGTATTTTTGGTTGATGTTAAAAAGGTAAGCTGTGGACCAATCAGCAGGTTAAAGCCCCGTACCACCCTAAATTTAGCCAGCAAAGGCACATCAATATAATTGGTACGCTGTGTAAATTTCCCGTCCCGGTCATTCACCTCATATCCTTTTTGCGAAAACAATACTTCGGGAGCAAATGATAGCGGGTAGATAATTGGCACATCAAAAGTTAAACCTGCATGCCAGCCGGCAAGTGAACTCGAACTATAGTTGCTGTTATAAGCATCAACCGTGTTTGAAACGTTTAAACCTACTGCCAAACCAACTTTTGGGGTGTAAAAATCATCATAACGGCGTTGGGGCTGAGACCTTTCAACAACCCGGCGGGGAGGGCGGCGATGGCGCGGTCCATAGTAATACCCCTGTGCGCTAACTGTCCCTACGGTAAAGAGGCACATTGCCAAGAAAAGTAATTTTTTCATCGTATTTGTCTGTTTTAAATAAGTGGCGGGAAAAGTCGTTAGCCCGTTAGTTTATCGGTTACTGCCGGCTTTTCCTTATATGTATGTTAATAATGTGATAGATTAATAAAAAACACAAAGGTTTATTAGCGGTTTGATTTTTGTAATAGTTGTAACATCATTTTCATCAAAAATTCAGAATAACGCTACATTTGGCCTATGCAAGCTTCTAACACCCGCATTTTCTACCCGCTGATTATCATCTTCACATTTTTCACCGCCGATGTTTTTGCACAAAAAGAAAGTTATATCCAGTTGTTAGGCAAACAAAACCGCTGGGTCGACTCGGTGTATCATAAAATGAGCCGTAAGCAGCGGGTTGCACAATTATTATTTGTACGGGCGCATACCAATAAAGGGAAAGCCTATGAAGATTCGGTTGGGCAGGTGATTAAAGAGCAGCAATTGGGGGGCGTTGTGTTTTTTCAGGGTGGGCCGGTGCGTCAGGCCAACCTAATTAATAAATACCAGAAACTGGCCAAAGTACCTTTAATTATAACTATGGACGGCGAATGGGGCCTGGGTATGCGCCTGGACTCTACCATATCATATCCATACCAAATGACCCTTGGTGCCATACAGGATAATAACCTGATTTACAAAATGGGGCAACAGGTAGCTTATGATTTTAAACGCCTGGGTATGCAAATGAACCTTGGCCCCGATATGGATGTGAACAACAATCCTAATAACCCGGTTATCAATTACCGTTCTTTTGGCGATAATATGTATAACGTGGCCAAAAAAGGCATTGCTTATTTTAAAGGCATGCAGGATGCAGGCTTGCTTACTTCGGCTAAGCATTTTCCGGGGCATGGCGATACCAATGTCGATTCGCATTTTGATTTGCCGCTGCTTCCTTATAGTCGCAGTCGATTAGATTCATTGGAGATGTATCCCTTCCGGGAAGCCATCAATGCGGGTATCAGTGGGGTAATGATCGCTCATATGGGGATCCCTTCCTTAGATAATACGCCAAAACTCCCCTCAACCCTTTCGCGCCCTATTATTACCGGAATTCTGAAAGATTCGTTAAACTTTAAAGGCCTGGTGATATCCGATGCGATGGAAATGAAAGGGGTAACCAAATATTTCCCCAACGGTGAAGCCGATGTAAGGGCATTTATTGCCGGCAATGATATCATCGAACTATCTGAAAACTCAGACCGGGCTATCGGCCTGATCCGCAAAGCTGTGAGGCATGGCAGCGTTAGTGCTGTTGAGTTTGAAGCGCGGATCAAAAAGATCTTAGTTGCCAAATACTGGGCAGGGCTTAATCAATACAAACCAACTGCTTTAACCAATTTAAGCCAGGACATTAACAGCGATGCCGCCAAAGCACTGGTGCAACAACTAAGCGATGCCGCGGTAACCCAATTGAAGAACAATAATGTAAAGCTTAATCCATTTTTAAAAACAGCCATCGTGAGTATAGGCGTAAGCTCGCCAACGCTTTTCCAGATGGAGGTTGTAAAAAGTTTCCCGAACAGCCGCATATTTATAGTTAATAAAGACGCACCGGCGATTGAAGTTACCAACATCCTGAACTGGCTTAAACAGTACCAGCAGATTATTGTAGGCATACATGATACCCGTCTGCGCCCGCAGAGCAAGCTTGATTACAGCAGCGATGTAAAGCTAATGATTGCCGATCTGGCATCACGCAAAAACACAGTATTCAGTGTGTTTGCCAATGCTTATACCATAGCGGGTTTGCCGGGACTTGAAAAAGCTAGCAGTTTATTGGTTTGCTACCAGATGTCGCCCGAACTGCAACAGTCGGCGGCGAAAGTGCTTAGCGGTCGTTTAAAGCCTACCGGTAAGCTTCCTGTAAGCGTGAATGCTTTATTTACTACGGGGATGGGGTTGTAGTCGCCCCCCCGGCCCCTAAAGGGGGAGTTCAAGTATAATATTAACGGGAGGCAATCAATTTCCATTTTAAGTCCTAATTTTGATATCGGTGGTTTTGGGGTTCAGATAAGTATCCTAAGAACGCCCGACTATCAAGCATCAGAATACAAAGAATTTTAATAACCAAATTAGAAGTCTTCCCCTTCAGGGGGAGATTTAGAGGGGGCTTATGCAATCTACATTCAATAAATATAACGCTAAATTTCAGGAAGCCTTAGCCGGTTTAAACCCCGAGCAATTGGCCGCGGTTAACAAAATGGATGGCCCTGTACTTGTAGTAGCGGGCCCCGGTACAGGCAAAACGCAGATCCTGGCAGCGCGGATAGGTAAAATCCTGACTGATACAGACGCTTTACCCAGCGAAATCCTGTGCTTAACGTATACCGATGCCGGCGCAGTGGCCATGCGTAAACGTCTGTTTGAATTTATCGGCCCCGATGCTTACCGTATTAATATATATACGTTCCATGCGTTTTGTAATGAGATTATCCAGGAAAACCTGGAATATTTCGGCAAGCTGAATTTGGAGTCGCTTTCCGACCTGGAATCGGCTATGCTATTCCGGGAACTGGTTGATGAGTTCCCGAACGATCACCTGCTGAAGCGTTTTACGGGCGATATTTATTACGATGTTCCCCGGCTTAAAAGCCTGTTCAGCACTATGAAGCGGGAAAACTGGAACGCCGAAATGATCGAACAGGCGGTAAATGACTATCTTGAAGACTTGCCTAACCGCGAGGAGTTTATTTATAAACGGGCTAATGCCAAAGCGGGCATCAAGATTGGTGATCCGAAGCAAAAAGATATCGACGCCGCGCATGACGTGATGAAAAAACTGCTGGCTGCTGTTGGAGAGTACCAAAACTATACAGAAAAAATGAAAAGCCGCGGCCGCTATGATTATGACGACATGATCATTTGGGTGTTGCGCGCGTTCCGCGATAATGAGGAGATCCTGCGCCGTTACCAGGAGCGTTACCAGTATATTTTGGTTGATGAGTTCCAGGATACCAGCGGATCGCAAAACGAGTTGCTGCGCTTTTTGCTTAATTATTGGGATACCCCGAATGTTTTTGTGGTAGGCGATGATGATCAGTCGATCTTTAAATTTCAGGGAGCCAACATGAAAAACATCCTTGATTTTGCCAATGACTATGTAGATACACTATACACCGTAGTGCTAAAACATAACTATCGCTCCAGTCAGCAGATCCTCGATATTTCAAAAGCGCTTATCGACAACAATTTTGAGCGATTAACCAGTCAGCTCAATTTAGATAAAGCTTTAAAATCGTCGCACCCGCGTTTTAATAACCTGTTGGTTGAACCGGTAATCCGGGAGTACGAGAACCCCGATAAAGAATTGGTCGATGTATCGCTACAGATAAAACAACTGGTTACTGACGGTGTACCTCCGGGCGAGATAGCGGTAATTTACCGTAACCACAACCAGGTTGAGGAGATGATCAAATTTCTGGATGTGCAAAAGATTCAGGTAAACACCAAACGCAAGATAGATGTGCTTACCCAACCCTTTGGAGAAAAGATCATTAATATCTTACGTTACCTGGCCATGGAGCTCGATTCGCCATACAGCGGGGATGAATTGTTGTTTGAGATCATGCATTATGATTTCTTTAACATCCCCCCTATTGAAATTGCCAAGGCAAGCGTTGCCGTGTTTAAAGAAAACTTTGGTACGCTGACTTACAATCAGCCTAAAACTTCTATCCGCCGTTACGTAAGCGAGATGAGGCCACCCAAACAAGCAGACCTTTTTCACCCCGACCAGCAACAGGAGATGCGGTACCTGGTAAGCAATATTGATTACCTGCTCAAAGAGTCGGTTAGCGTTACGCTGCAACAGCTTTTTCAAAGTGTGATAGCCAAAATGGGCATCCTGAAATATATTATGCAGCAACAGGATAAGGGCAGCTACATGCAAATGCTTACCAGCTTTTTCGATTTCCTGAAAGATGAAAGCCGCAAAAGGCCCGACATCAGCCTGCCTGATTTGATCTCGACCATCGAAATGATGAAGAAACATCAGATCCGCCTGGAACTTAACCAAAGCATCTTTTCGGAGAATGGTGTCAACTTCCTCACGGCACACGGCTCAAAAGGCCTTGAGTTTGAATATGTGTTTTTTATTGGCTGCGACAAACGTACCTGGGACAGCAAAGGCCGTAACAGCGGTTTCAGCTATCCCGACACACTCACCCGTTCCGCCGCTGATGAAATTGCACAGAAAGAGGAAGCGCGCCGCCTGTTTTATGTGGCGGTAACGCGTGCCAAGCAGCACCTTATGATCTCATACGCCGCTAAGGACAGGAAGGACAAAGACCAGGAGGCAAGCCAATTTATAGGCGAGATATTAGCCAGCACCAATATGCAGGTACAATATCCTAAAGTGGATGTTATGGATATGATCGAGTTCCAGGCAACCCAATTCAGCGAAGCCGAAAAACCAAAGGTTGAGTTGCTGGATAAAAACTACATCAACCAGCTGCTGCAGAATTACACGCTATCGGTAACCCACCTGAGCAGTTACCTGGACTGCCCGCTGCGATTTTATTTTCAGTGTTTGATCAGGGTGCCATCGGGTAAAAGTCCGGCGGCTACGTTTGGGCAGGCAGTACACTGGGCGCTCAACAAAACATACAGGCAGTTGAAGGATAATGATAACGAGTTTTTGAGTACGGAAAATTTTATGCGCGAGTTTAGATGGTATATGGCCCGCAATCGCGATTCATTTACTAAAGATGAATTTAAGTTGCGCTCTGCCTATGGCGAGAAGATCCTGCCGCCATATTATGAACAAAACGTACCGCATTGGAACAAGATAGCTGTTACCGAACGATCTATAAAAAACATTGAAGTAGCAGGTGTTCCTATTAAAGGTAACCTGGATAAAATAGAGTTTGACGGCAAGCAGGCTACCGTTGTTGATTACAAAACTGGTAAGCCTAAAAATGCAAAAGATAAACTACTGCGCCCAACCAATGATTTGCCCAACGGCGGCGATTACTGGCGACAGGCTGTTTTCTATAAAATACTGATAGATCATGACCGCACTACCGACTGGCAGGTGATCAGCACCATTTTTGATTTTGTTGAACCCATAAGCGATGGTGAATATTACCGCGAAAAATTTGTGATAACACCGGAAGACGTAGAGACAGTAACCGGGCAGATTAAGGACACTTATGAGCAGATCATGGCCCACAATTTCAGCACAGGTTGCGGCAAAAAAGAATGCGACTGGTGCCATTTTGTAAAAAGTAATTTTAAACAAGCCGATGAGATTTTGGGGATTGTTGCGGAGGAGGAGGAATAAAATATGCTGATGTAGAGACGCATAATTGCGTCTCTCGCAGGACAGGCAATCGGAAATAAATAGTTCGATAGACGCATGTGATGCGTCTCTACATTAAAAAAAGCCACTACCATATCATATGAAACACATCCTCCCGTTTTGCCTTTGGCGGTGTGATCACATTGACCACAAAAGAAGCGACAGGGGTTAACAGGGTTAACACAAATTCGAATATTTCTTAATATTAATCTAACAATCAGCTATTTATAAAAGGTACAGGGTTACACTAAAAATGCGCTGTGATCGGTGTTACCACCTTAAACGTACAAATTTAAACTCGCCATAGGAGAAATCGCATCACGTGATTATTACAATATGTTTCATTCTGCAAATTCATTAATTCCATAAATTCGGGTTTCAGACATACATCATATGAAACACATCCTCCCATTCCTCCTCCTCATCTTAACCTTGCCTGCCACTGCCCAAACCATCATAAAACAGGACGCTGGCATTAAGCAAATGGTTGATGAGGTATCAGCCAAAAACATTGAGGCTACCATCCGCAAACTGGTTAGCTTTAAAAGCAGGCACACGCTGAGCGATACAACCAGTAAAACCACGGGCAGCGGTGCAGCGCGCAACTGGATCAAGGCCGAAATGGAGAAATATGCTTCGGAATCAAACGGGAGGATGACCGTACAGTTTGATACGTTCACACAGCCTAAAGGTACACGTATCGATAAACCCATCAAGCTCAAAAACGTACTGGCCACACTGAAAGGTACCGATCCGAACGATACCCGGATATATCTGGTATCAGGCCATTATGATTCCCGCATAAATGATGTGATGGATGCCAATGGTGTTGAACCGGGCGCAAATGATGATGCTTCGGGCACTGCACTTTCAATGGAACTGGCAAGGGTGATGGCTAAACGATCTTTCCCGGCTACTATTATTTTCATGACGGTAGTTGGTGAAGAACAAGGGCTTTACGGATCGGCCAATGTAGCTAAACGTGCCAAAGCAGAAAACTGGAATGTAGATGCCATGCTGAATAATGATATCGTAGGCAATACTTATGGCATGGAAACCGACCTGAAAGATAACCGCAGCGTACGTGTTTTTAGCGATGGTGTACCTACAGCAGCTACCGATAAACAAGTGGCAGCTTTGAAATCATTAGGAGGAGAAAATGATAGTCCGTCGAGACAACTGGCAAGGTATACCAAAGAAATTGGAGAGCGTTATGTTGATCAATTAGACGTAAAGCTTATTTACCGGCGAGATCGCTATTTGCGCGGTGGCGATCATTTGCCATTTTTAGAACAGGGCTTTACGGCTGTAAGGTTTACTGAAATGAACGAGAATTTTAATCGTCAGCATCAGAATATCCGCGCCGAAAACGGTGTTGAGTACGGCGACCTGCCCGACTTTGTTGATTTTAATTATGTGCAAAAAGTAGCCCGCATGAACCTTGCAGTATTGGCTAATCTCGCTTCAGCCCCGGCCGGGCCTCAGAATGTAGGCGTGATCACCAGCGACTTAACCAATAAAACTAAATTAAAATGGGAAGTACCTTCCACGGGTAAAAGGCCCGCCGGCTATTATGTACTGATGCGCGAAACCATCAGTCCCTATTGGGAAAAGAAATTCTATGTAACCGATACTATAGCTACGTTGAATTACTCAAAGGATAATTATTTCTTCGCGGTACAGTCTGTTGATGCTGAAGGGCACGAAAGTTTGCCGGTGTTTCCGAAGCCGGTGAGGTAGATAATCAAAAGATTGTAGGTTAGATAATGGACATTAGATTTTGCACTCAAGAAAAATGAATTTTTTGAATTTGATTCACGGCTGTTTAAGAAGTGAGTAATTAGCACTCCGGCAAACTGATAGGGATATTAATTGCCAATCCGCCATCACTTGTTTCCTTATACTTTGAGTTCATATCAAGCGCGGTTTGCCACATCGTTTTTACCACTGCATCAAGGCTTACCTTCGCTTTTTCGGGATTGCTTTGCAACGCCAGTTGTGAGGCAGTGATAGCTTTGATAGCACCCATGGTATTACGTTCAATGCAGGGGACCTGTACCAACCCACCAATCGGGTCGCAAGTGAGGCCGAGGTGATGTTCCATGGCTATTTCGGCAGCCATAAGTACCTGGCGTTGGGTACCGCCCATACATTCGGTTAATGCTGCCGCAGCCATGGCAGATGATACGCCAATTTCGGCCTGGCAGCCGCCCATGGCTGCCGATATGGTAGCGCCTTTTTTAAAGATACTTCCGATCTCGCTGGCAGTAAATAAAAAGTTGATGATCTTTTGTTCGGTATTGCCATCGCAAAAAGCAATATAATATTGGAGCACTGCAGGAATAACACCTGCGGCGCCATTTGTTGGCGCAGTTACCACACGGCCAAATGAAGCGTTCTCCTCATTAACGGCTAATGCAAAACAGCTTACCCAATCTAAAGTATTTTTAAAGCTGTCGCCGGTATTTCTGATGGCTGCTATCCATTCATCATAATTGCTGTATTTATTATTCCCGATGAGCCTTGCGTTTAATTTTGCGGCGCGCCTTGCCACATTTAACCCGCCAGGCAATTGGCCGGTAGTGTGACATCCCCGGTAAATACACTCTTTTAATGCCTTGAAGATATTCAATGCCCCGGTACGGGTTTCCTGTTCGCTGCGCCAGGCCAGCTCGTTTTCGGCTACAACTTCCGAAATCCGAAGACCTGTTTTGATACACCAGTGCAGCAGATCGGCTGCGGTATCAATCGGGAAGGGAAGGTCAACCTCCGCTTTTGATTGCCCTGAAGCACCTTCCTTCACCACAAAACCACCTCCTATCGAGTAGTATGTTTCAGAAATTGCTTTTCCGGTACTTAAAAATGCCTGAAAAGTTACCGCGTTTGGATGATAAGGTAAGCTTTCGTTAAACAGGAACAGCAGGTCATCCTCAGCATAAAAACTCAATGGTAAAATACCACCGATGATCAGTTCATGCGAGCTTTTGATCTGCTCAATTTTAGGTATTACCTGGTCCACCTCGAAAGTAACCGGGTCATCGCCGCTTAAACCTAATAATATAGCTATATCCGTACCGTGCCCATGACCTGTTTTGGCTAATGAGCCATATAATAAGATCTTAACCTGCTGCACCATCGGCAG
Source organism: Mucilaginibacter sp. Mucisp73 (assembly GCF_059491465.1). Taxonomy (NCBI): domain Bacteria; kingdom Pseudomonadati; phylum Bacteroidota; class Sphingobacteriia; order Sphingobacteriales; family Sphingobacteriaceae; genus Mucilaginibacter; species Mucilaginibacter sp. Mucisp73. The sequence goes on along the minus strand of NZ_CP168507.1, from coordinate 6,661,802 downwards.
CACCCCCTGTTGCTCAAGCGACTGCACAAACTGCTGCGCGGCACGCCAGGGGCCAAGCGTATGCGAGCTCGACGGGCCAATGCCTATCTTAAACATATCAAAAACCGAAATCTGTTCTCTTTGCATCAAGTCAAAATTAAGGATAAATTATAATTACAGGTTCTATAATAAATACGTTATGCTGGTGCTTTTGATAAAAATAATTTATAATTTGCGTTGAACTTAAACAAATAATACACTTAAACTTAAACACTAAACAAAATTATGGATTCTTACACTTCTTCTTCCGACATGTCTGCGGGCATGGCTGGTGCTATTTTTGGTGCATTTTTCATCCCGTGCCTTATAATCTGGGTTATCGTGGTGATTAGTAGTTGGAAAGTGTACACCAAAGCAGGAAAACCTGGTTGGGCGTCAATCATTCCAATTTACAACATCATTGTACTACTTGAGATAATTGGAAAACCTATATGGTGGATTATCATGCTTCTGATCCCTTGCGCTAATATAATTTTTGGTATTTGGATGATTAACCTGTTAAGTAAAAGCTTTGGTAAAAGTGAAGGTTTTACAATTGGTCTGATTATCTTCCCGTTTATTTTTTATCCGATTCTTGGATTTGGAAGCGCAACCTATTTGGGTCCATCTGCCAAAGAAGCACAGGGCGCTGCACCATTTAACCCAAATGATTACCGCGATCCGTTCAATAATCAAAACCCACCTCCACAAAACTATTAATGTGGGTAAATAATATCATGATATATGCTTCCTGCAGCCCGTTGGGATTTATCCACTGGCTGCAGGGGCATTTGTTACCTTGTCCTTTTAAATATCTTACGGGTATTGATTGTCCGGGCTGTGGTTTTCAGCGATCGGTTATAGCCCTTATCCGGGGCGATCTTCAAAAAAGCTTCCTTTTATATCCCGCGGCTATTCCGCTGATCCTTTTTTTTATCTACGGCATAGCCGATGTTATTTTTAAACTTGATACTGACAAAGCGGTTGTAAAGAAAACCGTTTTTATGATCAATGGTAGTATCGTGCTTATCAGCTATGTTATAAAGATGTGGCATCTTTATAATCATGTTGCTTATTGATAAGGCTCAGACATGGCGCTTACATGGCTGTAATCTTTGATAATAGCCTGTAAAAACTGTAGGTCGTTCATATCGGGAGGCAGTGTGGCTATTTTCAAATGCTCTTTTAGTTTTGTTGCCATGTTGTAAACAACCACGGCATTATGCGTTTTCATGTAATTATGTATCACGTCGGCTATCAGCCTTACATCGTTATCGTTTAGCACAGCTACTTCTTTAAAAGTAGGTTCATAATCGTCGCCCGATGGCCTGAATGTTAAGCTGTCTATTTTGGTACGCGGATGTGTTTTTACCATAGCTGTTCCGGCAACCACATCACCTATACGCTGGCCGTTTTCAGTCACCAGGGCACAAAGCAGTGCGCCAAGGTTAAGGGTAATGCCAAAATCAACCATGCGCATCAGCCATCTTAACAGGTACTGTCCAAAGCGGGGACGGTTACCATTGAGGCTAATCACCCGTATCTTCATTATCCGCTTGCCAACGCTTTGGCCATTAAGCAGCGTTTCGCAAATCAAATCGTAAAATACAAATATCGCCGCCATGATAATTGCGCATGTTACCAGCACGCTTTCGGGCATTTTTCCGATGATCAGAAAAATAAAGATGAAATAGAAAGCAATGAAAATGGCGTAATCAATTATGCGGGCAACTATCCGTTCGCCAATACCGGCTATTTCATAGTCTATATCAATATTTTGTGTTGTGTGTACGGTTATGGTTTGCATCTTAACAAAGATAAATTTGTTAGTGTAAAATATGATAGCATATTAAAGATTTGTGAGTATTTTAACAAAAAATAAAACCTGCTTTTTAAAATGCGTGAGGCGCTGTTTATCAAACAAAATACCGAAAAATGGAAGGCCTATGAAACCAATAAGCCAACCGATCCGGATGAGCTTGCTGCCGCATTTATAGCCATTACTGATGATTTGGCATACGCCAAAACTTTCTTTCCGCAGTCAAATACAACAAAGTACCTTAACGGGCTTGCATCAACGTTTCACCAGGACATTTACAAAAATCAAAAGGAAAAAAGTAACAGGTTTGCAGCTTTCTGGCGATACGAACTGCCGCTGCTTTTTTTTCAGCATCGCAGGCAGTTATTGTATTCGCTTATCTTCTTTGCGGTTTTTACCTGTATGGGAGTGCTTTCGGCCAAATACGATAATCATTTTGTACGGCTTATCCTTGGCGATGATTATGTGAACATGACCAATGATAACATCGCGAAAGGTGATCCTTTCGGTGTATATAAAAGCAGTTCTTCGGGCCTGATGTTTTTCCAGATAGCCATCAATAATGTTTATGTCGAACTGCGCTTTTTTGTGATGGGCTTATTTTTTTCTGTTGGTTCATTATACGCCAGTTTAATGAACGGCGTTATGCTTGGCTCATTTCAGTATTATTTTTTCAGCAAGGGACTGGGAATCCAATCCATACTGGTGATTTGGATCCATGGTACGCTTGAAATGTCGTCGTTTATTGTGGCCGGTGGTGCCGGTTTAGTACTTGGTAACAGTTTGTTGTTTCCCAAAACGTATACCCGGCTGCAATCATTAAAAAAAGGGGCGCTTGAGGGCTTGAAAATTACAGTAGGCCTTATTCCCATCATATTATTAGCCGCTTTTTTTGAAAGCTTTGTAACGCGCCATACCGAAATGCCCGTTTGGTTAAGTATTATTATATTAGCCTCATCATTACTGTTCATGATATGGTATGTGATACTTTATCCTGCAAAACTGAATAAAAACCTAAACTATATTAATACCGATCATTAAATGAAATATATTATTGAACTGAGGAGGATCCGTGATTTTGGCGAAATAATAAATGACACCTTCACCTTCCTGAAACAGAATTTCAAACCGCTTTTTTCGTCATTACTCGTTATCTGCGGCTTTTTTTTGCTGGTTGGTACTGTTGCCACTGCATTTTCACAATTATCTGTTTATGACAGTCTTGATGCAGGCGCTAAAGGCGACTATAACAGCACCCTCAAAGTGGGTATAAGTGCTGCAGCAAACGGTTTTGTAATGATGCTGGCACAATTTTTTATATACCTTACCACCCTGTGTTTTGTCGCAGTTTATCTTGAAAAAAAAGGAGATAAACCAACGGCACAAGACGTTTGGGGTTATTTTAAATATTACTTTTTCCGTTCGTTAGGGAGTGGTCTTTTATTATTCATCCTGCTCATTTTCGGTTTTTTATTTTGTATAATACCAGGCATATATCTTACGCCGATATTTTACCTTATTTTGCCTACCATGATCATGGAGAACGCCTCATTTGGATACTCATTCAATAAAGGCTTCCGGCTTATAAAAGATCACTGGTGGATGGTTTTTGGGATCATATTTGTTTGCTCGCTGATAGTAAGTGTAAGTAATTCAATTGCCAGTATACCTTTAATGCTTGTTGCCTCATTGCGGATCCTCGTTTCTTTTAAATATCTTTCAATAGCAGCAGTGATATTTTTCAGTATGCTTCAAAATATTTTACTACTTACTTATGCTATTCCAACCATAGCCATTGCCTTGTGTTATTTTAGCCTCCAGGAAAGAAAAGACGGAACCGGGATCTTAGAGCGTATAGAAGCATTTGGCACACATGCCGATAAAGCCGACGATCTGCCTGCCGAACAATACTAATTGAGTTATGCCTAAACCGATACTAATCCTGTTCATACTGTTATGCTTTGCCCTTGAGCCGGCTGCGGCTAAAGTTGGCGGACAGGCTATCCCCTTAAAAACAGATACCGTTGCTAAAAAAAAGCCCCCGGTTTTGCGTATGGATAGTTCGAAGGTTAACGTACGCCGTTTTAACGAAGACGCGTTTGATAAATACCGGGCCGACAAGGAATATCAGTATAACGATAAAAGTATAGGCAATGAGCTGTCGTTCTGGGATAGGTTTTGGATGTGGTTTTGGCGTACCTTATTTGGCAGCTTAAGTATAAGCCCCGGCTTTGGAACTTTTTTAAAGTACTTCTTTTTGATACTGGCTGTAGGTGCGATCATTTTCTTCATCATGAAACTTTTGGGTATGGATATGGGCAGCCTGTTATTAGGTAAATCCCGTAAAACACCGCTGGCCTATACCGAATCGGCAGAGAATATCCACGAAATTAATTTTGATGAGGAGATTGAAAAGGCAATTTCAAATCATAACTACCGGCTGGCTGTTCGCCTGCTTTATCTGCGGAGTTTAAAACAGCTCAGTGATAACGGTCTTATCCAATGGCTGCCCGAAAAAACCAATTCAGCATATGTGTACGAATTAAACAATCCATCCGTACGGCAGTCTTTTGTGTCGTTGACCCGGCAGTTTGAATATGTATGGTATGGCGGTTTTAATATAGATGGTGCTGCTTTTGGCAATATAAACCAGTTGTTTCAAAACTTTAAAAAGCAGCTGTTATGAAGGACCTTAAGATTTACTTTATAATAGCTACAGCTTTGTTTACTGTTTACATAGTAGCAAACATGAACAAGCCCAAAGATATTAACTGGACGCCTACGTTCAGCAATACCGATAAAATCCCATATGGTACGCGGGTACTTTATGAGCGTGCCCGGGATATTTTTCCCGGAGCCGTGATCAAACCTAAACGCCAGGCCATTTACAATACTATTGCCGAAGATTCCATTAAGGGTTCATCCTATATTATCATAGCAGGGGGGCTCAATATTACCAAGCCCGATTTTAAACAGCTTAAACAATATATTACTGCCGGTAATGACGTTTTTATCGCCGCCGGATTTTTAGGGGCCGATTTCGAAAAGGAACTTAAAATAAGCATCACTAATAAATTTGCGGTTAATGGGAATGCTCATACGTTAATGCATTTTGTAAACCCGGCCCTGTCGCCCGAGGTGAATTATTTTGTTGATAAAGGTTTAACGGCAGGCTATTACGATAAATTTGATACCGCACATGCAGTAGTTATAGGTGAAACGGACGACCATAAGGCCAACTTACTGAAGTATCCGATGGGGAAAGGCAACCTGTATTTAACGCCCAATCCGGGTATGTTCACTAACTACAGCTTGTTAAAGCCTCAGGGGGCCGAATGGGCTTCTACCGCTTTATCCATGGTAAAGAAAACACCGGAGATAGTTTGGGACGAATATTATACTCAGGGTACCGGAGAGAATGACTCGCCGATGAGGGTATTCCTTGGGAATGCGCAGTTAAAAGCGGCTTACTATCTGGCATTGTTTACCTTGCTGATATTTGTGCTATATGAGGCAAAAAGGCGTCAGCGGATCATTCCAATTATTAAACCGCTCGAAAATTCAACTGTGGATTTCGTGAACGTAGTAGGGCAGGTATACTATGAACGAAGGGACAACATTAACATCGCCCGGAAAAAAATGCAGTATTTCTGGGCTTTTATACGCGAAACCTACCGGATAAAATCAAACCGGCCAGGTCCCGAATTTGTAGAAGAACTGGTTAACCGTACCGGTGCAACCGAAGATCTTGCCCGTGAATTGTCAGGTGCATTTATCTTCATCAGTACTCATGACATTGTAACAGATCAGGAGCTCATCAGGCTCAACCAACTTATTGAACAATTTTATATCCAATCCAGATAAATATGGAAAACGAATTTTTTGAACAACGTACCGATCTATCTAAATTAAGCACTGCTGTTGAGCAAATAAAAGCCACGCTGGCAACCATCATCGTAGGTCAGCATGATTCTATTGATTTGCTTATTGCGGGGATCCTCGCCGATGGCCATATCCTGATTGAAGGTGTGCCGGGCGTTGCTAAAACGCTTACCGCAAAGCTTATCGCCAAAACAATAGATGCCCGGTACTCCCGTATTCAGTTCACACCAGATCTGATGCCATCGGATATCCTGGGAACCTCTGTTTTTAACCCTAAAACAACCGAGTTTGAATTTAAACAAGGGCCTATTTTCGGTAATATCATCCTGATAGATGAGATCAACCGTGCACCGGCAAAAACACAATCGGCTTTGTTTGAGGTAATGGAAGAACGGCAGCTTACCATTGACGGGCACCGCTATAAAATGGAAGAGCCTTTTACCGTTTTTGCAACACAGAACCCGGTTGAGCAGGAAGGTACCTACCGCCTGCCTGAAGCCCAGCTTGACAGGTTTTTGTTTAAGATAGAAGTGAAATATCCGACACTTGAAGAAGAAATAACTATCCTTAGTCGTCAGCATCAGCAAAAAACAACCGATCAGCTAAGCCAGGTACAACCTTTACTCGCCGCTGCTGATATCAACCAGTTGCGCAACCAGGTGAGGGCCCTGCATGTAGAAGATAAGATCCTGGAGTTTACAGCTAAAATTATCCACGAAACACGTAACAGCAAATCCCTGCAGCTGGGAGGCTCGCCACGTGCGTCGCTGGCTATTGTTAATGGAGCCAAAGCGCTTGCTGCAACCAGGGGGCGTGATTTTGTTACCCCCGATGATATTATTTATGTTGCCGCTCCTGTGCTGCGCCATCGGATTATGTTAACGCCTGATAAGGAGATGGAAGGCGTAACGCCCGACGAGGTGATAACCCAGGTAATACAAAAAATTGAAGTGCCACGATAGTAAAGCGCGTGAAAAAACTATTCCGACTATTTTATACCAACTTGTTTTTAACTAACCGTTTATTCGGCGCAGTTGCTACCTGTGTGGTATTGTATTTACTTTCATTTTTCTTCCCGTGGTTGGGCATTATGCCCGACATCGCGTTTTACGCCTTATTGGCATTATTAATTGCCGATTTGTTTATACTTTACCGTGTTGCCGATGGCGTGTTTGCCAAACGCCTTGCCCCCGAACGCTTGAGCAACAGCGACGAAAACGAACTTAGTATTTATATCGAAAACCGGTATAGTTTCAGGATTAACACCGGAATTATAGATGAGATCCCCGCACAGTTTCAGAAACGTGATATTTGGTTTGCTACAACCCTTGCCCCCGGCGAACGTAAGCAGATCAATTACATGCTGAGGCCAACCCGCCGGGGCGAATATGAGTTTGGCTTTATTCGGGTTTTTGTGCGATCGGCTATTGGTCTGGTATCTAAGCGTTACAATTTTGAGCAGGCTGAGACTTTGCCCGTTTATCCTTCTTTTTTACAAATGCGTAAGTATGAATTGATGGCGATATCAAACCGGCTCACCGAGATAGGCATTAAGAAAATCAGGAGGATTGGCCACAGTATGGAGTTTGAACAGGTAAAATCCTATGTTCCGGGCGATGACTATCGCACCATAAACTGGAAGGCCACAGCCCGGCGGGGCGACCTGATGGTAAACTCCTATACCGACGAAAAATCGCAGCACGTTTATTGCATCATTGATAAATCGCGGGCTATGCGGATGCCTTTTGAAGGGTTAAGTTTATTGGACTATGCCATCAACGCAAGCCTTGTGCTATCAAACGTAGCCCTGCTTAAAGAAGATAAAGCGGGTTTAATAACTGTAGGCGAAAAAATAGGTTCTATAGTGCCTGCCGATAAGAATTACGCGCAGCTTAATAAGATAATGGAGGTTTTATACAAGGAAAAAACCCGGTATCTGGAAACCAATATGGAGGCCCTTTATGTTACAACACGCAGGGTATTAAAACAGCGCAGTTTGGTGGTGTTCTTTACCAATTATGAAAGCCTTTCGGCATTACAACGGCAATTACCATTTTTACGCAGGATAGCTAAATTTCATTTGCTGTTGGTCGTTTTCTTTGAAAATACGGAATTAAAAACCCTGAGCGAACAGCCTGCCAAAGATGTCGAAGGCATCTACATAAAAACCATTGCCGAAAAGTTTGCTTACGATAAAAAGCTGATGGTTAAAGAGCTGGCCAGCCACGGCATCCAGTCGATACTGACATCCCCCCAAAACCTTACCATAAACACAGTAAACCGCTACCTGGAAATAAAGGCGAAGCAAAAGATATAAATGACCATACATTTCCCGAATTGTCATTACTTAATTACCTATTGCGCTAATGTTACTTATCGTGATCATGCATTCTTTGCATTTTGAAACTTAAAGAAAAGATCTGCATTTTTAACATCGGGCGGTTTAGTCCGCGCAGAGACAATTTAAAACTGCCGGCTAACAAAATGTACCCTATATTTACATTGCCAACAATAGCCAAATCAAAACTTTCAACTTTTTGTTAGCAATCTTTTTTTGAATTGTAAGCCTATTCCCTCAACTTCGCAGTCCGAATTTTGATTATGAGTATTCATTATAAAATAATAGCTGCAGAGCTTTCTGTAGCTGAAAAGCAGGTTACCGCTACGGTAGGCTTGCTTGATGAAGGAGCTACCGTTCCGTTCATTTCCCGTTACCGTAAAGAACTTACCGGCAGTTTGGATGAGGTGCAGGTTGCCGCAATCCGCGATCGTGTACAGCAACTGCGCGAACTGGATAAACGCCGCGAGGCTATCCTGAAATCGCTTACAGATATGGGCAAACTAACGCCCGAGCTTGAAAAACAGATCAACGAAGCAGAAACAATGGTTACTTTGGAGGACCTTTATCTTCCTTATCGCCCAAAACGCAAAACCCGTGCTACTACAGCCCGCGAAAAAGGCCTGCAGCCATTGGCCGATGTTTTATTGGAACAAAAAAATATCGACCCCGAACTGATAGCTGCCGAATACATCAGCGATGAAAAAGGCGTAGCCAGCGTTGAAGAAGCTTTAGCCGGCGCAAGGGATATCATTGCCGAAACCGTTGCCGAAAATGCTGAAATACGTACCAAAATCCGTGAACTGTTTGTTGAAAAAGGCACTTTCGCATCAAGAGTGGTTGAAGGCAAAGAAGAGGCAGGCATTAAGTACAAAGACTATTTTGAATGGACTGAGCCTGTTAAAACAGCGCCATCGCACCGCGTATTAGCCATGCGACGCGGCGAAAAGGAAGAGATCCTATGGCTCGACCTGAAACCTGAAGAAGATGAAGCACTGGAGATACTGGAAAATTCAGTTATCAAGGCAAACAACCCGGCTGCCGGACAAATCCGCCTGGCTATCACCGATGGCTACAAACGCCTGTTAAAACCATCGATGGAAACAGAGGTGCGCCTGCTTACCAAAAAGAAAGCCGATGAAGAAGCGATCCGCGTATTTGCAGAGAATGCCCGCCAGCTATTGCTGAGCGCGCCGCTTGGTCAAAAACGCGTAATGGCGCTTGATCCGGGTTTCCGCACAGGTTGTAAACTGGTTTGTTTGGATGAACAGGGCAAACTGCTTGAAAATACCACCGTTTACCCGCACACGGGTGCAGGTCAGGCGCGTGAAGCCGAAAAAACAGTACAGCACCTGTTCCAGAAATATAATATCGAGGCTATTGCTATAGGTAACGGCACCGCTGGCCGCGAAACAGAGGTATTTGTTCGCAACCTGAATTTACCGGGCGTGACTATTGTAATGGTTAATGAAAGCGGTGCTTCTATCTATTCGGCATCTGAAGTTGCGAGGGAAGAATTTCCGGATTATGATGTCACTGTAAGAGGGGCCGTATCTATTGGTCGCCGTTTGATGGACCCATTGGCCGAGCTGGTGAAAATCGACCCAAAATCGATTGGCGTAGGTCAGTACCAGCACGATGTTGACCAAAACAAGCTGCAAACCTCTTTAGATGACACTGTGATTAGCGCGGTGAACGCAGTGGGGGTTGAGCTAAACACAGCTTCAAAACAGATCCTGGCTTATGTATCAGGCCTTGGTCCGCAACTGGCACAGAACATTGTGGAATACCGCAACCAGAACGGCGCTTTTAAACGCCGCGAGCAGTTGAAGAAAGTTCCGCGTTTGGGCGATAAGGCATTTGAACAGGCAGCAGGGTTCCTCCGCATCCACAATGCCGAAAATCCGTTGGATACCAGTGCAGTTCACCCGGAGCGTTATGGCTTGCTTGAACAAATGGCTACTGATATGAAGTGTACGGTGAAAGACCTGATGAGCAACCCAACCCTGCGCAAAAGCATTCCGCTGCAAAAATATGTTTCCGAAACCGTTGGTTTGCCAACCCTGAATGATATCATGGCCGAACTTGCCAAACCGGGCCGCGACCCGCGCGAGCAGTTTGAAGCTTTCAGCTTTACAGAAGGTGTAAATGCTATCGGCGATCTGAAAGTTGGCATGAAGCTGCCGGGCATCGTCACCAACATTACAGCCTTTGGTGCTTTTGTCGATATCGGCGTTCACCAGGATGGCCTTGTTCACCTGAGCCAGATCACCAACCGTTACATCAAAGACCCTAACGAGGTACTGAAAGTACATCAAAAGGTTGAGGTAACTGTTACCGAGGTTGATGTGAACCGCAAGCGTATTGCCCTATCCATGAAAGAGAACGACAAAAGCGAACCGAACCAGCGTCGGAGCGATGACCGCCGTCCGCAAGGCAATAACAACAAGGCCAACTTTAATAAAAGGGTTGAAAAAGAACCGGAGACAGATATGGCTTTGAAATTGGCGGCTTTGAAGGGTAAGTTTAAGTTGTAATTAAAAAAAACGGGATTGCTCACATGCTTGTTTACAAAAGCCAGTCATGTTGAACTTGTTTCAACACCCCACTTGCTAAGCAAGCCTGCTAAGCAAATTTGCGACTCGTCCTGTGGGGTGCCGAAACAAGTTCGGCATGACGATCTTTTTAAAAAGTTAGTAGCAAACTCCCTGAATAGTTTCTCACAAACAAAAAAATCCCCAACCTTACGGCTGGGGATTTCTATTTAATATCTGATTATAACTTACGCTACTGTCCCTTCTTTCAGCTTCTCAGCATTCTCTGCAAACTGAAGCGATTCAAGGATTTCCTGCAGGTCGCCGTTCAATACGCCCGGCAGGTTGTAAATAGTCAACCCGATCCGGTGCTCAGTTAAACGTCCCTGAGGATAGTTATAGGTACGTACCTTGGCCGACCTGTCGCCGGTTGATACCATGGTTTTACGTTTTTTTGATGTTTCTTCCAGGTGCTTTTGCAGTTCCATTTCGTACACCCTCGAACGCAATACCTGTAAAGCCTTATCGTAGTTCTTTAATTGTGATTTCTGGTCCTGGCATTGGGCAACAATACCGGTAGGGATGTGGGTTAACCTTACTGCCGAATACGTAGTATTTACCGACTGTCCACCCGGGCCTGAAGCGCAGAACAGATCTTTACGGATATCACTAACCTGCAGGTCGATATCAAACTCATCAACTTCGGGCAATACAACCACCGAAGCTGCTGAAGTATGTACACGGCCTTGTGTTTCGGTATCAGGCACACGTTGTACGCGGTGTACGCCCGATTCATATTTCAGGGTCCCGTAAGCGTCTTCGGCGTTTACGTTAAATACAATCTCTTTATAACCGCCGCTGGTGCCTTCGGTATAATCCACCAGCTCGGTACGCCAGCCGCGTTTTTCGCAATAGCGCATATACATGCGGTAAAGATCGCCGGCAAAAAGGGCAGCCTCATCACCACCGGTACCACCACGAATCTCCACAATAGCATTTTTCGAATCTTCAGGATCTTTAGGGATTAGCATCAGGCGAATTTCTTCCTCCTTTACTTCCTGTTGAGCAAGCAGTTCGTCAAGTTCCATTTTGGCCATCTCACGAAACTCCTCATCTTTTTCGGTAGCCAGGATCTCTTTATTGGTTTCGATATTGCTCATAATGTTGCGGTATATATGATACTCATCAACAATTTTGGCAAGGTCTTTATATTCTTTATTCAACTGGGCAAAACGCTTCATATCCTGCATTACCTCAGGATTGCTCAATTCACCTTCAACATTTTTCCAGCGCTCGTATATCAGCTCTAATTTATCTAACATATTTTATAAATAATGATGCAGCTAAAACTGTTTGATATTGAACCGGCTTATGAAATATTTAACGTTTCGGGCGGCTTACAGGCTTGCTGCAAAAAAGTGCACAAAAGTACGCATTTTACTGCATATTTTAATTCAGCGGATTGTAAGTTGTTTTTCTTAGTTTATAGATGATGGATCATAGAGCACCCCGCCTATGGTTCATAGTTCATGGACCATAGTAGCTCGGCTTATAGATCATAGTTCATGGATCATAGCAAAGCCACCCTATCAATATCAATTAGTCCAATCAAAAACCATGAACCATGATCTATTAACCATGAACTAAACAAAATACTCCAGCCTCAATTCATTACCATCAAAAACGGCATAGGAAAAATATGAAATCCATTCGCCAAGGTTAATATAACGGCTTTTAGGGGTCATTTGAATATCAAGCGGCATATGGCGATGGCCAAAAACAAGGTAGTCGTAAAAATTGGTCTTTAATTCTTCACGGCAAAAATTTACCAGCCATTCCTGTTCGCCTGGTTTTGGATTTTCTTTCTTTGCATTCGTATCCCGGCTGTGGCGACTCCATTTATTGGCTATTCCCACGCCAAGGTTTGGGTGAATGCGGGCAAACAGCCACTGGCAAAACCGGCTCCTGAAAAAACCTTTTAAAAACTTGTAAAAGTTATCACCGGGGCCAAGCCCGTCGCCGTGGTGAATGAAGAATTTTTTGCCGCCGCGTTCAATTTTCAATTCATTGCTGATGATAGTTGCGCCCAGTTCATTTACAAAATAATCAAACATCCACATATCGTGGTTGCCTTTAAACAGGTAAAGCTTTACACCGGCATCGGCAAGTTCGGCAAGTTTGCCAAGGAAACGGATGTAGCCTTTGGGCACTACGGTTTTGTATTCAAACCAGAAGTCGAAAACATCGCCAACCAGGAATAGTTCGGCGGCATCATGCTTAATACTGTCGAGCCAGCGCGTTATCTTATCTTCGCGTTGGCGGCTTGAGGCATATGTACCTGTGCCTAAATGAACATCAGAAGCAAAATAGAGTTTGTCGCGAACCGGCATATCGGCAAAAGTACGTTTTAACAGCCAAACAGAAAAGATAAAGATTGTTACACAATAACCAGCAAACAACGCCGTATCTTAGTGGTTATTCAGCATACATTAAACATTAAAATTATGGCAATCCTCGAAAACCCAAATCTTGACGATGCGCAGGAAGATAAAGACCCCGGCAACGAATTTGAGCAGAACGAAGGCCAGGATACCGGTAACGAAATAATCGATAACAGTGAGCCGGATGTAGCCGGATTGAATGCCGCCAGTCGCGCATCCGAATCGTCATTTACTTTAAATTTTGAAGACGGCTATGCTCCTGCGCCCGATAAAAAGAATGACGACCAGCAATTATCAAAACACTGATATATCAATAATGAAAAAATTACTACTGCCGGCATTGATCCTCGTCATTTTTGCCGGTAAGGCATCTGCACAGTCAAAAGGCTTTACGATGGCTGATTTCAAGGCTAATATAGGCAAAACAGGCACTTTGTGCGATACCGTTTACTCGTACAAAGCGGTGAGCGACACACTTACCCTATTAAACTTAGGCGCGGCTTACCCAAGGCAAAAATACACCATAGCGATAAAGGGCAATAAAATAAAGCTCGACCTGTCTACGATAAAAGGAAAACACGTATGCGCAACCGGCACATTTGAGTTTTTTAAAGGTCAGCCCGAAATCGTAGCCGACAAACCAGAGCAAATCACGGTTAACTAATAAGCTATCAATGCCTTATAAACAAGAAAAGCAGATCGTTGACCTGCTTTTCTTGTTTATAAGAGAATAATCTTATTAAGGTTTTTTAGCCTTAAGCTTTATGCATTTCGCTTTTAGCTTCAATTAAAAAGCTTTGTACAAGCCAAATACAATCTGCCCTTCGGTAATTGGCTGTTTGGTTACCAAACGGCCCACATTAAGCGTACGCCCGGTTGTGGTCACATCATATCCCTGCGATTTAACATAATTTCCTTTAAGCGATAATCCCCAGCCGGCACCCATATCAAACCTGATAGCCGCGCTGCCTCCATATGCAAAAGCATAGCCTTTGGCACTTTGCTGGGTAATGCTGCCGGTTTGCGCGTCAACTCCTGTAACACTAATGGTTAACTGCGGTGATGTTTGGCTTTTGATAGCACCTGCCGATGCCCTTAAATCAAATGACAGGCTTCGCCATACAAAGGTGTATTGCGGGCCTACTAACAGGTTAAAGCTACGGTAACGTTTATCGGCAGTTACAGTTCCCTGGTCGGCTTTAAAATCGGTTGTATAGCCCTGCGATAGTATCAGGTCGTCATCATATGAAAAATTGCTTTGGTCCTGGTATGAGAAAGTGTAACCGATACCAAAATTTCTGTAGATGTAATATGCTCCGTCAAGCTGAAAGGTAACACCCTTGTTTGCAAAGCCAGATTTATTATTCTTATAATCCACCTTTTGGAAATCGCTTAACGGATAAGAAATACCCATACCTAAGCCCACATAAGGTTTAAGTTTTACTTTGGTTTCGTCATCTTTATCGTTGGTATCCTGAGCTTTTGAAGTAAATGCCAGCAGTATTAAAAGGCCTGCTGTAAAAAAAGTAAGGGTTTGTTTCATGTTTGTTATTATGTAACTGTATTACCGTTAGTTGCCGCTGCATCCTTAACCGCAAAGCAAACGTGTAAAAAAACGCATTATTATTGATACTTCGGTGATAACAAGCTCCGCTTCCGGGTTAAAAATCACACGGGTTATCAACTGCAAAAAGTTAAAGGGGTAATTTTTAATAATTTGCCCTTATTTTACAACGGTTTTTTCACGCCGCTAATATAGCCTGCCACGGGCAATTAAACAGCAATCGGGTGTAAAATTAACAACTTTTAACCTTTTGAACCGTTATTGCCTTGCGGCAATGTAGCCTGAATGGCTATCTTTAGTTGCCTGTAATTTAAACAACCATGACAAAAACGTTCTGTTTATTTGCATTAGCTGTTTTATTTTGCAGCTATACACATGCACAAATGACTATAAAAACACTTCCATACCCTAAAACAAAAAAAGTTGATGTTGTTGATACCTATTTTGGCACACAAGTGCCCGATCCCTACCGCTGGCTGGAGAATGACCATGCCGATGATACCAAAGCCTGGGTACAGGAAGAAAATAAGGTAACGTTCAACTATCTCGATCAGATCCCCTACCGGGCCGACATTCATAAGCGCCTGGAGTTTTTATGGAATTACGAAAAATATAGCGCTCCCTTTAAGGAAGGCAAATACGTTTACTTTTATAAAAACGACGGGCTGCAAAGCCAAAATGTATTGTACCGCCAGTTGGGCGATAACGGCGCCCCCGAAGTTTTTCTCGACCCGAATAAATTCTCTGCCGATGGTACTACCTCTTTACAAGGCATCCAGTTTAGCAAAAACGGGGAGCTGGCAGCCTACCAGATCTCTGAGGGAGGCTCGGACTGGCGCAAGGTCATCGTTATTAACACCGAAGATAAAAGCGTTGTGGGTGACACCCTGAAAGATGTAAAATTCAGCGGACTGGCATGGCATGGTACCGATGGCTTTTATTACAGCAGCTACGATAAGCCGACAGAAGGCAGCCAGCTTTCGGGTATGACACAGTTTCATAAACTTTATTACCATAAGCTGGGCACACCTCAAAGTACCGA
Source organism: Mucilaginibacter sp. Mucisp73 (assembly GCF_059491465.1). Taxonomy (NCBI): domain Bacteria; kingdom Pseudomonadati; phylum Bacteroidota; class Sphingobacteriia; order Sphingobacteriales; family Sphingobacteriaceae; genus Mucilaginibacter; species Mucilaginibacter sp. Mucisp73. The sequence goes on along the minus strand of NZ_CP168507.1, from coordinate 6,646,164 downwards.
TAAGCTGATCTTCGGCGGTGATAAAACCCCTCGCCGTTACATAGGAGCTTATCTTACCGAGGATGAACGCTTTTTGGTGATCACAGCCGCCACTTCAACAACCGGCAACGAGCTTTATATCCGGGACCTGAGCAAACCCGGCAGCCAGATCATTAACATTGTGAACAATTTTGATAACCAGCACAGCGTTTTGGATAATGTGGGGAGCAAGCTTTATATCCTCACCAATATCTACTCGCCCAATTTTAAAATAGTTACTGTTGATGCCGGCGAACCGGGTATCACCCATTGGAAAAACCTGATCCCCGAAACTAAAAACGTATTAAGCGCCACTACCGGCGGAGGTAAAATTTTTGCCGAATACCTGCAGGATGCCACCTCGCTGATCCAGCAATATAATATGGATGGCAAACTTGAACGTACTATCCAGTTGCCGTCAATAGGCTCCGCGTCGGGTTTCGGCGCAAAAAAAGAAGAGAAGGTTACCTATTACACTTTTACCAATTACATATACCCGCCAACTATTTTTAAGCTGGATATTGAAACCGGCGCCTCCTCTGTCTATAAAAAATCGGGGGCAAAGTTTGATCCTGAACAGTATGAATCAAAACAGGTGTTTTATACCTCGAAGGATAAAACAAAGATCCCAATGATCATCACCTATAAAAAAGGGACGGTACTTAACGGGCAAAACCCAACCTTGCTGTATGCTTACGGTGGTTTTGGCATTAGCTTAACCCCTGCTTTCAGTACATCAAACATCATATTGCTTGAGCATGGAGGTATTTATGCTGTGCCTAACCTGCGGGGCGGCGGCGAGTATGGCGAAACCTGGCACCGCAAAGGCATCAAGCTAAAAAAACAAAATGTGTTTGATGATTTTATTGCCGCGGCCGAATACCTTATCAAAAATAAATATACTTCCAACGATTACCTTGCCGTGTCGGGCGGCTCAAACGGTGGCCTGCTTATCGGCGCTATGCTAACCCAGCGTCCCGACCTGTTTAAAGTAGCATTCCCTGCCGTAGGCGTGCTGGACATGCTGAGGTATAATAAATTTACCGCAGGTGCCGGCTGGAGCTATGATTATGGTACCGCCGAAGATTCGGAACAAATGTTTAAATATCTTTATAACTACTCACCATACCATGCCCTTAAACCGGGCATTTACCCTGCTACCATGGTTACCACCGCCGATCATGACGACCGTGTGGTACCAGCCCATTCCTTCAAATTCGCGGCACGCCTGCAGGAATACCAGCAGGGTACTGCGCCAACACTTATCCGCATTGAAACCAATGCCGGCCACGGAGCAGGACAAAGTACAGCCCAGCTCATCAATGGCCAGGTTGATAAATGGGCCTTCATGTTCTGGAATATGGGGATAAAGTGGTAACGATTTTTTAATTTCAATACTCAATTTATAAATGAAAAAATACCTGTTAGCTGCTGTTCTGTTATTCGTTGCCTCGGCAATAACATTCGCGCAGCATAAAAAACCAAATTTAAACATTGTATTTATAGGCAACAGCATAACCCAGGGCGTGCAGCTGGCCAATCCGGCAACTGAAGCGCCGCCAGCCACGGCAGTGGCTTATCTGCAAAAACAAAAGAACCTGGACACAGTAAGCTTCAGTAACCAGGGCCATAGCGGCTACACCACGCTCGATTTTTTGCCAGGTACAGGTACTTTTGCTAAAGTTGAAGAAGCCGCCAGCGCGTTTACCAATAAGGATGCTTTACTGATATTTTCGATAAAACTGGGTACAAATGACAGTGCTATACACGGGCCGCATGGCGCGCCCGTATCGCCTGAAGATTATCAAAAAAATTTAAAGACCATAGCTGATAAACTTTTAGCCGATTTTCCAAAAGCGGTTATCATTTTCCAGCACCCGTTATGGTATAGTCCTAACACCTATAATGGAGCAAAATATTTGCAGGAAGGGTTAAGCAGGCTGCAAAGCTATGTGCCGATGATAGATGCGCTTGTAAAAGCATACGCCTCAACAAACCCCAAACAGGTTTTTGTCGGCGATACCAAAGCATTCGCCTACTTCGAAAAAAATCATTTAACTGATCTCATCCCCGAGAATGGTAAACAAGGTACTTTTTATCTTCACCCCAATAAAAAAGGGGCCGAAGCTTTAGGTGAGTTTTGGGGCACGGCTATCAATAAAATAATAAAGCGCTATTTTAAATAAATTACTTGGCGCTTTACATCTCTTAAATGAAAGCTAAAAGCACAATGCACAAAGCCGAAAGAACATATTGGTTTTCAATACCATTAAGTTACTTCGTGTAAGTTAAATAATAGGCGTTATATAACCCTACACTCATGCTAATCACCTCAAAATCACTACATAGCCCGAAATAACAATGTTATTCATCTTTGTATTTACTATATAGTAGTAAGTACCGGACGGCAGCGGTTTTCCCTGGTAAGTGCCATCCCAGGGCTTAGGATATCCTACAGAATGAAATAAAAGTTGCCCGTAGCGGTTGTAAACATCAACTGTGCTGTTTTCATACGCTACTAAGCCTTTAATTTCCCAATAGTCATTTACCCCATCACCATTTGGTGTAAAGGTGTTACTAACGTTTATTACCGGCGAAACCTTAACCGCAACAGTGCTTTTGTTAACGCAGCCGTTTGACTTATCGGTGATCTTCAGTTGATAAATTACATCCTGATCGCCGGTTACTACCGGGTTTTTAGCTGTAGCGTTGTCCAGACCGGTGGCCGGAGTCCATTCATAGCTTACGTTTTCGCTGCCTACCACCGGGTTTAAAGTGATCGTATGCCCTTTTAAAACATATCTCGTATCGCCGGCTGCATCTGCCTGCACCGTCGGCGGCGGCACAAAATTGATGGTGATATCATCAGTGGGGGTATGACAATCATCGGCCTGGGTTGCGGTAAGCGTTAATTTAACCGAGCCCTTGGCAATATCAATAGGGTCTGGCTGAAAGCTTGGATTAAGTACATTATCCGAAGGGATAAATCGCCCCAATCCCGATGCCGATGTCCATTTTACTGTAGTTCCGGAAAATACCTGTCCGCTCAGCGGCACCATTGGGCTCTGGATACAAACATTATCGATGCTTGGCGGTCCGGCATCGGCACCAGGGCTTGGCGCAAAGGTAATTGTAACATCCTTGGATACCGGAGCACAATCATCCTTCCCGGTTGATGTAAGGGTTAAGGTAATCGATCCCGCATTCCTTTCTGCCGTTGTCGGAGTATATCGTGCTTTGGGATCATCCTGCTTAGAGAAGCCATTGGGCGTCCCCCCGGTCCAGGTCCCTGTGCCGGTAGCACTTTGTACGCTGCCATCAAGCTGTATGTACGGAACCCTGACACAAACAGTTTGCGGGCCTCCCGCGTCAACAATTGGGATACTGTGTACTTCAACCGGCACCATATATGGTTCGCCCGGGCATTGATTAATTATCAGATACAAATTATAAGGACCCGCGTTAGCGGCTGTAGCTTTTGGAATAGTTACACTTGGGCTTTGGCTTTCCGATCTGAAATTATTGGGGCCGGTCCATAAATATGTTGCACCAGCTATAGGCTGGGTTTGCAGTATAATATCATTGCCTTCGCAAACGGGGCTGTTGCTGTGCCCTTCTATTTTTAATGTCTGGGGCCTTACAGTTACCGTATATTTAACCGGAGTACCCGGGCAGCCAAATGCTACAGGTGTTATGGTGTAAGAAACCTGGATAGGGTTTGTTGTGGTATTGACCAGGGCTTCATTAATAGGGTTAGCGGTTTGATCGGTAACCGCGGCATTGCTGATGCCGGTGACAGCCGGCCTGCTCCATAAAAACGTAGCCGTAGATATATTGGATGTTAAAGTAAGCCCAAGTGGGGTGTTGTTACACATAACAGACGACAGCGGCGGCGGATTGGTAATTACCGCTCCCGGGTTAACCGTCACCTTAAGCGGATACGGAACTCCCGGACAGTCGCCCGTTTTAAAATTAAACATATAGGTAACTTCAACAGGCGCATTGGTGGTATTATAAAGCACCTCTTTTATAGTAGGTGACGCCTGGCCCGCTACAGCAGCATTACTGATACCCGGAACGGCCTCCCTGCCCCATGTAAAGCTTGTTACCGTTACCGGGGTGTTAAATTTAACTTCGTAATTGGTGCTTGTACCATTACAAACCGGGCCGGGCGGAGCGCTTTTAACCACGGGGGTGGCATTTACCTTTACTGTGTATGTAAACACAGCTCCGGGGCAACCGTTTAAATATGGTGTTATTTTATAAGTCACGTCAACAGCCGCGCCGTTTGCATCGTTATTTAACAGTGTTTCGGTAATTGTGCTTGATGTTTGCCCCGTTACTGCTGGGTTACTGATGCCGGCAACAGCAGGGCGGTCCCATGAAAAAGTGGCGCCGGGCTGGTCGGCGGTGATCGCATAATTTAGCGCGGTACCGCTGCATATCGGATCGCCTGTGGCGCTGCTTATTACCTGTGGGGCGGGCGTAACTTTTACATCAACTTTAGTGCGTTCACTAATACAGTCATTAACCTTAGTCTCCACATAATAAGTTCTGTTGATGGTTAACGGAGCTGTAGGAAAAGGGTTTCCCTGGTGTACAGGGGTGCCTCCGACGGGCACATTGTACCAGGTGTAGGTGCCCGTTGAGCCGCTTGCGGTAAGTATAGCAGATTGGCCTTCACAAACCGTTGCTGTGTTATCGGTGCCAACCGTAGGTGCTGCCGGAGGGGGTATCGCCTTAACCAAAACAGGGGTACGCGCACTGGTAATACCGCCCACAGTTGTCGCAACATAATAAGTAATATCGTTTAGTATAGGCGGGGTAGTAAATATCGGGCCAACTTTAAGAGGCGTTCCACCGGTAGCATCGCTATACCAGCGGTATGTTCCGCCCGGCGCTGTGGCTACGAGGGTGGTTGTACTGCCTATACAAACAGATTTACCAGGGGCCGTTGGCGCGGCAGGCACCGGGTTTATAGTTATAGTAACTGTGCTCGATTTTGAACCGCAAGGTCCCGCAGGATCATTAGATGTTAAAGTTAGTGTCGCTACTTTTTCTCCCGTAGCCGGCGTATAAACAGCATCCTTACTTGTTGGGTCGGAGAACGTCCCCGCGCCGCCTGTCCATTTTACTGATGTAGCCCCCCCTCCGAAACTTCCGGCCAACTGTACAAGGTCGCCCTGCTTTTTAACCTGGTCCGGGCCTGCATCAACGATAACCCTATTGTAAATAGTTATCTGGTTGGTAGCAATACTTTGCGGACAGCCGCTGCTTGCGGCTATGGTATTGGTTATGGTGTACGGCCCCCCGGCGTGGCTTCTCACCAGGTCAATCTCGCCGGTGCCGGGATTCTTAAATACGATATTACCGGTCGGTTCGCTGAAAACGCCGGCACTTGCCCCCGGCTGGAAAACCGGCAGCGGGTTTTTTACATCGTTACAGATGGGGGTATTATATGTAAAAGTAGCATCCGGTGTTGTTACTATGGAGATGCTTTGGCTGGCCGTTCCCGGGCATGAGCCCCCATAGGTAAAAGTAATGGTATATTTTCCGGGAATACTTGCCGCCACATTGATCTCGCCTGTGGTGTTACTCACAAAAACCAGCCCCGGTGTTGACGAAAAAGTACCTCCGGCCGGATTAAGAATAGCAGGCTTTACATTACTTCCCGATGTACATATCGTGCCCGAAGGATACCGGAACTGGGGGTCAATAATAGATGTTATTGATACCGTGAAAGCGGTACGCGGACTAACACATGTGCCATTAACGGCCTCGGCATAAAAAGTTGTTTGTGCAAACAAAGGATCGGTAGTATAAGTGTTGCCGGTATGCACCGGTGTACCGCCTGTAGCACCAGTATACCATTGAATGGTTGCGCCCGAAGCCGGAACGCTTAAACTGGCAGGGTCGCCGGGGCATACCGTTGCAGTACCGTTAACCGTTGGAGCGGCAGGCAGTGGGGTAACCTGTACGGTTACCGGGGTACGCTGGCTGCTGCAGCCATTAGCTATACTTTGTACATAATAAGTGGTATTTGCAGTTAGCTCCGGCGTAACATAGGTGTTGCCGGTTACTAACAGGTTACCGCCGGTGGCCTGGTCATACCATTCATATTCATCGGGCGAGCCTGTTGCTGTAAGTGTGGCCGATGTACCGGCACATATTGCCGGAACCGGTTGCACAGCAGGGGCAGGGATCGGATCAAGAACAGTCACAGTAATTGCCGACCTCTCGCTGATACATGTTCCTACCGTGGTTTGAACATAATAAGTTGTGGTGGCTGTTAAAGCGGGAGTTGTAAATGTATCGCCCGAAAATATAGAGTTACCGCCGGTGGCCGCGGTAAACCATTGAAAACTTCCGCCTTGTGCCGATGTTGCCGTTAAAGAGGCTGTTGCCCCATTACAAATTACTGGCCCGTCGGGCACAACCGGTGCATCCGGGGCAGGGGTAACAGTAATTGTTATCGGGGTACGTTCGCTTGTGCAACCACCGGTGGTATGCTCAACATAATAAGTTTTATTACTTGTTAAAGCCGGGGTTTGAAAAGTATTGCCAGTACCAACCGAACTGCCACCTGTGGCTGCTGTATACCAGTTATACGTGCCGGTGGGCGATGGATCGGCAGTTAAGGTAATACCGGTGCCATAGCAGGCAGACGGTGATTGCGAAGGTGGCGCGGCCGGTATCGGCGTTACAGATACCGGCACCGCGATACGGTCGCTTGTGCAATCGCCTACCCGTGTTTGCACATAATAAGTAACCGCAGAGGTAAGCACCGGGGTTGTATAATCCGGGCTTGAAATTAACGGAGTGCCTCCTGAAGGTACATCAAACCACTCGGCTACCCCCGAGGCATCAGCATGCAGCGTAATAGCCGATCCGGAACAAGTGCTGTAGCCACCTGCAGGAAGTACAGGAACGGCTGGCGGTGCATTAATCCGGGCAACTACAGGGATACCGGAGCTGGCACAACCTTTAATTACTGTAAAAAGATAATAAGTGGTATTTGCAAATAATGGGGGTGTTATATAGGTTGCATCGTTGCTCAATGGTGTTCCTGTTCCCGAGGAATTTGAATACCAGGCATAACTGTCGGCACCCGAGGCTATTAACGTTGCGGGGGTACCATAACACACCGGATCTGCCTGAATGCCTGGCCGGCCTGTTACATTAACAACAACCGAGCTCCGTGTACTGGTACAGCTGCCTACTGTTGTTTCCACATAAAAAATGGTACCCTGGGTAATTGGGCCTGTTACATATGGGTTACCTGTAAACAAGAATTTGCCATCAGCATCATACCATTGGTAAGTTCCTCCGGGAGCCGTTGCTGTTAAAGTTGCCGAAGTATTGGGGCAAACAACCTGATTGGCTACCGTAGGCGGATTTGGAGAAGCTACAGCGGTAATGGGAATACTGGCAACTTTTGGCTGGCAGCCCGGGGTTTTATCACTAACCGTTACCGTATACGTTCCGGCTTTGTTTACATCAATAGATGGCGTATTTTCACCGGTGTTCCAGATATAGGTAAATGGGCCTGTACCGCCCGATAGATTAGCGGTTAACGTTACATTCTTTCCCGAACATATCGTATTAGCTGTTGAGGATATGGTTACATTCAATGTACAAACTTGACTATACCCTGCTAACGACCAAATAACCAACAGGAATAGTACAAGCAACGGCTTATTAATGTTCTTCATAAGTCTCTTTATACTCAATAAATGTGGCTGCAAGCGGCTCATTTTAACAACTCCCCTTATTGAGCACAGTTTTAAGATTGGCAAACAATACTGTTATGCTATACCAATCCGGCAATGATGTGCGCCTTTTTACGTAAAATACTAAAAATAGGTTTGATAAAACGTCAACAAAATGCACAATGAAACCCTGATGAAATTATTTCTTTTATAGATTAAAAAAATACCCGGTTAGGAAAATAACCAGGTATAAAAGAGGCACGATAGTGTACCTCGTACAATTACGGGATCTGCCGGTAATCATTCACTCTCCGGCAGCGATATAATAGTATTTTAAAGATCCGGATTGGCTTATAACAAAGCCACAAAATCACGCATTGCCTGTCCCGGATCCTGTTGTTTCATGAAAGTTTCGCCAATTAGAAAACCATTGAAACCTTCCAGTTTAAGGTGCCTGATGGTTTCGGGATCGCTGATGGCGCTTTCCGAAATCTTCATAAACTCGGCGGGGATATGTTTAGCCAATTTGTAAGATGTTTCAACCGACACGGTAAAATCGGCCAGGTTGCGGTTATTTACACCAATGGCATCCAGGTTGGGGTTAATGCTGCGTTCCAGTTCTTCGAGGTTATGCACCTCGAGCAATACGTTAAGGCCTATACTTTTGGCAAGTTTGGCCAGGGTATCAATTTCGGCAGGTGTAAGTATAGCGGCTATGAGCAGGATAATATCGGCGCCTAATGACTTGGCCTCTATTACCTGGTACTCATCTATCATAAAATCCTTGCGCAATACAGGGATGCTGTTTACCGAACGCGCTTTCACCAGATCGGCTTTCCGGCCCATGAAGAAGTTACGGTCGGTTAAAACCGAAAGTGCCGAAGCGCCGGCAGCGGCATAATCTGTTGTAACGGCGCTAACCCGCACCTTGTCGTTAATAATACCTTTTGAAGGCGATTTACGCTTAAACTCGGCTATGATACCGGTGCGTGACGGATCGAGCAAAAATTCTTTGAATGAATAAGTTTCACGGTGAAAATGATCCGATTCTTCAAGTACGGTATATGATGTACGTTTTTTTGCCGAAGCAACTTCTCTTTTTTTGTTGGCAACTATTTTATCAAGTATCGTCATAGGATCGAAGCACTAATATTTATGTCATTGCGGGGCGCGAAGCAATTAGTCTTACCCAACCCCGTCCAGAGGAGAGGATTTTAAATACTTTTTAAATCTTCCTTTCCGTAGGAGATTTAGAGGGGGCTAATTGCTCTCTTCCTTATAATGACATAGTTGTAAGCTATTGGTTAATAAGTGTATTTTTTAATCAATTTTATAACATGTACGTTGCCTGCGGCCCGGGCTTTTCGTTGCAAGTCCTCGCTTTTCCTGCCCCCAATCCCAACCCGCGCTGTGGGCTTTTCACTGCAATCCCTAACGCGGCCACCGCGCACCGCTAAGTGTCCTGCTCCCCGCGAGGGTCCTTCTGTCCCCGCAGGGTCCTCTGCGAGAGACCCTGATGAGACGTTATATCAATTTTTCAAAGTTATCATTATTCCTTAAAACTAAGCCTTAAGCCAGTTTTGCATCATTTCCTTACCATAATCGGTCAGGATTGATTCGGGGTGGAATTGTACGCCCCTTACATCATATTGCTTATGCTTAAGCGCCATGATAGAATTATCGGCTTCATCAATAGCGGTAACCTGCAATGAATCGGGCAGGTCATTCCCGCTTACTACCCATGAATGGTAACGTCCAACTTTAAAGCTATCGGGCAAACCGGCAAATAGTTCTTCATCGCCATCGGTTACTTTTATCGGCGTCGCGATACCATGCATAGGCTGGTTAAGATTGTACAGGCTCCCGCCAAATACTTCGGCAATAGCCTGCTGACCAAGGCATACCCCAAATATGCTTTTGGTGGGTGCATACTTTGCTATAACATCCAGCAGCAAACCGGCCTCTGAAGGAATGCCCGGCCCCGGCGATAGGATGATCTTATCAAAAGCCTCCACATCCTCAATGGCAAACTGATCATTTCTCCAAACCTCACATTCCAAGCCGAGCTCGTTAACCAAATGCACCAGGTTATAGGTAAAGGAATCGTAATTATCTATGATCAGAATCCCCCCCCGCCCCCTAAAGGGGGTGCTTGAAGAGGGTGTATTTATATTTTCGTTCATTGTTATATATATCTTAAAAAATCTATTAAAATCTAAATTATCCGCTATAATTCCCCCTTTAGGGGGTTAGGGGGCGTTGCCTACAGCTCCTCCGCCAGTTCAAAAGCCCTTCTCAAAGCAGAGATCTTGGTATCAACCTCCCTTAGCTCACTTTCGGGGATCGAACCGGCGACTATGCCAGCACCTGCCTGGTAATGCAACGTATTGTTCTTGCTCAAAAACGAACGGATCATAATAGCATGGTTAAAATCTCCGTTGAAGCCCAGGAAACCTATAGCACCGCTGTAAAAGCTGCGTTTTATATTTTCGTTTTCATCGATGATCTCCATGGCTCGGTATTTTGGAGCGCCGCTCAGCGTGCCCGCCGGGTAAGTATCAGCTACAACTTTAAAGGCCGATACACCGGGCTTCAGTTTTCCGCTTACGTGTGATACCAAATGGATCAGGTGCGAGTAATACTGAACCTCTTTAAATGCCTTCACGGTTACATTTTCACAATGACGGCTCAGGTCGTTACGGGCCAGGTCAACCAACATTACGTGTTCTGCCGATTCTTTGGGGTCGTTCTCGAGGTTGCGGGCCAGCTCGGCATCGCGCTCATCATCACCGCTGCGTTTAAATGTTCCGGCTATCGGGAATATGTTAGCCACATTATTTTTTATGGTGATCTGCGCTTCGGGCGACGAGCCAAAGATCCTGAAATCGCCAAAATCAAAATAAAACAGGTATGGTGATGGGTTGATAGAACGCAGGGCGCGGTAAACGTTAAACTCGTCGCCCAGGAAAGTACGGGAGAAAGCCCTTGAAGGCACTATCTGGAAAACATCGCCCCGATAAATGTGCTGCTTCATTTTCTCCACTATGGCAATGAACTCATCGCCGGTAAGGTTCGATTTTTCATCGCCATTGCTTTTAAAGCTATACTCGGGGAAGTTTTTGTTTTTGATGAGGTATTCCAGTTTTTCGATACCGCCATTGGTTGGTGCACCTTCGGACTGATTATGAAATATGTAAAGTTCATTTTTAAAGTGATCGATAGCGATGATGTACCTGTAAATATGGTACTGCATCACCGGGATCTGGCGTGTAGCATCATCGCTTTGCTTTAGTTTAATGGTTTCATAATGTTCAACGGCCTCGTGGGTAAAGTAACCAAACAAGCCATTGGTGATCATTTTTAGCGGCAGCGAGTCGGTTTCAAAGCTACCGGTAAAATTGTTAAGCTGTTCAATCAAATCAAACGTACCAGCCTCATGTACTTCCTGGCTGCCATCGGGATATTGTTTTTTTAGGATACCGTTATTGAGCACTATACCGCTGAGCGGTTCGCAGCAAATATAGCTGGTGCTGTTTTCGCGGCTGTGATAATCCGAGCTTTCCAGCAGCAGCGAGTTGGGGAATACATCGCGCAGGCGAAGGTAAATGCTCACCGGTGTGGTGGTATCGGCCAGCAGCTTTTTATAAGTAGTAGTAATTTTAAATGTGCTCATGTTTATTTTTCAAATATCTTAAAACAAAAAAACCCGGCGAATTGGGGTCGCCGGGTTTCCTATTTAGGTTCACAATTGATTAGGTTGTCTCTGATCAAAAAGCGCAAGCCGGCTGCCAATTTAATTGGTGCCACCAGCTGTTTTTATGTGTGTTTTTAATCATCGCGGTCACAAATTTATAAAGAAATTTGAATTGTCAAATTTTTTGTGAAATTATTTATTTGCTAAATCCTATTAGCTACGTAGAATTACTGTGGAATAAGCATAATACCTACCGAAATAAGTACAATCCCGATCAAATAAAAGATAGCGATGGCTTTATGCTTAGCCTCTGGCAGGGCAGCTTTCTTCGATTTGCTGTGACCGATAGTGATCAAAACAATGGCAATAAGCATAATTACCCAATGCTCAACCGTAAAATAACGGGTGACAGGGTTTTTCATGGTCTCCTTGCTAAACTGCACCATCGGACTGATAAAAAACAAAATAATTCCCAGCAAAAATTGCGTATGTACCGAGATCATGGCAAACAGGTTAAGCTTGCGGTTGCCCTCGCCGTAAGGTCTTTTACCCAGCCAGCCCATAAACGCGCGGATAAGGGCCAGCAATACCAGTACAATAACAATGTACCTGAAACCGGAATGGAATTCCTTAAAAAAGCTATAAAGTGTCATACATCAAAATTTGCCGTGAATATACAACATATAGCTCATTGATGGCATTAGGTCATTGGGTCATTTTTTGCAGACATAAACTGCCGTTAATAAAAAAATGTCAATTGCGAGCGCAGCATGGCAATCGCACGGAAGCACGGCCGCTCTGTATAGCATGCGATTGCCGCGTCGCACCTCGGCTCGTTCCCATTGTGCTCCTCGCAATTGTAAGAGTTTAGTAATTCGATGACAGAATGAATAGTTTTATTTTTTGTTGTTTAGGGAGACCATATCGATTGGCTTTTTGCCATTAATACCTTGATGTGGTCTTTCCCAATTATAATAATAAAGGTATTTTAGCAATTCATCTTCAAGCTCTTCAAAACTGTCAAAATCAGTATCTTCAATTAGATCCTCTTTAAGAGTCCTCCAGAACCGCTCAACCTTGCCGTTTGTTTGCGGCCGGTAAGGCTGCATATAGCGTCGTTTGATGCCTGTTTCTACCAGCATTCTTTCAAAGGGATGATTCTTTTTGTTCAGACTGGCGGAAGTGCCAAACTCGGGCCCGTTGTCAGCTATGATTTCCTCGAACTGGATGCCGAACTCCCGCTTGAGGGCCTGCATACAGCGTAATGCTGTAAACATTGCAGTTAAGGCTGTATAACTCTGCCCATGCCAAACGGGAATAATCATCTAAAACACAGAGCAGATAAAGCTTTCTATGCTGTCCGCGAATGACTGTTTTACCCAGATGGTGACAATCGATATGTCCTAACTGACCCATACGTTCTTTGATGATCCTGCGCTTTTGTTCCTTATTGGCTACCGTTAAACGATTCTGCTGATATCGTTTCAGGATATTATATACCCCTGAAGGTGATGGTGTAAAGGTATTGGCTTTTTGTTTGATCCGCTCCGCTATTTCAAATTTATTGCAGCCCCGTGCGCGCAGCTCCAGTACCTGGGCTTCATCCTGTAATGAGGGACGCCTGGTTTGGCACTTCGGGCCACGTTTACCAGGTAGCAGATCCTCCTCATTACCCGATTGTTTAAAACGGTTGTAATATTTACGAAAACTACGCCTGTCTGTATGATGGGCTGCATAGAAATCTTTAGCAAATCTGAAGATTGGATGTTGCTTTGCCTTTACCTGGTCATACTCAAGAATTAACTGCCGATAAGTCTTTAAGTAATTACGCTTCAGCGTTAGATCATCATTATTGTTTCGCATAACTTATTAGCTAATGGTATAAAGCTAATTCTGTTACCGAATTATATAACCTTTACAGCAATGACATGGTTTATAATTTATCCCATAAACAAAAAAAGCGATGAGCCTAAACCCATCGCTTTTCAAAATCCGAAATCGAAAATCCGATATTCGAAATCAATAAATTATATCAGCAGCCTTACCGGCTCTTCTAATAATTGTTTTAATGTTTGCAAGAAGGCGGCAGCTGTAGCGCCGTCAACCACGCGGTGGTCGGCGCTCAGGGTAACCTTCATGATGTTGCCAGGTACTACCGCACCATTTTTAACAACCGGAACAGCCTGAATACCGCTTACAGCAAGGATACATGCGTTTGGTGTGTTAATGATGGCCGTAAACTCGTCAACGCCAAACATACCAAGGTTTGAAATGGTGAAGGTTGAACCTTCCATTTCGTTTGGCTGTAGTTTTTTAGATTTTGCTTTGCCTGCAAACTCTTTCACTTCAACCGAAATATGGCTTAATGATTTACCATCGGCAAATTTGATAACCGGTACCAATAAACCTTCGTCAACAGCAACGGCAACACCAACGTGAACGTGCTCATTAGTGCGGATCTTATCGCCTAAGAATGATGAGTTGATAGCAGGATGCTGCCTTAAGGCAACAGCGCAGGCTTTAACAACAAAATCATTAAATGAAATTTTAACCGGAGCGATCTCGTTCATACGGGTACGGGCCACAATAGCCTGATCCATATCAATGCTCATGGTTACGTAGAAATGCGGAGCAGTAAACAAGCTTTCGCTTAAGCGGCGGCTGATAGCTTTACGCATTTGAGTAACCGGCCTTTCGCTGAATTTCTCTTCGCCTGTAAAGGTTGGCAATACGATAGGTGCTTTTGCAGCAGCAGCCGGAGCGGCAGCAGGTGCAGCTTCAGTAACAGGAGCCGCAGCCGGTTTAGCCGACGGTGTATATTCTTCCACATCCTTTTTGATGATACGGCCGCCTTCGGCACTTCCTTTTACATCATTAAGGTTGATACCTTTATCTTTAGCTATTTTACGTGCCAGCGGAGATGCTTTTACGCGGCTATCATCAGTGTTAGAAGTTTCAGTGGCAGGTGCAGTTGCAGTCGCCTCCGTTTTAGTTTCAGTGGCAGGTGCAGCTTCAGCGGCGGCAGGAGCCGAACCACCATCCTGTAATAGCGGGGTGATGTCGGTACCTTCTTTACCTACTATGGCAATAATATCATTTACTTTAGCGGCTTCCCCTTCTTTAACACCTATATATAACAAGGTACCGGCTTCGTAACCCACAACTTCCATGGTAGCCTTATCGGTTGCCACATCAGCCAGTGAATCATCTGCTTTTACTTTATCGCCAACTTTAAAGTTCCATTTTTCAATGGTACCTTCGGTCATGGTGTCGCTCAATAATGGCATGCGGATAACCGTAGCCGGAATGCTTGATAAATCAACCTTAGGTGCGGCTGGTGCCGGAGTAGCGGCAGGTGCTTTGTCGGCAGCTGGTGCCGCTTCCTTAACAGGCTCTGCGGCAGCGCCACTGCCAGCCTGGTCAAGTAAAGACTTATAATCTTCACCTTCTTTACCTAAAATGGCAATTACAGAATCAACCGGGGCGGCAGCACCTTCCTGTATACCTATATACAGCAATGTACCATCCTGGTACGATTCAAAATCCATGGTAGCTTTATCAGTTTCAATCTCGGCCAGTACATCGCCCGATTTAACCTTGTCGCCAACTTTTTTATGCCATTTCGCCAATACCCCTTCGGTCATGGTATCGCTCATTTTAGGCATTTTTACTACTTCGGCCATATATTAATAGTATTATAAATTCAGTATAAATATAGTTAGTTCTTATCGTGAAGTTTAAAGTCTGAAGTTTTTAGCCTGAAGTCTTTTTTTTTGACCGCAAAGACTGTAGGCTTTCGACTTAGTACTTTCGACTTAAAACTTAGTCCCTTATATAAGGGTAATCTTCTTGAACGTAAACATCTGTATATAATTCAGATGCCTCCGGCCATGGCGATTCTTCAGCAAACTTCACAGCTTCGTCAACAATAGCTTTGATCTTAGCGTCCATTTCGTCAAACCATGCTTCATCAGCATATTTTTCGGCAAGGATAGTTTGTTTGGTAGCCTCAAGAGGGTCTTTCGCTTTATAGCTTTCCAACTCCTCTTTAGTACGATACTTTTGCGGATCGGACATGGAGTGACCTTTATAGCGGTAAGTACGCATTTCAAGGAAAGTTGGGCCTTCACCTGCGCGCGCGCGCTGAACAGCTTCGTCCATTGCTACGTGTACCGCAGCAGGATCCATACCATCAACCGGCGATGAAGGGATTCCATAAGGCAGGCCTAATTTATAAATATCAGTCTGCGCGGTTGTACGCTCAACAGAAGTACCCATGGCATAACCATTGTTTTCGCAAACAAAAATTACAGGCAGTTTCCAAAGCGCAGCCATATTAAAGGTTTCGGTAAGCGCGCCCTGGCGTACGGCACCATCACCCATATAGGCAATGTTCACAAACTCGGTACCTTTATATTTTTCGGCAAAAGCAATCCCGGCACCCAGTGGTACCTGGCCGCCCACAATGCCGTGACCACCATAAAAATGTTTTTCTTTATCAAACATGTGCATAGAACCACCTTTGCCTTTTGAGCATCCGGTAGCTTTACCATACATTTCGGCCATAATGGCGTTTGGAGTTACACCTTTAGCAAGTGCATGAGCATGATCGCGATATGCGGTGATCATGCTGTCTTCAGGTTTAATTACAGACATGGCTCCGGCTAAAACAGCCTCCTGCCCAATATATAAGTGGCAAAAGCCCCTGATCTTTTGTTGTCCGTATAACTGTCCTGTTTTTTCTTCGAACCTGCGCATCAATAGCATCTGTTCGTACCACATCAGGTAGGTGTCCTTGTTTATTTCGATTGAACTCATGTATTAAACAACCTTTTTGGAGTAAAGCGCAAATCTAATTATATCCTGCAAAATATCGAAACCTCAAGCAAATTGTTGCAAAATTTTATTCGGTGGCCTTAAAGTGTGTTTAAACACAACAAACTGGCTGTTTATGAGTTTGGCATAGTCCGGCAGGTTAAAATAGAACTTAAAAAAACACACCACGGCGCAATAAATTATCGTTTTACGAAGTTTTAGAAGGGTTGTTTTTCGCAAAAGACTAAAAAAAGCCTTTAAATAATTACAACCAAATTACATTAATACACGTACAAAAGCCTGTTTATTAAAAGGATGTGTAATAAAAAGCGCTTTTTTATATTTTTTGAAAAATAAGCTGCATTTATTTGCAATTTTAAAAAATATAAATAGTTTTGTAGAGCACGATAGACATAGTGTCTGATTTAATAAACAATTTGTTGTCCTAACTCAACAAACAAACTGATTAAATGAAGAAATTTGCCCTGGCTATTGCCTTACTTTTCAGCGTCGTAGCTTCACAAGCTCAAACCAAAAGTGCCCAAAGCACCAGTGATGATAACAAAGACGACCAGGAAAGTTTAGGTAAAGCATACTTTTCCCAAATTATGGGAGTTGCTTTATCTGCTACCTCAAACATGAAACTCTTTCACTTTGTTTACGATTGGATTGGTACCCCCTACCATTTTGGCGGAAGCTCAAGAAGAGGCATTGACTGCTCAGCCTTCACCAAAGAATTGTACAGCGAAGTTTTTAACCTCGATATTAAACGTAACTCACGCGATATTTTCAGCATGGTTAACCCTGTTGGTAAAGATGAGTTAAAAGAAGGCGATTTGGTTTTCTTTAAGATCCACAGCCGCAGCATTTCACATGTAGGTATTTATTTAGGTAATAATAAATTTGCTCATGCCTCGTCAAGGGGTGTAGCCATCAGTAGCCTTGACGATGCTTACTACAGCCGTTTCTTTTATAAAGGCGGCAGGTTGTTAGCCTCGTTTAAAGACGAGTTTAAAGGTTCGGCATCGACGGGTAACAACGATATGGGCGACGACGTAGACGAAAGCAAGAACTAAACGATTTTGAAATAAATAAACTAATTTGGTCCCTTCATCCTGGTGAGGGGATTTTTTTTATAATGAAATTTTTATTGCTTACGGCAGCCTGCCTGGCGCTGTTTTTACAGGCGTGTAACCATCCGCCAAATAAAAAACAAATCCTGGCCCCTGCACCTAAACCCGATACTGCCACTACAACAACTACAGCAGTTGTTCAGCCTGATTCATCCATATCCATTGCCGCTGTTGGCGATATGATGCTCGGAACATCGTACCCTAATAATTATACCCTCCCCCCCGACAGTGCGAAAAACAGTTTTAATGTAATAGCTAACGAACTAAGAAACGCCGACGTAACTTTTGGCAATCTTGAAGGCAGCTTGCTTGACGGAGGGACCCCCGCCCATTATAAACTGCATCAACGAAGTAAGGCTTACTTGTTCAGGATGCCTACAGCCTATGCAGGCGTTTTTAAAAACGCCGGTTTTAACTTGCTGAGCCTGGCCAATAACCATATAGGCGACTTTGGCGATACGGGCCGGATGAGTACCACTCACGTGCTTGATAGCATAGGGATTAATTATGGCGGATTGCTTAGCCACCCCTCCACAGTGTTCGAACGTAACGGTGTTAAATATGGCTTTTGCGCTTTTGCCCCCAATGCCAATACCCTGCCTATTCTCGACCTAAAGAACGCAGCCCGTATCATAAGCCAACTGAAACAGCAATGTGATATTCTCATTGTATCATTTCATGGTGGCGGCGAGGGCGTAGCTTGTGAACATATTCCTTTTGCAATGGAATCCTTCATCAGTGAAAAACGTGGCGATGTAAATGCCTTTGCCCATAATGCTATTGATGCCGGTGCAGATATTATATTGGGCAATGGCCCGCACGTGAGCCGGGCAATGGAGGTTTATAAAAACCGGCTGATCGCTTACAGTCTCGGTAATTTTTGTACTTATAAATCGGTAAGCGTGGCAGGCGTTTGCGGCCTGGCGCCATTATTAAAAGTAAAGCTGAACAAAAAGGGGGAGTTTTTAAACGGACGCATCATATCCCTAAGGCAAGCGCATGATAAAGGGCTTGAACTTGATTCGCTTAACCGTGCTGCTATCCGGATCAGGGAACTTACAGAAGCCGACTTCCCGAATGCGGGATTACTTATATCCGACACGGGCGAGATCAGCCTTAACCCGGCTATTCAGAGCGAGAATTTATAAATAGATACCAGGGCAGGAATTAAACGCCGTATCTACTCACCCCGACTTCGCTACGCTCGTCACCCCTCTCTGCTGCGCAAAGAGGGGGTTTTAATTTCTTCCTACCCTTTGCGGCACAGCCGGAGAGAGGGTGGTCCAGCGAAGCGTAGACCTGGTGAGTAAACTATGCGATTTGCAGCTAACACGCTATTTAAGCCGCTTCATCCTTAGTATTCCGCACCAGGCTGATACCCGTTGTAAAAAATATTAATGAGATAATACCTATTACCACCATGGTGGTTATTTGCGCGCTATGGTTTATGATAGCTACACCGGTATAAATAAGGCCAACTATACCAAGCACGCTCAATATAGCTCCAAAAGTTCGTTTTAAGTTCATAACAGGTGTGTTGTTTTTTATAAGCATTTTTTAAAAAACAAATAACACACCAATAATTAATGCTACTTTTATTTTAAACATAATAAACCAAACCATGCCCGAATCATTTGGATCATTGATAACAATCATCATTTTTGTTGTTATCCTTATTACTATTTTCACCTCGTTTGTGTCTGTAAAACAGGGCACTATAGTAGTTATCACCGTATTTGGCAAATACCGCCGCATCCTAACCCCGGGACTTAATTTTAAGATCCCTTTTATAGAAAACATTTACTCCAAAATCTCTATCCAAAACCGCTCGGTTGAGCTGGAGTTCCAGGCGGTAACTTACGACCAGGCCAATGTGTATTTTAAGGCCATGCTGCTGTACTCGGTACTTGACCAACAGGAAGAAACCATCAAAAACGTAGCTTTTAAATTTGTTGACGAACGCAACCTGATGCAGGCCCTGATCCGTACGGTTGAAGGCTCCATCCGTGCTTTTGTAGCTACCAAACGCCAGAGCGAGGTACTGATATTACGCCGCGATATTGTGGAACACGTAAAAGAGCAACTGGATGTGATACTGGAAGGCTGGGGCTACCACCTGCAGGACCTCCAGTTAAACGATATTACTTTTGATGATGTGATCATGAAATCAATGAGCCAGGTGGTGGCATCAAACAACCTGAAGGCCGCTGCCGAAAACGAAGGCCAGGCCCTGCTCATCACCAAAACCAAAGCTGCCGAGGCCGAGGGTAACGCTATCAAAATTTCGGCCCAGGCCGAGCGTGAGGCAGCTCAATTACGTGGCCAGGGAATTGCGCTGTTCCGCGAGGAAGTTGCCCGCGGTATGACTGTAGCCGCTAAAGAAATGGCCGAAGCCAACATGGATACCTCGGTGATTTTGTTCACCATGTGGACAGAATCCATCAAACACTTTTCCGAAAACTCAAAAGGGAATGTTATTTTCCTGGATGGCTCAACCGATCAGATGCAACATACGTTAAAAGAAATGATGGCCTTAAACCTTTTACATACCGACAACGTCAAAAAGTAAAAGTTTGAAACCGCCAGTTTTTTTAAATGAAAAGAAATATAGTGAAAGTGATAGGCCCTGCGGCCATGTGTTTTTTAATGATGATTGCGCCTGCTTCGGCACAGTCATTTCACCAGCTAACTGCCAATGATTTTTGGGGAACGCCGCGGGCTAATGCCGGCGGCGTTGTAGCTTATACCAACTGCACCATCGATTACCGGTACCAGGCCCGGCGCGAAGGCAGGGGTTACCGGCTGAATTTTAACATCAGGCTCATCCTTAACAACAATAAATCATGGCTTGATAAAAGCAGGGTTAATACGCCGCAGCAACTCAGCGAAATACTGAAACATGAGCAGGGCCATTACACCATTGCCTTTTTAGAGCAGCAGGAGCTGCTACGCATAGTAAGCAATACCCGTTTCAGCAATAATTACAACTACGAAGCCATGGCCATTTTTAACCGTATCGACGCCAAGTACAAACAGCTCAATGCCGATTATGATGAGGATACGGCTCACATGACAGATCGCAAGCAACAGCATAGCTGGGACGTGTATTTTCAGCAGAAGCTTAAGTTTTTGCCAGGGGATACGGAGAGTTAGTTTTTTTTTGCATGCTCAAACATCCTTTGCCTAAGGAGTAAAAGCGAGGGATTGCGCGATTCCCTTCCGGGCATAGCCGTCAATTTAAGCGAAAGCAATAAAAATGAGTTTGTTTTTTTGAGATTGAGGGCAGAACGTAGTTTGCCCGTAAAGGCAAACTTTATGTATTTTTGCTCTCATAGTTTTATTTCTATTTTTTTGAAAGGCAGACCGGTGGAGGTCCTTGATGTTGATCTCAAGACCTTGTATCTCTCTACAAGGCAATTCTATCGCTAAAAGTCGCTCCAGGGCTCCTTTGATAAACTCCGTCAGCCCTTCATTATACTTTTGATGCAAAGCCTGTTTCGATATATTAAATGACTGCCTTAACATCAGCTGCATACTCATGCCATTAAATGATTGATTGCTGTCAAATAGCAGCGTATCCAGAAGATCTGCTCCGCTTATCTTCCTTAAACGTTTGATCACTCCCGTCTCTTTCCTCAGGATATCAAGAAATCCTAGGTCAAATAATTCCACTTTTAAGCGTTTAAATAACCCTGTCAGGTTTGGTTGGCCGATTCTTGCTCTTAAAAATTTTCATACTATTCCTTAAATTGACGACTATGCTCTCAAGAGGTGGCATTAATGCGCATTAGCGTCACTGCTTTGTTCCTTTACAGCAATGACGCTTTTGTTTTACACCGGTTCTCGCTCTACCTCAACCGGCCTTTTACCATACCTATTAATAACTTCAGCCAAAATCAAATTAGGTACCCAGCTTAAAAAGGCAATGATGAGGTAGTTATTATGAAAATTTACGCCATTACCTAAAACAGTAAACAGCCAGATATAAAAGCGCAGGGTAACCGCGCCGAAGGCGAGGGCATAACTCCGGTTCATCATTTTGATGTGATCGTCAATCCTTCCTTTTTTTATCAGCAGAAACGCAGCCAGTGTAAAAGCAGCCCACAATGTGTTTTGCAATAAAAAAGATATGAATACACCCGTTCCCCGGTTTATAAAAAGCGTCATGACATAGGCTCCCGGCGCAGCAAAAAAAAGCACACCAAACACATACAATTTTCCCAATGCCCTGTGCAGCGCTTTATTATTATATACCTTTTTTGAAAACTGAAAGAATCCGGCCAGTAGGATCACACTGCTGCCTATAATATGACAATAAAAAGCAGGCAGGTACCACCCGGTTTCAACCGCCTTTTGTTTGATGTGCAAAAAGTAGGAGTCATGATTAAAATCCCAGTATTGAATAAATGTGCCCGCACAAAGCACAAACACCCAAAAAAAGGCAAAGTATCTCAATATGCGGGTTGTAATGCTCATTTAGCTGCAAGTACATTAGGCTTTATTGCCGGCAATCCTTTAAGCTTCTGGTCTATCCACTGGATGTTATACTTATCAATCTCGGTAAGCGAATCCTGAACGCTGATGTTTTCCGGTTTATAACGATCATAAAACTGCTGCGTGAAAATATCCGTCCATCGTTTGTCTTTAAACTTGTAGTTATAATCGGCGTAGATCTCGTTTTTCATATACCTCAATACTTCGGACGAAATTGGCCTTCCGACTGAAGTTTTATATTTTCCATTATCAAGTTTACCATAAACATAACAGCCATTAATAAAATGGTCGTCTATTTTTTGGTATTTAGTAAAAGCAAATACCCTTTTGGTATTCATGGCCTCTTTTACTTTACCATTTTCAATTTTTAAAAGGTGAAATATGGGTAATTCATCAATAAAGGTGTTATTATAAAGTTCGATGTTAGCAGTGGTGGTTACTTTTACCTCCAGCAGCGAATCGCTGATAGCATTGATATTATACTCATTGCAGCTTCCGCTTAATTCGCTACCACCTTCTTCGGAGTTAATATCAGTGTTAATTTCATAGCTATAAATCTTGTTGTTTTTGTTATCTATCAACACCATATTATTGGTGTCATAGAATTCGGAACGGCCTCCAATAAAGTAATCGCGGATAGAATAATAAGCACTTTGCAACCAACTGTTGTTTTCCGTGGATATTTTTACTGGCAATGCCTTCGCTTTTACTATATACTGTGAACTTGTGGCTACAAAGTCAACATGGTTTCGCAGCGGATTTTTAAACTCCTGAATCTTTCGGATCAACCCAAGGTCAACAAGGTAAGAAGGAGGTATATAAATGCTGCTGTGCTGCTCGCGCGAGTTAAACTCGGTGATGTCACCAGCCGGGCTTTTGGTCAATGTAAATGAGTTTGGTTGCTTAAGTTTTGAAAACAGCTCACTGATTTTAACCTCGGCTTTTTCGGACACAGAAAAGTCGTTTTTTAACCAAAAGTACTCATCGCCTTTTCTTAATGCGGCGAGGTTTTCGGTGTCATTAACCGGAAATATCTGGTCATATTCAACGGGAATTACAACTTTGCCACTAAGGTCGTAAAAACCCCGCTTACGATCTTTTTCAACTTCAATAAGATCAGGGAACGTGCCGCTGATGTTATGAATAAGGTCATATTCAGCAGGGATTACTTCTTTATAATCGGGTCCGATTAATCCTATTTTATATATTTTGGCAGTATCCTTCATTAAGTTATAGTAATCCCATTTCCCCTTTACTACATAAAAATATGTCTGTTTCTTTAAATGGGTAAACCATATTACGCTATCATATTTAGCGAATAAATTGCCTGCATCTAAGAATGCTTTCAGTGTTTCCGGGCTGTAAATTTCTTTATCTGTATATTTTTTCTCCCACGCGGTATTACGGTAGGTTATATAATCACTCATGAAATTACGAGCATCTACCTGGTAGATGCTAAGTTTGTTTTGCTCGTTTTTTTGAATGGTAAAAGTTATGCCCGAATGCCTTGTATCCAGATGCTGTTCGCTAAAGGTAACAGGAACAACGGCTGTGGCGATTTGAGGATTGATCTGCGTAATTTCGGCCTGCTCTACATTCAGCTCTATGTTAAAAGACACATCCTCTTCGCCGCTTTTTTGCTGTTTGTTGATTAGGGTTGTTATTAATTTATTTATAGGTTCAGATGCTTGCTTATCGGCAAAATAACTCATCAATGAATCGCGATTGCCTTTTATAACCTGAGCTTTGAATGCTTTTAAAAAGTTGCTTATTTCATTGCTGCTGGTTGACGGTTTGGATTTTCCACGGAAAATAAAGTACCCGCTAACAGTTAATACAATAACAGAAACTGCAACAATAAGGATAGGTTTGGTTTTCATACAACCAAGGTAAGCTATTTTTTGAAATAGTAAAAGCAGGCTAAACTCCTTAAAAACAAGCCTATAAATATTACTTATATTACACAATAACTATATAGCTAAAATCTATATAACATCAATTATAAGTATTCGGGGGGCGGCTTTTAATTTCTATATTTGCATAAACATTAAAAGAAACATCAAAATATGTTAACCATAGGACAAAAATTCCCCGAATTTTCTAAAACAGCAGTAGTAAGCCTTGAAAAAGGTAAAGAGTTTGAAACCCTTACTTCTGAGTATTTAACCAACGATGATAACGTTTGGACTGTAATGTTCTGGTGGCCAAAAGACTTCACTTTTGTTTGCCCTACTGAAATTGCTGAGTTTAACAAAAACTTTGGCGAATTCCGTGACCGTGAAACCCGTTTGATCGGTGCTTCTACCGACTCTGAATTTGTTCACGCTGCATGGAGAAGAGATCACGACGATTTGCGTGATTTGAAATTCCCTATGCTTGCTGATACTTCAAAATCATTAGCCGAAGACCTGGGCATTTTAGAGCCAACTGAAAAAATTGCTTACCGTGCTACTTTCATCATCGACCCGCAAGGTATCATCCGCTGGGTATCAGTTAACGACCTGAGCGTTGGCCGTAACGTGAAAGAAGTATTACGCGTACTTGACGGTTTACAAACCGACGAGCTTTGCCCTTGCAACTGGGAAAAAGGTCAGGAAACTTTAACTGTATAATAATTAAGCAGAAAGCCGAAGGCTGAAAGCTAAAAGCGAAAGGCTCAAAGCAAGGGAAGCATAGCTTTCAGCTTTGGGCCTTTTCTTTAAATTCCAAGCATCAGCCTTTAAATTTTCTGCCAATAACTCAATAAACAACAGCTTTTGGCTTTATGCTTTAAGCTTTCCGCTAAAATTAGCTTTCGGCTTTAAGCCTTAAGCTTTCAGCTAAAAAAAATGAACGAAAGTACCGAAGTGATCCAGGAGATACTTGAAAGTATCGGATTAGATAAAAATTATCGCACAGCCAGCCTGAGCCTTTTAGAAACAGGCGAATCACGTTACCTGCGCGACCTTAAGCTGAACTTTACCAGCACCCTTACCTCCGCACATTTAACTAATAAAGAATGCGCCTTGCTGGGTTTGGCTACTGCTGTAAACAATAACAATGTTCCGCTTACCAACTTCTTTACCAAATACGCTAAAGAAAACGAAGCTACCGATGCCGAAATTGGCGAAGCTGTAGGTTGCGCCTCATTGCTGGCATCAAACAACGTATTTTACCGTTTCAGGCATTTTACCCAAAAGGAAAAGTACACCCAGATCCCAGCACGGATCCGTATGCAGTTAATGATGAAACCGGTAACCGGTAAAGAGTTTTTTGAACTGGCCAGTTTAGCCGTATCAGCCATTAATGGTTGCGAGATGTGCGTGAACGCACATGAGGATTCGCTTATAAAATTGGGCACTACCGAGGAGCGTATTTTTGATGCCGTACGTATAGCATCATTAACTACAGCTACAGGTAAAGTTATATTTTAACAAGCTTAACTTATTTTAACAATGAAAAAGGCATGAAATAATAAAATTTCATGCCTTTTTCATAAATAGTATTTTATTGCCTAATAAAATTTGCGTTTATTAATTAAAATCCAGTAAATTTATACCTTAAGATTAAACAAACCCCGGTCGCAATATTCAAATATGTTGTTTATGCGGGAGGAGTTACTTAAATTTTAATTGTTAATTTTTTTTGGGGAAAGCCGTTCCGGTAATAGTGGAACGGCTTTTATTGTTTTAGTGCGAATCGGCAACAGCTTTCAGCTTTTTGAACGGCTGCAGGTAAAGCAACGGTATCGAAAATAACATCACCAATCCCGATATCCAATAAGCATCGTCATACGTTAACAACAATGTTTGCCTGGTAACCATACCTTCGATAGCCTGATATGCCATATGGGTAGCATCAATCATTGATTTGCCTTTGGCCATAAATCCCTGGGTGAGCATATGCAAACGGTCATTAAACGGATTGTTATACGGATTGATATTTACCAGCAAATTATTGCGGTGCACACCCTGGCGTATATGGATGAGGGTTGTTAATGTAGCTATCCCGAAAGATCCACCCAACTGGCGCATCATATTGTTCAAGCCCGATCCCTGACCTAACTCAGGGCCCTTCAAATCTGCCATGGCCAACGTAGTAAGCGGCACAAATAATAAAGCCATACCCACACCACGGATTAATAACGGTATTAACACATCCTTTTCGCCCGTAGCCAGTGTCGAATTGCTTAACATATGTGTAAATACATAAAAAAGGAACATGCCCGCAGTAGCCATAAACTGGGCTGGTATGCCCTTATTTAGCATTTTGCCTATAAATGGCATCATCACAATGGTACATAAACCACCGGGGAACAACAGCTCACCGGTTTGCTGGGCGTTAAAGCCAAGCAGGTTTTGACAAAACACCGGGAACACGAACACCGATCCATACAAACCAAACCCAAGTATAAAGGATGTGAACATGCCCACAGCAAAACTTCGGTGCCGCAGAATGCTGAAGTTTACAATAGGATGCTCGGTACTCATCTCACGCCAAATGAATAATAGGGTACCTAATACAGCCGATATAGTTAATACCAGGATATATGGCTTAGCAAACCAGTCTTCACTTTCACCTTTTTCAAGTACGGTTTGTAAGCTGCCTACTGCAATAGCCAGCAAGATAATACCCCACCAGTCAACAGGCTTGCCTTTGGCATCCTTGGGTGTTTCCCGCACGAAGGTGTACGTACAAAATGCCGCCAACGCCCCCACCGGGATATTTACGTAAAAGATCCAGGGCCATGAGTAGTTTTCAACTATCCAGCCGCCAATGGTTGGGCCTACTGTTGGGCCTACAACCGCTCCCAAACCAAATAGCGCGGTTGCAGTACCTATCTGCTCACGAGGCCAGGTTTCAAGTAATATGGCTTGGGCTGTCGAAATCAAACCACCACCGGCAATACCCTGAATAATCCTGAACAATACCAGCTCATCCATACTGTGCGCGTTACCACATAAAAATGATACGATGGTAAACACGATGATAGATGCCATGAAATAGTTTTTACGCCCAAAACGGCCGCCCAGCCAACCCGACATGGGCAATATGATCACGTTTGCTACCGCATACCCGGTAACTACCCAGGCCACATCTTCAAGGGTTGCGCCAAGGTTACCCTGTATGTGAGGCAACGCCACATTAACGATAGTGGTATCAATCAGCTCCAGTAATGAAGCTGTGATCACCGTAATGGTGATGATCCACTTTTTAAAGCCAGTTTCAGCCATAATATTATTCTTTAATTACAGATACGTTTACGCTCATACCCGGGCGTAATTTTGCAAGCTCCTCTTTAGTGCCGTTGATTTTAATTTTTACAGGCACACGCTGTACAACTTTTACGAAGTTACCGGTAGCATTATCCGGAGGCAACAGGGAGAATTTAGCACCTGTAGCAGGCGAAAAATTGTAGACCTGGCCTTCCAGCTTCATATCTGGATAAGCATCAACTTCAATTTCAACTTTTAAACCATTTTTGATATTGGTAAGCTGTGTTTCTTTATAGTTGGCGGTAATGTAAAGGCTGTTATCATTCACAATTGAGAACAGGGTTTGGCCGGCCTGCACCAACTGACCTAACTGTACATTCTTTTTAGAGGCTAAACCACTTGCCGGCGATTTCACCAGCGTGTAACTCAATTGCAGTTTTGCATAATCAATATCAACCTGTCTTTGTGATACACCCGTGTGGGTAACAGCTAACTGGCTGCGGGTTGTGCCAATTTGCTGCACAGCCGCTTTGTACTGATCCTGCGATGCTTTGTAGTTAGCTTTTGCAACATCCAAATCGGCCTTAGCCTGGTCAAATTGTTGCTGGGTTACCGAACCGTCTTTTACCAGGTTGGCGTAACGGTCGTAATCTTTCTGTACTTTTTCTAAATGGGCCAGGTTTGATGAAACCTGGGCTTTTGCGCTTGCAGAGTTTGCTTCGTTGGCGAAAATTTGTGATTGATTTACATTAATGCCTGCGCTTGCGCCAACTTGTGCCGCCTGAGCCTGCTCTAATTTTACTTTATAGTCGCGGTCATCAATTTTAACCAGCGGCTGACCAACGTTTACATGAGTGTTTTCTTCAAAATAAATTGAATCAACATATCCGCCAACGCGGGCAACTACAGGGCTGATATCGCCGTCGATCTGGGCGTCGTCAGTATCAATGTGTTTGCTAAAGTAGATGTATTCTTTTATACCGAAAATTACGCCGCCAATAAGTACAATGCCTAATATGATGGGGATAACTTTGTTTTTCTTTTTCGGTTGTTCCGGTGTTTCTTGTTCCTTTGCCATTTTATTTAAAGGTTTGGTATTGTTATTTGTTGATTTTTCCTGTTGATTTTAATAGTGTATAGTAAGCCAGACCCGCATCGGCTTTAGCCAATTCTAAATTGATCTGTGCCTGGTAAAGCAAGGTTTCGGCATCGGCCCTATCGGTTGCAGATGCTATATTGCTTTTGTATTTTGATTCGAGGATCTTGTTGTTTTCACCGGCCTGATCAATAGAGGTTTGTAAAAGTTTAACCTTTTCAAGCGCCTGGGTATAGCTTTGGTAGCTTTGGTTCACTTCATTTTTTATTCTGTCAGTAGTGATACCTTTGTTGATCTCAACCTGCTGCTCCTGGATCTTAGCCTCGGTAACTTTGTTCTTGTTGGTCCAAAGGGAGCTGAAGTTCCATGATAC
This sequence comes from Mucilaginibacter sp. Mucisp73, assembly GCF_059491465.1. Taxonomy (NCBI): domain Bacteria; kingdom Pseudomonadati; phylum Bacteroidota; class Sphingobacteriia; order Sphingobacteriales; family Sphingobacteriaceae; genus Mucilaginibacter; species Mucilaginibacter sp. Mucisp73. The sequence continues at coordinate 6,617,637 of NZ_CP168507.1, read as the reverse complement.
GGTTAATCCTACAGATATAGGGGTGATAAAATTACCGCTTTTAGGTATCGGGTTGGCGCTTACATCAACATAATAAGCAGCAGCCGATGCGCCTACCGTTGGCAGGTTATTAGCTTTAACGCTTTTAGTATTGGTTTCAGCAACGCGACTGCGTAAAGCAAATTGTTTAAACTCAGGGCGGGCGGCCATTGCTGTATCAAGGTAAGCAGTTAACGGAGATACCTGCCTGTCGGCTTCGGTGATCTGGTCGATGTTTAGCTGTGTCCCTTCCGGTAAACCTAACAACACATTAAGGTTATAGTTGATGATACGACGGTTAGTTTCCAGGTCGACACCGTTAACCTCGATATTTGAGCGTTGTAATTGAAAGCGCAGCACATCGTTTTTGGTTACCAAACCCTGTTCAAAAAAACGCTGTGCCTGTTTAATTTGTACATCAACAGTAGCAAGGTTTTGAGCTACCACCTTTTTGCTTTGCAGCACTTTGTAAAGGTTATAGTACGAACTGATGATATCATAAACTACCTCGTCTTTATCATTTTCAACATCAAGGCGGGAAACCTGGGTGAGCAGATCGGTAGATTGGCGGGCATATTTTAATTTATTACCGCCAAATATGGTTTGGTTTAAGCTCAGGATCCCTAAATACGCATCGGCATGCGATGGCAGGTTAATGCTTTCAGAACCCAGCGCCAGTCTGTTGGCCGGGATTTGGGCACGGTTATAGCCATAGCTTACTTTACCTGTTGGCAATGCTTCGTCTTTTGCCTGATTGTATTGAGAAACAGCTTGCTCAACTTTTGAATTTGATAGTTTTAAAGTTTTGCTGTTTTCAAGGCCGAGTTTAATGGCTTCGTCAAGTGTAATTGTCCTGTCTTGTGCGCTGGCAGCAAAAGGCAGGCTCAAAACTATGAGGGCGATACTACCGCGTAAAATGGGCCGTAACACCTGCTTTAATAGCTTAAGGTGGTTGGTTTTGTTATTTTGAGTTGTCATGTTCTTTAACTAAATAAGCTTTTAAAAGTCTTTTCATGTATGTTTTAACACGTGGTTTCAGTTCATTTTCCATAAACTTTTCATCACGAATATCATGTCCCAGTATTAATGATGATAGCTGCGGCATGTTAACTATGTAATTTTTTGTGCCAAAAAGGGTAGCTATTACCAGTGCTATATCGGCATCTGTATGAAACAAGCCGCTGTTTACGCCTTCTTCCATAATCCTTTTTACCTCATATACATTTACCATCAGTATTTCGATGATCTTATCGGTAAGGTCGCCACGTTTATTCATGGACACTTCCCTGTTAATGAGTTTTTGAAAACAGTTGTTGGCTATGATGCGTTCAACGTAATTGTCGACACATTTATCCAGTTTATCCCAGGCATTCATGCTGCCATCGCTGTTAATATTTTGCAGCAGCGTACGGAACGAATTAATCTTACGTTCAAAAACAGCCAGGAAAAGTCCTTCTTTTGATCCAAAATAGTAATTGAGCATAGCCATGTTTACACCGGCTTCGCCCGATATGGTACGGGTGGAGGCTCCGTCATAACCCAGGTCCGCGAATACCTTTTCGGCCACGTCGAGGATATGTTCCTTTTTATCTATCTTATCTTTTTCCATTGTTTTAACGGCACAAAATTAATCAAACGATTGATTAAGCGTATCGGATTGAAGCAGAAAAAGTTAATCAGTTGATTAAGATTACCATCGAATGACAGATTTGTTTGACAATGCTTAAAAAAATTGTAAAAATCAAAAGTGTTTGTGAAAACATTTAATATTTATCATTAAAAACTTTAACAGATTGATGGTCACCGTAATGGTTTTGTTATATTATTGATACAGGAAATACAGAATATCTATCTTTCAATATATTTGTTGCTATGAAGCGTATCCACCTCATTGCAGTATTCCTGTTTGCAACTGTTTTTTCAAAGGCCCAAACCAACCCACCTACCGATCTCGGCACTATTCAACAAAACCTTAAAAAACTTGATGTGCTTGGTAGTGTATTATATGTTGCCGCCCATCCCGATGATGAAAACACCCGCCTGCTGGCTTACCTGGCGCAGGAAAAACATTATCGCACCGGTTACCTGTCGCTCACCCGTGGCGATGGCGGACAAAACCTGATAGGCAATGAGCAAAGCGAATTACTTGGCTTAATCCGTACGCAGGAACTGCTGGCTGCCCGCCGGATTGATGGCGCCGAACAGTTTTTTACCCGCGCCAATGATTTCGGCTTTTCAAAAGGACCGGAAGAAACGCTAAAGATCTGGGATAAGGAAAAAGTATTGGGCGATGTAGTTTGGGTGATCCGCAAATTCAGGCCGGATGTGATCATTTGCCGCTTCCCAACAACCGGCGAGGGGGGCCATGGGCATCATACCTCTTCGGCTATATTAGCGCAGGAAGCTTTTACAGCCGCCGCCGATCCAAACCGTTATCCGGAGCAGTTAAAATATGTAAAACCATGGCAGGCCAAACGCCTGATGTGGAACACTTTTAGTTTTGGCAACATTAATACTACCTCGGCCGATCAGTTTAAGATCAATGTTGGGGTTTATAATACCATCCTGGGTAAAGGTTATGGTGAAATAGCTGCCGAAAGCCGTAGCAATCACAAAACGCAGGGTTTTGGTTCGGCCAAACAACGCGGCGAATCATACGAATTTTTTAAAACTATTTTGGGCGATGCCCCGCAAAACGACCTCATGGATGGCGTTAATACCACCTGGAAGCGCGTTAAAGATGGCGATGCTATCTCTACGTTAACAGGTGTTATCAGCCGGAATTTTATTAGTGACGCGCCCGAAAAATCAGTACCGGCATTGGTACAATTGCTGACGAAAGTGGAGAAAATATCGGATAACTACTGGCGCGAACAAAAAACCAAAGAGCTGAACAACCTGATTACAGCTTGTGCCGGTCTGTGGTTTGAAGCTTACGCAGCCGAGCCAACATATGCTTTGGGCGATAAAATGAGCATACGTGCACAGGTGATCAACAGGTTTAACTATCGTGTTAAGATAAACAGCATTGATGCTAACGATAGCGCATTAGCATTGCAAAGCAAGGAGATACCATTTAATCAACTGCAAACTTTTGAAACTACTGCCGCCGCATCTATGTTAACGCAGCCGTACTGGCTTGCAGCCTCGCACCCCATTGGTGTTTACACTTTGCCCGATAATACCTTGGCCGGCAATCCCGAAAACCCAGATCTACCCAAAATTACCTTCCAGTTTATCATTGAGGGGAAGCCTATTAATATTGACCGCCGCATAATATATAAATACGTTGACCCGGTTAGGGGCGAGGTTTATCAGCCTATTGAAATAACGCCGCCGGTAACCGCCAATATCGAAGGCAAGGATTATATCTTCAGCACACAGCAGGTACAAACGGTATTGGTAAACCTGAAAAGTTTTACCAAAGCAAATGGAACCATCAGCCTGAAACCTGTTGCCGGTTGGAAAATAAGCCCCGAAAAAATTGACTTCACCGATAAGGATAAAAATGAGGAATGGTCAGTAGCATTTACGGTTTCCCCAACTGATACTAAAACTAAGACTACCGATCTGGAAGCGGTGGTTAACGCTAACGGCCAACCATTTTCACTTAGCCTTCGCCGTATCAGGTATGATCACGTACCAGCTATTACCCTATTTCCGCCGGCACAAACAAAGCTTGTTTACCTCGATCTTAAACATAACGGCAGAAAAATAGGCTACATTGCCGGTGCCGGCGACCAAATGCCCGAAGCTTTGCGCCAGGTAGGTTATGATGTACATTTGCTAAGTGAAAACGAGGTGATGAATGGCGATCTTTCGGGTTATGATGCCATAGTAACCGGGGTACGAGCTTACAATGTGAATGAGCGCCTTGCTTATCAGCAGGCAAAACTAATGGCTTATGTAAAAAATGGCGGCAACCTGGTAGTGCAATACAACAATAACAATGGTATTGTTGTAAAACAAATAGGCCCGTATCCTTTCACTGTAGTGAACAGGAGGGTTACCGACGAAAATGCCGAGGTAACTGTTTTAGATCCTCAAAACCCGGTGTTAAACTATCCTAACAAAATAACCAATGATGATTTCAGCGGCTGGATCCAGGAGCGCGGACTATATTTTGTAAGCAATATCGACCCGCAGTACAAACCCATTTTGCAAATGCATGATAAAGGCGAGGAACCTCTTAACGGATCATTAATTGTTGGTGATTATGGCAAAGGCAGGTTTATATACACATCACTCGCATTTTTCAGGGAATTACCTGCCGGTGTGCCCGGAGCTTACAGGTTGTTCATTAACTTGTTGAGCAAGCCAAAGTAAGCGAATAAATGCGTATTGCCAGGCGAAGCCATCAGAGTCTTCTGTGAGAGACCCTGATGGAACATTAAAAAATGATGATGACGTATAAAAATAGTTTAGCGATAGTGCGTGGGCCGCGTTAGTGATAGTAGCGGATACCAGCCTTGTGGCTAATGCCTGTGCAGTATGAGCGCATAGCACGGCCGCAGGCAACGCCCATATTTATGATATTGATCAAAAAAAACACATTTAAAAATCAACAACTTACAATAACGAAGACAACCCGACCGGGGGGAACTCATTAATACCTATATAATTATTAATAATCCCAAACTGTACAAGCAGCCACACAGAACTGCTCTTCTAAGTGGAGATTGCTTCGTACCTCGCTATTAAGGCTATCTTTATCTTTTCCTTTATTAAACGCGACTATCCGGCAAAAAACACTTTATGTTATCAAAACCGTGTCAATTTCAGCGCGTTAACAATTTTTTAATATAAAACTCTTTCAATTACAGTAAATTCTATTTACGTTTGAATTTTTTCTTGATGTAGCTTCAAATAATTTTTTACCCTGAAGCACATGTTACGCGTCGACAGTTCCAAACCATGCCAAATTATTTATGCCATTGCCAAGCATGACTACCTGTCGTATGTTATTGAGCCTCACATTGTTCAGCTTAACCCCAACGGTGAATTTTCGTTAACTCATCAGCGTTTATTTTCCAATACCGCCAAAGAATTTTGCGATTTTCTGGATGAAACTGATATCAGGTTGATCAAACTGCTGGAGGAGATGGAGCAGGGAAACGTGATCAAAAGGTATTACAAAAAACCAATTCGCCCGTTCGAGTTTTTCTCCAAGATTTTCAATGAGCAGATGTTCGATATGATTCGCCCAAAACTGGAGAAGCGTATCGCCGAAGCCTTATCGTTACTTTGCGGCAAGCAGGTGTACCAGATGAGCAAGGAAGGCTATCCCGGCGAGCGTAAGCTTCAGCTGGCTACCGAGGCGGCATCGGTGTTATTTCATTTCAGGCGCAGTGAAGAAGAGATCAGGTATTTCCCTACCATCAAATACCAGGGCATGCGCATTGAGTTCATGTTTAAAAATGCAGAGATCATTTGTAACCACCCGGCCTGGATGCTGCTTGATGATACCCTTTATTATTTTGACAAGGAGATTGAGGGTAAAAAACTGCAACCATTCCTGAACAAGCGTTTTATTGCCATACCCAAATCGTCGGAGCAATCATACTTTGAAAAATTTGTAGCCCCGCTTATCGAAAAGCATAATGTTTATGCCGAAGGCTTCACCATCAATACTGAAAAGTATGACGCCTGCCCTGTGCTTAAACCTATTTATATTGAAGGCGGTACTTCGCAGCTGCAACTTTCTTTTAAGTATGCGGGCTATGTATTTCCTTATGGCGATGGCAGGCACATTTCTGTGCGGATGGAAAAAACCGGCGATGATTACCTGTTTCACCGTATTAAACGTTCAACTACCTGGGAAAAAGGCAAAATGCACCAATTGGAGCAAATGGGGCTTAAAATAGCTTCATCATTGTTCCAAAACCTTGAAGTTGCCGGACACGATGAAGATGACGACCGCTCGTTCTCCGTTTTTGAATGGCTCAACCAACATCATGATCAGCTTATTGAACAGGGTTTTGAGCTGGAACAGCCCGAAGGGCAAAAACGCTATGTATTTGGCAGCAGCAAAATTGAGCTTGAAGTAACAGAAAATAACGACTGGTTTGATATCAACGCCATGGTGAGCTTCGGCCCCTACCGCATTCCTTTTATCCAGCTTAAAAATCATATCCTCAATCATAAAAAGGAATTTACCTTGCCATCGGGCGAGATAGCCGTGATCCCCGAAAAATGGTTTTCACAATACGGTAACCTGCTGCACTTTACCGAAGGCAGCAATGAGTTAAAATTACGCCGTCATCATATAGGCCTCGTTACCGATTTGGCCGAAGGCGAAATGGCCAGCGTTACCATGACCCGTAAACTGCAAAAGCTAACCAATTTTGATGAGCTTGAAGATGCGCCGATGCCTGTTAATTTCGAGGGCAATTTGAGGCCATACCAAAAAGCAGGCTATAACTGGTTTCACTTTTTAAAACAATACCACTTTGGCGGCTGCCTTGCCGATGATATGGGTTTGGGTAAAACCATCCAAACTTTATCACTGCTGCAAAAGCACAAGGAAGATACGGAAGAGGCTGGAGGCAAAGCCACTTCGCTGGTGATCATGCCAACCTCGCTGATATATAACTGGCTTAATGAGGCCCGCAAATTTGCACCGCAATTAAAACTTATGGTACATACAGGCACTATGCGCTATCGCAGTGCCGAAGTTTTTGCCAATTACGACGTGGTCATCACTACCTATGGTATCAGCCGCATTGATATTGAAATGTTTAAAGGTTTCTTTTTTGATTACGTGATCCTGGACGAAAGCCAGAATATCAAAAATCCGTCGTCAAAATCATACCAGGCGGTTAAACAGCTCAAGTCGCGCTTTAAATTGATCTTGAGCGGTACTCCGGTCGAAAATTCGGTTAACGATTTGTGGACACAGATGTCGTTCATTAATCCCGGTTTATTGGGCGCGCAACAGTTTTTCCAAAACGAGTTTGTGGCGCCAATAGAAAAGAAAAAGGATGAAGATAAGGCCCGCAAACTTCAGGCCCTGATCAAGCCTTTTGTGTTACGCCGCACCAAAGAGCAGGTAGCAACAGAATTACCACCCAAAACTGAAAATCTTTTCTACTGCCAGATGACAGAAGAACAGTCGTCGGTTTATGAAGAGGTAAAATCCGAATACCGGAATGAGTTGCTGAAAAGCCTGGAGGATGGTACGTTCGCTAAAACACAGATCCAGGTACTACAGGGCTTGATCAAGCTAAGACAAATTGCCAACCACCCGATCATGATCGATAAGGATTATGAAGGCGACAGTGGTAAATTTGAAGATGTTGTGCATACCTTAGGCAACGTGCTTGACGGTGGGCATAAAGTGCTCATATTTTCGCAGTTTGTAAAACAGCTGAGCATTTACCGCGAGCATTTTGAGCGCATTGGTATTCCTTACGTCTACCTGGACGGCGCTACGCAAAACCGGGGCGATGTGGTTAAGCAATTTCAGGAGGATGAAAAAACGCGTGTCTTCCTGATCTCGATAAAAGCGGGGGGCGTAGGTCTTAACCTTACCGAAGCCGATTATGTGTTTATTCTCGACCCATGGTGGAACCCCGCTGTTGAACAGCAGGCCATTGACCGTACGCACCGCATTGGCCAAACCAAAAACGTGTTCATCTATAAATTCATCACCAAAGATTCGGTTGAAGAAAAAATCCTGGCCCTGCAGCAGCGTAAGCTCAGCTTGTCAAGAGCGCTAATCACTACCGAAGAAAGCTTTATTAAGTCGCTTACGGCGGACGATATTAAGGAGATATTGGGGTAAAAACGCCCCTCCCAAGCCCTCCCCTAAAGGTGGCCGTTGCGCAACAGGGCTTAAAATGGCTGAATAATTAATTTGCAGAGCAAATGGTTATTCGGCCATTTGCTTTTATCGCCATCCCTAAAGCGTTTAATGAGTGCTCTGTTATTGAGATACAGGCCGAAAAAGTATTAATAAAAGCATCAGAATGGTTCCCGGGTATTTTTCTTATTCTTCTTCTGACCTTTGTTGAAACGCCATTGACAAGTTTTTTAAGGTTATAGGCAACGGCGGCCATGATCATACATTTATTGGCCAATTCGAGCCCTTTTGTGTTTACCTGTTTCATGCCTGTAAAATTGATCAGGGTGCCCAGTACCGGTTCTACCGTACTTTGTCTTACTTTCCTGGCCTTGCTCCCTTGTCGGGTTTGCATGCGTTCATGCATTTCTATATAAAGGTCTTTAGCTACGGAATCCTTAAACACTTTAAAGCCTTGCAGATTAGCGCAGGTGCTTTTAAGCGGACAGTCCCTGCAATCTTTAACACTGGTACGATATATCTTATGGGTATTATCGTTCTCTGCTTTTTTGAAGTTGTGAAAAGTAAGGTATTTGCCTTCAGGACAAACATACCGGTCTTGCTCCCCGTCATAACTGAAGCCCTGCCGGCTTTCCCTGCTTTGACATCCTGACCTGTTAGGTATGAAGCCTTTAATATGATTATCAGCTAAAAACAGAAGCGCCGCTTCACCGCTATAACCTGTATCGGCAAGCACATCTTCTATTTCCATGCCATTATCTTTAAGGTTTCCGGCGACATGGGTAAGGATATCAGGCAGACATGGTGCATCTCCTCTATCTGCATGAAAGGCCTGGATGTGTGTAATAACGTGGTTTTGTGTATCTACGCTTACATGAGCCGAATAGTTCAGCCGCGTTGTTTTTCCGGGTTTCACCGATAACCGGGCATCAGGGTCTGATGGGCTGTAACGCTTGCTGTTCGCTTTCTTATCAACTTTAGCGTTCTTTCTCGGCTTAGGCTTGGTGTTTTCATCCGGTATGTCCCCAGCCGGGGCTTCATCATTATGATCGTCCAATTGCTTGCCATAAGTTGATGCATCATTCATGATCTCGCGTTCGACCAAACTTGACATAGCTGCATTGGCTTTGACAAATGCGCTATCGATAGCCTGTCTTTTACCTGCTACCAAACCTGCATCAATACACTTTTTCAGAACCTGTTTAAACACAGCTGTAAACTCATCTTCTCCATAAAGCTGGCGTGTGCGGCTTAATGTCGAATGCCAGGGAAGTTCTTCATCCAGATCATATCCTATAAAATAGAGGATATCCATGCGCATACGTGAGGTAGCAATAATGCGCCTATCGCTATTCAGGTTCTCTAAATAACCAACAAGCATTAGTTTGAAAAACACAACCGGGTCAATGCTCTTTTGACCCTCTGTACCATAATATTTGGCCGTTGTATCATAAACAAAGTGGAGATCAAGTATGTCTTTCAAACGCCTGTAGAAGTTATCAGCCGGAACATAGTCTGAAAGCTGAAACCTGATGAAGAGCTTTTCCTGATAATCTTTTTTGCCTTGCATGTCCTTAATATACAAAATAAATCTCTGACTACCAAATAGTTAATCAAAGAAAAAGACCCGATCAAAACTTTATTCGATCGAGTCTTTTCTCAGTTGCGCAACGGCCACTAAAGGGCAAGGGCTTTAAAAGAAAAAGCGATGAGTAATTAATGCTCATGGCTTTTTCTTTTTTACTTGCGCTCGTTTGTAACGAGTGCTTAATATGGGTTTGCGTTTGAAACGCGAATCCGGCGATGCAATCGCCTAACCGCGTTAAGCACTCGTTACAAACGAGCGCAAGAAGTAAAGGTCTCGCCCTTCAGGGGGAGATTTAGAGGGAGCTTATTTTAACTTACTCAGTGCCGCTTTAACCCTCGGTATCAGGGCTTGAATTTCGCTCAGCGGGGCAGCACCTACAGAGGCACGGAACCAATTCACATCATCACCCGTGCCGAAGGCCGAAAATGGAACAAATGCGGCTCCGGCCTCTTTAATTAAATAAAAGTTTATATCTGCCGAATCTTCCAACACTTTGCCGTCCGGAGTGGTTTTGCCACTGTAATCTATTTTCAGGGTAAGGTAGATAGCGCCCATCGGTTCAATCGAATCTACATTTAAGCCACTGGCTTTCATCTCCTGGAAACCTTCATGCAGGGCAGTAAGGCTTGCCTGGATCTTTCCTTTTAAGTCATCAAGATAACTGTTTACATCAGCCTCGTCAGTTAAAAATTTGGCCATAGCCATCTGTTCAGGCTTTGGCGACCAGGCACCCATGTGGCCTACAATGGCTTTCATATTTTCGATAACCAGCTCCGGCCCGAAACCCCAGCCTACACGTACACCCGTTGCTGCAAAACATTTTGAACCGCCATCAACAAAAATGGTGTAATCTTTTAATTCAGGGCGAAGGGTTACCGGATCGTAATGCTTATGCTCGCCAAAAGTTAACTGCGAGTAGATTTGATCGTATAGTAAATACAGTGGTTTCTCACCCGCCGCACGGCTCTTGTTTTCGGCAATTACAAGGTCGCAGATCTCCTCCAGGTCCTTTTTGCTGAACATAGTACCGGTAGGATTTAAAGGCGAACACAACGCCAGCAAAGCCGCTCCTTTTAAATGCGGGCGAATATCATCTGCCGTAGGCATAAAATTATTTTCAGGAGCGGTAGGGATAATCACTGCATCAGCATTCAGCAGATCGCTGTAATGGTTATTGTTCCATGACGGTGCAGGGAAAACCACTTTTTCGCCGGGGTTAACTACCGCCAAAAATATAGAATAGATCAGCGGGCGCGAACCACCCGAAATCAGGATCTGGTTGGGTGCATAGTCAAGACCTAAACTTCTTTTCAAAAAGCCACTTACACTCTGGCGCAGATCAAGCATGCCATCAGCAGCCGGGTAGTTGGTTTGATTATGATTATAGGCGTCAATAATCTTTTCCTTTAGAGGAGTTGGAATAGGATAAATATTGGAATCGAAATCGCCGATGGTAAGGTTGGCGATATTCTGGCCTTGTCGTTTTAATTCGTTGATCTCGCCCGCAATCTTGATGATCTCCGAGCCATGCAAATTTTGAGCTAATAAGGAAACACTCATGGATTTATGTATTTATGAGCGGCAAAGATAGCCGATTGAGGTGAAAGGCGAAAGGGTATAGGAAGGTAAAAGGATAAAGGCAAAAGGTGAAAGGTTTATTTGAGGGATTACAAAAAGCTGTATGGCTAAAAGAAAACCTTTTGCCTTTGACCTTTCGCCTTTAACCTTAAAAGCTTATAAATACGCTTTGCGCAGTTTAATGATCCGCATCCAGTGCATGAGTTTCATTACGGGGTAAACCGGGTCTATCTCAAACCATTTGGCGCCAAAATTGGCTTTGTTGGGGTGTTTGTGATGATTATTCTGAAATAGTTCGCCCAGCATTAAAAAATCAAACGGGGTAGTATTTTTTGACTTATCTCCATTATCAAAATTTTGATAGCCATATTTATGACCGCACCAGTTTACAATAGCACCATGAATTGGTCCCATTAAAAAGTGAATCGGGATCAGCAGGTACATCCACCAGGCAGTAGCAAATTCCACATAAAATAAAATGTATAAAATACCGAATGAGATACGCGACACAATTGATGAGCCTATAAAGTCTACAAAACGCCATTCAGGAATATTACCTTTAAAACGCTCTTCCGGCTCCTTCAGTTTCCTTACATGCAGGCTGTAACTTTTAGCCGTATATATCATCATCTGAAAAACATCCCTGAAAAAATGAGGCGAATGCGGGTCCTTTTCGGTATCACTGTATGCATGGTGTTCACGGTGCATAATAGCATAAGCCCTCGGGTTTAAAAATGATGATCCCTGGCAAACATAAGTAAGCAGGTAAAACATTCCTTCGTAAAACTTATTGGTTGTGAACATTTTGTGAGATGCGTACCTGTGCAGGAAGAACGTTTGAAAGAATAGCGACAGAAACCAGTGCGCTATGAAGAATATGATAATAACCATTGAAATGTAGAAAATAGACTTATTTATAATCTTTCCAAAGATACAATTTAAAGCCTTATAAAGTTTTTAATATGTGAATAATCGTAGCAGCCTCCATAAAAAATGCCGTTCCTGGCATAGAAACGGCATCTGCTTAAAAAAGTTGTTTTACCTGGATTATAATAATTCAAACTGTTCGGCCAATAAGCGGTACGATTCCAGCCTATCCTCAAAATTTTCAGTTATTGTAACAGCCATAATTTCATCCACCTCATAATCATTGGCAAGCCAGCTTAATTTGAGCTTTAGCTCAGTAGGCGAACCTGCAATTACCCGGTAACGGTTATAACGGATGCGCTCCTGTTCGGTTGGGGTATACTCCACATCTTTTACATCCTCATAGCTTAGCGGCACTATTGGCCCACCTTTTTCAAACTGCAGAAAGCGATGGTCCATCACGGCCTGGTGCTGCCTAACCTTTTCCTCATCTTCAGAGCAAAAGATAAACACAGCCACGTTGGCTTGTGGCTGTTGTAAGTCATCCGACGGTTGAAAACGTTCCTTGTACATTTTAACACTTTCGGGACCACCGTTAGGGTTAATAAAATGAGCGAAGGAAAAACCCATACCGAAATGTGCCGCAAACAAGCCGCTTTGTCCGCTTGAGCTTAGCAACCACATATTAGGCACGGTTTTAACCTGCGGGATAGCCCTGATACGCACCTGTATGGTTCCCGGTTCGTAAGTATCATGAAAGTAATTCTGCAGATCGGCCAGTTGCTCAACAAAGTCTTGCTCCCTAAACTGGTTTGAAGGGTTAAGCGCGGCTGCGGTGATCCTGTCGGTACCCGGCGCACGGCCCATTCCAAGATCAATCCGGCCGGGGAACAGCGCTTCCAGCATCCGAAAGTTTTCGGCAACTTTTAGTGTACTGTGGTTTGGCATCATAATACCACCCGAACCCATGCGCATGTTTTTAGTTTCGCCAGCCAAATGGGCTAATAATACTTCGGGCGTTGAGCCTGCTATAATACCCATATTATGATGTTCCGAAATCCAGAAGCGGGTGTAGCCAAGGGTATCGGTATATTTTGCCAGTTGTATGGTTTCCTGTATGGCCTGCTCGGCAGTAGCGCCTTTTCTAATCGGCGACTGGTCGAGCACGCTCAGTTTAATCTTGTTTGTGCTCATATCTATTGTGAACACAAAAATAAGCATCGGGTTGGAGGTGGGCTTTATAGCCGGGCTTTTATGGCATTGCAATTACTATTACTGCTGCATCAATTTGCCCCTGGTAATAAATAAGCCCCGCCTGGTGAGCGGGGCTAAACATAATTAACTATTTATAATTGATTTGAAAAAATCCGTATTGATTACGAGCATCCCATTGAGTTGCCGCAGTTTAAGCATTTGTAACAGGTACCCGAACGAACCGTGGTATGCCCGCAAACGTTACAGCTCGGCGCATCACTTTGTACGCCCATACTAACATCGAAAGATAAGCCTTTTCTTTGAGCATTAATAGAATTATCTGAAGATTGCGTAGATGGCTGGTACACATTGGTTTCATCTGCATTAAAATCCTCATCACCCATTTGCGGGTTTCCCAATATGCCGTTTTTATCGGTTATGATGTGTACCAGGTCGGTGCGGTCCTGGTATTCATAGCCCAACATCCTGAAAATATAATCGATAATGGAGGTTGCACTTTTAATATTGGTATGCCCTACCACCATTCCCGCCGGTTCAAAACGGGTGAAGGTAAATTTTTCTACGTATTCTTCCAGCGGTACACCATATTGCAGGCCGATAGAAACCGCGATGGCAAAACAGTTCATCAATGAGCGGAAGGTTGCACCTTCTTTATGCATATCTACAAAAATCTCGCCCAGGGTACCGTCCTCATATTCGCCGGTACGTACAAATACGGTTTGCCCGTCAATACTGGCCTTTTGCGTAAAGCCGCGGCGTTTGTATGGCAGGTGTTTCTTTTGCACCACGCGCGAAAGCTGGCGCATAAAATTGGTATCCTTTGATTTCTCCATGATGGCCATGGCTGCTTCAATAACCTGCTCTGGTGTCAGATCGCTCAGTTTTACGTTAGCAGCTTCGCCTAATACTTCTTCAATTGTATCCAGCTTGTCATCAGCTTCTTCCTTAACATCCGTTTTGGTTGAGAGCGGTTGTGATAGCTTACAGCCATCACGATAAAGTGCGTTGGCTTTCAGGCCCAGCTTCCACGAAAGTTCGTAGCAATCTTTGATTTCATCAACTTTGGCTTCGTTTGGCAGGTTGATGGTTTTTGAAATGGCACCCGAAAGAAATGGCTGCGCTGCTGCCATCATTTTGATGTGCCCATGGGCATGGATATAGCGCTCGCCTTTTGCGCCGCATTTGTTGGCGCAATCAAAAATAGGATAATGATGTTGTTTCAGGTACGGCGCTCCCTCGATGGTCATAGTACCGCAGATATACTCGTTAGCTTCTGCAATTTGTTTTTTGCTGAAACCAAGTGCGCGCAGCACATTAAAATCGGGCGCATTATACTGCTCGGCCGTGATGCCCAAACGTTTCAAACATTCTTCACCCAGCGACCAGATATTGAAAGCAAAGCTGATCTCAAAAGCAGATACCAGGCCCTTGTCCAGTTTTTCCAGTTCATCATCATTAAAACCTTTGGCTTTAAGCGTATCTATATTGATATGGGGAGCACCTTTTAGGGTTGCTGTACCTTTAGCATAATTAACAATGGCGGTAACCTCATGGTCCTGGTAACCTAAATTGCGCAGAGCCTCGGGCACAGCCTGGTTAATAATTTTGAAGTAGCCCCCACCCGATAATTTTTTGAATTTCACCAACGCAAAATCCGGCTCGATACCGGTAGTATCGCAATCCATTACCAAACCGATAGTTCCCGTTGGGGCAATAACGGTAGTTTGCGCATTGCGGTAGCCATATTTTTCGCCCATCTCAACAGCCTTGTCCCAGGCATTGCAGGCAGCTGAAAGCAGGTAATCGGGGCAATGCTTTGGGTTAATACCCGGAGGGGTAATTTCCAGTCCCTCGTAGTTTTCGGTAGAGTTATACGCAGCATATCGATGGTTGCGCATCACCCGCATCATGTGCTCTTTGTTATCGTTATAACGGCTGAAAGCACCGAGCTCACGGGCCATTTCGGCCGAGGTTGCATAGGCAGTGCCGGTCATGATGGCGGTGATAGCTCCGCCAATAGCACGCGCTTCGTCGCTATCATAAGGTATGCCGTTCACCATCAGGGCCGAACCCAGGTTGGCATAACCAAGGCCAAGCGTGCGGTAATCATAGGATAATTGTGCCACCTCTTTTGATGGGAATTGTGCCATCAATACGGAGATTTCCAGTACAATGGTCCACATTCGGCAGGCATGTTCAAAACCCTTTACATCAAATACACGTGTTTGCGAATTAAAGAAATGGGCAAGGTTGATGGATGCCAGGTTACAGGCCGTATTATCTAAAAACATATACTCCGAACAGGGGTTAGATGCGTTGATGCGACCACCTTCGGGGCATGTATGCCACTCATTGATGGTGCTATCAAACTGAACACCCGGATCGGCACAGGCCCAGGCAGCAAAAGCGATATCATCCCACAGCTTTTGCGAGGATATGGATTTAACGGTTTTGCCGCTCATCCGGCTGGTTAAATTCCAGGCCGAGCCGGTTTTAAGTGCTGTAAAAAAACTGTTGGGAATGCGTACCGAGTTATTGGAGTTTTGACCCGATACCGTGCGGTAGGCCTCGCCTTCATAATCAGACGAATAACCTGCGGCTATCAGGGCTGCTACTTTCTTTTCTTCTTCCACTTTCCAGTTCACAAAACCCTCAATTTCGGGGTGATCCAGGTCAAGGCAAACCATTTTGGCTGCCCTGCGGGTTGTCCCGCCCGATTTGATAGCTCCTGCTGCCCTGTCGCCGATTTTCAGGAATGACATCAGTCCCGATGAATAACCACCGCCCGATAGTTTTTCACTCTCGCCGCGAATCTTAGAAAAGTTTGTGCCTACGCCCGATCCGTATTTAAAAATACGGGCCTCACGAACCCAAAGGTCCATAATGCCGCCCTCGTTCACCAAATCGTCATCAACAGAAAGGATGAAGCAGGCGTGCGGCTGTGGGCGCTCATACGCTGAAGTTGATTTACTTAACTGTTCTGTTACCGGGTCTACATAATAATGCCCCTGTGGTTTGCCGGTAATGCCGTATGAAGTATGCAGACCGGTATTGAACCATTGCGGCGAGTTTGGAGCAGCCAGTTGGCCAACAATAGTATAAACTATTTCATCATAAAAGATCTCAGCATCTTTTGGTGAAGCAAAATAACCATATCGCATGCCCCAATCTTTCCAGCAGTTGGCCATACGATGGGCAACTTGTTTAATGCTTTTTTCAGATCCGGTTGAGCCGTCGGGTTGAGGTACGCCTGCCTTACGGAAATATTTTTGAGCCAGGATATCAGTAGCCACCTGCGACCAGCCCGCCGGCACCTCAACATCGTTCATTTCAAATACAGCATCGCCTGAGGGGTTGCGGATCACTGACGATCGCTTTTCATATTTAAACAGGTCGTAAACACTGGTACCTTCTTTGGTGAAATAGCGTTCGGCATTGAGCCCCTTTTCCCCGCTTGCTGCGGGCGCCTTCCTGGTAATGTTTTTAGCCATAGCTTTTACAGATTATGATAAAATTAACTGAGTACGTGCAACGTTAAAAAGGTTCAGGGGTTTTAAATCAAATCTATTAGTATGCTGAACAGCATAATAGCCGGAGTTTTCCACATGCCTGGAATAACATGCATCCCTTGTTCTTATGCAAGAGAAATTAATTGATTTTTAAATACTTGCAGTGTTGATAATTAAGAATTCATGTGTTTTTTTTGAAAAAAGGCATATAGTTTTAACCATGCTCAGTCACTGTGTTTTAGCCTGCCGGTGCCAGTCTTGTGAGGTTGCCTGTGTGTAAGGTTGACTCTTGCCTTCTAAAACAAAAAGCCTCCGGATTACTCCGGAGGCTGGGTTAATTGTTATATTAAGATCAGTCAACAATTACATCTCTAAAAAATGGTCGAAAGTATCGCTGCGGATACCTAACCTTAGGGTTTCAAGCGGGATGATATCCGTTGGGGCAATATTACCCAGGCTAACATTTGCACCTATCAATTTAATGAACCAAACCTGTTGCGCTTTTTGAGGCGCTTCCCAAATAATAGATTCTTCGGGTATCTGGGTCAGGATCTCGTCGACCAATCCCTGGCGAACCTCTCCCGAATCACGATATATGCCCACATTTCCGCTTTCACGTGCTTCAGCAATTACTTTCCATGAGCCAGCCTCAATTTCGGCATTCATCAGTTTGATCCATTTATAAGGGGCAAAAATCTTTTGAACATCTTTTGAGCCCACTTCGGATATTACTGTAACCTGCTTGGCCAGCTCACTGATGTATTTGCATTTTACATCATGCTCAATAGTAATCGAACCGTCGGATACTTCGCAATGTTCCAGCTGGTATTTATCCAATAAACGGCGGTAATCGTCAAACTGGTTACGTACAATGAAGGCCTCAAACAGGGTACCCCCAAAATAAACAGGGATCCCGGCCTCGCGGTAGAGTTTTAGCTTTTGTTCAAGATTAGGGGTTACATATGATGTAGCCCAACCCAGCTTTACAATGTCAGTATACGGCCCGCCAACTTCAATAAAATCTTCAACCTGGCGCAAGCTAAGGCCTTTATCCATAACCATGGTTATGCCTTTATCACGGGGTTTAGTTGTACGGTCAGGAAGATGATTAATAGTGTAGTTCATTGTAAGTATTTGTTATAGCCTATAACTAAAAGTTCTAACGAGGCAAAGGTCGCAACAAATATGCAGATGTGCAAATTTCAAATGTTAAATGATTTTAAAGCTCATGGTAAATTCATTGTTGGTAGTGAGTTGTTGATTGAGTTGATCTACCGTCATCTTGCGGTCGCGCGTTTATCTTAAAACACGAAAAGACACATATTATATGCGTCTTTTCATGCTTTACCTTATTTAAGAGATAGAACCATTCACCTAATCAACTCAATCAACCATTCTCCCTACTTAGTATACCTGTTGATAATATCCACAATCACTTTATTCTTTTGCAATTGCGGCAGGTAATCAAACAGGATGTAATGTTTTTCCGGATCGGCTGCTAAAGCATACTCCAGGTTATTAAGGGCTTCATTGTATTCGCCTTTGGCAAACAGGTAAGCCACCATACGGTAGTATAGCTCAGCAGCTTCGGGGTTATTTTTGATAGCCTGGGCTATAATTTCAATAGCTTCATTAAGCTTTTGCTGCTCGTAAAGTATTGATGAATAATCCAGCCAGGCATCAATATCAAGCGGATTTAGCTCAACCACCTTTTCGTAAGCCTTTTCTGCTTCATCTAAATGGCCAAGTTTATATTCGGCATCAGCAATGGCAAACCAGTAATCGGCATTGGCGATGTCAAGGTCAAGCGCTTTTTTATAAAAGTGCAGGGCCTCAAAATAGCGTTCCTCAAAATCAAGGGTTACACCTATCCCAAACCAGGCATCGGCCAGCTTTGGATCCATCTTAACCGATTTTTTGTAGAAAGCCCGGGCGTCGTCCATTTGTTCCAGCTTTTCGTAGCATTCGCCAATGGCACAATACGTATCGGCATTAGGCTGTTCATACTCAAAAGTATGACGGTATACTTCTATAGCTTCTGCATATTTTTCAAGGTTAACCAGTGCGTTGCCTTTGTTAAAATAGGCCGAAGCAAAGCTGTCCTTAATTAATATAGCATAGTCATAAGCATCGATGGCTTTTTCAAACAGGCTTAGCTTGGTATAAGCGTTGCCCAAGTTATACCAGGCCGCGTAGCTGTACGGTTCGTTATCGATATATTGCTGATAAAACTGTACGCTTTCCTGCTGGTTGTCCATCACGTCGTAGCAAAAAGCCAGCTCGTAAAGGGCATCCTGGTTTTCCATATTTTGCTTAAGGCAAAGCTTAAGATAGGTTATAGCAGTATCATAATCGCCCATGTTTTGATAAACGTAGGCTATGTGCAGCAGGATCTCGTCGGTCTCTTCGGCAAGGTCAAGCGCTTTTTCGTAATTTTCCAGCGCCTCGGAGTAACGCTCCAGGCTTTCGTACAGATTACCACGGATGATATAGATATCCGCGTCAGAAGCTTCGAGCATAGCAGCTTGGTCCAAAGCGGCAAAAGCCTCCGGAACCTTGTTGCTTACCACAAGCAGTTGGGCCTGTTTAATCAGGAAAATTGCCGCAAAAGGGTGCTGGCTTCTCGCGTACTCTGCTACCTGTAATGCCCTGGCCGGATCATTCTTTTCGATGTAGTAGTCGATAATGTTCTCAAACGCCTGGGCATCAAAAAAGTACAAGTCCTGATTTCTGATCATTTCCTCGTACCGTTCTACCGAGAATTTTGGGTCTTCGGTAAAACCAAATTCAAATTCTTCTTCCATTCAATTTTGTTTGCAGAACATCCGCTTTAGGTTGACAAATTGCCTTGTAAAGACTTATTGAGTTCAAATTACAATAAGTAAGCATCCAAAATGCAATTTAGTTTTCAACATTCAAACATTCTTAACAACTGTTCAATACAAAGCATTGATAATTAATGACAATGGATACAACAGGCAAGCGATGAGTGATTCTGAAAAATTGCCCTAAAGATTTCTACCTTTGGCAAAAGTAACAATTATGGAGCCTAATATTTCAGATATCCTAAAACGTTTACATATAAACGATATTAATGACGCCTTTAGTACAGGCAGTACCTGGGGCAGCAGCGACGGTGCCGCAGTAAAAGATATAACATCGCCGGTCGACGGCAAAAAAATAGCATCAGTAAGGCTGGCAACCGAAGCAGATTATAACCAGACGGTTGAACAGGCAGCCAAAGCATTTAAAACCTGGCGCAAAACCCCGGCACCTAAACGGGGCGAAATAGTGCGCCAGATTGGTGAGGCCTTACGCGCAGCCAAGCATGACCTGGGCACCCTGGTATCCTACGAAATGGGCAAAAGCCTGCAGGAAGGCCTGGGCGAGGTGCAGGAGATGATAGATATTGCCGATTTTGCAGTTGGCTTAAGCCGCCAGCTTTACGGTTTAACCATGCACAGCGAAAGGCCAGAGCACCGCATGTATGAGCAATATCACCCGCTGGGCATTGTAGGTATTATTTCGGCATTTAACTTCCCGGTAGCGGTCTGGAGCTGGAACTCCCTGCTGGCCTGGGTGTGCGGCGATGTATGCATCTGGAAACCATCCGAAAAAACGCCTTTAACGGCTATTGCCTGCCAACATATAGCGCAGGAGGTGTTTAAAAAGAATAATATTGAAGAAGGTGTTTCATGCCTGGTTATTGGCGACCGTAACATAGGCGAACTCATGGCTGCCGATACACGCGTTCCATTAGTATCTGCTACAGGCTCAACCCGTATGGGTAAAGCGGTGAGCGCCGCGGTTGGTGCAAGGCTTGGCAAAAGCCTGTTGGAGCTTGGCGGTAATAACGCCATCATCATCAGCGAAAATGCCGATTTGGATATGTCGCTCATCGGCGCGGTGTTTGGCGCCGTGGGTACTGCCGGCCAGCGTTGCACCAGTACCCGCAGGCTTATTATTCATGAAAGCGTTTACGCGGCATTTAAGCAAAAGCTGGTTAACGCTTATAAGCAGATCAGGATTGGAAACCCATTGGATGAACAGAACCATATGGGTCCGTTGATTGACACCGATGCTGTTGCCTTGTATCTTGAGTCGATTGAAAAATGCAAGGCCGAAGGCGGCAACTTCGTGGTTGAAGGCGGCAAACTGGAAGGTGTAGGTTATGAATCGGGCTGTTATGTAAAACCATGCATTGCTGAGGTTGAAAATCACTTTAAGATAGTGCAGCACGAAACCTTTGCACCTATCCTTTACCTTATCAAATACAATACTATTGAGGAGGCTATCGATTTGCAAAATGGTGTTCCGCAAGGACTGTCATCAGCTATTATGACCAATAATTTGCGGGAGGCAGAACAATTTTTATCCTACGCGGGTTCTGATTGCGGAATTGCCAATGTTAACATCGGTACATCGGGCGCCGAAATAGGCGGCGCTTTCGGCGGTGAAAAGGAAACAGGCGGCGGCAGGGAGTCAGGTTCGGATGCATGGAAAGTTTATATGAGAAGGCAAACCAATACTATAAACTATTCAAAAACGCTGCCTTTAGCCCAGGGGATAAAGTTTGATTTGTAGTTTCTGAACCGGGATTGGGGGCGATTTTTAAGATTTATGGGATTTGCTTGTCCTATTTATAAGTAGGACGGGAATAAAATCCCGATTTATAAACAGGATAAGAAATAAAATCCTGGCCATCCACATAATCCACCCAAATCCCGGTTCGGATAGTTTCACTAACGCCCCGGAAAATAAAAATTAACCTAAATGAAAGTCGGCACGTAAAAAGCCGGAAGATTAAACTAAAACAATTTATTAAGTCTTAGATAAGACATACTATAACCCAAGTTCATGTTCAAATTTTGCAAGTACATAAGCGCAACCACTTTATCAGCAGCATTATTAGTTAATTTACCGGCATCGGCACAACAGGCACCTGTTGCCGACCCCGCCCCGCCAAAAGCCTGGCACCTGCTTGATTTAAAGGAAAGCGGCTTTTACGGCATCAGTTTAAAGCAAGCATACCTGTTTGTACAAGGCAAAAAAAGCAAGCCTGTTCTCGTCGCAACTATCGACAGCGGTACCGACACCCTGCAAACGGACCTAAAAACGGTGTTATGGGTAAATAAAAAGGAGATCCCGGGAAACGGCATTGATGACGACCATAATGGCTACGTTGACGATATACATGGATGGAACTTTTTAGGCGGCCCCGGCGGCAAAGCCGACTTTACCGAAACCACAGAAGAGGTACGTGAATACAATAAATTAAAAAGTAAATATGCTTCGCTTACGGATTCGACCGCTACCAATAAAAAAGAATATGCTTACTGGCTGCGTGTTAAAACGGTTTATGATTCAACAGTAAACAAGGCCAATACCGAAATCGGCCAGCTTTCGCCGGTGATGAACGCGTTGATGGTTACCAGCGGGTATATTAAGCGCGGTCTTAATTTACCGGCAAACGGCACTTTTACACAGGCCGACCTTGTAAAGGTTAAAGCCACTAATGACACCTTAAGCCAAAGCAAATATGTTTGGGAATCGGTGTTTTCGCAGGAGGGCGTGGGTTCTACCAATGCCAAAATCATTAAGGACCTGAGCGAATACCTGGCGAAACTTAACAATGATGTATCGCCCGACCTTACATCGCGCAAACGCATTGTAGGCGATGATCCGGACACAATGGATGGCAAACCATATGGCAATAACCTGGTAAAATTTGCAGATGCGGCACATGGCACCGGTGTGGCCGGGCTCATTGGCGCGGTGCGTAACAACAATTATGGTATCAATGGCGTGGCCGATAATGTAAAACTGATGATCATTAAGGCCATCCCTAATGGCGATGAATATGATAAAGACGTAGCCAATGCTATACGCTACGCGGTTGATAACGGTGCCAGGGTGGTTAACATGAGCTTCGGAAAAAAGATCTCGCCACATAAGGAATGGGTAGATGCCGCTTTCAAATATGCGGCCTCAAAGAATGTTTTATTAGTGATGGCTGCCGGCAATGATAACCAGGATATGGATCTTCAGCCCGAATTCCCAAATGATACTTTTTTAGATGGCTCATCAAGCGATGCTGATAACGTGATCAGCGTTGGTGCGTCCGGGCCCAGGATGGGGCAAAACCTTGCCGGTGATTTTTCAAATTATGGTAAAAAAAGCGTGGATATTTTTGCTCCAGGGGTAAAAGTTACCTCCATTACTACCGATGCTGAGGTTGATACAGAAGATGGCACCAGCTTTTCGTCGCCAATAACAGCAGGCATAGCGGCTTTGATATTAGAATACTATCCAACGCTGAGTGCTAAGCAGGTAAAGGAAGCTATTTTAGGCTCGGCAACACCGCTAAGGGGCACTATGGTATTAAAACCCGGCAGCAAAACCGAAAAGGTTGATTTTACAACGTTATCCAAAACCGGAGGTATAGTCAATGCATACAAAGCGCTGCAAATTGCCTCAAAAATGAAGGGCGAGGTTTTATCAAACTAATTCCATAAAGATAGAACAGTGATTTTTGCGTTGCGTAAAAATCACTGTATTCCAACCTTTTACCTTTCTCCTTTTACCTTTAACCTCCTCAAAAGGGCAAAATAAAAAAACACTTTCCAGTTATGGTATTTTTCTCTACATTTGCGGGCTAATTGTTGCTCATTGAAATCGCTTAAAAAATATTCGATTCCCTTTACGGGGCTTAAACTTGGGAAACACCAGTTTGAGTATGACATACAGGATGACTTTTTTGATGAGTTTGAATATTCGCTCGTAAAAAAAGCCACCCTGCACTGTGAGGTTGAACTGGATAAGCAGGAAACCATGCTGATCCTGAATTTTAAGATAGACGGCACAATTGATACCACCTGCGACAGGTGTTTATCTCAACTGCCGCAGCAGGTTGATATTACTGAACAGCAAATAGCTAAGTTCAGCGATGAACTGATAGATGAAGACGAGGAGATCATTACCCTTGGCAAAAACGATCATGAGATTGATGTAGCCGGGCTGATTTACGAATATATTAACGTTGCAGTGCCGTTTATATCGGTTTGCGACAACGAGGGTGAAACCCCTTATTGTGATAAAGAAATGCTTGAAAAACTAAATAGCTTTTCGGCAAATGGTGAACAAAGTGAGCAAACAGACCCACGGTGGGATGCGCTCAGGAAAATGAATAAATAATTAATATTAGGATATTATGCCACATCCAAAGCGGAAATTTTCGAAATCAAGGAGAGATAAACGCAGAACGCATTACAAAGCGGAAGCTCCAACTTTAACTACCTGCCAAACTACAGGCGCTGTGCATTTGCCGCACAGGGCATATACTGTTGATGGTAATGTTTACTACAACGGTAAAGTTCTTATTGAGAAAGCAGCAGTAGCATAAGTTTAATTTTCTGAAAATGAAGATTGGCTTAGATATTATGGGCGGTGATTACGCTCCCAAAGCAGCTGTTTTAGGAGCTATCGAAGCGTATAAAACTTTATCTGCCGACCAGAAACTGGTACTTATTGGCGATAAGGAAGTTACAGTAAGTATTCTTCAGGAAAATGGTGTAAGCCCTGATAACTTCGAGTTTGTACATACAACCGAAGTTATTGGCATGGGTGAGCACCCTACCAAAGCTATTGTTCAGAAGCCTGATTCGAGCATATCAGTTGGTTTCCAGCTGTTAAAAAGCGGCGAAATCCAGGCCTTCTCATCGGCTGGCAATACCGGCGCCATGCTTGTTGGAGCCATGTTCAGCGTAAAAACTATTCCGGGTGTTATACGCCCGGCAATGACTACTATTGTACCCAAACTTAAAGGCGGTTTGGGTATTTTGTTGGATGTAGGTGCCAATGCTGATTGTAAGCCTGATGTGCTTGTTCAATTCGGCGTACTCGGCAGTTTATTTGCACAGGCAGTTTATGATATCAGCAACCCGCGTGTTGCTCTCATGAACATTGGAGAAGAAGAAGAAAAAGGTAATATCCTTAGCCAGGCCACCTACCCATTAATGAAAGCTACATCGTTGTTTAACTTTGTAGGTAATGTTGAAGGACGCGATCTTTTCAGTGAAAGCGCCGACGTTTATGTATGCGACGGTTTTACCGGCAATGTAATATTAAAGCTTGCCGAATCGTTCTATGTTATAACGCGGAAGAAACAGCTGAAGGACGAGTTTTTTGACAGGTTTAATTATGAACAATACGGTGGCAGCCCAATATTGGGAGTTAACGCCCCCGTTGTTGTTGGTCACGGCATCTCGAGCCCCGAGGCAATAAAAAACATGGTCCTTTTATCAAGGAACATGGTGGAGAGTAACCTCGTTGATAAAATAAAACAAGCATTCCAGTAATTTTATAAAGATGAGTAAAGTTCATGCCGCTATTACCGCAGTACATGGTTACGTTCCCGACTATGTATTAACCAACCAGGAACTGGAAACAATGGTTGATACAAATGACGAATGGATAACCAGCCGTACCGGTATCAAAGAGCGGCGCATATTAAAAGGCGAAGGCCTTGCTACATCTGATATGGCGGTCCCTGCCGTTACCGAGCTGCTCAGAAAACGCGGCATCGGTGCAGAGGAGATCGATCTTATCATCTTTTGTACTACTACCCCCGATATGATCTTCCCGGCTACAGCGAACCTTTTAGCGCATAAAATTGGTGCTAAAAACGCATGGGGATTTGATTTGCAGGCAGCCTGTTCAGGCTTCGTATACGGCTTAACCACAGGCGCTCAATTTATTGAAAGCGGCAAACATAAAAAGGTGCTGGTTGTTGGCGGCGATAAAATGTCGGCCATTATTAACTACCAGGACCGTGCAACCTGCATCATTTTTGGCGACGGCTGCGGCGCGGTATTGCTTGAGCCTAATGAAGAAGGCAACGGCGTTATCGATTCTATTTTAAAAAGCGATGGTTCGGGCAGTCAGTACTTAAACCTGAAAGCCGGCGGTTCATTGAAACCGGCGAGTCATGAAACGGTTGATGCTAAAGAACACTTCGCCTACCAGGAAGGCCAGGCCGTGTTTAAATTTGCAGTAACCAATATGGCCGATGTTGCGCACGAGGTAATGGAACGCAACGACCTTACCGGTGATGATATTGCCTGGCTGGTACCACACCAGGCCAACAAGCGTATTATCGATGCTACTGCAAACCGTACAGGTGTAAGCTCAGATAAAGTGATCGTTAACATCGAGCGCTATGGCAATACCACCAACGGCACCATCCCGCTTTGCCTGTGGGAATGGGAAAGCAAGTTTAAAAAAGGGGATAACCTCATTTTAGCAGCCTTTGGCGGTGGCTTTACCTGGGGTTCAGTTTATTTAAAATGGGCTTATTGATGTGCTGATTCCAGATGTGCGGATGTGCCAACTTACATAAAGGAAGTATATTCATCACATCAGAAATTTAAAACATCTGTAAAAAGTACATGTTATCTGCTTAAGGGAATAGAAAACAGACCGCTTAATTACGATAGCCGGTCATTTTAAAAGCTAATTAATCAACACATAACTTGCATATCTGCGCATTTGCATATCTGCACATTTGACTATAACTTAGATATAAACTTTGTCCAAAACCAATTAATCCTTCAACATGGATATTAAACAAATTCAGGACCTTATTCGCTTTGTTTCCAAATCGGGCGTGAACGAAGTATCAATCGAGCAAAAAGATTTTAAGATCACTATAAAAACCAACGAGGTGCAACCTACAGTGGTTCATGCCACTATTCCGGCAGTTACGCAACCTGTTACACAGGCATTGCCATCTGCTCCGGCTCCTGCGCCTGTTGAGCCTGCTGCACCGGCTGCTCCGGATACATCGAAATACATTACCGTTAAATCGCCTATGATCGGGACTTTTTACCGCTCATCAAGCCCGGATAAACCTATGTTTGTTAATGTTGGCGATGAAATCAAACCAGGTTCTGTAGTATGTATCATTGAAGCTATGAAACTGTTCAATGAAATTGAATCAGAAGTTTCGGGCCGTGTGGTAAAAATCCTTGTTGATAACGCCTCCCCTGTAGAGTACGATCAACCCCTGTTTTTAGTGGAACCAGTTTAATTGTTAAGTTGATTAAGTGAATGGTTGATTAGGTGAGTGGTTTTACTGCTTTAAAATCAGCCTTTCATTGTTTAAGCTTATTAAGTGTTTGATAACCTAATCAATCACTTAACTCAATCAACCATTAACTAACATATACTTATGTTTAAAAAAATATTAATAGCTAACCGTGGCGAAATCGCCCTTCGTATTATCCGTACTTGTAAAGAAATGGGTATTAAAACGGTAGCTGTATATTCTACTGCAGATCGCGATAGCCTTCACGTTCGTTTTGCCGACGAAGCTGTTTGTATTGGCCCGCCGCCAAGCCGCGATTCTTATTTAAATATTCCTAATATCATCTCGGCTGCCGAACTAACCAATGCAGATGCGATCCATCCAGGTTACGGTTTCCTGTCTGAAAATGCTAAATTTTCGGCCATTTGCGCTGAGTATGGTATCAAATTTATCGGTGCTACTGCCGAGCAGATCAACCAGATGGGTGATAAAGCTTCGGCCAAAGATACCATGAAAAAAGCCGGTGTGCCTATTGTTCCCGGATCTGATGGTCTGCTTGCCGATGTAAAATCGGGTATTGCTATCGCCAATAAAATAGGTTACCCTGTTATATTAAAAGCAACTGCCGGCGGTGGTGGCCGTGGTATGCGTATTGTTTGGAAAGACGAAGAGTTTGAGAACGCCTGGGACTCGGCCCGTGCCGAATCAGGTGCAGCCTTTGGTAACGATGGCTTATACCTTGAAAAGTATGTTCAGGACCCGCGCCACATCGAAATTCAGGTTGTGGGCGATCAGTTTGGCAAAGTATGCCACCTTTCTGAACGTGACTGCTCTATCCAGCGCCGTCACCAGAAACTGGTTGAGGAATCACCTTCCCCTTTCATGACCGAAAAACTCCGTAAAAAGATGGGTGAGGCAGCTATTAAAGGCGCCAAAGCTGTTAAATATGAAGGTGCCGGCACTGTAGAGTTTTTGGTTGATAAAGACCGCAACTTCTACTTTATGGAGATGAACACCCGCATCCAGGTAGAACACCCGGTTACCGAAGAGGTGATCAACTTCGACCTGATCAAAGAGCAAATTAAAGTAGCTGCAGGAATCCCTATCTCTGGTAAAAACTACGAGCCAACAATGCATGCCATTGAATGCCGTATCAATGCCGAAGATCCGTTTAACGGTTTCCGTCCGTCACCGGGTAAAATAACCAACTTCCACTCTCCTGGTGGCCATGGTGTACGTATTGATACACACGTGTATACAGGCTATGTTATCCCGCCAAACTACGACTCGATGATTGCCAAGGTAATTTGCGTGGCCCAAACACGCGATGAGGCTTTGAGCACCATGGAGCGTGCGTTGAGCGAATTTGTGATAGAAGGCGTGAAAACTACAATTCCATTCCATTTAAAATTATTGAAGGATCCTAACTTCCGTGCTGGTAACTTTACCACCAAGTTTATGGATACATTTGAATTATAAAAATAAATTCAAACTATCTTCATACTATAAAACGTATTTAGCACTATAGCGTTGATACAGCGGTATATATTACAATGAGCGAGAACAAGATCATCAAGGCCATAAAGGATAAAGGTAAAACGTTAGAGGCAGAAATGTCGTTCTTTGATCACCTCGAAGCCTTGAGATGGCACCTCGTAAGAGCTTCGGTAGCAATTGTAATATTTACCGCTGTTGTTTTTTACTACTACGACTGGATCTTTGATACCATTATCATGGGGCCCAGCAAGTCAACCTTCTGGACTTACAGGATGCTTTGCAAAATTGGCGCCGCCCTGCACCGTGATGGTTTTTGTATTGACAAAGTAAACATCAAGCTCATTAATACCGAAATGGCGGGCCAGTTTACCCTGCAAATCAACTCGGCATTAATTATCGGTATCACATTGGGCGTCCCATATCTGATATGGGAAATCTGGCGGTTTATCAAGCCGGCCCTGCATGACGCCGAGCGTAAAGCCGCTACCGGCTTTGTGTTTTATGCCTGTGTGCTTTTCTTTTTAGGGATCACTTTTGGTTACTTCGTGATTACACCGATGTCTATTAATTTCCTGTCGAGTTATACGGTGAGTGCGGCTATCCAAAATTTATTTGATATCGATTCTTATATCTCGTCGGTAGCTACCCTTACCCTGGCTACAGGCGTTGTTTTCCAATTGCCTATCATCGTGTATATATTGGCCAACCTGGGTGTCATGACACCTAAGTTCATGAAAGAAACCCGCCGTTACGCTATTGTAGTGATCCTGATCATAGCCGCCGTGGTTACCCCTACTCCTGATATGCTTACGATGACCGTAGTTAGTATCCCGCTGTTTGTTTTGTACGAGGTTAGTATAGTTGTAGCCGGTCTTGTTGAAAAACGGAGGATTAAAAAAGAACAGGAGTTAGATAAAGCGTAATTGCCTTCTTTAAACCGGCAGCATGCTTTTTTAGTGAATGAAAACTACAAAAAAGGCGAGATTCGCATATTTTTCGGGTAAGTATTTCCTTTTTTAAGCAATTACAAACTGGCCGGTTTATAACAAAAAACTTACCTTTAACAAGCGATAAAACGTTATACTTTTGATAAATGAAGCAAGGATTAAAAATAGCTATCGGTTCGGACCACGCCGGGTATGATTACAAAAAAATTTTAACAGAGGCGCTGTCTTCTGTCGAAGTAAAAGATTTCGGCACCTATTCATCCGAATCGGTTGATTATCCTGATTTTGCACATCCTGTAGCCAATGCAGTTGAAAGCGGTGAGTGTGACCTGGGGATCCTGATTTGCGGCGCCGCCAATGGCGTTGCCATAACTGCCAACAAACACCAGGGCATTCGTGCAGCCATTTGCTGGAAAGAAGAAATAGCGGTACTGGCCCGCAGCCACAACAACGCCAATATAGTTTGCGTACCTGCCCGCTTTGTTACCCCCGAAGAAGCGAAGGCTATAGTAACTACATTTTTAAATACTGAATTTGAAGGCGGCAGGCATGCTAACCGTGTAGAAAAGATAGCCTGCATGTAATTAGGTTAAAGGGAAAAGGCGAAAGGTTAAAGGTTTTTTATCTCTTCGTTTATTTTGCAAAATGCAGCTGCCTTTTGCCTTTCACCTTTGCCCTTTAACCTCAAAAAAAGAACTATTAACTAAAAGAATGAATAAATTACCACTATTGCTCATCGCGCTGGCTTCGGCAACGACAGCCTGTGCCCAGCAGAATGCCACGGCAATGAAATATGCCGGGCTGATAACTGCTGAAGATGCGAAAAAGCACCTGAGCATCCTGGCTTCGGATGCCTTTGAAGGCCGGGAAACAGGTAAACCCGGCGCCGAAAAAGCCGCTAACTATATAGCCGGCGAGTTTAAAAAATTAGGGCTTCAGGCTCCTGTTAACGGATCGTACTTTTTTGATGTTCCTCTTACCGAAAATGCGTTAAAAGTAACAGCATTCACCGTTAACGGCAAATCATTTGAGTACGGTACCGATTTTTATTTAGGAGGTGCGTTCCCTGATAAAAGTACATCTGTAAGTGATATCGTTTTTGTTGGCTACGGTACCGATGCCGAAATAGGCAGCACTGATCTGGCGGGTAAAATTATACTTTGGATCAACGAAGATAAGCCCGAAGCAGGAGCAACACCAAATACCAGCTATCGCATGAGCAATGCGCGTATGAAGGTTGTAAAAAACTTACAAAGCAAAAATCCCGCTATCATATTAGCTGCTAACCCGGGTATTGCAGCTGCACTGGCCCGCTTTGGAAAAAGCGTAACAAGTCCGCGGTTAACTATTAAAGATGACGCAGCTAAACCGGCAAATACCAATGCCCCTGTATTTAACATCACAGCTGCATTAGCCGACGAACTGGTAAAACCAACCGGTAAAACTTATGATGATCTTAAATCTGCTTCTGCTGCAGCAGCAGTTACCCCTGCTACTGTTATAAAAGATAATGTAGTTATAAACTACGCAACTACTAAAAAAGATGTAAAAGCAGTTGACGTATTAGGTTAC
Source organism: Mucilaginibacter sp. Mucisp73 (assembly GCF_059491465.1). NCBI lineage: Bacteria > Pseudomonadati > Bacteroidota > Sphingobacteriia > Sphingobacteriales > Sphingobacteriaceae > Mucilaginibacter > Mucilaginibacter sp. Mucisp73. Next base: position 6,586,961 of record NZ_CP168507.1, on the reverse strand, counting down.
ATGCCTGGTACCGATCTGAAAGATGAAGTATTGATCTTTTCAGCACACTATGATCATATCGGTTTAAACCCCGATGAAAAAGCAAAAGATAAAGTGAACAACGGCGCCGACGATGATGGCTCGGGTACTACCGGCATTTTGGAAATTGCCCGCGCTTTTGCTAAAGCTAAAAAAGACGGTCACGGCCCCCGTCGCAGCATCCTGTTTTTAGGTAACGTTGGCGAAGAAAAAGGTTTATTGGGCTCTGAATATTATTCAGACCATCCTGTATTTCCATTGGCTAACACCATTACCGATTTAAATATTGACATGATTGGTCGCGTTGGTGAAGAATACATCGGCAAACCCGATTCTGCAAATTATGTATACCCCATCGGCTCGGCCATGCTGAGCAAGGAACTGCATGAAATTGGTGAAAATGCCAATAACACTTACACCAAGTTAAAGCTTGATTACAAGTATGACGATCCAAATGATCCAAACAGGTTTTACTACCGCAGCGATCATTATAATTTCGCAAAACATGGCGTACCAATCATCTTCTACTTCAACGGTGTACACGCTGATTACCACCAGCCGGGCGACGAAGTAAGCAAGATCAATTTCCCGCTGCTGGCCAAACGCGCTCAACTGGTATTTTACACCGGATGGGAGCTTGCCAACCGCGATAAACGCCCTGTAGTGGATGCAGCGGCTGCCGGAGGGAAATAGTGAGTGGTTGATTGGGAGAGTGGTTCTCTCAATAAAATAAAACACAAAAGGCGCACAATATGCGCCTTTTGTGTTTTATAAATAACTGCCGCGGGTTTAGCGCAGCGCAACCCGTGGGTTGTATCGGTTAAGTTTTCAACTTAACCACTGAAGCTGAAAGCTTCAATTATTTAGAACCACGGGTTACGCTGCGCTAAACCCGCGGCAATGAGAAGCTTTTAAAACTTTCTAACATGTTATCTGTTCAAAAACAACCACTCACATAATCAACTAAATCAACCACTCACCCAAAAAATAAAACAAAAATCCTACTTTCGCATATATGGGAGCAACCGCTGAAGAATTTTTGGTAAAATCGGAGGAGAAGGCTTTTGATGCCGATCACCGTCGCATCATCAACTTCAATATTGACCGGTACAATACAGCGGTATCGCGGGGCCTTTCGCGCATTATCAATTTAGATAATGCCAAAAAGAAAGGTCATGTGCTTAAATGGAAGGTGATGGAAAACCTGGATAAGTTCCTACCCGAATTTGAGGCCAATTTTCAGAAACGAGGCGGCAGGGTGATCTGGGCTAACGACGTAGAAGAGGCCCAGCGTGAGATCCTGAACATCATCAAAAAGGCCAACGCCAAAACTGTGGTGAAATCCAAATCGATGGTTACCGAAGAAATTCACCTGAACGAGTTTTTAGAGAGCAATCAAATAGAATCGCTTGAAACCGATCTGGGTGAATATATAGTGCAGCTGTTGGGCCAAAAGCCATACCATATTGTTACCCCGGCTATGCACCTGAGCAAGGAGGATATCGCTAAACTTTTCCACGAAAAGTTTGGTACCCCTGTTGATGCCACGCCCGAACAGATTACACTGAAAGCACGCGAGCTGCTTCGCGAAAAATATGTACAGGCAGATGTGGGTATTACCGGCGCTAATTTCCTACTGGCGGATACCGGCAGCATCGCCATCAGCGAAAATGAAGGCAACGCACGCCTTTGCACTACGTTCCCCAAAATTCATATCGCTATTATTGGTATTGAGAAGATCATCCCTTCCATTACCGATCTGGACTTGTTTTGGCCAATGCTATCTACTCATGGCACCGGGCAAAACCTTACCGTTTACAATACTATATTAAGTGGTCCGCGCCGGCCGGATGAAACCGACGGGCCTGAAGAAATGTACGTAGTGCTGCTGGATAATGGCCGCACCAACCTGCTGGCAAAAAAAGACCAGCGGCAAGGCCTTTACTGCATCCGTTGCGGGGCTTGCCTTAACGGTTGCCCCATTTATAAAAACATTGGAGGCCACACTTATGCCACCACTTACAGTGGCCCGATAGGCTCTATTATTACCCCGCATACCCAGGGGATGGAAAATTTCAAACACCTGAGCTATGCTTCAAGCCTGTGCGGTAAATGTACCGAGGTTTGCCCGGTTAAGATCGACATCCATAAAATGTTGCTCCTTAACCGCCGCGATGCGGTGAACGAAAACCTGGTTACCAATAAAGAACGCTGGGGCTGGGCTATCTGGAAAAAAGGAATGCTTAAACGCAAACTTACCGATTTTTTTGGCGGAGGCATGAAAAACTTCCTGCTTAAAACCTTCTTTAAACGTACCTGGGGCCATTTACGCGAGATGCCGCATGTAGCTGATAAATCATTTAGCAAGCAATGGCAGGAAATGAACAACACACCCGAAGAATAATGCTATGCGTAAAATAATTTTAAACGTAGCTGTTAGTCTCGACAGCTATATTGAGGGACCTAATGGTGAGTACGACTGGTGCTTTGACGACCAGGATTATGGCCTTACCGACTTTTTTAAAGCCTGTGACGCCATCTTCATCGGGCGCAAAAGTTATGAGCTGATCATGCGTACCGATCCAAAAATGTTTGCCGCCATGAAAATTTATGTGTTTTCGGATACACTTCATGATCCCCAAGCTGATAATGATGAAATAATAAGGTCTGCTGATTTTAAAAGCAGGATCGAAGAAATCAGGAGCCAGGAAGGACGCGATATCTGGTTGTTTGGCGGGGCAGAACTTGTTGAAGCGTTTATCAAAAAAAATCTAATCTCCGAATTATTACTATCAGTGCACCCGGTAATTTTAGGTAGTGGAAAACCCCTTTTTACAAATATAAAAGAACGCATTAACCTGGTATTGCTTGGTGCCGAACAATTTTCAAGCGGACTTATTCAACTCAGGTATATCGTCAAACCGTAGTTCAAATCTGTAATTACTTGAAAGTTAAAGGCCTATATGCCTGCTCTGCGCTTAGTTGCCCTATCCTACTTCAATAACCACAAAATCTTTTTGCATCCGTTTCACCTGCTCGGCCATGCGTTTAATAAACAGGTAATTTGCCGTACCGCCAATAACCGCGCCTACAACCGGAACCAGGCGTTCGGCAGTGCGGGTGCCTAATATCATCAGCATCCTTTCGGCAATGCCTTTCATCATGGATTTGGTGATAGCCACGCCGGCTTCCACCCTTACTGATGTTGCTACTAACGACATAAAATCGTCGAAACCATTATCATACGTGCCCCGATAATAATACATAATGCCCATAATAGCCCTAAACTGCTGGGTGATCAAATTGATGAAATCAAATGGGATCCCTGCTACGAGGGTAAACATCCCCCCGCTGCCTGCCATAGCCCCCGAACCTGCTGCAAGACAAGCGCACTGGTTAATAAAACCTTCGAGGCCGAGTTTATCAACGCCGTTTTTTATTTTAAGCTGATCGATACCTTCAAATATTTTCCTAAACCCCATATGGGCAAGGCTTTCGGTATGCAACCGGATATCATTACCTATTTTATTGAATTTGATGAGTTTCATTGTTTATTAATTATTGGCGGTTATTACACCGCTGTACTATTAACAATAGATCCATCTGCGTGTTTGTAAATTTGGCGGAAACAGAACAATAAGTTTTAAGGGATAGCTAAACCATATTTTTCATCCTGGTCGGGATGGTTACTATAGAGGCAAGCTTATTCAGGTGGAATGATTTTCTGAAATTGCGAGAAACTAACCTTGAAGGGTAATTAATTTAACCTATATGTTTCCTTAAGTTTTCAATTGCCCCAACGGGTACTGCCAGTTCGCCTAATTCGGCTATCACAACCTCGGGGCCGGGTAAAAACAGTGCCATGGTATTAGCCCGGATAACCTCTTGTACGCGAATCCGCAAAGGCTCACCCAATAAAGATAACCCGCCGCCCAACACTATCATATCAGGGTGAAAAAGATGTACGGCGTGTGATAAGCCGAAGCCCAGGTCGGCAGCGGTATCATTCAATATTTTCAGCGCATCTGCATCTCCCTGTTCCAAAGCAGTTAGTAACATTTTGGCCTCGCCTCCATTTATGCCCGCACAAAGTTTGGCCAGCTCACTATCAGGCTTTTGAGCTATTACTGTACGAATCTTTTTGTCAACCGCCCAGCCCGAGCAGCTATCTTCAAGCGTAAGGCCTTCCCGGTTAAGGCGGATGTGCCCTATTTCCGCTTCCCCGGGTTTTGCCCCGTGATAAATTTGGCCGTTAATGACCATTCCGGCACCTGCACCACTGCCAAGAGTTACATAAAATACATGTTCATAGTTACGCCCTGCCCCTTTTAATGCCTCGCCAAGGGCAGCTGCATTAGCATCATTCTCCAAAATAACCGGTACATTAACCTGCTGCTGCAACCAGCCCGAAATGTTAAATCCGTCCCAGCCGCTTAACTGGTGCGATTTAGCAATGCAGCCCGTCTCCCTGTCAACCGGTCCGCCAAAACCGATGCTTATACCTTTAATGATATACTCTTTTGAAATATTGGTGATGGTTTGGGCAATATGCTCCCTGATCCCTGCGGCACCCAACCCTCTGTCTACCGCAAAACGAAATGTCCTGTTGATAATAAAACTATCATCGGCCAAAACTATTTGCAGTTTGGTTCCGCCTATTTCAATACCTATATAGCAATTTTGCATGGTTAAAATATCCGGCTCTTAAAGTCTTGCTTCTATTATCTCGTTGTCTTGCTTCTAACTTCTCTACTTCCACTTAAAACTTTTAATCATCACCGCCATGTCCTGCTTTATAAAACTAAGCACAGGTTGTATGGAGTCGAGCCGGGGTTCGGTGTTAAAATATAGCGCTCCCCGTATATAATTATGCACACTATCCGTAAGGAAAAACTGCGCCGATGAAGCGGCATTGCCGTCTATAGTATAGTAAATGCCATAAACTTTTTTATCAGCATAATGGATGATGCCTTCGTCAATGGATGTGGCTTTTACGGTATGCTTAAAGGCGAAGGTGCGGGCATCCTCCACCAGTTGGTTAAACTCTTTTTTTGAGGTGATGGGCTGATAGCTTAAATGCAGTGTGGCATTAAACCGCGGGAACTGCATGTTTATCCAGCAAGGTTTGGCACCTCGCTTTTTATCCGGTTCTATAAAGGCGTATTTGGGATATGTAAAAGCATACGGGCAACCGGCAGCATAACCCTGGTATTCCTTTTTTGGGAACGCTATGCGATAGTAGCCGCGGGGCTTGGGTGCGTATTCATGATTGCCGCCGCATGCAGCCAAAAACAATAGCACTGCTGCCAGTAAACTTACATACTTCATGGATGTTTCTCCTTTGAGTTCCAGATCTCCCATGATTTTTCGGCCTGTAAAACCAGCATTTCATAGCCATTTTTAGTTACCGCGCCGCGCTCGCGGCCGTGTTTTAAAAACAGGGTTTCTTCGGGATTATAGATCAGGTCGTACAAAATATGATTTTCGCCAATAAAATCATAAGGTATAGGCGGGCATTCATCAATATTAGGATGGGTACCCAAAGGAGTTGTATTGATGATAAGTTTGTGCTGTAAGATATGGTGTGGCTGAAGATCTTTAAACAGAATATTATCCGCATGGTGTGTTGGCTTGCGGGTAACAACTTTATAGGTGATACCTAAATTTTCCAGTACACATTTTACTGCTTTTGCGGCACCTCCATCTCCTAAAACCAGGGCGTCATCATTGCCATCGCCAATTAAAGGCTTTAATGATTCCTCAAACCCATAAATATCGGTATTATAGCCTTCCAGTCTGAAATCATGGTCTTTAACCCCTATCTCGCCCGAAAATGCGGCTTCAATCGGGCTTTCGGCAGTCACCCTGATACAGTTTACGGCGCCGGCTGTACGGGCGTCATGCTCTATCCAATCTAAAAAAGGCAGCACGTTTATTTTATGAGGAATGGTTACATTAAGGCCGCAAATATCCGGATGCTCATCAAGCAGGTCCTGCAGGTCCTTGATATGCTCAATAGGGTAAAGATCATAGCGTGCATCTGTAATCCCTTCGTTTTTGAACTTTTCGGTAAAAAACTTTTTTGAAAATGAATGAGAGAGCGGAAAACCAATTAGCCCGTAGTGTTTCATGGTCAATTTTATAACGATATCAGCTGCTAAAGTAATCAATTATAGCTTAAGCTGACATAGGTTTAATGGTGTAATATTAACAGCAAAACTGGCAGTTTTAACTATTGATTTAAAACGGGTAAGCTGAAAAAACTTTGCATAAAAATTGTTTATAAGGAGATTTATTTCAAATTAAGGCAATTCCGGGCGCCGATAAAATTGTAATTTGGGCTTCAATATCATGACCCCTATTACAATTTACCCTATTCATCTTTTCCGAAGGATCATCCCTTTTTGTGTTATCATTTTATGCAGCTTTGCTGCACTGGCTCAAAGTCAATCCCGGCCCGCTAAAGAACCTGTATTAAAAATGCTCCGCAGCATGAAAAGTCCGGATTCGGCAGCTGTGCTTACAAAAAAGCTGATCGATTCGGCCAGGAAAAACAACAATAAACCATTTGAAGCGCGGGTATTGCTGGCCCGGGCTTACCAGGCTTATGGAATAGGTAATGAACATGATGCTTTAACGTTTGGCCGTGAAGCTACCAAATTGACAACCCCGGCCGATTCACTTACTTATGAAAAAGCACCAATAATGGTAGCCTACATGCTCAGTCGCGAGGCCAAAACGGTTGAAGCCTTAAACGTTGCTTTTAAAATACTGAAAGAGTGCGATAACAGGGGATGGAAAAGTTTGAGTATAGACTGTCGGGCTTGTATTGCCGATATTTATCGATCTATAGGTAACCCTAAACAAGCCCTGCCTTATGCTGAGCAAGCTTCAAAAGATGCATTGAGCATAAAAGATACAGCTTCTTATATTTTTGCGCTGAGTAACCTATCCAACATCCTTTCCGAACGGAGTATATCGTCGCCTGGTAACCTGGTAAAAGCTACCCGGCTAATGGAACAGGTACTTGATAAAAAGTATGCTCATTTTCTTTCAGATTTTAGCATAGCCCGTTACCAGGGTAATCTGGGCCGGCTTTACCTCATGACCAACCAGGATAAAAAGGCTGAGGAGATCCTGATGAAATCACTGGAATTATCCCGCAAAGGCGAGTTCAAAACTCTCGAAAAGCATAACCTTAACGAACTTATGACAATGTATGTTGATCATAAGGAGTTTAAAAAGGCCGCGCGCTACGGGGAAATGGCGGTTAGTATCCAACCCGAATCACAAAGTAACATCACCGTACAAAAAAACATCTATAATCATTTAACCGATGCATATGAAGGTATTGGCGATTATAAAAACGCTTTTAAGTATAGTTATCTGTACCGGCGGCTTAATGACAGCATCAATCAGCTCGATAAAGCAAGGGATGCTTCCGAACTTGATAAAAAATACCAGGCCGATAAACGGTTATTAATAGCCGCCGGTGAAACTAAGCTGGTTGAGGTACAACGGAATTTTTTAATTGTGCTTGCGCTGTTTATAGTAATAGCATCCATTATCAGTTATCGTTGGTTTATTCTTAAAAAGAAAAGAGAGACGGCTTTACTGGCCGAAGAACATAGTCAACTGGAAAAAATGGATGCTATGAAAACACGCTTTTTTGCAAACATAAGTCATGAATTACGCACCCCATTAACACTCATCATGGGGCCGGCGGTTCAGCTCCTGGCTTTTACTAATTATGAAGATGAACAGCGTAACATGCTGCATTCGATATTGCGCAATAGCAAAAAGCTACTCAATATGACCAACGAATTGCTTGATCTTGGCAAGTTGGAAGCGGGGAAATTAGCATTACAACCCAAGCCCGTTGCATTATTATCATTTGTGAAGATACTATACCAGGGTTTTGTATCGGCCGCTGAATATAAACAAATCGATTACAGATTGCTCAACTTCATTGATCCGGCGCTTTTTGTTTTGCTCGATCAGGAAAAGTTTGAAAAAATAGCTAATAACCTCATCAGTAATGCCATTAAGTTTACGCCTTATGCAGGTACTATAACCATTACTGCTGATATAAAGCTGCAAATGATTGAGTTTGGAGTAGCCAATACCGGTGTGGGGGTTCATCCGGATGATCTGCCCAATATTTTTGACCGTTATTACCAGGGCAGGGGTAATAACGCGCCCTTAGAAGGCGGCACAGGCATAGGCCTTGCTATAGCGCGTGAACTTGCAGAACTGATGGGCGGGCATATTGCAGTTGATAATAATTGGGGAAAGGGTGTGTTTTTTAAGATCGTTATCCCGCTTAAGGCAACTGAAAAGCCGGCAACTGAAGTGTCCGGAACAGAAGCCATAATTGTTTCGCACGGTAAAACCGGGGGGAAAGACACTAACGGGGAACTTATTATGCTGGTTGAAGACCATCATGAAATGGCTGCTTATATTGCAGATATTTTACGGCCGCAATATCAGCTCATCACTGCCGGCAATGGCCTCGCAGCACTAAAAAAACTGCAGGATATGCCGGTAATGCCCAGCCTGATCATATCAGATGTGATGATGCCCGAAATGGACGGCTTTACCCTGCTTGAAACCCTGAAGCAAAGCCCGGCTTACTGCAACATCCCGGTGATCATGCTCACCGCACTGGCCAATACACGGCATAAGCTTAAAGCGCTTCATATTGGTGTTGATGATTATCTTACCAAACCATTTTTAAGCAGTGAATTGCTTGCACGCGCTGTCAATCTTATTAATAACGCAGCCGCCCGCTCCGGGGCTACCATTCCCGATGATGATGAGCTGATTACAGGAACCAACGATCTGCAGATTGAACAACCGGCAGAAAACCCGGGCTTGAAACTTTCGCCTGCCGATTTATCCTGGCTTGCGGAATTGGAAGCCCAGGTACGAAAACATACCGGCAAAACCGATCTTACCCTTGCCGCACTGAGCTATGAACTGGCGATCAGTGAGCGGCAATTGTTTCGCCGCATAAAATCAATTACCGGACTTACGCCTAATAAATACATCCGCGCCATTAAATTACAAATAGCACGCGAAGCTATCGAAAGCGGAAAGTACCGCACCATTGCTGAAGTGTCATATGCCGCGGGGTTTGATACACCTGCATACTTTGGCAAATTGTTTAAGGAACATTATGGCCGCGACGTTAACGAGCTACTTTAAACAATCCAGCCGGTTATCATTGTCTTTTTAATTTCAGAAATCTTTAACTGACAGGAGGCTTTTTAAGCAAATGGCGGTTTTATAAAGCTAAATGGCAGTTTTATTATATCGCTTTTAGGCAGCTTTGTGAGATACAATCACCCCCTAATATAATGACTGTGACTTTTAATGAGGATAATCTCCGTACCCTTAACAGCCAAACCGATACAATACCAACTATCGGCAAAGCGCCTGATGCAATATGCCCAAGATGCAAAAATAAATTTTGCGACCGGATCAAAAGAGGTGCTATTGTTAAACTGTTGCTTCCCCGGCTTGCAGTAAAGCGCTATCGCTGCAGCAGGTGCTCAAACAGGTTTTATAAACGCGGATAAATTTATTTAAGCATCTACCTTTTATTTTTATTTAAGCATCTACCTTTTATTTTTTAGGATAGCAAGAGAAATCAGCTTTTCAACTTAAACCTGAATTATGCCTGATTTTAATTGTGCTTTGCCGGTTTACTTTCGGGTAGCCGGCATTGTTTTTTAAGAAGGCACCTCATCTTATATCCCATAAGGCGGAACGCGTTATTCCATTGATGCCTGCATATCCCGCCAACAAAAAAGCCCGCCAGTTATCCCGGCGAGCCTTCTTCATTAAAAGTAAGATTTTAAATAACCTTATTCAATAACACTTAGTTTAAGCGTGTTGGTTTTACCTTGCTTAATAATAGGTGTAGACGCTGTATTAATAACGATATCGCCGGCTTTGATCAGGTTTTCGGCCTTCAGTATATCATTAACATCAGCAATGGTTTGATCGGTACTTTCCAGCTGATCATAGTAAAACGCTCTTACACCCCATACAAGGCTAAGTGCATTTAACAATTGCTTGTTTGATGTAAAGATATATGTACTGGCTTTAGGCCTGTGGCTTGATATTTCAAACGCTGTATAACCCGAGGTGGTCATAGAAACGATACCTACCGCGTTGCTTTGTTCAGCAATGTGTACTGCAGATTCACAAAGCGCATCACTTAGGAAGTATGGAGATGACGGGTCCTTAACTACTGCTTCTTTAGGGGCGTTAAAAGGGTAGCCGAACTCTTCAACATTGCGTACAATTTTGGCCATAGTTTCAATAACAATAACCGGGAACTCACCAACTGATGTTTCGCCGCTTAACATAACCGCATCGGCACCATCAAGTACAGAGTTGGCAACGTCATTCACTTCGGCACGGGTTGGGCGTGGTGTGGTGATCATTGACTCCAGCATCTGGGTAGCTACGATAACCGGTTTTGAAGCAGCGCGACATTTACGGGCGATCATTTTTTGCAGTAATGGCACTTCTTCAAGCGGCATTTCAACACCAAGATCACCACGGGCAACCATTACACCATCTGTAGCAGCAATAATGGCATCAATATTTTCAATAGCTTCCGGCTTTTCAACTTTGGCAATTACCTTAGCCGCCGAACCGTTGCGTGCTATAATACGTTTCAGGTCAATGATATCCTCACCTGTGCGAACAAAAGAAAGACCGATCCATTCAACATCCTGTTTAAGGGCAAATTCAAGGTTGATCAAATCTTCTTCGGTTAAGCTTGGGATAGACACTTTGGTGTTAGGCAGGTTAACCCCCTTGCGTGACGTTAAGATACCGCCGTGAACAACCTCACATATAACTGTATCAATTTTGTTGGTTTCAATAACCCTTAACTGCAGTTTGCCGTCATCAAGCAAAATAATTTCGTTTGCCTGTACGTCCTGTGGGAAGGTATCATAAGTAATATAGATCTGCTCATCGTTACCAATGCACTCGTGAGTGGTAATTTTAATGTGCGTTCCGTTAACTAAATGAATACCGCCGTCCTTTACCAGTCCGATGCGAATCTTAGGGCCCTGTAAATCGGCCAGGATACCTACGTTGGTTTTGTATTGCTCGTTAATTTCACGGATAAGATCGATCACTACCTTATGATCTTCAGGCTTACCGTGCGAAAAATTAAGACGGCAAACGTTGACACCTGCCTTGATCATCGCTAATAAAACATCCTTTTTAGCTGATGCCGGCCCCATGGTGGCAACAATTTTTGTACGATTATAGTATAGTTCCATATTATTCGGGTTAAAACTGGAGGGTATTTAATGATTGTAAAACCAACATCTTTTTAAATTCGGCGCTAAAATAAAAGATTTTCCCGTGATTTTATTTTTTTTGGGTCAATCTTTACAGCTGCAACTATCTCTGGTATTTTATTAAGCGATGAAATGATCGTATCAAGCTCATTATCATCTATATAGTTACGGATCATTAAAAAATAGTCGGCACTTTTTATTTCAGGCACCAGGTAGCCATCTGAACCTTTATTGCCTATAAAGAAGAAGTCTGTTTCGGTGGTTTCCCAGCTGTAACGGTATAATGAAAACAAAACAGGTTCGCTCCCGGGGTAAATATCTACTTCCAGGTCATCGGTTTTTACGAAATTAAAATTCAAGTACTTGTTTATAAGAAAACAAACCCGGTAATCTTTAAGTGAGCTTGTTACTGCAATGAGCACAAAATCAAAATCGATCTCAAACTTTAAAAATTTCCTGTTCAAAATCATTACTTTTACGCCGTCAAAATTACTAATACAAACCGTTTCAATAAAATTTTGTTTAGAGATTTATATTGTAAAAGTTTTAGATTTGTTTATTGACAGAATTTATTTTTCTTTGCACTGAATTTTTATTAATCATTAAACTATAAAGACTATGTCTGATATCGCTTCAAGAGTAAAAGCTATTATCGTAGAAAAACTGGGTGTTGACGAAAGTGAAGTTACGCCAGAAGCGAGTTTCACCAACGATCTTGGTGCCGACTCGTTAGACACCGTGGAATTAATCATGGAGTTTGAAAAAGAATTTAACGTGGCTATTCCTGACGATCAGGCTGAAACTATTGGTACTGTTGGCCAGGCAGTTGCTTACCTTGAAAAAAACGTTAAATAAAACTCCTTAACTGGATTAAATGGAGTTTAAAAGAGTTGTAGTAACCGGGCTTGGAGCACTTACTCCTATTGGTAACACTGTTTCAGACTATTGGAACGGACTGATCAATGGAGTAAGTGGCGCTGCCTTGATCAAAAGTTTTGATACCGAAAAATTCAAAACTAAGTTCGCGTGCGAAGTAAAAGACTTTGACGCAGATGGTTTTTTGGGCCGTAAAGACGCCCGCAAATTGGATCCTTTTGTACAATACGCCTTATTTTCAACCGAAGAAGCCGTAAAAGACGCAGGATTAGATTTTTCAAAACTGGATACCAGCCGTATTGGCGTTATCTGGGGCTCGGGTATTGGGGGTTTAAAAACTTTCCTCGACGAGGTGACGGCCTTTGCCAAAGGTGATGGCTCTCCGCGTTTTAACCCGTTCTTCATCCCTAAAATGATTGCTGATATAGCCCCCGGCCATATATCTATTAAATATGGTTTGCGCGGCCCCAACTTCACTACTGTTTCGGCATGTGCTTCATCAAATAATTCCCTGATAGATTCATTTAACTACATCCGCTTAGGTAAAGCTAACATGTTCATCAGCGGTGGTTCTGAAGCCATTATCAACGAAGCTGGCATAGGTGGTTTTAACGCCATGCACGCGTTATCAACCCGTAACGATGATCCGGCAACGGCATCACGTCCGTTTGATCTGGACAGGGATGGTTTTGTGGCCGGTGAAGGAGCAGGTACTATTATTTTAGAGGAGTTAGAGCATGCAAAAGCCCGCGGCGCTAAAATATACGCCGAAATGGTGGGTGGCGGCATGAGCGCCGATGCCTATCACATGACAGCACCTCATCCCGATGGCTTAGGTGCCGCATTTGTAATGCGCGCAGCCCTCGAAGATGCTAACCTTAGCCCTGCCGATATTGATTATGTGAACGTTCACGGCACATCAACCCCAATCGGTGATCCGCAGGAAATTAAAGCAATACAGGATGTGTTTGGTGATGATATTTACCGTATCAACATTAGCTCTACCAAATCAATGACAGGCCATTTACTTGGTGCTGCCGGCGCGGTTGAAGCTATTGCATCGATACTGGCATTAAAAAATGGTATCATCCCTCCAACCATTAATCACTTTACTGATGATCCGGCTTTTGATCCTAAGATCAATTTCACTTTCAATACCGCTCAAAAACGCGATATTAATATAGTGCAAAGCAATGGATTTGGTTTTGGCGGACACAATGCTTCTGTAATATTTAAAAAGTACGAAGATTAATTGTGGTTTGATGCCTATAAGTCGGTTCTACAAGCTTTATATATCACCCAACAGAAAGTATGTTAAAATTTTAAAGAATTTGCTCGGTTTTGTGCCGGGCAATTTGTCTTTATATCGCATGGCTTTCCGTCATAAATCGGTAGCTCAAAACATCAAGAAAGGGGTGAAAAACAGTAACGAACGCCTGGAGTTTTTGGGCGATGCCGTACTGGGCAGTGTTGTTGCTGAAGTACTTTTTAAATTATACCCTTATGAAGATGAGGGCTTTTTGACCGAATTACGCTCAAAAATAGTAAGCCGGGTAAACCTTAATGCACTCGGAAAAAAACTTGGCTTTGATAAATTGATTGAGTACGACAACCGTATGCTTAACTCGAGCAGACAGGGGTCATTGCTTGGCGATGCATTTGAAGCCCTGATTGGCGCAGTTTATCTGGATAAAGGCTATGACTTTACCAAAAATTTCCTGATCAATCATATCATAAAACCTCATATTGATATTCATACGCTTGAGCAAACGGAAACTAACTTCAAAAGCAAGCTTATTGAATGGTGCCAGCGACATGGCCGCGATATTATTTTTGAACTGGTAACCAATCAGGACGGCGAAAGCACCAAGCTTTTCACTGTACAGGCCAATATAGATGGTGAAGTAATGGGATCGGGCAAAGAATTCAGTAAAAAGAACGCCGAAAAACTTGCCGCCGAAAAAGCATGCGAAGCCTTGGGCATCTGATTCAAAGTATTTTAACGATTAAAGCGGCAGTTTCTTTTCCTTTTTAAGTTCTACCGGCCCTTCACCCAATTTAACAGTTGAATCGGGCACGATGAATGTTGGACTGTTTAGCTTTTCGAGCTTTTCTTTATCACTGCTATTTTTATAATATTCATATGCCCGTATGGTGTGCTTTATCAGGTCATAATCAGTCCAGGCTTTGATATCCTTATAGGTAGGCGTATAATAATTCATGAACTTACGGGCAAGGCTATCGGTAGCCAGTCCGGTATATTGCTTCACAAATGGGATATTGTAATGTTTGTGAATTTCGGCCTGTTCCAATTCGCTTTGGGCGTTTTGAGCAAAGCGACGTGCGCGATTGGGAGTTGTTCCTAAAAGCTCGTAAAGGCCGGTTACTGGATTACTTAAAAAAGATAACGCGGGCGGCTTGCCATTATAATAAGTTCCCTGTTTCTTATAATCGTTTAACACCTGGTTTATCTCCTGCCTCTTGGTTTGGCCAACAACTTTTACCTCGTCAAGTTTTATAATGGGCTGCATGTAAACGGGCATGTCGCTATTGTTCAGTACCACTACTTTTTGAGGGGTATAGTCATCGCGGGAAAAAAGCAGGGTATCGCCAACACGTGTCTTTATGCTAAACCAGCCAACATCATCACTAAGTATCAATGTTTTGGTATTCAGATCTTTAACGAAAACCTGCCCCACGCGCTCGTTGGTTACCTTTTTTGAGATAACCCCTTTTACCGTAAACTCCTGGGCCGAAACATGAACGGTTATAAGGCATAGAACGCCTGTTACAAGCAGGTATAAATAGTTGCGCATCAGTGATAATTGAACGTAAATATAGGAAGTGTATTTTATTTGAAATGTGAAAAAGTGTTAAAGGGCTGCGCCCTGGTGGTTAGAGGTTAGAGAATGGAGGTTAGTTTTACTTTTTTTGAATGATAGATTCTCTCTAGTGAATTTATTTCAAATCCGAAATTTAACAGTGACCTAACCTCTAATCTCCGATCTCTAACCTCTAACTAAATTTGCTATCTTTGCGCATGATAAAATCCATGACAGGGTATGGAATTGCCAGTTTTGATTCGGGCAGTACGAAATATACCGTAGAGGTTAAATCCCTGAACAGCAAATTTTTAGAATTATCGCTTCGTTTGCCGAAGATTTTTGCCGAAAAAGAGTTTCAGCTGCGTAATGACTGCAGCAAACTTATCGAACGCGGTAAAGTTAATTTATCTATCAATACCGAGCAGGTAAGTCAATCAGTAAAAGCGGCAGGCATTGATAAAGATCTGCTCAAACATTATTACAACCAGCTAAAATCAGTAAGCGAAGAGCTCGGCGAGCCAACCGGCAACCTGCTTCAGCTGGCATTGGGCTTACCCGAAGTTGTTAAATACGAAGAAGATACCATATCCGAAGATGAGTGGAAAGCCGTTGAAAAAACTTTTCAGCAGGCGATGGCCGCTTTCCAGGACTTCAGGGCTCAGGAAGGTAATGTTATTGAACAGGAAATCAAAGGTCGTATCAATACCATATTAAAAAACCTTGAGCTTGTTGAACTGGAAGATCCAAAACGTGTTCCTTTGGTCCGCGAGCGCCTTAATACGTTTTTAGCCGAAGCCGCAAGCCGCGAAGCTATAGATCAAAACCGGTTTGAACAGGAACTGATCTACTATATCGATAAGCTTGATATTACCGAAGAAAAGGTAAGGCTGAAAGCGCATTGCGAATACTTTATCGAAACATTAAAAAACGCCGATGCAAACGGCAAAAAGCTGGGCTTCATTTCGCAGGAGATTGGCCGCGAGATCAATACATTAGGATCAAAAGCCAATGATGCCAACATCCAGAAACTGGTAGTAGGCATGAAAGAAGAGCTTGAAAAAATTAAAGAACAACTGTTAAACGTATTGTAAAGTTCATAGATGATGGTTCATAGTTCATGGATTACTTCCATTGCCCTATAACCAGCTATGAACCATGAACTAATGAACGATGACCAAAGAAGGTAAACTCATCATATTTTCGGCTCCCTCAGGTGCTGGTAAAACCACAATAGTACATCATTTGCTGGGGAAAATTCCTGATCTTGAATTTTCCATTTCGGCCACCACGCGTGAGCGCCGCGGCGATGAGGTGCATGAAAAAGATTACTATTTTATAAGCAAAGAAGAGTTTTTGCACCGCATTGCCAAAAAACAGTTTGTTGAATTTGAAGAGGTTTATACCGGTACTTTTTATGGCACGCTCCGTACTGAAATTGAGCGCATTTGGGCAAAAGGCAAAACAGTAATATTTGATATTGACGTTGAGGGTGGCCTTCACCTTAAACGCAAATACGGTCCCCAGGCTTTGGCTATATTTGTACAACCGCCATCGTTGGAGGTTTTAATTGAAAGGTTGACCGGCCGTGGCACCGATAGCGAAGAAAAACTAAAAGAACGCTTTGCTAAAGCAGAAAAAGAGCTTAAATACGCTCCGCAATTTGATATTATACTCAAAAATTACGATCTTGAAACGGCTTGCGCAGAAGCGGAGGAATTGGTGAGTAACTTTATTAGCCCCCCGGCCCCCTGAAGGGGGAGTGCAAAAAACTCATTTTGTACACCGGGAGCATTTAATCTACAAAACTTTTAATTTCCCCTTTAGGGGTTAGGGGCACAACATGAAGATAGGCTTACTGTTTGGTTCATTTAATCCTATACATATAGGGCATTTGATTATTGCCAATTATATGGCAAACCATACCACGCTTGATAAGGTGTGGCTGGTTGTATCGCCCCAGAATCCGTTAAAAAAGTATGGCGATCTGATCAACACTTATGACAGATTGGAGATGGCCCGCCTGGCTACTGATAATGCGACCAATATTAGTGTGAGCGATGTTGAGCTGAAGTTGCCCCAGCCATCGTATACCATTGATACCCTTGCCCATTTAAAGGAAAAATATCCCGAGCATGAGTTTGCCCTCATCATGGGTTCGGATAACCTTGGCTCCCTGCATAAGTGGAAAAACTATAAGCTTATCCTGCGCGATTATCGTATTTACGTGTACCCGCGCCCCGGCTATGAAAACGCCGAACTGGCCGACCACCCTTCGGTTACCATCACTATGACGCCGCTTATGGAACTTTCAGCAACGTTTATCCGCAAATCAATAGCCGAAAAAAAGAACGTACAGTTTTTTGTACCAGACCCGGTATTGAAATTTATTGAGAGCAAGAGCTTGTACAGGTAACTCTGTAAATCTAAATCGCCCATCATTGCTTCGTACCTTACAGCAATGACGGGCGATTAATAAGTGTGGGTTTACCCAATAAAATGATACAAAAACACTACTTCGCCGGTGAAAGCCGGTTTGCGTTGGTCTTTTATTTCAAGTTCGATGGCCATGGTGGATTTCGTTGTGCCACGAAGGTTAAGCAAGCTGGTTAGCTTTACTTTTAACCGTACCTCATTATCAACCAGCACCGGTTGTGCAAAACGAAGGTTTTCGATACCGTAATTAATTTCCATTTTCAGGTTTTCGATCTTTACGATCTCTTTCCATAGGTGAGGGATAAGTGAAAGTGTAAGGTAGCCATGTGCAATGGTTGACTTAAACGGACTTTCAGTTTTTGCCCTCTCCGGGTCGGTATGGATCCATTGATGATCGAGCGTTGCATCGGCAAATTTGTTGATCTGCTCCTGCGTAATGGTGTGCCATGATGATACGCCAAGGTCGTTGCCTACCTGCTGTTCAAACTCCTGAAAACTGCTGATTACAATCATATTGGGTTATTGATAGTTAGGTTTTTTTTAATATTGAAGCCGCAAAGGTATTAAATTATAGTGTTTATTCGCCCAGTAATGCCTTTAAGCTTTCCAGTGTATCAGCCTCTTCTTTGGGTTTATCATGCCGCCACCTCAATATCCGCGGGAACCGCAATGCTATGCCCGATTTATGACGGGTGGACTTATTGATCCCCTCAAAACCTATCTCAAACACTAACTCGGGCTTTACGGTACGTACGGGACCAAATTTTTCGATGGTATTGCGTTTTATAAAATAATCAACCTTGTTGATCTCCACGTCGGTAAGGCCCGAATAAGCCTTGGCAAAAGGCACCAGCTTATCGCCATCCCAAACGGCAAAAGTATAATCTGTGTACAGGTCGGCCCGGCGGCCATGCCCCTTTTGCGCATAGATCATCACAGCATCAACCGATAGCGGATCGATCTTCCATTTCCACCAATCACCCCTGCGGCGGCCTACCTGGTAGGCCGCGCTTTTGCGTTTCAACATGATCCCCTCGGCTATCATAGCGCGCGACTGATCCCTGATACTTCCAAGCTGCTCCCAGCTTTCAAACTGAATCAGCGATGAAATACGGAACACTTCGGAATATAGTGTTGCTGTTTGTAACTGTTCCAAAATTTCCCGTCTTTCGGTTTGGGTTTTATAGCGGATATCTTCACCTTTATGTTCCAGGCAATCGTAAGCAATAACGGCTACCGGGCTTTCTTCCAGAATTTTTTTGCTAAGATTTTTTCTGCCGATCCGTGTTTGCAACACATTAAACGGCATAGGCAAGCCATTTTGGAAACTGAGGATCTCACCGTCAATCACCGTACCATCGGGGAGGGCATTTAAAAAGAGATGCAACTCAGGAAACTTTTCAGTAGCCAGATCTTCGCCGCGGCTCCAGATAAATATTTCCCCATTACGCTTTATCATCTGCGCACGGATCCCATCCCACTTCCACTCAGCCTGCCAATCGGATGCATCACCGAGGGCGATCCCTACTTCGGCAGGAGTTTTTCGTTTTTCGGACGTTTCCTGGATAGGATAAGCCAGGAAAAAAGGGTAAGGCCGGGAAATATTTGCTTCGGCATCCTGCTCTGCCATCAATTGCGAAAACTGGTAAGTTTCGGGCAGCCAGCTCCCCATAATGCGATGGGTAAGTACTGCGGGTTCGAGTCCGGAAATATCCGCCAGCGCCTTGATTACCAGATTTTGCGATACCCCAACCCTGAAACTGCCGGTAAGCAGTTTGTTAAAAACAAAGCGCTCCTGGCTATCCAGCATGGCCCATGAATCCATCAGCCATTCTTTTTTCTGCTCTTCGGTTTTATCGTTAAGGGCATTGATCTCGGCTATCCATTCGGTGAGTGTTTTGCTGCTGCTTGCGTCACTTTGGGGCATAAGCAGCGCCATAGTTTCTGCCAAATCTCCCACTACATGATAGCTTTCCTCAAACAGCCAGGCAGGAATGTGTGATGCCTCGATGGCCCAGTTTCGTACCAGCGTTGAATTGATCTGCCGCTTTGGCCGGCGACCGGTAAACAAAGCAAGCATGTGCATTTTATCGGTATCGGGCACCGTATTAAAATAGTCTTTTAATACTTTAACCTTTTCGTTGGTTTTATTGGTTTCGTCAAGCGAAAGAAAGAGTTGGGCGAAGGCTTTCATGAATCGGCCCCTCCAACCTCACCTAAATCCTCTCCAAAGGAGAGGACTTCCTTTTCTGGTTCTCCGGCGCTTGGAGCCTCCCCTTCGGGGAGGTTGGAGGCTTCTTCTTCGCCTCCATACAAAGTATGCACCTCCCGGGCATTAAAACCGATCTCATTTAAATATCTCGAAAACGTGGCTGTGTATCCATGGGTTAGATAAACGCATTCACAGCCAGTAGCGTCGATAGCACTAATCAAACCGTCCCAATCAGCATGATCGGACAGAACAAAACCCCTGTCGGCGGCACGACGGCGTTTAGCCCCGCGGATAGCCATCCAACCCGAACAATAACCAAAACTATACGGCTGAAACTTACGCATCCAGGGCGTACCTACTGATGAGGGTGGCGCTATGATGATGCCTTTCCTAACTTCTTCTTTTGAGCTTTCCTGCGTAATTCTTTCGGTTGGGTTTAACAACACGCCATTACGGCGCAGGGCTTCATTGGTATTTTCGATAACACCATGAGTATAAACCTTGCCATTAAACAGATCGAGGTTTTGCAATATTCGTTGTGCTTTTCCTAAAGAATAACCCACCAATACGGTGGCCAGTCCGTTATCAAGGTTATTACGCCACCAGCTATTGATTTCGTTAAAAGTTTGTACCTGCGGCTTCCATTGGTAAACCGGCATCCCAAAAGTACACTCTGAAATAAAGTGATGGCATTTAACCGGCTCAAAAGGTTCGGAAATTCCGTCGTTCTCTACTTTATAATCGCCGGATACTACCCAAACCTCGCCTTTGTATTCAACCCGGATCTGCGCTGAGCCAATCACGTGGCCTGCAGGGAAGAGTGACACAGTAACACCATTCTTGTGTACTGTTTCATCATACTCAACAGTTTGCAGGTTGATTTCGCCAAGTCGGTACAGTAAAACCTCACGTGAGAGATGGTGGGCGAGATAATGTTTATGCCCCCAATAAGCATGATCGGCATGGGCATGGGTTATTACAGCATCATCAACCGGCTTCCATGGATCGATATAAAATTTGCCCTGCGCGCAGTAAATCCCTCTATCTGTAAATTCAAGCAGCGGTTTTTTAGCCATGATATATAAACTACTGATAAGCAAATTGGTTTGCCCCCCGGCCCCCTAAAGGGGGAGCTTTAAAGCGGGGGTATGCGCGATTCCCCTCTTGAGATGGGCGGAGGGGTGTGTTTATGCAAAGCGCTGATGAACGCAGCCGAAACACACCCCTGCTACCGCTCATTCCTTCGCGCACCCTCTCAAGAGGGGATTTTAAAAAATCTCACTTAAACCACAACCGCGCCTGCTTTTCATCCACCTGCAGCCCTACTTCCCGCCCCAATACCAAACTGTTATTATCCGGAATATGCCCGGCCGGGAAATCGAAACATACAGGGTAGTCGTATCCTTTAACTATATCCATCACTATTTGCGAAACAGTTTGACCGAAAGGGATATCATTATCTTTAATATCAGTAAAGCCGCCTACTACCAGGCCGGCAAGATTTTTTAGTTTACCGGCCCTGCCCAACATGCGCAGCATCCTGTCTACCGAGTAAAGATATTCGCCGACATCTTCAATAAAGAGAACCTTATTGTTATAATCCAGGTCGGACACCGAACCTGCCGCTGCTACCAACAGGGATAAATTACCGCCAACAATAACGCCGGTGGCTTCGCCGGACTTATTGGTATCATGTGTTGTAAATTCATAACTCAATTCTTCGCCAAATAACGCCCGCCTTAAAGTATCAATCGAATGTTTGGATGCATCGGGAATATTAACCGGCATTTGCCCATGTATGGTTTGTGCGCCATAATTGGTAAACAGGTGAGTGTGTAACAGGGTTATATCACTAAAGCCAATAAGCCATTTTGGATTTTGTGCAAAGCGACTGAAATCAACCTTGTCAATCATCCTGACTGTTCCGTAGCCTCCCCGGGCAGCAATGATGGCTTTGATACTGTCGTCATCAATAAACCGCTGCATATCGGCAGCCCTAAAATCGTCATCGCCGGCAAATTGGTGAAATGAGGCTTCTACAGTATCTCCCAAAACAACTTCCAGTCCCCAGCTCCGCAGAAGCTCGATAGCATCTGTCATGGGGTTGGGCAGTTTTTTGGCAGGGCAGGTGATGGCTATTTTGTCGCCTTTTTTGAGGTATGGAATTAGTCCGCAAGTCCGCAAGTCCGCAAGTCCGGAAGATTTTATATTATTCATTTGTAAATTATAGTAAAACTATGTGTTCGGTCTTCAGACTTTTCCGACTTTCGGACTTCCGACTTCCTCACTCCCACTTAAATCAATTATCTTTGCACACTATTTACCAAGGCGATATTTAATGTCACAACTCAACAAATATAAACGATTCACCATTACATCGGCCCTGCCTTATGCCAACGGCCCCTTACATATTGGTCACCTGGCGGGCGCTTACTTGCCGGCAGATATTTTTGTGCGGTATTTAAGGCTGAAAAAGAAGGACGTGGTGTACATATGCGGCTCGGATGAGCATGGTGCTGCTATTACCATCAAAGCCAAAAAAGAAGATACTACCCCGCAAGCCATTATCGATAAATACCACAAACAGATAAAAGATAGTTTTGAAGGGTTCGGTATCGCATTTGATATTTATCACCGTACCTCGTCGCCTATTCATCATGAGCTAAGCCAGGAGTTTTTCCTGAACCTGTATGAAAAGGACGAGTTTGTTGAGAAATTCTCTGATCAGTATTTTGACGAAGACTATCAACAATTCCTGGCCGACCGCTATATCATCGGTACCTGCCCTAACTGCGGTAATGAAAATGCCTACGGCGATCAGTGCGAGCGCTGCGGTACCTCCCTTAGCCCTACCGACCTTATCAACCCGATCTCGACCCTAAGTGGCAAAACGCCCGTGCTTAAATCAACCAAGCACTGGTACCTGCCCTTGGATAAATACCAGCCATGGCTGGAGCAATGGATAGATGCCAAAGAAGGCAGCTGGAAAGTGAATGTTTTTGGCCAGTGCAAATCATGGCTAAAATCTGGCCTGCAACCCCGCTCCATGACCCGCGACCTTGACTGGGGTATCGACGTTCCATTAGCCGAAGCCAAAGGCAAAAAGCTTTACGTGTGGATGGATGCGCCTATCGGTTATATTTCGGCTACCAAGCAATGGGCTATTGATAACAAAAAAGACTGGAAGTTATACTGGAAAAAACAAGCCGACGAGCAGGACGATGCTTGCTTATTGCATTTTATCGGTAAGGATAATATCGTATTCCATTGTATTATTTTCCCATCGATACTGCATGCGCACGGCGAATATATTTTGCCGCAAAACGTACCGGCCAACGAGTTTTTGAATTTAGAGGGTGATAAACTTTCCACTTCACGTAACCACGCGGTTTGGCTGCATGAGTACCTGGAAGAGTTTCCGGGCAAACAGGATGAATTACGCTATGTACTAACCTCCATCCTACCCGAAACCAGCGACAGCGAATTTACCTGGAAAGATTACCAGGCCCGTGTTAACAACGAGCTGGTAGCCATATTAGGTAACTTTGTGAACCGCGTAATGATATTGATGCACAAATTTTACAATGGTAAAATTGAGGCGGATACCGACAGGATTGAATTTACCGACGAAAGCCTGAGCAACGGCATCGGCGAATATTACGACGAGATAGAGAAGAACCTTGAAGCTTACCGCTACCGCCAGGCTTTGCAGGCGGTAATGGATATGGCCCGCTTAGGTAACCGCTACCTGACCGAAAAAGAGCCGTGGAAAACCATTAAAACAGACCCTGCCGCTGCCAAAGAAGCGCTGCACAACTGTTTGGTACTGATTGGTCATTTGGCTACTGCTGCGCAGGCGTTTTTACCGGCTACAGCTAAGAAGATCATTACCATGCTTAACCTGCCAAATGAGCCAATTGCTTATGAGCAGGAAATGTATTTCAACAACGGTCACCAGTTGAACCCGGCTGCGCTGTTGTTTGAAAAGGTAGAGGACGATGTGATAGAAGCCCAGCTTAAAAAACTTGCAGATAAAAAGGTAGTAGCTCCACCAAAATCGGCCGATGTGCTGCCAGCAAAGGAAAACGTTAATTACGAAACCTTTGCCACCATGGATATCCGTACGGGTACCATTTTAGCTGCCGAAAAGGTTGCCAAAACCAAAAAGCTGCTTAAGCTCACAATTGATACCGGTATCGACGAACGCACCGTAGTATCAGGCATTGCCGAATATTACGAGCCGGAGAACATCATCGGTCAAAAAGTGAGCATCCTGGTAAACCTGGAGCCAAGGGAGATCAAAGGCATTGTATCGCAAGGCATGATCCTGATGGCCGAAAACAGCGAAGGCAAGCTGAGCTTTGTTGCCCCTACTGAAGATTTCCACAATGGCGCAGTAATCCGTTAAATGTGCAGATTTCAGATGCGAAGATGCGCAAATGAGCAGTTTTTAAATTTTGAATTTTAGGGTGTGATTTTTCATCGAAAAATTGCACCTTTGCAAACTAAATAAAAGATCGGCCTTTTTTGAGGCTGATTTTTAAACGGTCCCGTAGTTCAACGGATAGAATAGGAGTTTCCTAAACTCTAGATATGAGTTCGATTCTCGTCGGGACCACGTATACTTATTTCAAGAGCAATCATAAGCCTGTAAATGTTTAATTTACAGGCTTTTTAGTTTTGGTAAAATGACCATTTTAACATCATTTATTATAAACCCTGATTGCCTTAACTTTTACCCGTAGATTAAGCTATGCAATCGTTCTTTTTGGTACAAGCCTATTCAGAACGGAGTGTTTTCACCGGATTAGCCATTGCAGCCTTTATCGCCTGAAAGCTTACGGTAATCAGCGCAATGGCTAAAGCGGCAAATCCAGCTATGGCGAACATCCAATATTGTATTGTTGTCCGGTATGTATAGCTCTGCAGCCAGTTGTGCATCAACCACCATGCTACCGGAAAAGCAATAACACATGAAACAGTTACCAATTGCAGAAATTCTTTAGCCAGTAAACCGGTTAGTGCTGTAACAGATGCGCCGAGTACTTTCCTTACACCAATCTCTTTTGTACGGCGTTCGGCCGTATATGCAGCCAATCCAAATAAGCCCAAACAGGAAATAAAGATGGCGAGCATGGCAAACAATCCTGCAAGGCTACCAATAAGCGTTTCGGAGGAAAACAGATCATTAAAATCTTTGTCGGCAAACCTGAATTCAAAGGGGAAACCCGGGTTTTCCTTCATCATTACCTCACGGGTTTTTTCCAACCCCTTCGACAAGTTTACGTTTGGTTTAAAGCGCAAGGCCATCACAGTGGCTGAATAATTACCGTTAAACATTACTAAAGGGGCTCCACTTCCATATACATCATTGTATATAAAATCTTTAATTATGCCAACTATGGATAGTTTGTATCGTCCCGTGGCTATTATGCTTCCAAGTTTACCTTCTTTACCCATCAATCTGGCCATGCTTTCATTGATAATCACACTTGTACTATCCACCATACCGGGGTAAAAATCCCGCCCTTCAACCAATTGCATATGCATGGTCTTCACGTATTCAGCACTAACCACGTTTGAATGAATTGCAAGTTTAGCATTTGGATTTTTTCCCTGCCAACTAAAGCCGTCGCCAACACTATACACGTGCAATGCATCGTGTAAACTTGTTGCTGCGTTTTCAACATACCCCGTTGCAGTAAGATCGTTTTTTATGGTGCTGAAGTGGTCTTTCATGTTGCCTTGCATATCCATATAAATGAGGTTATTCTTATTATAACCCAAATCTCTTTCCTTTATATGCTGAACTTGCCTGTAAACCACTATAGTGGATATAATCAAAATAACGGATGAGGCAAATTGTATGATCACCAGCCCCTTGCGAATAAAAATAACACTTGCGGCGCTTTTTACTTTAATGCCTTTTAAAGCTGTTATCGGATTAAATGACGATAAATAAAAGGCCGGATAAAGTCCGGCAACAATCCCGGCTATTATACCGATACCCAGCAGTCCCCCGAGATGGGTAAGGCCAAACAAGTTAACTGATAGCTGTTTTTGTACAAGGTTATTGTAAAATGGCATTAATATGTACAACAGGGCTACGGCCATTATTATTGCAATAAATGACATCAGCATTGATTCGCTGATAAATTTTCCTATTAAATTTACCTTGTTTGCTCCTATGACCTTAAGCACGCCTACCTCTTTACCACGCTGCTCCGAACGTGCTGTGGATAGATTCATAAAATTGATGCAGGCTATAAGCAGAACAATAATCGCTATCATTGAAAAAAGCTTTACGTACTTTATACTGCCTCCGTTTTGCATGCCGTTTACAAAATTGCTTCGCAAATGCCAGTCATTCATGCTAAACAAAAAACACTGATTGGTTGCTTTATCAACTTTAGTGGCTAAATAGGTTTTTAATTTTTTATTAATGGTTGCAGTGTCGGCCGTTGGCGAAAGCTCAACAATGGTTTCTGTAAGGTTATTGCCCCAGGGCTTTAACCAGGTATTTGCATTTTCCCATGTGGTATACGGAGAAAGCCATTGAAAATGATAATAGCAATTTGCAGGCAGATCTTTGTATACACCGGTAATCTTATAAAGCCCGTCAACGCTATATGCTCCTTTAGCATTCATTCTGATGGTTTTCCCAACTGGATTACTGTTACCAAAAAATTTGCGGGCCCTGGTCTCACTGATTACCACATCATTAGGATTGTTCAATGCTGTTGTAAGGTCCCCATAAATAAAGGTTAACGAATACATAGAAAGTACCGAAGGATCAGCGTACATACCGTTTTCTTTAACAGTTTTTTCACCTAATACAACAAGTTCATCCATTGCCCAACTGAGCCGCCCGCTATTAACAATCCCGGGGATCTCCGCTTTCAAAGCTGCAGCGAGCGGCCCCGGCGTTGAACCGTTAGTATTTATGCCTGCATCGCTTTTTTCATTTTGCATAACATGATACAAGTGGTCGCGCTTCGCGAAATTGTGGTTGAAATTCAATTCATCTTCAACCCACATAAAAATTAGCGCGGCACTAACTATACCTGTCGCCAAACCCACAATGTTTAAGGAGCTATAAACCTTATTCTTTTTTAAATTTCGCCATGCGGCTTTGAAATAATTTTCAAACATATTGTTGCGATTTAATTTGTAAGCAGGCCACTTAGTTAGCGGATCATGACTCAAAATTAACGGCGCAAGTTGGTTGCTACCTCCCAGGTTATAAGATGGGAGTACTTTTTGAAGGTGATTTTTATATTCAAGCGGGCTTTTTCCGGTTAGCTGCTTAAAAATACGGTGAAAGCTACTTTGCGAATTGAAGCCCGATTCAAAAGCGATTCCGAGAACGGTTATATGATCATAAGCAGGGTCTTGCATTTTACGGGTCGCCGCCCTAACACGGTACGCATTGATGAAATCATTAAAGGTTTTTTTTAGCGCCTGATTGAGGATCCGCGATAGTTCGTGTGCGGTAATGCCCAGCTTTTCTGCAAGAGAACTTAAACTTAATTCAGGGTCCTCGTAATACCGGTTCTGTTCAACAACCCTTTTAAGCCAGATTCCTTTTTGCTTAAGATCCGATGTTAGCAAAGGCGTTAAATTTAAAACAGCGGTTGACTGTACTTCAATTTCCTGTCTTAAAAATGCCCTGGCTGCCATACATATCAAAGTCACCATCAAGAGAAAATTGATGGGATAGTAGGCTTGAACGCTTAATTCGTAACGGTAAAAGCAATAGTCGGCAACCGTAAAAGGTATCCACAGCAACCATATTAACCCCAAGCCCGAAAGTAGGTTTTGAAGCCATCGAAACTCGTGCCGGTACCGGTCCCCGCCATTGAATTTCATTTCCTTATAAAAGTTTTGGCTCAAAATATAACATCGGTATAAGTAAACAATGACCGAGATGAATGTTAAAAAATGAATGCCAGAGTTTGATAATTGAAATAGAAGTGAATTGTAATTTATCAGCCCTGTTTTAAGGGCTTTGTTTGCCTGTAAAAGATAAAAGCTTAATTCCAGCAACGAGGGAACAAAGTGTAGTAAATCCTGGCGTTTGAGTTTTTGTTTAGGATAAATTATGCTTCGTGCGTAGAAATAAAGCAGAGGCCCCAGCGCCAGTGAATAGTGCAGGGGCAGCAAGTTCCAAATCGGATTATAGCTGAAGAGTTTACTACCTATCCCAACAATTTGCCCCATCCACAACGCTGCTATAGTAACGAGAATTGCCAAAAAACGGTTTGCTAACTGATTGCCTCTCCTAACGAACAATAGGAGGAACGCCAAAGTAAATGCGATGAATAGCATTCCGAAAAAGGCGAGATCATAAAGGGTAATATGAAACGTATAGGTTTTCAACTAATACAAAATCTCAATTCACGATCCAGAAACGCAATTATCTAACCAGCAAAATGTTATCTGATATTTCAAGTATAAACTGTATCGAAAGCGAACAAAATAATGTCCGTTTTTGAATTAACTTTTAATCACATTGCTTGTATCCTCTGAAAAGGTATTCGGCTCTCATATTTTAACGGCTATTAAAATAAACAAAAGCCTGCAAATGTTGATTTGCAGACTTTTATTTATTCATCAAAGCAATAAAAATTTTACCCCTGCTCAATCTGCTTCAAACTATCCATCTTCTTATACGCCAAAAACCCTTTGATGTCCTCAAAATGTTCACGTACGCGTTTATTGCCAAACTCGAATACCTTTTGCACCAGCCCGTCCAGGAAATCCCTGTCGTGAGATACCAGGATCAGCGTTCCGTCAAAATCTCTTAGGGCATCTTTGATGATATCCTTGGTCTTCATATCCAGGTGGTTGGTTGGCTCATCCAGGATCAGTACGTTTACAGGCTCCAGCAATAGCTTGATCATGGCCAAACGCGTTTTCTCGCCGCCCGAAAGTACCTTTACCTTTTTGGTGGTGTCATCACCGCTAAACATAAATGCACCCAAAAGGTCTTTAATCTTTACCGTGCCATCACTTAACGGGATCTGGTCGATAGTTTCAAAAACCGTTAAATTCTCATCTAATAAAGCTGCCTGGTTTTGGGCAAAATACCCGATCTTGGCATTGTGACCTACTTTTAAACTTCCTTCAAAATCAATCTCGCCCATAATAGCTTTGATCATGGTCGATTTGCCTTCACCGTTTTTACCAACAAAAGCTACTTTTTCGCCCCGCTCAATCACCATGGCTGCCTTTTGGAACACCACATGATCGCCATAGGTTTTTGTCAGGTCTTCAACCATTACCGGGTACTGACCAGAACGTGGCGACGGCGGAAATTTCAAGCGCAATGCCGAAGTATCCACTTCGTCGATCTCGATAACCTCAAGCTTTTCGAGCATTTTCACGCGGGATTGTACCTGTAAAGTTTTAGAATATGTACCTCTGAACCGATCTATAAATTCCTGGTTATCGGCTATAAAACGCTGTTGTTCTTCGTATGCTTTTAATTGATGTACCCGGCGGTCGGCACGCAGCTGAAGATAATGGGTGTATTTGGCTTTATAATCGTAGATTCTGCCCATGGTTACCTCGATGGTACGGTTGGTGATGTTATCAACAAAGGTACGGTCGTGGGAGATAACCATCACTGCCTTTGCCGAGTTTACCAGGAAATCTTCCAGCCATTGTATACTCTCAATATCCATGTGGTTGGTGGGCTCATCCAGCAAGATCAGGTCTGGTTTCTTTAACAGAATTTTGGCCAGCTCGATGCGCATTCGCCACCCGCCCGAAAATTCAGAAGTTTGGCGGGTAAAGTCTTTCCGCTCAAAACCTAATCCTTTCAACACCTTTTCTACTTCTGCATCATAATTCACCTCTTCCTGCGAGTAAACTTTTTCGCTCAGCTCCGATACCCGTTCAATAAGCTTCATGTAGTCGTCACTATCGTAATCGGTGCGAATGTTCAGCTGCTCATTCACTTCGTCCAGCTCTTTCTGCATCTGATTGGCCTCGTCAAAAGCTTTCATCGTTTCCTCAAAAACGGTAACGTTATCCTGGGTAAGCAAGTGCTGCGGCAAATACGCTATTACCGCGTCCTTTGGTCCGGTTACGTTGCCGGTAGTAGGTTTGGCCGCGCCGGCGATGATCTTGAGGATGGTCGACTTGCCTGCGCCATTCTTACCCATCAGGGCTATCTTATCGTTCTCGTTTATAGAGAAGGTTACGTCACTAAATAAGGTGGTTCCGCCAAATGAAACGGAGATGTTGTTGACATTGATCACTGTATCCTAATATTGAATTTTGCGCAAAGATAAGTGAAAGACATAGAATTATGGCAGGAACTATGAAGAGGCTATCGGATCGCGGTTGACTATACCGA
This sequence comes from Mucilaginibacter sp. Mucisp73, assembly GCF_059491465.1. Lineage (NCBI taxonomy): Bacteria > Pseudomonadati > Bacteroidota > Sphingobacteriia > Sphingobacteriales > Sphingobacteriaceae > Mucilaginibacter > Mucilaginibacter sp. Mucisp73. The sequence continues at coordinate 6,556,904 of NZ_CP168507.1, read as the reverse complement.
TGTTGAAGATTTGCAATCCACCTATATCAAAAAAATAAATAGCAAATGGCCCAATCTAAGCTATGAGCTTAGAAATATCCTCGCTGAGGCAGAATTATCAGTAAAAAGCCTTCAATCTTCAGATCAAAGGCTTCTTACTGATATAGGTTAACGGTGCGGAGATCATTTAACCATCCGCTGAATCTCCGCTGTTTCCTTTTAATAGTAAACCAGGGTTACTGGGTAATATTCACCGTTCCCATATCAGTGACGGTGCCGTTTGTTACCGAAATGTTAGTTACTGTTTTGATGGCATAGGGGCTAACCGGCACAAATTTCACCTGGTAACTGCCCGCTGCCAGGCCAGGGAAATAATATTTGCCGGTGGCATCTGTAGTTGAGCCAATGGTGTCGGCACCCGTAATAGCATATACCTTCGGTGAGGATGCTGCCGGGCTAACCACACCGGTCAGCGCACCCGAAGCGGCAGTGGCAATTGCGCGGATCACCGGTTTGAGGATATACTTGCCGTTACCGGTCAGCACAACAGATTGCGCGGCGTCAAAGTCCAAACGCATGGTATAGGCAATACCGGCGGTAAGCTTATCATGAACGTTCAGCTTCACGCCGGAGGTCTGGCCACTTGGCGTGGTCAGGTCATATGACACTCCAGCTACAATTACACGGTTACCGCTGTCGTTCAACACCAGGCGCACCTGCTGAATAGTCCCTGCGGGGATATCCTGATCGGCCAGCACAGTATCACGGCCAGAACGGAAACGCAGGATATCAACCGCGCCTCCATTCACATTGAGCGTTTGTTCACCTTTGTCGGTTACTATGATCACACTTTTGATATTCAGGATCACGGCGTCAAAAGCGCCAGGGGCATCGGTCATTTTCACGGTCACGTGGGCGGTACTCCCGTTATTGGTACTATCCTTTTTACAGGAAAAGAGCATAAGGCTTAGGGCTGCAGTAAATAAAAATAGCTTTTTCATGATTTAAAAAGTTTGTTTATTGAGGGAACAAATCCGCCTATTTTTTGTGCCAATGTGACGATGAATGATGTGATTGTGTCGACGAATAGGCTCATAGCAGCTTGCAGCAATGCTTTACACCTCTTTCCCGGAAGCACAATTCATTCTTTTCGCAAGAAATTATCATGCCATGTCCCCTTTTACCAAAGCCGATCGTCAATAGCACAAACAATAAACTATGAAAAGTGCATTACATATTATTTCAAGCGCGCGCGGCGCGTTGTCGTACAGCCGGTGTCTCAGCACAGCAATCATTAATAAGCTCATCGATAAAGGTGAAATCGACAAGGTAGTAGAAAGGGATTTGGCCAAAGCATCTCCGCCGTTTTTGGATGAGGCATTGATCTGGGAGTTCTATAAATTTCCGGAGATGATTGACGAGAGAGGGAAAAGATTGCTTAGCTATGCCAATGCTATTTTCAACGAGATGAACGAGGCTGAAATCATTGTCATAAGTACGCCTATGCATAACCTGGGAATATCTTCTCTTTTAAAAGCCTGGCTCGATCAACTGGTACGTATGGGTATCAGCTATAAGTTTAATGCGGATGGCACAAAAACAGGCTGCCTAACCAGCAAAAAGGTATATTTGGCTATAGCATCCGGCGGAAGACTGGCATATTGGCCCAGGGAGTATGAGTTTATCGAATCATATATAAAAGCAGTATTTAGTGCCTATGCCGGAATTACCGACGTTTGCACCTACAGAGTTGAGGGTACTGCCGAGCCAAATTTCAGAGTAGATTACGAAGGCATTATACAAAACCTTTAGTTACAGATATGAAAGAGTTTATGCTGATTTTCAGGATGAAAGACGTTGAGGATTTTAAGCCGACACCGGAACAGATACAGGAACGCCTGAACTGGCTGGCCGGTATTGCCGCTCAAAATAAGTTGGTAGACCATGGCAATTCTCTATTACCGTTTTCGGGAAGCGCGGCAACTATACGGGCTGGCGGCGTAGTGACCGATGGGCCATATACCGAAATTAAGGAGTTTATAGTAGGCTATGTTATTATAAGGGCAGAAACAATTGATGAAGCGGTTGAATTGGTTAAAGATAGTCCAATCTTCAAGCTTGGAGGAAACGTTGAAATCAGGGAAGTTTTAAAACGTTAGCGATATTGGAGGCTACGCAATTGAACAATAATACTTTATTGACTGAGCTTTACAGGCAGGAATACCTTAAGATGATTGCTGTGTTGTGCCGCTATTTTGGATTGAAGCATATTGAAATTGCAGAAGATATCATTGGCGAAACGTTCCTTAAAGCATCTGAAAGCTGGACCATCGCCGGTGTCCCTGAAAACCCCGTGGCCTGGCTTTATACTGTTGCTCAAAACAAGGCGAAAGATCATTTTAAACGTGCTACGATTTTTGACACGAAGATTGCAGCCAACATTAAACAGAACACAGTAGAATCGGAACCAGATGTTGAATTCGGGAGTGAGCCTATTGGAGACAGCCAGTTGGCTATGATCTTTGCAGTTTGTGATCCGGATAATTCTGCCGGGAGCCAGATCTGCCTGGCGCTCCGGATCCTTTGCGGTTTTACCATAGAAGAAATCGCCAATGCTTTTTTGACCAAAACAGAGACTATAAAAAAACGCTTGCACCGGGCCAAAACCAGCCTTCGCAACAGCCATTTCCAGATCGGGGTATTAACTGAATCCAATATTAAGTTTCGCTTAGATAACGTACTTAAAACATTATACCTGTTATTTAATGAAGGTTATTTTTCAAAAACAAATGATCAACTGATCAGGAATGAACTCTGTGCAGAAGCCATAAGACTAACACTTATCCTGACAGCAAACCCGTTAACCGATACAACGCAAACCAAAGCGCTCCTGGCTCTGATGTGTTACCAAAGCTCGCGGCTTGAAGCACGTACTAACAATAGTGGCGAAATTATTCTTTATGACGAACAGGATCAAAATCTGTGGAATAAAGATCTCATTGAAAAAGGTAATTACTATTTTGTACAATCCTGTCAGGGTAATCAAGCCTCAAAATATCACCTCGAAGCGGGTATCGCCTATTGGCATACCAAACCTGCAGATCGCGATAAGTGGCAGCCTATTTTACAACTTTATAATCAGCTTATTTTAATAGAATACTCACCTATAACCGCATTGAACAGGGCATTTGCCATTGCCAGGGTTTACGGACATGAAAAAGCTATACGGGAGACAGAGAAACTAAAACTGATTGATAGCGATCACTATCACAAGCTATTAGGCTATTTGTATGAAACGGTAGATGTTAATAAAGCGGTTGAACAATACAGCCGGGCGGCTCAAATAACCAGGGCTAAAACAGTAAAACAAGCTTTGAATAAAAAAATAGAACAATTAAGACGCTGAAGCTGCCATAAGAAAGAAGCCCTTTAAACGGTTAACGAATAAATACATTCTTCACAATTATCAATCCCTCTTTCTTTTAAAATTAAATACCTGTATTTTAGATAATTAATTTTGCCCGCCCGGGTAGAATTCGCCGAAAGGCATTACCAGTTTTAAACCGATATTTAATAATAACAAAAATGGAACAGCAACCTAACCAGCCATCACCCGAAAACATTATGAAAATTGGCACAGGATTTTGGGCCTCAAAAATCCTTTTAACCGCCGTCAGTTTTCAATTGTTCACCCGGCTTGCCGAAAAGAAAACCATGAAAGCCAACGATATCAAAAACATTTTAGGGCTTAAATGTACCGACAGGAATGTTTATGATTTTTTAGATGCTTTAACCGTGTTTGGTTTTTTAAAGCGTGAAGGCATCTTAGATACCGCTATTTATTCAAATACGCCGGACACTGATACATTTTTAGATAAAAACAAGCCATCATACATTGGCGGCATCCTCGAAATGATGAACAATCGCTTATATACATTTTGGGGTAGCCTGGGTGAAGGGCTGCTTACCGGGCTTCCGCAAAACGAAATAAAAAAAAGCGAGGATTTTTTTGGCTTAATATATTCAGATCCTGAAAAATTGAAAGGGTTTATTAATGCAATGAGTGGCATTCAAATGGGGAATTTTATGGCCTTTGCTCAAAAATTTGATTTTACCCAATATAAAACACTGATTGATGTAGGCGGTTCGGCCGGGCTACTTTCATTGATGGTTGCCAGGCATAATGCCCATATGCGTTGCACCAGTTTTGACCTCCCGCCGGTTGAACCAGTTGCAATCGCAACTATACAGCAATTCGGGCTATCCGAACAGGTAAAAGCAGCAAGCGGCGACTTCTTCACTATGCCGATACCCAATGCTGATGTGGTTGTAATGGGAAATATCCTGCATGATTGGGACGAGGAAAATAAAATATCATTAATGAAAAAAGCTTATGACGCGCTCCCCGCCAACGGAGCATTTGTAGCTATCGAAAACATAATAGATAGCGAGCGGAAGCAAAATGTTTTTGGAATGATGATGAGTTTGAATATGCTTATTGAAACAGGCACCGGGTTTGATTACACATTTGCCGACTTTAACAGATGGGCAAATATTGCCGGGTTTAAATCAACTTCAATCATTCCATTAACCGGGCCATCAAGCGCGGCAATTGCATACAAGTAGATGAGTGGTTCGATATTACAAATACATGCAATAAGTTCGAACTTTATTAAAAAATAGCACGGCTGGCACCTCCGTCTACCTGTATGGTTGTCCCGCTGATGTATGCCGCCTGGGCAGATGAAAGGAATGCTACCAGGGCTGCAAATTCTTCCGGCTTGCCAATGCGTTTGAGCGGAATACTTTCGGCTTTTTCCTTAATTGCCTCTTCGGGGTCCACGTCCTGGGGTAGTGTGTGCCTGATCCGATCTGTCAGAATAAGGCCCGGCGCAATGTTATTGACAGTAATTCCATAAACGCCTAATTCGTCGGCAAGCATTTTGGCCGTACCAACTACGCCCATACGCATCGCGGTAGACAGCACCGAGTTGGTCAATACAGACTTGACCGAGCCACTAACGATATTGATAATACGGCCGCTGCCTGCCGTTTTCATGAATGGCAATACCAACCGGGATGTGCGAACGAAACTGAGCATGTTTTGTTCATAGGCCTGTTGCCATTGTATGTCGTCAAAGCTCTCAAACTTTCCAAACGGTGGGCCGCCGGCATTATTAACCAATATATCTATCCGTCCATATAAGCTGCCCGCCCGATTTATAAACGAAGCCAATTGCCCGCTATCGCTGACGTCTACCGGGAAGCAGGCCACTTCATTGCCCGTTTTTGAGCTAATGTCTTCTGCGGCCTCGTTAAGTTCTGCCGCGTTCCGCGAACCGATGATGACTTTCGCGCCTTCTGCTGATAAAGCCATTGCCGAGGCTTTTCCTAATCCTTTACTCGCAGCCAATACAACAGCTACCTTTTGATCTAATCCGAGGTTCATAAGGCAAATCTTTTAAGAGGCAAATCTCCTGAATTTTTAGTTATGAGGACTGTTATTCCGAAAAAATGATCCAAACATCATTACTTAGTTTTGATCTTTTAATGGTGGAGGCTCATGAAGCGCAAGTTCCCAATCTTCAAACGGAGGTTCTACAACAAAAGAGTGATCACAATATGCCCGAAGATAATCCGTTGCCCTTTTTTCTGCGTATTTGGCGTTCAGTACCTTTCCGGTATCATCCAGTTCAATCACATTGGCATAAATTGCAAATACCTGTTCAATGGCACCTGGCTCATTACCATATAACGTAAGATAATCAATTCCTTCAAGTGTGTACTGACTACCGCTTGCCATGAAATAGGTAAACGTTCTTAATGCGCCGCTAAATGAATTGCTTAGTTTCATGCCATAAATTTAGCGTGTTTCTTTATAAGAATTGAAAGTCCGCTAAATGAGAAATAAAACAATGCGATAACCGGCCGATTAAATTCTAACGGATAATAGCTACCCTTTCACCTGTTTGCCCTGCTCAGTTTCCTTCTAAACCTTGAAGCCAGGGATTCCAAATCACGTTTCTCAATGTCTTCGGGCCTATGAAACTGGGATAAAACAAGGGCTCTTGAAAGTTGAATAGTGCCGTTACTTGTTTTAACAACTACTTGATCCCCGCGTTCCGCATGGTTTTTATAATTCCCAATTTGTGGATTAATGCCGGTAACGCGCATCAATAGTTCAACTATAGCATAAAGTGGCAGTTTGTTCTTCGACATACATTTTGCTTATGTTGTTTAATACTAAGTTAAGCATATTTTAACAATTAGTAAATACCCCCCTCTGACGTTATCAAGCCTGGTATGATCCGGGCCGATCGAGCAAAAGTTTATAAACTAAAACGACCTTCATTCTTTATTATCATAAATTTACCTCCATGAAAAAACTAACCTTTTTAACCTTATTTGCCCTGCTCAGCAAATTTGGTTTCGCACAAAACTTAAACAGTATGCAGTGGTACAGTAAACCCCAAAAATCATTGATAGAAGGCAGTACGCTGCACATGACCGTTGACCCCGCAACCGACTACTGGCGGGTAACACATTATGGCTTTATCAGGGATAACGGTCCATTTTATTTTACCGAACAGGAAGGTGATTTTGAAGCCAGCGTAAAAATTACCGGGGCCTACAAAGAGCTGTTTCACCAGGCCGGGTTAATGGTAAGGATAGATAACAAAAACTGGATAAAAACCGGAATTGAATATGTTGACGGCGTACAAAACGTAAGCGCAGTGGTTACCCGCGAAGTTTCAGACTGGTCGGTAGTGCCAAGGCATGACAGTCCCAAATCGGTTTGGCTGAAACTGCTGCGCAAAGGCGATTTTGTAGAGATCAAATATTCGTTCGATGGTGAAAAATATGATATGCTCCGCCTGGCTTATTTTCCGCCCAATGTAAAAGCGATGATAGGAATGGTGGCGGCAGCACCGGGCAAACAAAGCTTTGATGTAAAGTTTGAAGATTTCAAAGTACAGAAGATCAGCAAGTAACTTTGCCGGAAGATGGATAGAGCTAAGCCTTTGAACTGGAGTTTGAAGGCTTTTTTATTTTAAAAGTATTATGGTGGAAAGAGGAATGAATATCGCTTTCATTACATTTCAATCATTTTTGTTATTTTTGCCCCGGTAAACAACCATTCCCTCTATGTGATAAATAATTTCTTTCAGGACAAATAAACAGCGCCGTTACCACAACGCCCCTGCAATTATTCACCTTTTTAAAGAAAGAAATTATGCTTATTCTGCACGATATCACTTATATACACCCTAACCGTGATCTTTTATTTGCCGGTATAGATTTCGTAGTCAATAAAAACGATAAAATAGCCCTCATAGGCAACAACGGCACGGGGAAATCAACCCTGCTTAAAATATTGGCCGGAAACTTACAGCCCGCAAGCGGCGTGGTAAAAACCGGTTCGAAACCATATTATGTGCCCCAGATTTTTGGACAGTACAACCAGTTTAGCGTTGCCGAAGCCCTGCAAATAGCCGATAAACTAAATGCCTTAAAGCAGATTCTTGAAGGCATTGTTACCGACGAAAATATGACCCTGCTCAATGACGACTGGGCTATTGAGGAACGCTGCCAGGAAGCGTTTATATATTGGCAGCTTACGGATATTGATCTTTCGCAAAAAATGGGCACGCTTAGCGGCGGGCAAAAAACAAAAGTATTTTTAGCAGGCATCGCCATTCATCGCCCCGAAATAGTTTTGCTGGATGAGCCGAGCAACCATTTGGATAATTCAAGCAGGGAGCTGTTGTATAATTATATCCAATCAACCAATAATACGCTGGTGGTGGTTAGTCACGACCGTACCTTACTCAACTTACTTACTACGGTTTGCGAACTTAGCAAGCGGGGCATAACCGTTTACGGCGGAGATTACGATTTTTATGCCGAACAAAAAATGATGGAGAGCGATGCCCTGAACCAGGATGTAAGAAGCAGGGAGAAAGCGCTCCGCAAGGCTAAGGAAACAGAAAGGGAATCAGTTGAACGGCAGCAAAAGCTGGATGCCCGCGGTAAAAAGAAACAGGAAAAAGCCGGTGTGCCCACTATCATGATGAAAACGCTTAAAAACAGCGCCGAAAAAAGCACCTCGAAGATGAAGGGTGTCCATGCCGAAAAAACTGACGCTATCGCACAGGAACTAAGCCAGCTGCGTACACGGTTGCCGGATATTGATAAAATGAAGATGGGTTTTGACAATTCGGCACTTCATAAAGGGAAGGTACTGATTACCGCTAAGGACCTCAACTTTGGATACGGAGATCAGGAGCTTTGGACCTCGCCGTTAAGTTTTCAAATCACCAGCGGCGAAAGGCTGGTGATCAAAGGGGCAAACGGCTCAGGCAAAACAACGCTGATAAAGATGCTGCTGGGCTCACTAAAACCACAATCCGGCACAATAGAACGCGCGGCGGTTAAAGCCATTTATATCGACCAGGATTATTCACTCATCAATAACAAGCTCAGTGTTTATGAACAGGCGGAAGAATATAATTCGGGCGTATTGCTGGAACATGACATCAAAATTCGCCTCAACAGGTTTTTGTTTACTAAGGAGTATTGGGCTAAGTCATGCAGCGCCCTAAGCGGCGGCGAAAAAATGCGGCTGATGCTCTGTTCGTTAACCATCAGCAACCAGGCACCAGATATGATCATCCTGGATGAGCCCACCAATAACCTCGATATTCAAAACATCGAAATTTTAACAGCAGCTATTAACGATTACCAGGGAACGCTCATCGTTGTATCGCACGATGAATATTTTTTAAAGGAGATAAACGTAGAACAGGAGATTTTGATAAGGTAAAAAGATAGAAAAAAAGGGGGCCACCGTTTGCTTCGCATACAGCTGGCCTCTTTTGTTTTTCATTTATTTAAAACCCCTTCTTCCTTGTGATCCCCGGCTTTCTGCTTTTCCGCTCTGCAGGTTCAGGAACACCTTCTGCTCCGTAGCTGCGGGCCATTTTGGCTATGCGCTCTTCCATGGTCTCGGTAGTTAGTCTTTCCCGGCCGAGGCTGTCAACCATGATCGGAAAGGCAAAAGGTGTTGGTCGCTCAATCACTTTCAAAATGATATTTTGTGTTTGGATCCGTTGCAAAGCAGCCCTTAGCCTGAACTCTTCTAATTGAAAGGCCAAAGCCTCGTTATAGGCCTGGCGTACCAGTAAGTTATCCGGCTCATACTCGCTGAAGACTTCAAACAATAATGAAGTTGATGCCTGCAAATGCTTGTTCTTAACCTGCTGACCGGGATAACCCGTGAAAACCAAGCCACCGATATGTGCTATATCCCTGAAACGGCGGCGGGCCATTTCATTGGCGTTTAAACTGTGCTGAATATCATCTATCAGGTTATCTATCGAAAAAAAGCCGGTATCCTCCAGTGCTTCTTCAATAGGGATATCTTCGTCAGTAAGCAATTCAAAGCCGTAATCATTCATGGCGATAGAAAAACTTGCAGGCCTTATTTTACTGATGCGATAAGCCAGCAGCGATGCCATACCTTCGTGAACCAACCGTCCCTCAAAAGGGTAAAACAGCAAGTGGTGCCCCTCTTTTGATTTAAATGACTCGATCAAAAACTCATGGCTTTGCGGCAGATGTGATAATTGCTGCTGCAAATCAAAAAGCGGTTTTAAAGCTTTAACTTCTACATCTTCTTCGATGCCGTGCGCCACCTCATCCAGCTTAAGCCTGAATACGGCTGCCAGTTGTGATGACAGCGGCATGCGTCCCCCGTTCCAACTCGGGATGATGCCTTTGGTTGAGTTGGATTTTCTAACGTAAGCTGTCATTTCCTTCACACGTACAAACTCCAAACTCCGGCCCGCGAACCAAAAGGTATTACCGGGTTTTAACTTCGATACAAAGGACTCTTCAATAGTACCCAAACTACCACCGCTGAGCCATTTTACGCGGATGCTTAATTCACTGGTAATGGTACCAATACTCAGCCGGTGGCGCATGGCTACTCTGCGGTTATTTACTTTATACAATCCGTTTTCAACCTCAACTTTTAAAAATTCATCATACTGGGCAAGTGTTTTACCGCCGCTGGTAATAAAATCAAGTAATTGTCCAAATTCGCTCCTGCTCAAATCGGCAAAGGCATAAGTGGTTTTAACCTCCTTAAAAAGTTCGTCGGCGTAAAAACCATCAGACACGGCCAATGTCACCATGTACTGGATCAGCACATCCATGGTAAGCAGCATCGGATCGCGACTTTCAAAAATCTTATCCTTAATAGCTTCCTTCAGCGCCGCGCCCTCCAATAACTCGAGCGAGTGCGTGGGTACAAAATAGGCCAGAGATGTCGCTCCCGGATGGTGCCCGCTTCGCCCTGCGCGTTGCATAAAACGGGCAACACCTTTAGGACTGCCAACCTGTACAACGGTATCTACAGGGCGAAAATCAACCCCCAGGTCCAAACTTGAGGTGCACACCACCAATTTTAGGGCTTCGGCATGCAGGGCGGCTTCTACCCAGTTGCGCAGCTCGTTGTCCAATGAGCCATGGTGCATAGCCATGATGCCTGCATATTCCGGGTAATTATCCAAAATGGCATGGTACCAGATCTCCGATTGAGAGCGGGTATTGGTAAATATCAGTGTGGTTTTACTTTTGGCAACTATTTCCATCACCTCGGGGAGCAGCTTTAACCCGATATGCCCCGCCCAGGAGTAATTCTCAATATTCTGTGGAATAATAGACCGGATATCCAGCTTCTTCTCCAGGTTAGCGCGTACCATTTTAACTTGTTCCGGCGGAAAATCATTTCCTAATAAAACTTCGGCGGCCTGTTCAAGATTGCCAATAGTTGCGGAGATGCCCCAGATTTTGAGTTGGCGGTTTTGAGTTGGCAGTTGGCAGTTTTTGGTTCCGTTTACACTCTCGTTTGGCACCCTATTCCCTGCAAACGGCAAACTGTCCACTGCAAACTGATTATTACTGCCTACTGCAAACTGCCCACTGCAAACTGTAGCGAGGGCCTTAAGGCGGGATAGGCCCAGCTCCACCTGCACTCCCCTCTTCGTACCCAACAACTCGTGCCATTCATCAATCACAACCACCTGCAGCTGATTAAATAATTTAGGATATTCCTTTTGGGCAAGCATGAGGTGCAAGCTTTCGGGGGTAGTAAGCAGCACTTCGGGCAGCTTTTTTTTGAGGGCCTGTTTTTCGGCAGCTGGGGTATCCCCTGTGCGGGTAGCTATGCGCCATGGTAAGCCGATCTCCTCGCAGGCTTCCTGCATGGCTTTACGGATATCGTTGGTAAGCGCCCGTAATGGGGTTATCCAAAGCATCAGCAAGCCATTATTTTGTTTTGTTTTATAGGTATCGGGATGTGTGTTAATGAAAGCCGCTAAAAAAGGCAGGAACAGGGCAAAAGTTTTACCGCTGCCAGTAGGAGCATTCAACAAGCCTGAATAGCCGCCAAGGTACGCCTCCATCATTTCGGCCTGGAAAGGAAACTGCTCCCAGTTTTTTTCCGTGTACCATTGCTGTATAACCTGTTGGCCGATGCTTGTCATTATCCTGTTAACAAAATTTTTGTTGTTTGGTTATAGGTGAACCAAACATGCCAACAAAATAACTATTAAATTGGTTATGCTTGTATGATCAGAAATAGCTTAATAATTATCTCTATCGCCGTGTGCCTTTTAGCCTGCGGCAACAACTCCAAAAAAGAAACCACTTTGGCTGACACCAATAAAGTGCCAAAGGATACAACAGGACAACACCTCGGAGACAAAAATGATACCACCGTTCATCATACCTTGGCATCGGATACCGGCACCACCAATACCACCCAACCCGACTGGCTGATAACCCCCGGCAAAAGCATCGGGCATATTATTTTAAATGATGATGTTCAAAATGTGATAAAGCAATTGGGCAAGCCTGATAGCTCTGACGCGGCCATGGGCAGTTCATTGATGGTCTGGTTTGCCAAACATGATATTACCCGTTACCGTACCGCTGTTTTTTCGCACCGCAACATGGGCGGTAAGGATGAATCAATAAGTCACATACAAAAGATCCTCATAACGTCGCCACGGTTTAAAACCGGTGAGGGCGTAGGGGTAGGTTCAACCAAACAGGATGTTCAAAAATATTATGCATTAAAGCCAACCTCTACCTATACCAACAATGGCGGCAAGGTGCAGATTTACACCGATCCGGGTAAAGGGATTTCTTTTGAAACAGATAGCAGCGGCCGTTGCGTTGGCGTGGTAGTACATAAAGCCAATGATATTGCAGTGGCTTATTTGAATATGCATTGATTGTTTTCGACGTAGAAACACATAATTGCGTCCTGGGCATACAAATCACGATAATTAGGCAAAGCCGCCTGTCCTGCGGGAGACGCATGTGATGCGTCTCTACCAAAAAAAGAAGGCCTTCCCAAAACGGAAAGGCCTTCTTTTTTATTATGATATCGACTATCCCTATTTCTTTTCGGGCATCAATATCAATTTAATCAAATTCTTTCCGCTCAGGTATTTATTAGCTGCATCTTTAGTGCTTTGAGGGGTTATTTGTTCAAGGCTGCTTACATGCCCCAGGATTTGGTCCGGGTTTTCGCCGTTTTGCGATGTAGAGGCAAGATATCCTGCCCAGAAAACATTTTGCTTTAGCTGCTGCTGGGTTGAACGGGCTTCTTCGGCAACAAATTTCTGGATATCTGCCGGTAAGGCGCCGTTCTGTTTAATTTTGGCTATCTCCTCCATGGTAGCGTTGATCAGCTTATCCACATTTTCGGGTGCGCAACCAAAAGATATGGTAAAAGTGTAACGCCCCCCCGGAATTTTATGGTAGCCGGCCCTTACCCCGGGAGCATATACACCGCTTTCCTGCTCACGTAACCGTTCAATCAGTTTAATGTTCAGTACTTCTTCCAGCGCATCTACCTGTATATTGTTAGCTTCATTGTAATCATAATCGCCGCTAAAAACCAATTGTACTGTGCTTTTTTCACCTACCCCTTTATTCACCGTTTTGGTGATCAAACCTGCAGGCGGCTCAATATTCATGTTTTTATAAGTTTCCTTGCTATTGGTTGAGGGCAGGCCGCCAAGGTAATGTTCCAGGTATGGCTTAATTGTTTCCACGTTAAAATTACCCACCAGGGTAAAGGTAAAACCACTGGCGTCGGCAAAGCGTTTTTTGTAAAAATCGTAAGCTTTATCAAGTGTTGCCGCATTTAACCTTGGTAACGTAGTTACCATACCACGGAAATTATAGTTACTTAATACAGCCGATACCGTATCCTGGTAAACACTTCCGGGATCAAGCCCACGGGTACTCAATATCGACCTGGTTTGATCGATGTTGGCATCCCAGATGTCTTTGTCTTTACGCGGCTGGGTAAAGTATAGGTAAATCAACTGAAGGGCTGTTTCAAAATCGGCTGGTGAGGTATTTCCCGAAATACCCTGTGCAAACTCACTGATATACGGCGAAATACTCAGGTTTTTGCCAGCCAGCTTTTTATCAAGCATGCCCTGGTTAAACTGCGCTATACCGCTACCGCTGATAATAGATGAGGCCAGGTTTGCCGACGTAAATTCATCGTCACTTGCCAGTGATGTACCGCCAAAAGCGTAACCGTTTATCAGGATCTGATCGTTACGGTATTCAGTAGGTTTTAAGATCACTTTTAAACCGTTGCCTAAAGTAAGCGTGGTTGTTCCAAGAGCCTCATCTGTTTCTTCTTTGGCAACTTTAGTACCTTCAGGAACTTTGGCCAGCAGCGGGTCACTTGATACATTATCAATATAAGCAGTTACATTTTGGCCGCCTGTGGCAATCCAGTTCAGTAAGGTTTTTTCATCGGGCAAATTGGCTTTTTCTTTATCTGGGGCTTGTACTACCACCACACGGTTTTGATCGCTGATAAATTTACCTGCCATGGCGTTCATATCGGCCAGGCTTACTTTATAGATATTGCCTATATAAAAATTGTATTCATAGCTGATGCCCGGGATAGCTTCGCCGGTTAAAAAGTTGGCCTGGTATTCACGTACAAAATTTGCCGAAGGGGTTTTATCCCTCTCCCGGTAAGCATTCCCAATACCAACCAGCGCATCCTGCTTGGCGCGTTCCAGCTCGGTAAGGGTAAAACCAAATTTGCGGGCGCGTTCAGATTCGGCCACTACGGCTTTAACCGCTTTTTCAAGTTCGCCGGGTTTGGCGACAACCAGTGAAGTATAAGCATCCTGGTCGCCGATGAAATTACCATAGCTGGTACGGCCATATAAAAACGGTGGATTAGGTTTTTGCAGCAACTCGTTTATGCGCGAATTAAGCATCTGGTTAAACAACTGTATCCTTACCTGCTGCATGTAATCGCCGGTAGTTTTAGTAACCGTGCCGGGATGTTTTACAATAATCTGTGCAACAGTGTATGGATACTCGGGATCCGTAACAATTTTTACCGCGGTACCCGGTGTTGCAGGTACGGAATATTTTGTCCTCGGCTTTTCGGCGGCCGGGTTTTTAAGCTGTGAAAAGTTTTGTTTAATGAGTGCCTCAACACGTTTTGGGTCAAAATCGCCCACGGCAACAACAGCCTGCAAATCGGGGCGATACCAATCCTGGTAAAAAGCTTTGATGGTTTCCGGCTTAAAGTTTTTCAGGATGTCTTCTTTACCTATAGGCAAGCGCAACGCGTACCTTGAGTTGTTAAGCAGTACGGGCAATGTTTGTTGTTGTAAACGTTCCTGGGCATTTTTGCCACGAAGGCGCTCTTCTTCCAAAACAACGCCGCGTTCTTTATCAATTTCGGCAGGATCAAAACTTACATACCCGGCCCAGTTAGCCAGTATATTAAAGCCTTTTTCAAACACACTGACGGTATCGGTTGGTAGAGGTAATTGATATACAGTTTCGTTAAACGAAGTGTAAGCGTTTAAATCGGCGCCAAATTTTACGCCTGCTTTTTGCAGGTAGTCAACCATCTGATTTTTTGGAAAATCGCGTGTACCGTTAAAAGCCATGTGCTCGGTAAAGTGGGCCAGGCCCTGCTGATCGTCATTTTCCAAAACCGAACCGGCTTTATTAACCAGATAAAGTTCGGCCCTGCTTTTAGGCTCAACATTCGCACGGATATAATAAGTTAAGCCATTGGGTAATTTACCAATGATCACATCCTTGTCAACCGGTAATATATCGCTCTTGGCAGCAATGGCCTGGGTGCCGGGTTTATTTTTAGGCGACGGAACAGGTTTCTTTTTTACTTGTGCAAAAGCACTTCCGCCCGAAAGTGTTAAAGCCAATAGGGCCAGCGGAACGTATTTGTTCAGGTTCATTATAAAGTTTAAATAGTCAGGGTACTAAGATGCAAAACGAAAATCTTAGTTACAAAGTATTGTTATGAAAATTAATGTTTTGTAGCTGATTTTGAGGCCGGCTTTTTAGCCGGAGCCTGATTAGCCGGAGCCTGGTTAGAAGAACCAAAAGCATCCTGCATCATTTGCGTTAGTTCATCTTTATGTTCTGCAACGGCATTCTGGCCAACCATCATCCCCCTTTGCATTAACGCAGGCAATTTTGAGCTTACTTTTTGCCCTATCGGTGAGCTATAAAACACAGAAATCTGATTAAGCTCATCTTCAGTAAATTCTTCAGCATAAATAGCTGCCATTTTATCTTTGAGCAAATCCCAGGTAAAGTATTTGCTCATAAAGATTTTCATCACATCAATGAATTTGGCACGCTGCTCTGCAGGCATTTGACTACTTGTGGAGTTAATGATATTATCCATCATTCCGCCAAACTGTTTATCTATACCAATAGAAATTAACAATTGCTCAGCGGCCTTTAAATGTGATTGGGTAATAGTTTGAGTGGTTGTTTGCGCTTTTAAGCTTGAAAAAGAAAACAGGATGATTCCTGTTAATGCGATAAGTTTAAGTTTTAGGTTCATATTAAATTTTGATAAAGATCTTTTTGATGTAGAACACCCACATCACTACCCATAAAATGAGCACCGTAAATATAGCACTTATCAATGAAGCATTTACAGGTGAAAAATAAGGCGCAAAAAATGTTTGATAAATCGATGAGCCGTTTATTTTGATCATGCCCATATAATGCGGTATAAAGCCCGACAGTACATAAGCTGTTATAGCATTGGTGCCAAATACCACAAAGGGATAAGTAAAGCGTTTGTACCCTTGTATGTCGATAAGCCAGTAGCATAAAGCCAGCCCAATGGTTGCCAGTCCGCCGGTATAAAGCACGAAGGAGCTTGTCCACAAGGCTTTGTTAATAGGAAAAAACAAATCCCAAAACAAGCCTGCTATAACCGCGATTATTCCGTAAACAAACATCCAGTTAGTTTTGATGTTGTCATCGCGGTCTTTACGTTTTAGCCAGCTGCCCACCCTAATACCAAAAAGGGCTGTGGCAACGGCGGGAATAGTTCCCAGCAAACCTTCCGGGTCCCAGGTATGCGATTCGCGCCAGAGGTGATCGGGCGTAAATACCAGCCTGTCTATCCATGCCCCTATATTGGTTTCAGGCTCAAGATTGGCATAGCCTACACCCGGTACAGGGATAAAGGTCATGATGATAAAATAACCGATAAGTGCGATGGCAAAAATCCAGTCGCGCGTTTTTTGTGATGTCTTGAGATAAAGTACTGTGCTGATGAAATACACCAGGGCTATGCGCGGCAACACACCCGGCAAACGTAAATGAGCCAGCCCTGTATCGGGGTGCAAGGTCAGTTGAGTTATCCAGGGGATCAGCAGCAAGATCATGGTACGGCGCAGCGCCTTCAGGATGAGTTTACTGTGCGATACCGTAGCCTTTTTACTTTCCATGGCATATATAACCGATACGCCAACCATAAACAAAAAGAAAGGAAAAACCAGGTCGGTAGGTGTACAGCCGTTCCATTTGGAATGTTCGAGCGGTGCATAGATATGCCCCCAGTCGCCGGGGTCATTGACGAGGATCATCATGGCGATGGTAATACCCCGGAATACATCAAGGGAAAGAAGCCGCTTTGATTTTTCGGTTATAGTTGAGGTCATAGGTTACATTAAAGAAATTCCCTCCCAAGGGAGGGGTGCGTTTGGAATGTGCATTGGCAGGGAGGGGTTTATACACCCTGTCAAAAACAAGGCTAATCGATGAAACCCCTTCCTACACCCTCCCAAGGGAGGGAATCGCACAAGGCCTCCAATTATTAACCCCATTGTCCGCTTCCACAGACAATAGGGTTCAATCCAAATCCTTAAAACATATATCGTTTAAACGCTTCCATGGCCTCATATTCCGCAAGGCCAAGACGATCATAACGCTGGGCGGTGTCGCGGGTGCGGTCTTCTGCCCTTACCCAGAACTCCCTTGCATCATCGCCTGGAAACACAGGCCTGTCCTTTTGCGACTGGTGCTTGAAGATGGCGTTACGCTTGCGGATCACCTCCTGTGGCGACAATGGTACCGCCATCTCTATCTCATGAGTCTCAAACTCATGCCATGCGCCACGGTACATCCACAGCCAGCAGTCTTCAACCCAGGCTTCTTTACCTTTTAATCTTTCCAGTGCAGCTAAGATGATTTTGAAGCATACTAAGTGCGTACCATTAGGATCGGCAAAATCACCGGCAGCAAAGATCTGCTGTGGTTTTACTTTTTGAAGCAGGTCGATAGTCAATTGAATATCTTCCTCACCTACCGAGTTCTTTTTGGTTTTACCGGTTTCGTAAAATGGCAATGCCATAAAGTGGATATGATCATCCTCTAAGCCTGCATACCTTGCACCAGAGATAGCCTCGGTTTTCCTGATAAAGCCTTTTACATTCCTGATCTCCTGGGTGTCGATCTCGTTTGGCTGTTTGGTTGGGAAGAAGGCACGCATATCTTCATATGATTTTTGAAGATGAGCTGTGTCTTCGCCAATGCTTTTTGTAAAGTCGATCGCAAATTCCATGTACCTTAGCACATCATCATCCCATACAGCGGTATTGCCCGAGGTTTGGTACGCCACGTGTACGTCATGCCCCTGGTCTACCAAACGGATAAATGTACCGCCCATCGAGATCACGTCATCATCCGGGTGTGGTGAAAAAATGATACTTCTCTTTTTAGCAGGCAGTGCCCTTTCCGGTCTTTGAGAATCATCCGCATCCGGTTTACCACCCGGCCAGCCGGTGATGGTATGCTGAATTTGGTTAAAAATATCAATATTGATATTATACACAGGGCCTTGCTCTACCGCAAGTTGTGCCATGCCGTGGTTATTGTAATCTTCTTCGGTTAGTTTCAGTACCGGTTTGTTAACCTCATTGGCAAGCCAGATCACCGCTTTCTTTTTTAGCTGATTATCCCACACGCAATCTTTTACCAGCCATGGAGTATCAAACCTGGTCAGTTCTGACGCTGCATCTGCATCCAGTACAAACTCTACATGTTGTGATAATTGCAGGTAAGTTGCAGGTACTTCGCCCGAAATCTCCCCTTCTACCGCTTTCTTGATGATTGGCGCTTTCTTCTTATTCCAGGCCATCAATATGATTTCTCTGGCTTTGAAAATAGTACCGATACCCATCGTGATCGCTTTGGTTGGCACATTCGCCTTACCACCAAAATCTCTTGAAGCATCACTCCTGGTCAGGTCATCTAAAGTAACCATCCTGGTACCTGAGTTTGGTGCCGAACCCGGTTCGTTGAAACCGATGTGGCCTGTACGACCGATACCCAGGATCTGAAGGTCTAAGCCGCCCAATTCTTCTATCTGCTTTTCGTAAGCCAGGCAGTAGCCTGCTACGGCTTCTTTATCCAGTGTACCATCCGGGATGTGCACATTGGCTTTATCTATATCAATATGGCTGAACAGGTTTTCATACATGAAGGTTACATAGCTTTGTGCTGCTGTAGGCTTCATGGGGTAGTACTCATCCAGGTTGAAAGTGATCACATTCTTAAAGCTCAAGCCTGCTTCTTTGTGCTGCCTTACCAGTTCGGCATATACCCCTATCGGGGTTACACCGGTGGCAAGTCCCAATACCGCTTTTTCGCCTTTAGCTTGTTTTGCGCGGATCAGATCTGCTATACGGTTCGCTACCGCTACCGAGGCTTCCTGCTGATTGTTGTAAACGCTTACCGGTAACTTCTCGTAACGTGTCTCTTCCAATAAATTTAATCGTGCCATGAATCTTAGGAAATGAAAATGAGGTTAGTTGTTCAAAACAAATATATCAGATATTTACATAGTGCCGTTATTATTTTAACTTTTGCGGTAATGTAAACCCATCCTAATGGGGTTAACATAGGTTAACACATTTCAAATCTTTAAAATACAAAACATTAGTAATCAATAGTTTAAACACAACATAGAGTTACGCTAAAACTGCTATTTTAAGTAACTAAGCACATGCTTACGTTTATGCCTGCTGTTAGCGAAAGCAGGTGATGAGGAAATCCGGCCCGTTTAACCGGCATCAGGCCATAAGACAAGTATCATTAAATACTGATAGTTTGCAGACATCATTATCTTATTTCGTTGCTATGTTAACAACAAGTCATCGTCACTAAAATATTAAATGCATTGCCCCAACTTTTGCGGGTTGCCGCACAAATAGTAATTTAAGCCCATGATAGCATTGAACCATAACCTGCAGCACCTGTTTAGCATCGCTCAAAAACCATCAAAAACGGGCATCGGCCTAATGTCTGGCACCTCATTGGATGGGCTTGACATTGCCCTGTGCAAATTTACCGGTAATGGTTTAAGCACTCATTTTGAGCTGGTACAATTTATCACAATCCCCTATCTGGATGACTTTAAGCTGCAAGTTCAGCAGGTATTTGCCCAGCGTAATGCAGATTTGGAAAAGGTAACTTTACTTAACGCTTATATCGGCAGCTATCACGCCGAACTGATATTGCAGGCACTTGCTCAATGGAAAGTCGACCCACAGGAGGTTGATTTTATCGCCAGTCATGGTCAAACTATTTACCATGCCCCCCAGCGTTTACATCAGCATAAAAACTACTCTAATGCCACTCTGCAAATTGGCGACGGCGATCATATCGCCGTAAAAACCGGCATACTAACCATCAGCGATTTCAGGCAAAAGCATATTGCTGCCGGAGGAGAAGGCGCTCCGCTGGCCTTATATGGTGATGTATTATTGGGCAATAAAACCGGCCAAAACCGGGTGCTGTTAAACATAGGAGGCATTGCTAATTTAACCTGGCTTCCTGGCGACGGTGATTTTAACCGCGTGCTCTGCACAGATATTGGCCCCGGCAATACACTCATCGATGCTGCCTGCCGAAAATATTTTGATAAGCCTTTTGATGAGGATTCAGCCATAGCTTACAGAGGGCAGGTAAATGATGATCTATTAACGGCGCTCCTCTCCCATTCGTTTTTTGATGAAAAAGCCCCTAAAACCACCGGACCCGAACTGTTCAATCTTGCCATGGTTGCTGAAGCACAGCAACGGTCAGGTACCGGGCAAATTAGTGGTGAAGACCTTATTTGTACCCTAAGCGCCTTCACCGCGGCATCCATAGCCGGTTTTGTTAAGGAAAATATCACAGGGGATCATATTAAAATTTTTACCAGCGGCGGCGGGGCACGAAATCCATTTGTTATTGGGGAATTAAAAAAACTATTGCCCCAAGCGGCAATAGAGGATAGCAGTTTACTGGGAATCAACCCCGATGCCAAAGAAGCTATATTATTTGCTTTATTAGGTAATGAAGCCTTATGCGGTGAGCCGATCAGGATCGGCGTTAACCCGGCAGTGTTGATGGGGAAATTCTGCTTCCCGGTTTAAGCGGGGAGTTCAAATTGATTATTTCCACGCAGAGCGGCATCACATACGTCTATACACTTGCGCTGTAAACGCATTAAATAGCTTATCGCCCCATCTGCTGCTTCATGAACCTTCTGATCCGCTGCAGCAAGGTGCCCTTTCTGTTTGCCAGGAAATTTTTAATAGCTTTATAAGCCTCCTCATTCTCCTCTATGGTGTCGGGAAATTGCGTTACCTGTTTGCGTCCCATTTGCACATGGTACATATCCTCTTTATTGGAGTGTACGCCAGTACCATCATGACCTATATTTTGAATAAGCGACTGCGACGGGTTCAGCGTCAACCCGTTCTTCAAAAAAATAGAGGCATACCAGCGAATGGCCCATGAATTATTTTTACCGGCCTTAAACTGCTCTATCTGCTTCCAGAAATTCATTTTGCCTTCTATCGAAAAGCGGGCTATTTTCAGCGTATCAAACTGAGCAATCAGCTTATCAACATCGGGTTCAAAGCTTTTCCAGGCGCGGGCCCAGGTTGCCCAACCCCAGCTGGTGGCTGCCCGATAAAAGAATGTTTCGGGCAGTTTTTTATCGTGCAGGTTGTACATATAGGCACCGATATGCATTACCTGTTCCTGGTTTGCATATTTTGTTAATGCGTCATTAAAATACTGCAAGGTATATGGCGAAGATAACAGATCGTCTTCAAAAACAATCACTTTGCCATATTCATACACCAACTGTGTTACCCCGCTGATGATGGATTCGGCCAGACCGAGATTATGATTACGCAAAATAATTTTTACCGATTTAAAACCGCTTACATCTTTTACCAGTTGCCTCACCTGTTCAACCTTTGGCTTATCGGCATCGGTTTTGGCTGAATCGCAAAAAATATACAAGCGCGACTCATCGGCCAGCAAATTTTGCTGCAAATAACTGATGGTACGGCGGGTATGGTCGGGCCGGTTATAAACAAAAAGAGCTATTGGGGCAAGATTTTGCATGGTATGATTTCAGCAGATCAGGTATTGCAATTTAAACACCTTGAATTAAGCGGGGGCGTTTAATTTGCAAGGCAAAATTATACCATAACCTTCCGATTGCAAACAAATAAAACAATTTGTTTTTATTCTGCCGATTTTACCGTAAATGTAGTACGACGGTTAAGTTGCCTGCCCTCGGGGTTATCTTTGCCATTTGGTAATTTGTTTGGGGCGATGGGCATTCTTTTGCCATAGCCGCGGGCTGTAATACGTGCAGACTTAATGCCTTGCAGTAACAGGTAATCAACACAAGCCTCCGCACGGGCCTGCGACAACTTCATGTTCGCTGCGTCAGTGCCTATCCCATCGGTATGCGAGCCAAGCTCGATCTTAATTTTAGGGTTATCGTTCATGATGGCAACCAGTTTATCCAGCGTATCAAATGATTCGGACCGGAGATGGGCGTTACCAAAATCAAAATAAATATTTTCGATAGTTATCTGAACATTGATCTTATAATTCTGCAGGCAAATTTCGGGGTTAATGAGCGTATCAATACCCGGCTTTACTATCGGTGCAGGAATAACTTTGGTAAAGTATCCCTTTTGCGAAATCTCCAGTTTATACCTTGGCAGTTTTTCCTTTACCTGGAAAACATAATCGCCTTTGGCATCGGTTACTTTAACAGCCAAACCCATTTTTACGTCCGGATCTTTAAGGATCACCCTTGCCCCTGCCATACCACCATTAGTGCGGCAATCAATTACACGGCCACTGATATATAAAAACTTATACTGCCCGGTAAACAGGCTTAAGCAGCAGTCAGAGCCGCGTGCCGAACTCAGGTAAAATTTATTTGGATTGGTTGGATCAAGGCTGTAGTACAAGTCGTCTTTAGATGAGTTAACCGGGTAACCTAAATTAACCGGGGCCGACCAACGACCAAAATCTCCTTCGCTGCGGTAAACATCAAAGCCGCCCATACCGGTAAAACCATTCGAGCTAAAAAACAACACTTTATCAGCCCGGTCATAATATGGCGACTGTTCATCATATGCTGTGTTTACCGCATCGCCCAGGTTACTTACAGTTTTCGGCTGCCCGGCATCATCAAGGTTACTTTCCCAAATGTCGTCACCGCCTTCACCGCCGGGCCTGTCGGATGCGAAAAACAATCGCCGGCCATCAGCGCTAACAAAAGGGTGCTTGGAATTATAGCCTTCGGCGTTAACAGTATTATTCAGCCTTACCGGCTGCTGCCATATGCTGTTTACCAGTTGACTAAAATAAATGGCAGATACTGTTTTCCCGTTCTTTTTATACCAGCGGGTAAGGTACATCCTGGTGCCGGTACCATCAAGCGCAGGTGTAGCATATTCAATTTGTCCTTCTTTATCAAACGCGTTAAAGTTTGTGGCAAGCGCTTTAGTTGAATCGAGGATGGCCGAACTGTAAACCCTGTTGGTATAAAGCTTATCCTTATCAACCAAGCGTGATGAGGTAAACCAATACCTGCCCAGGTTAACGGTAAGGGCGTAGTCGCCCTGGTCTTTATTTAAAAACACCAAAGCCGATACATCAACGGCGCGTGGGTGTTCCAATTGCTTCAAGGCATATTCGCACGAGATTATTTCTTTTTTAGCGAGAGCGGCATACTGCGGATCGGGGGCGTTGCCTGCAAACTGCTTTAACTGGACCAAAGCTTCATTATACTTCCCGTTTGCCTGCAGGCAGATGCCGTACCAAAGCGGTACTAACGGATATTGGGCAGTTGGTGCTTCCTTAGCCAATTGGGCATACCATATGGTAGCATCAGTATAATCTTTATACAGGCGGTATGATTCGGCCAGGCGATAAATAATGTATTGATTAGTCTCAGCTTTTTTTGAACTGATTTTTTTTACTGCTGATGAACGCTGCACACTGCCTTTTGGTTCATCGGTTGTACCATCGGCAATATGCTTGTAATAATACGCGGCAGTATAGTACTCATGCCTGCTAAAGGCGGTGTCGGCCAGTGCCCTGTAGTTTTTCGCCTGTCCAAATGAAACCAACGGAAAAAACAATAGTAAGAAATAAGGTAATAGTTTTTTCATATTATATCCTTGGGCAAATTGGGGCCGGGGAATCAGTGTAGCGACTAAATATATAGCTTATTGATAGTTCAAAACCGCCGCGGCCTGATGTAACCGCGCGAAGCCCTGAAGTATTAAAATCATAACTGGCACCAATCACCATCCTGCGGATATGGTAACCAACGTTGGCAATTGCAGCATCCTGTACCCGGACCATACCACCGAGTACCAGGCCGTTATCATCGGCAAACTTAAGTTCAGAATATAGTCCGAAAGCTTTGATCTCGCCTTTGCCTTGTTTAACGTAAACTGCGTTTGGGATCAGGTCAAAAAAATCAGACGCTTTTATACGCACACCGCCATGTGCAGTAAACCGCATAGGCAATTTGCTGGCTATACCACCCGCGGCAAATGGATCTGTTACATCATTGATATGGTTAATACTAAGTCCGCCAAACAAATTGGCTTTATTCATTGGGTCGGCATTGTAATAATAGATACCGGCGCCTGCATCAAATACCGTTTTTGACGAATAACCAAAATTTTCGAAATTGGGCAATGTAGGGTCGAAGCCGCTGTTCGGGTCGTACTGGTTATCAGACTGGAGCTTACCCGGATCAAAACTACGGCTGATAACACCCGCCTGCAAGCCGAAATGCAGCCGCTGATTACCATCACCTGACAGCGTTATGCCATAACCGAATGAACCATAAGCTGTAAAGTAATTGTACCCGGCAGTGCCTGCTTTTTGATCAAGGATATTAAGGCCGATGCCCACTTTATCGGTTGGCTTGAAATCGGCCGATACACCTGCTGTGCGGTAGCCATTGTTGATGTTTGCCCACTGGTCCCTGTAGTTGGCAGATAAGCGCGTATCGCCGTCAAAAACGCCCGTAAGCGCAGGGTTGAGCCAAAGCGGGTAAGCGTAATACTGTGAAAAATGCGGATCAACCTGCGCCTTCACCGTTCCTGCAACTGCAAACTGCAGCGCTATTGTAATAATGAGTAGTAGTTTCTTCATCTTAATAGCGTAATTGTTCCTTTTTTATTCAATTGCGCCCCGTTATTCATTGCCGCTTTTAAATAGTATACGTATACACCCACGGGCATCAATGAGCCTTTATAATAACCATCCCATCCTTTGTTAACATCGGTTGATGTAAAAACCAATTGTCCCCATTGGTCATACACATTAAAAGAAAGTGTCTTTATATTTTTTCCATGTGCATAAATAATGTCGTTATTTCCGTCGCCATTGGGGGTAAAGTTGTTGGCTACATATATTACATTGTTATTATCGATGGTGGCGGCGGTAACCGCGGCCGAAGCCCCGCTAAGCGTACATGACGATGCTCCCAACGCCTTCACTGTGATGGTAACAGACTCGTTTAGGCCAAGGCCGTTCACTTTATGCATTAAACCGTTACTGCCCGAACTTGGCGCAGTATAGGTTAAACCATTGTTGGTACTTACCAGGTAACTGGTAGCGCCGCTTACCGCACTCCACTCAAAAGCTACGCTCGATGAGGTAACTTCGCCAACCGTTACCACCGGCGCATCAAGCGGCTTGGTCATCTGTACCTGCACTGTAACTCTTCCGCTGCTGTTGCACCCGGTGTTGTTGGTCGCTTCCAAATAATAATTTTTTGCCGATGTTAAGTTAGCCGTAACATATGTATTGCCCTGAGCAAGCAGGCTTCCACCGGTCGGCGCATCATACCAGGAAATAACTGCCCCGCCTGATGCGGACGCGGTTAATGTGGCACTGGTGCCCGGGCAAACAGAAGTGCCCGAACTGCTTACTGTAACCACCGGCAACGGAATGATAGCTACACTAACCGTCCCCCGGGCCGAAGAGCCGCATCCTGCAGTGTTAACGGCCTGTACATAATAGGTTGTTGCCGCTGTTACGTTGCTGATTGTATAACTGGTCCCGCTATGTAAAATGTTAGCATCGGTGGCGCTGCCGTACCAGTTATAAACAATACCGCTTTGCGCGTTTTGTATGGTAATTATTGTTGTGGAGCCGGAGCAAACGCTAACGGTGCTTTGTGTAAATTGCGGCACCGCCGGTAATGGCGAAACAGTTACCTGTATTGTTGTTAAAGGACTGCTGCAGGCGCTGTTAGATGCCTCAACATAATAACTTTTGCCTGCGTTTAAAACAGGAGTTTTGTAGGTAGTACCCGTGGCAAGTATTGTAGTTTTAGCAGGCGAATCATACCAGTTGTAAGTTAACCCGGCCTGCGGCGAACTAATCGTTAACGTGGCTGCGGTTCCCTGGCAAATGGTTAGGCCCGATGCTACGGGCGACGGTGCAGGCGGAGGTGTTAAAACCTGAACACTAATCACATTACTCACCATGGGGGTTGTACAGGTACCTGATGATACTATACGGCGGTAGTAAGCGCCCTTACTTAATACCGGCGGGTCATAACTTTTTAATGTGGCCCCGGCAATATTAGCAAAGGTTATATTATCGGCAGATGACTGCCATTGGTATGAAAAAGTACCATCACCACCGGCAGGTGTGCTGCCCGTAATTGCCGAAGGGTTACCGGTTACACAAAAATCAGTAACTGTGGGCGCTGTGATCTGGTTATTGGTTACCGCTATCACGGGCTTAACAGTTAAACTTATCTTTCCGCGTGATGTAGAACTGCAACCTGTTGAACTAAGTCCCTCTACATAATAAGTTACCGCTGATGTTACATTTTGCAATACGAAAGTGCTGCCGGTATGCAAAATATTGGCATCAGTTGCAGTACTATACCAATTATAAATAACGCCGCTTTGCGAATTTTGCACGCTGAGTGTCACTGTTGAGCCCATACAGGCTGTAACCATTGTTTGAGAAAACTGAGGCACAGCAGGCGCCTGGGTAACCTTTACCTGTATAGTTGCTAACTGGCTGCCGCAAGTGCCGTTTGATGCTTCGACATAATAATTTTTGCCTGCGTTTAAAACAGGAGTAGTGTATGAGGTACCTGTAGCAAGCACCGTGGTTTTAGCCGACGAATCATACCAGTTGTACGTAAATCCGGCCTGCGGCGAGGCAACCGTCAATGTAGCCGGGGTTCCCTGGCAAATGGTTATTGTTGACGCTGCAGGTGATGGAGGTGGTGGCGGCGTTGAAACCTTAAGGAGCACCACATTACTAAGCGCCGGAGTTGTACATGCACCGGAAGAAACCATACGGCGATAATAAGTATCATTGTTTAAGACCGGCGGATCGTAGTTTTTTGATACAGCACCCGAAATATCATTAAATGTTGCGTTATCTGTGGATGATTGCCATTGATATGAAAAAGTTCCATCGCCCCCTCCGGGCACGCTACCCGTAATAGCCGCCGGATTGCCTGTTGAACAAAATTGGGTAACAGGTGGCGCTACTATCGTATTGTTATTTACCGCTGCTATCGGCCTTACGGTAACATCGTAATAAGAATCATAATCTACTACGCCGGCGGTAGAGATCCTGCGGCGAAGGCTGTATACAATACTTGAAGCAGATGTATTTGTTAACGAAGATGTGATATAATCTTTTTGAGTATTTGCCGACGGTGCATTTACCCAGTTCCCGTTGTTATTTATTTGCCATAGATAGCTGTCGGGCACGGGGTTTTTTATATCGCCGTTAAGTACAGCTGCAGCAGCGGAGCAAATGGTGATTGCCTGCAGCGGGGCAACCGTAATATGGTATGGAGTAAACCGTGGTTCAACAGACCGCGGCTCCGTGTTAACAGGCAATGGGGTTTCAAATGCCCGGCTAAAACCAGCGGACGGGAGAAAAAACAGGCAAAATATTGCCCATAATACTATTTTATATAGAAGTGCAGGTTTAGGGTGCATAGCTTAAATTAACGGATAATGATAATAATTATCTTTCATATTACTAAATTTTCAAAAT
The DNA here is from genome assembly GCF_059491465.1 of Mucilaginibacter sp. Mucisp73. NCBI lineage: Bacteria > Pseudomonadati > Bacteroidota > Sphingobacteriia > Sphingobacteriales > Sphingobacteriaceae > Mucilaginibacter > Mucilaginibacter sp. Mucisp73. Next base: position 6,529,157 of record NZ_CP168507.1, on the reverse strand, counting down.
ATTTAATCACTAACCAAACGGTTTCAACGCCAACCAGCGCTGAGTTGACCCAATCAGTTATGTTAATTAATTATTTTATTGTTAATCCAGGTTTATTAATAACGTTATATTAAAACGGTATCCTAAGCTCTTCTACGATACAATTAATTATAATGTTCACATTATCAAAAAATTTCAAAATATGCTTTACTGCAATTGAAGCTATCACAAGTTTTTACCTTTTAAAGGATAGGGCAAAGCCGTACCGGTTGAGTGCATGATGTAAAAAACCATGAGTTATCGATAATTCAATTTACATGAAGTACATTCAATAAGGGACTGATGAAGGGCAACCTGCGCCGGTAGCGGTTTTATTTAATTAACCATAAACGGTAAATGCAGCCCGGCTAATAACATAAACGGCAATATTATTGTGAACGCGGCGGCAATAAAACTATATAAAGGCCTGGAATACTATAGCAATTAATACAACTTAACTCATACCTTTTTCAGGATGCGATCAAATACTATATTAATATCTTCTGAAATTTTTAAAATATATGCCAAAAACACGTAAACCACGCCCACGATAACCGATCTGTAAATCATATCTGCAAATACATTCTTTAACGACGGAAGATAAAGCCCGATAAGCAGGCAAACCGTAAAGATCAGTAATATATATACGTGTGCCATTGCGAGAGGCTGCAGGTTAAACTTAATTTTAACAAACAGCCAATAAGCAAAGTTTAGTACAAACATGGTGATCAGGTATGATAAGGCAGCACCCATCATGCCTAACATAGGTATCAGGACCAAATTTGACAGCACACAAAAAACCACCCCCGAAACAATAAAAACAGTGGTAAGCTTGTAATATTTAGATACATTCATGATGTAGCCATTTAACCCTCCTGTCATATCAACCAGAAAGGCCACGCCCACTATAATAAATACATTGAAATAATTGGCGTACTCAGGTTTATGTAACAACATTATAATAAACGACCTGTTAATAACCAAGCCTATGAAAAGCAGGCAACCGATAAGCATTTGCACTACTGATGTCTTATAATAAATTTTACCAATCTTGGCCAGATCATTGGTAACCCATGACTGGGCTATGATCTGCAGTGAGGTGCGGCCCAATGCCTTGGCCGGTAAACTTATCACTACCGCAATGGCGAAAAACGTACCATAAATACCTACATAACTAAATGACTCTTTGGTAAGCATGCTCAGCATCAGGGTATCAAGGTTCTGGATCATCACAAAGGAGCTGCCACTTAATACCGTAAAAATGCCATAACTCAAAAACGTTTTTCTTTCGCTTAGCAGTTGAGCGCCAACAGTCGAAAACTTAAAGTGCCGGCCTTTGCTAATATAGGCAAGCAACACCAATACAGCTACCAGGTTAGCTGTTATATATATCATCAAAAAAAAATGGTAATCAACCAGCTTAATGGCTATCAGCAAAACGCCCGCCGTTGTGAACAAACGTAACCCTACTTCGCGCAAAAAGGAAGAAAGTACATTTTTAAATACTGTAAGCGCCAGGTTTTCCAGAACAGAAAATACCAGCGTAAAAAATGACAAAGGAATAAGGTAATAGAAATACCTGATCAGTAGCGGAGCTCCATCCTTATTCTTATAGTAGCTAATAATAAAATCCTTAAAAATTACAAAAAGCACCGTGAAGATCGCAAAACCTATCAGGCTCCAAACAGTAACAAAAGATGCGAAACCGCCATGCTTCTTATCGTCGCTGCGATAGTAAGGGAAATATTTAAGAATGATATTACCAATACCTAACCCTGCAAACTGTGCATAAAGCAGCGATATGGTCCCCATTAAAATAAAAAAACCGATCTCTTCTGTGGTAAGGATCCGCTGAAAAAGAATGATAAGGTTAAAGAAACCTAAAGCAACTCCCGCATACAATATGAGGCTGTTAAAAAATCCCTGTTTTTGTAATAGGTTCATTTAATTTTGTTATTGCTGATGCTGCTTTGGATAATATGATCAAGCAAAGCGATGCGCATGTGAATATCATAATTATTAATCATGTGGTTCCGCGCCGCTTTACCCATTTGCACGGATAATTCAACCGATTCCGCAAGGATGCTCATTCTTTCGGCCATTCCGGTTATATTGTATTCATCAACCAAAAAGCCAGTCTCGCCATTAATAACAGCTTCCTTGATTCCCGAATGGCGGGTTGAAACTACCGGCAAACCTGATGATGATGCTTCGAGCACGGTAACCGGGGTACCTTCTTTGTCGCCATTGGCCGCTGTAACCGAGTGTTGTACAAATGCCCGCATGGTTTTCATTAACGTGCGTATTTCTTCAGGCTTTAATACCCCGGTAAGCGTAACCTGCTCATTAAGCCCAAGGTCGGCAATCAGCTCCCGGGTTTCATCAAACAGCGGTCCGCCCCCAACCATCCACAGCCTGGCATCGGGGTGTTTTTCCTGTAAAATTTTAAAGGCCTCAACTAAGGATTGAGGAGATTTCTTTTCAACAAAACGCCCTACGAATAAAAAATCTTTAGCGGAGGCTGATGTATCAAGTAAAGGGAAAGCAGCAGTATCCACTCCGCATGAAGCGGTAAACACTTTATCGGCAGGAGCGCCCATTTCTTTCAAAGTAGCAGCCATATCTACCGATACAGCAATAAAGGCACTCGCGTACTTAAATGCATCCTGGTAAAGTTCGGCATACTCGGCAACTGTATCGCGATGATAAACATCGGCTCCATGAAAATGAATAATCAGGGGAACTCCGGCTAATTTACAAGCTTCAGTAACAGATGCACCAACCATGCCATATTCAGCAAATACAGCATCTATTTTATGCTCTTTTAAATATTTATACAAGGCACAGGTACGTACCTTAATATTTTTCCTCTTAAAGATTCTTTTTTGGATGAGATAACTTAGCAGGCCCAGTTTTGAGCGGATCAGGGTTTTGCCTTCATGATCATAAACAGGAAAGGCGCCGCCGTATAAAACTTTTTTATTACCAGCCAGGCCATCAATATGCGCTTGTATAAAGGTCTCGGAAAAAGCAGACTTATTTGGCTTTATGATGCATAAATTATACGCCTGGCTCATTTCAACCTAACTTTTTACGGACATAATACCGGCGGAAGAAACTGCCCATTTTATACACCGCCTTATTAAAGATCCTTCGGCTGCGTTGTGACGCGGTTACCGGTTTTGGATGAAAGAACGCGGCTTCGAAATCGTCATTTTTTTCCAATACGATGTGTGCATAATCGCCTACGTTCCACACGTTTTTGAGTTCGTACAGGATTACCTCAGTACCGGTATCTGCAGCCAATTTACCAATAACCTCAAAAGATATATGCTCATCAACAGGCTGCATGGTTTCGGGCTTATTAACTAACGACCATTTTAAGTTAGCCGGTGTAGGGACCGTTAAAACAATGCGGCCTTTATTGCGTAATATTTTTGCAAGCGCGGCATGAACAGCAGGCCTGTCTGTAACAGCTATATGTTCATACACATCCATAAAAACAATCAGATCAAACTGTTCATTAAAGGTATCGGGGGTAAGGATGCTTTCCTTAAAATTGAGCTTGCTGTCGCCAAAAAGCTTTTGAGCAATCTGAATAGACATTGTGCTGATATCAATTCCAGTAATAACGGCATCGGGCCAGTATTTACGCATCCGCGAACAGATATTGCCCATACCACAACCTACTTCCAAAATGCGGGCCGGTGTTGACGGCGTAAAACGTTTAATGGTTTCCCAACCAAACTCAATACGGGGGTTAACTACAATATAATCATTAAGCTTGTTTTTAACGTGCTCGTCATAATAAGACACAACATTTTCGCGGTTCGGATTTTCAGTCATTACAGATTACAGAGAATATAAGGCTATGCTTTGCAGGCACAAAGTTAATAAATAATATCAAAGGAGATTTTGGGCAATAATAACATAGATAACACCATCGCGGCCAGCCGGTACCTGAATATATATATTATTGAATAAATACTTATCTGTGTGACAATCAACTCGCAGTTAAGGATAACGCAGTGGTTAAAATCGATACCTGGTACTTGCTAATACCGATCCTTAAACTGTTTTTATCATTTCAATAGTTTTATCCTCCAATTTCAAAGGGAAGATATCCGCGTGCAAAAAAAGAAGGGGACGGTAATTAGTGGTTACATTTCATGCGACTAATTTAACAGTTTTACGTAGCTTTTCATCTTTCGGTTTAAAACAGAACAGGTTTCCCCGCATGAGAAAACCTGTTCTGCCTTAGGCGATCATAATCAATATGCTGTTCACATCAATTGCTCTTTATTACAGATCCTTTGATAGTCCCTTCAGTGGCTTTCCTTTTTGCTTCTGCCTTGGTAGTGATCAGTATAACACCGTTTGCGCCCTGCTCACCATAAATGGCAGTTGCGTTTTTATCTTTCAAAACAGATATGCTGGCGATATAATCCGGATTAAGTTGATGCATAATCTCATCTGTTGTCTGAGCTTTGCCATCAACTATCAATAATGGCTGATTAGAGTATTTGAGCCCATCGCGAAGAATTATATTTGACTTTTTTGCAGTATCAATAACCAACCGACCGGCATATATTAGCCGATTAGTGTTAGATGGATTTACAACAGCACCGGTTTTATTTTCGCCTGGTTTTGCAGATTTATCATCGGCCAATGTAAAGCTTATCGGCACAGAATACTGTACTTTCACCGGCTTGCCATTCTGAATTCCCGGTTTCCAGGCGGGTGACATACTTAGCACCCTTACGGCTTCTTCGTCGCAACCTGAACCTATCCCTCTTACGACCTTCATGTTCGATAAAGACCCATCTTTTTCAACAACAAAAGTTATGATCACCCTGCCCTGAACATTATTATCACGGGCAGCTTTGGGATACCTGAGATTAGTCATCAAAAACTTACCGAAGGCTTCTATCCCTCCATTAAACTCCGGTACCTGCTCAACAGATGTGAATACGGCATCTCCTGATTGACCCGAAGCTATAGAAAATTTTGCCGGAGCAGTAGTCTTTGTAGTATCATCGCTGGGAGCAAGCGTAAAACTGATAGGCACTGAATATTGAGTCCTTACCGAACGATTTCCCTGCATACCGGGCTTCCAGTTAGGCGATAGTTTTATCACCCTTAATGCTTCGTTATTCAGATCATCCGTAATACCCTTTACAATCCTTTCATTTGAAAGCGTGCCATCCTTTTCAACAACAAAGGTTATGATCACCCTTCCCTGGATCTTTTGTTCACGGGCTGTTGCAGGGTATTTTATATTGGTAGATAAAAATTTACCAAAAGCCCCCGGCCCGCCCGGAAACTCAGGCAAACGGGCAACCGCAGTATATACCGGTGAGGTATCAGCTGCTACAACCTGCCTTTCAAGTTTAAGAGGCTCATCAATAGTAATCTCCGCCACTTTACTGGCCGGCGTCGAGAAAACTTTATCGGCCTTAGTGTTGATGACCGTAATGGTATCACTATTATTAATTGTAGCTGATGACAGTACCATCATCAAAATAAACAGAGGGGCCGACAGTCCGTATTTAATAAGCGTTATCCGGTGCGATTTATTTTTTTGCAACATGATAATACGTTCTTTCAACAAACTTTTGTTAAAAAATGAATTAACCAAGTTGTGTGAAGGCGTATTAAATGTTTGGCTTAAAAGCAGCATGGCATAATCGGCCTTATCAGTACCGGCTTCAACAGCATGCCTGTCGGCTATAAATTCGTGAATATGCTTGATCGCCCGACGATAGAAATAAACAATCGGGTTAAACCAGTTAATGATCATCACCAGTTCAACCAGCAACACATCGGCCGAATGCCATTGTTTGGCATGTACATCCTCATGCGTGGCAATTGCTTCATTGGCCTCCCCATCGGCATTTAATTTCACGGTTTTGAAAAAGGAATAGGATACCTGTGATTGCGGCTGACTAATCACCTTTTTTAGCTTAAACAACTGCCAGATCAATCTGAGCGATAAAAAAACGATACCCACGGCGTATATAATAAACAACACCTCCCCTATACTAATAGGCGATTCTTCAATAGGTTTAAAGTGATAAACCAATACCGGGCTACTGTACAGGGTATACTTTACCTGCTGGGTAATAAATAGATTTTGCACCCAATCGGCCTGGATAACGGGTATCATAAATGATAGTAAAGCGGCACTTACCAGGTAAAGCCTGTTAAGCTGAAAAAAGGTTTCTTTACGAAGCAAAAGCACATAAAACCCGTAAAACAGCAACAGGTATATGTTTACCAGTAATAAATATTGCCACCAGCTCATAATTACTTTTCTTTTAGTTTTTCAATCAGTTTCATGATCTCATCGGCCTCTTTCAGGTCGATCTTTTCTTTCTTTACAAAAAATGAAAGCATACGGTTAACAGAGTTGTCAAAATAACCGCTCAGTAATTTGTCGGCAGCAAAATTCTGGTATTGCTCCTTGCTGATTACCGGGTGATACTCATGACTTTTACCAAACGCTTCATGCCCAACAAAACCTTTTGTTTCCAGGATCCGGATAATTGTTGATACCGTATTGTAAGCTGGCTTAGGCTCAGGTAACTGTTCGATAACGTCTTTAACATACCCTTTTTTTAATTGCCATAGCACTTGCATAATCTGCTCTTCGGCGCGGGTTAACTCTTTAATTTCCATGTGCGTACTTTTAAATTAATACCTCGTGTATTAATATATTTAATTGGTTTAACTAAGGTAAGTGATGTATTTTTAATTTGCAACTAAATTTTTAGTTATTAATTTCTTAAACTTTAAATCATCATATTCGTTGTGATACTTCATACCATTTTATAAATGAACATAACCTTCCATGGTGCTGCCCGTAACGTAACCGGCAGCAAGCATTTACTCCGCTTAAACGACGGTACCAGCATATTATTAGACTGCGGCATGTTCCAGGGACTGGGCGAGCAAACCGAAGAAATGAACGAACATTTTGGCTTTAATCCCAAAGGTGTAACGCACATGATCCTTTCGCACGCCCATATTGACCATTGCGGCTTAATTCCACGGCTGGTTGCCGAAGGGTTTGAGGGGAACATTTACTGCACCCCGGCCACGATGGACCTTACACGCATCCTGCTGCTCGATTCGGCAAAGATCCAGGTACAGGACACCGAGTATAGTAACAAACACCGCATCCGCAAAGGCTTGCCGCTGCTTAATCCTTTGTACACCGAAGAGGATGTGATGGAGGCCCTTCGCCTGTTCAAAATTGTTGAATATGGCGAAGAGTTTGAAATTACCCCATCCGTAAAATTCAACTTTACCGACGCCGGGCATATTCTGGGCAGCGCGGCAGTGCATATTACTGTTGCAGAAAACGGTAGGGATACCCACATTACTTTTAGCGGCGATGTTGGCCGTTATGACGATCTGCTGTTGAAAAACCCGCAAACATTTGAGCAGGCCGATTATATTTTACTGGAATCAACCTATGGCGATTCGCTGCATAAAGAACTGGGGCCTATTGAAGAGTCACTACTGGAGATCATTAAACAAACCTGCGAAGTAAAAAATGGCAAGGTGATTATCCCGGCATTCAGCGTTGGCCGTACGCAGGAATTATTGTACGCCTTAAACGGCCTGGAACTGAAAGGCATCCTGCCGGATGTTCCTTATTATGTAGATAGCCCGCTATCGGAAAAAGCAACCGAAGTATTGATGAACCACACCGAGGTTTATAATAAAAATGTGCAGGAAGTTTTAAAAACCGATGCCAATCCTTTTGGATTTAAGGGTTTGCGCTTTATTGAAAGTGTGGAGGAATCAAAGGCGCTGAATAACGATCCGCGGCCCTGCGTCATCATTTCCTCATCGGGCATGGCCGAGGCCGGACGGGTAAAGCACCACATTAAAAACAATATTAATAATCAAAAGAATACCATTTTAATGGTTGGTTACGCAGAACCAAATTCATTAGGCGGCAGGTTATTGCGCGGTGACCATGAGGTACACATTTTTGGTGAAATGTATGAGGTAAAAGCCGAGGTCCGCTCCATTAAATCAATGAGCGCCCACGGCGATTATGACGACCTGCTCCATTTCCTGGCCTGCCAGGACCCCGCATTGGTAAAAACCATATTTCTGGTTCACGGCGAGTACGAAGTGCAGCAACATTTTGCCGGGAAAATAAAGGCGCACGGTTTCCATCATGTTGAGATCCCGTATCAGCATCAGAAAATTGTTTTGGAGTAAATCATTACTAACAAGTGCTTTATCTTAACCGTCATCCTGAACTTGTTTCAGGACCCCACAGGACAGGTCGTCCACACGCATGGCTTACACCTTGCATGTGAGGTGCCGAAATAAATTCGGCATGACGCGTAGTAGGTTTTTACTACTTTCCCACCTGCTTTATCACCGCGATAATATCCTCTTCGCCAAAAGCAGCTTCGGCGGCCTGATAGGTTTGATAAGCAGTTTCGCCAAGCGGGGTAGCCAAACCGAGGTCTTTGGCCAGGCGCAGATCTTTAGCGATATGTTTTAAGGCGAAAGCTGCCTGGTAATTATTGTTAACAATGGCATCGCCTTTTATTTTGATGAACGGGCTGCCCAGGGCACTGTTACCAATCAGCGTAGTTAGTGCTTCGGCTTCAATGCCATTTTGTTGTGCCAGCGTTATTGTTTCGGCAAGGCCTTGTGCAACAATGCCAAGCAAAGTATTAATGGCCAGCTTAGCCGCGTTACCTGCGCCGGTACCACCAACCAGCATAACCAGTTTACCCATTTTTTCGAGGATAGGTTTAGCCTGCTCAAATGCACCGGCCTCGCCTCCCGCCATGATAACCAGCATGGCATCCTCCGCCTGTTTGACACTGCCTGATACCGGGGCGTCCAGGTAATAATTACCTTGAGCCTTGCATGCGGCTGCCATTTCTTTACTGATAGCAGGCGAAACTGTGCTCATGTTAATGATTATTTTGCCGCTTACTTTTGCGGCAAGTAAACCTTCATCACCATGAAAAATATCATTAATGGCCTTATCGTCTGATACCATGATGAAAACAACATCAGCAGCATTCAACAATAAGGCGGGCGAAGCAGCTATACCAATGCCCTGTGCCTTAAACGCCTCTTCCTTATCCTTGCTTCGGTTATAAACACTGAGCGGATATCCGGCTTTAATTAATTGCTGTGACATTGGAACGCCCATTTTACCTAATCCTATCCATCCTGTTTTAACTGTATTCATAATAGCTATTTTGTTTTTGTTTTATATAGATTTTATTGATGTCAATTTCTCTCTTCTAGTCGTCTAAACAGACGACAAAAAACCTAATTACCGAATATTTTTGCGGATGCGGCTCAACGATTGAGGCGTTACGCCAAGGTACGACGCAATATCGGTAAGTGACACTCTCCTGGCAACCTCGGGCTGCCGCTCCAAAAACAACCGGTACCTTTCCGACGAGTCGTAACCAAGATAGGTGTTGCGCGTTTTTATCTTCTCCATAAGCGTATGCTGCGAAATCTGATCGATCATTCCTTTGAGATAAGGCAGCTTTTCATATAAAGCCAGCAGGTTGCTTTTGCTAACAACCAATAGTTCTGTATCGCAGGCGGCCTGAATACTTTCATCAGCGATCACGTTGTTATTAAAGCTATACAGAATGGTGCAAAACTGATTGTCCTTTAAAAAGAAATAAGTAACCTCATTCCCCTTGTCATTTCGCGCCATGATACGCAGCACGCCATCGGTTATGAAAAAAAGTTGCCGGGCTACATGCCCCAGCTGCAAAAGCGTATCCCCTTCTTTAAATTTCATTGGCTCAAAGGCTTTTAGTATGAGCTCCTGATCATCAACCGGAATAGGTTTTAACTGCTGTAACCTGGCTATAAGTTGCTGTTGCATGATACAAAGATCAGGTAAAATTGAAGTAAAAGCATCAATAAAAAAGTCCTTGCGAGGAACGAAGCAACGAGCCTCCTCTAAATCTCCCCGGAGGGAGACTTTTATTTATCTCATTTTAAAGCCCTTCCTTCCGGGGAGGGTTTGGGTGGGGCTAACCCGCCTGCCCTATTTCCAATTTACTGATCTTATTGCCGGCACCAATCGTAAACTTAAAATAGGTTTTAAAATCACCCCACTTGTCACTGTGAAATTTGCCGTATAGGTGCAGGCCGTTTTGTTCCACCTTATCGATACTGGTAAAACGTTCATGGCCTAAAGCTTTTTCAAAAAAACTTTTAAAGTCCATTTTATTACCATCATCAAAAAGCTGGGCATCGTTGGTGAACAAGCTAAACCAAGCCTGCTTATCTCCGCTTTGCAGGGCGTCGATGGCTTGTTTTACTATCGGGTTACTTAACTTTTCGGTGTTCATGGTATTCATGTTTTGGATAGTTGCAGCAGGTGTTTTTGCAGCCTGAGCGTTTACTGCAGAAGTAATTAATGTGCCGTATATGATATAATGATTAAGCGTTTTCATGACATGGTAGATGTATAATCAAATAATGCTACTTTTTGAATTTTAAACACAGGTAGCAGCTTATAGCTAAGACTATAAGCTGCTACCGTATGTTACTAAACTGACCATTAATTTGTTGCGCCGCCGTTTACCAACAGGTGTTGTCCGTTCACAAATGATGAAAGATCGCTGGCGAAAAACTCGGCCACATTGGCCACATCTTCAACTTCGGCCAGGCGGCCCATCGGACAACTGTCAAGCAATTGTTTTCTTAATGCGGGGTAACTATCAGCTTCGGCAAAGATACCTGAATGATCAACAGCAAACGGTATGATAGAGTTAACTGTTACACCACGGTGACCAATCTCTTTCGAAAGAATATCAACCAAATACCTTGGCGTAGTTTTGCTGCCACCATACACTGCCATTCCGGGTACAGGGAATGAGGTTGTGCTTGAAGCGATGTAAATAATGCGGCCATTATCCTCAACATTTTTGGCAGCCTGCTGCATAGTAAAGTAAGTGCCTTTTGTATTAATGCCAAACACATGGTCGAACTGTTCTTCGGTAAAATCAGTTACCGGGGTTTCCACCAGTTCGATACCGGCGTTAGCTACTACGATATCTATTTTACCAAACGCTTCTTTAGCTTCTTTAAAAAGCCTTTCAATATCAGCTACTTTACTTACATCGGCCTGCACAGCAATTACGTTCGCCCCCATCGCTTTGATGTTGCTGACCACTTCATCGGCCGATACTTTATCGCGCGAATAGTTGATCACGATGTCGGCACCTAATGCCGCATAACGTTCTGCAATTGCTTTACCTAAACCACGGGCCGAGCCGGTTATTACCGCTACTTTATTATTTAATGAGTTCATGATTGTTTTTTTGATTACACCGATGGGATTTGATTTCACCGATGCTTGATTAATGATTCTATGATTATTATTCCTGTCTCTTGCTTCTTGACTCTTGCCGTCTTGCCGTCTTGCTTCTATCATTCCTCCTTCAGGGGGTTAGGGGCTTACGCCATTGCACCATTAGCCCCGATATTTTGTGCTGAAATCCATTTAGCGTCGTCGCTTGCCAGGAAGGTTACTATTTTGGCAATATCTTCAGGCTCACCGATGCGGTTAAAAGCTGATAATGACGCCAGGCGGTCGATCAGCTCCTGGGGTTTGCCTTTGGTAAACAATTCGGTATTTGTTGGGCCGGGAGATACCGTATTTACATTGATGCCCCTTGCGCCCACTTCTTTGGCAAATACGCGGGTTAATTGTTCAACCGCGCCTTTGGTGGCTACATAGGTAGCATAAGTTGGCATCATAACGCGGGTAGTGGTTGATGAAAAATTGATGATACTGCCGCCATTGGCCAGTTTAGTTGCGGCTTCACGCATGGTATTAAATGTTCCGCGAACGTTGATCTCAAACTGGCGGGTAAAATCCTCGTCGGTAGTGTCTTTTATTAATTTGGTGATCATGATGCCGGCATTGTTTACCAGCACATCTATTTTGCCGTAATGGGCAATTGCTGCGTCAAACATGACCGCTACTTCGTCTGCCTTGCTAACGTCGGCCTGCAGGGCAATGGCGTCGCCGCCTTGTTGTTTGATAGAGTTTACTGTTTCGTCGGCAGCTTCTTTACCGCCTGCATAGTTGATAATTACTTTAGCGCCTTCGGCTGCTAATTTGTGAGCTACTGCTGCACCGATGCCTCTTGAGGCGCCGGTTACTAATACTACTTTTGATGCTAATGTGTTCATGGTTTCCTTTGTTATTTTGTCTATGTTTTGTTGTCGTTGATTGACAATACAAAGGTGGCAAGGGCGAGGCCCCTGAATGATACACATATCAAAGCATTACATACGAATATCTAAGATTGGGTGATAAAGAAGAATTGTTAAGATAATCCAACTGACTTTCTTACCCGAATTAGTGCAAAAAAAAGCTCGTACAAACTGATTTGGCTAAAGCCGCACTGAGTTAAACATAATCCCGTCGGTTAAAACCGACGGCAATGAATTTAAATCTATAAGATTTCAAAACAGCGAGACACACAGTCAGCTCGGCTATCGAGCCAATTAAAGAACTTAGTTGAACAGCTTGGCATAATGCAGGTTTCTTCATTGCCGTCGGTTTTAACCGACGGAACATTAAGGTACAAATGTGGCTTTAGCCCAAATCACTTTGACAGAAACGTTGGCTATGCTATCCCCGCATGCCCCTTCCTGAACAGCACCGGCGACATATCCGTATGCTTTTTAAAATAATTACTGAAATGGGTAGCTTCAGAAAAACCCAGGCGATATGCAATTTCTTTAATGGAGAGTTTCGAGTTCTGCAACAGGGCCTTGGCCTCAGCTATAGTTTTTTCGGCAATCCAGGTGCTGATGGTTTTGCCCGTTTTTATTTTGATAACGTTACTCAGGTAGTTGGGATGAAGGCTTTGCGCGTCGGCGTAGTCCTGCACTCTGAAAGCCTGTTCGGCTGTACCATTGCTCAGGTCGCGGTAATGTTTTTCAAGCAGGCGTTTAAAGTTTTTTACAATTTCCGAGCTCCGGTTGCCTTCATATATCGGGTTATAATCTTTCCAGAAATATTCTTTGAATTTTAACAGTACCACCACAAATAGGTTACCGATGATCCGGTAACGATATGGGCTATCTGAATTGTACTCTTTCAGGATTTGGTGATATAAAATATCAAACTCCTCAAAAACTTCGGGCGTAAGTACACGGGCCGGAAATGTTTCGGCCAGCAAAAAAGGGAACTCATCAAAAATATTGGCGTGTACGTTTTCCTTTAAAAACGATTCGCTGAGCGTGAACAGGTATACATCGCCAATACGCTCCCAGTTAAACGAACGGAAATGGCCCGGATTGGTAAAATAAATGGCACGCGGCTGCAGCTTATGATTTTGCTCATCAATGGTATAATCACCACTCCCATCTTTAATGAAGGCAAAAACAAAAAAGTTAAGCCTGCTCAAGGGCGATTTAAACGGCATCAGCTGATTAATATCTTTCAGGTTAAAAACCGTAAAATCGGTATGTTTTATCAGTCCGAGTGGCAAGCCCAGGTGCTTGTATTGATCATAAAGGGTATTAAAGATTTGTTTTTCATTATCCTGGTGATGCATGACGAGATGTTTGCACCAAAGCTATGAGGGATACGGTAGATTTGCAAGACGCAGGCGAATCAATAAAAAAACGGCGTATCAGTTACGATACGCCGTTTTTTATTTTACATCTAATATATTTTTAATCAAAACTTACGCTGCCGTAACTGGTACTGATGGTAATGGTTTTATCACTACCACCTTTACCTAAATGACCTTTGTAGGTTTTTGTCGGACTATAGCCACGTTCACCGTCGGCAGGGGTTTTACTGGTGATGTTAACATCATGGCCGCTATAGTTAAAGCTACCGTAGTGAACAGTGATATCAAAATCAGCATTCTGGCCGTCGCTCACTCCCAGTTTTACACTTGAATATGATGAATTAACCGAAAGATTTTTCACATTTTTATCAACCTCTTCAATCTTTAACGCCCCACTGAATTTAACGTTGATATTACCCGAAGTAGTAATACGGCCAATTTTGGCCGAGCCGTAGCTTACATCAGCATTGAGTTTATCACAATCACCAAGATTAAGGCTGCCATAGGCTACATCCAAATCGCTGCCGGTAAGGTTGCCGATAGTTGCACTGCCATATTTAACCCTGATCTGGCAAGCTGGGTTGCTTAAGGATTTGGCGCTAAGGCTGCCATATGAGTTATTGATATTGAGTTTACCGCTCAGGTCGGGCAACTCGGTACTGCCATATTTGTTGTTAATGGTAAGCGGATTTTTGGCGGGCATGTAAACGGTATAATTGATCTCCATTTTACGCACAGAGTTTTTCTTACCAAACAGGTTGCCCCAACTGCCGTTATCATCATCGTTTTGATTAATAGAAGTTTTGAACGATACACCCGAGCCGTCTTTGCTATCCCTGATATTTACATTATCAAGCAGTTTTTGTGCTTTATCTTCATCATTGGCCCCAACCTTAATCTGTACATCAACCTTAACTTCGCTTTTAGCCCAGGTAATTACCGTGATTTTGCCAAATTTGTTATCAATGTTAATCACATCGTTGCCGTCAACGTTATAGCTTTTGCTGTAGCTTTTTGTTTTTTCAACTATATCGCCATTCTGCACCTGTTGCTCATAGCGCTCATCACCATCGTAACTGTAGCTAAAGTTCTGGTCGAAGTTTTTAAAGCCGAAGTTTATATTAGGACTAAGCATCTCAAATTTATCGGCAAACTTCAAGCTGTCAAATCCTTTAAACTTCATTTTAAATTTCAGGCTATCAAAGTTTTTAAGCTTCAGGCTATCCTTAAACTTAAAAGCAAGCTGTTTGTTCAGCTTCAGCATATTTTGCATTTTAAGATGCAATTGCTTTTGCTGCTGCACGCGCAGGTTGCCCATTTCCTTTTGCAGTTCGCGCATTTTGGCGTTCAGCTCTTTCATTTTTTGCTGATACTCCTTGCTGTCGGTTACCGAAGTCCAGCCATCCCCGTTCAATTCAGCGGCGGGAGGCGGTGTAGGAGGCAATTTTGGCATTGCCGGCGCAGGCGGGGCTGCAGGACTTACCTGTGCAAAGTTCGCTGTACTTATGGCTAATAAGCCGATAAGCATAAGCAGGGCCGGACTAAATATTTTTGGTTTCATTGTTTTGTTCCTTTTTCATCTGGTTAAACTGTTCAATTACATTTAATTGCTGAGTTAGCACCTCGGTTTGTATTTGCAGGTTCCGGATCATTGCACGTAAAACACGTTCCTGGTTAGGGCTGGTGGCTAAATCACTGTTTAGTTTTTTATAGGTGGAATCCATCTTGGCTATCTCGGCGCTGAACTCCTTGTATAGCTGAGGATCATTTTTAGATGCTGACTTAAGTTCGGTAAGCTTGGTTTCAACAAGCGACGCATAGCGCACCTGCTGTTGGGCGTACTCGGGGTTAATAGCGGCAAGGTCAACGCCTTTTGTTCCTTTTTGGCTTTGTATAAATATGCCGAAGCCTATGCCCATTATGATGATCACCGATGCGGCCACTTTTAGCACGAAGCCCAGCGAAAAAGTCTTTGCTTCCCGCTTTTTTGGTTGTTCCTGCTCCTGGTCCAAAAAATTGAGCTGTGCCTCAATTTTACCCCACAAATCTGCCGATGGTTCTATTTCGTTAAATTCCTCGTTATTGTCGTGCATGAAATCTTCAAATCGCTTGCTCATGATACTTGTCCTTTCCTGTTTAAAATTTCAATTAACTTTCTTTTAGCTCTCAAAAACTGGGTTCTTGATGTGTTTTCTGATATGTTCAATATTTGTCCTATTTCTTCGTGGTCATATCCTTCAAGCAGATATAATGATATCACCACGCGATAGCCATCGGGCAACTGGTTCATGCCTTCTTTTACCCTGGCAACCTGGTACTGCAGGTCTTCATCGTCCCAGCTCTCGTCATCGGCAATATTTTCAAGATGGCCATCTTCCAGCTCAACCAGTTCCAGCTTTCGTTTGCGCAGCAGGTTGATCGACCGGTTCACAACAATCTGCTTAAGCCAGAGGCCAAATGTGGTATCCTGCCTAAAATCCTTCAGCTTGGCAAAGGCATCCACAAAAGCTTCCTGCAGCACATCTTCTGCTTCGGCAATATCGCCCACTATCCGAAAGGCCACGTTCAGCATAGCTTTCGAATACAAACGGTAAAGCTCATAACAGGCTTTTTTGCTCCCCTGTTTGCACTCAATTACCAGGTTGTAATGTTTATCAATATATATTGCTTCCAAATTCGTGACCGGCTTCAGGTTAATAGACGCAAGGCATTTTGCAACGTTGCACGTATGTGAAAAATATTTTTTTAATAAGGAATAATTTTTTTGACAGTTTTAAGTTGAGATGGGTTTAGATAAGCAGGTCCGCCTGAAAAATGCCTGACAAAATAGTTTAATAAAACAGCATAATGAAGAATTGTCATTGCTTCGCCCCT
The DNA here is from genome assembly GCF_059491465.1 of Mucilaginibacter sp. Mucisp73. Classification (NCBI taxonomy): domain Bacteria; kingdom Pseudomonadati; phylum Bacteroidota; class Sphingobacteriia; order Sphingobacteriales; family Sphingobacteriaceae; genus Mucilaginibacter; species Mucilaginibacter sp. Mucisp73. Next base: position 6,512,649 of record NZ_CP168507.1, on the reverse strand, counting down.
AATGATCACGCTCATAAGTTATTGATTATTAATGATATTTAAAATTAACCTATAAATATGGGCGTTGCCTGCGGCCCGTGCTATGCGCTCATACTGCACAGGCATTAGCCACAAGGCCGGTATCCGCTCCTATCACTAACGCGGCCACCGCATAACATCACTAAAATATATATTGTACACGTTATCACTTTTTTTTAGGATTTCACATGGTGGTTCCTCCAATGAGGCTTTTTTAAACATCATCTGCACATCATCCGGCAACATCTTTTAATCCTAAAAATCAGGGTTCAGATATTCATCGACCACTTTCACCGCATTATCATACCTATCCTGCCCAAGGCCGGAGATTACCTTATAATTAGCGTTGAGCGCCTGGAGTTCGCGGTGCCAAACGTTCATGAAATATGGGCGCTTGGTTGGGAAATTGCGCAAGGGATCATCCTGCCAGGGCAGATCGATATCCAGCAGTAAATAAAAATCATAAGGATGGTGGGGCAATTCGTCAAGCACCTCCTGCGGGGCGTTGCCAAACATTTCCTCGCTCCAGATCTTTACTGTTAAAAAAGTGGTATCACAAATCAGGATCCCGTTAGCCTGCGGCAGCAGCTTCTTTTCGAGTGCCAGCTGACCGTGAAACATATTAACCTCGTCTTGCCAGGTACAATCGCCCTTAAGGTTTGCACAATACTCACGCGAATACTCCGGCACAGCTATCGTGTTATAATGCGCCGCCAGGTATTCAGACATAGTTGACTTTCCTGTTGATTCGGGGCCTACAACTGCTATTTTGAGTATTTTGTTCATGAGGTAAAATTACATTAAATAAAAATCCCCTCATGGGAGGGGATTTGTGTCAAAGTGTTCTTTTTTTCGCCAATGACAACAGCGCAGCTATTGGGAAGACAAAAATGTCATAGGAGGAACAAAAGTAATCGTATGCTATACAGGGCGGCTTTGCTGCTGTGCGATTGCCACGCTATCGCTCGCAATGACATGTTCTTTTATTCTTTTCTGTAAAGGGAGCAAACTAATCTCTAATCACTGACCTCTAATCACTTATTCCGTTTTCTTCGGAACCCTTGTTGGTGTATCCTGGCCCGAAACTATAGTGCGCGAACTCAGGGCTATAGCGCGGATGGCCGAAGTAATATTATTCACATCCAGCGAACTAAATTCATCGCCAACAGTATGGTATAATTTGTCTATATCGATCTGGTCGGTTGAGATGGTGTGGGCCGGTACGCCAACTTCGGCCAGCGAAGCGTTATCACTTCTGTAAAACAGGTCCTGGTCCGGGTAAGGGTCCGGGTAAAACTTAAAGGCGGTACCTTTCAGGTTCTTCTGCAGGATCTCGCCAAAATCAGATCTTTCAAACCCGGTAATAAATGCCGAGTTAGTGCCAAATTTAGATGCCTTACCAATCATTTCGATGTTGAACATGGCAACTACCTTATCTGCATCTATTTGTTTGGCAAAATACTGCGACCCGTATTCGCCAATCTCTTCGGCAGTAAAGGCTACGAAAATAAGCGTACGGGCATTATTGTTGAGCTTTTTATAGTATTTAGCCAGGCTCAATACCGCGGTTGTGCCCGAAGCGTCATCATCCGCGCCATTGGCAATGCTGTCTGTTACGCCGGGTTTATCAGGTTTGATAATCCCTAAGTGGTCATAGTGGCCCGAAAATACCACATATTCATTCGGTTTGGTTTTCCCGGGGAGGATACCGGCAACATTAAACAGTGGCAATTCTTCATTTTTGATATCACAGTTAACATCAAATGATGCTGTGTTATCGAACTTGCCCAATACAAATACCAAGGGCTGCTTTACTGTGCCTTTAAAATTTGTGCTGCCTGTCCCCAGGTACGACTTAACCCGGCTAAACAAGTCTTTAAATTTAGGGTCGATCAGCAAAAGTGTTTTTTTGCCGCTTTGTGAAGCTGACCGGTACTCGGTCCTGAAATTTTTTTCCGCACCAACGGTAACTACCTGTACATCTTTATCGCTTGCCCATTTAAACGAATCCGTACTGCTTGCAAACGCGCTGTCTGCAGCTATAGCCTTACCATTGATGCTTACAGTCAAGCTAACAGGGGTCGACCGTACCATCGTAAAGTTTTGACGGTAACCGGTATTGCCTGCCATAGGTTTAAGACCGGCCTTTTTATATTCGCCTTCAATAAATGTAGCGGCCTTTTCAATGCCCGGCGTAAAAGTGGCTCTGCCCTGCATATCATCGGCAGACAGGGTTTTAATGATGCGGGTCACATCATCTTTACTGATCAGTTTATTTACATCCTGTGCAAAACCATAAGCCGAAACGCTTAATAATGCAGCTGTTACTATAGAGATCTTTTTCATTATTATTTGACTTTTGACTGCAGCCAGTTGTTACGGAAAGTTTCCTGTTCTTTGCTTAATTGTTTGCCTGCTTTTTCAAAGGTTACTACCTCAAAGTTTGGATTTTCCTCAAGCGTTATCGTAGTTTCATGGGCACCGGTCCGGTTTTTATAGTTTACCATGATCTTATCGCCCGGCTTTTTATCGGCAATGGCATCACTAAACCCTTTCTGATCTTTCACATCTTTTCCATCAACTTTCAGGATCACATCACCCGCATCGATGCCTGCCTTGTAAACCGGGGTACCTATAGTCGTGCTCGACAATATTGGCAAGCCTTCGGCATCAGCAGCACGTACCTGCCCGGCGCGGCCACGGCCTGGCGTAACTGCCAGCGGACCAGCCCAGCCTTTGCCCGGTTGTACTTTACGCAATACCAGGCCTGCTTTAGCCAATAGTTCTTCGTAATTGTTTTTGTCGGTTCCGTTGATGTAACGCTTAAAGAAATCGGCCGCGAACTTGGGGTTATTGGTTACTTTACCTAAATCGGTTTGCAAATCAGGTATGGTATACGGTTTCATTACTTTACCCCGGCTAAGCCAAACAGCACGCATATAATCATCAAGCGTCATGTTAAAATCGCTGCGGAGGCGAAGGTCGAGCGCTAATGCAATGGCGCCGCCATAAGTGTAATAACTGGTAAAATCGTTAACGTTGTTGTTAGGATCTATAGATACACCGGCATCGGCAAAAACCGAATAGCGGCTCATTTGGGCGGCCGAATATTTGGCAGCGGCAGGTGTGTTTAAGATCTGGTTTACCAAACCGGCAATGGTTTTGGTATAATCATCAACCGTTACAAAGCCGGCGCGGGCAAGTAATAATTCGCCATAATATTGCGTAAAACCTTCGGCAAACCAAAGCTCGCTGCTCATGTTGGCATGTTCAAAGTTAAAAGGCTCCAATGATTTTGGACGGATGCGTTTTACATTCCAGCTATGGAAGTATTCATGTGCATAAACACCCATGAGGTTATTTTCAAATCCTTCAACCTTGGGTGCCGGGATAGTTATGGAAGTTGAGTTACGATGTTCCATACCGTCGCCTGATACAGCAGGATTTACATCGCTCACAAAAGTGTACTCGCCAAAATCATAAGTGGGCAGTTCGCCAAATACGGCTTTTTCTTCCAACACCAGCTTCTGGATCATCTTGCCGAAGTTATCAATCACGGCCTGGCTATCGTCTGAGTGCATGGTAAGGTTTATTTTTTCTTTCTTACCATCGGTATTTACTACTTCCCAACTGCTAACGTTGTAATTGGACAGTTCGGTAGGGCTATCCATCATATATTGCAGATTGGGTGCGCTGTACACATTTGAGCCTTCATGTTTAAGTTGTGAAGCTACTTTCCAGCCGTATTTATCAATGTCGTTAAACTCAAAAGTAAGGGGGCGTTTATCCTGCCCTACCACCCACATAAACGTGGCGGGCATATTCAGGTGGGCATGACTCGGATCGATAGAAGCATAAGTGCCATCGGTCCAGTTGCCAAAAAGTGTATAGCTCACTTTCACCGCGGCCGGGTGTTCTCCCACTTCGTAAACGTCACCTTCAATTTGGGTTAAAGGCAGCTCCTTACCGTCAACATCGGTAGCTTTAACGTTGTAAATATTTTTACCAAACTCATGGGTTGCATACCGGCCGGCAGATGAGCGGCTCATCCGTACCCTGAAAGCACCTGATGGTGCCTGCGGAATGGTCATGCTTATCTCAGCCTCATGATGGGCGGCGTTTGGGAATGATATGGAATAGTAAATAGCTTTTTGTGGTTCCTGCTGTGCCATAGCACTGCACGCAAGTACCGAGGCGGCGGTAAAGAGTAGTAATTTTTTCATCAACTTAAATTATCTGCGCTGAAATTACTATTAAATCGCGAAAAATTTATATCAATATTATTACCTGATATTCTCTAATACTATCAAAGTTTTTTGTCTCAAAACCGGGAGATCATTAATGATAACCTGCCAGATAAGATTAAAATCAACGCCAAAGTATTCGTGAACAAGAATGTGCCGCATCCCGATAATCTGTTTCCATTCTAAATCGGTGAACATTGCCTTTGTTTCGGGCGTAATGTAGTTGGCGGCCTCGCCAATAATTTCAATTTGCTTAACGCAGGCAAACCGCATCATTGAATTTGAAAGAAATGTTGTTAAGTCGGTATTTAAAGTATAAGAATGAATCTCATCAATTGCCTCTAAAATATGTAGCAATCTTTGGCTATCGCCCATCTTACCTCTCATAAATCAAAATTTTGTCTTTTTCGATAAATGGCGAAAGGTATTTAGATATGGCTTTTGACGAAATAAGGTCTACCTTTTTATGGAGCCTTTGTTGTATATCGGCTTGCATAGATACAAACCCCAAACCAATGTGCTTTGAGTAGTCAAGATCAACCAGGATGTCGATATCGCTTTCATCGTCGGCCTCATTGCGCGAATAGGAACCAAACAGATATGCCTTTATTACGGGTTGCCCCGAAAAGTAATCTTTTAGTATTTGTATGTCCTTAGTTGATAACTGCATCGCTATACAAATATAACGAATCAATTGCTAAAATTACCTCCTCCAAACCTTTCGCTACTTCATTTAAAAACCGGTTTGGCGCCATTCATTCTGTTTTATTATATGTATATTTAAAGAAATTTGCCGGCTTATGATCCTTTTTTCAAAAAGAAATCTATACTACACCGATTATCAATGGACTACTTACATCCCGAATGATCCGCGTGTAAATGGCAGACCCGATCATACTACGTTTAACAAAAACGAAGGGAACGAGATGGTATACCTGATCAATAAATTAATGGTGATTTGGGATTACCGCTTTGCCAATACCGGCAATAAAATGGAAAAACTGATCCATGATGAACTTCCTGCCGATATCACCAGCCAGGAAGGTGTGCAGAACTGGCTTAAAACAAATTTGAAGTTTTAGGGTGAAAAAGCTAAAAGCGGAATGCTCAAAGCTTAAAGCATGAATAATAGGAAGCAAGTTAATCGCTTTTCGCTTTGGGCGTTCGGCCTTAAGCTCCCCTCTTATCCAAACAACAAGCTAAAAACCTCTTCGATACTACTTACAATTTTGATGTCGATATCGTAGCGGGACAAATCCATGCGCTTTTTATCCTGGCCGCTGGCAGGAAGGTTATATTTGGAGATAAAGATCTGGTTAAAGCCAAGCTTCTGCGCTTCGGCAATGCGTTGCTCTACGCGGTTTACCGCCCTGATTTCGCCCGAAAGTCCCAGTTCGCCTGCAAAACAGGTTTTGAACGGAATGGGCATATCCTCGTGCGATGAAATAATGGCCGCCGCCAAACCAAGGTCAATAGCCGGGTCCTCAACCCTGATACCGCCTGTAATATTCAGGAATACATCCTTTGCGCCCAACCTGAAACCACAACGTTTTTCAAGTACGGCCAGCAGCATGCTCATCCGCTTGGTATCAAAACCCGTAGCGGTACGTTGCGGGGTACCGTAAGCAGAAGCACTAACCAGTGCCTGGGTTTCAATTAGCATCGGCCTCATCCCCTCTAAGGTAGCCGAAATAGTGATGCCACTCAAGGGAGTTTCCCGGTGCGAGAGCAGGATCTCCGACGGATTGGACACTTCCCTCAATCCTTCACCCATCATTTCGTAAATACCCAGCTCTGATGCCGAGCCGAAACGGTTTTTGATGGTACGCAATATGCGGTAAACGTGGTGCCTGTCGCCCTCAAATTGTAACACGGTATCAACCATGTGCTCCAATATCTTCGGACCGGCAATCATCCCATCTTTGGTAATATGGCCTATTAAAAATACCGGTGTCGAAGTCTCTTTGGCAAAACGAAGCAGTTCGGCGGTACATTCCCTAACCTGCGATACACTGCCAGGAGTTGATTCAATATGTGCCGAATGCAGGGTTTGGATCGAGTCGATCACGACCATATCCGGTTCTAATGATTCTATCTGTTTAAATATGTTTTGGGTAGAAGTTTCCACCAAAACATAGCAGCCCCCCCCGCCCCCTAAAGCGGGAGCTGCTAACCCGCTTAGCCCTGTATAGTTGCCGCTGTTGGCACCCCCTTCAGGGGGCGGGGGGGGCGAAGCTAACCTTTCGGCCCGCATTTTTATCTGCCTTTCACTCTCCTCGCCCGATACATACAAAACTTTTTGGTTTGGCATATTGAGCGCAAGTTGCAGCATCAGGGTTGATTTGCCTATGCCCGGCTCACCGCCTATCAATACCAGTGAACCGGGCACTATCCCGCCTCCCAAAACGCGGTTAAACTCTTTATCGGGAGTTGGCACACGGTGCTCTTCGGTATAAGTGATCTCCGTTACGGCCACTGGTTTATTGGCCCGCTGCTGACTGGTTGACGCAGGTTTCCAGGCAGGTACCGCTGCATTGCCTTTTTCAATCACCTCCTCAACAAAAGTGTTCCATTGCTGGCATGACGGGCATTTACCCAGCCATTTAGGCGATTCAAAGCCACAGCTTTGACAAAAATACGCGATCTTGGATTTGGCCATTATTTATTCAGATGTGCAGATTACAGATGTGCAAATATGCAGATTATTTATTTTATTACTAAATTAATTAGCAAAACACATTGATGAATACTACTCAATTACCTTTACTTTTTATCTGCATAGAGCCTGAAATAGCCACACTCCTTAAGCGCTTCTTTATAGTAAGCCGTGTTATTGTATTTCTCTTTTAACTGTGCGAAATATTTGTAATACGCATCGGTAACAGGCTGACTGGCTTTTATATCGGCAAACTTGTCGGCACCTTTAAAGTTTGGGTCATTGTATATTTCATTCAGGGCACATTTACTCAGCATAAATGTACAGCGGGCACGCTGTTCATCTGTGGTGGCATTTTTGCGGGCCAGTTGATAGTACTTCATCGCAATTTGCATCGATGTCAATTTATCATCCATGCGCTGTTCGCCTTCGTAATAATAGCGGCCGGTTGGCCCGGTAGCTACCGCATCCGATTCGTAAAACAACCGGGCGTTACCGTAGTATGTGATATTGTAATAGGCATTCGCAATGGCATAAGCATTACTGTATACGTTTTTGCCTTGCTTAATTTCTGTATTTAAAGTGTTAAGCGTTTGCAGAAAACTTAGCGGCGTATATTTTTGCTTTTGCGGGGCTGCATGATCACAGTCATGGCAGTCAACTAATCTACCGGTAAAGGGGTTGCCTGCAAGCACAAAATCTTCGGGCTTCATTTTTTTGAGTTGAGCAATAGCTTCAGGTAACTTTTGCTGATAAACCAATGTGATAGCCCGATGGTAATATAAATTGTTAAGGGTTATAGGATAATAACGCAACATCGTTTGTTCAAAAGCAGTTTTATCCGGTTTATTTAACAGATCTATCATGTGCTGCACCCTTGTGCTATCCGCATAAAAATCCTGTGCATTGTTGTTAAAGCATACCTCCCTGATTGGGTTGCCTTGCTTTTTATAAAGCCGCGATATGGCAAGGTTACAAACCGAAATGGCATTATCAAACCGCAGGTCTTTGATCTTAATCTTACTATCGCGCAGGTTGGCAAGCCAGTTAAGGGGCTCCGTTAATTTTGCCTCTGCAGTGGCATCCATTTTTTTAAGGTTTTTGATATATAACATAAGGTCGAGCAACTTGCCCTGTGCTACAATCATTTTATCGCCGGCGGGGAACTGGTTTTTTGCTGTAGCATAAAACTTACCGGCTGCGGTGTAATTGCTATCCAAAAAGTTAAGGTAACCTGCCGCGAGGTTCCAATAGTAAGGCTTGGCTGTATTATTTTTAAAGGCAATGTTTTCAACAAGCCGTTTACCATCGTTATCGGATTTTATTACCGAATCGGCAGGTTTACCGCCTCCTGTTGTGGCCTCCCGGATGTTAATCAGACGGCTTAGCAGCAGGTCCAGTTTTTCGGATTTTGGGTTGATAGCCGCGATAGTTTTTATAGCCCTTGCGGCATCATATTGTACCCCCATCATATGCCACAGGGTTATTTTTTCTTCCGGCGTTTTGGCAAGCCTGAGTGTGGCATTCCAATCACTTTCATTTTGCGGGTGGAAGCTCCAGAAACTCGGGATCTTTAATTTATACGTGTAATCATAACAAAGGCTGTAGAGGTAGTTTGATAGGGCGTAGTTTTTTTGCCTGTAATAATATCCGGCTACATAGCCCATTGTACGGTAGTAAATGAGGTTTTTAGGAAAATGGTCTTTAAACTGATTAAACAAGTTCACAGTTGTTGCCGACGACGAATTATCCAGGAAGTAATAATAACGAACGGCTTGAAACCATAAACGCTCCTTGATAAAAGGATCTGTTTCGGCATCGAAGGCACTAATCAGCGTTGAAGCCAGCTTTACCGGCGAATGATTGGGTTTTACCTTATCCCACGAATAATATTGATCGTTTACCGAATAAGCCTCACTTATTTTGGCCAGCTTAAGGTAGCTATAAAAAGCTTTGAGCATTTTTGCCGATACAGTACCGGTGCTCATAACCGGGTATTTAGCGGGCAATACTTTGAGCGCGCCTGCTGATTTACGGGAAATGGAATCAACAGTGCCGGCACTGGCTTTAATAAGCAGGTACTGCAGTGAGGCTTTGCTGAATTGACGGTTAAAATGATCGTACCATTCGTCAACAATAATATCGTTATACCAGGTATTGCTCCCATCGGCATAGCCTAAGCCATAGTAAACCTCGTTCCCCGTGTAAAAGAAGGGGGAGTATTGCTTGTTGACAAAATATTCGGGAGTAAAAACGGAATATTCTTCCTCATACGAGTCGGCACAAGCCCAGATTACGCCGGCTATCGTTAGTGTGCATAAACTAAAAACGAGCAGAAATTTGCGTAATGGTTTCCTGGTTAAATTTTGAAAGGTCGATGTTGGCCAGTTCATAGTAGATGATGGTTGTATGTTTTTGTTTAGGCAGATGCTGTGTTAATTGCTGGGCGGCAGCGTTCAATGTATTGCTGTCCGTTTCTTCAAGTTTAAAAATATCATTTTGTTTGATATAAATTCCATCAAGAAAAAAGCTTGTTTTGGCCCTGTAATTTGCCTGCCCTTCAATTGGTTCAAAATGAGCCTGATCGGTAAGTTGCCTTCGCCCTATTTTTCCATATACCTGGATCACCCGGCCCTCCCTGATATGAATAGCCCAGGAAAATAAAGACAAGGCAATATCCAGCTTCAGGGGATAGCTGCCCAGGTAAGCGATATACTTATCCGCATCATCGCTATTGTATATTGAATTGGGCTGCTGCAGATCGGCGTTGAGCTTGCCCATGTTGTAAAACATCAATACCCCGCGGTCGGCAGGAGGCACACCTGTACGGTCTTTAAATTTAACCTGGTGCAGGCGGATGGTTGCTTCCAGTTGTTTATGGTTCAGGTTTTTAAAAGCCGTCAAAAAGCTGAAATATTTTAACCGTGTACTTAACGACCAATCGCAATCAATTTGTACTTTGGTATAGTTGATCTTCCTTTCCATGGCAAGTTCATTGATCAACTTATTACAATGTGCCGCAAGGCTGACTACAGCAGTATCTGCAGTGTTTTCGAAAGTTTTATTGGTGATGTAAATAACCGGGGTAATATTTAAGCCCGCCGGGAGCTCATTAAGTTGAACAATCGCATTAGGATATGAGCGTTGTTCTTTATCGTTCCAGCTTACATCAAAAAAACGGATATAGGCATTGTTGCCGGTTTGCTTTAATAAGGCTGTTTGCTGTTGATTAAGGTTGAAGCCGGTTTTCCAGTAATAAAAGGCTGTTGTGGCATTACCGGGTTTGCGACAGGAAGCCGTTGTTAACAATGCAGCCATTACTATCAACCACCGGGAATATTTAAGCATAGGTTATGAAATAGGTTGTTAACGATGGTAAAGTAAGGGATTTTTTTTATATTGTTTTAGAGGGGATAGGCTTGCGCCCGTACCCATATAAAAGATGCTTATGGTAGAAATTGTTTTCTTGAATGAACCCGATAAATATTTTGATGAAGGCGAATTTGTCGCTCATCTTCCTGCAGTTGAAGGAGAAGGTGAATTATTAAAAAAGCTAAGTGAGGTACTTAAATTTCCAGACTATTTTGGGGGTAATTGGAATGCCGTTTACGATTGTCTGTGTGATTTTCATTGGATAGAAAAGAAAGGAGTTGTATTGGTGCATAATGTTATGCCCATGCTTACCGAAGAAAAACTAAAAGCATATATAGAGGTACTTCATGATGCAACTAAAAGCTGGGGCATTGATGAAGCACATTATTTTAAAGTGATGTTGCCTGTAAAATCGATGCCGTTTTTAGAGCATATTTTAATTAATCTGAAATAAAAGCCCAGAACTTGCCAGTACTGGTCGAAGTACGCCGTCGCTTAACTTCGACCAGTACAAGACCATTAATACCTTACTTATTCAATTTCTTTTCAATTGCACTTCGTTGGTTGGAGCCTGCTGATTTCTTTGCCGCTTCCACCTTTTTTGCGGTTGTTCCTTCTTTGCGTGCTTCGTAGTTCAATTCGTGTGGCTGCTCTGATACAGAGTTCCTTTCCACTTTTACGCCTCTTTTTGACATTGCTTTTTTTATTAGATGTAACTGATTAACAACGGCGTACTTTAATGGTTTTAACCACCGGGTAAATAATTGTCTTTTTAAATTAATTACAACTAAATGAAATTTAGCTTGTTCAGCTATAAAGGAAAAAGCTATGAAATACCTATTTGCACAAAAAAACAATACCGGACTATGGATCACAGCCGGCATAACAGGAGTTTTGGCAGCAGGCGCGGGGATCTGGTTTTACTTGCGTGGCAAAAAATCAGATGAAACAGCCGGCCCACAAAAAGAACACGTCCAGGACTATCTTGAAGCCAAGCACCCCAAAAAGAAAAAACATAAAACCGATGTGGACGAGTTGGCAGACCTGGTACATCATCAGGCAACCTGAAAAGATTGTATGCCCCTAACTGGTCGGAGTTAAGCAGCCGGCAAACTCCGACCAACAGGGTTGTCGGCACGAACCAACTGGAAACAGCACAACCACCATTATAAATGTTATATATGAGAGGGAAACGTACCGGTACTTAAACAAGAATCTACTCTTCTGATGTCAGCATTACGGCGCACAGCGCCCTTATTGTTTCAGTTAACTTACCTTCGGCGTTTAACGCTACAAGTTCAGTCTCCCTAAAAACCCGTTTATGTAATTTCCCCTCGTGCTTTGCCTCAATGGTAATAAAGGCTTCGGCGTTTAAGCTATCCGGGCCAGATCTCGTTACCTTCAAAACTTCGAAGTTAGGCTCGAAAATCTCTTTTATTTTATCAATTATCTCCATATCTCAAAAATAAATGTATTGGTTTTAAAAAACATCAGATCAAATCGGGCTATTTTTCACATTTACTTATGTCTTGCTTTAATAACCAACATTTGATTACCTCCTTTTTGAAATTCGTAATCCACTTTTTGTATATCAATATTAAAATCCCTGCCAAGCACGTCAAGTAATTCGTCAAAAAACACAGGAACCCCGGCATTGAGGTTTAATATTGGGAAGATCCGCAATTCGGGGCATATGCGCATGATTTCCTGTATCGCTTCCGTATGAAACTTTAACCCCAGATTATCATACAGCAATAAAAAATGGGAGCTTAGGCCCAACTCAAATGCGTTATCCGCGAAAGAGGTTTTAGCGGGCATGGCATGTTTAATATATCTTTGCCGAAAGCCGTCCTGGTCAAAATCCCGCAGAAAATGGTTCATCGCGGTCATTCTTATTTCCTGCAGTTCTTCCACATCTTTAATGTTGTTCCAAACAAACTTATCGGCGTTAGCCCTCACCTGGCCTATCACTTCTACACAGGTTTCATCAATCCGTTTTCGGATATCATCAGTCGAAAATTGATATAAAGGATCGATGGAGATAACCTGCTTACCCATTGCGTGCATCTCCGCATTAAAACTTGCCGGACCATCACCTATACTGACAATCTTTTTGGTAACATCACCGGCGCTGAGGTTAAACATTTGCTGATATTCGGTAAACGTGCGGCCCCAGGGCACAACGTTATTTAGTTCAAAAGCCATTATTGTAATTTTGTTATAGATAAAAAAACAGACCCGTATAATGATACTGCCGGACGGATATTGAAAAAAAGGACTAATGCCTGATAGTCGTTATGATACCGGCTGCACAAAGCTGTGACGCCACCAATTGAGTTTGGTTATGTGATAATTGATCATTGATGGGCAAGATATGATTAAAGACTGGCAATAGCAAGGTTTGTTATTTATTCCAAATGCTAACCAACATAAGGCTTACGTCATCTCTGCTGCCATAAGGCTATTGCACCTGATACATATGCCGAACACAGCGACAGCCACGACAGGTAACACTGTTTTGAATTGGGTTAAGGTACCCCCAAAACAAAAAAGAGCAGATGCTCATCCAAACACCTGCTCTTTTTAAAGATCTTTAATTTGTGCCATTTTCAAACAGTTGCACTTCTGAATTTTTACAGTTTAATTTCTTCGTCTTTTGATGAGAAGAAATGGAATTCCGTGATCTGGTACGATGGGTTATTTTTAACCTTTATCCATTGGCCATATTTGATAAACCACTTCATTTGGCGGTTATAAATGCCCTTTTTAATAAAAGCCTCTATATATGGGTGTACGCACAGAGTTATGCCTTTTTCGTTTTGCTCGGAAAGGATGTAATTGAAGTTGTTCTCAATATCATCCATCAGCAAAATGGTTGGCCTGATAGTACCTGTACCATTACAGGTAGGGCAAACCTCGCTGGTAACAATGTTCATTTCGGGCCTTACCCGCTGACGGGTGATCTGCACCAATCCAAATTTGCTTGGTGGCAAAATGGTGTGCTTGGCACGGTCGTACTGCATTTCGGCACGCAGAAAATCAAAAAGCTCCTTACGGTTCTGCGGTTTGTGCATATCGATAAAATCGATCACCACAATGCCGCCCATATCGCGAAGGCGTAACTGCCTTGCAATTTCTTTGGCAGCTTCCTTGTTTACCTGGTAAGCGTTCTCTTCCTGGTTTTCTTTGCTGGCTGTGCGGTTACCGCTGTTTACGTCAATGACGTGCAGGGCTTCGGTATGCTCAATTACCAGGTAAGCGCCACCGGCAAGGTTAACTGTTTTACCAAATGCGCCTTTAATCTGCTTTTCGATACCGAAATGGTCAAATATAGGCTCCTTATGCTTGTGCATGCGGACTATACTCTCCATATCGGGCGAGATTTCATGAATGTATGACCGAATTTCTTCGAACATACTATTGTCATTGGTATAAATGTGCTGAAAATCTGGGTTCAAAATATCCCTGAGGATAGTTGATGTACGCCCAATTTCGCCCAATACCTTTTTTGAAGGCTCAACAGATGGCAGCTTGGTAATAAACTGTTCCCATTTCGAGATCAGGTCAAGCAAATCTTTCTGTAGTTCATCAACCCCTTTACCTTCGGAAACAGTACGGATGATAACGCCAAAATGCTTTGGCTTAATGCTTTCAACTACTTTACGGAGGCGTGTACGTTCAGTATTGCTTTTTATCTTTTTCGAAATAGAAATTGCTTCCGAAAAGGGTACTAAAACAACATACCGGCCCGCTATCGACAGGTCGGAACTTAAACGCGGCCCCTTAGTTGATATGGGTTCTTTAGCTATCTGTACCGGGATAAGCTGGTTTTTGGTCAATATCTCGGAGATTTTGCCTCCTTTATTGATATCTGCCTCAAGCTTAAACCCATCCAGTAGCTTTGACTGATATCCCCCGCTACGTACCTGCTTGGTTAGTTTAAGCAGGCTCTGCACCTGCGGACCAAGATCAAGATAATGCAAAAAGGCATCCTTCTCATAGCCAACGTCAACAAAGGCGGCATTTAAACTGGGCATGATCTTTTTGATGCGGCCCAGATAAATATCGCCAACTGTATAGTTGTTGCTTACCTGTTCTTTGTGAAGCTCTACGAGTTGTTTATCCTGTAATAATGCAATGGTAGCCCCGTTGGGGGATGAATCGATAATTAATTCCTTTATCAATTGCTACTCCATTTCTTATAACGGTAAAAACCGTGTGTTAATAAGTGGGTAAAAAACACTAATAAATAAAAAGTACCCACCCCGGTTTGGGGCAGGTAAAATCACTAATGTTTAGTCTTAAGTCGTTGGTCGAAAGCTTAAAGTCAGAAAAAAAGACTTTGTACTTAAGACTAAGAACTATCGACTTAACATAAATGCTTATTTCTTTTTATGTCTGTTTTTTCTTAAACGTTTTTTACGTTTGTGGGTAGCCATTTTGTGTCTTTTACGTTTTTTACCGCTCGGCATAATAATAATTTTAAAATGTGTGTTAGTTATTTAATTCCTTAATATATCCATCAATGCGCTGACTGAATACAGGGTCAGGCATCATTTCTTTGCATTTCTGGTAAGCGTCGATAGCTTCCTTTTTCATGCCTAATTGCTTATAGCTTTCGGCTAAATAGAAAGTAGGTTCCAGTTCCTGCTTTTGCGCAAGCAGTGTTTTAAACCTGCTTACCGCTTTTTCATACTGACCCGATTTCATGGCGAACATACCTAAGTTAAGGTTAGCGTTCCAGTTTTTCGGGTCTTTTTTAACAACCTCAAGCAACAGCGCTATACCCTGCATAGGGCCTGCTGCGCCATTAACGTAAGCTATGCCCAACCCGGTTTTACCTTCAAGGCTTTCGGGTTGTAATTTCAAAGCATTTTGAAATGCTTCGGCAGCATCATTCACAAACGCAGGTTGAAATAAAGTATCCTGTGTAAGTTTATATGCATCATTAAAACGGTTACCTGCATTTATCCAGTCTTGTACCTTGTTTTGTTTACGGGCTAATGCCTGGTAGTAAAACGCTGCCGGTGCAGGCTGGTTAACATCGTCCCAGTGCTTGGCAAGCTGCGCTTGCAAAGATGGCGCATCTGCGTCTGATGCTTTTTTTAACTGGGCTTCAAGGTCATTGATCTTAGCCGCCAATGCATCCCCAATAGCTGCTTTGGCAGGGGCCGACACCATATCAACGGTAACATTAGCTGCCGGTTTAGCGGCGCCTGCAGAGGCGGCCATGGCCGGTTTGCCGTTTTTATCGTCTTTTGGTTTTACCAAACCTTTTACGGGCAACCAATACAAATAGCCCATAATAACAACTACGGCTGCACTAACGACTATTTGTTTTTTATTCATGATGGCTTATAATTATTTTTTGCTGGTTTTGTTACCTGACTTTACTTTCTCAACAAAAGTTTTAGCCGGCTTAAAGCTTGGCACAAAGTGCTCAGGGATAATGATGGCAGTATTTTTTGAAATGTTACGTGCTGTTTTCTTAGCTCTTTTTTTAACCACAAAGCTACCGAACCCTCTTACATATACGTTTTCGCCGCCAACCATTGAGCTTTTAACAACTTTGAAAAACGCCTCAACAGTTTCCTGCACGTCTACTTTCTCTATACCTGTTTTTGATGAGATTTCAGTTATAATTTCTGCCTTAGTCATATCTTATTTACTTAATTTAATTTTATAAATACTTAACTGTTTTGGGGTTGCAAAAGTATTGCTTTATCCGTTAACAGCGAAATATTTATCCGTTTTTTTTTGCTAGGGCCGTAAAACCTACATTTTCGTTACAATTTTGAGTATGAGAGGCTTATAAATTACTGGTTAAACATCAATTTGCCGGTGTAAAGAAGTGTGAAAAAAAGTGTGAAAATCTATCAATCCAACTGGTAGTAAAGGGCTTGTACTTTCACAGGTTAGTTGCCAATATTTTATCTTTTATTTTAAAATTTCAGATCCCCGGCCTCCCGGCTTTTCTCCTGGTTCCTGAATCTTGATTTCATATCTCCCCACCCTCCTCCCTCTTGTTGGTTCTTGATTGCCTGTCTCATGACTCTCCCTCTATGCCTCCTGCCCTCCTCTCTTGATTCCTGATTCTTGCCTTCTTGTTTCCTGCCTTCTTGTTTCTTAATTACTTTTACAACAATGAATTTTACCGACGAACTGGTACAATGGTACTTAAACAACAAACGAAACCTGCCCTGGCGCAATACTACCGATCCTTATGTGATCTGGCTATCCGAGATCATACTGCAGCAAACCCGGGTTGAACAGGGCATGCCATATTTTTATCGTTTCCTGGAAAAATATCCTGACGTAAGCAGTTTTGCCACTGCTCATGAAGATGAAATCCTGAAGCTGTGGCAGGGACTGGGTTACTACTCCAGGGGGCGCAACATGCTTAAAACAGCCCGGTTGGTACAGGAGCTCCATAACGGACGTTTCCCGGATAGCTATAATGAACTGATAAAACTAAAAGGCATTGGCGAATACACGGCCGCCGCCATCGCTTCGTTTGCGGCTAATGAAGCCAAAGCCGTGGTAGACGGTAACGTTTATCGTGTACTGGCGCGATACCTGGGTATCTATGAACCAATCAACTCAACCGGGGGTAAAAAAACATTTCAACAGGTTGCCAATGATTTTCTTAATAAGAAAATGCCGGGACTGCACAATCAGGCCATGATGGAGTTTGGCGCCATGCTGTGCAAACCTAAAAATCCGGCCTGTGGTATTTGCCCTGTCCGCCTGGGCTGCGTGGCCTTCAACACCAATGCTGTAGCCGCACTTCCGGTGAAATTAAAAACTGTAAAAGTACGTGAGCGCTTTTTTAATTATTTCCTGGTAACCAGCGGCGACACCATTTTGATGAACAAAAGGGGCGATAAAGACATCTGGGCCAATATGTTTGATTTGCCTATGGTAGAAACAAGCTCACTTTTAACCCTGACAGCGCTATTGAAACAACCCGAAGTTTTAGCTTTTTTTGGTGATGATATTGAAGCTACTGAAATCTCGCCGGTGCATAAACACATCCTTACCCATCAGCGGCTTTTTGTAAGGCTGATAAAAATTGAAAACCAGCCCCTTAAAACGCACGAAAACTGGGTTAAAATCAACGTTCAGAACCTGCCGGAGTTAGCTTTACCAAAAATCATTTTTATATTATTAAAAAATATTTTTAATTTGTAAAATAATTTTGCGTTAATTTATGGCATGTCTGGAATAAACAAAGTAATACTCGTTGGCCACTTAGGCAAAGACCCTGAAGTGCGGAATTTAGAAGGTGGCGTATCTGTTACGAGTTTCCCTTTAGCTACTTCCGAAACTTTTAACAAAGATGGCCGCAAGGTTGAACAAACCGAATGGCATAATATTGTAATGTGGCGGGGACTGGCAGAAGTAGCGGCCAGGTTTCTTTCAAAAGGGAAGCTGGTTTATATTGAGGGCAAACTCCGCACCCGCTCATTTGAGGATAAGGAAGGTATAAAAAAATATACTACCGAAATTGTGGCCGAAAACTTCACTATGCTTGGCCGCAAGAGTGATTTTGATACCGAGCCGTTAAAATCACCCTCAAAAAATGGGGACTCATTTATAGATCATTTAAATGCCGAAGACTATTAAATTACCGATACTTACTAAAACATCCCAAAGAAAAAATGCCGGTAACACTTGTCACTGGCATTTTTCATATCCCGCGGAATTATAAATCGGTTATTGCTTAAAATAGTTCACACCCTGCGGCGCGGTACAATCGTCGGCCGGTCCGCATATATATGTCAACGTAAGTACATTCCCTCCGGCATTTAAAACCATAGTGTAGTTCGCCGTTACCGCAATGACGTTGCTAACCGCCGCCAGTTCGGAAACCGGACCAAAAGCATTGTTTTTATTTTGATAATCGGTTATATCATACAAGGTTAACACCGAATTCTGGATCTTATACTTTCCAACCCTTTTTGACGCTGTTCCGATAAGCTTTTTGGAAACCGAGTCGATACTGGTCACCGTACCTTCAAATGTGTGATCGGTTTTAAAATCGTATTCATATTGTGTCCATTGTTTTGAAAAAGCAGCAGGAACAATCCATTTTCCGGATATGTTTAGCTCGCTGTTTGTTACTGTCTCTTTATGACAGCCCCAAAACGCGGTTACTAAAACAATAGCTAACAAGCCTAACACTTTGGCAGGATTCGTAATTTGTTTCATATCAATGATTACGCTTAAAAAAAGCATAATGATACAGCAGCATATTCTTTTTCCCGGCAAACGCAAAGCCCTCATATAATGGACTATATGAGGGCTTTGCCTGTTAATATATTATCTTCCTCCCGGAGGGCATTTAGCTTTCAGATACTGTGTAAATAACGTGCGCAAATGCTGTGTTGTACCTTCGCCTTCCGATATCGAGTGCGTACGGTTAGGGTATGACATCAGCTGGAACTGCCTGTTGTATTTCACCAGTTCATCAATCAGCAGCTCGGCATTTTTGTAATGCACATTATCATCGCCCGTGCCATGAATGTAAAGCAGGTTGCCTTTCAAATTCTTAGCATAAGTAACCGGCGAACCTTTGGTAAACACTGCACGACCTGCATCATCGGTTGGTACGCCCATATAGCGCTCCTGGTAAATGTTATCATAAGTAAGCTGGTTGCCTACGGCCGCTACCGCTATCCCTGTTTTATAAATATCTCCATACTGGAACATCAGGTTAAGGGTTGATGAACCGCCGCCGCTCCAGCCGTGCACTGCTATACGGGCGGAATCGACAAATGGCCATTTAATGATCTCTTTGGCAGCCATAGCCTGATCGCGGATATTGATGATCCCTATGTTCTTGTAAATAGCCTTGCGCCAGGCTGTGCCTTTAGGGGCAGGGGCGCCACGGCCTTCAACCGACATGTAAATATACCCGTCATCGGCCATGCTGCCTTCATACAGCCTGTTACGACCTGTTCCCCAGGTATCCGTTACGGTTTGTCCGGCCGGTTCGCCATAAACGGTAAACAGTACCGGGTATTTTTTATTTGGGTCGAAATTGGTTGGCTTTACCATCCAGCCGTCCATTTCAATGCCATCAACAGTTTTTACTTTGAAAAACTCGGGTTTATTTTTAGCGTTTTTATCAACGGCTATTACAGTACCGCCGATATGTTTATGAGCGGGCAAACTGATCACCTCGCTTTGAGGGTGGGTATAGCTGTTGCTGAAATTATGCAGCGCAACCTTGCCATTCGGCGAAATATCATAGCTATGCGTCCCCGGTTCATCAGCAGGCGAAACACGCTCGGCCGTGCCGCCGCTTAATTTTATTTTGTAAAGATATTTCTGTGTAGCATTATCCGGCGAAGCGATGAAGTATACATAACCCAAAGCTTCGTCGATCATGTCGATGCCGATCACATCATAGTTGCCTTTGGTGATCAGGCTTTCTTTGCCTTCGCGGGTTATTTTATACAAATGGCGCCAGCCATCCTTTTCGCTCAGCCATAAAAAGCTTTTACCTTTTTCAATCCAGCCCCAGCCTACCGGGTCGCCGCCGGCTACACGCGCTTTAACGTCAATCCATGAATCGTTGTGTTCTTCGCGAATTACACGGGTGGTACCGTTTGACACGTTGCCTATAAACACGCGGCTTTCATTTTGCGCACGGTTTAGTTGTTCAAGAATAACTTCGTTTGAGTTATCGGCCCATTCCATATTGGGGATGTAGTGCTGCACAGCATCGCCGGGCACATTGATCCAGGTAGTTGTACCGGTAGCGGTGTTAACAACGCCCACTTTACATGAGCTTGGATCTTCGCCCGCAACAGGGTACTCAACCGGCACAACATAGGGATAAACCGAATCGGTAGTGTTCAGCATCAAATAGGTTTTGATCTTGCTGGCGTCTAATTGCCAGTACGCAATTGATTTGCTATCCGGCGACCAGCGGAAACCATCGCGGCAGCCAAACTCTTCCTCATAAGCCCAGTCAAAAGTACCGTTGATAAGCGTTTGGGTACCATCGGTAGTTAATTGTTTTACTGTGCCATCGGCGAGGTCTTCCATGTAGATATTATGCCCGCTTACGTAAGCAGCTTTACTGCCATCGGGCGAAAATTTAGCGAACATCAGTGATGATGCCGGCAGGTTTTTACCCAACTGCCAAAGTTTTTTGGTGTTTGAATCATAAACCCAGTAATCGCCGCGGGTATCATAACGCCATACTTTTTTGGTATTGGTATTAATGAGCACTTTTTTGTTATCATCGCTCACCGTAAACCTTTTAACACTGATAGGCGCTTTGCCTGCAGGTGTCAATTCTTCTTTGGTAATAAAAACAGTTTTTTTGGAGGTATCGCGGGCATCAATCATGATGATCTGCCCGCCGGTTATGCGGTAATACTGATAGCCGTCTTTTGTCCAGTTAACGGCAGCCCGTTGCGCCCGGGCCGTATTTTGCAGTAAGATTAACAATAGCGCAGTAAGGAAAAATAATCCCGAACGGTAAAATTTCATATACATTTAGTTTGAATTAATAGAGCGGCGTTATTTTTATTTATTAAATAACGTCACTGTAAATTTTGCGTTAAATTAGCACAATAAAGAACTCTAAAGCCCTCTGTAATGAAAAAAATACCTCTATTGCTCGCTGCCTGCATGTTATTTTTCGCATCGGTAAACGCCCAGCGGGCCGACAGGAGCAAATTCATTAAAGACAGTTTAGACCTATATATCAGCAAGGCCTTAACCAACTGGCGCGTGCCAGGCATAGCTGTTTGTATTGTGAAAGATAACAAGGTTGTGCTGATGAAAGGTTATGGCATTAAAGAGCTTGGCCTCATGAACAAAGTTGATGAAAATACCCTGTTTATGATAGGCAGCAATACCAAGGCTTTCACGGCAACAGCGCTTGCCATGCTGGAGGCAAACAAAAAACTGTCATTAGATGATAAGGTAACCAAATACATACCTGAATTTAAACTGGAAGACAAAAACGCAAGCGACCAGGTAATAGTGCGCGACCTCCTTTGCCACCGCCTCGGCTTCCGGACCTTCCAGGGCGATTTTACTTTTTACAATACCAACCTTACCCGCCAGGAGGTAATTCAGCGTTTGGGCAAGCTTAAAGCTACCTATCCGTTCCGCACACGCTGGGGATATACCAACGCCGCATTTTTAACGGCCGGCGAGATCATTCCGAAGGTTACCAACGGGCACTCATGGGAAGCTTACTTAAAGGAAGCCATTTTTGCACCACTGGGCATGGGCAATACTTTGGCCCTAAGCAAGGATTTGCCAACATCCTTAAACCGCACGGTGCCGCATACTATTGTCGACGGCAGGCTTACGCCAATCCCTTATTGCCAGATAGATGGGATCGCACCTGCGGGATCTATCAGCTCGTCGGTAAATGACATGAGCAAATGGGCACTTGCTTTACTGAACGATGGTAAGGTTGGGCAGCGCCAGGTGATCCCTTCCGCAGCCATCCAGGCAACACGTGTGCCGCAGGATATTGTGAGTAGTGTTCATCATATGAACGGCGAAAATAACTTTGAGCTTTATGGCTTAGGCTGGTTTATCCAGGACTACTCGGGCCACAGGCTGGTGATGCACGATGGCGGGGTTAACGGCTATTTGTCGTCAGTAACGCTTTCGCCGCAGGATAACCTGGGCATCATCATATTAACCAATACCGATCAGAACCAGTTGTTTGAGGCCCTGCGCTGGGATATTTTAGATGCTTACTTCAAACAACCTTTCCGCAATTACAGCGAAGGTTATTTAAAACAATACAAAGCCAATATCGCAACCGAACAGGCCGAAGATAAAAAGCTGAGGGATTCTGTACTGTTAAACCCCAAACCAATGTTGCTGCCAAACAAATACATTGGCAAGTACAGCAACGATTTTTATGGCAACATGGAGGTTACCCAGGGCGAGGGCAACAATCTTGAAATGCGCTTTGAGCATCACCCTAAAATGTATGCCTTGCTAAAACCACTTGGCGGTAACCGCTTTTATGTAACCTTTTCTGATCCTACACTGGGGAAAGCTGTATTTCCGTTCATGGTACAAAACGGCGAGGTTACGGGAGTACGCGTAAAAGTGGCTGATTTTGTAGAGCGGGGCGCGTATGATTTTAAGAAGAATTAAAGCAGGGTTAAATAAGATAAAGATGAGCTAACAAAAGCGTGGGATTGTGCGGCTCCCCTCTTGAGAGGGGCGAAGGGGTGTGTCTCTGCTTTGATAAGCTAATTACATAAACACACCCCTGCTAACGCTCTCCCCTTCGCGCCCCCTCTCAAGAGGGGATTTGAAAATTTAAAAATCTCACATAAAAAAGCGGGATAATTTTTCCCGAAAGAAAAACTATCCCGCTGAAAATATTTAAGCACTAAGCCGCTTATTGCAGCACAATCTTACGGATACGGTTGTTATAATAGTCGGCTACGTAAACATTGTTGCCGGCATCAACTGTAATACCCTGCGGCGAGTTAAAGATCCCTGCAGTGCCCACACCTTCCGCGAACCCGCTTGTTCCGTTACCGGCAATTACTTTTAACACTTTATCCCTGGTGATCTCCAGGATCCTGCCATTCTGGTCGGCTATGAAGAGGTTCCCGCTTTTATCAAACGCAATGGCCGACGGGTTGCCAACAACTCCGGTCCGTTTATTACCGCCAACAAAAGTAGTAACAACACCCGCCGGGGTTATTTTACGAATGGCATGATTAAGCGTTTCGGCTACATATATATTATTATTGGCATCAATAGCTATGCCGTTGGGCTTATTAAAAGTAGCGCTGGTTGCGGTTGCATTATCCAGGTAGCTCGCACCCCTGCTGCCTGCAAATGTGGTAACAACACCCGCCGGTGTTATTTTGCGGATCAGGTTATTGCCCATATCGGCCACAAAAATATTTCCGGAGCCATCAATTGCTAACCCGCGCGGACTGTTAAACGTTGCTTTGGTGCCTGTACCATCGGCATATCCGGCATCGCCGCTGCCTGCAAAAGTGCTTACCACACCTGCCGGGGTAATTTTACGGATATTATTATTGCCATAATCGGCTACATAAATATTGCCCGTTGCATCGGTAACCAAACTTTGCGGAGCATAAAACTGTGCGGTGGCTATAGGGCCGTCAACATAACCAATGCTACCGTTGCCGGAAAGTGTAGTGACATCTCCTGCCGTAGTAACTTTGCGTATGGCACTGTTAAATGAATCGGCTACATAAATATTGCCGTCGGTACCTACGGTTATCCCCTGCGGACTGTTGAAAAGAGCGGCGCCGCCCAAACCGTCAACAAAGTCGGCCGTGGTATTACCGGCCAATGTGCTAACTGTGCCCCCTGTTGATGTTGTACCATCGCCGGTGGTAAACTGCACCACTTTACCGTAGCCTGTACCCGCGCTGTTTACAGCATATGCCCGTGCATAATAAGTTGTTTTAGGGCTTAAGCCGGTAAGTTTTGTAGTATAGGCGTACACAATTACCGTGTCGGTGGTTTTCTTATCGGCAGTGGTGGGAGTTTGATTGGTGGCGCTGTAACAGATACCGTAGCTGCTCAGGCTCACGTCAGTCGATCCATTAAATAAACCGCCTGTATAGGCTATGGTTCCACTTTCGGTAGTCACCACATCCATTGTGGTTAAATCAGGCACGGTTACGGGTGTAACGTTTCCTTTTTTACCACAGCTTGTGCCGGCCAAAGCAACGGCAAATAAAATTGTTTTGGTAAAGCTCTTTTTCACGAGTTAGTTTAAAAGTTATATGTAGTAAGTAAGCAAAATTAACTTATCAATACGTAGCAAATTACTTTAAAGTAACATTTTAACAAATATTAACATACTTATTACTTACCAAAAGGCTCCGCCGCCCTGCAAACACAAATAAAACCGGTCAACTGCTTCCACACGGGGGCAAAATCATCAAAATCCGGCAACATTTTTGGTGTATACCTGTTATTAATTTACTATGAAACTCATAACGCTGTTCATATCCATTTTGATAGCCAATACAGCTATTGCGCAAAAACATGTACCACTGCCCCACGGAATGATATTTGGCGAAAAGCCCGACACGATAGCTTTAATGCCCGCCTCCAAACTGGAAGCTTTTATGGGTAAAAAAACACGGATCACTACGGCCGTTAGCGGCAGGGTTATTAAAGTAACCAAAGAAAAAGGCGGCTGGTTTGAAATGGATGCGGGTAACAACCGGGTTATAACGGCCCATTTCACCAATGCAGGGATAAACCTCCCCCGACAATTGGCGGGCCGTACGGTAATCATTTCAGGAATAGCGGCCAAACAATTTATTGCCGATGACCTGCAGCACATGGCCGGCGATACGGTTAGCGGCAAAAACCAGCATAAGATAAATACCAACCCCGGCCGAAAGGTTAGCTTTGAAGTAAAAGGATTAATGGTAGATAAATAAAGCTATTCAAGCCGGATAAACACCTACCCGTTTGTTACAATGAGCTGCCTTAATTTTTCAGAAACCTCGTTTTTGTTTATGGTAGATGCATCGCGACGGCATTTTAGATAATGCTCCCGGGCAATTTTTTCGGCCAGGTCGCCGATGGTTTTTACATGCATCTCTTTGCCAAAACGTCCCGCGAGTTTTAAACCCATCCCGGCTATTACCATACCGGCAATACCTATGGCCAGGTAATAAAAGGCCAGAACAAAGCTAACCACCAATATCATGGAAAACAGGTTAACTATCCATTGCTTGGGCTGAAGCAACCGGATCTGGAAACCCATCTCTTCTTCAATAGCGGCCACAGCCTCAATACGGCTATCGCGCGGAAAAAGATCAGCGAGTTTGGTTTGGGGCTTTATGATATCTTTATCATACCCCGATGATGTATTGATGGCATTACGGAGTTTGTAAAACGCCTGCTGTGTGGTACAGCCATCATTTGTTTTTTTTACCTTTTCAACAACAACGTCGCAAAGTTTACCAAAGTTTTGCACATCGTTTACCGATGTATCGTTTAAACTGATGTTAAATGATTTTTCAATTTTCACTAAAACATCATCCATATCTTCAGGATCAACACTCTTCAGGTTGATTTCCTGACCATTAGCCGTATTAACTTTCAATCTATAGCAACTAAATACAACAATAGTGAACCTGCAATTAGGGCTGCAGGTTCACGTTATTAGCAATTAAACTACAAAGGCTGCAATTTAATGTTTTAATTATTTACTCAAATACATTGATTTCTCTTTGTACAAGTGCCTGAAGTATGGATCCTGCAGGTTAGGGATAAAGCGGATAGCCTCACCTGTCGATTTCATTTCAGGGCCAAGCTCCTTGGTAACTTCAGGGAACTTATCAAATGAGAATACCGGTTCTTTGATGGCATAACCCCAAAGCTTGCGTTCGATGGTAAAGTCGCTCAGCTTATTGGCTTCAAGCATAACCTTTGTGGCTATGTTGATGTATGGCACATCGTAAGCTTTGGCGATGAAAGGCACCGTACGTGAAGCACGCGGGTTTGCCTCGATCACATACACCTTATCATCCTTAACCGCGAATTGTATGTTCAGCAAACCGCGTACGTTAAGCGCTTTTGCTATTTTTTTAGTATATTCTTCTATCTGGTGGATTACATTGTCCGACAGATCGAACGGAGGCAATACAGCGAATGAATCGCCCGAGTGGATGCCTGCAGGCTCAATGTGTTCCATGATCCCTACAATATGTACATCCTCACCATCGCTGATCGAATCAGACTCAGCCTCAGCGGCACGGTCAAGAAAGTGGTCGATCAGTACACGGTTGCCAGGCAGGTTGCGCAGTAAGCTTACCACGGCTTTCTCCAGGTCTTCGTCATTGATCACGATGCTCATGCCCTGGCCACCTAATACGTAGCTTGGCCTTACCAACACCGGATAACCAACTTTGTGAGCAACTTCAAGTGCTTCTTCAGCGCTCTCAGCTACACCGTATTTTGGATATGGAATGTCAAGGTCTTTCAGCAGGTCGGAGAAACGGCCGCGGTCTTCCGCGATGTCCATGTCATTGAATGATGTGCCAATGATTCGGATACCGTGCTCGTGCATTTTCTCGGCCATTTTAAGGGCTGTTTGGCCACCCAGCTGAACAATTACCCCATAAGGTTTTTCAAGCTCGATGATTTCGCGTACATGCTCCCAGTAAACAGGCTCAAAGTACAGCTTATCGGCCATGTTAAAGTCGGTTGATACAGTTTCAGGGTTACAGTTAACCATGATGGCTTCAAAACCTGCTTCCTTGGCTGCAAGCAAGCCGTGCACACAACTGTAGTCGAACTCGATACCCTGGCCAATACGGTTAGGGCCCGAGCCTAATACGATGATCTTTTTCCTGTCAGATGCTACCGACTCGTTTTCGCCTTCATAGCTTGAATAGTAGTATGGAGTTTTAGCAGGGAACTCGGCAGCGCAGGTATCCACCATTTTGTAAACGCGGTGCATGCCTAAAGCCTTACGGCGCTGGTACACATCTTCCTCGGTAACGTTGCCTAAAATGTGGGCTATCTGCACGTCAGAGAAACCTTTTTGTTTCAGGGTGTACAGGAATTCTTCGGGAACGTTGTTCAATGAATAACGGCGAAGCTCTGTTTCAAGGTTAACCAGCTCCTGGATCTGGTTCAGGAACCAGCGGTCGATCTTGGTTACTTTACGTACCGACTCGATTGGCACACCAAGGCTCAGGGCATCATAGATGTGGAATAACCTGTCCCAGCTTGGATGCTCAAGACTGGCCATGATCTCTTCGAGGTTGCGGCTCTGACGACCGTCGGCGCCTAAACCGGCACGACCGATCTCCAGGCTTTGGCAGGCTTTCTGCAAGGCTTCTGTAAAGCTGCGGCCAATGCCCATCACCTCACCTACCGATTTCATCTGCAGGCCAAGTTCTCTGTTAGCGCCTTTGAACTTATCGAAGTTCCAGCGAGGTATTTTAACGATCACATAATCCAAAGTAGGCTCAAAATAAGCCGAGGTTGTTTTGGTGATCTGGTTTTCAATTTCATCAAGGTTGTAACCTATCGCCAGCTTGGCAGCAATTTTAGCGATTGGGTAACCGGTAGCTTTTGAAGCAAGCGCTGATGAGCGTGATACACGAGGATTGATCTCGATAGCGATGATCGCTTCATCAGCAGGGTTTACCGAGAACTGAACGTTACAACCGCCGGCAAAGTTGCCGATGGCGCGCATCATCTTGATAGCCTGGTTACGCATTTCCTGGTAGCAACGATCGCTCAGGGTCATGGCAGGGGCTACAGTGATCGAGTCGCCGGTGTGGATACCCATCGGATCAAAGTTCTCGATAGAGCAGATAATGATCACGTTGTCGTTGCTATCGCGCAGCAATTCCAATTCGTACTCTTTCCAGCCTAATACTGCCTGTTCAACCAATACCTCGTGGGTTGGTGAAGCCTGTAAGCCACGGTTAAGGGCAGCGTCGAAATCTTCTTTTTTGTGAACGAAACCCGCGCCTTTACCACCCAGTGTATAGCTTGGGCGAATAACCAGCGGGAAGCCAATTTCCTGCGCGCCTTCTTTACCTTCAAGGAAAGAGTTGGCGATCTTTGATTTGGCCACCCCTACGCCGATGTCAACCATCAGCTGGCGGAAAGCCTCGCGGTTTTCGGTTTTTTCAATGGCGGCAATATCTACACCGATAACTTTAACGCCATATTTTTCCCATATGCCGCGTTCAGACGCTTCGATACAAAGGTTCAACGCGGTTTGACCGCCCATGGTAGGCAGCACAGCGTCTATCTGCTGTTCGGTTAAAATTTTCTCAATGCTTTCGCAGGTGAGCGGCAGAAGGTAAACATGATCGCTGATAACTTTATCCGTCATGATAGTTGCCGGATTGCTGTTAATAATAGAAACGGAGATGCCTTCTTCTTTTAACGAGAGAGCGGCTTGTGAGCCGGAATAATCAAATTCGCAAGCCTGGCCGATAATGATTGGGCCGGAGCCAATGATCAGAACGGATTTGATGGAGGTGTCTTTGGGCATAGGGCTTTTTTTAAGTCAAAAGTTCTAAGTCAAAAGTCAAAGGCATTTAGGCCTTTAAACGGTTTTTCCTATGCGCTGAAAGCCAAGAAATCCCGACTTCAGCGTCGGGGTGCAAAGATAGAGTTTTAACAAACACCATTCATGTTTTTTTTCATATTTAATATTGTCGCAATAACACCCGGCATTTTTTAAGTTTAGGGGCACATTTTCTTAAAACAATAGGCTTACTATTTCCGTAAAATCTCACTATATTTACTTACAGCCCGGCCTGTAATTTCCAATTGAACCTGTAATTGCGCCAGGGCGCAATACTTTATATTTTAAGGACTATGATAAAGAAGCCTGTTTTTCCGTTGCTTGCGGCTATTTTATTTTGGGGCAGCTGTGCTATGCTGCAATCAGTTGTTAAATCAACATTCCCGTATACCGCCACTATGGTTATTCCGGCATCGGCCAAAGTTGATGAACCTGAAACCGCAATAAGCACGGGTAACAGCTTTGACCAGGATTTTACTAAAGATGGCAACAATGCCAGCAGGATAAGCGAGGTACGCATCATATCAGCCAAACTGCAGTCGAGCGACCCATCAGATTATAACATTGGCAATATAGCGTCATTAAGGGTATACATGGCTAAAAACGATGGCAGCGAAGAGGTGATGGTGGCCATACGTAAAGATATCCAACCCAACGCCGGCAACAGCATAGTACTTGACATTGACAACTCACACTTTTTAGACGAACTGGTGCGGCAGCCAAGCGTACGCATCCGGATGGTTTATCGCCTGCGTAAAGCTGCGGCAACTGATGCCAGCCTGAAAGTATCGTTGGGAATTGGATCGTACCCGGCCAATTAAACCGGGGATCTTACAAAAAATTTACCTGATCAATTTATTATCTGAATCGGGGAATATCAAAATTGGCTCATAATTCCGGGCTTCTTCAACCTCCATGTAGGCGTATGACATAATGATCACGATATCGCCAACCTGTGCCAGGCGGGCAGTAGCGCCGTTAAGGCATACGGTGCCTGTTCCGCGTTCGCCTTTGATAACATAGGTTTCAAAGCGGGCGCCGTTATTATTGTTCACTATCTGAACCTTTTCGTTGGGGATGATATTTGCAGCCTCAATCAGGTCTTCATCAATAGTGATACTGCCCACATAATTCAACTCCGCCTGCGTTACCTTAACCCGGTGAATTTTGGACTTTAATATTTCAATTATCATGGCGCAAAGTTAGGAATAAATTTAGTCGATAGTCCATAGTCGATAGTCCATAGATTGTAAAAGATTTTCCATCGGCCGGATAACCAGTCTACCAAAGCATCCATGGACTATCGACTATGGGCTATCGACTAAGAAATCAACACATTATCAATCAATCTTGTTTTACCTACGCGTGCTGCAACAAGGGCAACAATAGTTTCGGATGCAGGGGCGGCATGATGCAGTGTTTTGCCATCGGCTATCTCAAAATACTCCAGCTCAACGCCGGGTTCGCTGCTGATCATTTGAGCTGCCTGCTGCTGCAGGGTGTCAATTTTGTTGATATCGAAGTTGTCCTTAACCCGGTTAAGGGCTTTGGAAAGAATGAGCGAGTGTTCCCTGTCATACGGGGTAAGGTGGATGTTCCTTGAGCTCATGGCCAGGCCGTCGGGCTCACGCTCAATCGGGCACATCACCAGCTTAACGGGCATCTCCAACACCTCAACCATTTTACTGATCACCATAAACTGCTGATAATCCTTCTGCCCAAAAAAAGCGATATCGGGCTTCACAATATTGAACAGCTTATTCACTACCTGAGTAACTCCCTGGTAATGTCCGGGCCTGAATTTTCCTTCCAGCAGGTATTCCAGATCGCCCATGTCAAAATGCCATTTTTCATTATCAGCATACATCTCGGTAACCTGCGGATTAAACAAAATATCGCAGTTAACTTCTTCCAGGCGGCGGATATCATCTGTTATAGGGCGGGGGTATTTTTCAAGGTCCTTAGGATCGTTAAACTGTGTAGGGTTTACAAAAATACTGCAAACAACCTGGGTGCTTTGCTGCTTTGCCAGTTCAATTAAACCCAGGTGCCCTTTATGCAATGCGCCCATGGTTGGTACAAAGCCAATTACTTTTACCGGCTTACGGTTAAAATAATCGGTTATTTCATTTTTAGTGCTGAATATTTTCAACGTAATAGGTGTTACAAAATTTGGCAAAGGTGTACAATTGCTTAAAAATAACCAAAAGTTACTTGCATAATTCGTTGGCAGTTTATATAATATTAGTTATATTTGCAAACTCAAATTTTTTGACTTCTTTACATTTTAAATACTGATTTAGTGATGGGTAAATCTAAGCTTTTGTTTATAACTCATGAAATGTCCCCTTTCCTTGAACTCACAAAAATTGCTGAAATAACACGCCAACTTCCGCAGGCCATGCAGGAGAAAGGTTACGAGATCCGTATCCTTATGCCGCGTTTCGGCAATATCAATGAGCGCAGGAACAGGCTTCATGAAGTGATCAGGTTGTCGGGTATGA
The DNA here is from genome assembly GCF_059491465.1 of Mucilaginibacter sp. Mucisp73. Lineage (NCBI taxonomy): Bacteria > Pseudomonadati > Bacteroidota > Sphingobacteriia > Sphingobacteriales > Sphingobacteriaceae > Mucilaginibacter > Mucilaginibacter sp. Mucisp73. The sequence continues at coordinate 6,481,791 of NZ_CP168507.1, read as the reverse complement.
ATATTATTATCGACGATAATGATAACCCGCTGATCATCAAAGTAGCATCTATCCCGGCGGCGCGTATGCAGGTGTATTTTCTGGATAATGAAGAATATTTTCAGCGTAAGCATGTGTTTGCAGACAAGGAAGGTAAATTTTACGCCGACAATGACGAGCGTATGATTTTCTTTTGCAAAGGTGCATTAGAAACTGTTAAAAAATTAGGCTGGGCACCGGATGTGATCCATTGTCATGGCTGGATGAGCGCGCTTGTGCCTGCTTATCTGAAAACAACCTACAAAGACGATCCTACATTTAAGCACTCAAAAATCATTTACTCTATTTATGAAAATGATTTTAAAGAGCAATTGCACAATGACTTTGCTACCAAAGCCATCATGAGCAATATGAACGAGCAACATGTGGAGCCTTACAAAGGCGGTACCAATTCGGCGCTGTATGCCGGTGCAATCCACTACTCAGATGGTATTGTTTTGGGCAGCCCTGATATTGATGCAGATGTGTTAAATAATGTTAAAAACAGCAATAAATCGGTTTTAGAATTTGATTCTACCGCAGATTTCGAAAATTATTACAATTTTTACGACGAAATTACCAACGACGAATTGGTGGATGTTGCATAAGACTTAATATTATATATGAAATTTTTCCGATTAGACTTATTGACCCTGTTAATAAGTCTTTTTATTTTGAACAGTTGTAAACGCCAGGATGGTATTGGTTTGGGCGTCAATGATCAAAACGAGATCAATGGCAACCTGATAGTTGATACCAACATTGTTATTAACACTGTTGTTGAAGATACCGCGGCTACCTCGGGTCAAAACCGGACACCGCTTGCCAACTTTACCGACCCGGTATTCGGCACAACAAAAAGCATTGTTGCTTTAGGTGTTAACCTGCCTAACGGCGCCGCTTACACTGTTCCTGCTGGCACCCTGACAATTGACTCGGCTGTACTTGTGCTTAGATACTCTGACGGCTTTTATGGCGATTCGCTGGCTTCACGCTATAAAATAAACGTGTATCAGCTTCAACAAAAGGTAGAAAGCAAAACTTATTACAGCAATAACCACTGGGATGCCGATCTGGGCACTTTGCTTGGGTCTAAGACCTTCACAGCCCGTACGCATGATAGTATCACCATAGCCCGCATCCGTACCGACACATTAGATACCGTTCAGCGCGTAGCACCTCAGTTACGTGTACCGCTTAGTAAAGCTTTTATCTATAACAACCTGTTTAATGCAAGCGGTGCTGTACTTGCATCACCAACAACTTTTCAAAGTACTATAAAAGGCCTTTACCTTTCATTAGACAAGGCACAGGCCAGCGATGCCGGCGGTATTATCCAGCTCAATCTGGCCTCATCGCAAATTGATGTTTTTTATAAGGTTGTTACCGCCTCCACCAGTACAACATCCAGTACCATTGATACGGCATCCGTAACCCTGCCGTTCTTTAACCGTGCTGCCGAAATTACGCATACTTATAGTACTACTATCCAGGCAGCCCTGAATAATACAACAACATCGCAAAATACGGTTTACCTCCAGGGGCTTGCAGGCTTAAGGGCTAAGCTCAGTTTCCCTGGTCTTGACAAGCTTGTTGACTCATCGGTAGTATTAAACCGTGCCGAAATTGTGATAACACCACGTGCCGGTTCAGGTGTACCTTATGCACCTTTGCCCAAGCTAACGATGTACAGGCTGGATATTGCCAAACAAAGAACATTAATACAAGACGCCACCGCAAGTGACCCGCGTTCGCAAACAAGTTTATTTGGCGGCAGGTATGACCGTACCAAAAAAGAATACCACTTCCTGGTTACGGCTTTTGTTCAGGACCTGATCCGTAAAAAAACAGTTGATTACGGTACCTACATTGCCCCGGTTGATACTACACTTATTAACACCACAACTGGTATTGACGTGGCACCGTCAACACAAACGGCAGCCCGTACGGTAATAGTGGGGAGCGATAAGTCAACCCCGGGTTACAGCATCCGCATGAACATCATTTACACCAAAGTCCGCAAGTAAGATATCTCTCAATAAACAAAAGAATCCCCGCTTAGGGGATTTTTTTGTTTAAGACAAACACACTTCTTAAAATACTTTTTTAAGTATTTCAAAACTTCCTCATTTTCGAAAAAAATCAAAATAATTATTGCAGATATGTGTTATATAGCTGTTTATTTTGCGGCGTTTAACATTTATACTTGATTATTTTATGTGCGGAATTGTTGGTTATATAGGATTCAGGGATGCTTACCCTATCGTTATAAAAGGGCTTCACAGGCTCGAATACCGGGGCTATGACAGTGCCGGTGTTGCCCTGCTTGATCATGACCTTAAAGTTTATAAAAAGGCCGGCAAGGTTGAGGACCTTGAAAATTTTGTGAAGGGAATTGACCTGAAGGGGACAATAGGAATGGGCCATACCCGCTGGGCCACCCACGGCGAACCGAGCGACCGTAACTCGCACCCCCATTCATCGGGCGACAGGAGGCTTACTATTATCCACAACGGTATTATTGAAAACTATGGCGTGATCAAGGAAACCCTTGCTGCAAAAGGCCATGTTTTTAAAAGCGATACGGATACCGAGGTTTTAATACACCTGATTGAGGATATCCAAAAGGCAACCGGCCTTGATTTGAAAGACGCCGTGCGCGTGGCTTTAAACAAAGTAATTGGCGCATATGCCATCGTTATCATGAGTGCGGATGAGCCCGATCTGCTTATTGCAGCCCGTAAAGGCAGCCCCATGGTAATTGGCGTAGGCAAAGGCGAATATTTCATAGCTTCGGACGCTACACCTATTGTGGAGTACACTAAAAATGTGATCTACCTGAATGATAACGAAATTGCCTATGTACACCGTGAAAACCTGCTGGTAAAAAACATAGACAATTCGGTACAAACCCCCTATATCCAGGAACTGGACTTAAAGCTGGAAATGCTGGAGAAAGGCGGCTACGATCATTTCATGATGAAAGAGATCTATGAGCAGCCCCGTTCCATCCGCGACTGCCTGCGCGGCCGTATTTACCCTCAGCAGGGCAAAGTTCAGCTGGGCGGCATTAAGGAATACACCGAGAAGCTTAAAAATGTTGACAGGATCATTATCGTGGCCTGCGGCACCTCCTGGCATGCCGGGTTGGTAGGCGAATATTTGATTGAAGAATACGCGCGTGTGCCGGTAGAAGTTGAATATGCCTCCGAGTTCAGGTACCGCAACCCAATCATTACTGAAAAAGACCTGGTGATAGCCATTTCCCAATCGGGAGAGACAGCAGATACCATGGCCGCCATTGAACTGGCTAAGGAAAAAGGCGCTACCATTTTCGGCATTTGTAATGTGGTTGGCGCATCTATTCCGCGTTTAACGCATGCGGGCGTTTATACCCATGCCGGGCCCGAAATTGGCGTAGCATCCACTAAAGCCTTCACCGCCCAGGTAAGCGTGTTAACACTAATAGCTTTTTATATAGCCCAGCAGCGGGGTAAAATCACTCAAAGCAAAATGGTTGAATATTTAACCGGCTTAAACGAAATCCCTAACCTGGTACAGGAGGCCCTGAAATTAAACGAACATATCCGGCAAATTGCAGCCCGGTTTAAAGATTCGACCAATTGCCTGTTCCTGGGCAGGGGCAGTTCATTCCCTGTAGCCCTGGAAGGCGCTTTAAAGCTCAAGGAGATCTCCTACATCCATGCCGAAGGTTATCCCGCTGCCGAGATGAAACATGGCCCTATCGCCTTAATTGACGACGAGATGCCGGTCGTGTTCATTGCCACCAAACATTCATCGTACGAAAAGGTGATCAGCAACATACAGGAAGTAAAAGCCCGCAAAGGCCACGTAATTGCTATTGTATCCGAAGGAGATACCGAAGTAAAAGGCATGGCCGATTATGTGATAGAGATCCCGCAAACCAATGAGGCGTTTGTGCCGCTGGTGGCAACCATCCCGCTGCAGTTACTGGCTTATCACATAGCTGTAATGCGCGGCTGTAACGTTGATCAGCCCCGTAACCTGGCCAAGTCGGTTACCGTTGAATAAGGAATAAAATCAGATTTTTACCAGCCCCTGCCAGTAACGGCAGGGGTTTTGTTATTTTTGGGAAGAAACAAATACCTGCTACCTATGAGTTTTGAAATGTTTACCCAGGCCGAGTCCTGGATCTCCCTGATCACACTTACGCTTTTGGAGATCGTTTTAGGGATCGATAACGTGATATTTATTTCCATCCTGTCTGATAAATTGCCTGCCGCCCAGCAAAGCAAGGGCAGGCGGATTGGTTTGGGCATGGCCATGATCACCCGCATCCTGCTGTTATTATCTATTAGCTGGGTAATGACGCTTACGGCCCCCCTGTTTAACCTGAGTTCGGTTTTGAGTATTACCAGCCCGGATTGGGTTGAAAAACTGGCTATTTCCGGCCGCGACCTGATCCTCATCATTGGCGGCCTGTTCCTGATCTATAAAAGTACTGCCGAGATCCATCATAAAATTGAAGGTGAAGAAGAGACAGAAGGCAATGTAAATAAACATTCGTTTTGGGGTACGATATTGCAGATCATGTTATTGGATATCGTATTCTCGCTCGATTCGGTGATCACCGCGGTAGGGATGGCCAGCCATGTAGAAATCATGATCTTAGCCGTCGTTATAGCCGTAGGTATTATGATGTGGGCATCAAACGGGGTAGCATCGTTTGTAAACAAGCACCCAACCGTAAAAATGCTGGCGCTATCATTCCTGCTGCTGATCGGCGTTTCGCTCCTGGCAGAAGCTTTTGAACAGCATATCCCTAAAGGGTATATCTATTTTGCCATGGCATTCTCTGTTTTGGTAGAGATGCTGAATTTGAAAATGAAAGCGAATAAGGGAAAGAAAGTGGTGAAGAAAGTGTGAGAATCAATAGCACTTGTATACGTTTTTTGTAATTAACGTAAGCTATAAAGAAGAACGTCATTACGAAACAATCCCAAGCTGTACAGGGTAGACCTGCTAACCGGGGATTGTTTCGTATCTTATGATGACTTATTGCAAGTTATTAAGTATATTCTTTTGATCCGTTTAAATATGGGCGTTGCCTGCGGCCCGTGCTATCCGCTGATACGCCTGCAGGCCTTATGCTCATTGGCCGGTATCCGCTCCTATCACTAACGCGGCCTCACGCATTTTTTCCAGGTTCCCTTGATAATTACTTACGGCAACGACGTTTTATAAATTTTGGCCAATAAATTAAGCCAATGGCCTAATGACTCAAATGACGCACTATAGCGCCACTACCATCGCTTTACCTGTATATTTAACAACCTTATCAGCCTTGGCTGTTAAAGCTACATCCGAGCCATGAGCACCTTTAACCATCACAATATTAAACGTGCGGCTTTTCAGCTGGCCGGGGAAATGCCCCTTGGTATCTGATATGGTAAGCTTACGGGTTTTATCATTCCAGTTCAGGTTAAATGTAGCTGATTGTCCTTTCTCGTAATTGTAGTTATCGTTTTCATCTTCGTAAAACTTAAATGAAGCATCAGCGCCGGGATAGATGCGAAGCTCAATATTGCTGTTTGGTTTTTCGGTTGCGTATTCAACATCCGGGCCCATTGGTATAATTGAACCTGCTTTTACATATAACGGCAAAATCTCGATAGGTGCCGCAGCGCTGATGGTTTGGCCGCCGTCAAGCAGTTCGCCGGTCCAGAAGTTATACCATTTGCTGGCGGCAGGCAGGTAAACCTGGCGCGCCTTGGCTTTTTTATCTGCATCACTTGAAGTATATAGTTGTTCGGTTACCGGGTTAACCATAAAGGCCGGCCCGAACATATACTGATCAGGAATGCCGTAAACCTTGCTGTCGCCGCGGTAATCAAACGCCAGCGAACGCATAATGGTATAATTATCATTAGTTACACGGCCTGCCAGTGAATAAATGTATGGCATCAAACGGTAACGGAGCTTATCAAAGTTAAGCAGGATCGACCTTGTATTTTCGTCCCAGTTTTTGCTAAAGATGGCTCGCTCACCTTTACCGTGGATGCGGAAAATAGGGCAAAACGTACCGAACTGGAACCAGCGGGTAAATAACTCGCGCTTATCCGGCTGCGACCAATCGGCAGGTTTCCAGTGATAGTGATAACCGCCGATGTCTGACGTCCAGTAAGGGATGCCAGAGGTACAGGCATTAATACCTTGTGGTACCTGGTCTTTAAAATCATGAAAAGTACATTCAATATCGCTCGACCATAATGTAGAGGCGTTGCGCTGCTCGCCGGCAAAAGACTGCCTTACCAAAAAGAAAGCACGTTTACCCGGAATATCCCTTCGCCAACCTTCGTATACGCCTTTGGTGTGTTGTAGGGAATAAGTGTTAAAATAATCAATGCCCTTGCCTATAGCAAAATTACTTTGACGGCGGGCGTCAAGCAACGCGCCATTATCCGGCTCGCACTGATCAATCCACCAGGCATCCCAGCCGTAGCGCTTAATGAGGCTGTCGCGGGCCTGGTCCCAGTAAAGTTCACGGGCTTTAGGGTTATGGGCATCGTAATAAGTATCAAAAGTATGGGTAACCACGTTATCCCAGGTGATATCAGTTAAACCTCCCATTTTGTTCAGCGCGTCATAGTTAGGAGTGCCTTTGCCAAACACCGGCCAGATGGAGATCATGGCGTGGATATTGGCTGCGTGTAAAGCATCAACCAATTTTTGCGGATGCGGGTAACGTTCCGGTTTCATTACATGTGAACCTATCGGCAATGGGTCCCAGTAGTACCAATCCTGCACAATCACATCAACCGGGATATGGTTATTGCGGTAATTATCCTTTACGGTAAGGATTTCGTCCTCGCTCAGGTACCTGTCCTGCGATTGAAACAAGCCATAAGCCCATTTACCAAACATCGGCGCTTTACCGGTGGCGGTTCGATAAAGATCGATGATATGGTCAAAGCCCGGCCCGTAAAAAAAGAAATAATCAACCTGCTTACCGCTTTCGGATACATATTTAAATTTAGTGTTGTCCGCTTCGGCACCATAAAAATTACTGGCCGAATAGTTATCCCACATTAAGCCATAGCCTTTTGTTGATAACAGCACCGGGATAGCACCTGTAAGATATTTAATAGCCAGGTCCTGGTTACGGCCTTTGTAATTGATCGACATAGAATCTAAGGGATGGCAGCCTAAACCAAACAAGGCCTCATCCTTCGGCGATGCAAACTGTGTAGTAACGTTATAAGTGCTGATCCCCGCGATGGTTGCCGGAGTAATGGATTTATTGTCGCTGTCCTCGGCAGTGATCACGTTACCCTTCAAATCGGTATAGGTGATGGCATTGGTAGCCTTATTGATCTTTACTTTCAGCTTTGCCGTAGTAATAACCACCTCGGTTTTCCCATCAGTAACCTGGTACGCTGAATGCTGAACCCATTTATTACTCACAACCAATGATGGCTTGGTCTCAAAAGCATCAAAGATGGTATATTTTACTTCAACGATATCGTCCCTGCGGATAAGCACTTTCATCAAACCTTTGTCGAGCGTGAAAGTAACGCCATCAGCCGCCTTTTTGAAAGATTTAATAACTGCCATAGCCGGCAAGGCGGACAAGCCAGCCAAAAGAAAAATGAACCACGCAATCGATTGCCCAACTTTTGCGCCTTTATGAGATACCTGTTTAAACATCATGACTATCACTGATTTGGTTTATACTGAGTGTGAGATTAACACTTAATTTGACACCGTGAATATAGCGTACTTTTTTTTAATTGGAGGAATTTTTTTATGTCGAATTATTAGTTAGCTACTATAAGCCCCGGATATTGAATACATCTTAAAAGTGATACAATTTACCACGCATTTTTTTGCAAAATGGTGATACTATATGGTCAGTGTTAAAATGTTTAAAACAGGGTATTCTACTAATGGAGACGTGATTTTGTAAGTTACTGATTATCGATAACAGTTGTTCATTCCGACTGTAAGAAGGTTTTGCAATTTTATAAATGTCTGACTATCAATGATATCATTACGTGGAATTTAACAAGTGTGCACCATTTAAAAATGGAACAGTGGCTTTTTACCGGGTGGCGTTTGCGGCCAGACTACTATATGAATAATAGAGTGACGGGACAGACAAGGCTTATGAAAAAGGTCATTAAACGCAAAAAAGCCTTAGGTATTAGCTAAGGCTTTTGCGATTATTGCACTATTGCAAGTGATAAAGGGTGGCACCGACCTACTCTCCCACGTTTTACCGCAGTACCATCGGCTCTGGCGGGCTTGACTTCTCTGTTCGGAATGGGAAGAGGTAGACACCGCCGATATAGGCACCTGAATATTTTATAGATTTGAGATGTTAGACTTGAGTATTGAGATTTTTATCTCATGTCTCATATCTGTTGTCTCATATCTAAGACAATTATTGAAAGAAGTACTTGAATTTAAGAGAAAACAACAGCTTTTGTTGTTTATCTGTTTGTCTTGGATTAGAGGCAGCGACTAATCTCTTAATCTCTAACCTCTAATCTCTGCTTTGAAGAAAGCTTCGGGCAATTAGTATTACTCGGCTATGATGTCACCACCTTTATACCTGTAACCTATCAACGTAGTAGTCTCCTACGACCCTCAATGGAAGTCTCATCTTGTGGCTAGTTTCGCACTTAGATGCTTTCAGCGCTTATCTATTCCCAACGTAGCTACTCTGCAGTACACCTGGCGGCATAACAGATTCACCAGAGGTTAGTCCAACCCGGTCCTCTCGTACTAAGGTCAGCCCCACTCAAACTTCCTACGCCCACAACAGATAGGGACCGAACTGTCTCGCGACGTTCTGAACCCAGCTCGCGTGCCACTTTAATGAGCGAACAGCTCAACCCTTGGGACCTTCTCCAGCCCCAGGATGTGACGAGCCGACATCGAGGTGCCAAACCTCCCCGTCGATATGAGCTCTTGGGGGAGATCAGCCTGTTATCCCCAGCGTACCTTTTATCCTTTGAGCGATGGCCCTTCCATGCAGAACCACCGGATCACTATATCCGTCTTTCGACCCAGCTCGACTTGTCTGTCTCACTGTCAAGCAAGCTTTTGCTATTGCACTCCGCGTACGGTTACCAAGCGTACTGAGCTTACCTTTGAAAGCCTCCGTTACCTTTTTGGAGGCGACCACCCCAGTCAAACTACCCGCCAAACAATGTTCTCCACTTTGTAGAGTTAGACACCAAATACAGAAAGGGTGGTATTTCAACGTTGACTAACCAACTCCTAGCGAAGCTGGATCACAGTCTCCCACCTATCCTACACATCCTGTATCCGATATCAATGTTAAGCTATAGTGAAGGTGCATGGGGTCTTTCCGTCCCGTTGCGGGTAACCGGCGTCTTCACCGATACCACAATTTCACCGAGCTCATGGCTGAGACAGCGCCCAGATCGTTACACCATTCGTGCAGGTCGGAACTTACCCGACAAGGAATTTCGCTACCTTAGGACCGTTATAGTTACGGCCGCCGTTTACTGGGGCTTCGATTCAATGCTTCGCCTTGCGACTAACATCCCCTCTTAACCTTCCAGCACCGGGCAGGTGTCAGGCCATATACGTCATCTTGCGATTTTGCATAGCCATGTGTTTTTGTTAAACAGTCGCCTGGGCCTTTTCACTGCGGCTGACATTGCTGCCAGCGCCCCTTCTCCCGAAGTTACAGGGCCATTTTGCCGAGTTCCTTAGCCATGATTCACTCGAGCACCTTAGGATTCTCTCCTCGACTACCTGTGTCGGTTTACGGTACGGGTTTTTATTACCTGAAGCTTAGCGGGTTTTCTTGGAAGTCTGATTACCTGAACTATCACCTTGTCCGAAGATTCGGTGTACTATCAGCTTTCAGCAAAGTCTGCGTACTTAACTACAAACTCTATACCTACAGCCTTTAACGAACTATTCCGTCAGTTCGCGTCAGTGTCACTACTCCGTCACCGCATCGCAGTAATAAAAAGTACTGGAATATTAACCAGTTGTCCATCGGCTACGCCTGTCGGCTTCACCTTAGGCCCCGACTAACCCTGATCCGATTAGCGTTGATCAGGAAACCTTAGTCTTTCGGTGGGCGGGTTTCTCTCCCGCCTTATCGTTACTTATGCCTACATTTGCTTTTCTATTCCCTCCACAGTCAGTTACCTTCCTGCTTCGCCGGATAATAGAATGCTCCCCTACCAGTCACATTACTGTGAATCCATAGCTTCGGTATACTGCTTGATGCCCGTTTATTATCCATGCCCGATCGCTCGACTAGTGAGCTGTTACGCACTCTTTAAATGAATGGCTGCTTCCAAGCCAACATCCTAGCTGTCTGTGCAATCGGACCTCGTTAGTTCAACTTAGCAATAATTTAGGGACCTTAGCTGATGGTCTGGGTTCTTTCCCTCTCGGCCATGGACCTTAGCACCCATAGCCTCACTCCAGCGTATATTATAAAGCATTCGGAGTTTATCTGGATTTGGTAGGATTTGACTCCCCCGCACCCAATTAGTAGCTCTACCTCTTTATAACTCAACCGCCAGGCTGTTCCTAAAAACATTTCGGGGAGTACGAGCTATTTCCCAGTTTGATTAGCCTTTCACCCCTACCCACAAGTCATCCGGAAACTTTTCAACGTTTATCGGTTCGGTCCTCCAGTACCTGTTACGGCACCTTCAACCTGCCCATGGGTAGATCACAAGGTTTCGCGTCTACCTCCCCTGACTATACGCCCTTTTCAGACTCGCTTTCGCTTCGGATCCGTGTCTTAAACACTTAACCTTGCCAGGGAAGAGTAACTCGTAGGCTCATTATGCAAAAGGCACGCCGTCACCCGTTTCCAGGCTCCGACCGCTTGTAAGTACACGGTTTCAGGTTCTATTTCACTCCCCTGTTCGGGGTTCTTTTCACCTTTCCCTCACGGTACTGGTTCACTATCGGTCTCTCAGGAGTATTTAGCCTTACCGGATGGTGCCGGCAAATTCCCACAAGGCGTCTCCGACCTCGCGGTACTCAGGATACCACTATCCTACTATCAATTACCCGTACGCAGCTCTCATGCTCTATGGCCGGGTTTCCCACCCCGTTCCGGTTCTCTTTAATATTCATGTTGTGGTCCTACAACCCCTGCTATGCCGTAACATAACAGGTTTGGGCTTCTTCCATTTCGCTCGCCACTACTCTGGAAATCACTATTGTTTTCTCTTCCTCTGCTTACTTAGATGTTTCAGTTCGGCAGGTTAGCGCATTTATGCAGTTATTCTTCAAATAACTAGGTTTCCCCATTCGGAAATCTGCGGATCAAATCATATTTGCTAATCCCCGCAGCTTATCGCAGCTTATCACGTCCTTCTTCGCCTCTGAGAGCCAAGGCATCCCCCGTGTACCCTTTCTTACTTTCTTCTACTCTTGCGCCTTTTGCGCCGCAAGGTATGTCTTTATTTTAGTCCGTCGTTCGACAGAGTCAAGAGTTCAGGAGTCAGGAAGCAAGATTAATCTTGTTTCCTTATTCTTGTAATCTTGGTTCTCAATCAAACAACTTCCTATCTGTTGTTTTCTCTTGTTTTCAATTACTTCTTCCAATATGTCAAAGAACGTTTTGTTGAGCTGAAAGCTAAATGCTTAAGGCTAAAAGCTTTTGAAGGCTTTCTGCTTTAGGCTTTGCGCTTTAAGCTTAACATCGTGGAGAATAACGGATTCGAACCGTTGACCCCCTGCGTGCAAGGCAGGTGCTCTAGCCAGCTGAGCTAATCCCCCGTTAGATGAGCGATCAGAGATTGGTTGATCAGTGATTAGTTCTTTTTCCTAATCTCTATTCTCTAACCTCTTCTTGCCTGCGGCTTGCGCCGCACAGTAGTCCCGAGCAGATTTGAACTGCTGACCCCTACATTATCAGTGTAGTGCTCTAACCAAGCTGAGCTACAGGACTATTTGTTTTTAGTTGCAGTTATCAGTTGCAGTTTGCAGGACTTTTCTGCCTACTGCTGCTGCCACTGCTTACTGCCACTTGTCCTGTGCTTACTTTCGTTTGCACATTCCACAGATGGCTTCATCTTCTGGGTTTCCTTTTGTCTTTTTGTTTGTGTTTTAAGAAATATCATGTAGGTAACAGTTCCGAATTACTCAGAGATACTGCTCCAGAAAGGAGGTATTCCAGCCACACCTTCCGGTACGGCTACCTTGTTACGACTTAGCCCCAGTTACCGACTTTACCCTAGGACGCTCCTTGCGGTTACGCACTTCAGGCACTTCCAGCTTCCATGGCTTGACGGGCGGTGTGTACAAGGCCCGGGAACGTATTCACCGCGTCATTGCTGATACGCGATTACTAGCGAATCCAACTTCACGGGGTCGAGTTGCAGACCCCGATCCGAACTGTGAATGGCTTTAAGAGATTGGCATCCTGTTGCCAGGTAGCTGCCCTCTGTACCATCCATTGTAGCACGTGTGTAGCCCCGGACGTAAGGGCCATGATGACTTGACGTCGTCCCCTCCTTCCTCTCTATTTGCATAGGCAGTCTGTTTAGAGTCCCCACCTTAAATGCTGGCAACTAAACATAGGGGTTGCGCTCGTTGCGGGACTTAACCCAACACCTCACGGCACGAGCTGACGACAGCCATGCAGCACCTAGTTTCGTGTTCCGAAGAACTGTGACGTCTCTGTCACATTCACTAACTTTCAAGCCCGGGTAAGGTTCCTCGCGTATCATCGAATTAAACCACATGCTCCTCCGCTTGTGCGGGCCCCCGTCAATTCCTTTGAGTTTCACCCTTGCGGGCGTACTCCATAGGTGGAACACTTAACGCTTTCGCTTAGACGCTGACCGTATATCGCCAACATCGAGTGTTCATCGTTTAGGGCGTGGACTACCAGGGTATCTAATCCTGTTTGATCCCCACGCTTTCGTGCCTCAGCGTCAATCATACTTTAGTAAGCTGCCTTCGCAATTGGTGTTCTGTGACATATCTATGCATTTCACCGCTACTTGTCACATTCCGCCTACCTCAAGTACATTCAAGCTCTTCAGTATCAAGGGCACTGCGATAGTTGAGCTACCGTCTTTCACCCCTGACTTAAAAAGCCGCCTACGCACCCTTTAAACCCAATAAATCCGGATAACGCTTGGATCCTCCGTATTACCGCGGCTGCTGGCACGGAGTTAGCCGATCCTTATTCTCAAGGTACATTCAACTTCTTACACGTAAGAAGGTTTATTCCCCTGCAAAAGCAGTTTACAACCCGTAGGGCCGTCTTCCTGCACGCGGCATGGCTGGTTCAGACTTCCGTCCATTGACCAATATTCCTTACTGCTGCCTCCCGTAGGAGTCTGGTCCGTGTCTCAGTACCAGTGTGGGGGGTCATCCTCTCAGATCCCCTAAACATCGTCGCCTTGGTATGCCGTTACCACACCAACTAGCTAATGTTGCGCATGCCCATCTTAGTCCTATAAATATTTGATATTAAAGCGATGCCACTTCAATATGTTATGCGGTCTTAATCTCTCTTTCGAGAGGCTATCCCCCTGACTAAGGTAGGTTACATACGTGTTACGCACCCGTGCGCCACTCTCATTAGGAGCAAGCTCCCAAATCCCGTCCGACTTGCATGTATTAGGCCTGCCGCTAGCGTTCATCCTGAGCCAGGATCAAACTCTCCATTGTAAAATGTTTTGTTTAACCACTGACCCTATTATTAATTAATAGAATCTGTATTATATATCTTTATACAGTCTCTCTTCTTTTTTGTAACTCTTCAATCTCCCTCAGCCTTAGCTTTGGTTGATCTCCCGTTACGCTACATGATTTCCATTTCTTAAAAGAACTTTTTCGCCTCATCATCCGAATCAGCTATATAATTTCACCTTACTTTCGCTTGGTTCAACTTGTCAGTTTATTTCCCCGAAAATCGCTTCCGGCTCTTTTGTTTTACTCATTAACTATCGTTAACTTTCTTCCTTCTCTTATTGACCGAACTCACTCAGCCTCAACTTCTTTCGCTCTCTCAAGCACCCTTCCGTTTGGGTCTGCAAAGGTAGAAAACCTTTTCTTATTTCCAAAACTTTTTTATTTTTTTATTTCTAAAGTTTTGATAGCGCTTATCTTCCTTCTCTTTCCCTATTCAGCACCGCTTCTTTTACCCTTTGTATGAACTACCGCTCCTGTTTGAAGCGGCTGCAAAGGTGCGAATTTTTTTTCATTCCCACAAAAAAGATTTTAATCTTTTTTTCCTTTACTTTTCTATCCTTTTAATGTACTAACCCGCTAACTCATTTCCTCGTTTGCGGGCTGCAAAGGTACATCCTTTTACGCCTTCTCCAAATTATTTCTATCTATTTTCCTTAATATCTTCTTAACATACTATACATCAGACAGAAAAAGTTTATAACCAACTGCAAAGAGTCGGCAATAATTCTTTTTTAAAATGGCAGACTTCCTTTTAAATAAACAATCAACATTTATTAATAACATATTAAAACGCGTTTCAGCGTGTTTCCAGATAGAAAGCCAGAACGTTTTTAACGATAAAACGATATTTATTAGCGCCCATATTACCGATGCCATGTTCCCATCCGGAGAGATCATCTTCAAAAAAACCGATGATATCAACAATCAAAAATCTGCTTTTAGGATCTTGGTGTACCCATTTCAATGCTTTCAAAAAATCGGGCTTTAAGAGTTGCTCGTCTGTAAGGAACATATTTGCCATTATTGCTCTGCATTTATTTCCTTCACTATGCAAATTCCACCTCGAATCCGAATAGCTATAAACTGCTCTTGTATATACCAATTCATTCTTTTGCTTGGGTAAATCGCAAAATTCAGTGAGTGGTTGAAATTCGAGCACCGGCGGTGGGAAGCGTATACCATTTTTATGCTGGGCAAAAGTGGTTTTGCACAGCAGCAATAAAAACAGAGTAAGAGTTATCAATATTTTATTCATCGGGTTTATTTGTTTCTCTAAATTAAATAAAAAGAGAGCCAACTTTTCATTTACAATGCCTAAAACGATTTATAGAAATCTATATTTGTTAAACAACCAATTCAAAACACAACACATCTTATATTATAATGGAGGAAAAACCGCTACGGAGCCGGCAATGGTTTGGTAAAAAAGGCAAGGATGGCTTCATATACCGCGCCTGGATGAAAAACCAGGGCATCCCAGCACATCAGTTGCAGGGGAAACCGGTGATCGGCATCTGCAATACATGGTCGGAGCTTACACCCTGCAATGCCCATTTCCGGGAATTAGCCCAATCTATAAAAAACGGCATTTATGAAGCCGGTGGATATCCCGTTGAATTCCCGGTGATGTCGCTGGGCGAAACTTTGGTTAAACCTACTGCCATGCTGTACCGAAACCTGGTAAGTATGGATGTTGAAGAGAGTATCCGTGCAAATCCGCTTGATGGCGTGGTGCTGCTTTGCGGCTGCGATAAAACCACGCCGGCACTGGTAATGGGAGCCTGCAGCGTAAATATTCCAACCATAGTAGTATCGGGCGGGGCCATGTTAACAGGGAAATACCGGGGCCGGGATATCGGAACATCGGATATCTGGCGTTTTTTCGCCGATCATCAAACCGGGCAAATGAACGATGAAGACCTTTATACTGCCGAAGCCTGCATGGCCCGCAGCCAGGGGCATTGCGCGGTAATGGGAACGGCATCAACAATGGCCTGCATGGTCGAATCGCTGGGACTTTCACTGGCAGAGAATGCGGCTATCCCCGCGGCCGACTCTCGTCGTAAAGTATTAGCGCACCTATCGGGCAATCGCATTGTTGATATGGTGCATGAAGACCTGAAACCTTCAGACATCCTTACCCGGCAGGCTTTTGAAAATGCCATCACCGTTAATGCGGCTATTGGCGGCTCTACCAATTTTATTATTCACCTGCTGGCCATAGCGGGCCGCATAGGGGTTGATTTAAGCATGGATGATTTCAATACATCATCCCGCAAAATACCCTTACTGGCCAATCTGCAGCCCTCGGGTAAATATTTTATGGAGGATTTTTATTACGCTGGTGGTTTACCGGCCTTAATGAAAGAGCTGC
Organism: Mucilaginibacter sp. Mucisp73; assembly: GCF_059491465.1. Classification (NCBI taxonomy): domain Bacteria; kingdom Pseudomonadati; phylum Bacteroidota; class Sphingobacteriia; order Sphingobacteriales; family Sphingobacteriaceae; genus Mucilaginibacter; species Mucilaginibacter sp. Mucisp73. The sequence goes on along the minus strand of NZ_CP168507.1, from coordinate 6,465,698 downwards.
ATGAACAACTTAACAGCGGTGCCATAACCGTAAGCGGCCACCCTATATTGCGTAATTATGAAAACAGCGAATGTTTTAACCGCGAACTGATAGCGCCGGTTGATAATCCATTTAACCCAACAGCGGGTATAACGGTACTTAAAGGTAACCTTTGCGAAAACGGGGCTGTGATGAAACCGTCGGCAGCAAGCCCGGGCTTAATGCAGCATACCGGCAAGGCCATTGTATTTGAAAATATAGAGGATTTTAATCATCGCATTAATGATCCGGCATTGGATGTGGATAAAAACAGCGTTCTGGTATTGAAAAATGCAGGCCCAAAAGGCTACCCCGGTATGCCTGAAGTAGGCAATATGCTGATCCCCAAAAAACTGGCCGACCAGGGTATTACCGATATGGTACGCATTTCCGACGGACGGATGAGCGGTACCGGCTTTGGCACGGTAGTACTGCATGTATCACCAGAAGCGGCCATCGGCGGAACATTGGCTATAGTACAGGATGGCGACATGATTAAACTTGATGTACCTGCCGGTACACTGCACCTTGAGGTTAGTAATGAAGAAATTGCCGAAAGAAAATCAAAGCTGGCATTAAATAACAATATCAGCAAACGGGGATACACTTATTTATACCAAACGCATGTAGAGCAGGCCCATCTTGGGGCTGATCTTGATTTTTTAAGAGGGGGCTCGGGAAGTGAGGTTTTAAGGGATTCGCATTGAGAGATTAAAAAAATGTCATTTCGACGAGAAGGGATGGACTGCGCTGTGGAGTAAGGAGAAATCTTATACACCATGCATTTGGATTATCGCTTGTATAAGATTTCTCCTCACCCCGATCATTCCCCAACACACATATTCGTCGAAATGACATAATGCAATAGATTAATCAACCTAAAAATGATAACTGATAAATTTAGCGGACAGGTAGCTATAGTAACCGGTGCCGGGCAAGGGATAGGTTTCGAAATAGCAAAACAGCTAAGTCTTGCCGGTGCGGCTGTATTATTGAACGATTTGAGTGAGGAACTGGCTGCTCAGGCGTCCGATACCATTAACGGGCTCGGCGGTAATTGTTACCCGATAGCCGGCGATGCTTCGGACATTGATTTTATACAGCAAATGGTTGATGAAGCGGTACAGCGTTATGGCAAACTTACCATTGCCGTTGCCAATGCCGGGATCACTTTGTTTGGCGATTTTTTGAATTACCCTGCCCAATCACTGCAAACTGTAATGAATGTTAATTTGCAGGGCAGTTTCTTTTTAGCGCAAAGGGCAGCCAGGCAAATTGTGAAACAAAAAAGCGGGGGCAGTATCCTGTTCATGTCCTCGGTTACGGGGCACCAGGCCCACCAGGACCTTGCCGCTTACGGTATGACTAAAGCAGCCCTCGAAATGCTGGCCAAAAGCCTGGTGGTTGAACTATCACAACATCAAATTACCGTAAACACTGTTGCTCCCGGCGCTACCCTAACCGAACGCACGATGGAAGATGCCGGATATCAAAAAACCTGGGCCCGCATTACCCCTATGGGTCGCGCCGCAACTGTTGAAGATGTGGCAAACGCGGTGTTGTTTTTGGTTTCGCCAGATGCAAGGCATATTACCGGGCAAAATTTGGTAGTTGATGGCGGATGGACGGCGGTTAGTACTTCTCCCTTTTAGTGAATGGTTGATTGGGTTCATTAGGTGAGTGGTTTGACAATACGTCCTATTTTCGAAACAGACTTGCGAAGTTTTGAAAATTTCGCAAGTCTTATCACAGTTCGAGGTTATTCAACAGATAATCAAACGTAAACTTTGGCTCATAACCAAAATACCGTTTAGCCTTTTCGCTCACATAAACCCGGTCGATACTTTTTGGGAACTCCCAGCCTTTTGATAGATAAACAGTTTCAGCCTGAGGATAATGCTTTCTTATTGCTTCGAGAGGGTTCTGTTTTAATTGTATAAGCTCATCCTTTTTAAAAAGAGAACTACTGGTAATGTTAAAGATCTCAAACTCGGAAAAAGTTTGCTCTAATGCTAAGCGAAGGCCTTCGGCGCCATCGCGTTCATCGAGGCCACGATACAGGCGATGGTTTAGTTTGAGGTTATCCGTTTCGGGCAGGAAACGGCCAACTCTATACACCGATGCCTGCAAACCTTCGCGGTAAAAAAAATCTTTACAAAGCTGTTCGGCCGTTTGCTTGGTGATATCGTAAATATCACGTGGTTTAATGGGCAGTTCTTCATCAACCCAAACAGCCTGGTTAGCATCCACCATCGCATCGCCATAAATAGATGTAGTACTGGTATACAGCATTTTTTGAACACCATTAGCAATACAGGCATTAAGCAAATTGAGCGTACCGTAAATATTTACATCGATGAACGCTTCCCTGGGGTAGTTGAGTTCATAATGTTTACCGTGGATTGCCGCGGTATGAATAATTGCATCGGTGTTTTTTGCGATGGCTAAAACAGCATCTTTATTTAATATATCAATCAGTTCATCGGTAGTTTCGGCCGGGATGATATCAATGCCGGTAACCTGGTGCCCATTTATCCGAAGATGGTTAACTGTAACCGCGCCCAATCTTCCTGATGATCCTGTTACTAAAACGCGCATAAGTTAATGACCGGGCGCAATAGCCAATATCCGGGACCACTCGGGGTGGCGTTTCAGGTACGATGCCACGTAAACACAAAGCGGCACCAGTTTCAGGTTATTCTGTTCGATATAGTTGAATGTTTTTTCAACAATGGCCGATGCCACGCTTTTGCCTTCCAGCTCAACCGGCACTTCGGTATGGATGAGGTAAATTTTATCGTCCTTTTTTTTGTAGTCGATAAAAGCACGGTAGCCTTCAACAGTCAATTCAAAATTGTGGATGGCCTCATTATTTACCAGAGGGATTTCTTCGTATTTCATAGCGTATATATTACGGGGTGAACAAATGTATAAAATGTTCACCCCGTTTAACAGAAATTACTTCTTAATTCCCCAAACCGATACCGATCCGGCCTTCACTTTAAACTCGGCCCAGCCATCAGCGGTGATCACTACTTCCTCGCCGTCATGTTTGTTTAAATAGTCCACAAAAACTTTACCGGCATGCCCGGCCCCAATTTCCATTTCCTTAAAACCATCCTCACTGTTTGAAATCACTACGGCACAACCTGAATCTTCGTGATCTGTATCGCCTTCACGCGTCCAGCCTACACAATTTGGGTGGTCAAAATAATCGCGCTGGGTTCCGTAGGCCATGTTTTTCCTTACATAAAGCATGGTTTCCAGTTCGGTTATTACAGGCAGCTCTATTTCATGATCTTCGCCGTCACCACCTTTGTCGGTATATTTTGAGCCATACATATCGGCATAAAAAACACAGGGATAACCGGCCTCACGCAGCAGGATCAACGCATAGGCCAAAGGCTTAAACCATTGCTCTACCGGTTGCTCTAACGATTGCAGCGGTTGAGTATCGTGATTTTCAACAAGTGTAACTGCCAGTTCGGGTTTTACACTTAAGAGCGTATTATCAAAAATGGTAGTAAGATCATAATCTTTTCCGCCCCTTGAGGCATGATGAAAGTTATCATGCAGCAGGGTATCAAAAAGCGACATGCGCCCTTCGGTAGCTTCAATATATGCTAACAGTTTAGGCAAATCAAAAGCCCAGTACTCACCAACGGTAAAAAACTCATGTTTAAACTCGTCGCGCATATAATCAAGCCATTCGTTGTAAAAGCCATGATCCATATGTTTTATGGCATCAAGCCTGAAGCCATTAAATTTTGCGGTTTTAAAATACCATTTGCCCCACTTTTTCAGTTCCTCCCGTACGCTTGGGTTACGGGTGTCGATATCTGAAAGCATAAGGTAATCAAAATTGCCGTTTTCGTCGTCAAGCACATCTTTCCAGCCTTCGCCATATTGGTTCTGGATGCTGAATATGGCCGTTTCTTTTTTATAGGCATCATAGTCAATACCCGAAAAGCACTGCCAATCCCATATAAATTTGGAGTATTTCCCCTTGCGGCCCGAAAAAGTGAACTTGGTATATGCACCTATTTCGTAAACCTCGCTAATAAACTCGTTCCGGTTGGCGGGGTCAACCTTGCGGGCGTTCACCTTTTCAATTTCATCGGCACCGCCCATATGGTTAAGTACCACATCAACATAAACCTTTAACTGGGCTTTTTGCGCCGCAGCTATGGCGTCGAGATATTCTTGTTTGGTGCCGTATTTTGTTGCGATTGTACCTTTCTGATCAAACTCGCCAAGATCATAAATATCGTAAACATCATACCCGGCCGAGAGCCCTCCGCTTGCCGCTTTATAAGCCGGCGGAAGCCATACCGAATCGATCCCTTTTTTCTTCAGGTTTTCTGCATCATTTTTTAACTGATTCCACAATCTGCCTCCGGCGGGGTAATACCATTCAAAAAACTGCAGCATTGTAAAATTTTCCATGCTTTTAATTAAGTAAGCTAATTATAAATGACTACTTAACTAAATATAAACAGAAAGGTTTTATCCCGGCTTAACCTCGATGTTAAATCATTATGAACCTGTTTACCCGGCATGAATCTGGCGGATGTTTTGTATGGCATTATCCGGGCAATGGTTTATTACAGCCGCTTTCGTCAATAAGCACGACGATACAGTCACTGTAATACCCCGTTTTAACACATTTAGAGCTATTTCCGGATTAGAAATCTTATTTAAGGATCAATACCGGGTGCCTGGCATTTAAAGACAAAGCTTCGGTTATGCTGCTGTGGGTTAAATTATAAAAAAAGCTGTGTTTGCCCGGTAGGGCAATGATCAATTGTACCTGCTGTTCTGTAGCAAAATTAAGTATGCCCCGTACAATATTTTTATCCTCCGAATAATGAAGCTTACATTCATAACAATTAACCAGTTGTTTTACCGATGCTTCAAATTCGGCCTCCCGGCCAATATGTTTTTTCTTTGGATCGACATAAAGAAGCATCAGCTTTGGGTTAAGCCAGCTGTGCGACGTGTTAAGGCCTTTTAAAACGCCAAGCCGGGCTACTGCTTCCAAATCACAGGGTACCAGTGCCTGTTCTATTTTCTGATAGCTACAATCGGGCGGAATAATCAATACTTTTACCGGGCTGCTTTTTGCAATTTCGATGATCTGTTCGCCAATCATACTTAACTCATGCCCCATATCGCCGCCAACTATCATCAGGTCAGGGTGCTGATCTTCAACTACATTGTGTATAGCCCTAACGATAGGCTCAGTACTAACTACCGTTTCTATCTCAATATTTTCGTGGCAGCGGTTTTTCAGCTTTTTCATGAGTTCCTTAAGCTGAACTTCTATTTTTTGCCGCTCATTTTCAATATCATCAGCGCTTATCAGTAAAAAATCGGGCGAAGGAAGGATTTGTTCATATACCGATGTATAATAACTTTTGAGCAGTATAATCTTCTTTACCGGCATATCACAACCCATGTCGGCTGCATATTTTATAGCATTGGTATTGGTGTCGGAAAAATCTACCGGTATTAATATAGTTTTCATAACAAACAATTTAGGTACGTACGAGACCCGTGCGCTTAATGCTAAATTTACGATTTGTTTAACTATTTAATACAACTATTTGTAGCTAAAACGCTAATAAAACCTTCCCCCCTTTATCATAAGCAAAAGCCTGCGCAAACTCATCAACTGTATAAGTTGCCGATGGGGAAAGCTGAAACTCGGCCCTGCCAATGGAATGTACTAAATGACTGATCATCTGAGTTTTTTCTTCGAGCGAAAGCCCTGCCACATATCCCCTCACACCAAAACCTTTAATGACCAGGTTTTTAAACACGACTTCGGCGTTGAGGTAGGCAGCCGGCTGTGGATCAAGCAAACCATAAACAATAAGGTGTCCTCCGGGCGATAACGAGGATATTATTTCAGTAGCCAGCTCCCCGCCTACCGCGTCAAGTGCGGCTTTGATGCCCTTGCCTTTGGTAATTTCATCAATAACCTGCTTAAGCTTACCGGGTTCAGGAACTATTACTTCCTCGGCTTTTAAAGCTAATAACTCTTGCTTTTGCGCCTCATCGCGTACGGTGGCTATAACACAAATACCTTTTTCGGCGGCAAGCTGTATCACTATGCGCGATACTGTGGAATGGCCCGCGGTAAGCAGCAGCCAGTCGCCGCTTTTTACTTGTGCTTCTTGTATTAAACCATATGCGGTGTACGAATTGAGTAATAATTGCGCGGCTTTTGCTAATGGGAAGGTATCGGGCAATAATACCACGTCCTGCTCGTCAACTACCACATATTGCGCCCATGCCCCTATTTTGCTAAAAGCTACCAGGCTGCCTTTGGGGATAATGCTGTCATGCCCGGCTTCTTCAACATAACCGGCGCCTTCCAGTCCCGCTATTTGGGGCAGCACCGGCTGATAGCGGTATTTTCCGGCAATAAAAAGCAGGTCGGCCGGGTGTACAGGGCAGGCCTTAACCCTGATGAGCAACTGGCCGGAAGCCGGTTTGGGGTAGGCTAAATGTTTCAGTTGTATCACATCAGCGGCATTGCCTGCCTGCTCAAAAACCAATGCTTTCATAGTTGAAATACAAATTTCGGCTGTGAAAGTTTTGAATGAGGTTAACATCTGCTACTTGGAGTGTAAGGTAAAACAAGCATGTTGGCAGGTCTGGTTTGCAAAATTGAGCTAAAAAGCTTCACTAAAATTTATACCCTAAAGCAATGCCCAGGCTCCGGGTCCTGGTTTTCTCGTACGGGTAATTACCAACCTCGATATTGGCAAGCCCTAAATTATGAACCGCATTAATCATTAAACCGTTATCAAACTCAAAGCCGGCGACTACGTTGGCTCCATAGTCAAAAGATTTAAAATTGCTCCTGTCATCACTGCCGAATTTGGCTTTGAAGCTAAAGTCGGCAGGAGATGATTGCCCCGGCGATTCGTTGCTTACCGGTGTAAACCTACCTGACAAAGCCCAACCAATATATGGCCCGGCGCCCAGATAAAATTTGTCGCCATGAACCGGAATGTTATAAACCAGGTTAACCGGCACCTGGATATAATATAAACGCCATTTGCCATACATCCGGTAAACAATATCTCCGCTTAAAACTTCTTCGGTAGTTTTACTGCTTAATGAATTGAAAATAATAGCCGGCTGCAACGAAAACCTGTTGACATTAAAGCTGGCAAAAGCCCCGGCGAAATAGCCGGACCCGCTTTTTTCGGCATCGCGGATCTGCACATCCGTGCCGGGCGTCCGGGATAACCAGGTGCCGCTTACGCCCGCCCTGATGCCAAATTGAATAGCGTTTGTTTGTGCGGACAATTTAAAACATGCCAATAATAGCAGGGACGACAAGGTTAAATGTAATTTCATGTTTGTGTAAAGTATGGTTTAGAAGGGATACGAAAAAATGCACCGGGATGCGACATTCAACAATAAATTTTAGCGATAAAAAAAGCTTACCCTTAATTGAGGTAAGCCTTTTATAATTGTATGCGATTATTTTTAAAGCTTAATGCTCATGCTTAATGTACCGCGAGTTGGGTTTTGTGGCGCCAAACGGAACGACCAATATTTTTCGTTAGTCAGGTTGTCCAGCTTAAAGCCTATGCGGAATTTAGGCTGATCATAAAATACAGTAGCATCAACCGTGGTATATGACGGTATGGTGAATTTAAACGTTGCGGTATTGGTTTGGTATGAATCACTTCCGTAGTTGCCGCCCACTCCAAAACCCAAACCCTGAATTTTACCATGGGTAATTCGGTAACTCATCCATAGGTTGGCCAACCTTGCCGGGCCGGAGTTGGCCGGACGCAAGCCCAGAATACTGGCAGCACCAGGTGCTGCATTGGTAATTTTACTATCGTTATAAGCAAAACCGGCGACGATATTGAAGCCGCTCAAAGGATTGGCGATCACTTCGGCCTCGATGCCCTTGCTTAACTGGGTGCCTGCCTGTGTAATAAATCCAGTATGCGCCGGATCATCCATTATGGTATTAGTCACAGAAATATTATAGTAACTAACTGTCGAGCTGATTTTATGATCCCAGATGTCGGCCTTTATACCGCCTTCCCATTGGTTGGCATATTGGGGCTTAAAGGTTGAGTTATCAAAGCTTGTAGCTGTGGGAGTAGCATTATTAAAACCATTCATATAATTACCAAATAACGATACCTGGTCTTTAACCACCTGGTAAACCAAACCAAATTTGGGCGACCATGCCGTTTGACCGAAATTGCCGGTGGTTTTACCATCGGCAGGTGTATAAGTGCCTTTGTTAACAAACCTGTCGATACGGATGCTGGCCATGGCATTCAGCCGTTCGGTAATATTAAACACATCCGATACATAGGCCGCGTAAGAGCTTTGGTTGTTTTGAACATAATCGCCGGGCTTGGGAGCCGCGGCGGCTACAAGTGCCGAAACTTTGTCTGCCGTAAAACTATTATAAGCTGCTCCCGGGTTAAGGTAATTGATTGCCGCTGTGCTTACGGTAACGTTGGTATTATTGCTTTTTTGATTATAATACTCTAAACCTGCAACAATGCGGTTACGGAACTGACCGATTTTAAAATCGCCTATAAAATTTTGCTGTACGTTGGTGATATAATAAGGATAATCTTCCTGGGTAACCTGCCGTTTTATCTGCTTGCTACTATCGACAAGGGTAAACGCGGTAACCATGCCCTTGGTAGTTGAAAAGGTTTTATTGAACATGGTTTGCGATTTCCAGTGATCCGAGATCTTGTAATTGATCAATGAATAAAGATCAATTTGCCTGCTCAGGTAATCAACGCTATTGTTACCGAAAGAACGTTTATAGTCGATGCCGAGATCTTTAACATTATAGGTCTTTCCTTTGATATCCGGGGCAAGCCTGTAGGCCGAAGTAGCGTTCGAGTTACCTATTTCGGCGTCAACATCAACCGATAAACGATCATTAACGATGTAGGTTATGCTGGGGGCTACAAAAAAACCACGATTAAAGCCCGCGTCCTGGAAACTATGCTCATTGTGCAATGCCGCGTTCACGCGGAACAGCACCGTTTTATCCTTATTTAAAGGCATGTTAACATCGGCCGTAAGGCGGTTGAGATCAAAGCTGCCTGTTTGGTAAGCAATTTCGGTACGCGGCGTTTCATTAGGTTGTTTGGTAACGCGGTTAAATAAACCACCAAACGAAGCCAGGCTGCTATTGAACAGTGTACCGGTAGGGCCTTTTATAGCTTCTATCTTTTCAATATCGGCAGGGTCGATGCTGTTAAAGTTATAACCTGCTACACTGTTACGGATAAAGTTGCCGGTAACAAAACCTCTTGATAACAAGGTAGTACGCCCGTTATTATATACTAATGGCACACCCGTACCCGGGATATTTTTAAAACCGTCTGCATAGCTGATTACGATCTGCTCTTTCATCAGTTCGCTGGTAACTACACTGTATACCTGCGGGTTTTCAAGGTTTTTCAGCGGCAGGCGGGCAACATCTTCAGTTTCTTTCTTCAGGAATTTGTTGTGCCTGGCGCTTTTAACGTACACCTCTTGCAGGTCTTTTGCCCCTTCGGTTAAAACAAAACCTACTGTGGTGGTTTCACCTGCACTAACAGTAATCTCTTTGGTTTGAGATACCAGGCCAATAAAGCTTGCAACAACGGTATATGTACCTGCGGGAACGTTTTTTATAGTAAAGTGGCCGCTTTGCCCGGCAGTAGCACCAAACTTAGTATTGGTTAAAACTATGTTGACATACTCAGCAGCCTTACCATCAGCGGTTTTCACGGTACCCTTTACAGTTCCTGTGCCGGTTTGCGCAGTTGCATTATAGTTAAAAAACAGCATCGCCAGTATAAAGCTAAAAGCTATTTTGATCACTATTTTAATAGTTGAAGATACATTTGATATGGCCGGCTTGCCGGAAGCAAGATTAGGGGTAAGTGTAAAATGCATATTTTACTTAATAATGAATTGATTGAAGGATCAGCAGTATTAATCGAGCCACAAAATTTAATAACCTGCAACCCGGATTTGGCGCAAAGTTATATTTATTTAGATTAATTACAAATAAGGTTTTAAAAAGGGAATCCTTAACTATGCAAGGTAATGGCTCTGAATTAATTGGGAATATGAGAATATTTAGAAGAGGTTTTTAAGAAGATCTCCAGCAACTACAATATCAGGCAAGCTAAAAAACTACCCCTCCCTCCCCGGAAAACTTTCACTGCCCCGCATATAGCTGCCCAAACGTTTCAGCAGGTAGGTTGCTTTTATCAGCAATGTTTTATCGGTAACAAACTCGCTGATATCATCTGCTTTGTTCATCAACTCCTGCTTGTACACATCCTTGAAATCAAAATAATTGAGTGCAAACTTCCATTTGCCGGTTAAAAACGAAAAAACTTCGCTGTCGTTTTCAAGCAATTGCGAATAGTTAATTACCAGGTAATCATCGGGCTGCAGCTTTTTAAGCATGTTCAATATTGCTTCATTGTAATTAATCCATACTTTTAAATAGCTTTCGGCATGGTCGTGGTAAAATGCTTTCAACCTGCGTGGCCGTCTGAAATGAGTCCACACTTGGCGCTGAATATAATTACGGGCCATATACTTTTGATCAACGGATACAAAATCGCGCCTGAGTAATGAACTAACCACCGATTGGTAATTACGCAAAACTACCAGGTACCTGGCGCCTGGCAACAGCTTGGCATAAGTATCCAAAAAAAGGCAGGTGCGCGGGTCTTTCCAGGCCCATTGCTCATAAAGCTGCTGTTTAATGCCAATTACCGCCTTCATCTTTTCAAGTTGATAAAGCGGCACCTCAATATCCCGGGTATCGGTTAGCCCCGATACTTCTAAACTGTTACGATCAAGGATCTCTTCATGCAGCTTCAAAAACTCCAGATCTTCAAAGTGGCCATCAACATTGCCTGTACCGCTACCGCATAAGCGTTCGCCAATTTGCAGGCCGCAGCGGCTTAACCAGTTGGTTATAAGCGATGTACCCGAACGGTGCATCCCCGCAATAATTAACGTTTGCCGGGGCGTGAATTTAACTGTTGTATTGATCATGCCTTGGTTAATAACGGCCACCCGGCTGTAGTTGCTTAATTTGCTCCTGCTGATAGTTGTCAAGAATAAAACCTGCCAACATTTCGGTTGCCTCGGTCTGCCTGGTAATATGGGTGTTGATATACAAATCAGGCGACGACGGGATTTGGAAAGGGTCATTAACACCGCTTAGGTTAGTTACCTTGTCCGGATGGCCTTCGGGCAATAACGTGCGCTTGTAAAGTCCTTTGGTATCCCTTTGCAACAGTGTTTTTAAGGGACAATCGATATGGATCAGCTTTACATCAGGATAAGTAGCCATCAGCTCGCGGCGGACCACATCATATGGGTTTATAGCGCTGATGATGGTTACAACGCCATGTCCGGATAATTTACCGGCTATAAAACCAAGCCTCCGGATATTTTCAAAACGTTCTTCCTTAGTGTAACCCAGGTTAGGAAACAGCTTTTGACGGTATACATCAGCATCAATAATTTCAACAGGGATATCGGTATCAGATAACCTCATTTTAACATGTTGAGCGAGGGTGGTTTTACCTGATCCGGATAACCCGCAAAGCAGAATAATCATAAGGTGGTGTGTTAAGCGTTAATAATAATTGTTGTGTAAACCATTATTGAAAGCTTAACGCAAATATTTCGGACGAAATTGTTGTTAACACTTACTGTGTCGATACATGGCAATATTGTATCGATGAACAGCAAAATGATGTAGACGGAGAGAAAACTTCAGCAATTAATTATGGTTACTGCTTCTGCATGCACCAGGTTGTCATACAGCGCAGGTTTTGCACGTTGGTGGTTTTTATAGGTTCATAAAGCTGTGCGCCCAGCTCGCGGGTATATTCAAGCAGGATCTCTTCATTTACCAAAAACCGTTCGGAGCCATCGGGCAGCAGGTAGCGGTAATTACCCAAAGGCTGTACCAATGTTTCAATGCCGATATCAGATGCAAGCCTTGCAAAGAAATAACCTCCTGGTTTCAGTACGCGCCATAGTGAGCGTACCATATTGTCAAAATGTTCGGCATCATTAGCAAAATGCAGCACGGCACTGCAAATTACCAGGTCAAACTGCCCGTCATCAAAAGGCAGGCCCTCAACAGGAGCAAGCTTAAAATTATCGGGCGAATGATCTGGGCACAGATCGGCAGATAGCCGTTTGGCCAGTTCAACAGCATGCTCACTTTGATCAATGCCATAAACCTTGAAGCCGTTTTGCAAAAAATAAGTTATGTTTCGCCCGTTGCCGCAGCCTGCGTCAAGTATAGTGCGGCAATCGTCAAAACGTCCTTTTAATAACTGGTCGAATAAATAGATATCGATATTGCCGTATAATTTCCGGAGGTTATTGCTGTTCATGGCCAGTCCTGTTTTACATCCGAAATTACTGTTTTATTGGATGCCATGGAGAAAACTTATTAACTTTAAGTATGGCTACCGATATGCAAATATTTCTGCAGTTTATGAAAAGCACATTGCTTCCGCTCCCGGGCGTTACCACCAAAATGCACTTTGAGCATCCTGCGTTTTATGTTAATGATAAGATCTTCGCCAACATACATGAAAAGGATGAGCAACTGGCTATTTACACCACCGAGCGCGAAAAATGGATAGCGCTTGATCCGCATACCTTTTTCATCACTCCGCATTATCAAAATTACAAATACATGCTGGTGAGCCTCGAAACTGTATCACCCGGCGATCTGAAGCACCTGTTAATAACAGCGTACCTTGCAAGGGCCACCAAAAAGCTGATCAGGGAATATGAAGAGATGATAAAGAGTGGCTAAGCCGATTATCAACAAACAGGCTTATCCTCCTTAGGGCCTTACGCCGTTCAGCGCTTCCCGGTTAAGATAAACATAAATCAAAACTCCTACTACTAAAACCGCCAGCACTACAAGCCCGATCTTCCCTTTTTTCTTGTCCTGGCGCATAAGCCAAACCATAGCAGCTATTAATGGAATAACAAAAACAATGTAAAAAATATATCCTGATGCGTTCATATGCCCCCCAGCCCCCTAAAGGGGGAGTTTTAATGTGTTATTTATTTGAAATGCCAATCTGCCTGTAATCTGTACGTTAAATTACTCCACCATAGCTCCCCCTTTAGGGGGCTGGGGGGCAAACGCCATCCTCGCCATCGGAGCAACGTCCTGTCCTACAAATTCGCCTTTAAGGAATTTATGATAGCCTGCTATGGCAATCATGGCGGCATTATCAGTACAGTATTCCATTTTAGGGATAAAGCTGTTCCACCCATTTTGTTCGGCCATGGCCTGCAGTCCTAACCTCAAGCCTGTATTGGCCGATACGCCACCCGCCAAAGCTATATCTTTAATGCCATATGCCTGTGCCGCTTTTTGCAGTTTGTTAAGCAAGATGGTAGCAATCCGTTTTTCTACAGATGCGCAAATATCGGCCATGTTCTGGCTAACAAAATCAGGGTTTTGAGCTACGTTATCGCGGATAAAATACAGAATGGAAGTTTTCAGGCCGCTAAAGCTAAAATCATATCCCGGGATCTGCGGCTCGGGGAACTTATAAGCATCAGGGTTTCCCCGGCGTGCATATTTATCAATGAGAGGTCCGCCGGGATAAGGCAAGCCTAAAATTTTACTGGTTTTATCCATGGCTTCGCCGGCGGCATCGTCAAGGGTTTGCCCTATGATCTCCATATCAAAATAATCCTTCACCAGTACAATTTGCGTATGGCCGCCAGATACGGTAAGGCAAAGGAAAGGGAACGACGGGTTTTTATCGCCTATAAAATGCGCCAGGATATGCGCTTGCATATGGTTGATATCAATAAGCGGGATGCCTTTTGCCAGTGCGAAAGCTTTGGCAAATGATACGCCCACTAAAAGAGAACCTAAAAGTCCGGGGCCGCGTGTAAAAGCTACCGCATCAATATCATTTTTGCTTACTTTTGCGTTTAATAACGCCTGCTGAACAGCCGGAACAATATTTTGCTGATGAACCCTTGAGGCTAACTCGGGGACCACGCCTCCATAGGCCTCGTGTATGGTTTGATTGGCAATAACATTGCTCATGATCACGCCATCAACACAAATCGAAGCTGAGGTTTCATCACATGATGATTCGATTCCTAAAATTACGGGCACGTGTTTATTAATTATTGATTTACTGATTTAGTGAATTAGTGATTTATTAATGAGAAGCAAACCAATCCCCCTTACTAATTGTATAGGGATAGAGGAAAATTCACCAACTCATTATTTCGCTAACTCACTAATTAAAGGTGCAAAGTTATTAAAAAAGTACTCAAAATATTCCTGGGCCTGGTATTGTTCATTTTATTGACATTGAGCATACTTTTGCTCACATTTCAGTTTAAGCCGGTACAAACCTGGGCCGCCAAAAAAGCGGCAGCCTACATTGCCGGCGAATTGAAAACCAAGGTTGGGATTAAAAGCCTTTACCTCAGGCCATTTCGCTCGGTGGTAATTGAGGGGCTTTATATTTTGGATAAGAAGCGGGACACTTTACTAAGCACACCCCGATTAGCCGTTGATATTGAGGGTTTTTATCTTTTCAGAAGTATTAAACGCCGTACCATCAACTTTTCCAATATCGAACTGGATAATGGCTCCTTCTATCTCAAAAAACAAAAAGACAGTACTACCAACCTGCAATTTGTTATAGATTATTTTAATTCGGCGGATACCACCAAAAAAACCCAAAACAAACCCTGGACGCTAAATTTTGGCACCATCGCTATTAATAACTTTCATTTCAGGTACAAGAACAGCCTGCGCGATACAGTAATAGCCGGGGTTAACTTTAACGACCTGGATGTGCAGCATTTCAGCACGCTGATAGAGGGTATGGATTTAAAGAACCACCTGTTTAAAGCTAATATAAAAAGCTTAAGCCTGCATGAAAAAAGCGGCTTTACGGTAAAACACTTCGCATCGGATGCTACGATCGATACGAATCAAATTTTACTAAGGCACCTCGCCATTCAAACACCCCGATCAGATCTGAAGGATTATTTCAGGATGAAGTTTAAATCATTTGATGATTTTGATGATTTTGAAAACAAGGTACACATGGATGCCAGCTTTAAATCGTCACGAATTTCGTCATCAGATATTTCCTACTTTACCAGTTCATTAGAAAAAGTGAGTTTTGATTTGGGTATTGACGGGCAAGCCAAAGGTTATGTGAACAACCTCAAAGCCAAAAAAGTGACCATTACCGGCGGGCAGGCCACTTTTGTTAAAGGCGATTTTAACCTGCACAACCTTACCGATTGGGATAACGCATTCCTTGAGCTAAAATTTGACCAGGTTGCCTCCAACAAAAAAGACCTTGATTACCTGATCAGCCATTTTTCGGGAACGCCTACAGAAAAGGCTCCGGCCATACTTTCCAAATTTGGCAACTTTAATTTTACCGGCAGGTTTACCGGCTCGCAGAATGATTTTGTTGCCTATGGTATTTTTAAAACTGCACTCGGTCGTTTTGATTCAGACATAAACCTTAAAATTGATAAAAATGACCGTCCAAGCTACAGCGGCAGAGTTAACGCCTATGCTTTTGACCTGGGCACCCTGCTTGATCAAAGCGATTTGGGCAGGGCCACCTTTACTTCAAACATACAGGGCAGCGGCGACGCGCTGAAAAGCCTTACTGAAAAAGTGGATGCAAAAATCGCATCCATCACTTATAATAACTACACCTATAACAGGCTTACGCTTAACGGCAGTTTTATAAACAGGCTGGCCAACGCTCATATTACCATAAACGATAGGAACATAAAGCTTGACCTTAAAGGTAAGGTTAACCTTAACCCTGCTTTGCCAACTTATGATTTAACTGCCGATATCAAAGACGCTAACCTGAACAAGCTTGGTTTTACCAAAGATACTTTAACTGTAAGCACACTGCTTAAAACCCAGTTTAAAGGTGATGACCTGGCCAATTTGCAGGGGAACATCCTGTTTTCGCCGGCAAGGGTGGTCAATCCGCGAAATAATTATGCCGTTGATTCTCTGTTTCTATCAGCCGAAGGCATGGGTAATAACCGCACCATTGCTTTAAAATCTGACTTTGCCGATGGCAGCATCAAGGGCAAATATGACCTTGCAACCCTGCCTTCGTATTTTAAAACCATCGTTAAAAAGTATATCCCTTCCATAAAAACAACTATAGTGCCGCCTAAGCCGGAGGAGTTTGATTTTAATCTCAACCTTAAAAACCTCGATCCGCTTACAGCCATCTTCCTGCCCGATCTGAAAATCCCTGAGCAAGGAACTTTTGTTGGGCAGTTTAACTCGGAAAAGAAAACAGCTACGCTATCGGGCTATATCAAAACGCTTAAATACGGCAAAACTGTTTTCCATGATTTTATTATTGACGAAAACACCACCGATAGCTTGCTGGGCCTCAACGTATCCCTGAGGCGGGTTGACCTAACCGACAGTCTTTTTATAAAGGATATCAACATTACCAACTTCCTGAAAAACGACAGCCTTAACTTTAACGTTAAGCTCTCGGATAAAAACGCTGTTAACCAGCTGGACCTTTATGGCCTGGTTGAATTTGGACGGGATACCACGGCCAAATTGAAGCTACTACCATCAGACGTGATACTGGAAAAAGAGAAATGGAAGATCCAGGAGCAGGTGCGCATCCGTTTACTGGACGGCAAAACGCAGGTATCGGGCTTTGAGCTTTCAAACGGGCCGCAAAAAGTATTTATCGATGGTTTTATATCCGATAATCCCGCCGATCAGTTAAAGCTCTCGTTCCAGAAGTTTAACATGCGTACGTTTAACCAGCTCACGCGCACTTCGGGGGTAAACTTAAAGGGCTACCTGGATGGTGATGTAAAACTAACCTCGGTGCTCAAATCCCCGGGGGTTGATTCGCATTTAACCATTGATTCACTTACCATGAACAAAACGCTGATAGGTAATGTGAAACTGGCCACCACACTTGGTAACGACCGTAAACAGGCGGATGTTAATATGAATATCATTAACCGCGGGCTGGAAACCATGAACATTGGCGGAACCTACTCGTTTGGCAAAGAGACTGATGATAACCTTGATTTTGATATCAAGATGAACCAAACCGAAGCTATTATATTTGAGCCTTTTGTTAAAGACCTTGTTTCGGATATAAAAGGCCATGTTTCAACCGACCTGAAGCTTACCGGCAAGCCCTCAAACCCGCAACTTAATGGCACCGTTACCCTTGTTAATACCGGCCTTACCGTTAATTATTTAAAAACAGCTTACACGGTTAATAATAAGCTGGATGTCAACAATAGCATTATCAGCATTAAGGATATGGTTTTGAAAGACATTCACAAAGGTACCGGAACCGCCAATGGTACCGTAAACCTCAATAACCTATCCAACCCGGATATTAATGTAAGCCTTAAAGCCGATAACCTGATGGCCCTGAATACCACGTTTAAAGATAACCACCTTTATTATGGTACGGCTTATGGCACAGGCACATTTAACTTCAACGGCCCGGTTGATAACATGAAAATTGATATTACGGCCAGCACCAATGCAGGTACTGTTTTCAATATACCGCTCAACACCTCGTCAACCGCCAACGATTATGATTTCATTAAATTTGTAAGCCATAGTGACACCGCTAAAGTTGTTGCCAAAGAGCGTGCTTTTAATGGTGTTACCCTAAACTTTGATTTAAGCGCCGATGAAAAAACTATTGTAAAAATAGCTACCGATTACGGCCAGCTGGAAGGCAGCGGCGTAGCCCGTAATTTAAAGCTGAATATCAACAGCCTGGGCGATTTTGAGATGTACGGTGACTTTTTGATATCGTCGGGTAAGTTTGAGTTTACTGCCAAAAACTTTATCAGTAAAAACTTTACGGTAAGCCAGGGTGGTACCATCCGGTGGACGGGCAACCCTTCTAACGCGGAAATAAACCTTAAAGCTTTGTATGAGGTGCGTACCAGCAAAGCGCCGCTGTATACTGCCGCGGGTTTACAAACCCCTACCTCGGGGCAACAAACGCTGGTACAAGCCGAACTGATCCTGACCAAATCTCTGTTGCAGCCTAATATTGATTTTGACTTTAACTTCCCTACCGACCCTTCGGTTAAAGATGATCTGTCAACTTACCTTGCCGATGCCAATAACCGGAGCCAGCAGGCTATCAGCATTATCGTTCGCCGTAACTTTACCTCAAACAGTAATAACTTAACCAACCAGGTGCTGGGTACAGCCGGCGAGGCGGTGAGCGAATTTGCATTTAACAAGCTTAACAGCCTGATATCGCAATCAAACATTAAAAACTTCGACTTAAATATACGCTCCTTCAATGAGGCAAGTGCTTCGCTGCGCTTTTTTGATAGCAGGCTGTCATTTAACGGAAGCTTGTTCAGCAACAACGGCTCAAATGATATTTTTAATAACAGCAACAGCAACCTGTTTAACCAACGGTTTAACAGCCTCACCAAAGACTTTGAGGCCTTATACAAGATACGCCGTGACGGCAACTTAACGGCAAGATACTCATACAGGGCGTTAAACAACGTAACACTAAGCAGCCTTACAGACGTGCTGGCACCACAGTATGTAAACGGATTAGGTTTGGTTTACCAGCGTGACTTTGATACCTTCGGCGAGTTTATCCGGAACATATTCAGACAGGGCCGCCGCAAAAATGCGCCGGTTAACCCCGCTCCTATCCCATCGTCAATTACCACACCGGCAACCAGGCCCGATGAAGATGAGGATCAGTAGAGCCGAAGGCTTAAAGCTAAAAGCCAAAAGCTTTCCTGTACAAATACATTAAAAAGTAAAAGGCTTAAAGCAGATCGCTTTAAGCCTTTTACTATAAATTATTTATTTCGCTTTGGGCTTCAGCCTTTCGCTTTTAGCTTATTAACGATCAATGATCACGCATAATGGCATGGTCCATCTTGTCGCGTTTGGTGCGAAGGTACGCTTCGTTATGAGGGTTTGAGGCTATTTCGATAGGCACATTCTCAACAACTTCCAAACCGTAGCCGATAAGGCCTGCACGTTTTTTGGGGTTGTTGCTCATTAAACGCATTTTGGTGATACCCAAACTGCGCAGGATCTGCGCACCGATACCATAATCGCGCTGATCCATCTTAAAGCCCAGCTTCAGGTTAGCGTCAACAGTATCGTAACCGTTTTCCTGCAAGTGATAAGCCCTTAATTTATTGATGAGGCCAATGCCGCGGCCTTCCTGATTCATATAAACAATAGCGCCCTTACCTTCCTTGCTGATCATCTCCATTGCTTTATGCAACTGCGGACCGCAGTCGCAACGGCATGAACCAAATATGTCGCCGGTAACGCATGAGCTATGCACGCGAACCAAAATAGGCTCACCAGGCTCCCAGGTTCCTTTTACCAGGGCGAGGTGATTTTCGCCGGTATCAACCTGCGTATAAGCTATCATATCAAAATCGCCCCATTCGGTAGGCATTTTAACAGCTACTTCACGTCTTACCATCGACTCATGCTCCAGGCGATAAGCAATGAGATCTTTGATAGATACTATTTTAAGATTAAATTCTTTGGCTATCTCCAGCAGATCAGGCAGGCGGGCCATTTCGCCGTCTTCCTTCATAATTTCGCAAATAACGCCGGCAGGTTCCATACCGGCTAAAACGGCCAGGTCAATAGCAGCCTCGGTATGCCCTGTACGGCGCAGTACACCGCCATCCTTGGCTATCAGCGGGAAAATATGCCCCGGGCGACCAAGGTCTTCGGGTTTAGTAGCCGGGTCGATAAGCGCAAGTGTGGTTTTTGACCTATCACTTGCAGAAATACCTGTAGTACAGCCATGACCAAGCAAATCGACAGAAACCGTGAAGTTAGTTTCGTGCGATGTAGTGTTATGGCTCACCATAGGCATCAAGTCAAGCTCGCGCGCCCTTTGCGCTGTAATTGGGGCACAAACCAAACCGCGGCCATGGCGTACCATAAAATTAATTGTTTCGGGAGTGGCATTGCGGGCAGCCGTCAAAAAGTCGCCCTCGTTTTCACGATCTTCGTCATCAACTACGATAATTGTTTTACCTGCTTTGATTTCTTCAATCGCTTCCTGTATGGTGTTTAACATTCTATAATTACTTGTTGGGTAGCGCCTAAACGCTTGTTAATCTAAACCAAATTTAACGCATATTACCATGACTTGGGTCGGCCTTGTGTAAAATGATAATGCTTTTATAATATGGCGTTTATTAAATATACCGTTAATGACCGTGGCGGGTTGCCTTGGGCTTAAACTTTGCTGCCACGCGATTTACAAAACGTTTATAAATCTCCATATCAAACAGGGCGGAGTCTGTAGCCGCTTTATAAGAAAGGAACAAACCGATAGGCAGCAGCGTGATAATAGAAATCCACATGCCCAGGTACTTGTTAATATCGCCGCCCTTAACCGATTTTTCGCCAATAGTGGTAATGATATAGTAGATGAGGAAAAATACCACCGAAACTACTACCGGCAAGCCCAAACCACCTTTGCGGATAATGGAGCCCAGCGGCGCACCGATTAAAAACAATACCAAACAAGCTACCGAAAGGTTATATTTTTTTTGATACTCTACAAAATACCTGCGGATACCTTCCGAATCGCCTTTATACCTGTCGCTCCGGTTTTTGATCACATCCTTTATTGACCGTATTTCGGAAGCCGCACTGTTGAGGCTCATTTGCTGTTCGGATAAGGTAAGGCCCTGAAAAACATCTTTTTTAGGATCAAACTCTTTATATTTTTTAATAACCTTTGATTGCGCAGGTATTGAATAGTATTTAATGTATGGGGTAACCAGTTTATAATTCACCATCACATTGCTATCTACTGAACGCTGCGATGAATCGAGATAATGCCTCAGCTGTTTAATGTTCATCATTTGAGATGCGGACTTAAACTCGCTTTCACTGGTACGGGTAAGCTTAAATGCCGACAGATCAAACTTGGTTTCGGTTTCCTTAAAACGCTCCCGCAGCAGGCGCTGCCTCGTATTATATGTAGCATTTTCGGAAGCGGTTTCTTCATATGTCACCCCATCCTTTAAACGTAATACCAGGTATTTATCGCCCATGGTGCGGAACATGGTGCCCTCGCGGGCCAGGATCACCGAATTGTTATTATCACCTTTCTCACTTTTTTTATAGATCATGATATCATACAACCGCTGTCCGTCCGGGTCCTTACGCTTTACACGGATTGTGTAGCCGGGAAAACTGGTACTGAACACCCCCTCGGGCAGCAAATCGGCCGATTTTTGTTTGCGGGCATCATACAGCAGCGAATAATATTTAAGGTTGGCCACCGGCAGCATATAATCAGAAAAAAAGAACGCCGCGATACTAAGTATGGAAATGATCACGATCATTGGGTACATGGCCCGGCGTAACGAAATGCCTGCCGCTTTGATGGCAACAAGCTCGTAATTTTCGCCAAGGGAGCCATAGGTCATGATGGTAGAGAGCAGGATGGATAACGGGAGGGCCATTTGAACATTGGTGGCCGAATTATACATCATGAGCTCCAGGATGGTATACCAGGCAAAGCCCTTTCCAATAAGGTCGTCAATGTATTTAAACAAAAACAACATTAGCAACACAAACATCACGATGAAAAGCGTAACCAAAAAAGGCCTTATAAATGATTTAAGGAGTAAAAGGTGGATCTTCTTCATTAGTGCTATTTGCAATTAACAGGGGCAAAACCAGTTAGCCGCACAGTTAAAACCCTTTAACGTGCAAAACCAGTTCAGCGTACAAAATTAGCTAAAATAAAGTTTTATCAGGCGCCCAATACACTTATGAGGTAATCGATAGAGTTATCCCAGATCTGCTTTCGTTCTGTAATGGCATCTTCGGTGGCAAAATCAGTAATGGCCAGGGCTACATCATTGGTAAGCTCATCCTGCATTATTTCCATTTCAAAATAATACTGGGCATCATCATCGAGCCATTTAAAACGTACGGATCTGTTTTCCTTAACTGAACAAAGTTTGGCTTTTTGCGATTCGTCATCCCATGTAAAAGTATAAACATGGTCACGAATATTAACCTCATCGGCAAACCATTGAGACAAGCCATTAGGCTCGCTTAAGAAGCTGAACAGGATACGCGGAGATGACTTAATCTCGTACTCAATGGTAAATTTTTTCTTTTCGGACATTCGGTTTACACTTAAAAAAACAGGAACAAAAGTAAATGTGAAACATTTTTTCTAAAGAAAACGAATTTCTACTATATTTGCAAACCTTTTTAGGGACGGCCACTTGTTTTAACGCAGGGCCACTCTTTTTATTAACCACAAAAAGAGCCATAAAAATAAAAACGGCGGGGTAGCTCAGATGGTTAGAGCGTAGGATTCATAACCCTAAGGTCGGCAGTTCGATCCTGCTCCCCGCTACTTGATAGAAAATGGCCTTGAAATGCGTATTTCAAGGCCTCTGTTTTTTCTACAACTTTATATTCGTCTCAAAGTCAATATAATCCGGTTCGACCCTGCTTCAGTATTTGATTCTGATTTATTCTGAAAGGATGAGTATGGTATTACCTTTTCACCGTGGTTAACCAACCTGTTAATTGAAATATTGAATCCTTAAATTTTTTTGAAAAATAACCCGGATGTTTCACCGCTGTTGAGTTCAAAGCCGGTGATTTTACTCCTGGCATCCCGTTGAATTCTTATATGGCTCAAAAAATCATAACCCGTAAAAAGATCATCGGGGCCAAGTAACCTGATTTTTACCGGATCATGGTTTTTATTACTGATCCATAGTTCATTTTCCTTTAGCTCAATCTTAAAAGAGCACTCCAGCTCATCAGAAAAGTATGCACCTGTATAATTAGTCAAAAGTGATTTGGATACCTGAACCTCCCTTACACGTGTCATTTCAATCGGTTTCGTCAAAACGGGGCTTGAGAGATGGGCTTGGGCCGTTTTAGTTTTCAAATTAAAAGTGAACTGGTATTTCACAGATGACCTGACGGCCATATGAAATAAACTGGGTGATTCGGGAGCTAATTCTGCATTGCCGTTAATATAGAGTTTTCCGGATCTGTAAGAAACTGCGACCTTGTAGCCGTTAGGTGCAACATAATTGCCGATCCATTTCTTTAATGTCAACGAATCTTTGATCACTATTACAGGAGCGTTTTCAGAGGTAATAGTTTTGTTGTTTTTTACCGAGCCATCCCGGACCAAGATTTCAGATAGCTGGTTGGCCTTGTTATACACATCTGCATCCCCATCGTTACCAAAGATCAGGAAACCTATTTTTAGTTCGGGATATACAGCAATGATGGTACGGTAGCCTGCCAGTCCGCCATTGTGAATGAAACGCAGATGTCCTCGGTCTTGCCCGGAATTAATGCCCATTGCATAGGTAATCGCTTTTCCGTCATTGAGTTTACCCGGTGTGGTCATCAAGGCGATGTCCTTAAATGTTCCGGCTTTAGGCTGGTAGAAGTTAGCGACCCATTTGGCCATATCTTCAATATTGGTGAACAGACCACCATCGCCCAGGGTATAAACATTTTGAACGGCATTGTGATAAATATCATTGTCTTTGCCATAAGACGAAGCGCGATTTTTAATAACCGTACTATAGTCATCTATAAAAGTGCTTGAACTCATGCCCAACGGTTTGAAGATAGCGGAATCGGTGTAGGCTTTAAAGCTTTTACCGCTTACATTTTTGATAATCTCTGCCAACAGAATGTAGTTAGAGTTGGAATAAGAAAATTTCTCGCCTGGTGTAAAGTTAAGGGTATGCTGCTTTTTGAGCAGGTAAACTGCCTGTTGCTGTGTGAGTATGCCGTCAGCATTCAAGCCGAAGAATTCAGCCAGCCCAATGTCATCCCGTATACCGCTGGTGTGATTTAAAAGATTCCTGACAGTGATCTTTCTTCCGCCGAAATTAGCCATCCAGGGAAGATACACATGTATATCGTTGTCGATGTTTATTTTTCCTTCACCCGCCAGCAGCGAAATTGCGTAACCTGCGAATTGCTTCGATACAGAACACATGTAAAAAATGCTCTGGGGTGTATTAGGCACGCCGTTTTCCAGGCTTGCCAAACCGAATCCTTTGGCATACACCAGTTTATCCCCCTGTACGATCCCCGCTACACATCCGGGGGCGTAATTATTGTTCCATTTTGCAAAAAGTTGATCGATTTTTACAGTTATGCTATCCGGTAAGAATTGCGCCATTACCGTTTTTTGCATAGTTAGTAATGCGATAAACAAAATTATTGAAAGTACGGGCTTAGTGTTTTTGAGGTTCATGATTATCAAAAAACAATGTCAACTTACGACTAAATCTTGGCTAAAAATTTATTTTATCTAATGAAATTAGTTGTAAATACTTTTAATAGGGGTTATATTTAAAAGACACTGCTCACTGCGAAATAGTTACAACAATTTGTGTATTGTGGTTAATTAATGGAAACATTCACGTGGTAAATAGCTCAATAATTTTGCATAACCTCCTATTTCGATTGATTTTTCAATAAAACGGTGTGGTTTTGTATCTGTATCCACCCTTTAATTTTTTAGCCCTGGCTAATTGATAGTTATTTTTTAAGAAATAGCTTTAAGGTATTCTTTGTCAGTATTAACTAAAAATCAACAACACGATATGGCTTATATTTCCGTCGTGTGTTGACTTAAATATAACTGCACCGAAAGATTTTCAAAATCATTCAAAACTTATCAATTCGGCTTAAATGTTCCAAATCTTCAACAAATTGGTTTGGAAATCTTTTAGCTTCGGCTACTTGAAGATGAAGCAACTACAGTAAAACGTAGCTGCTTTCGTTTTTTCTGGTCATACAGTGTTCATACCACTTAATAAATGGAGTTAACGCACTGAATTTACCTGCTTGGGTGAAAACCCGAAATGCCGTGAAAAACTTGCTGAAAAGCTTGCCGGACTGCTGAAGCCCACCTGGTAGGCTACTTCCGCAATGGTGGCTGTGCGGCGCGCCAGGAGATCGTGTGCATGCTGTAACCGTATTTCGCGTACCAGTTCGCCAGGGGCCCGGCCAGTTATTGCCTTTAATTTTCGATGCAGCTGAATTCTGCTCATACCAATATCCCCAGCCATTTGATCGGTCCCATAGCTGTTGTCATCCAGGTTATTTTCAACCGCGGCTTTTATCTTATTTAAAAAAGCCTGCTCTATCGTCGGCATATTGGGCAACTCTATCAGCCATCTCTTGTGCATTGCAATATGCTGTTTCAAAATATTGCGCGTCCCGATCAGGTTCCCGATCAGCGCCAGCAGTTCGCGCTTCTCAAAGGGTTTGGCAAGATAAGCATCAGCTCCTGTTTGAATACCTTTTACACGGCTATCTACGTCGGCCTTTGCTGTCAGCATGATGACCGGGATATGGCTTGTCCGTTCGTCTTTCTTCAACATCCCGCACAACTCGTAACCATCTGTATCGGGCATCATCACATCGGTAATAATGAGTGCAGGAATTTGTTCTATACCCATTGTGATTCCCGCCTTGCCGTCCGAAGCGGTAATTACCCGGTACTGCTCCGCAAGCTGGCGTTCAATAAAGTCACGGAGCTCCCGGTGATCCTCTACCAGCAAAATCAAGTCCATATCGGCCTCGGTTTTATCAGGTTTTGCTTCTTCGCTTTCGGCGGCTGCTTTCATAGCCTTAAACTCCACTATACCCTCATGAGCGCCCGCCGCTTCGTCCAAAGGCAACTGGATCACCACTTCGGTAAATGCCCCTTCCCAGCTATTTGCCGCAATACTGCCGCCCATTAGCTCAATCAGTTCTTTACAAAGCGCCAAACCGATACCGCTTCCTTCTGCAGCCTGGCTGCCCGGCGAATTGACCTGGTAAAAACGACTGAAAATATAGGGAAGCTTTGATCTGGGTATCCCTTTACCTGTATCGCGAACGCGAACTACATATTGATTCCCGGGCACCCCATCATCGTGATAGAGAAAAATCTCCACTCTGCCGACCTCCGTGAATTTTACCGCATTCCCGATAACGTTCAGCATGACCTTATCCAATTTATCCCGGTCTGCCATTACCCAAAGTTCGCGATAGTTTGACCGGAAATGCAGTGTGATGCCCTTTTGCAATGCAAGCGGCTCAAAACTTTGGACATGGCCTAATAACAATGCGTTTAAATCGAGCGGTTCGTACAACAATTCCATTAATCCCTGCTCCAGTTTACTCAGATCAAGCAACTGGTTGATGAGCCTCAGCAAGCGCTCAGCGTTATTCAGGATCATCCGGTAATCCCGCAGCAATGATGGATCGGAGGTCTTGCCGGCAAGTTCCGTAACCGGATTGAGGATGAGCGTTAACGGCGTCCGGAATTCGTGCGCGATATTGCCGAAAAACCTTGATTTAACAGCGTCCAGTTCACGCAGCTTATCCGCCTTTTCTTTTAGTTCTGCTGTGCGTTGCTGTACAATAGCTTCTAACTTCCGGGCTTCAGCCGCAACCTGTTCGGTTCTTTCAGCTTCTTTTGACAGTGCAGAAGCCGACAATGCTTCAACCTCGGCCAGTTGTGCGGCCAATTGCTGGTTTGTGCCGGCATAATCGAGCGCGAGATAAAGGGACAGGCAAACCGGTAAAACAAGTTCGCCCGCACTCATCACAAATACCCGCATTGAATTATAACCGTAAGGCCATACGCTAAACGTATCATCCCAGCAAAAAATATAAACCAGGAAAACTGCCATTACACCCGTTGTAACCAACCACGCCTTACGCCTGCCTTTACGTATAAGGTGATATACACAGATAAAGCCATCCACATTACAAACCAGGAAAACTGATGAAAAAAAATCAGGAAAATCAGTTTCCTTTAATATATAAAATTTATAAAAGTAAAAAAGTAAATAGGCCGAGCATACGCACGCCAGGGTAACCTGGCGCCAGCGATGTACCTGGCCATAATCTAACTTATACAACAAAATGAGCCCCCACCACAAAAGCAACACCTTCAGGTTATAGATCATGTAATGAGCAATATATTGCAGCTGCGGATGGGCAGTTAAATAAAAAAGGTATACACACCCGCTGGTGATGCCGGTTAGCATAACAAACAATGCGTAATAAAAATTCAGCTTCTGTTTCGGATAAAACAGAAAAAGCAAAAAGTGCAGCAGGCCAAGAATGAAGGCGGCAGCGGCACACATTGGCACAAAATTATATAGCGTCCGGGCACGCATTATACGCTTGCTATACAAATCGTAATTGGTAAGTAACACTTCAAAGCCTACAAAATTACGGTACACACCAAAAGGGTTGGCGTAATGAATAGTTACCAGATGCGGCGTATTGCCCTTTAACCAAAAGGGTATCATCTCCAATGGTGCCCGGTTGGCTTCCGTTGCTTCAACCAGGTGGCCGATTTTGCCATAGCCGCCTATTGGCTCGCCATCAATAAATATTTCTGACGCGCCGTCATGATTAATGCGCAGGCCAAATTTTTGGCCTGCCACATCCTTACCTGCTTTTACCCAAATATTAAACCAGCCAATACCTTTCCACCCGGCGGGTAGCTTGTCTGTGCCAAACGCCGTATACTGTACAGTTTCCCAGCCGCCGGAACGGACATCAGGCGGTGTATTTGCGTTATTTATTTCAGGATGAAAGAACCAGTGTTTATCACGCAGTGATATTTCATTGTAGGCGCCGAAATCTTTGTGATGCAGAATTACCGTGTCTTGCGCATTGGCCGTACCGTACAAAGCCAAAAGCAAAAGCAACAAGACGAAGGTACATTTAGCTGGATGCATGTTGAGATTAAGTTTGCGTAAAACTGCCGGGATTTTATAATCAAAGATATATTATATTTATTATAATATACAGATACTACGGGGCTTTATTCATAACAGAGCGGCCTTAATATTAGTTAATGCCTTTTTCCATCCTGGCGTTTTGACCCGCAAATATCTTCCATTCACCGTCCCGTTTTACCACGACGATCATCCGGCGAAACTCAAACGTTTGACCCGGATATCGTTCGTCGCCGGCAAGACCCGTTCGTACGTGTACAACCGCAAAGTCCTGATTCAGATAGGTAATATCTTCAACAGCCCGGGTATAGTACCGGGTGTTTTTAAAATAAGTATTATGAACCTGCTTATAGTGCCTAAAAATATCATCCCGACCTTTATAGTAGGCGCCAAACCAGTTTACCCAGGTAGCATCAGAGGTGTAGTTGGCCGCCAGTTTTTCCGGGTTATGGCTATTCCATGCATCTTCATAATTCTTGATCATCTGCCGTATCGCAGCGTTGTTCGATGCAGTGTCGGGCTGCTGGGCCAGTACACCGGTACTGCATAGCCATATCAGAAGTATCAGGCTTGTTATCTTTTTCATAGGTATTATATACAGGTGGACAAACATCCATAGCGGATACTACAAATAAAGGTGATACTTCATGATGTTACTTATGTTTATGTTACAAATCCTTTACCTTTTGTTACATACAGCTAAACCTGCCCTATTCATGAAACGATTTCGAACTGATTTGTAACACCCGCGAAACTAACTTTCCCAACAGTCTCTTTTTTTTGTAATAACAATTTTGCCTCCGGGGCATTACGGCGCTTCCTGTTGAAAGCGCTGATTACAAATAACAAAACTTACCTATGAAAAAATTATTAAAACTAACGGCGGTATGCTGCTGCCTGTGGCTGGTATTATCATGCGGCAATAAGCCAAACAATCCTGCACCAAATGATGGCAACAACAATGGCAATAATAACGGTAATACAACTACCACCTGCAGGCTCACAACCCAGTACACAAACTATAACAACAGGCCGGAGACCTTTCAATTTGAATATGATGCCAATGGTAATCCCTCAAGGCTATCTTACACCAACAATGGCACATTATCTATTATTCAAACTATACAACCTACGCAAATAAATATAAACGAAGCAGCATCAAACGCGCTTGACCGCGGGATTACGTATAACGTCAGCTATCTCGACAAGCGCCCATCATCGTATGTGGTGCATTCTGATGTATCAGCGCAATTGCTGGCCGGCGTTTTTACATATGATGGCAAAGGCCGCCTGGCAACGGTAACCGGAGGGTTTGCAGATAAAAATGGCGTACTGGAAACTGAAACAGCCACTACTGTAACGATAAATTACGATGACAATGGTAATGCAATCAAATTAACCTATCAAAATAAAGACGGTATTACGCACACCTATACCGCAACAGGATTTGATAAAAATCCAACACCTTATGCCGGCATAAAAAACAGCTCTTTTATTCAATATGATTTTTATTGGATAGGTACCGATCTTGATTATCCGCGCTATGTGTTTGATCACCTCAGTGCCCATAACGTGTTAGGCTATACTGCCACAAGCCTGGGTACCAGCTTCATATACGCCGAAAATTTCAAATACAAATATAACGACAAAGGCCAGCCAACTGAACGCAACGCTACCGGCGGCGAGTACGGCCAAACACCTACCAAGGGCTATCTTGATAGCTGGACTTATAACTGCCAATAATAGCAAAGCTTAAAATTATTTACACTATGAAAACTTCAAAATCATTGTTTGCAATAATATTTGTTGCAACGGCAGCTATATCTTGCTCAAAAGATGCCAAAACCCCACCCGCACAGGCAGCCACACCATTGGTAAAGCAAATGGTGATCACTTATCCTTATATAAGGAGCGTATATAATAACACTTACGATGACCAGAAACGATTAGCCACCGTAGGAAATGCCAATAACATCATCACTTATAATGCCGGCGGTTTTGAGATATCACAGCCTTATAACGCCGATAAATTAATTACGGATGTTACTTTAGATAACAGCGGACGTATTGGAACGGTTCTTAGTTATCCGAACACTAACGAAAGATACAACTCAATCTTTAGCTATGACACGAAAGGCCGCCTGGCCAAAATAGTCCAAACAGGTACATATTACGGAAGGGTGGTCCGTCATTTGACATTTATTTACACATGGGATGATAACGACAATTTGTTAAGCAGCAGGATCATCAGCGATAATGACGATAGTACGGTAACCTATTCAGGATTCTCGGCCGAAAACGTAAACACATTAAAAGGCAGCAATTTTGGATTCGATTATTTTGGTACCGCAGACTATCCGAGCGACTTTGTACCTAACGATAACGGCGGGAGCGGCGTAACTTTCCCATCGATATACGCAGGTAAAATTTTGCCAACACAGGTAAAAGGTCCGGGCTACACCCGCAATCTCACTTATCACAAAAATGCCCTGGGATATATCGACAGAATAGAAACGAACAACCCGGCTTCTGCTGTCGATCATACAATAACTGATATCGCTTATCAATAAAAAACAGCCCGACACCATGAAAACACTGTCAATCATTACGCTGATATATTGCTGCACGGCACTTACCGCATGCAATTTTAGCAAGGGCGCCAAAAAAGACCTCAGTACAGGATTGTCCTACAATTACAATGGCTTTAGCGTGCGGAATGTTTTGCTGATCGACGCATCAGGCACGCCATTGAGCAGCAACAAGGTATCATTAAACACGCGTGTGTCCGTCGCAGCCCTGGGCATCATCAATTACGGATTAAAGGACGGAAAAGTTTATCCGGGTATGATGCTGGCCGTTACCGATCAGCAAGGTAACCCGGTGATCAAGTCTGCCGACCTTTTTGCCGGCGGCAAAGGTTATCCGCCGGCAGGAGCAACCGAGCTACGGGGTGATATCACAATTGCACAGCCAATGGCATCCGGGCAGGCTTATCATGTCAACGTGCGCATATGGGATAAAGTAAAAGCAGGCAACGAGATCAATGCCGAAGCTGACCTTGTCGTACAGTGATTGATCGCGATGTACATTATTGATAATCTTTAAATTTCTTATTATGGTTATTTTCATGCGCAGAAAGCCTGCGCTTATTTATGGCACCATCCTCGGCGCGATATGCCTGCTGGGCGGTGTTGTGCAAAGTAAAGCCGAGACAGCTTTGGTCGGGTTCCTGATGCTTATTTACACCGTTGGCGGTCTGATTATGGACAAAAGAAAAAAAGAAGCTGCGAAAAAACAGGGTTCTAAAGCTCAATAAGGGAGCCGTATAATCCGTAAAGCCGCTTTGTAATCCATGACGAAAATGTGAGAGCTAAACGAACCTGTCTCCTTATGCTTACCCAGGGAATTGGGCCACGCCGAAGTTATATTGACAAAAAGCTATCATAGTTGTTACCTGTTGTAGATCCTGCCGCCTTTGATCACTAATTTTACTTTGGTGATGTTATCGATAGATGCCAAAGGATCAGCGTCCAATACGATCAGATCGGCATCCATCCCTGCTTTAACGAGTCCTTTTCGCCCTTGTAGCCCGATGGCTGCGGCGCTGTTTTGGGTGGCGGCTATGATGGCATCTATAGGGCTGAAACCAGCATCCGTTACGAGCAGGCGCATTTCTTCCTGAACAAATTTTTCCTGATCATCATCGGTGCCGGCGCAAATGGCTATCCCTGCGCGATAAGCCTGAGCAACGATCCGTTTACCTATCTCATAGTCCCATATAGCAGCCGAATCCTGGCTTGCCCAAACTTTGTAGGTAAGCAAAGTGGCGTCCAGAATGGTGTGATGCGCTCGCATCAGGTCAAAAAGTCCGTGCAGATCAGGCGTCACCTGATCCCAATACGCGGCGTTATGCCCGGCTTTTTTCCAGGCTTCCGGTATTTGTGCCTTTTCACGGACCAGCAACGGCACGTGCGAAATGGATATTAGTCCTGCCCGGACAAGGTCAGATGGCCCTGCGCCCTGCAGCCAGGCATGCCCCCAAACGGGCACCTGCTGTTCCTGTGCTTCCGTCATTATCCGGTTAACCTGCCCGGTGGTCAGGTTAGCATAGAGCTTGACGCCGCTCGCGCCACTGCCCCTGGCTTCGGCTATTACCAGTGTCAGGTTTGTAGAGTCGCTGATGGCCTGCATATAGGGCATTTTCCCGTTAATACCGCCTCTTGTTGACGTCGCTGTGCGCGGGTCACTGAAGAACACAGTACCGGCGAGAAGGGCAGAATAATAGATATCAGGTGAGGTAATTTCTCCGAGCCGTGCATCGCGGGCCAAACCGGCAAGTACGCGTCCGTCTCCGGCCATATCTCTCACAGAGGTCACACCACTACACAGCATACGCTTCAGCACATCAAGTGTATGCGCGCGGTTGTCCACCCCGCTCGGATCGGTTGCCATATGCACATGACTATCGACCAGGCCCGGCAAGAGTGATTTCCCTTCGAGGTTGATTACCATGGCAGAATCAGGAATGGTGTGCTCACCGGCCGTAAAGGTAAGGCTGATCTTACCATCACGGATAAACACTGTCTGACGGGGAAGCGGCACCCGGTGTTCTGCATCAATGATGGTCGCATTTGTCAGTACAAGCAATCCGGGTTTGTACTGGGCACAAACGGCGGTTGGCGCCAACAACAGGAATGAAATTATATACTTGACCATAGGCTTTGCAACTTTTTGACTGTTTGCCCAATTTAAGCAATTTCGCGGAAAGCTTCATCCGGCGATACCTTGACAATTCCTTGCGGATGCATGTAGAAATGGCCGGCGGTTGGGACGAAGGAAAAACAAAAAAATTGTTGCGGACTTCTGGCAAGTTTTTACGGCATGAATATTGAAATTAATAGTGTTATGAAATACACACACGCTATTTTAGGAGGAACCGGCCATATCGGTGCCGCGCTTTCGACCGCTTTGCTGCAAAAACAACAAAAGGTCATGATCATTGGCCACGATCCGGCTAAAGCTGCCGAATGGACTGTTAAGGGGGCAGCCTACGAGGTTGCAGACATCCGGGACACAGCCCGTTTAAAAGAACTGTTCGGACAGGCGGAGCGCCTGTTTGTGCTGAACCCGAATGCGGCTCCCGATAAAGATATCGATGCGGTGGAAAGGGAACAGATAGGCAGTATCCTAAACGCGCTTGAAGGATCGGAACTGAAAAAGATCGTCGCCGCTTCTACCTATGGCGCACAGCCCGGAGATCATATTTTTGACCTCGGCGCACTGTATGAATTAGAGCAGGGCTTAGCCAAATTCGACATCCCGCTGGCAGTGATCCGCAGCGCTTATTACATGAGCAATTTTGACCAGGCAATACCAGCCGTCCGGGAAAAGGGAGAATTGACCACTTTGTTTCCGGCGGACTTTAAGCTACCCATGGTCGCGCCGGCAGATATTGGTGCATTTGCAGCCAAATTAATGCTGGATGACCAGACCGGGCTGTTCTTCCTGGAAGGGCCTGAAACCTATTCTAATCAGGATGTGGCTGAAACATTCGGTAAGCTATTGCACAAAACGGTAAACGTGGTGACTATCCCGGAAGCTGGTTGGAAAGACTTTATGATAAAAGGCGGCTTTTCCGAAAAAGCGGCGGCATCTTTCGCTAATATGACGAGACTTACCATTAGCCAGCAATCGGAAATACCAACCGCCCAACACGGGCCTACTACCCTGTTTCACTACCTGGAAAAGCAATTGCAGGTTAATGATGCTTAAAATACTGTATCTCTTTTTCGTGTTTCATCGCGGCTTCTTTTGAATCGAAAGTGCCGAGATTTTTACGCTTGTGGGTTTCAGGATCGACTTTTTTGGAGTAGATCCTGTATTGCCCTGATTTTAATTTCCTGATCATTATTTATTAACATACCGCGAGCAGCAATGTTTACGCCAACCAACAATAGAACGTCTTCCCCGTGATGCCCCGGCAATATTGACAAATGGCCATAAGGTAAAAACCGTGACATGGCAACAGAATACCGCAGTCTTTTTATTCTAATCGACTTAATATATTCAGTGCCGTTTAAAAAATTCAGCCATTTGCGCCAAACCGGTTTTTGAAAACATTCTCTCCGAATTTTCCAGCGTGTCTTTTGTGGCTTTAGCTCCTCTTGCAACCATTTCTTTTTCAAAATGGGCAATCGCCGTTTTGATATCCGTAAATTGATTCCCGGTTAAACATTCGGCCAGTTCAAACGAATCCTGCAATGCAACGTTAGCACCTTCGCCCGCATATGGTGGCATCCGGTGCGCGGCATCCCCAATCATTGTAAGGCTCTCATCCGTTTCCCAGCTTTGATTTAATGGGAAATAATATTGCGGACGGGGAATGAAACAAACCACCTCATTTGTAAAAAACTCATGCCATTCATCGCTCCAGCTGGCAAAATCTTTCTTAAACCATTCAAAAACTTCCTCTCTGTTATTGAAATTAATGCCGCTTTGTTCCAGCCAGTTTTCGGGTGTTTTAAAATTCACCACAAACATAATTGAGCCATCGGCTTTTGTGCCATAACCTACAAATCGCCCGTCATCAAAAGCCATTACTTTTCCTCCTTTTGCAAAGGAAAAAAGTTTTGGGGTGTATTTTTCAGCGTTGTAAATATTGCCTTCAATCAGCGTGATACCTGAGTAAACCGGTTCAACATCACTTAAATAAGGCCGCACTTTTGAATTGGCTCCGTCAGCCGCAATTACCAGATCGGCATAGGCGTTCGATCCGTTTTTAAAAAACAAACGCCAGCCTTTTCTTTCTCTTTCCATTGAAATGAAATGGCTGTCCCATACCAAGGTATCGTGCTGCAAGGAGTTCAATAAAATATCCCGCAAAGGCGCACGGTCTATTTCGGGGCGGGTTTCCGCGGTAATAGTCGCGAAATTGTGGTCATCAAATGTAATATTGAGCATCCTGTCCACAAGCAGCATCTTACTTGCTACAGGACGGTGGTATTTATAAAATTCATCCAGCAAACCGCTCCGTTTCAGCGCTTCCAGTCCTGTGCCTTCGTGCAGGTCGAGCGTGGCACCCTGCACCCGTACATTTCTGTCTATATCCCGTTCATATACTTTTACATTTGCACCTTTAAGTTGTAAAAGCCTTGCTAAGGCCAACCCCGCCGGCCCACCGCCTACTATAGCAACCTGTTTATTATCTAATAACATAATTTTTCATCGTTTAATTACGATGCAAAATTATTTCTGCCTGATAGCCGATAATAGTATAAATCGGTCGTTTTTGTTTTTGGATAATTCTTTGGGTACAACGCCCGAAAACTTTTTCACTTCTTTGATAAAGTGGTTCTGGTCAAAAAAGTTCTCCTCCGGAAACAGCCGGCCGTCTGCAATATGCTCCAACGAGGCGCGGAAACGAAGAATATTGCAATAGGCTTTAAGTGAAATCCCGAATTGCTGATTAAAGTAGCGATTTATCTGCCTGCTGCTCCAAAACACTTTTTCGGAAAGCTCTTTAACCGTGATCCTCCCTTTCGTTAGATAAATCAGTTCAAACAACTTTCGTTTACGTTCATCTATTTCTTCCGGTATGAGCGATTTGATCTTTTGCGTCGCTTTTTCTACAAAGCAGTCAAAATCCAGCAGATCGTTTTCGGTAAACCCCCAATAGCCTTCCGGTAAAAATCTGCCACCGTTTACTATATCGGCAATGGCCTCTCCAAAAATATACTCAACGGCAAGCAATTTGAAGCTAACGCAGAATATTACGCTATTGGCCGAAACTTTGGCCTGTTCAAACTGGGCTAGCCCTCCAAGCTGTGCAATACTAAAAGGCTGTGCAGCGGATTTAAAAAGCAATATATCAATAAGTCCGTCGGGTAACCCTGTTGTATCTTTATCGGCGTCCGATAAGTTACGTAAAAACCAAAAACTATCAACAAAATCCGAAAGTGGTTTACCGGGCCTAACAATTCTGTATTCCAGGTTATTACTCATAGCTTTTGTTAATTTACTCTATTGCACTTCAAATCAGCTGGTTACCATTGATTTACCGGCGGTTTAATTATTAAGCAGCAGGTAAACTTAAATAAAATGTGGTTCCTGTGCCCATAGTTGTTTCAAACCAAATTTTACCGTTGGCATTTTCAATGGAGTTTTTGATGAATGCAAGGCCTAAACCCGTTCCGGAGCTTTTGGTGGTAAAGTTTGGCTCAAAGATCTTTTCACGCATCTCTTCCGGAATCCCGTTACCGTTATCTTTGATGGTAAGCAGGATATTTTTGCTGGTTACCAGGTAATTGATATCTATGATGCACTTCCTATCCTGAGGGGTGGCTTCAATAGCATTTTTCAACAGGTTATTAAAACAGCGCAATAGCTGGTCACGGTCGGCATTGATAATGAACGCATTTTCTGGTTGCAGATAGGTGATCTGCACATTATCCATCTGTTTAAAAATGGTAACTGCCTGGTTTAACATATCAAAAATATTGATCTGCTCAATGCGGGTATCCGGCATCTTGGCAAATGCCGAAAACTCCGACGCTATCGACGACAGGCTTTCGATCTGCTCCACAAATGACTTGCTGAAACGTTCAAATTTTTGATCAAACCTGGGATCTTTGTCCTTCCATGATTTATCAAGCAGTTGTAAGCCCAGTTTTAGCGGCGTTAGCGGGTTTTTAATTTCATGCGCCACCTGTTTGGCCATTTCGCGCCAGGCGCTTTCGCGTTCGGATTGTGCCAGCCGCTGGGCACTGTTTTCAAGGGCCGATATCATTTTGTTATACTCCTTAACCAATGCGCCGATCTCGTCATCGCGCGACCATTTGATGTGTTCGTTCTTTTTACCGTAGATGGTTTTGCTGAGGCTTTGTTGTATAAAGTTTAAGGGCGCGGTTATCTGCCTTGCTATAATGATGGCAAACAAGCCAATTGCTATAAAAACAATGGCGTAAACGTTTATCATCACATTAAGCAATGAGCTTATGCGCTCGCGGTAATCGGCTTCATTACTAAAATAAGGAAGTTGGATATAGGCAACCGTTTTGTTTGATGCAGTAAGGGTTACCGGGGCATAGGCCGCTTTATAGCTCAGTTCGCCAATTTTCTCGTCGTTTACGAACTCGGTTTTTTGCAATTTGCTTAAAAAGATGAATGCACGGGCGTTCATCCGTTTTGCCACGAGGCCGTTTTCATAAATTTTAGGCTGAGTGGTTAGTAAGGGAACACCGTTGGTATCAAACAAAGTAAGATCGGTTGCGTAAGTATTGGCCAATTCATTAAAATGAACCTGGCTCTCCTCATTGAGATGCTCAACATACTGGGTAAAAAGGCCGTTTTCAAATGCCGATGCTATACGGGTTATTTTATCCCTGATCATTTTTTCCTGCTGGGTATAGTACTGGTTACTGATGGATAAAAAAGTAATAAAACCAACAAGCACCAGGGTAACCACTACGGCCAGTATCATCGAGATCTGGATGCGGGTTTTATACAATACCTTATCAAAATTTATCCTGAAGTTTATCTTCAGCCCGTCTTCGGCTATGTTAAAGATCTTGATGCGGGCCCATGACCATTTTAAAGTGATGATAACCGCGCTGAATATCAGTATAACCACCAAAAAGAAGGTGAGCGAAGTAACCGCATAGTAAAGTGAGTTTTCCTCCCTGCTAACAACAATCAGGTTTCTTTCACTGGGCCTGTATATCAGGTGATTGTATGTTGTAAAGCTTTCGTACCAGGCGGTGCTGTGGTTTTGCGTGGTTTTTTCGGTGTATTTTTTCAGGTCGCCTTTAAACTCCCTGTTATCAAGCGAGTAAACATAGGTGCCGCGCTGGCTCAGCAATTTGTTATCGCTATAAAAGGCGTATGAATAATCTTTAAAGTCATTTTCCGGGCTGATGTTGCCGTCAATCAATAACTCAGGGAAAGCGCCCGATAATTGCAGCGGTTTTGATTTAAGCTCAATTACAATAGTGCCCAATTGCTTATTACTGGTATTTACAGGCAGTATGGCAAAGTAATTCTGATATCCGAATGATTCATTTTCGCGGTAAAAATAATCGGATACCTTAAATGAGCTGTATAGTACGAGGTCTTTAAATACACTCAGCGAGTAGTTTTTATCTGCCGATGTAGGTTCATCATTGGCATCAAATTCATGAACTTTAAACTCGTACTTTGACAGGTAGCCATCAAAATAAAGTTTTTGGAAACGGGTTTTTAGATAATCGCCGTTGTGCAGGCCATTGATAAAATAGCGTACTATGGCCGTATCCGTTATAATTTGATTTTCTATCCTTTTAAAAATATAATCGGCTGTGGCATCATCCGGGATCTCCAGTTTTTGTACCAGGGCCTTTCGGGTTTCGTGCTCTTTCAGATCTTCAAAATGATTAAGCTTAATGGCCGCTATCAGGGCACAAATAAACACGATACCTAAAAACGATGTGGCAAAAAGCTGCCCTTTATAGTAAATAAAACTATAGCCCCTTATCAGTACCAACAGTGCCCACAATATGTAAAACAGCGTAAATTCATGAAAATAGGCAAATACGACGGTAGCCATGATAATTCCGGACAAAAACAGGAATAACTGGTGCGTTCGGGGTACGTTAAGCTTCAGACATATGGTTAAAATGATTTCATTGAGCAGGTAAAATATCAAAAAGCTAAAACACAGCATTAATACCCCCAATATGCTGAACCCCGTTAAGCTGAGTACATTGTTTACATCAAAATTGATTTTTGAGTTGATAACCAGGCCATGAAACAAACGCAATAACGATGTTGACACCCCTATAAGCGTTAAAATAGCAACAACCACAATAACATAGCCGGCAGTTTTGCTCTGTACATTGGTTAAAAACCTGCGGCGCTGCCTGTACACAAAGGCTACAAACCAAAAAATGACCAGGATATTGATACAAAAATCGCCCAGCGAAGGATAAACCAGGCTTGAGCCATAAAATGCCGGATTGAAAATGCTAAGCTTATACGTAAAATCGGGCAGGTTATAATGCAGGTTAACAAACCTGAACAGCGCAATATATAAAGCAAGGAATATGATAGATAATACCACATACCCTTTTGATGCCACGTAATTGCAAATATTATGCATCAGTACACAAAGCGTAATGGCGGTGAGGATCCAAAATGAAAGTTCATAATAAACAAAATCATTATTGGCGTCATTATTTTTAAGCTTTACCGAAAACAGGTAATCATTATCGCTGCTATGAACTTCATAAACGTTGACATCTGTAAAATCGGCTATGTCAATGTTATCATCATCGAGCAGATCCCTGGCAAATTTGTTTTGAAGGTATTTGTTCTGGAACGCGTAATTGATCTTAACCGGAATAAAAAAGATAACGGAAAAATTTCCCTCCGTTTTCCGGAACGTTTCATAATACCCGTTGGGCTGCTTAATAAAGGAATAACCATCTTTAATGGTATTGGTACTATCGGGCAATACTTTTATGCCACTCCAAAAGCTTAATTTATTATTGGTTAAGGTTATAAACCAAATGTTGTTTTGGGTGGTAAAATTTTCAATAGCATTAATAGCGTCCTGCTCATTATTGCGCAGGTTCATCATCTTTTTAAAACGTTCGGTGCCGTTAAGTTGTTTATTTATAAACGCTTCTTTGTTATGGAGGTTATCTTCCAGTATCCGGGCAGACTGCACAAGGCTGTTTACGGGCGTATATGTTTTTTGAACAATAACGGCCGTAAGCAGCAAACTAAGCCCTAAAAGGGCAAGCAATAGACGTATTTTTCCGGAAGTAGTCAAGATGTTACTATACTATGGATTTTTTGTTTAATACAAGCCTATAACAAAAATAAAAGCCACATGTTGTATGTGGCTTTTAAAAATTATTGCGGTAACGCGGCGCTTGCAGTTTCGACGGTTTTATCAACCTTTTTAACAAGGCCCTGCAGTACGTTGCCCGGCCCTACTTCGGTAAATGAGGTGGCACCATCTTCAAGCATATGCATTACGGTTTGTGTCCACCTAACGGCACCGGTAAGCTGGGCTATCAGGTTATGTTTAATCAGTTCAGGATCGGTATAGGGCTTGGCATCTATGTTTTGATAGATGGGGCAAACCGGGGCTTTGATCTCGGTAGCCACAATCGCGGCTTCCAGTTCAACCCTCGCGGCTTCCATTAACGGCGAATGGAAAGCTCCGCCTACTTTAAGCTTTAGCGCACGTTTTGCACCGGCTTCGGTCATTTTAATACAAGCCTCGTCAATACCGGCAATGGAGCCCGATATCACCAGCTGGCCGGGGCAGTTGTAATTTGCAGGCACAACAACCTCGCTAATGCGCTGGCAAATGTCTTCTACCGTAAAATCATCCAGGCCTAAAATAGCGGCCATGGTTGATGGTTGTATTTCACAAGCTTTTTGCATAGCGTTGGCACGTGCTGCTACCAAACGCAAGCCATCTTCAAATGACAAAGCACCCGCGGCTACCAGGGCCGAAAATTCACCCAGGGAGTGGCCCGCAACCATTTCGGGCTTAAAATCATCGCCCAAAACTGTGGCCAAAATGGTTGAATGTAAGTAAATAGCAGGTTGGGTAACGCTGGTTTGCACCAGGTCATCGGCTGTGCCTTCAAACATTACATCAGTAATGCGGAAACCCAGGATTTCGTTGGCTTTTTCAAACAGCTCACGTGCTTTTTCTGATTGATTGTACAGGTCTTTGCCCATACCCGGAAACTGGGCGCCCTGGCCCGGGAAAATATATGCTTTCATTTTGCCCCCTAACCCCCTAAAGGGGGAATATTGTTTTAGTGGTTTATAAATATAATTATTAGCTCCTTACTCCCCCTTTAGGGGGCCGGGGGGCTCTTAACTCAATTTCGAACTTATCAAATTCAAAAACTCAGTCCTGGTTTTTTCTTTCAGGAACTCGCCGGTAAAGGCCGACGTGGTGGTTACCGAGTTTTGTTTTTGTACGCCGCGCATGCTCATGCACAGGTGGCGACATTCAATTACCACACCAACGCCTACAGGGTTCAGTGTTTGCTGAATACAATCGCGGATCTCGTTGGTTAAACGTTCCTGCACCTGCAAACGGCGGGCAAATACATCAACCACACGTGGAATTTTGCTCAAACCAACCACATGCCCGTTAGGGATATAAGCCACGTGCGCCTTGCCAAAAAATGGCAGCATATGGTGCTCGCACATCGAATAAACTTCAATGTCTTTTACTACAACCATCTGGCTGTAATCTTCCCTGAATTTGGCCGAGTTCAGGATCTCTTCGGCATTAAGCTCGTAACCGTGGGTTAAATAAAGCATGGCTTTGGCAACGCGCTCGGGGGTTTTTAACAAGCCCTCGCGTGCGGCATCTTCGCCTATTTGCTTTAATACGTTATGGTAGTTATCTTTCAAACTATCAATCCGGTCCTGGTTATAACGATCTATTTTAATGTATCCGCCGAAATCGTCATCGTCGGTATCCTGGCTAAATTGTGAGTCGCTCATTTTATAAAATTAACCGCCAAAATACTCGGCAGAATTATTTTCAGTTTCGTAAAGCTTAACCGAATGTAAAAACACACCCTCATAAGCTTCTATAGGTCCTTTTAACTGGTTAAAGATCTCAATGCACAGCAACTCGGTCGATGCCATTTTGCCCGCCATAAAATCAACATCCTTGTTGATGTTTTTATGGTCGAGCTTTTCAATAACATACTCGTTGATTATAATTTTAAGCTCTTTTAAATCGATAAGATAACCGGTAGCGTGCGTGACTTCGCCCTTTACAGTTACAAACAGGTTGTAATTGTGACCATGCCAGTTGGGGTTGGCGCATTTGCCAAACACCTCAAAGTTTTTTTCAGCGCTCCATTCCTCACGGTACATCCGGTGAGCGGCATTAAAATGTTCCTTGCGCGTTATATGTATCATCATAACAAAAGTGGGTGCAAATATACAAAACAAAAACAGGGTAGTTGTTTTATATTAGCCGTCAAAATAATGCAATATGCTTATACTCATTGTTGCAGCTACCAAATTTGAGATTGAACCCCTGGTAAACCAACTGGGCAATAAGGTTGATGTATTAATAACCGGTGCAGGCATGGTACCAACAGCCTTTGGCATGGCCCGGCAATTAGCCAACCATACTTACGACCTCGTGCTTAATTTGGGCATAGCAGGCAGCTTCGACCGTAATTTCCATTTAGGCGATGTACTGGAAATAACCGAAGACACCTTTGCCGAACTTGGCGCGCAGGATGACGAAGCTTTTATCCCTATCGATACCCTTGGTTTTGGAGAAAGTGTTTTTACGCCCACAACATCGCTTGAGGAGATTTATCCAAACTTTTTTCTGAAAAAGGCAAAGGCTATAACCGTTAATACGGTGCACGGCCACGAGCCATCCATCCAAAAAGTACGGCAACGGTTACACCCGCAATTGGAAAGCATGGAAGGCGCGGCTTTTTTTTACGCCTGCCAGCAAATGAACGTACCGGGCCTACAGATCAGGGCAGTGTCAAATTATGTTGAGAAACGTAATCGTGAGGCCTGGAACATTGGGCTGGCCATTAAAAATCTGAATACATTTGCCATCGACCTGGTGAGCCAGATCATTAACAGTTAATACTACCCTCATGAAACTAACGCTCGGGTTTTCGCCCTGCCCTAACGATACATTTATTTTTGATGCCCTCATCCATCATAAAATTGATACCGAGGGCCTGGAGTTTGAAGTATTTTATGATGATGTAGAAACGCTTAACCAAAAAGCTTTTCGCGGCGAATTGGACATTACCAAGTTAAGTTACCATGCTTTTGCTTATGTAACTGACAAGTATGTACTGCTTGACTCGGGCAGTGCGCTTGGTTTTGGGGGTGGGCCTATGCTTATTTTCAACCCACCGATAACGCGCTTTGTAAATGATGAGGATAAAGAAATATTTAAGGGAGAATCGGGCACAAGTGAAAAAGTTGATTTAGTGCCTATTGTTTCTAAATCCAAAATTGGGATCCCTGGAAAATATACAACTGCCAATTTCTTACTAAGCCTCGCGTTTCCGGAAGCAAATAACAAAACAGAAATTGTTTTTTCTGAAATAGAAAATTCTGTACTAAACGGAACCATTGATTTTGGATTGATCATCCACGAAAACAGGTTTACTTATCAGGACAGGGGACTGGCTAAATTAATCGACCTTGGCGATTACTGGGAAAAACGTACGGGTTGCGCCATCCCGCTTGGCGGCATTGTAGCTAACCGTAATTTACCGCTGGATGTTCAGCATAAAATTAACCGGGTGCTGCGTAAATCGGTTGAGTTTGCTTTTGCCAATCCAAAATCAGGCCTGGAGTTCATTAAACAACACGCCCAGGAAATGAGCGAAGAAGTGATGTATAAACACATCGAGCTTTATGTAAACCAATACTCAATTGAACTTGGCGAGGAAGGACGTAAAGCTATTAACCTGATGTTTGATACTGCATTGGAGAAAGGGGTTATACCGGAGGTGAAGCAGGGTATATTTTTGACTGATTAGTCTAACCGCATTGCTTCCAAAAACAAAAGAGGGACTCACCAAAATGCGTCCCTCTTTTGTTTATATCTATCCAATCAGCTATCAATACAACAAAGCATCATAAGGATACCTTTCAGTATGTATAGCCTTCACTTCCTTATAAAGTAAGGCCCTGAACTCTTCCACATTTTCCTTTTTAGTTGCCGAAATAAATATGGCTGGTGCATTGTTCTTCGCCATCCAGCTTTGTTTAAAGTCTTCCAGCGTTAATGGTTCTTCCTGTTGCGGCACCTGGTGATCTTCGGGTTTAAAGGCATCTATTTTGTTAAATACAGTAATAATGCGTTTATCAATAGCGCCGATATCTTTGAGGGTTTCATTAACCGTACGGATCTGATCTTCAAAATTTGGGTGCGAAATATCCACTACATGGATTAGGATATCGGCTTCGCGGGTTTCATCAAGGGTTGATTTAAAA
This sequence comes from Mucilaginibacter sp. Mucisp73, assembly GCF_059491465.1. Taxonomy (NCBI): domain Bacteria; kingdom Pseudomonadati; phylum Bacteroidota; class Sphingobacteriia; order Sphingobacteriales; family Sphingobacteriaceae; genus Mucilaginibacter; species Mucilaginibacter sp. Mucisp73. Next base: position 6,421,790 of record NZ_CP168507.1, on the reverse strand, counting down.
CATTCAACTAAATGGTGAGGTAGTTTACGGATAAACCCTACCGTATCCGACATCAGGAAAGGCAGGTTTTCAATCACAACTTTCCTCACCGTGGTATCTAAGGTAGCGAACAGCTTATTCTCGGCAAAAACTTCCGATTTGGCTATCATATTCATGATGGTTGATTTACCTACGTTGGTGTATCCCACCAGTGCGGTACGCACCAGCTGATGGCGGTTTTTGCGTTGTGTTTCGTTCTGTTTATCTATCTGCCTTAGCTTATCCTTTAGTAAAGAGATTTTATTCAGGATCAAACGACGGTCGGTTTCAATTTGCGACTCGCCCGGGCCGCGCATACCAATACCACCTTTCTGGCGCTCAAGGTGGGTCCAGAGGCGGGTAAGGCGGGGCAGCAGGTATTGCAATTGCGCCAGTTCAACCTGGGTTTTGGCCTGCGCCGTTTGGGCACGGCTTGCAAAAATATCCAGGATCAGGTTATTCCGGTCCAGGATCTTTACCTGCAGCTCGTTCTCAATATTACGCAATTGCGATGGCGAAAGGCCATCATCAAAAATAACTATATCAATTTCTTCTTCTTTAACGTAGGCTTTAATATCTTCCAGTTTACCTGAGCCAACAAAAGTTGCCCTGTCCGGGCGCTGTAGTTTTTGAGTGAAATGGCCCACCGTTAACGCTCCCGCGGTGCTGGCCAAAAACTCGAGCTCTTCCAGGTGTTCCTTCTCAATCTCATCGGTTTCATTGGGCGTTATTACACCTACAAGTACCGCTTTTTCCTGCTTCACAGCAGTATCATAAAATTTTTGTTTCATTAATTACAGTATATCAATCCAAATGCCAGTTAAATAAATGTACGTAAACGGGGCTATGAAATAAAATTTTAATGTCAAAATAACATACGCGGGAATAAATTCATGACAGGAACTTTCATTATGAAAAATTAAATTAAAATGACTAAAAAAATTTGCTTTTAAATATTCCGGTAATTGTTATTTTTGATTTGATTAAACCTCATCACGATGAACAGGCTCTTACTGCTGCTTGGAGCAGCCCTATTTGCGTTACCGGTAAACGCTCAAAAAAAAACCGAGACCCCTTCTAAAGTTTTACCCTTTGGCAAAATTGAAATTGCCGACCTTGAAATGGCCAAATGCGATTTTGAGCCCGATGCCAATGCCGAAGTTCTTTTTAACAAAGGCGATGTTTATTACGATAGTTCATTTGACATTAGCGGCGAGTACCACAAACGGATCAAGATTTTTAACGATAATGGTAAAGATGAAGCCAACATCCGTATTGAATATTACGGCGGTAACCGGCTGGAATATATTACCGATGTGCAAGCCGAAACCATTAACCTGGTTAACGGAAAGCCCGAAATAACCAAACTGGATAAAAAACTTATCTATACCCAAACCATTGATAAGGTACGCAATGCCATTGTATTTTCAATGCCCAATGTTAAAGCGGGCTCGGTAATTGAATACAAGTATAAATATCATACCGCTTCGATAAGCAATTTCCCGTCGTGGGATTTTCAGCAGAAAATACCGGTGCGGTACAGCGAGTTGGATACGTCTATTCCCGATCTGTTGTATTTCCGCACGGTGAACCACGTTTGGATGCCTTATTCAAAAGCAACCCATGATTCAGAAGCCCGCACCATGCCCGGCACAAATCCTTTATCATATAATGATGAAAAAGATTTTAGGGTTATGGAAAACATCCCTTCGCTGCATGATGAGCCTTACATGCGCTCATATACCGACAATATCATGTCGTTACAGTTTAACCTTACTTCTGTAAAATCAAGCTATGGCTTTTACAAGTCATATTCAGATACCTGGGCTAAAGTGGGCGGCATTATTGCCGATGATGAAGATTTTGGCGGCCAGTTAAAACGTAAATTAAAAGACGAAGAGCCCATTATCACCAAAGCTAAAACCTTTAAAACTGATGATGAAAAAATAGCTTACGTTTTTAACCAGGTAAAAACCCTCATGAAATGGGATGGCGTTGACCGCTGGTATACCAACGACGGTACTTACCGGGCATGGGAAAAGAAAACGGGCAATTCGGCCGAGGTAAATATTATTTTATACCACCTGCTTAAGCAATCGGGCATTAAGGAAATCTACCCAATGATTGTGAGCACCCGCGAACACGGAAAAGTGAACCGCTTCAACACCTCGCTTTCGCAGTTTAACCGTGCAGTGGTTTACATTCCTGTTGATAGCACAAAAGAGTATATACTTGATGCTACAAACAAATACAATTTATATAATGAAACACCCGATATGCTACTGAATTCATCGGGTTTGTATATTGATAAGCAGGCCAACACTTATGATATGCTTTATATTACAAAAGAAAGCCCGGCCAGGCAGGTGGTCATGATCAATGCCGACATTAAGGCGGATAGCAAAATGACCGGAACTGCAGATATCAGCAGCTTCAGCTATCACAAAATAAGCAGTGTTGAACGTTATAAAACCGATGGTGAAAAAAAATATATCGACTACATAAAGGCTAACGACAATAACCTTAAAATATCATCATTAAAAATGAAGGATATGGAGTCAGATACCCTGCCACTGGTACAAAATATAGCTTTTGACCTGGAGCTCACCGGTTCCGACGGAACATATATTTATTTTAACCCCAACCTTTTTACCCCTATACGAACCAACCCTTTCCTGAGTGAAAAGCGCGCTACTGATATTGACTTTGGGCACCGTAACAGGTATGAGATAAACGGCACCTACAAAATTCCGGCAGGTTATAAAATTGATGCGCTGCCAAAAAGCATACGCATGGTTATGCCCGATCAAAGTATAAGCCTTAAACGTTTTATTGCCGAACAAGATGGAATGATTGTAGTGCGATATGTTATATCATACGAAAAGGCTTTTTACGAAAAAGAAAATTATCCTGAGCTGAGAGAGTTTTACAAACAAATGCAGGATATGCTTACTGAGCAGATAGTACTTAAAAAAGCCTGATCGATAACATGAGCACTACATACCTTTACCGGCTGCTAACTATTGCAGGCATTGTCATTTTATCAATCAAGAGCTATGGACAGGATAAAAACCTTCCAAAAGAATTTTATATAGCATCAACCATCCCCGATTCATTAAAGGGAGAAGCAAATTCAGTTGTGCGGTATTCTTCAGACGAGGTTACCGTAAAAGCAGCTGGTAAAATGACGCTAAAGCATCACGCCATCATTACTGTTTTAAATGAAAAAGGTGATGCCGCCGCACAACTTGGCCTGGGTTACGATAAAAAATTCAGCAGTGTTGATAACGTGCAAATGCTGGTTTACAACGCTGATGGAACGATGATAAAAAAATATCACAAGAGCGATTTTTATGATTATGCCGCTACCGATGGGATCTCGATTGTAACGGACGACCGGATGCTGGCCATGAAACATCCGATATCTGCATATCCAACTACTATTGAGGTAATTTTTGAGGAGGACATGAACAGCTATCTCGATTTGGGCGAATGGGAAATTCAACGGCCCGAGCGGGCAGTCCAAAACGCGGAGTATACTGTCCTGGTCAATCCCTCGGTAGGCTTCAGGTACATGAATAAGAATACTACCATCAAGCCCGAAAAAACACCTGCCGGAGAGTTTGAAAAGTACACCTGGCATGTAAAAAATTTAAAAGCTATAAAGCCCGAAGACGATGCTGAATCATGGCAGGTTATGCCGCGGATCATGTTTGCAGCAAACTCATTCCAGTTTGGTGGTATTCCCGGCGATATCAGCACCTGGCAAAATTTTGGCAAATGGCTGCAGGCCCTCAATGCAGACGTATGCTCGCTTAGTCCGGAGCGGATAGCCGAGGTTAAAAAAATGACGGCCGACTTTAAAACAGACAAAGAGAAAGCCCGGTTTTTATACCAATACATGCAGCAAAACATGCGCTATGTAAGTATCCAGCTCGGCATTGGGGGTTTAAAGCCATTCCCGGCTACATTTGTCGACCAGAAAAAGTATGGCGATTGCAAGGCCTTATCAAACTACATGTATGCCTTATTAAAGGCAGCTGATATTCCATCGTATTATGCCATAATAAACGCAGGTTCAAACGAAGAGCCCGCTGATCCTGCATTTCCAAGCGATCCCTTTAATCACATTATTTTATGTGTCCCTTTTAAAGGCGATACTACCTGGCTTGAGTGTACCAATATGCAAAAGCCATTCGGTAAGCTTGGCCCATTTACCGAAAACAGGTATGCATTGCTGGTTACCGAAGATGGGGGCAAACTGGTTAAAACGCCACGCAGTACAGATATTGACAACCAATTTAATAGCGAGGCGCATGTGGTACTTGACGCGGATGGCGGCGCAAAGGCAACACTTAAAATTTTAAGCACAGGCGAATACCGCGATGATTACCTGGGTATAGCCGCCTTAAAAACCGACGAACAAAAACAGGTACTGATTAAGATGCTGAACATGAAGCAGCCATCAGTTTTTGAGTTCAAGCCATCAACAGATAAAGACGGCATAAAAGAACTGGACATTGAGCTGGAGTACGATAAATTTTGCGATGTATCGGCGGGCAACAAGCAGTTTTACAAACCCCGTGTTTTTGATCTGTGGAAAACAACCGTACCCATACTTGAAAAACGAAAAAGCGATTTCTTCTTTGAAATTCCCATGTTAAAAACATGCGTTACCACCATTGATTTGCCTGCCGGCTTTGAAATTGATGCTTTGCCTGCCGATCAAAGCCTTAAATTTACTTACGGCACTTATGATGTTAAGTATGTTTATGACGCAACTAAAAACCAGGTGGTAAGCACTACCAAATTCAATTTAAAAAACCATGTGATCCCTGCCGCCAAATACACCGAATTGCAGGTTTATCTGGATGCGATAGCCAAAGCCCAAAATAAAAAGCTGGTGATCCGCCGTAAAGCATAAATTTGCGCCTGATGATATTCAGGCTCGACGAACGTTTAATATTTCCGAAGCCCGATCTGGCCGAACCAGACGGGCTTTTGGCTGTTGGCGGCGATTTGAGTACCGAACGGTTATTGCTGGCCTATCAAAACGGCATTTTTCCCTGGTATAGTGATGATACGCCTATCCTGTGGTATTCGCCGCACGAGCGGTTTGTTTTATTTCCTGATGAGTTGAAAGTATCCAAATCCATGCGGCAGGTATTACGCTCCGGCAAACTGAACGTTACTGTTGACACCTGCTTTACCGACGTTATAACAGCCTGTTCAACCGCTCCGCGCGAAGGGCAGGACGGCACCTGGATTGTGCACGATATGATAGCTGCATACAATCGCCTGCATTTGGAAGGCTATGCCCACTCTGTTGAGGTATGGCAGGATGACAAGCTGGTCGGCGGCCTTTACGGTGTACACGTAGGTGATGTTTTTTGTGGTGAGAGTATGTTTAGCCGCGTCAGCAACGCTTCAAAAACAGCGCTCATCTATCTGTGCAATACAGGGCTTTACAAGCTTATCGATTGCCAGGTACACACCGGTCATCTCGAATCGCTTGGAGCAAGGATGATAAGCCGGGAGCAATATATGGATGTATTGCTAAATAATTTAGTTTGATTAGTTACCTTTGAGCCATATGCAGCAGGTGGTAAATTTAAAGGAAAGGATCATTTTAGGTATCGACCCCGGCACAGCCGTTATGGGTTACGGACTGCTAAAGGAAACCGGCCCTAAAATTGAGCTACTTGCTATGGGCGTAGTAAAAATGCCCGTTACCGACGATCATATGCTTAAGCTGCAGCGCATCTTCGAAAAAACCGTTGCCCTCATTGATAACTACCACCCCGATTGCCTGGCCATTGAAGCTCCGTTTTATGGCAAAAACATACAGGTAATGCTGAAACTCGGCCGTGCGCAGGGCATGGCCATAGCCGCTGCATTATCGCGCAATGTAGACATCACCGAATACGCTCCCCGTAAAATAAAACAATCGATAACCGGCAATGGGAACGCTACCAAAGAACAGGTAGCCGCCATGCTGCAAAGCCTGCTAAAATTTAAAGAAACCCCCGATTTTCTGGATGCTACCGATGGTTTGGCTGTAGCTGTTTGTCATTCATTTCAACGGATCCCCACAGGTTCGGGTTCCGGAAAATCGGGCTCTAAAAAATCATATTCAGGTTGGGATACTTTTGTGAAAGACAATGCCAAGCGGATTGTGAAATAAGATTATCCATCAAATGTAGAGACGCATAATTGCGTCTCCCACATGCAAATTACAATAGACCATCATACGGCATGTCCTATGGACGCAATTATGCGTCTCTACATTAACGTTATATTTTAATATCTTACGGCTTCACCACACTTTTCACATACTTATCCACACGCCCGTCTTTAATCACCCCTTTCCAGTTTAAGCCAAAACCGAAATCATATTTATTGCCCTGCTCGTCAACATAGCATTTCATATCGTGCGGCACATCCTCAAACTGGGCTTCAACGGTTTTCATATCTGCCGGCATTTGCAACGGCAGCAATGCTGATGGCTCTGCTTTACCGGTCATGATATCAAGTGAAGCCTGGCCTTGCACGCCGAAATCCACAATGATAGCATTGGCATCCTTTTCAAATTCAGCAAATACCATCGGATTGTTCATATTAACAGATACAATAACCGGCTTCCCTTTCATTTTGGCATAAGTATCGGTAACCATAGCCAAATCGGTAACATTAATAGCAGTGCTTGATTTACCCTTGTAAGTACGGTTGGTAAATTTCTCCAGCGGGTCGCCACCTGCTATACTGGTAGCGCGGGCATCGGTGGCCGTGTATGCTCCGTATTGCAGGTTAACCGGTACATATCCTGTTCCTCCGTTTTTAGCGTCGGCACTGTTATACCCCCCTCCACTATTGGGGCTGGCAATAAACACTAATGCATAATCGGCTTCATCAGGGTTATCGGTTACTTTAAAATATTTTTTAACAGTTTCCATATTTACAGGATATTCCAATTTTTCAGGTGTCTCCATTCCCAAAAAGTTCCTGCCAGCCGGAGTAAATTTTTTAGGTACATATACCGTTTTGCCGCTTTGTAAAGGCAATATATTAGCCTTGTTTTTCAACATCACTATGGATTTAAGCTGCGCCTGGTAACCTGCATCCATAAACTCGGGTTTGCCAACAGTTTGTTTGGAAACCTCAGGCTCCAGGTAAGGGTTTTCAAACAAGCCAGTCCTGAAAATATTGCGCAATAACCTCACTGCCGATTGCTCAAACCTTGCCCGCATAAACGCTTCGCCATGTTCTTTTATGCCTATCTGGTACGCTTCAACAACCGGGGCAACCTCATTATTGCCGCCAAACTGATCAACACCCGCCATCAGCACCTTGTAATGGCGCTGCGCTATAGAAAGGCCTTCTACGCCCCATGATTTGCCCGAAAGGAATGAATCAACCGTAGTTTCATCGCCGGTAACCAGCCAGTCGGTACAAACTACGCCATCGTATCTGTATTTTTTACGGAGGAGGTCGTTAATAATATAGGAGTTATAATTATTGGCGACGTTTTCGTGGTTTTTGATATCCTGGTTATAGGAGATGGTATAATAAGGCATCACGGCCGCAGCCATGCCGGTTTTACCCTGCAGCTTAAATGCGCCCTCGGTAAAAGGGATCAAATGTTGCTTAAAATTATTGCCCGGATAAACCGCATACTTGCCATAAGCATAATGCGCATCCCTGCCACCCTCTCCTGCACCGCCGCCTGGCCAGTGTTTAACCATAGCGTTTACGCTGTTATAACCCCAGCCATTTTTAATTTCCTTTTCGGCAGCCGAGGTTTGGAAGCCATCAATATAAGCACGGGCCATATCGGCAGCTAACTGCGGATCTTCGCCAAAAGTGCCGCTAACACGTGCCCAGCGTGGATCTGTAGCGATATCAACCTGCGGCGAAAGTGCTGTTGAGATACCTAAAGCCCGGTATTCCTGCGCAGCTATATGCCCAAAGTTTTTCACCACTTCAGGATCAAAGGTTGCAGCCAATCCAAGCGAGCCCGGCCACATGGAAATAGCCCCTCCTGCCCCGGCATTGTATTCGGCTGTTGCCACGGTGCCATGGCGGGGATCGGAACTGTTATTGTTGGGAATACCCAAACCCAGACCTTCTACAAAAGCCTGCGCGTTATTATTCCATTGCGCGGCTATTTCAGGACTTTGTACCGATGTTACCAGCACATGCCTTACATTATCCTTAGCTAAAAATTGTTTTTGCTGATCAGACAGGTCTGATGGCTTGGCACCGCTTTCAACAAAAATTTTATTGTTATAAGTACCGGCGAATGGCCCGCCCGCCGCCGCGGGGATGGGTTGATGACGGCTGTACAACATCAACCCGGCAATTTGCTCCACGCTCATTTTTGAGGCGAGGTCTTTAGCACGTTCATCAACAGGTAAGCGCCAGTCTTCGTACTTATCCAGCTTGCCGTTCTTGTTCAGATCTTTAAAAGCAAAGCCATCAACGGTTAATATTTTCACACCCGATGTAGTAGCGTAGCCCAGGTTTTGCCCGCCTGTATTAGTAACAAAAGCAATATCGCCCGCTTTTCTTTCTGTCCACTTAGTTTGTGCTATAGCAGCGGTTGCCGGCAGCAGGGCCAGCAGGGTTATCAGTTTAATTGGTTTGGCCATAATCATTCATGATTCAGGTTAAAGAAAAAAGCCCCTGCAAAAAATATTGCAGAGGCAGGGGTTGGTTTTACTTTAGTTTTAGTTCTTTTATGGTTTGTTCGGGCAGCAGCGCCTTGTTTACTTTTTCAACAGTGATATCTTTGGCGAGGCTGAAAGATGCCGTCTCCTCAATTTTGCGCGATGATGAACCTATTTTCACTTTATAGTCTCCTTCATCAGCTATCCAGGCCTGCCTGTTGGTATAAAACGAAGCCAAATCTGCTGCTTTGATAGTAAACGTTAGTGTTTGAGATTGGCCCGGTGCGAGCAGCTTTGTTTTACCAAAAGCCTTCAGTTCATCTTCCGGTTTGTCCAGGTCCTTTTTAGGAGCAGCGAGATATAGTTGCACCACCTCTTTGCCGGCAACATCACCGGTATTTTTAACAGTCACAGTAGCGGTGATCGCGTTTTTGAAAACCTTTGAGCTCAGTTTCAAATCGCTGAATTTAAAGTTGGTGTATGACAAGCCATAGCCAAACTCATAGGCCGGGGTAACTTTAGCGGCATCGTAGTAACGATAACCTACATAAATACCTTCCTCATAGATAACCTGGGTTGGTTTACCTTCGGGCGTACCGGGGAAATTATTGGCCGATGGCACATCTTTATAGTCGGCCGGGAAAGTGGTCGCCAGTTTGCCCGATGGGTTTACTTTACCGCTTAACACATCGGCAATGGCGTTACCGGCTTCCAGGCCTGGCTGCCAGGCTAATAAAATCCCGTCAACCTTATCGCGCCAGGCGGTAACATCAACCACACCACCAATATTAAGCACAACAATTACCTTTTTGCCTTTTGCATGAAAAGCGTTGGCAACACCGCTGATCAGCCCTTTCTCCGCATCGTTTAAATAATAATCGCTTTCCAGTTTACGGTCGGCACCTTCTCCGGCATTACGGCCTATCGTGATCAGCGCTTCATCAGCACCGTTAGCTTCCTCGCCTACGATAGCGTTCACATCCATTTCGGGTATTGGGGCTGGATGGTCAAAAAAGTTTTTAGGCTTTGGCTGTTTGGCCTTCATATCGGTAAGATATGCTTTGTAATTATTCGAAAGCGTTTCCTGTAGCTTAAAGTTAGCATTGGCCAGACCCTGCATTAACGAAATGGTATAGGCTTTGTTCACATCGCCGCTGCCGGTACCACCTGCAATAATATCATACGAGGTATTGCCAAACACTGCAATCCTTTTACCGGCACCAAATGGCAGTGCATGGTCATCATTTTTTAAAAGTACCATACCCTGCGCGGCTGCCTCGCGGGCTACAGCAGCGTGACCGGCCAGATCAGGAGCATCAGAGTATTTATATTTTTTAAACGTAGGTGATTGTATAATTACATTCAGGATACGCTCGACATTGGCATCAAGTTGCTGAGCGCTAAGTTTCCCGCTTTTTACAGCAGCCACTATGTCATCAGATTGGGTTGGGTTACCGGGCATCAACAGATCGTTGCCTGCTTTCATCTGCGCTACGGCATCTTTACCGCCAAACCAATCAGTCATGACAAAACCTTTAAAACCCCACTCCCTTTTAAGAATGGTAGTGAGCAGATCGCGCCTTTCAGACGTAAAAGTGCCGTTCAGTTTGTTATATGACGACATCACTGTCCAGGGTTGTGCTTTTTTTACCGCAATCTCAAAACCGCGCAGGTAAAGCTCGCGCATAGCACGTTCGCTTACTATGGTGTTGATGGAGTTACGGTTGGTTTCCTGGTTGTTAGCCGCATAATGTTTAATAGAAGTACCTACCCCGTTTGATTCGATACCATTGACAATGGCCGCGGTCATACTGCCGGCCACTAAAGGATCTTCAGAATAATATTCAAAATTCCGGCCGCCGAGCGGGTTGCGGTGAATGTTGAGGCCTGGTGCAAGCAAAATATCCACACCATATTCGCGCACTTCGTTACCAAAGGCAACGCCAACTTTATTTACAAGCTGTGTATCCCAGGTTGAGGCCAGCAAGGTGGCAACCGGGAACGCCGTAGCATAATAGGTTTTTGATTTATCGCCATTGCGGATAGGCTCGATCCTCAACCCTGCCGGACCATCAGATACCGTGATAGACGGGATGCCTAAACGTGGAATAGCATGCGTGCGACCGGCAGCTCCGGGTACTTTTTCGGGGATATTATAAGCATCCGGATCAGAGGGTGGTAATTTAAAACCGCCTATATCAATTGCCTCAGGTTTTTTGCCCTTTACCGGCGGCGGTACGCCCGGCATCTTAAAACCCATTCCCACAACAAGCTTCGATTTTTCTTCGAGTGTCATGGCAGCAACAATCTGCTTTACGTTTGTTGCGCTTAATTGTGGGGCAGGGCTTTTGCTTTGGGCTTGTATTGCCTGGTGGATGCCACCGGCAAATAAAACGCATGCTAAAGCAACGTGTAGTTTGTAGCTCGTTCTCATTTTTTAAAATTAAATAGGTTAAAGGGGCTAATTGGCGATAACGACAGCAATGAAAATATACTCTTTGTGTCATTATTACACAATAGTAAAAATTAAGTTTTACAATAGCAAGTTTTATCGATGAATAGATGAAGAATACGGATGGGAAGGTAGGAATTAGACGATAAAATGGGATAATGATAAATTTTAAACTACCTGTTATTCTGAACGATAACAAAGAATCTTTTCAAGATACAGAGCCGCTATACAGGGTGAAGAAGATACTTCGTTCCTACCCATGACATGTTAAAAAAGGCGTTCTTCGTCAGCAGGTAAGCTTCGGGCGAAAACGGGCGGAACATGCAGGGAATGTGCAACTGCAGGGGCATAACAAGTTTCATAGAGTGCTCGTCATATTAAGGTAACTAAATGTGCAATGTAGTAATCGGCATCAGTCATTAAGTGATACCGCATTGTTAATAGGGGTTTACGTTTTTTAAATTATAAAGCTGTTAGGCTTCCTTGGTTAGGCGGTCAACTTCCTTTAAAATTGAGGGCAGCCTATATTCTCCATGCATATTATGGATTAAGGACGCTGCTGCCGCGAGATCAATGCCGATTGACGAAACAAACAAATGCTTTTCACTCTTACCCCGTTGGATCTCAATGACCTTATCTTCGGTATTTTTAAACAATGATTTTGCGACACCTATCACAGCTACCTTATGATCGATGCTTTCCCACAATCTGCCTCCTAAGCCAAAATCGCCATTATTATTAATGAAAACATTTCCGTCAATGATAATGGCATTAAGCTTTCCTAATTCAACTTTCTCTAAAAGTTTAAGAATACAAGGCAATTCACGCTTATAAAATTCGCCAGGAACATACTCGTCAACACCATTAATGTAGGTTGTAATATATTGGACCGCCTTGGCCGCTTTAGGTTCGAAAAAAGCACCAACCACCTTTGCTAATGCACCTTTATAGTGAACATCTATGGCCAAAATCATGGGTTGAATAATTTCTGTGTTAAAGTTTCTGGTTACTATCAATAAATGGTGCAATAACCATTTGATAAAATCCGGTATCAGCTGCCTCCGCGGATAAATAAAAAAGGCCGAAAACCGTGTATCTTCTTATGGTTCTGCATCCCAGTTATGTTGATAGACAAGGTCTCCACTTGTATCCCATTCGCGTTGCATTCCGTAAAGTTTATTAAATCTTTGAAAGTATTCCCTTTCTTTCTGGCCATTTGCAAAATAGGTCCGCCTTACACCGTCTCTGTGTCCGTTTTTAAATTCCTCTTCATAAATGAGCACTGCATCGTTATTATATTCCACAATTGTCCCTGTGAAAGGGAGCCCCAGATAATACAAAATCTCTCCGCCGCCGCTATCAAAACCTTCATTTTGTAAATCGTCATATTCTACTCTTAATTCCATAGTTTTTAACTTAAAAAAATCAGCCAGGAGATTTGATCGTATTTTCGCCGACGGTTCAATAAAATACCAGTCAGAACTAAGGCTTGGATGATCTCACGGTTCCGGGCCCCAGTCATATTGATCAATTAGATTTCCGTTTATATCCCATTCCCGATAAAGACCATAAGGGTTATTAAATCGAATAAAACCTTCCAGTTGTTTCTGACCATTGGGAAAGAATGAGCGTTCGATGCCATCCCTGTGACCATTCTTGAATTCCTCTTCGTGGATCAACGTTCCATCGCTGGCGAGTTCCAGCACCATTCCAGTAAAAGCTTTTCCCTTATAGTGCAAGATTTCACCACCGCCGCTGTCAAAACCAGCTGTTTGCAAATCGTCATATGCTACTCTTAATTCCATTATCAAAAGGGTTATCGCTACTTAAAAATCTCTTTATGCGGCTGTTTATCAAAGCAGTCAATGGTGATGTAACAACATTAATCCAGTTATCTCTATTATAAAGATCTCCGTCAAGGAATGCTTCGTAAACAGTAGGATCATCTTTTCCTTCGTCCAAGTATACAAAAAGGAATTGATCACCGGCGTTGTATACATCAATTACGTAAAATGGTCTCGAAATAGTCCTATTGCGCCCGAGAAATGTCAAATATTCCCTCGAAGTTAGTTGCATTTCAGCCTGACTATCGTTTAATCCATAATCAAGAACGTAACAATATCCGCCTGCTAAAAGCAAAAGCTCACGAAGCGCTGCGGGAAACTGATTTCCTCCGTTATATAAATTTTCCAACGCGATAATTTCTTCTATCGAAATAGCACGCGCAATCTTTTTTATACCAGAATTCATTGCTGTCGCCGACCGATTATCGTTCAACAATGTCATATATTTTATTTCCATAACCTATTTAGCTTTTTACATTAACCATGGCTGTCACACCGGGAGCTCAGTAAATTTTATTGAAATCTGCTTCTCATCTTTGCTGGCAAAATCCATCAATGCGAGTAAATATCTTTGACAATTGGTACAACACTATAAAATTGCTGTTATTTAAATAGCAAATTTATCTCCGAATCTACACTATGCAACAGAGTAGGTAAATCAAATACTCTCAGACCGAAACATTCCACTCTCATTTCTGACGCGAGTATGCAGGGTAAGACTGAGTGCTTTGGGGTACTCGTGACTTTTCTAATATTAGATTCTTCGTTCCTCAATGACGCTTGTTTAATACGAAGCGAAGTCGGCATTCTACGCCAACACCTCTTCCAATACATCGGCCGATTTGATATTGCCGAAGCCTTCGATATGCATAGCGTAATATTCCAGCAGCTTTTGTACCAGGTAGCGGCGTTCATCGTTGCTTAGTTTAAGCAGGTGCATGTCTTCAAAGCCGGTTTGTAATACCAATCCAAAATTTGGGGTGTGGGGCGGCGAAAGATAGGAAATGCTCTCGGGCTTGTAACGGGTAAATTGACCATTTTTAATATCGAAATAATCAGCTTCACCCGCCATGTAGCGGTCGGGGTAAAAGCCGAGGTAACGGGTAAGCCGGGTTAAAAATACCAGGTGAAAGTTAGCAACACTTTCTGTTTGATGATCGAGCCATTCAATAGCGCTGAAAATAAAGTCGAACAGGTTCTCATCCGGCGATTGCTGCTTGATGGCTTTATATAGCACCTCGTTCAAAAATATGGCTATACAGCTCTTAATCACATCGTAAGGGATACTGAGCAATACCGGCGCATTCTTTAATTCGGAAATGCGCTGCACGCTGCCTGTATTTTTGTGATAAACCACCAGATCTAACAAATGCAGGGGTTGCAGCATGTTCCTGCCTATCTTAGCCTTGGGCTTTTTAGCACCATTAATGATGTACGATTGCAGACCAAATTTCTCGGTAAAGATCTGTACGATCACACTGCTTTCACCGTAATCGGTAGCCCTGAATATGATACCCCGGGTTTTATGCAGCATGCCTTATCAATAAAATGATCTTCGGTAAAAAAATAACTATCCCGGTTATCAACGCGAATAATGCAGCCACAACAACGGCTCCGGCAGCTATATCTTTTACATGCCCCGCTTTTTCGTTATAAGTAGGCGAAACCAGGTCGGTCAGTGTTTCGAGCGAAGTATTGAGTAATTCGGTGATAAGCACTACGGTAATGCAGGCCGTAAGCCAAAGCCACTCGGCAGTTGAGATCTGAAAAAGTAAGCCCAGGATTACTGCAATCGTTCCGGCCACCAAATGAAACCTGAAGTTAGGCTGGGTTTTAGCAGCATACCCCAAACCCTTAAACGCAAAACCAAAACTGCGTACCAACCTTTTCATGTTCAAAAATACAAAGTTTAGGCACAAATGCGGATAGCGCATTTACAGCGCTCCTGCCATAGGTAACGGCACCAATAGCAAAGGGCATAATACAAGTGTTCAACTTTTAAAAAACTGGTGTTCAACTTTTTCTTTTACCAAAACACAAAACCCTGATTATCAATATAAAATCGTTCAAATATCCAAAAACAGCCAATTCAACAAAACATAACTCACTGATTATCAAGGTCAATATTTTATAAAAAAACAACAAGTGTTCAGCCCTAAAAAAGTTGAACACTAAACGCCGCAAGTAGATCAAGCGATAACGTACAATCCTTTACCCGTTAACTCATTGTCACATTATCACTATCATTAATAGGCAGATAACGCATTTTTTGTAGTTTTGCGCCTCTCTCTTATATATTGTTAATAATGTTCTGGAAACATATAGCTTCTGCAATTCTTAAAAACAGGCTGATAATTTTTATTTGCGTTTTGGCGCTAAGCGCTTTTATGGGTTATGAAGCTTCGAAAGTAAAAATAACCTTCAATGGCGGTAAGGTACTTCCGGTTACCGATTCGGCATTTATCCGCTATGCCGAGTTTAAGAAAACCTTTGGGCAGGATGCCTCATCAATGGTTATCGGTATTAAGTCGCCCAATATTTTTGATAAAGATGTTTTTAACGACTGGTACCAGATTGGCGAACAGTTAAAGAAAATAAAAGGGATCAAGGCTGTGATCTCGGCGGCTAATATCTATAACCTGCAAAAGGACACCTTGCAACATAAGTTTGTGCTCAAGCCTTTGGTTAGCGGTCCGCTGCAAACCGGCGCAGCAGTTGACAGCATAAAACAACAACTTACATCCATGCCTTTTTATAAGGGGTTGATTGTAAGTAACGATGGCCAGAGTACCCTGATGGCCATCACTTTTGATGACAAGATCATTAATACGCCATTCCGCGTACCTATTATTAAAAAGATTGATCAACTCGGGCAGGCATTTGAAAACAAGCATAATATCAAAGTACATTATTCGGGTTTACCGCTTATCCGCACGGTGGTTGGTGACCTGGTAGCCCATGAGTTTTCGTTGTTCCTGAGCCTTTCGGTAGTTATTACCGCTCTTATCCTGCTGCTATTTTTCCGTTCGGTATTCCCGGTTATTTTCCCGGTGCTGATCGTGATATTGGGTGTAATATTCAGCCTTGGTATACTGCAAATGATGCATTATGAGATGACATTATTAACCGGTATCATCCCGCCGCTTATTGTGGTTATCGGGATCCCTAACTGTGTATTTATCCTCAATAAGTATTTTCACGAGTATGGTATCAGTGGTAATAAAATGGCTGCTTTGGAGGTTGCCGTTGAGCGAGCAGGTATCACCACCTTTATAGCCAACGTTACTACGGCTATTGGCTTTGGTGTGTTATGCTTTACCAATAGCGAATTGCTTACCCAATTTGGTTTAATAGCATCAATTGGTATCATGGGAACCTTTGCCTTGAGCCTTATTTTGGTTCCTATTATATTCAGTTTTCTGCCTGCACCAAAGGCAAGCCAAACCGGTATTAAAGACAGTAAACTGATGGACGGCTTATTAGCCACTTTAGATAAGCTGGTGCATACCAAACGTAAAACTATTTATTTAACCACCGTCCTATTGGTTGTCATCGCCATTGTTGGTATGATCAGGATCAATATCAATGGCTATGTGGTTGACGACCTGCCCCAAAGCAACAACACCCTGCACGACCTTAAATTTTTTGAATCGAATTTTAACGGGGTGCTTCCTTTAGAGGTTAGTATCGATACCAAACGCAAAAACGGGGTAATGAATCTGGCTACTATCCGCAAGGTAGAGAAACTGGAAAAACTGATCTCTTCCTACCCGGAGTTTAGCCGTTCGGTATCATTGATCCAGGTGTTGAAATTCAGCACACAGGCATTTTACGGCGGCAGTCCTGAATATTACCGCCTGCCCGACGCATTGGAGCAAAACTTTATCCTCAACTATGCCGGCAACTCAGGCAAAGGTACAAGCGGCCTGCTAAAAACCTATCTGGACAGTACTCACCGCGTTACCCGTGTTACCTTTGAAATGGTTGATGCCGGTTCAAAAAAAATGAATACCGTACTGGCCGAATTGCAACCACGCATCGATTCGATCTTTAACCCGAAGAAGTTTCATGTTGAGCTGACTGGGTCGAGTATCATATTTATAAAGGGCACCAACTACCTGTTGAAAAACCTATATGAAAGCCTGGCGTGGGCTATTGTACTTATCGCGGGCGTAATGTGGATCCTTTTCCGGGGTATAAGAATGATTGCCATATCACTGGTGCCAAACCTTATTCCTCTTGTTATCACAGCGGGCATCATGGGCTTTTTCGGTATCCCGCTTAAACCATCAACCATATTGATTTTCAGTATTGCCATGGGTATCTCGTCCGACCAGACCATTTACTTCATTACCCGTTACCGTCATGAATTACGCCACAGCAAAAAGAGCATCTCGCAAATAGTTTCAGATACCATTCGCGAAACCGGGGTGAGCATGATCTTCATTGCTACGGTACTGTTTTTTGGGTTCGGTATTTTCGCGATATCAAATTTTGGCGGCACCGTTGCCCTGGGCGTACTATTATCTATAACCTTGCTGGTGGCTATGATCAGTAACCTTACGTTGCTGCCTGCGTTTTTGTTATCACTTGAAGGTGGTGTTGATCGTAACAAGATCAAGGGGCCGGATATTGATGAATAGAATTAGAAATTAATTTTCCTGTCTGCCACCCTGGTTCAGGCGAGTTCTTTGTACATTTATATTATGCCGAAAGAAGAGGTTACCGATCTGCTTTTCTTTATGAGAACCTTCCCATCCGAAGTGCGGGAACGTGCCTTATGGCTGCGCGATTTTATATGGGATCTGTACCCTCAGGCCAACGAACTTATTTATGACAATTATAATGCTTTGGCCGTGGGCTGGTCGCCTACCGAAAAAATGAGCCATATCTTTTGCTCGTTTGCCCTGTACCGTGGGGGCAATTACAATACTCATTTCGGCTTTTACTGGGGCTCCGAACTTTCCGATCCGCAAAAAATACTTATCGGCGAAGGCAAGCAGTACCGCTATTTGCTGGTGAACGATATTGAAGCTTTTCCGCAGCAGGAAATAAAAAAACTGGTTGATGAGGCCTGGCAAAATTCGCTGGCAAAAGTTAAAGATGCCAAACAGCTAACCCAGGGTAAAACCATTGTAAAAATGGTATCTGATAATAAGAGAGAGAAGAAACTTAAAGTCCCTAAGAAGTAACCCACTTAAAGTTACAAATCTGTGAAGGCTTTACAGGTCATAACATTCCTGGCTCTTATGTCTAAAAGTCTCGATTCTCTTCCCGCGCTCATCCCCTAAATATCTGCACTCATGTACTTTATCTTTTAACTATATAATAGTTTTTGTTGCTTTGATAATAATTCGGCAGCAAGCAAATTGAAACAACAGGTAACTATATCGCTTTATTGGAAATGTCAACTCATTGGCTGGTCGGTTGCGGCGCTTTACTGGGGATATACCGGCTACAATCAGCCGGGCTTTAACTGGTGGTTAAGCATTCTTCAATTTACTACCGATGTTGCCGTTTATATTACCATAACCCACCTTTACCATCGCTTTGCCGTAAAATTGGGCTGGCAAAACCTCGGATTAAACAAATTATTACCCCGGTTGATACCCGCAGTCGTCGTATTGGGGTTGGTTTACCTGTTTGTAACTGTTTCAAAGGTTTACCTTTTCAGAGTGTGGTTTAAACCGGGCTTCTCGGAAGCGTTCGGTGATTTTTTTGATTTCTACCGGGATAGCATTTTCGTGGCCGGGGTACGGTTAATGTCCATCTGGCTACTGGCTTACCACATGTACCATTACTCAAAACGCGAGATC
Source organism: Mucilaginibacter sp. Mucisp73 (assembly GCF_059491465.1). NCBI lineage: Bacteria > Pseudomonadati > Bacteroidota > Sphingobacteriia > Sphingobacteriales > Sphingobacteriaceae > Mucilaginibacter > Mucilaginibacter sp. Mucisp73. Next base: position 6,402,994 of record NZ_CP168507.1, on the reverse strand, counting down.
AGCATTGCCAGAGAAAATGCCCGGCTGGCGGTTATTACGCGCGATGCGCAGCTTAACAACCTTTCGGCACAACTTAACCCACATTTCTTATTCAACTCTTTAAATAACATTAAAGCTTTGGTTATTGATGATCCCAAATCGGCAAGACGGGCAATCGACCTGCTGGCCGATCTGCTGCGGAACTCCCTTTACAGCGGCGACAAACAAATGATCTCCATAAAAGAAGAGCTGGAACTTGTTAAAGATTACCTCGAACTGGAAAAACTCCGGCTTGAAGAGCGTTTGCAGTATCACATTGAAGCGGGCGATGAGTATCATAGTATACTTATTCCCCGCTTGTGTATTCAAACGCTTGTTGAAAATGCGATAAAGCATGGCATCAGTCAGCAAAAACAAGGTGGGCTCATTCGGGTACAACTTATTAATGATCGTGACAATTTGATAATATCCGTAAGTAATCCCGGCCGGTTAAATCCGACGCACGATAGCAGCGGGCTTGGCCTTAAAAACCTAACTGAGCGTTTGCGATTACAATACAAAGACTTTGCCCATTTTACCATCAGCGAAACAAATGATATAGTAACAGCAACCATTAAAATTCCTGTTTTATGACAAAGATAAGGGCCTTGATTGTTGATGATGAACGCGCTGCCAGAAATGAAATACGGCGACTGTTGGCCAATTACCCTGACTTTGAAATTACGGGAGAAGCCGCCAACGCCGACGATGCCCTGAAAATAATAAATGACCAAGTACCCGACCTCCTTTTCTTAGACATCCAGATGCCCGAAAAATCAGGCTTTGACTTACTGGAATCGTTAGAGAAGGTACCACCGGTGATATTTACAACGGCTTATGACCAATATGCGGTTAAAGCTTTCGAAGTAAGTGCGCTTGATTACCTTGTAAAACCTATCCGCGATGAAAGATTTGAAAAAGCCATAGTACAGGCAAGGCAGCGGTTAAGCAAAGCAGATCCTGCCGGGCAGATCTTTGTGAAAGACCGTCAACAATACCATTTTATCCAATGGAGCTCGGTACATCTTATCGAATCGATGGATAACTATGCCCGGATTTTGTTTGGCAATAAAAATGTGTTCCTGAAAAGCTCTCTTAACCAGTTGGAAGATAAATTGACCAGCAATATCTTTTTCAGGATCAATCGTGCGCAAATTGTTAACAGGCAATACATCCAAACCATAACAACGGTGGATGGCCGTTTAAAAATAACGCTTAGTACAGGTGCTCAACTGGAAGTATCCGAACGGCAATCGGCAAAATTCAGGCACTGGGCAGCAAATAAGTAGATCAACCATTACATATTACAATAATTAAAAATGATGAGAAAATTATTCTCCCTGCTATTGCTATGCTTTGTTTTTGGCAGCATGGCATTGGCACAAAGCAAAAAAGCTACGGGATCTTACCTTCAGGATAGCGTATTGCTAAAAACACGTGACGGCGCATTTGTTACCGTGATGGTGGCCCGCAAAAAAGGCGTAACCGAAAAGCTGCCAGCTATTTTCCAGTTTACCATTTATGCCCGACGAACAGATTCATTAAAAATCCAGGAAGCTGCAGACAGAGGTTATGTTGGTATATTTGCCTATGCCCGCGGCAAATGGAACAGCCCTGGCCAGCCGCTGGCTTATGAAACCGACGGCCGCGATGCATACGATGTGATCGACTGGATCAGCAAACAACCCTGGAGCGATGGCCGGGTTGGCATGTACGGCGGAAGCTATAACGGCTTTACACAATGGGCTGCTACCAAAAAGCTTCACCCTGCTCTTAAAACCATTGTGCCATCGGCCGCGGTAGCACCCGGACTTGATGTACCCATGACCAATAACGTGCAAATGAGCTTTGTTTTTTCGTGGACCTACTACACCAGCAACAATAAATTTCTGGATGAAAAAGATTACAACAGTCCGAAGTGGAACCAGTTGTACTGGAAATGGTATAATGCAGGCTTAGCTTATCATACCCTTGATAGCCTTACCGGCCGCGGAGTTAACCACATGTTCAAGCACTGGGTAGCACACCCCACTTATGATCAATACTGGCAGGATATGATCTCTTATAAAAAAGAATTTGCAGATATCAACATACCCGTGTTAACAACTACCGGCTACTACGATGGCGGGCAAATTGGCGGCATGTATTACTATCGCGAACATCTTAAATATAATCATAATGCCAACCACTATGTCATCATCGGCCCCTACGGGCATTTCGGTTCACAAGGGCATCCCGATTCGGTTTTTAATGGTTACCGCATTGATGACGTGGCGCAGATCAACATCCACGAAATTATTTACCAGTGGTTTGATTATATCTTCAAAAACAAACCCAAACCTGCTATCCTGAAGAATAAATTCAACTTTGAAGTTATGGGTAGCAACGAGTGGAAACATGTGCCATTGTTAAAGCAAATGAGTAACGATACCCTGAAGTTTTACCTGGATAACTCCCGGTTAAATCCGGTTAAACCAGTCAAAACAACTTTCGCGTCGCAACGCGTAGATTTTGCCAACCGCGATAGTATCAGCAGCTATTATTTTTTAAACCAGCTTATTTATGACACGCTGAATACGGGTAGCAGCATTGTTTTTAAAAGTGCTCCGCTCGCAAAACCTTTAATTATAAGCGGAGCTTTTTCGGGGGTTTTAAAAACCATCATCAATAAAAAAGATATGGACTACCACGTAGTGATGTTTGAAGAAATGCCCGACGGAAAATACTTTTACCTCACCTACGTTATGGGCAGGGCGAGTTATGCTACAAACCCGGAGAAAAGGCATTTGTTAAAACCGGGACAAATGGAAAGCATCCCTTTTACTAACAGCTATATCACCAGCAGGCAATTCAGCAAAGGCAGCCGTATTGTGATCCTGCTCAATATCAACAAAAGCCCTTTTGAGCAGATTAACTACGGAACAGGAAAAAATGTAAGTGACGAAACTATCAGCGATGCTAAAGAACCACTGCAAATAAAATGGTTTAATGATAGCTACATTAATGTTCCGGTATTGAAGTGAGGAAAGACACGAGATGCCCAGGAAACAAGAGGCAGGGATATGAAATATATCGTCAAGTTGTAGAATCCAGACTTACGAAGTTTCAGAAACTTCGTAAGTCTTCACACGTCAAATTTTCCAACTCACAATAATGACGATTTAGTCATGAACAAGCCTTATAACTTCTTAATCTCAATATTCCTGTACCACACATCAGCGCCATGATCCTGCAATACGATGTGGCCGGTTTTAAAGGTGCCGAAATCGGGCCATTCTTTAAACTTACTACCTGCTACCAGTTTTTTCCAGTTATCATCCCATAGCGTAGTTGACAATACATGCTCGCCATTGATAGTAAAATCAAGCTTGCTGTTATTGCAAACTATCTCCACCTGGTTCCATTCGCCGGCAGGTTTAACTACTTCTTTTGATATGGAGATCAGATCGTACAGATCACCTGCACGGTGTTTGATGAGTTTGCCGTCTTCGTTCTCCTTGTTATCAACAACCTGGCATTCGGGGCCGGTAAAGTAGCTGTATTTGTATTTAGTAGTATCTTCCTTAACATGAAACAGGATCCCGCTGTTACCGCCTTTGGAAATTTTCCACTCCAGCTTCAGGTCGAAATTTTCATATTCACCATTGCTAACCATGTCGCCGCCGTTTTTGCTTTGCCAGTCGCCTTTTTGCGATGCGTCAAGATGCAGTACGCCATCTTCTGCTTTCCAGGCCAAACCCGGTGCCGGTTTACCGTATGCATGCCAGCCGTCGGTAGTTTTACCATCAAATAATGGCTCAAATCCAGTAGTTGTGACCGCCGTTTTTTTGTTGGTATCGGCAACAACGGTGCTGTCGTTATTATAGTTTTTTGGGGTGGATGAATGGCAGCCGCTTATGGCGATGGCTGTTAATGCTATTAAAAATACCTTGTTCATTGGTGTTATGTTTAATTAGTAAGTGTTAAAGATTTCCCTTTTTAAATTCACCCACCGCATAAGTAGCAGCACGGGCCGTTAAAGCCATATACAAAATTGAAGGGCTTTGGTTTCCGGTAGTCGCCATACAAGCGCCATCGGTCACAAACACGTTTTTGCACAAGTGGAGCTGGTTCCATTGGTTAAGCAGCGATGTTTTTGGATCTTTCCCCATGCGCACCCCTCCCATTTCATGGATATCGAGGCCCGGCGCCTGTTTGTTTTCGTGCTTTTGAATATTGGTACAGCCGGCTTTCTCAAACATATCAGCAGTCTGGGTTAAAAAGTCCTGTATCATCCGTTCATCATTATCATCATACTCAACAGATGTGATCAGCAACGGAATGCCCCACTGATCTTTTTTATCCGGACTTAAGCGCACATGATTACTGGCCTTGGGTATGGTTTCGCCTTGGATGTACATATATACACTCCATCCGCCAGGTTCGGTAAGCGAATCTTTGTAAGCGCCTCCTATTTCACCCTCTGCCGTTTCTTTTGGCCCCCGGTTACGATATGCTCCCATAAAAGTAGTAAAACCGCCCTTATAGTCAGTTTCCTGTTTATGGAGGTTACGATAGTTGGCGAGGATTAGCTCGGTTGGGTTTCGACCGAAATAATAACGGTCTAAAAAACCATTCATATCTGCCGTTACCGATGCCCGGTAATTTTGAAAAGCGATGTATTTACCCAGCAGGCCATTATCATTGCCAAGCCCGTTCGGGAACCTTTCTGATTTTGAATTGAGCAGGATGAGGTTAGTATTCAATGCCGAAGCATTCATGAAAATGATCCGGGCATTATACATGAACTCCGCTTTGGTATTGGTATCGATAACTTTTACCCCAGTAGCTTTGCCAAGCTTTTCGTCATAAATAATTGAATGCACTACCGAAAAGGGACGTATAGTGAGGTTACCCGTTTTTTTGGCCCAGGGCAGCGTTGAACTCACTGAGCTAAAATAACCACCGAACGGACAACCGCGCATACACAGGTTGCGCGCCATACATTTAACCCGGCCCTGATCTATATGAATTTGCTCCGGTTTTGTAATATGCGCCCAGCGGGCATGTACCAGGTGCCTGTCGGGATAGTTTTCTTTTATCTTTTTGCTGATATGTTCCTGCACTGCGTTCATATCAAAAGGAGGCAAAAACTCCCCGTCGGGCATAGCCTCAATGCCGTCTTTATTACCGCAAACGCCTATGAATTTTTCTACATGTGAGTACCATGGCGCCACATCATCGTAACTAATAGGCCATTCAATGCCGTAACCAAAACGGGCCGGGTTTTCAAACTCAAACTTGCTCCATCGCTGGCAAGCCCTCCCCCAGGTAAGCGACTTACCACCAACCTGATAACCTCGGATCCAGTCGAACGGTTTTTCCTGTATGTAAGGATGATCTTTATCTTTTACGAAGAAATGGGCATCGTCCTCGCCATAACCGGCAGCTCTGCTGATCAGTGGGTTGTCTTTCAGAAAATCCTTCGTCATTTCGCCCCGGTGCTTAAACTCCCAGGGATCCATAGTTGCTGTTGGATAATCCTTAATATGCTGCACATCCCGGCCCCGTTCAAGTACAAGCGTTTTTAAACCTTGTTCGCAAAGCTCCTTCGCTGCCCATCCGCCGCTAATACCAGAGCCTATCACTATAGCATCATAGGTAAACTGATCTTTAGCATTTTGGGGATCTTGAGGCATAGTTACAATTGGTTATGGTTAATAAACTGTTTAATTGTCAATAGGTTTTATAAAGCTGAAAGCAGAAGACCGAAAGCTGAAAGCTTTAAATTTTTGCCTTCAGTCTTTAGCTTTAAGCCTCCAGTTGTGCGGCCGCGGCATCATCCATAAATATCTGCGCATTTTGCAGCGTTTTAAATATTGATGCCGGTACATCGTTGGTAACACATCCTTGCAATGCCTCAGCAATAATTGGTGCTTTTTTACTTCCGCTGGCTATCAGCACCGGTACAGCAGCTTCGGCTAAATGCCGTAAGCCAAGGGTAATGCCCTCGGTTAAAACTGTATCAGTAGTAAAGTATTTTTGAGCAACTTCTACAGTAATAGCTGCTAAAGGCGAATGATGTGCATAAGAATGAAAATCAGCACCAGGCTCGTTAAGGCCAATGTGACCGTTAAGCCCTACTCCAACCACCATCATATCCAATCCGCCATGGTTATCAATATGTTTATTCATGGCCTGGCATTCGGCATCCAGGTCATCAGCAACAGCGTTAAAGAACTTTACTTTTCCGGGCGAAATATTAAGCGGCGTAAAAAAGTGCTTTTCGAGGAAATAAGTGCAGCTGCCATCATTAGTACGGTCGAGGCCAACCCATTCATCCAGGCCCACAAAATTGGTTTGGCTAAAATCAACCCGGCCAAGGTTTGCATATTGAACCAGGTAGCTGAACATGCCGGTTGGCGAATCTCCGGATGGGAAGCAGATCAGTGCATCGGGCTTTTGGTTAACCAGGGTAACTACCAAATCGGCGGCAGCTTTCGACATGGTATTATAATCAGGATATATATGTAGTTTCATTTTCTATTTATTATCGAGCCAAAGATTTACAGGTTTATCAATCTTTGCCGAAAATGGCAGCTCAATTTTTTTTCCGGCTCCAGCAGATGCATAGGCAGCATAGATGAGTTCGAGCACAGCCCGGCCGTCCTCACCGGTTACCAGCGGGGTTTTATTATTTTGTACACAATCAATAAAGTGCTTTAGCTCATGCGGATAGCCCTGATTAAAAGCCTCTTCAAAAATGGTGAAACTCCAGCCCTGTGTGGTGTCTGATTTTTCCATGGCATAGCCATATCCATCCCTACTGTAGGTTACCGCCGCATTGCCCATAAATAAATCGGCATAAATAACTCCGCCAAGCCCGTGAATCTCACACCTATCATCCATGCCACCGTGTTTGGCCCAACTGTTTTCGGCAACAGCGGTTACCCCGTTTTCAAACTCAACAATAATTACCGAATTATCCTCGCCCCTGGTGCGGCCTTTATGCAATACGGTGCTCATGCTGGCGTAAACACTTTTGGGTTTAGCGTTGTCCAGCATCCACCTAAACCAGCCTAATGCATGGCAACCCATATCCATGATCGCCCCACCGCCCGAAAAATTGATATCATAAAACCAATCCGAATGTGGACCGGAATGTTTTTCGCCCTGCTTCAGCATATAGATCTCGCCAACGGCGCCCTCTTTTACCAAATGCCTTGCCCGCTCATATTTGGGTGCAAAGCACAGCTCTTCGGCGTACATCAGTTTTACATTGTTGGCCTTGCATACGGCAATCATTTCGTCGGCCTCCTCAAGCGTAACGGCAAGTGGTTTTTCGATAATAACATGCTTGCCTGCTTTCGCGGCTTTGATGGTGGCTTCGGCATGCAGATAATTTGGCAGGCAGATATCCACCACTTCGCAGCCCGATTCGGCGATGAGTTTATCAACATCATCGAACCATTGGGCTATGTGATATTTTTCGGCGAAGGCCTTGGCTTTTTCCGGGTTGCGGGCATAGCAGGCCACCACATCAGCTTCGGGAATGAAACGATGGTATGATTCCATGTGAATATCGGTGATAAAACCGGCACCCAGTATGGCTACTTTAGTTTTGTTCATAAAATGTATATATAATAAAGCGCCGATAATTGGAACAGCGCACAGGATTTACCTGGTTAAGAATACCGTTCAAGATTAACGAATAATATTTTAAAACCGAAAATTTTTAGAAGATGCTTGTTGGGGGCATGTAAGGGCTGCTACGGTATCCAAGTTACATTGGCCCGCTCAATCGCCGCGGATTGGCTTTGTGCTTTTTCTTGATAAAAAGAACCAAAACCGAGCCGAGCGAGCTCATGAGCACCTATAAAGCAAAATAACTTCGCGAATAAATCAAGTCAGGGGTCATGAGGAAAAGTTGTGGGATTAAAAGGTTAAGCATAGATTTTAGCTAATCTGAATAAGAAGAAAGTAGTATCCCTAACACCTCTTGAAGTAGCTCTGAAAGCTTTTATTTTCGCATTAAAAGATTCGGCAGAGGCATTTGTGCTCCTGTTATCAAAGAAATTCAGGATAGATTCATAATGTTGATGAACAGATCTTGCGACGGTCTTAAATGCATCAATTGCGGCATCCTCCACATGATTATACCATAGCGCTAATCTTTTAAAGGCGATTTGCTTGCTTTTGCAGATGGTGAATATATTACCCAATCCTATAGCCAGTTTATAAGCTTTGAGCAGTTCCGGGTATCGTGGAAAAAGCAGATCGGCTCTTTCTTTTTGTGCGGCAGTCCACCTGGACTGATGCTTAAACAACAGGTAGCGGCTTCTGGCAAGCAATTGTTTTAGTGTATCGCCATTGCTGAATAGCTCAGGCTGATAAGATTGCTTGTTTTGCCTGGCTTGTTCAATTGCCCTGCTTTCTGCATCCAGCGCTTCCCACCGATATTTTATACGAGCTTCCTGTAGTGCATCATATGCTAATTTTTGCACATGGAACCTGTCGATCACACGGCTCGCATTGCTAAAACACCTGCGGATAGCTTTGATCATGTTTGCCGCCATATCCATCGTCACTTCTTTTACCTTATTCCTTTTACGCAGCGGTATGCGTTCGATAACTTTTATGATCTGCTCCGTTTGTGTGCCCCTTAGCATAGCTACAATTGCCTTCTTGCCACCTTTAGCTTCCTTATTGGTGATAATGGTATAGAGTTCACCATTGCTCAATGCTGTTTCGTCTATGCTTAGCGATGGCCCTATGTTTTGTTCAAACAGCATCCATTCATCTGCATGTTCTTTTTGATCCCAGCTATGAAAATCGCTCAGAAAGTCTTTGTATTGCTGCTGTAGCTGTTTGCCATCAACTGTATAAAGCCGCCCTAACAAATGACAGCTGATCGGGTTATTATCCAAATATACCTTTTAAAAAAGTGCCGAATTCCGTTGTCATTCGCGCTCCTTTTCTAACTAAGTTCCAGTCCCTTGTGATGATCTCACCACTTGCTTTAACTTCCCATCTGCGCCTTTTAATGCAAAGAGCTACTTTGTGGCCCCGGATAGGAAAATCCTGAATAGCCGTCTCCGGTAAGAAGCCTTTTGACTCAAGTTGTTGCTTGCCATAACCTGCTGGCGGAAGATTCTTTTCCTCAAGGTAAATGTTCAATTGGCCGTTCTCTGAGGAAAGGACATCAGTAAGTTCAAAGTATTCCAAAAGCCCTTCGGGCAAGATAAGACGGACAAGGGTTTCGTATGCAGCTGACAAGTGTGGACGTTTTTATTTCTGCCTGCAAAGCAAACACTTTTTTTATTCCCCCACAATTTTTCTGCTTGATCCCAAGTCAGCAGATAGGCTTCTTTGCGCGCAAGGCCTTGCCCTGCAAACCGGGCAGAACCACGGGCTGCAATTATTTTGCCCTGACTTCACCGGCCCCGCTTCTGCAAAAACTTGCTATGCCCTTTCCTGCGCTCTTGGCCACCATTGTTCTGCCCGCTTTCGCCCGAAGCTTACCTGCTGACAGAAGCGGTTTCAAGTATGTTACGGGAATTTAACGAGAGCCTTTAAATACCATCCCCAAGTTTAAAGCAACAGTTTTATCTCCTACCTTTCCATGATGTGCTTTTTTATAAACTCAATTGTTGATTCGGGCAGGGCGTTACCGCTGGCCTGGGTAAGGCTGCCGTCGGGTTGCAATTCCAGCTCGGCATTGATGTTGTTATCAATAAAAACATGCAGCTTATTTTGCTCCTTTTCAACACGGCAGGTAAGCTCACGTTCTGAGTAGTTAATCAGGAACTCATATTTCCCGTCTTTCGCGGCCGGAGTGGTGTCTTTTTGATCGATCATGGCAGTTTGTTTATTGAGATAACATACCACGATTGATGATGTTTACTTTATTGACAAATAAAACAGCTGTTTAAACATGTTTTAAAAAGAGGCAGAAAAAAAGAGATAGCCCGCCGGCTGTCTCTTTTTTAAATTTAAGTTGACTGACCTCATTATTTATCATAAAGAACTAATTGGTTAGAACGATAATAACAATTAGTCAAATATAAGCACTATAGAATTAGTAGACTAATTTTTTTGATAAAAAATGTTACTTTTTTTTCATTTTGGGTCAGTTTTTCTTAACAGATGGCGTTTTGTTAACAATACTGTCCTTTTTCTGCCCATTTCCGGGCAGTTTTGGCGCAAAATTTCTGATTATCGTATCCTTTTTAAATTTTATCGCATTATTCTTCCCAGTATCAACTTTTAGGGTACTATCCGGGATGTTTTTTATTCCGGGGCTCTTCAGGCTATCCGTTTTGAGGCTCACTCCCGGCTTAGCAGTTCCGGGTTTAGCAGGAGCATTTTTCCCTGGAGATTTAGTCGCCGGTGCTTTTTTACTACGCTTTTTAATAATGTCTTCTTTTGATGCCGGACGCTCTTTAGGTTTCCACAAAAAACCTTTCAATATCTTATCATCCTCTTTAACTTTTTCGATAGGGATATAACGATTTTCGGGCTTGGTTAAAAAGTAAATATCTGTAGCCTGGTTCTTTTTAAAAACGGTACGGATCCGGCTGCTTAATGACCGCTGCATACCCGAAACCCTGCCGCTGTCGCGTTGGAAATAAATGGTTTCGGCATTGCCAAACGTATACATCTGGTCAAGCTTATCGTCTTTAAAATACCCCCGCATTTTTTTACCAGATACCTGGTTAAAATGCGTTGAGTCATCCTTTTCAATATTTACGATAAATGCCGAGGGGAAAAGTTCAATATTATCCAGCTTTTTATGGCGCATTTGCATATATACGGTATCGCCACTCAACTGCGAACCCTGTGTCCAGATAATCGGGTTTACATACATGCGCATGGTAGAATCGCTGTTGCTGTAAAATACCGAATCGGATTTAGCCTGCAGATCTGATTTAAAAATCTTAACGTGATGATGGCCAATAAGCATCCGCACGCGTGCCGTATCTTTCAAATTAACCGGGTATTGTTTAAAAACCGGGTCGCGTTGCATTTGTTCACGGTATATACTATCCTGTTTTGCTTTTTTAGCGGCAGCGAGTGCGTCCTTTTTCCGTTGTAATGAATCATTTACCGGTTTAGGCTTTCCAAAAAAATCGCGGTGAAAATAACTTGTATCTTTAGGCACCCTTATATAATAAGCAGTGAGGAACTTTGACGATTTTTTATCTGCTGCCAGTTTACGCTGTTTTAGTGTAGTATCACGTAAGGTCCGCTGGCGTTCCTGGTAAATTTTTTGGTTTTTATAGGTCATGATCTGCGTTTCAATGGTATCGGCAGTCATGTATATCGAATCGCGTTTGATGTGGCTGGTATCTTTTGGCGCCACAATTGTTTTTATTGGGACAAGCTTTCCTGCTACTTTAGCAACCCCAGGCTTAATAGCATCGGCCACCCCGGCCAGGGTGCCTATGTTTTTTATATTCGCTTTATCTTTATTGTTTTTTAACGCCGGGGCCGCCGCCTTCAGTGCCGAATCGATCAGCTTTTCGTTCCCTTTTTTAGCCTGCGTTGTAGCTTTAATCAAAGCATCGGCATTGGCATCTTTATTATTTTTTAAAGCACTCTGTACCAGCGTAGCCGCCATATCAACATTGGCACTATCCTTTTTGCCTATGGCAAATGGCTGCTTAATGGGCATGGTATTGGCCGGGGCCCTATGGCTGCTATCAGGCTTTATAGCATTTGCAATTTTAGTAAGATCAGTTACTTTTTTGGCCGCCGCTTTGGCATTCTTATTTGCGGCGGGTAATTGCTTAGCTGTGGTATCGGTTTTACTGGTGTCCTTTTGCTCGGAGATCAGTACCACATAGGCATTTTCGGTAACAACAGTTTTTTCTTCGGCCCTGTAATAAGTACCCAGGTCGCCTTTAATGGTTACTTTTTGTTCCTTGTCTTCGAAGGTGATGTTCTTTACCGCGCGGCCATATCCTTTTAGCTTATCGTAAAAAAGGCTGTCCCCTTTTAATGATTTGGTACCCTGTCTGTATGAGTTTTTTTTACCAAAATACGCTTGCTCAGTAACGGTATTATACAACCCGTTTTCGGTATACAGGGTATCCTTGTCCTTAGTACCGTAAATATTGGTTGGGCCGAAAAAATAGGCAATACGCGTACCCGTGTTATACTTAAGGGTATCGTTTTTTATCAAAGCATCGGGTGTGGTGAGCACAACATCGTACCTGAAATATGAGTCGCGGCTAAAAGCAAAATAGTAACCGTTTTTACTGGTAAGCACATTGTCCTTATTCACCAACTTTCCGCCGCCTGTATAAGTACCTATACGGCTGGCCGTATTATAGGTAAGATAATTAGTGGTTAGTGTGGCATCACGGTCAACCATTTTAACATTATCGGTAAGGATGGCCGTTTTGGTATTGCCGTTATAGTTCAGCTTATCCGAAAATATGTTCAGCGTATCGCCCTGGTTTATGTTTACATTACCAAAGGCGTCAAAAGCATTATCGCTGGGATAAAAGTAAGCACTATCCGACCGGAGGATAGAGTAATCCTGCTTAAACACACCTTTATATACCTTAATCAGCTGTTTACCGCTGGCCGTTTTTCCGCCGGTGCTTCGTTCAGATTGTATCAGGTTTACAATTGATTTTTTTTGAGCCATAGCTGCAGTTGCCATCGCCAAAAACAAAAAGCATAAAACGTATTTCCTCACAATGGCAAAATTAGTTTTTTGTTGGGGTTATTAAATTAATAATTTTGATGAATGCTGCCAGTTAATCAGTTTGTTAATTTTATTGAGCAAAACAGCTTATTTACGCCTGCTGCCAAAATACTGGCAGCTGTAAGCGGCGGCATCGATTCGGTTTTAATGGTACACCTGCTTAAAGCCGCGGGTTATGATTTTGGCATTGCCCATTGTAACTTTCAACTGCGTGGTAATGAAGCCCTGCGCGATCAGGCCTTTTGCCGTGACCTCGCCACAACCCTCGGCATACCTTTCCATACCATCAATTTTGATACAAAACAATACGCTGCCGAAAACAAGATCTCGATCCAAATGGCAGCCCGCGATTTACGTTATCAGTGGTTTGATACCATCGGTCAGCAATCAGGTTATGAGGTTGTTGCGCTTGCTCACCACCAAAACGATACTATCGAAACAATATTGTTAAACCTTACACGTGGCACAGGAATTGCCGGTTTGCACGGGATTTTACCTAAAAACGGCAAGTTGGTGCGCCCGTTGCTGTTCCTCAGCCGTACAGAAATACAGACCATTGTTACAACCGAAGGTTTAACTTTTGTGGAGGACAGCTCTAACGCATCAGCAAAATATGCCCGTAATAAGATCAGACTTGAAGTAGTACCTAAGCTGAAGGAACTGAACCCATCGCTGGAAAAAACATTTGAAAACAACCTGCTCCATTTCCGTGACCTGGAACTATTGCTTGAACTTAAGCTTGATGAATTAAGGCAAACGTTGCCGCAGATACATAATGACCTCACATACCTGCCCATTACCAAAGTAAAAAACCTAAACCCCAAACGGCTGCTTCTTTTTAAGCTGTTGGATGAATACGGTTTTAATGAAACTACCATCGACGATCTCATTGCCTCACTTGATAAACATCCGGGCCGGGTATTTGAGTCCGGAACACATACCTTATTGCTCGACAGGGAAAACATCATTCTCAAACAAAAAACAGCGACCCACCTAACCGAAGTTATTATCAATGCTACAGACCACGAGGCAAATTTTGGCGTTTATAAGCTTAACCTGTTGCATGATGATAGTCCGCTGATTATAAAAGATAATCCGTTGGCAGTATCCATTGATGCTGATAAGTTAGTTTATCCGTTAAAAATGCGTACCTGGCACGAGGGCGATCATTTTTTTCCTTTGGGGATGAAGGGCCAAAAAAAGCTGAGCGACTTTTTTATTAATCAAAAAGTGCCGTTGCACCAAAAGAAAGAAATCCCAATCCTTGTAAACGGCAATGGCGAAATTATGTGGGTTGGCGGCTATCGCCCCGACGAAAGGTATAAAGTGAGTGATAACACTAAAAAAGTTACTATCTTCGAACTGTTTAAACTAACATGAGCGATAAATCCGTTTTTACCGAAAAACAATACCTTGGCCGGGAATTTATACCGCTAACCATACGCCTGGTTTTAGCCATGTTTTGTTTTGCAGCCTATTTTTTTACTGACGAACGTGAACGCAACGGCGATTTACTGGTTGTTGTGGGTTTTGCCATTATCATTATTTCCATTATTATGGGGTTCCTGCTGCATTTTCGTACCCGTGTAGAAAACAAAAGCGTTATGCTCGATGGCTTATGGACAACCAAACTGGTAAAAATAGATTTGAACAGCATTGTCAAGGCTGAAAAAGGTACCTATAGCCGTTATCTTTTTAACAATCCTGTTTATAACCTGCATACCAAAGGTACCATCCGTTTTTTTACTTCAGGCAACGAAGCTATTCATCTTACAGATCGTGACGGACTGCTTTATATCATCGGCTCCAAACACCCTAATGAGTTTTTGAGGGCGGTAAGAGAAGAGATGAAAAAGTAATCAGCCACCTAACATACTGATCATCAACCACCTGATTCAGGTAAAATTACGCACTCACATTTATCATATTGAGTAAAACTACTCACGTTGTTTAAAATACCATCGTTTATATTTGGAACGTACGCTACAGGCAGCCTTTTGAATAAAGCTTTTGCCTTATATGTTACAACGGCACCGTTAGTTTCTATCAAATAGTTTAACCTTAAAGTAATTGGTATGAACCACTTTAAAAGTGCATTGCTTTGGTATTTATGTATCATGAGCGACCTGGCCTTTGCACAAATAACCAGCCACCCCAGGCCACAGTCTACCCCTCAGGTTATTATGCGCCGTATACCCACCCGTTATGCGTTTTCAACAGAACAGCAAAGGAGGTTTGATTCATTATTAAGAGCTTATAAAATAAAAGCAAACGACCTTAGACGGATGTCGCCTGTTGTATCTGAACATAGTTTAATGATATTACAGACTGAAACTCGTCAAAAAGCCAGTCAATTGCTCACTACCGATCAGAAACAAAATTTCCAGGCGTTATCGCAGGATACCCTGATAATGGCTTTTGACAAAGCAGTTGCCCCTATTAAGTCTTTCCCTTTTCCTCCGCCGATAGGTTACACTTACGCGGTACTTGACGATGCGATTTTTAGCAGCTGCCAGTTGTTAGGCGATGCAAGCAATATCATCTATAGGGCCATTACTTCATCAAATTGCAATTATGGTGACGTTGGGTACTACGCTATTCCTGATGGCTTTGTAGTAGTTACCAAAGTAGAAGAAATTAATGACGATGCTACTTCCGTTAGCGGCAGTGACCGTTTTTCTGAAGGGCGGTACCAAAGCATGAGCCTGTTAGACTTTTTTGCTCCCCGTAAAGGATATTTCAGGGTTTTCGCTTTTTTAGTAACGGATGTGCCATTTAATGCAACTAACACCCCTGTAACCGCAGGCAATGCACTGGAATGGATCCGTATGGCGGCCAATGTTTTACCTGATGCCATTAAAAAGAAACCTTTTAAGCCGGGATATAATTGCACCGTAATTGTTTATGAATTTAAATCGGAGGAGGCCAACACACATTTGTCACCTTTGTTATCACCCCGGTTCAATGCTCAAACCCATCTCCAAAAATCACACATAGCCGAAAGCTTACAACCCTGATTATGGCCTCGATCATTAAATATAAAGCCCAGAAAAAGCTAACAACAGTTTGGTTTTGTTCATCCGCATTGCTTTTGATTTACGTAATTTTATGGCAGATGACCGGTAAAGAGACCATTACAGATATTGCATCATGGTTATTACAGCATCTTGTCCCCTACCTCACTCTCATTACAACAGGTTTTATAGTGGCTTATAGTCAGGAAAACAAATACGACAATGCACAAATAGATATTTTCTTTTACAGGCTATCATTGTTGGTAAGCATTTTTTATATAGGTTTCCTGCTGGTGGTTCTGGTTATGATCCCTAAAGATCAATTTCAGCACGGTCAGCAATATGCCAAAGATTCCTTTGAACAAACCAGCAAGATATTGCCTTATTTTGAGGCGATACTGGGCGGGGTACTTGGCGTATTTTTTACCAAGAAAAGTGATTAGAGATAAAAGTTTTATTCACTCTCCATCACCCGCATCAATTCCTCAATAAATAAAATAGCCGCACGTTTGCGGTAAACGCCTTTTTGCCAAAGGATATATGATTGCCGTTTGATATCCTTTGATTCGATGGGGATGGCGGTTACTTTATTCCAGCCTATTATAGCTTTTTCATTCAGGATAGTTGCCCAATGGCCGTTCTCAACCAGGGCCAGTAATGAATGCACATCATTGAGCTCAATTTTAATATTGGGCACTATCTTTTTACGGTTAAACAAATCATTAATAAAATCGCGTGAGCTGAAGCCTTTTCCCGGCAAGATGAGATCGAGTTTGGCAAGCTCTTCCGGGCTTACTTTCTTGAGTTGGGCCAGCGGATTATTTTTAGATACCACCATTACCACGCTCGAACTAAACAATTCCTGCATTTCCAGGTCTTCGTCATCACTTTCATTGTGGAAAGCGAGGATCATATCCAGCTCGGCAAGGCGCAGTTTCTTTTCCAATTCTTCGGGGCTGCCATAAGTGATAAAGATCTTGATACCGGGATATTTAGTACTGAAGGGTGCCAATGCAGGTAACAGCAAAGAAGTAAAAGCGTACGAAACGCCAAGGTTAAGCTCGCCGATGGTAGCATTTTGCAATTCACTGATGGCCTGCTTGCTTCGCTGCACATCGTTAAGAATCTTGCGGGCATGAGTTAAAAATATATGACCAGCCTCAGTGATCCGTACATGCTTGCCTATCCTGTCGAACAAAAGCATGCCCAGCTCCTCTTCAAGCTGCTTTATTTGTTGCGATAGCGTGCTTTGTGTAATGAATACCGCAGCGGCAGCCTCGGTAAAGTTCATGGTTTCGGCAGCCTTAACAAAGTATTGCAGTTGACGCAATTCCATAATCAATCGTTTTTATCTATCAATCCTATTAAAACAATCTATTTTACAAATGTATTGATATGGGCGATATTTGCAGCATAAAACAATTCAATAGTCTTGCATTAAGTACTCCCCTGAATTTGCTTTTGTTATGAATTGAACAAATGAATGTGTTTCGCTCTTTAAAGTACCGTAATTTTAAGCTGTTTTTTTACGGTCAGTCAATATCCCTCATTGGCACATGGATGCAAAAAACAGCAGTGAGCTGGCTGGTTTATCGCCTCACCGGTTCGGCCCTTTTATTAGGGATTGTGAGTTTTGTCAGCCTGATCCCGTCATTAATATTGGCACCCTATGCGGGCAGTATTGTTGATAGGCATAACCGTTACCGCATTTTAGTTATTACCCAGGTAGTATCCATGCTTCAAGCCGGTGCTTTTGCGTTCATGATCTTTTTCAAAATCTATAATATTCCCGCTATTATTGGCCTCAGCCTGTTGCAGGGCATTGTAAACGCCTTTGACGTTACCTGCCGTCAATCACTAATGGTTGATATGGTTGATGACAAGGCCGATTTGCCTAATGCCATCGCCTTAAACTCAACCATGACCAACCTGGCACGTATTGCAGGCCCGGCAATTGCAGGTATCGTATTAAGTGCTTTTGGTGAGGATGTTTGTTTCTTCGGCAACTTTTTGAGCTATATCCCTGTGCTCACCTGTTTATTTATGATGAAGCTAAACACCATAGTGCCTGTCCGTTCAGAAAAAAGCATCTGGACAGAATTACAGGAAGGTTTCAGATACGTATCCGGTGACAGCGACCTGAGCAGCATGATCCTGATGCTTACTGCAAGCAGCCTGTTTGTGATACCATTTAATACACTGATGCCAATCTTCGCCAAAGATCTTTTTAATGGCGATGCAAAAACCTTCAGCTGGTTTGAGAGCGCAGCTGGTTTAGGCTCAGTAATTAGTGCTGTATATCTGGCTAACCTGAAGAGTAATAAAAACCTGGTAAAGATCATGTCGATAGCAAGTCTTATTTTTGGTACAAGCGTGCTGATGGTGGCCTATGCAGGCAAACTCCCTTTTGCTTTAATATTTATGGTATTTACCGGGGTTGGTATGATGGCGCAAACATCGGCCATCAACACCTATATCCAAACCCATGCTATCCCGGCTATGCGGGCAAGGGCTATCAGCTATTATGTAATGGCTTACCAGGGCATGATCCCGGTGGGAAGTTTGATGGCCGGTTGGTTAGCCAATGAGCTTGGGCCACGCAGGGCTGTTTGTATTGAGGGAATTATCGGGGTATTAGCAACCGCACTCTTTGTATTATATAAAAGAAGACAAGCTGCCGGGGAAAGTGTTGAAGGAAAAGCAGTATTTGTTAAGTAAATTTATATCATCTACCTATATAAAATGTGAAAGCCCTTTCTGTTTGTGGCCGTTGCGCAACTGAGAAAAGACTCGATCGAATAAAGTTTTGATCGGGTCTTTTTCTTTGATTAACTATTTGGTAGTCAGAGATTTATTTTGTATATTAAGGACATGCAAGGCAAAAAAGATTATCAGGAAAAGCTCTTCATCAGGTTTCAGCTTTCAGACTATGTTCCGGCTGATAACTTCTACAGGCGTTTGAAAGACATACTTGATCTCCACTTTGTTTATGATACAACGGCCAAATATTATGGTACAGAGGGTCAAAAGAGCATTGACCCGGTTGTGTTTTTCAAACTAATGCTTGTTGGTTATTTAGAGAACCTGAATAGCGATAGGCGCATTATTGCTACCTCACGTATGCGCATGGATATCCTCTATTTTATAGGATATGATCTGGATGAAGAACTTCCCTGGCATTCGACATTAAGCCGCACACGCCAGCTTTATGGAGAAGATGAGTTTACAGCTGTGTTTAAACAGGTTCTGAAAAAGTGTATTGATGCAGGTTTGGTAGCAGGTAAAAGACAGGCTATCGATAGCGCATTTGTCAAAGCCAATGCAGCTATGTCAAGTTTGGTCGAACGCGAGATCATGAATGATGCATCAACTTATGGCAAGCAATTGGACGATCATAATGATGAAGCCCCGGCTGGGGACATACCGGATGAAAACACCAAGCCTAAGCCGAGAAAGAACGCTAAAGTTGATAAGAAAGCGAACAGCAAGCGTTACAGCCCATCAGACCCTGATGCCCGGTTATCGGTGAAACCCGGAAAAACAACGCGGCTGAACTATTCGGCTCATGTAAGCGTAGATACACAAAACCACGTTATTACACACATCCAGGCCTTTCATGCAGATAGAGGAGATGCACCATGTCTGCCTGATATCCTTACCCATGTCGCCGGAAACCTTAAAGATAATGGCATGGAAATAGAAGATGTGCTTGCCGATACAGGTTATAGCGGTGAAGCGGCGCTTCTGTTTTTAGCTGATAATCATATTAAAGGCTTCATACCTAACAGGTCAGGATGTCAAAGCAGGGAAAGCCGGCAGGGCTTCAGTTATGACGGGGAGCAAGACCGGTATGTTTGTCCTGAAGGCAAATACCTTACTTTTCACAACTTCAAAAAAGCAGAGAACGATAATACCCATAAGATATATCGTACCAGTGTTAAAGATTGCAGGGACTGTCCGCTTAAAAGCACCTGCGCTAATCTGCAAGGCTTTAAAGTGTTTAAGGATTCCGTAGCTAAAGACCTTTATATAGAAATGCATGAACGCATGCAAACCCGACAAGGGAGCAAGGCCAGGAAAGTAAGACAAAGTACGGTAGAACCGGTACTGGGCACCCTGATCAATTTTACAGGCATGAAACAGGTAAACACAAAAGGGCTCGAATTGGCCAATAAATGTATGATCATGGCCGCCGTTGCCTATAACCTTAAAAAACTTGTCAATGGCGTTTCAACAAAGGTCAGAAGAAGAATAAGAAAAATACCCGGGAACCATTCTGATGCTTTTATTAATACTTTTTCGGCCTGTATCTCAATAACAGAGCACTCATTAAACGCTTTAGGGATGGCGATAAAAGCAAATGGCCGAATAACCATTTGCTCTGCAAATTAATTATTCAGCCATTTTAAGCCCTGTTGCGCAACGGCCACGTTTGGAGAGGGCTTTGTTGTTATGAAGATGCCATGCGCTTCCGTATCATGATAAAGTTATAGAATCCGCAACTCAATTTTCTTTTCATCTCTTGCAAACGTAATCCAATCCAAAGATTCTTCAGACGGAACACATTCTTTCAGATCCAATCCCCGTGCATACCAGCTAAGCGCTTTCGGGCCGAAATTTATCGTCATTTCATACTCCCCTTGCCCGTCTGCACCAATCCAAGCCTTTGTTATAATTTTGCGGATGTCATTAACGCTTTTAGCCATTAATTGCTCATCAACAAATGGCATTGCCACCCCATCGCACCAAAAACGTCTTATTTCATTATCTTCAAAATTTCTGAATGTCTTTGATAAATGATATTCAAGGTAAGTGCAAAAATCTTCGTTAAATGGATGGTGAGGTTTCTCTTCGGGTATCATTGGGAAAAATATTATAGAAAAGCCCTCTCAAAATTGAAAGGGCTTTTGTTGTTATAAACGTGTCTTTGCATTACATCTTCAAACCAATTTCCCTCAAGCGCTCATCCAGGTATTCGCCTGCGGTAATATCAGAATACAGCTTAGGATGTTGCTCATCAATGCATGAATCAAGACTTGTCAAATCCATGTTCGATTTTGGGTGCAGGAAAAACGGCACGGAAAAACGGGAGAACTTCATCAGCTCACGCGGTGGGTTTACTACGCGGTGGGTTGTTGATTTTAACTTGTTATTGGTTAAACGCTGCAGCATGTCGCCAACGTTAACTACCAGGTCTTCACCATAAGCTTTAACCGGGAACCAGGTATTATCGCGGGTTAACAGTTCAAGACCGTCAGCGCTGGCTCCTATTAACAGGGTGATCAGGTTAATATCTTCGTGGGCTCCGGCACGTACAGCATCATCGGGCACCGAATCAGGATCGGTTATAGGGAAATAATGCAGGGTGCGAAGTATTGAATTACCGTTATGAACTTTATCATCAAAATAGTTTTCGGGCAATTCGAGGTAAACGGCAATTGCGCGGAGCAAATGTTTACCTGCTGCTTCCAGTTTTTTGTAAACTTCGATGGTGGTTGGGTTAAATTCGGGCAGCTCATTAACGGTTACATTATCCGGGTACTGTGCTTTCAGCACCTCGTCATCAGTTACGGTTTGGCCAATTTGCCAAAATTCTTTCAGGTCGGGGGTTTTAAAACCTTTTGCCGTTTCCTTGCCTTTACCGGTGTACCCGCGCTGGCCTGCTAAGCCCGGGATTTCATATTGCTGTTTTACTGCATCGGGCAGGGCAAACAGCGTTTTAACCTGGTCGTAAAGCCTATCTATCAATTCTTTACTGAGACCGTGATTAGTAATGGTAACAAATCCTGTTTCGTTAAAAGCCTTGCCGATATCGTTCGAAAATTGCTCGCGTTCATCGGCATTGCCGTTTATATAGGTATTCAGATCCAGGCGTGGAATAGTTATTGTGCTCATAGTTATAGTTTATAAAACAGGAAGCAAAATTATTTAATTTTTAAGCGCGGTACACAAGATAGCAATAAAATTTTATCCCCATAATTACACTGGCTCTGTTCGCATTAACTCGTTAAAACAATTTTTGCTTTAAACGTTTTATACTTCTGCTTGTCATACATTCAGCAACACCAATGTGACAGGCCATCTTAAACATACATTATTATGAAATTTATTAATAAAATATGCGGTATTAGCTTAATAGCATTTTTAATAATGCTTGCCGCACCAAACATGAGTAAAGCCCAGGAAGGAGGCTATGTATCCGATCAGGAGTTTTACGACGAACTTGACCCTTACGGTACCTGGGTTAACGACCCGCAATACGGTAACGTTTGGATCCCGGACGCCGGCGACAATTTCAGGCCATACGCTACCCGGGGCCACTGGGTAGTAACCGACTATGGCAATACCTGGGTATCCGATTATGAATGGGGCTGGGCCCCGTTCCACTATGGGCGCTGGCGCTATGATGATTATTATGGCTGGGAATGGATCCCGGGCCATGAATGGGCACCGGCATGGGTAAGCTGGAGGCACGGCGGCGGTTATTACGGCTGGGCGCCTTTACAGCCAGGTATAAGTATCAATATCTCTTTTGGCAATAGTTACAATGTGCCCGACAATTACTGGGTTTGCGCACCACAGGCATACATCACCAGGCCAAATATCTATAATTATTATGTGCCGCAAACACGGGTAGTTAACATTATTCATCAAACAACAATTATTAACAACACCTATGTTAATAATAACCGTACCTATATAGCCGGCCCAAGAATTAACGAGATCAGGCAGGTTACCAACAACCGTAACGTACGTGTTTACAACATTAACAACGCTAACCGGCCAAACGGCGGCGGCAGGGTAGTTAATAATACAGTAAATATTTACCGTCCGGAAGTAAGAAAAGCACCCGATGCACGACCTGCAAGGGTAGTAAACGCTGCCGCTTACAGGCAGCAAAACCCTAATGATGGCATCGCCAACAGACGCGGCGGTAACGCAACTATCAACCCCAATAATGCGGCCCGTCTGCGTCAAATTGCCCGTAACGAAAGACCTGATAACAAAATAGTACAGGTTAACCATCCAGGCCCGGCAGCCCGGCCTAACCGGGAAAATGGAGCACGCCCAAATCAGCCAAATGCAAGGCCGGGAGACAATCAAGCTCAGCAACGCCTGCAACAGCAACAAGCACAAAGGCAACAACAGCTTGATCAAAGACAAAATAATCAAACCCAACGCCAGCAGCAACAACAAGCCCAGCGTCAGCAACAATTACAGCAAAGGCAGCAAGATCAACGGGTAAAAAGCGAGCAGCAGAACCGTCCGCAGTCCCAACAGCAACAGCAAGCCCAAAGGCAGCAACAAGTACAGCAGAGACAGAAGCAACAGCAGGCCCAAAGAGAGCAGCAGTTACAACAGCGCCAGCAACAACAGCAGGCCAGAGGTGAACAACAGCGCCCACAAAGCCAACCTGACCAGCAGGCACAAAGGCAGCAACAGGAACAACAACGTCAGCAAGCTCAAAGAGAGCAGCAGTTGCAGCAGCGCCAGCAACAACAGCAAGCTCAACGTCAACAACAGGAGCAACAGCGCCAGCAACAACAGCAGGCTCAACGTCAACAACAGGAGCAACAGCGCCAGCAACAAATGCAGGCCCAACGTCAGCAGCAGGAACAACAGCGCCAGCAACAAATGCAGGCCCAACGTCAGCAGCAGGAACAACAGCGCCAGCAACAAATGCAGGCTCAACGTCAGCAGCAGGAACAACAGCGCCAGCAACAAATGCAGGCTCAACGTCAGCAGCAGGAACAACAGCGCCAGCAACAAATGCAGGCTCAACGTCAGGAACAGGAACAACAGCGCCAGCAACAAATGCAGGCTCAACGTCAGCAGCAGGAGCAGCAACGCCAGCAACAACAACAGCGTCAGCAACAGCAGCAACAACAACAACAACGCCAGCAGCAGGAAAGGCGACCTGCAAACCGGTAGAATAAATTTATAACCGCTACAATAAACAGCACGTATAAAGCATTATATACGTGCTGTTTTTATTTATAATCGCTATTATTAACAATGAAGAAATTCCTGCATATTAATTATTTTATCATCGCACTTGTTATCATACTCAGTTCCACCGTCAGGGCACAGGAAAACGTAAGCAAGTCATCAACCCAAATCAACTTTATTGAAAACTCCTGGACCGAAGCTCTAAAACAGGCTGCCCGTCAAAACAAATATATTTTTGTTGATGCTTATGCCACTTGGTGTGGTCCCT
Organism: Mucilaginibacter sp. Mucisp73; assembly: GCF_059491465.1. NCBI lineage: Bacteria > Pseudomonadati > Bacteroidota > Sphingobacteriia > Sphingobacteriales > Sphingobacteriaceae > Mucilaginibacter > Mucilaginibacter sp. Mucisp73. The sequence continues at coordinate 6,379,050 of NZ_CP168507.1, read as the reverse complement.
GCAAAATGCTCAAGGCTACCACATTTAAAAACAACAAAGTAGCCGATTTTTACAACGATAATTTTGTAAATGTAGCTATCGACATGGAAAAAGGACAAGGCCCGGCCCTGGCTGCCGAATGGGGACTGCAGGCCTACCCTACCATGATTATATTTACCAGCAAAGGCAAACCCGTATCAGGAACCGTAGGCTATATCAGGGCAAATGACCTCATCAAATTTGGCAGGCAGGCCTTGAATAAATAGCTTTTTATATGAAAGCAGAAAGCCAAAAGCTGACAAGCTGACTTTCAATGCAAACTAAACACCTTATGTATTAATAGCCTCTATATAAAACAAAAAACGACAGCAAATTGCTATCGTTTTTTGTGTTTTATAGTAGCTTTATTAGCTATATATAAAAGTACCTACTAATAAAGCCAATACCTGGTCCATAGATAATGGCTCATCAAAAGCTGCGGTAGCCACCTCAACAGAAGTTGAAGAGCTTGATAAACCAGGTAATGTGGTAACGTTAACACCACCCTGGGTAACGTTTTGTTCGCCATCGTAATTTCCGTTAACCTGCGGCACACCGGTATCGTTGCCTAAAGTAGCGGTACTGGTGATCCACGGGGAAACGCCCAGCAACTGTCGGATAGCCGATGCGTGGCGGGCTTCAACCGCATGGATTGATAAAGCCGCGGTCAAAATATCTTTATTGCCCAGCAAGTTAGGCGCCTGGCCTTTATAAGCACGTACACCCGTATCTTCAAAAGCCAGCGCCACCTTCAAAAACAAGTTGTAATTTCCGAACAAACCTTTAAAGGGCCCGTTACCTGTGCCGCCGCCTGCTGTAAAATCAAACTTGGGCGAAGTAACCGGCGTACCGCCCGAAGCTGTAATGGCTGATTTCAGGAAGGCCACATGTTGATTTTCGTCGTCTTTTACTGTGTTTATATAAGAGGCACCCGCAGCAGGAATCAAACCCGCTGAGGCAGTACCTGTATTATAAAATGACGACTCAAGATATTCAAGCGTTAAGGCATAGTTTAAAACCTCAATCACTGTTGGAGCAGCAGCAGCCCCGTACGCCTTTTTGAGCATGGTACCCATGGCAAACGGCACAGCGGCCATAGCCACTTTTGAACCGAAGCTGGTTATATTTTTGATAGCTGCACGACGCGGATTAAGCCTGTCGTTTAGTTCGGGATCAAATTTTTCTATCTCGTCTATTATATTAAATAAATTCATGGCGATGTGGGTTTAAGCTGTGTAACTGTAATTGGATGCACTCACTTTAGTTTTGAGGTAGGTGTTTGCGATAGGCAATACCTCGGCAATGGTAGCTGATTTGTTCAAACCGTTGCTGTCTACCTGGTCATCGGCAGCAAATGACCCTGCCATCAGCATATTGCTGATCAATGCTGCGTGCCTGGCCTCAACCGATACAATTTTACCGGCAATGGTTAAATAACCGGCATCCTTAATCAGGTAACCTGCACCATCATAAGCTTTAACACCGGTATCTTCAAATGCTTTAGCAGCACCAAGTACGGCTGCTTTTTTTGTAAAATCGATAGTGCTGAAATCGGTGGTAAGAGCAGGGATTGCATTACCTCCTAAAGCAGCTTTGAAAAATTCACGGTGGAGTATCTCATGATCACGAATACTTGTTAAAAGCGCTCTTTCATCGGAGGTCATCCCCGAATATGGAGTGGTAATTACCTGGATATAAAACGCAGCTTCCAGTTGCTCAAGCGCGTAAGCGTAGTTAAGGATCGCAAGATCGCCTTTGGCACCGATATCAATGCCCCCGCCAACAATTACCTTATGGTCTTTGTGACAAGCTGCTGTAGCTAAGAGTCCGGCTGATGCCACGCCTAACCCTGCATAGCGTAAAAATGACCTCCTGGCCATATTTGCTCCGCCTATGCTTTCCTGTTCAGATGTTTTCATAGAATTCGATTTTTAATGCTATAATTAGTTATCTTGTAGATGGATATACGCCCGTTATAATCCAACAGATTTCAATTTACGATAATTAATCTACTCTTAATTGGAGTGTTCAACTGCGGGTAAAACCCATGGCTCTATTTACAGCTAAAAAAACTTCAGAAAAAATTGGGAATAATAAAAAAGGCCGAAACACTCTCGCAGTTTTTCGGCCCTACATCTACCTATGAAAACAACCCTTTGAGAAGGGTATTAATACTTATCCAAACCTGGTGCCAAATCATAAAACCGCTTTTAAACTTCTATAAATAAGCTTTTTGAAGCTAACAGTTGTCACCGTGTGGAAAGCAATCCCAAAATCGGGGAGTATAAGGTACTATCATTAAATATTCTTAATTAAAAAGCAATCAGATCAGAGAGAGATTGAAATTTCCGCTAAATAAAAAAGGCCGGACAACTCTCGCAGTTATTCCGGCCCTACATCTACCTATGAAAAACAACCCTTTGAGAAGGGTATTAAACTATATTCAAACCTGATGCCAATGTTTAAAAATGGCTTTAAATGCCTAATTGGCAGCTTTTTAAAACACAACCGCACCTCAATGTGTAGAAATGACACCCAAAACCGGGAATTAATTTCCCAATGGTTAATTTCGGCAGGCTACATTTTAATTATCAGGCAACATAACGCCGTAATAAAAAAGGCCGGACAACTCTCGCAGTTGATCCGGCCCTACATCTACCTATGAAAAACAACCCTTTTTAGTAAGGGTATTAACTTTAATTCAAACCGGGTGCCAAATGCCAAAATGCCTTTCCAACATTCAAAACGCATTTTCAAAGGCATAATAAATATAAAGTGTGAAAATACTTTCCGGGGATAGTGGTATAATTTTCCCAGAAGTTAAAACTTGACCGGCCAAACTACCTTGCCCGTCATCACATGCCTGGATGACATATCCAGTTATATAAACCTGCTTTGGAGAGGAAACCGGCACCCAATAAAAAAGGTCGAAATACTCTCGCAGTATTTCGACCCTACATCTACCTATGAAAAACAACCCTTTGAGAAGGGTAATAACATTTATTCAAACGAAATGCCAATTGATAAAAATGCACCTATATGCCTTAAAAACAGGTTTTTAATATTACTTAAATATTAAACTGTAGATTTTTTCCCCAAACGAGGGTGCAATTTCCACACCCCGGGGAAACGATTAATAAGTCAAACAATTTTTAACATAAATGCTTAATCAGTAAACCATCCCATATAAACTTTGTTAAACCGATTATGGACTATAATGTATATTTACTGGCAACCGATCCTCAAAACCCCTGCAGGGATGTGATCCACTCCAGGGATACACGCCTCAAAGTAAAAGTTTACTGCCTTGATGAAGAACAATTTAGTCCGGATGACAACGAGATTCAGCTTTACGGCTACGCCGACCAGAAGCTTTACGCTTTTGAAACGGTTAGCGTGGCTGCCGAAGACGCGCTGGATTTGGTAGGCGCCATACAATGGTATGCCCATTATATCGAATTTCCGGAAATGGAAATCCTCCCGGAAGACCCCCGCCCGCGTGCCCAGTACAGGGATGTGAAGTAAATTACTAAAATACATCTCATTAAAAATCAATATATTACAAAAAATGCAAAATATTTTTTGAAGAATAAACATCAAGCCCTATATTTGCAGTCCCAAAAGCAAGGGAGCTTAGCTCAGCTGGTTCAGAGCATCTGCCTTACAAGCAGAGGGTCACTGGTTCGAACCCAGTAGCTCCCACCAAAAGCCTGACAGTAATGTTGGGCTTTTTTATACTTGCGCTCTTCGCTAAATACTTCACGAAAGTATTTGCATTATATGGCAAAGTGATTTAACTTCGCCGCTCGGTTTTGCCAAAACGATGGTAAAATTAAAAACAAAGGGAGCTTAGCTCAGCTGGTTCAGAGCATCTGCCTTACAAGCAGAGGGTCACTGGTTCGAACCCAGTAGTTCCCACAAAAAGGCCTTGCAATTGCAGGGCCTTTTTATTTAAAATCAGCCTTTAAAGTCTTTCAAACTCATTTTTATCGCAATACGTTTTGAGTTAATCCCCCTTGAAACTATCCACAAAAGCTTTAACCGCATCTGCCGTGGTTTGAAAGAACGCCGGCCCTGCAAGTAATGTTATTTGAGTTACAGGCTTAGCGGAACTCAGCGAATGATTTTTCAAAAAAGCCTCGGTTTCATAGGCGTTTATAGCGCCTTTAATAACATTGACAGCAACAACGCCCGTAGGTGAATCAATACCAGCATCCTTTAAATCGCTGGCATGCGAGTAACTGCTTACCCCCAACCTTAAAGCTTCGCGCATTTCCACACGGCCAACGCTGATCATTAGTTCGGGATTAAAGGACTTTCGGTCGCCAAGCCCTATGATCATTAACTTTCCGGCTGGCAAGCTGCCAGCTGACGGTGTAATGAGCATTGTTTCCAGGGCCCGGCCTTCAAATCTGCCGCTTTTACGCAATTCGGTGAGTATCCCTTTTAAGGCCTCATCTACATGTACAAGGCCGTTAAGATTACGTGGCAATGCGGGCGGCGAATTAAAAATATCGCCCTCTGTGTATTCAAAAACACAAATTACCTGAAGTGGTGTTTGCTGATTAGAGGGTGATTGAACGGCAGTTGATATTGTTATACCGTCTATTTGGCCAATTGTTGCCGATGTACCGGGAGCGGGTAAAGTTGACGCTTGTGTTTGTGCCCAACCTTTTGTAAAACTTACTAAGCTGATGATTGCCATTGCAAACATGAGCTTTAACGAGCCCGTATGCGATTTTATAGCTACTTTCTTGATTATTGTAATATTGCGTTCCATGGATGGCGATGTTTAAATTGATATTATTTATCTCTCTTACTAATACATCAAAAGTGGAGGAAATTGAAAAACAAAAAGATGACGTAGATTAAGAAATAAAAAATCATCTTAAAAGCTAAATAAATCTAAACGCGATTCCACCATATCATATATGAGGCACAACCAAAATGTTAAGCATTTTTTGTTCTTTTGCTTTAGCCTATGCAAACGTTACAACAGTTACAAAACGGAGAATTAAAAGGAGCAGTATCGCTTAAACTATCAGAAAATCTTTCCCACTTTCCTATTGAAATTTTTGAACTGGCAGATACGCTGGAATATCTTGATCTTTCATTCAATAAACTGAACGCATTACCGTCAGATTTTGGTCGCCTCCAAAAGCTGAAAACCTTTTTCTGTTCAGAAAACCAATTCACTGTTTTGCCGGAGGCATTGTCCGATTGCCTATTTTTGGACATCGCAGGGTTTAAATCAAACCGAATAGAAAAGGTGCCGCCAGCATCACTTAATCCTAATCTTCGCTGGCTCATCCTTACCAACAACAGGATTACCGAGCTACCTGCTCATATAGGCAACTGCAGCAGGATGCAGAAACTAATGCTTGCGGGTAACAGACTAACAAAACTACCGGCTACACTTGCAGGCTGTCGTAACCTGGAGTTGCTCCGGATTTCCGCCAATCAGCTAAATGAATTTCCCGAATGGCTCTTATCTATGCCCAAACTATCATGGCTGGCGTTTTCGGGCAATCCTTTCAGCTATAAACCAACCGTACATTCACTTACAGCGATTGATAGCAGCGAATTGGAAATTAACCAATTGCTTGGCGAAGGCGCATCCGGTGTTATCTCCAAAGCTACCTGGCGGCACGCCGGTGAAACCACTGAGGTTGCGGTTAAAATATTCAAAGGAGCAATTACCAGCGATGGCCTTCCCGAAGATGAGATGAACGCCTGTATTACCGCCGGCAACCATGAGGGATTGGTAAAATTAATAGGCCAAATCGCCAATCATCCCGAAAATAAAAAAGGACTGGTGATGAAACTCATACCAGGGAGTTTTTACAATCTCGGCCTGCCTCCCAGCCTTGTTAGCTGCACGCGTGATGTTTTTAAGCCTGACCTGACTCTGACACCCGAACAGGTACTAAAAATTGCAGGTACCATTGCATCCGTGGCGGAGCACCTGCACTACAAGGGGATTATGCACAGCGACCTGTATGCACACAATATTTTGATTGATGATGAAGCCAACACACTGTTCAGCGATTTTGGGGCAGCCTGCTTTTATGATAAAGCCAATACAACAATAGCCAACAAACTTGAACGGCTTGAAGTAAGGGCTTTTGGTTATTTATTAGACGACCTGGCAAGGCTATGCAATGATACAGAACATCCTGATCTTAAAAAGTTATTAGTTTTGAAAGAAAGCTGCCTTAGCGAACAATTAACGAACAGACCCACATTTCAATATTTAAACGCAAAATTTTTCGGATTAAAATAGCCAGCCAAACATGCCCCTATTCATCCGAAACGCTACAGCGAATTTCATTTCCCTGACGACCTGTTTTATTTTGGAAAAACAAGCTACACACTCGCAATATTTTTAATTTTTTAGAAATATTTAAACGGGAAACGGCAGTTTTTAATAATCCGTCGATTCATTTAATCTATTCGTCGGTTTTTTTTTGATTTTAGCAATCCATGTATTAGATTTGTAGCTATTTCAATACAAGGTTACCACCTTGATTTGTGATAAGGTTTAGGTTTAAAGCCTCCAAGCAGCGAGTGCAAGGAGGCTTTTATTGTTTAGTCTTATCCATAACGTATCAACTAAAGTTTTAGTATATGAAAAAGTCTAAGTCGAAAGTATTTAGTAAGAAGTAATATTATTGACTTTTAACTTCGAGATCAGTGATTTATGATTTAAAATACTGTGGTGGCTCCGGCTGAGCAATGTTGCAATACCTATCCGGGTTTGAACTTACGACTAACAACTTGAGACTAACAACTCAGGACTTAAGGCTTACTTATTTTCCTTCACCACATCAATGAGCCAGGTCACCAGACCAATAAAGCCGGCAATAAATAACCCTGCTCCTGCACCGCGTGCGTAGTCGTCCCATTTTTCGCCGGGGCCGCTGGGAATGGCCATCCCTGCCGAAAACAGGATAATACCTATTAACAAAAGATAAACAGAGCGTTTTGCTTTATTTTTCATCGGCGTAAATTAAAAAAATCATTTTTAAATTCTGTATTTTTGCAACCTCTTAAAAACGAGGTGAAATAATAGATGTACAAGGAATATAAGCAGTTAAACTTATCGCAAACCGGCAAAGAGATACTGGACTTCTGGAAACAGAAAAATATTTTCGAGAAAAGCATTATCAGCCGTCCGGCAGGTAACCCTTATACTTTTTATGAAGGGCCGCCGAGCGCTAACGGTATGCCCGGTATTCACCACGTAATGGCGCGCTCAATTAAAGATATTTTTTGTCGCTACAAAACCCTTAAAGGCTACCAGGTAAAACGTAAAGGTGGCTGGGATACCCACGGTTTACCTATTGAGCTTGCCGTTGAAAAAGCTTTGGGCATCACTAAAGATGATATCGGCAAAAAAATTAGCGTTAAAGATTATAACGATGCCTGCCGCAAGGAAGTTATGCGTTATACCGATGTTTGGAACGACCTGACCGAGAAAATGGGCTACTGGGTTGACCTGAACGATCCGTACATCACTTACAAAAACGAATACATTGAAAGCCTTTGGTGGATCCTTAAACAGCTGCACAATAAAGATCTGCTGTATAAAGGTTACACCGTACAGCCATACTCTCCAAAATCAGGTACCGGCCTTAGCTCACATGAGCTTAACCAGCCGGGCACCTACAAAATGGTAAAGGATACCACCATCACCGCCCAGTTTAAAGTTAAACGCGACGGCGATTCGGAGTTTTTGTTTAACGGCATAGATACCGAGGTATTTATTCTGGCCTGGACAACTACACCGTGGACATTGCCTTCAAACTGTGCACTTGCTGTTGGCGAAGAAATCACTTATGCTAAGATCAGCACCTTCAACCCGTACACTTACCTGCCGGTTTGTGTAGTTTTGGCGAAAGACCTGATTAAGAAATACTTTAAAGCCGAAGGCGAGAATGCTTCGTTCGCTGATTACAAAGGTGGTGATAAGATCATCCCATGGAAAATTGAGGCAGAAGTAAAAGGCAGTCAACTGGTGGGCATCCACTACGAGCAGTTGATGCCTTATGTAACCAACGAGGATCTGGAGAAAAATGCGTTCCGCGTTATTCCTGCCGACTTTGTTACCACGGAAGACGGTACCGGTATAGTACATACCGCATCTGTTTTTGGTGCTGATGACTTCAGGGCATGTAAGGAAAACAATGTACCATCGGTAATGGTGAAAGACGAAACCGGCAAAGATGTTCCGTTGGTGAACAAACAAGGCCGTTTTGTTGATGAGGTTACCGATTACGCGGGCCGTTACGTTAAAGAAGAATATTACACCGATGCCGAGCGTGCCGAAGAAGGTTTTAAACCAATCGACGTACTCATCTCTATCAAATTAAAAACAGAGAACCGCGCGTTCGACGTTAAGAAATACGAGCACAGCTACCCGCACTCATGGCGCAGCGACGAGCCAATATTATATTATCCACTCGATAGCTGGTTTATCCGTACCACTGCTGTGAAGGATAAAATGGTGGAGCTGAACAAAACCATCAACTGGAAACCGGAATCAACCGGTACAGGCCGTTTTGGTAACTGGCTGGAAAACCTGGTTGACTGGAACCTTTCACGTTCACGCTACTGGGGCACCCCGCTGCCTATCTGGCGCGAGGAAAACGGTACAGAAGAGATCTGCATTGGTTCAATTGCTGAACTGAATGGAGAGATCGCAAAATCAATCAAAGCAGGTTTCATGCCTGAGGGTTTTAAGTTGGAAGACATGCACCGTCCTTATGTTGATGATGTTGTTTTAGTATCATCAACCGGCAATAAAATGCTGCGCGAGCCCGACCTGATCGACGTTTGGTTTGATTCGGGTGCTATGCCTTATGCGCAATGGCACTTTCCGTTTGAAGGCCAGGACGAATTTAAGAATGCTTACCCGGCAGATTTCATTGCCGAGGGCGTTGACCAAACCCGCGGCTGGTTCTTCACCCTGCATGCCATAGCTGTAATGCTAAGCGAAGCAAGTGATGAGGTGAAAGCTATCAATGAACAGGTTGGCAATAAAGGTATCGCGTTCAAAAACGTAGTATCAAACGGCCTGGTGCTTGATAAAAACGGCAATAAAATGTCTAAACGATTAGGCAATGCCGTTGATCCGTTCGAGACCATCGAAAAATATGGCGCTGATGCTGCCCGCTGGTACATGATCAGCAATGCATCACCATGGGATAACCTTAAATTTAACGAAGAGGGTATAGATGAAGTTAGGCGTAAGTTTTTCGGTACGCTGTACAACACCTATTCATTCTTCACCCTGTACGCTAACATTGATAAGTTCACTTACAGCGAAGCCGAAATTGAAATCAGCAAACGCCCTGAAATTGACCGCTGGATCATATCACTGTTAAACACCCTGAGCAAAGAGGTTGACGATTACTATGCCGATTTTGAGCCAACCAAGGCGGCCCGTGCTATCCAGGAATTTGTTGATGTGCATTTCAGCAACTGGTTTATCCGTTTAAGCCGCCGCCGTTTCTGGAAATCTGATAACACAGAAGATAAACTTTCGGCTTATCAAACTTTATATACCTGTTTAATTGCTATCAGCAAACTAATGTCGCCAATTGCACCATTCTTTGCCGATAGGTTATATTGTGACCTGAATGCTGTTACCCGCAAGGAAGAGTTTGAATCGGTACACCTTGCTTACTTCCCCGAGTATAACAGCGCACTGGTTGATGCCGAGCTTGAAGAGCGCATGCAGCTTGCGCAGGATGTTTCGTCATTAACCTTGTCACTTCGTAAAAAGGTGAATATCAACGTGCGCCAGCCATTGAGCAAAATTTTATTGCCAATACTGGATAAAAGCTTTAAATTACACGTTGAGCAGGTTAAAGACCTGATTTTGTCTGAAACCAATATTAAGGATATCGAGTATATTACCGATACCGCAGGTTTCATTAAAAAGAAAATAAAGCCAAACTTCAAGGCCTTAGGCCAAAAAGTGGGTAAGGATATGAAAGTTGTAGCCGAAGCCATCACAAATTTCTCCCAGGATGATATAGCCGCTTTAGAAGCCAATGGCAACATCCCGGTTCTTGATGGCAAATACGAAGTATTGGCTACCGACGTTGAGATCATAGCCGAAGATGTTCCCGGATGGCAGGTGGCAAATTTGGGAAAACTAACCGTGGCTTTAGATGTTACCATAACCAACGAATTAAAACAGGAAGGTATCTCGCGCGAGTTTATCAACCGTGTGCAGAATATACGTAAGACCAAAGGATTTGAAGTAACTGACAGGATAAACGTGCAGGTAAGCAGCACCCCGGCGATCAGAGAGGCCGTGGAAAACAATCTATCCTACATTTGCGCCGAAATTTTGGCCGACAGCATTACGTTTGTGGATAACCTTACCGGGGGCGAACCTGTTACAATTGACGAACAAGAAATATTGATTGCTATTAGTAAAGTATAATGAAACAAGAACAAGAAAAAACCAGATATTCTGAAGCTGACCTGCAGGAATTTAAAGGGATTATCCTGGATAAAATGCGCATAGCCCGCGAGGAATTAAACTCATTGGCTACCTCATTGAGTTCGCCTAATGCCAACGGCACCGATGATACCGCCGGTACTTACAAAACATTAGAAGATGGTTCGGCCACGCTTGAAAAAGAGCAGATAAACCAGTTGGCAGCCCGTCAGAAAAAATTTATTGAGCAGCTTGAAGCCGCGCTTGTACGTATTGAAAATAAAACTTACGGTGTTTGCCGCGAAACAGGCAAGCTGATCCCGAAAGAGCGTTTACGTGCCGTTCCGCACACAACCCTCTCTATGGAAGCTAAATTAAAGCAATAAATGAAGGCTGCTTATACCAAACCTTTTTTAACTGCTGCCTTCATCATCCTTGCCGACCAGATCATCAAGACCTGGGTACGTGCACACATGCAGCTCCAGGACGAAATTCGTTTCCTGGGAAGCAGGGGGATGCTGCACTATACCGAAAATAACGGTATGGCATTTGGTATGGAATGGGGCGGCGATGCGGGCAAACTGGCGTTAACGCTGTTTCGCATAGTTGCGGTTTGCGGTATAATTTACACCCTTATTTATTTAATTAAACACAAATACCACCGCGGGCTCATCATGAACGTAGCGCTCATTTTAGCCGGTGCCATGGGCAATATTATCGACTCAACCTTTTATGGTGTAATGTATAAATATGCCCCTTTATTTCATGGCCGTGTGGTTGATATGTTTTACTTTCCGCTATTGCGTGGCACCTATCCGTCTTGGTTCCCGTTTTGGGCAGGCGAGTCGTTCGAGTTTTTCAGGCCGGTTTTTAACCTGGCCGATGCCTCTATCTGTGTAGGCGTAATTATGATTCTCCTGTACCAGAAGCGCTATTTTAAACACGAAAAACCAGAAGTAGCCAGCCCCAACAGCGAAATGGTTGAAGAATAAAATTATTAAATACTTAATATATTAAAGCCGCGATAAGCGGCTTTTTTGCTTTAACCCCATAATCAGAAGTCATGCTGGACTTGTTTCAGCACCCCACTCGCTAAGCACCAGCATGCTTAACGTCGACTAATTACATGGGGTCCCGAAACAAGTTCGGGATGACGGTAGGTGTTCGTTCCTCAAAAATCCACATAAACCAGCCTGCAAACCTGCTTACTACTCCTGTTGGCATCGGTAACAATCAATGCCCCCTTTTTAAACAGGGCTATGCCTTCCCAGTTATTTTTTACACCATCAAATGAGCGCACATATCTCCACTGCTTACTTTTACGGGTATCAAGCATCACAATTGATGCGTAAGGGTTATTATGCAAGTAGTTAGGATCAGTACTCAGTTTATTCCCAAGTTCAGGAATCAGTTTACCCATAGCTGCCTCGGGCTTCTTAACCCAACTGTTATTTAAATAGGCATCATAATCACCATTCCAAAAATAGTTGATACCATAGATCTTCCCATCATTGGCTGCTGCTATGTCCGTGATCCTGAAATACAGGAATGGTGTTGTAATTTGCTGAGGCGCCTTACTAAACGAAGTATCTATTAAATAGCCGCAGCCGCCTTTAGGCATGGCATTAAACTCATAATAAGCCAGCAATTTGTTTTCTTTAGGAAGATAAGTAACACTTTCAAACCCGGCATTGCTGATGGATGGATATCTTCGCAGGGAAATAAAATGCTCCGCATCAACTATCACTTCTCCTTTAACGGTATCTAATTTGCCCTTCAGCACAAAACAGTACGGGTATTTATCGTCCGTTTCGATAGAAAGGAATACCGTATGATTAGCGATGCTGATAGCTTCAAAGCCTTCATAGTTTGCTTTTACAGAATCAGGCAGCAAATTCAGCCCTTTTACGCTGACGGTTTTATAGGCTGATAATGCTGTGTCCTGCCCGTCAATAACCCTGTTAATACTATCTGCAAGGATACTATACAGGTTAAATGTACCATCCAATTTTGTTTCTTTATGATCGCCGTATTGCGGTTCGAGGTAAAGACGGCCGCCATAAATGGTCATACCCGAAAATTCTTCGTTCACACTGTTAATGGCTTTTGGCAGAGGGATGTTTTTATACACATGTTGTGCCCTTGCAGCCATTGCCGAAAGGACGGTTATAACCAGCATAAATAACAATCTTCTCTTTTTCATATCGCCCGGATAATGTTGATTAAAAATAGATAATAAAGTCCGGAAAACTTTAACCTATGCCAATTCAATAAAACCCGTTTTAACACGTTATATATCACCACAAGCAACTAAATAGTGTATATTGGGACTTAACACGGCCGGATTTAACAATTATTACCAAACATTGTGAGTGTTAAACAGATATATCCGCCGCGATATATAACGATTTAACACTTTTTAACATTTATGCATGGATTTTAGTTGGCGAAAAATTGAGCGGGTGTTTAAGTTTGCCTACCGAAACAAAAAAAATTAATGGAAGAACAAAATAGTTACACAGGAAATGTTTCATCAGCAGCTCCGGCAGCTCCAACATCGTATTCAACCGATATCAGGGCACTGAATGAAATGATACAAAGGGAAAGCGCGTTTATCGACCTGCTGCTTATGGAGATGGATAAAGTGATCGTAGGTCAGCGCTATATGGTTGAGCGCTTGCTCATCGGTTTACTGGCTAATGGGCACATTCTATTGGAAGGTGTACCGGGACTGGCAAAAACCCTGGCCATCAATACCCTGTCAAGAGCTATTCAGGCCGATTTCAGCAGAATCCAGTTTACACCTGATCTACTCCCTGCCGACGTATTGGGTACCATGATTTACAACCAAAAGAAAGAAGAGTTCATTGTGCGCAAAGGCCCAATCTTCTCCAACTTTGTTTTGGCCGATGAGATCAACCGTGCACCAGCCAAAGTGCAAAGCGCGTTGCTTGAAGCCATGCAGGAGCGCCAGGTAACTATTGGCGATACTACCTATAAACTGCCCGACCCGTTCCTGGTATTGGCAACACAAAACCCTATTGAGCAGGAAGGTACCTATCCCCTGCCCGAGGCACAGGTTGACCGTTTTATGCTAAAAGTAGTGATCAAATATCCTAACAAAGAGGATGAGAAAAAGATCATGCGCGCCAATATCTCGCCTTCAGGCATGAATAAGCCAAACGCCATCATTAAGCCAGATGAAATCATCAAGGCCCGCAAAATTGTGCGCGAGGTTTATATGGACGAAAAGATAGAGCAATACATCATCGATATTGTTTTCGCTACCCGTTTCCCCGATCAGTTTAAGCTTGCCAAATACAAAACACTGATCACCTTTGGTGCATCGCCAAGGGCAAGTATCAGTTTGGCGCTGGCAGCAAAAGCATATGCCTTTATTAAACGTCGCGGTTATGTGATCCCCGAGGATGTACGCGCAGTTTGTCATGATGTGTTAAGGCACCGTGTTGGCTTAAGCTACGAGGCCGAGGCCGAAAACATCACCAGTGAGGATATCATTACCGGCATCCTGAACGTGGTTGAGGTACCGTAACCCCACCCAAACCCTCCCCGGAAGGGAGGGCTTTAGAAACAAGGTATTATTAATTAACTAAAACATTCAAAAGTCTCCCCTACCGGGGGAGATTTAGAGGGGGCCTATGGAAACCAAGGATCTGCTAAAAAAGGTAAGGAAGATAGAGATCAAGACCCGTGGCTTAAGTAACCACTTATTTTCGGGCGAGTATCACTCGGCTTTTAAGGGGCGTGGTATGGCCTTTAGCGAGGTGCGCGAATACCAGATCGGCGACGAGATCCGTACTATCGACTGGAACGTAACCGCCCGCTTCAATGCGCCATACGTAAAAGTATTTGAAGAGGAGCGCGAGCTTACCGTGATGTTATTGATGGATGTGAGCGGTTCTGAAAACTTCGGCACACAAAACCAGCAAAAGCAGGACCTGGCAACTGAACTCTGCGCGGTACTGGCATTTTCGGCCATACAGAACAATGATAAGGTGGGCGTGATATTTTTCAGCGATAAGATCGAGAAGTTTATCCCACCCAAAAAAGGCCGCAGCCATATCCTGATGATCATCCGTGAGCTGATAGCTTTTCAGCCCGAAAATAAAGGTACCAATGTAGCCGAGGCTTTAAAATACTTCACAAGCGTTATCAAAAAGAAATGTACTGCTTTCGTGATATCTGATTTTATTACGCCCGAATTTGAAAGTGAGCTCAAGATCGCCAATAAAAAACACGATATCATCGCTTTAAAACTGTACGATAAACACGAGGAAGAGTTCCCGAACCTGGGACTGATCCCGGTTAAGGACGAAGAAAGCGGCCATATCATGTGGGTAAACACCGGCGACAAAGCTGTTCGCGACGCTTTTAAATGGGATGCAGTGAAACGCAACGCCGCCCTGCAGGATGCTTTTCGTCGCTCGGGGGTTGATTACACTACCATTGGCACACATGAATCATACGTTAAACCATTAATGACATTATTTAAAAAGAGGGAAGGCCGGCGGTAAAATATATGAACAGGTACATTAAATACACCCTGGCTATGTTGGTATTGCTTGCAGGCTTTTATCAAACAGGCAGGGCGCAAAACTTTGGGGCTAAAGCTACACTGGATAAAAAATCTATCCTGATAGGCGAGCAAACACAGCTCAACTTAAGCATCCGTTTTCACGCTAAAGACAGCATCGGCTTTCCTAAACTGGCCGACAGTATAGGCAAAATCCAGGTGGTAAAATTTAAAGCTGATACTGCTTTTGACCCGGGCGATAAATCCATCAAAACTGTAACCCGGCATTATACTATTACTGCTTTTGACAGCGGTACTTATGTTATACCGTCATACGTGTTCAAATCGCCGGTAGGTGATTTACCAACGGATACATTAAACCTTGATGTTAAAACAGTTGCGGTTGATACAACTAAAGCATTTTATGATATTAAACAGCCGCTTATCATTAAATATACTTTTTGGGATTGGCTGCGTGATAACTGGAAGCTGATTGCAGGTATACTGGCAGGTTTGATTGTTGGCGGAGGTTCGATATTTTATCTGCTCAAAAAGCCTAAAAAAGAAGTTGTTGTTGAAGAGGTTAAACCCGACATTCCGCTGCATATCCAGGCACTTCAAAAGCTTGAGGAGATCAAAAGCAAGCAGCTCTGGCAGCACGATCAGGTTAAGCAATATTATATTGAACTGAGCGACGTGGTGCGCGAGTACCTCGAAAAAAGGTACACGATACAGGCCCTCGAGCAAACATCCGAAGAAATTTTTGCCAGCTTAAGGCATATGGACATCGCCAGCGAAGACAGGAACCTGCTAAGGCAATTGCTTGTGCTATCGGACATGGTGAAATTTGCCAAAGAGAAACCTGCGGCCCATGAAAATGAAAAGAGCATGGAAAACGCTGTCACCTTTATTAAGGACACACAGCCCCATGCCCGGCCAACCGATGTAAATGTGAAGGGAGATGAGGCAAAATGATTTGGTTTAAAGGAATAGAATTCGCTCATCCAAGCTTTTTCTGGCTGTTCATCAGCATTCCGCTTATGGTGGGCTGGTACATCTGGAAACAAAAGCAGCTGCAGGGTAACCTGGCTATGCCAACTATCAGGGGCTTTGCCATGATCACCAAAAGCATGCTGCCCCGTTTCAGGCATTTGAGCATCATATTACGTTCGCTGGCTATGGCGGCGCTTATTGTTGCGCTGGCAAGGCCGCAATCGTCGTTAAGCTGGCAGGATACTACGACCGAAGGTATTGATATCGTTATTGCATCAGATATCTCGGGCAGTATGCTTGCCGAAGATTTTAAGCCCAACAGGCTTGAGGCCGGCAAAAACATCGCCATCGATTTTATCCAGAACCGCCCTAATGACAGGATCGGCCTGGTAGTTTTCAGTGGTGAAAGCTTTACGCAATGTCCGCTCACCATCGATCACTCGGTATTGGTAAATCTTTATGCCGACATCAAAAACGGGATGATTGAAGATGGAACCGCCATTGGCATGGGTTTGGCAACAGCTGTAAACCGTTTAAAGGATAGCGAAGCCAAAAGTAAAGTAGTGATCCTGCTTACGGATGGTTCAAACAATTCGGGCTCTATCCCTCCGGTTACCGCAGCCGAAATTGCCAAACAGTTTGGTGTAAGGGTTTATACAGTTGGTATAGGTACCAACGGCTATGCCCCCTACCCGGTCCAAACTCCAATGGGTGTACAATATCAGCGTATGAAGGTTGATATTGACGAAGGTACGCTGAACAAAATTGCTACCATTACCGGCGGCAAATACTTCAGGGCTACCAACAACAGCGCCTTGAAGGATATTTACGAACAGATTGACAAACTGGAAAAAGCCAAGATTGATGTTACCCAGTACCGCAAAAAAACAGAGCGCTTTTTACCGTTCGCAATTATCGCGCTGGCGCTTTTATCGTTGGAATTTTTAACAAGACACACCCTGCTTAAGGGAGCTATAACATAACAGCATGCTACGTTTTGCAAATACAGAATTTTTATGGGGATTGCTTGCTATTCCGCTGCTGCTCTTTATTTTTTTGAGGGTAAACTGGTGGAAACGTAAAGCAATTGCCTCATTGGGTAACAAGGAAGTGGTGATGCAGCTGATGCCACAGGTATCCTTTTCACGCCCCTGGATCAAGTTCATCTTTTTTATTTTAGCCTATGCGCTTGTTGTTATCGGCATAGCTGACCCTCAGCTTGGTTCAAAAACCGAAGAGGTAAAACGTAAAGGCGCTGACCTGATGATCCTGCTCGACGTTTCAAACAGTATGCTGGCGCAGGATTTGGCCCCTAACCGGCTGGAAAATGCCAAACGTGCGCTATCTCAACTGATTGATAAACTGCACGACGACCGTATCGGCATCGTTGTATTTGCGGGCCAGGCCTATGTACAACTCCCGGTAACTACCGATTACGCAGCGGCCAAACTGTTCCTCAATACCATTAACACCGAAATGGTGCCAACGCAGGGTACTGCCATTGGTGCGGCAATTAACCTGGGGATGCAGTCGTTTGATTTTAAGAACGGTACCGGCAAATCCATGATTATTATTACTGATGGCGAAAACCACGAGGACGATGCCGTATCAGCAGCCAAATCCGCTTTGGCCAGGAATGTTACTGTGAATGTGGTTGGAGTAGGTTCTGAAGAAGGTGCTCCGGTTCCAATTTACCAGGGCGGCAAGCAAGTTGGGTTTCACAATGACAGCACCGGACACCCTGTAGTTAGTAAACTTGATGAGGCTATGGGCAAGGAGATTGCCGAAGCCGGTAACGGCGTTTATGTACGCGCCAACAATGCCAACAGCGGGCTTAACATTGTGATGGACCAGATAGCCAAAGTGCAGCGCAAGATGACGGATACCAAACAGTTTAAAGATTTTGAAGATAGGTTCCAGTTTTTCCTGGGCATTGCCTTTGTGCTGTTACTGGTTGAGTTCTTCATCTCCATTCGCAAAAACATGCGCTTGAGCAAGATCAAATTATTTGAAGTAAAAAACACATGAAGCAATATATCATAGCCATTTTATTAGTGCTGCAGGCTTCATTTCTTTTTGCCCAGCAGGAAAGAAAATACCTGAGGCAGGGTGACCAACTCTATCAGCAAAAAAAGTATAAAGAAGCCGAAGCCGCGTACCGTCAGGCCATGAGCAAAAAGGCCAAAACCCTGGAGGGTAATTTTAACCTTGGCGACGCCATGTTTAAGCAAAAAAAATATGATGATGCCGCCGCACAGTTCAATAAACTGGCAACTGCATCTATTGATAAAAATGTAAAAGCAGGCGCCTATCACAACATTGGCAACTCCTTTTTAACACAAAAAAAATACCAGGAAAGTATCGACGCCTATAAAAAAGCGCTGGTTAATAACCCTAAAGATGAGGAAACCCGGTATAACCTTGCCTATGCCCAAAAAATGCTGAAAAACCAGCAGAATAAAAATAAAGGCGGCGGGGGCAACAATAATAATAAGGACAAGGACAAAAACAAGGATAAGAATAAAGATAACAAAGACAATAAGGACAAGGATAAAGACAAAAAAGACCAGGATAAAAATAAGCAGCACCAGGACAAGAAAGATCAGGATAAGCAAAACCAGGATCAGAAAGATCAACAGGGACAGCAACCTAACCAGTTGTCAAAAGATGACGCCCAGCGAATGCTTGATGCCCTTAACAATGATGAAAAGCAAACCCAGGATAAGCTGAAGAATAAAAAATTAAAAGGCGCTAAGGTGCCTATTTCAAAAGATTGGTAAATCTTTGTTGTTTTGTAGATACTAATGAAAATTAAACTTTCCATATTAACGCTGCTGCTGTGTTGCTCAAGCCTGGTTTTTGCACAGGTAAAATTCACTGCGTCGGTAAATAAAACCACTATAGGCACAGGCGAGGTCCTCGAGGTCACCTTCTCCATCAACGCCAATGGCGAGCGTTTTGCGCCGCCTGCTTTTGGCGGCTTCCAGGTAGTTGGCGGCCCCAATGTATCCAACAGTATATCCATGATCAATGGGGTTACTTCGGCAAGCATAGCATATGGGTATGATCTTGTACCAACAAAAGAAGGTGAAATAACCATTGGCCCCGCTACTATTGTAGCAGGCGGAAGGCCTTACAGCACTGCCCCGATTAAAATTAAAGTAGTAAAAGGCCAGGGCGGGCAGGCCAATCAGCAAGCCCAGCAGCAAAGCAGCAACGGGCCCGATAGCCGCAACATTCAAAAAGGGCGTGTAAGCGATATATCCAAATCATTGTTTTTACGTGCCGAGGTTGATAAAACAACCGCCTACATGGGTCAGCAGATCATGATGAACCTGCGCCTATACACCCGGGTTAACATCGCCAACGGCGAACCGGAAAAAATCCCCGATCTTAATGGTTTTTACAGCCAGGAGATCAAAAACACCAATCCTAACGCCCAATGGCGCACCGAAATTTTAAATGGTGTACGGTACAACGTAACCGATATTAAACAAACCGTTCTGTTTCCCGAGCATGAGGGCAATATCACTATTGAGCCTTCTGTCATGAACTTTATAGTACGGCAGCAGGCCGCTTCATCATCAGGCGACCCCTTCGATGCATTCTTTGGCGGATATGAGGATGTGAAGTACAAGATTAAAAGTGCGCCCGTTGTCATTCACGTGAAACCACTGCCATTAGCAGGCAAGCCTGCCGAATTTACAGGCGCTGTGGGCAAGTTTAATATTGAGGCTTCGCTTGATAAAAATGATGTTAAAGCTAATGATGCCATTAATTACACCATAAAGGTAAGCGGCGCAGGCAACCTGAAGTTGTTGAAACCGATAACGCCAACTTTCCCAGCCGACTTTGAGAAGTATGAGCCCAAGATCACCGATACTATTACCATAAATGCCAGCGGGGCATCAGGTAGCAGAAAATACACTTATCTGCTGATCCCGAGGCACCAGGGCGATTTTACTATCGACCCGGTTAAGTTTGCATACTTTAACCCGGCTACAGGCAGGTACGTTTCATTAAGCACCCCGGCATTTCATGTAAAGGTTGCCAAAGGCAGCAGCGATGGCAGTAACGTTACCGCCTTTTCAAACGCGGGCAAACAGGATGTTAAGGTGCTGAGCAATGATATCCGTTACATAAAAACCGGCAGCGAGCTAAATGAAGTAGGCAGCGATTTTTATGGCTCTGGATTATATTATTTCCTGCTGATCTTGGGTCCGGCAGGTTTCTTAGGCGCTTTAGTTTACGGTAAATGGCGAGATAAAAATAATGCCGACGTGGTTGGTTTAAAAAGTCGCAAAGCAGGTAAAGTGGCAGCCAAACACCTGGCCAGCGCCAAACAGCAACTAAACGATAAAAAGGCTTTTTATGAAAACCTCTTCCGCGGTTTATATGGCTATTTGAGTGATAAACTTAATATTCCTTACGCAGATCTTAACCGTGAAAAGATTGCATCAGAGTTAAAAGCCCGTTCGCTTGATGAAAGCCTCATTAACGAGATGCTTGACACGCTCGACCTTTGCGAAATGGCGCGCTATGCCCCGGTATCGGGCATCACCGAGCAGCAGGTGTTTGATAAGGCTCAGAACATGATCAATAACATTGAAAATAAAATATAACATGATGAAGCGCATTATATACTTACTGCTTATCATCGTTATGCCTGTGTACGCATTAGCTAACGATGATGCCAACATCCTGTTAAAAAAAGGAAACGACCAATACGCCAAAGGCCAGTATAAGGAAGCCATAACCACCTACCAGAAAATTGTAGACGACGGGCACCAGTCGGCATTGGTTTATTATAATTTGGGCAATGCTTACTTTAAAAATGAAGATGTGCCTTCTGCTCTGTTGTACTATGAAAAAGCGCATAAGCTTTCGCCGGGCGATGAGGATATCAACTTCAACATCCAGTTTGCCAATCAAAAAACAACAGATAAGGTAGAGGCAGGGACTGAATTTTTCATTACCAAATGGTGGCACTCGTTTATTCTCCGCTTTTCATTAACAACTTTGGCGGTGATGACAATCCTGTTCATTATTGCAGGATGCGCATTGCTGACAGTGTACAGGTTCACTAATTCGGTAAGCATTAAAAAATGGTCGTTTTATTCGGCTTTAGTGATCCTGCTTTTCGGTTTTGCAAGCATGTTTGTTGCAAGTCGCCAGGATCAGTATTTTGATGCCCATCACGGCGCTATCATCTTCAGCACATCTGTCAATGTAAAAAGCGCGCCAACGCCCAGCGCTAAAAATCTTTTCCTGATCCATGACGGCACCAAGGTTGAGATACTGGAAAATAATAACGACTGGATGAAGATCAGACTGGCCAGCGGCAACGAAGGCTGGATCAATGCTTCGGACGCTAAGGAAATATAGCTTTTTTGGGGAGGTGAAAGGATAAAGGTTAAAGGCGAAAGGTTGCTTTTTAATTCCTTTCTTTTCACTGGACGAAGTTTAGCGATTGTGTAACTTCGTTCTAAAACCGTGGAAGCATTCTGCTTCCGGTGATCTCTATTGTTGCTGTATGGTTAAGCTGAAAGCTTAAATTATTTTAGGTCTAAGTTACGCTATCGCTAAACTTGAACCAGTATTTGTGTATTTGCCTTAAGCTTTCGGCTTTATGCTGTGTTTCGCTAACAGCTCCAGTACATCTTCTTCGGTACCGGTAAAAGGGCCTGATGATTCTATTTTAAAACTGGCCATAGCAGCAGCAAACTCGCCGGCCTCCTGGAAACCCTTCCCTTTGGCGCGTTGGTATAAATAGCCTGCCATGTAAGTATCACCGCAACCTGTGGCATCAACTACTTCAACCGGTTTATACGCCGGGATCTGATAATAAACACCGTCTGTATAAATAACCGAGCCCATACTGCCTAATGTAACCACTACCTCTTTAACGCCCCAGTCATTCAAAACTTTGGCACCTTCATGAATGT
Source organism: Mucilaginibacter sp. Mucisp73 (assembly GCF_059491465.1). Classification (NCBI taxonomy): domain Bacteria; kingdom Pseudomonadati; phylum Bacteroidota; class Sphingobacteriia; order Sphingobacteriales; family Sphingobacteriaceae; genus Mucilaginibacter; species Mucilaginibacter sp. Mucisp73. The sequence goes on along the minus strand of NZ_CP168507.1, from coordinate 6,357,107 downwards.
CAGTTATACCAGTAAGTACTTCCATTTCATGTTCGTTCACTTTCAGGATGTGGATGTGCTGCAGGGCTTCACGCTTTTCGGGCCAGTCGATGGCTATTACGTTTTTATCTTCTACCTTACGCAGGTAGCCCTGTGCGTCAAGAGAAAGTTTGCCGCGTTGTGCCAAGTTCTTTATAAATTCTACGGAGATATCATCGGCCAGTAAAGGGCCTAAATGATAAACGTCGGCCTGGATCTCGTCAAGCTGTTCAATAGTGAAGGGATCCGCTTTTTGTAACACGCGCTGGGTACGGTGATCCTGGTTAACAGAGTAAATATTTTCAAAGTAAACGGTTTCGCCGCCTGTAGTGGCATGCACTTCGATCCCCTTATTGCGAAGTTTGTCAACCACCGGCATTTCGCTTAAAGCAAGCGAGGTAACCAGGGTATAATTCACATCCATGTTACAGATGGCGTTTGAAAAGTAAAAAGAAGTACCGCCAGCCATGTGTTTAACCGCTTGCGGTGTTACCACTTTATCTAATGTAATATGCCCTACACAACAAATATCGTACATGAAATTTCCCTATTATGATTTGATACTCAACCCCTATTATTAAAACAAACGGCAAATGTAAGAAATAGGAAAGGGAGTACAAGAATTGTAGCATATTATAACATCCCCGTTATAATCATTTACTCGCTGTTGAAAGTTGTTGAAGTGTTTTAGCACCCAGCATACCATCCGGAATAAGCTTACAATGTGCCTGAAAAGCCATCACCGCTTTTCTGAATATATCAGATTCTTGCCCGTCTATCGGTCCGGCATAATATCCAAGTGATTTTAACTGCTTTTGCGTTTCGGTTAATAAATCAATCTTTCGATCAGCAGACAGATCGCCCAGCGAGGGTACTTCTCCCGGGTGTTTAATTATTTTGGAAAGCTTAACTCTTAAGCTATCATCATTAACGAGGCCGGTTTGCACTAAAAAGTTCAGGTTTTGCGCAGCTGCCTGTTGATCGCCGTTGGTTTCTATCATTTTTAAAACCAGGTCTGCTTCAAATTTTTGTTTTTCCAGGTTTCGATTTGCAACACCCTGTATCCATGCGCCTATTCCGGTACCGAGTAAGGCAAATATCGCTGAGAGTATTATCGGTGCATACTGTGATTTGAGCCACTTATTTTCACTCCTTTTCGACTGCTCTTCCTGGTAGTACTTAAAAACTTCAAAGTCAAGCTCTGTTTTTATCTGTGATTTAAACTTGTTAAAACTTTCATCCGGTTGTGTGTCGGCCATAGGTTATTTATTAGCTGTATGATTATAAAATTAGATAATAAAATCTATTCTTTAAACAATCAACTCAGTCGCGAATATAATAACAAGCTTTTATACTACCCTGCTAAACACATCTACACCTGCCATTTCGGCCAGGTCATCAAAATATACCGATGCGAGATGCTCCCAGCTTAAGCGGCTGCTGTATTGGAGGGCCCCTTCAATAAACTGTTCCCGCAGGCTTTTATTCTTCAGCAATAATTCAATCCGCTCAACATAGCAGCCGGCATTGTATGGCTCACATTTAAAACCATTAATGCCTTGCTCAATAAAATCTTTTGAGCCGCCGCCGTCGGCAATAACGCACGGTACGCCCGATGCCATAGCCTCAAGTACTACGTTACCATAAGCTTCAGATACCGATGGAAACAGGAACAGGGTTGATGACGCGTATAAAACCGAGAGCGTTTTATGATCTACCTTACCGGTAAATACGGCCTTGGGCATCTTCGCTTCACAGGCTTTGCGCGCAATGCCATCGCCTGCAATGATGAAGTTAACTTCAGGATGGCGGTCCTGCATTATGGTATAGATCTCAAACAGGGTCTCCAGGTTTTTCTCCCAAACCAGGCGGCTCGCAAATAAAATAGTAGGATTATCATTTCCTGTTATCGAGTGCAAACTTTTTTTATGCCTTGGCGAAAACAGCCGGGTATCTATTCCCCTTTGCCATAGTTTCATGCGATAGGTATCAACTCCCATATCAATCAACTCATCTTTCATAGTAATTGAAGGCACATATACCTGGTCGCATTGATTATAGAAAACCTTATGACTCTCGGCCATCATTTGCTTAACCTTATTGATGAGGAAAGGGGTATGTTTCAGGTAATAATCGATGTAGGAAATAAAATGAGTATGGTATATGCTCATAACAGGCAAGCCTTGCTGGGTAGCATATTTTAACGCAAAATTGCCCAAAAGCGATGGCGTGGCGATGTGTACAACATCTGGCGAAAAGTTATCTATCTCTTCTTTTAGCTCGCTCATCACCAGGGCAGGTATTGCCATGGTGTAACCGGTGTTAATTGGTAATGTTAAAGCCGGAACTTTTAATGATTCAAATCCGGCTATACTGTCGGGACCGGCACCATAAACAAACAAAAATTCAAAAATATTACGGTCAATCCGTTTAATGAGCTGATACATGGTGCGTACTGCACCGTCAAAATCTTCAATAAGTATCTCGGCAAAAAATGCTACTCTAATCTTTTTCATCTTATTGACTGATTAGCGGTTATTACTTTGTGTCACCTTCGCATATCTTACAGGTTCCGGCCCCATCATCAGGAACTCTCTTAATTCGGCTAATTTATCGGTGTTGATCAGGTCAACCTCACACTCAAGCAAGGCTTTCCATACTTCCTTGTTTTCCGGGGAAGCCCACAGGCGTACCCGTTTTTTATGGTGATGCGCGGCGGCTACGTAATCACGAAGTAATTGTTTCTGATCTTCGGGCATCGGGCCTTTACCTGTCCAGCTGATTAGGCGCGAATATTTGCAGCTGGCAGTTTTATAAACAGCGTTTGAAAGGGTATCGGTATGCACCTGCATCAGGTCTTCATCAATAAAAGCATAGCGCTGCTTCTGCGCCTGAAGCATTTTATAAGGCTTATTGCCGGTTATAACAATGGTTACGCTACCTTCTGTTATCTCGCCGTTATTATAGCTCGACAGCATTGGCGCGTAGCGCTTTAATACTTCCGACAGCTTTGCATAGGTTTTTTCAGCGTCGGATTTGATATCTATCATCAGGGTAACAGGAGAAATCGGATACACCACCTCCCTGTTTTTCCCTTCATAACAGTTAAACAATGGCTTTAAATAAAGCTGCTCCAGGGTGCGTTTTTTTTGAAAAGCGGGCAACATATGTGCAACCAGCAATTCGTCATCACGCAGGTAAATATCAGCTTCTATGTTTTGAAAACCGTTATCCAGGGCATCGTACAGGGGCCGGTTGTGCCAGTAATCATTATGGGCGAAACCTTTGGAGAGGGGGCTGTTTTGAGCCTGGCAGGTAATGGCTCTGAAAGTAAGGATAACAAAAAACAGAAATTTCAGGTGCTTGTGGCAAAATGCTGCTTGCATCGTAATTTGTATTTGTTGCTACAAATTTATCCTTCAGATATGTACAGGCAGTTATGTCATGGTAAAGTAAAAGCACCAAATGCTTTAATTTATTGTAAATGACTTAACATTTTCATCACATTAAAATATACAAATTGACACCGTTAGATTAAGCTGGAGTCACATTAAACAGATATTTTATAAAGAAGTGTTGATAAACCTATGAAAGCTTGCGAAGAATTGATGCCGAAAGCTGGTGCCAGTTATTTGCTTTTTCGGGAAGTGAACAAAGATCTGAGATAAGCATAAATATATCTTCCGCACTTTTGTCTTCCTGCCTTAGATATCTAATCGACGTTGAGCCGGCCGATTTGGATAGCTTTTTACCGTCTTTTTCAAGCAACAGCGGATGATGATAAAATACGATATCATTAAAATCCTGCTTATCCAACACAGCCGCCAACTGGGTCTGAGCCAATGTTGACGCCCACAGATCTTCACCCCTCACAATCAGGTCAACGCCATAAAACAGATCGTCAATAACTGAGGTAAGCTGATAAGCCGGGAAACCGTCTTTTTTCCTGACCACAAAATTTTCCATTTCGGCAGGTAGTTGAGTTCGGATAATTTTATCGTTATAACTTTTCACCTGCAATGTAGTGGCGTTATCTGTACGTAAGCGCCAACTCGCTTCGGGGGTATTTAAAGGGATCTGCTTATCTGAGCAGGTACAGCTTCCAATTTCACTCATTTGTTTGCGCGAGCAGGTACAGGCAAATACAAAACCACTTGCGGCTAATTGCTCGAGGGCTTCGTTATACAGATGCATCCGGTGAATTTGTGAAAACCTAGCTTCAAAATCGTCGGCATCCTGCGGCCCTTCATCCCAGGGGATCTCCAAAAATCGTAGCGTATCGAAAATATCAGTCAGGTATTCCCGATTAACCCTTGCCCGGTCGAGGTCATCAATCCTCAATAAAACTTTAGCGCCATGCTTACGCGCCAATGTCGCGGTGATAGAAAAAGACAGCACATTGCCCACATGCAAGAACCCGCTTGGTGTTGGAGCAATGCGGGTTTTATTAAAATGTATCGGGGCACTTGTCAATAGCTTTTAGGATTGATGAATGCTAAGATACAAAAGCTGAAGATTACAGCGATAGTGTGATGAAGATACTTTTTGAGCGACGGCCTGTCCGATTCCCTCCCTTGGAAGAGTGTAGGGAGGGGTTTCGTCGACATGCTTATACGCTTTAATGACGAACAAACCCCTCCCTGCCACTACGCACTCCAACTACCCCCCTCCCAGGGGAGGGAATTGAAAATGGAGCTCCTCCTATAACCCGTTACGCCAGTAACGTGCCTCCATCAACCACTAAATTCAATCCGGTTCCAAAACTCTGTTTCATAAGATAAACAAAGGCAAGGGCAACATCCTCTGCATGCCCAACACGACCAAGCAATAACGTATCTTTTGCCCAATTGTAAAGGCCTTCTTTGTCTTCGGCAGGCATACTATCCCAGAGGTTAGTGTCAATTACGCCCGGCACCACGGCGTTTACACGTATTGGAGCAAGTTCAACGGCAAGCGCCCTTACCAAACCTTCCATGGCACCGCAAATACTGCTTGCTATCGACCAACCGGCTGCCGGTCTTGCCCCGGCCGTGCCGCCGGTTAAATTTACCGAGCCGCCTTTGTTAATGAACGGCACGCCATATTTAACAGCAGCATAAGCTCCCCAGTAACGCAGATTAAAAAACTTACGCGCAGCCTCGATCTCTGTTTGGTCGATATTATTCAAATTAAGATTTTCGGCAGCGGTATAAACCAGGTGATCGAACTTACCGGCCTGCTCAAAAAATGATTTTATATTTTCCTCGTGCGATAGATCCACGGCGTAGCCTTCGGCATCTTCAGGCAACTGACTTAGTGCGTTATTGATCTTGCTTTGATTACCCGAAACTATAACAACTTTAGCACCTTCTTCAGCGGCAGCTTTTGCTGTCGCGAAGCCTATACCAGTACTACCTCCCAATATAATTACCCTTTTGCCATTCAATGACAATCTGCTTTTAATTTGACTATTCATGATGTTTATTCTTTTTTGGACACCACAAAGTTCCCCCCTAAAAAACCGATTCCACTTACCATTTGGTAAAAAGCGATTAGCCTTAAGAATTTATAAATACTACATTTGAGTTATGACATTTGCAGACAGGGTTATCCAATTCAATGAGCAGCTAACCTATACCGGCGATCCTTTACCCCAAGGCATACGTATCATGAACCCGTTTAAGGAGCATCCGCAAACTATGCGTATTGTTGATGAGTTTTATCATAAATATTACAACGATAATCAGCAGCGCCACATCATTTTGGGCATCAATCCCGGCAGGTTTGGCGGCGGCTTAACAGGCATCCCTTTTACGGATCCTAAGCGGTTGATAGCTGAATGCCATATCAACTACGAAGGCAAAATGTCGCACGAGCCATCATCTGTATTTGTTTACGAGGCGATCAACGCCTTTGGCGGCCCGGAAGCTTTTTATAAGCAGATCTATATCAATTCTCCCTGTCCGCTTGGCTTTACGAGTATCGATACCAACGGCAAGGAAAAGAACTACAATTACTACGACAGCAAGGAGTTAACCAAAGCCGTTTATCAGTTCATGATCGAAAATATCCGCAAGCAGATTGATCTGGGCATAAATACCGAAAAATGCTTTTGTTTTGGCACAGGCAAGAATGAGACATTCCTGCGCAAGTTGAACGATGAATACCATTTCTTTGGCGAAATCATTGCACTGGAACATCCGCGTTTCATCATGCAGTATAAAACGGCAAGCAAGCAATTTTATATTGATAAATACCTTGCTGCTTTTGAAAGTATTGCGGGGTAAACGGATACTTATTTCATGGTAAAACACTTATATTGTGTGCACCAATCAATTAGCCTGTAAGCCATGACCCAAAGCAAGTTTTTATCATTCCTGCTCCTGTTGTTTATTTTCCCGATCATTTCAAAAGGACAATCAACGGCTGCCAATAAACTCATTTCGCCCCGCATCAGGGTAATTATGGATAACGATTTTGGCGGTGATCCGGATGGTTTATTTGCGCTTACCCATCTGGTGCTATCCCCATCGGTAGAAATAAGGGGTATTATAGGCTCGCACCTGAATGCCAATGATGGGTTCGACAGATCTAAAACCCAGGCAGAGAATGCAGCAAAAAAAGCTGCCGATCTGTTAGCTGTTTTAAAGATTAAAGATCAATTCCCGGTAATAGCAGGCTCTAACACCGCGATGGTAAACGACAGTACCCCGGTAAAAAGTAAAGCTGTCGATCTGATCATTAAAGAAGCATCCCGTACAGACACCTCCTTACCTCTTTACATCCTTTGTGGCGCCGGACTTACCGAAATTGCATCAGCTGTATTAACCGATCCAAAAATTGCCGACAAACTCACACTGGTGTGGATTGGCGGCCCGGAGTACAGCGATCTTGCACTACCCCCACCCAATTACAGCAGCCCCGAGTATAACCTCAATATCGATATCAATGCAGCAAGGGCAGTGTTTAACCACTCGCAATTAAAGCTTTGGCAAATCCCCCGGGATGGGTACCGCCAGGCCATATTGCCCTACTCTGAATTACAACTCAAAATAAAACCACAAGGCGAAACAGGGAAATACCTGGCCGGCGCACTTGAAAACGTCATGAAGCTCATCCAGCAATATCATCTTAATTTGGGTGAAACCTATATCATAGGTGATAGTCCGCTGGTGTTGCTTACCGCGCTGCAATCATCCTTTGAAGCCGATCCATCATCAAGTGAATATGTGTTAAAACCCTGCCCGCTTATTAACGCGCAGGGCGGATATGATTACAATGCCCATGGCCGCAATATCCGTGTTTATCGCAGGTTAGATATCAACCTCATGTTCAATGATTTTTTTGCCAAGCTGGAGTTGGCTAAATAAATGCTGCATTTGGCATATTTTTAACCATAAACGGTTTATTTAGTATTACCAAAAGTGCTGTTTTGTAATTATTTTGCGTGGTCATAAACCTTTGTTATCATGCTTAAAATAATTGGCAAAAAAACTCAAAATGCGCTTCTGCTTACATCACTGTTATTTGCAGGGGGTAAAACCCTTGCTCAAACCAATGATACATCGTTACCTAAGCTTATCGAAAAAAATGGCAGGTACGCGTTTTTAGTTGACGGCAAACCATTTTTAATGCTGGGCGGACAGGCGCACAACTCAAGTGCATGGCCCGCTTTAATGCCAGGCGTATGGAAATCGGCCGGGGCAATGCACCTTAACACGCTCGAAGTACCTATTTACTGGGAGCAGGTAGAGCCACAGCCTGGGAGGTTTAACTTTTCATTAGTGGATACCCTGCTTACCCAAGCCCGGCAGCATAACGTGCATTTGGTATTATTATGGTTTGGCACCTGGAAAAACGGCAGCAACCATTACATGCCCGAATGGATGAAACGAGATGCGGAGAAATATCCAAACATTACTGGTAAAACAGGCAAGCCCATTGACTCACCTTCACCTCATTCAAAAGCCACTTTAGATGCTGATATCAAGGCGTTTTCGGCAGTTATGCGTTACTTAAAGCAGGCAGATCAGCAGCATACAGTTATCATGGTACAGGTTGAAAACGAACCCGGCTCATGGGATACCGTCCGCGACTATTCAGCTAAGGCGCAAAAACTGTTTGAAGGCGATGTCCCCGCCCAACTGTTAAAACCAGCTGTACTAAAAGCTCTGAATGTACCGGAAAACTCAAAAGGCTCATGGACCAAAATTTTTGGCGACAGGGCTGACGAATATTTCCAGGCCTGGTCAATAGCCCGGTTTATTGAACAGGTGGCCGCAGCCGGCAAAGCTGAGTATCAGCTGCCATTGTATGTAAACGTAGCGCTTCGTGATCCGCTTACTAATCCACCGGCAACCCATTACGAAAGCGGGGGCGCGACAGATAACGTAATCCCAATCTGGAAAGTAGCCGCACCATCAATTAACCTGCTTGCTCCTGATATTTACCTGTCGGGCAGCGAAAGGGTGTTGAAAGTAATTGACCTGTATACCCGCGCCGATAATCCCCTGTTTGTACCCGAAGCTGGTTTAGTGGCTGATAATGCCAAATATTTTTATGATGTGCTGGCCCACGGTGGTATTGGTTTTTCGCCTTTTGGAATAGATAATAATGGCGAAAGCTCAAACGATGAACACCTCGCCGAACTCCTTGCCCATTTTGCGGATGAATATGCCATGGCAGCTCCTATGATGAGGGAGATGGCGCAATGGGCATTTGACGACAAGATAAAAGCAGTTGTTGAACATGAAGATGGCGCAGAGCAAAGCATTAAACTTGGAGCATGGGAAGCCGTTATAAAATTTGGCAGCGGCCGGGGAGGCGAACTTAAGCCCAATAAAGATCATAACGGCAAAGCCATGATTGTTAGCCTTGATGAAAATAAATTCATCGTGACCGGAACAAATTGTCGCCTCACCTTCCATCCGTTGGGCAGCAAGGCATGGCAATACCTTAAGGTTGAGGAAGGCTGGTATGAAAACGGTGTATTTAAATCGCTCCGGATCTTAAATGGCGATGAAACAGACTGGGGAGGCCCGGCAATTGGTGATAAGCCGAGGGTATTGCAGATCTCGTTGGTGGTGAGGTAAAATTAATTAATGTAGAGACGCATAATTGCGTCTCTCGCAGGCAGGTCACGCATGCAATTTTCAATTAAATGAGGCTCTGTACATTAGAGACGCAATTATGCGTCTCTACACGTTAAACCGCTCCTATTTCACCTCATAAACCACCGCCTCATACGGCATAAGTGTACCGCTTTTTGATGGCTTTTGATAATTGCCGATTAAAACTGTGGCATTACCCAAATCCATACCCGTTTGAGCCGGAGCCGTTTTATTTGTAAAATTCAGAAGCACCAACAGCGTCCTGCCGTTCAACTCCCTGGTGTAGGCATAAGTATCGGGGTTTTGTGCATCGAGCAATGTATATTTTCCGTATACCAGTACCGGATTATCCTTCCTTAATTTTACTATCCGTCTGAAATAATTCAAAGTACTATTGGCATCTTTTTCCTGAACAGCAGCATTGATGCTTTTATAATTGGAATTTACCTTTATCCAGGGGGTACCGGTTGTAAAACCGGCATTGGCCGCGCTGTTCCATTGAAATGGGGTACGTCCGTTATCACGGCTTTCAAAGGCTATTCGTTTTAAATATGCAGGTAAATCGGCTCCTATATTTTTCTGCCGCTGATATTCATTTAGCGTTTGCACGTCACGATAGTCATCAATTGTGCTAAAGCCAGCATTGGTCATGCCCAGTTCGTCGCCATTATAATAGTATGGCGTACCGCGCATAGTCATCAAAAATGTAGTGAGCATTTTTGATGATACAGCCCTGAACTCCGGACTATCATTGCCGAACCTGCTTACCAGCCGGGCCTGGTCATGATTGGCTAAGAATATTGATAACCACCCCTTTGATGCAAAGGCACTATCCCATTTGGTAAATACCTGTTTTAAGTGAACTACGCTATAGCCTTCGGGTTTGGCAATATCCACACCTTCAAATGCGTAAGCCATGTTCAATTCATTTCTGTCGGCATCAACTAAATTATGGCCGTCTTCAAAAGTATTGCCTGCACCTTCGGCCACACTCATTACGTTATATTTACTGAGCACTTCTCTGTTCATTTCCTGCAGGTATCCGTGCAAATTGCCCTGTACGCCGTAATATTGGGTAAAGTTTTTTTCAAACCCTTTTGGGAACGCCGGGAAGGTAGTGTCCTTTGCAGCAAACTGGAAAGCATCCAGCCTGAAGCCGTCAATCCCCTTATCAGCCCAAAACTTCATTATGCCGTATACTTCATTCCTCAGTTTTGGATTTTCCCAGTTAAGGTCGGGCTGCTTGCGCGAAAAATAATGCAGGTAATAGGCATTGGTAAGCGAATCATAGCGCCAGGCATCGTGGTTTACGTCAAATAAACTGTAGCGATAAGCGGGTTTGCCCTTTTCGGCGTTCCACCAGTGATAATACTCCCGGTATGGATTGTTACGAGAGCTCCGGCTTTGTTTAAACCATTCGTGCTCATCGCTGCTGTGATTTACAACCAGGTCCATCACCAGTTTTATCCCGCGCGAATGCATGCCTTTCAGCAAAACATCAAAATCATCCATGGTTCCAAAATCCTTCATGATGTTGCGGTAATCGCTTACATCATAGCCATTATCGTCATTAGGCGAGCTGTAAATTGGGTTAAGCCAAACAACATCAACACCGAGGCTTTTGATATAATCAAGTTTGGAGATAATGCCTTTCAGGTCACCAATACCATCTCCATCGTTGTCCTTAAAGCTTCGGGGATAAACCTGGTAAACTACGGCTTCCTTCCACCATTTGCGATCAATAGTGTCTGCTCTGCCTTGATTGCTTTGCGCGGCCCCTGAAAAGGCGACAAGCATAAAAACAATGAAGGCCACAAAACGAATGTAAGGTACGTTCATGATTATAATTGGTTAAGTTTTAGCAGGACGAAACAGACTTTCTGTGGTTTATAACAAGAGAACATTAAGGTAGCAATATTTAAGCGAAACAAAAAATAATGCAACTAAATCCGTCGGCTTAGCGCCCGTATAAATTTGAAGTTCAAACATTATGCACATTTCGGGGTTTAGAAATGAGCTAACACCAATCACAATTAAACAGGCAGTAAATTGAATTTTTAATATTTATATCCGTTAGCGTGCATCACAAACCACCACATAAAATTTCATCCCTGTTTTTAAAGACGTTTTTATTTATACTATTTACGGGTATCGCAGCACACTCCTTTGGCCAGGTACTGGTACCTGCCGATTCGGTAAAGGCCGATTCATTGCGCATTAAAGAAAGAATAGTACAACCAGCCAAACCGACCGATACTTTATACAAACAATATGACTTTGGCGATCTGGTGCGTAACATACTTCATCCCGGCCGACCGGCTGCACCTCCTAATAAAAAGTCATCGGGAATTACCATCATACCTAATGTGGCATCTAATCCAACCATCGGGTCGCAAATTGGTATCAAGGCTGTAGCGGGTAAAAAATTAGGAAACGATCCTAATACCCTGTTATCGGTTGCTGCCACATCTGCTTCTATTACCACCAAGGGTATCATCTATTTTTATATCAACCATAACATATACACACCGGGTAATAAATGGAATTTTCAGGGCAGTTTGGTTGCAGCCAAAACGGTATCGCCCGATTATGGTTTGGGAATTGGCCAGGCATCAAGCGGCAGCGAAGCCGACCAGGTGTTGGCCAATCCCGGGCGTAAAGGCAGAGCGCTGCATTCGCAATTTTATAATATCCGCGAGAAGGTATACAAAGAGATAGATAAGGGATTATTTTTAGGTGCGGGCGCTTCTTTTGATATCAGGCGAAAAATTGAGGATACCAAGTCAACAACCGACCTCACCCCATACAATATCTATAGCGACCGTCATGGGTTTGCCCGCGACCATTATGCTGCTAACGGCTTGCTTTTTAACTTACAATACACTACCCGAGACAATCAAAACCGGGCCTACAGAGGGATTTACGTTGATGCCGGCTTCCGCGTTAATCAAAGCTGGATGGGAAGCTCCAAAAACGCGGTGCAGTTCACTACAGATTTCAGGAAGTACTTCAGCCTGTCAGAAACTAACCCCGAACATGTTGTTGCCTTCTGGAACTGGGGATCTTACCTGATCAGCGGTGACATCCCCTACCTTGAGCTGCCCGGCACCGGCAAAGATCCGGGCTTCCGGAGCGGCAGGGGGTATGTGGTACAATATTTTAAGGGTACGCAATACAACTACTCAGAAGTGGAATACCGATTCCCGATACTGCGGAATAAATTTTTAAGCGGCGTGGTATTTGCCAACCTGCAAACAACCAATGATGAATCGGGCACCAAAATATTCCAGGTATGGCAACCGGGTTATGGCGGCGGTTTGCGGGTACTATTTAATAAAGCAACCCGTACCAATCTTTGTCTTGACTATGCCTTTGGCCGGTATGGTTCAAAGGGGTTCTTTTTGGGCTTGAATGAAGCATTTTAAAACGGCCTCTATGTTAATCACGAAGGCCGTTTCGTTAAATCGACTACGATAGTTCTATATAGCTTACTTAGTATAAACAGCGAACTTTGTATTTTTAGCATTGAGCGGTGTCATCCATTTAATATCTTTTCTTTTGATCGTGCCGTTTAGTTGATCTGCAATTACCAATTGTTTTTTATTTATCAATATCGAGTCCTTATCGGAGGATATCGCGATCCATCCTGTTTCATCCACCATATAAAACTTATCATCAACCTTAACCAACACATCCTGATTGCCAGCTTTTGCTGCAGATAGTTTGTTATCAAACGTCCGGGCGATTTTTACCTCATCAAAATGTTCCAGCGTATTATGATAATCCAGATCGCCAATCGCCTTGTTTACCAGTTTTGAAAAAGAGTTTGACCCTGATCCTTTATCTAACCCAAAATACATTAGCGCTTTTGTATTGCCCGGCAAACTGCCCCAATGCTCGCTTTGCATAATGTTATTATAGCCTTTTTTAATGATCTTTAACTTAAACCTCATCTCCCCATCGGCCATAAAACTAAGTGAGATCTTAAAATAGCCCCGCACATCCGTTTTTCCAAGCAGTTTTTCATCAGCCCCGAAAATACCAGCCCCTTCAATTGGCAATAAGGTTTTTGAATCAACAACGAGACCGGCGATGTCTATATTTCTTGTCATTCTGTTATGTGTGTTGGCCAATAGCACAGTCGGGGTGAAAAACAGAAGTATCGCAACAAAAGACAACTTTGTTATTAAAAATTTATTCATGACAGTATTTAAGTTTAGGTGAAGATAGGAGTTTAACTAAAGAAAAAAAATACAACATAAAATATCTGTGCTGTTAATTATTATTCTTAATTTTATACTGCAAGCACCTGTAAAACAATCATGTAATACAACTACATGATATTCCTAACCATATCAATAACCGGGAAGCATGGCCAAAAAGAAAGCAGCCGATAAAGACAGCATATGGAAAAGCCTGCAATTGAAGCTGGGCGTAATTACTGTTATTTTAGGTTTAATAACTACCGGGTATAATCTAATTAAGAAAGATCTACCACCGCCGGTTAACCCTGATCTGAAGGCCAGCCTGGAAATTTCGTATATTAGCATGGTCAATGATATTTATGCCCTGGCAGGGGGTGACAGTGTCGTCCGGAAAAAGGACGCCTTTTATCTTGATTATCCCATACTCACTAATGAAATTTCAGATAAAAACCTTCAGAAAACCGACCAGCTTTTTAACGACACCACGGCTGTTGATTATGACCTGTTTATCACCTGCCTCATGATCCAGAACAAAGGCAAAGGCGATGCATCAGACATTGAGCTTGACGTGAGCAAGCTCAATATTAGCCAGCCGCTTACTGTAACTGAAGACCCTCAAAGCAAAAATGACTATGACAGCCAGATCAGGGCTAAGGGTACCGCTGTGAAACAAATTATAAAACTACCTTCAAGGCTTTCAACCGGGCAGGGAATTTTAATCCCCTTATTCGTGACTTATGATAAACCAAACCCTGTTAATAAAAACAGACAATGGAAAATTGAATCGAAAACAATTTTTCTGCCGGATAATATCCGCTATACGGAACCGGCGGATACCACTCGCAAGTCATTAATAATACGAAAAATGCTGAGCCCGGTGAGGCTGGCCGAAGGTGTACAGGGGCGCGGATAGTTCGACAATGATCAGATATTCATAAGAATGGAAAATAACGAAAACCCAGTACCGGCCAAACAACCTAAAAACAGCCTCGCCCCTATCCTGATAGTGGCTGGCTGTATTTTGATCATTGGCAACCTGTATTTTTATGTTGCCCGGCAAAAGCGAAATACTATAAAAAGACAACAATTGGACAGCCTTACTAAACAGTTGGACACCGCTAATGCGAAATTTGAAATTGGTTATGGCGAAATGAGCATAGCCTCATACAATAAGATGAAAATAGCTGCCGGCCAAAAAGATCACAGCCCTTTGGTTTACCCGGTAATGAAGAACGAAATAGATGATCTCATTACTGCAGGAAGCTATCACCCCGACTATGGAATTTCTTCCACCTACCTGGAGGAGTTTACAACTTTATACAGGCAAAAAAAGCTGAAGCCAATGGGTACGGCAGTAGCCTGCTTAATTATTAAACAAGTTGGAAAAGGCAAAGCAGAATCTGTAAAGCTCGACATCAACCGTTTAAAGCTTGATGAAGTAAGTGAAATGTTTGACCCTACCGATATCAATAAATTTACAGATCCGGAACGTACAGCTAAATCTTTCCATTCTAATTCCCTGCAAATAGATTTTGGCGCAATGGATACCGGAGACGCATGGCTTATGCCCCTTTACATCAGCAACGGTTTTTTAAGACTAACAGAAGGCGGCGATCCGCCGGGATGGTCGGTTACCGCCGGGCCAATACTTCTCCCGGTTAGTTTAAATTATATCAAAAAAGATAAGCGTATTCAAAAGATCACGCTGCAAGAAGTACTTAACCGGCCGATAGAGATCCTGGATTAAGAAACAGTTGAAGTACGATATGAACTATATGCCGTGGCACTGTATGCCGGTTAAACAAATTTTATAAATAAACAGGCCGCTCTAATCACAAGAAAAGCGGCCTGTTATTTTGTTACTACTGGTTATTGTCCGCTTGTGGCGCTCCAGCCATCACCCCAGCCACTGCCGCCTGCTGCTTTGCTGCCTTTCAAAAGCTTATCATATTTTACTGTTTGTTCTTTAGTTAAAACAGCTTTGATCTTTGAGATGGTAGCTTCCCGTAATGGCTTAATATCAACCATCATTTTCGTGTTATCACCTTTATCAGCAGCTTTGATCTTTTCAAACTTATCGGATGATTCCTGGTATATCACCGCAATTTTTTCGGTTTGTTTATCAGTGAGCTTTAATTGCTTTTGCAGGTCTTTTGATTTTTCAACAGGTTTGGCACCTGGCTTGGTCTGCGCGTTGCCTGCTGCAGCCAATCCAATGAACATGCAGCATAGTAATAAGAACTTTCTCATGGTTTAAGATTAAATTTTAATTGATATAAATGTAACCATTTTGATATAAATGAAGCCAATATTTTCTATTACAAATACTTAAGTTAATTTGTTTTAGCCGCCATCTGCATAGGCATACAAACGGGCATACTTTTACCCCTGAAAATCAGTTTTGTTAACTGGGTAGTTTTGTATTGTGCATTACCCTCGGTGATATTTAAGAACTGGTTAGGCGCCACATTTTTAAAGTATTGCACAGCCCCGCTGCCTGCCCATTTTATCTCAATTTCATCAATTATCTTTGCCTGGCCAATTCCTATCTCCTGCCGCAAAGGCGAAGATCCAAAACTCCCGCCCGAATTAACGTCCTTATAAACAGAACGTTTAACCCCATTTTCGGTAAAAGTGAGTTTAATATGGCTCCCGATGGCTGCATTATTGGCTTTTGTGCCATTCAATTTCAGACTGATCCAATTGTTATTGCTTATACCGGGGTTCATGTATAATGAACTGGTATACGAGTCGCCAATGTAAGCCCCTCCCATTTCGGCAAAAATATCCTGATGGCCGTTATTCCTCAAATCGGCAAATGCGATGCCGTGCCCCTTTTGCAAATTACCCGTACGCGATGAAGAAGTGATATCAGCAAAACGTTTACCCCCTATATTTCTGAAAAATTTGTTAGGCACAAGCGATTTAAAATCGGGGTTACCTGTACCAAAATACATAT
Source organism: Mucilaginibacter sp. Mucisp73 (assembly GCF_059491465.1). NCBI lineage: Bacteria > Pseudomonadati > Bacteroidota > Sphingobacteriia > Sphingobacteriales > Sphingobacteriaceae > Mucilaginibacter > Mucilaginibacter sp. Mucisp73. Next base: position 6,340,836 of record NZ_CP168507.1, on the reverse strand, counting down.
CAGGATAGCCATCGTTATCAATATCGCCAAAATTGGCCCCCATACTGTAAACTACTTTATCCAGTCCCGCCTCTTTGGTAACATTGGTAAATGTACCATTATGGTTGTTTTTATACAGGTAGATATTACCTGCTTCCGGAACGGTTTTGCCCAGGGCAGCAGCGGCACTGTAATACCCCAAAGTACGCTCAAAATGGTAATTGGCCACCATCAAATCGGGCCAGCCATCGTTATTATAATCATAAAACCAGGTAGTAAAGGTTCGTTGTTTGATCTGGTCAAGGCCCGATTGTACGGTCACATCTTCAAAATCAACCCCGGCCTGGGTTTTGCCTTTATTTCTAAGCAGGTATTTGCGCCCGTCCATGGTTGAAATAAATATGTCGGCAAAGCCGTCGTTATCATAATCGGCAGACGTTACCCCTTTTACAAAAGCTTTGATGCCGCAATGGGCAGCTGTGGTTATGTTGCTGAATGTGCCATTACGGTTATTCATATATAACTGGCAGGTTGATTCATCGGCGTAGTACATCGACTCCGAATTTTCGTTACCAACAAACACGTCCAGCCAGCCATCGTTATTAAAATCGGCCCAGGTTGCGGTTTGAGTAGGGTGAAGCATAAACAAACCACTTATGGCGGTTACATCAGTAAAAGTCCCATCGCCATTGTTGCGCAATAAGGAACTTGGTTGGTTGCCGAAGCCCTTGGTGAGCCATGCGCCACGCAAAACAAAAACATCCAGTTTACCATCATTGTTATAATCCGTTTGCTGGATATTAAGCCCCCCGGTAATCCCTTTTAAACCGGCGGCTTCGGTTCGGTCACTAAACGTGCCGTCCTGGTTATTTTGAAAGTAATGCATCGGATCGCTCAGGTCCCAGCCCGATGTCATGATATCAAGATAGCCGTCGTTATTAAAATCATCAACAATGACCCCGCCTGCCCGGCCGTTGATGTTAAGGCCAAGGCTACCGGCCACATCAACAAAGGGTTTAACCTGTGCTGCTGTATCCGGATCGGCATTAAGGCCGGGGATTAAGGCATTCTTAGGCACTTTTTGCGGATACTCGCCAAGCGTCATATAGGCTATGTTGATCAACCAGCGCGACTCATAATCATCGGGACGAAGCTTTAACAATGCTTTATACACTTCAATTGCTTTTCTTGAGCCGGTTTGGATCTTGTGTACCCCATCATCTTTAATTGGGAAGATGCACGACGAGCCGGTATGGTTAAGCATACAATTGCTCCGTTCACCCAAACGCATGTAAGCTATGGCCTGTTCAGGCAACGTTTCATCAGTCGACATGAAATCGATGTTATCCATCAGGTACTTATAAATATCAACTGATTGCTGCTCTTGTCCTGCTTTTAATAGCAGTGAGGCCTTTGAAAATAACACCTCGGGGCTTTTGCCAAGCTTTTTGGTTTTAAGCAGCGAATCGCAATAAGCCAGCTTCATTTCGGGGTTAAACGGGTTTGAAATGGTGTTATTCTTTTTATTTATCTGCTTCAGCACCTGGGCCATCTCCTCATTAGATGAGTTTTGGCATGATGCTATTATGGTAAAGCCGCACAGCAGCACAAGCGCGGCGGTAATTTTTTTCTTTATCATAGGATTTTTATATACCCTCGCGGATAAAATGCCAGGGCTTTTACCCGCGAAATGTGATATTAATTTGTTAATAGAAATTTCGGACAACACGACCAGGGGCATTACAAATGCCGGTCGGTAAATGAGCTAAATGAAGAAAATCAGCAGGTTGCCTTGGGTGGTTGTTCAGGAATATCCTGATGAGAACTTACTAACGATTGCACAGGCTGTACAACGTTTTTCGGCAAAGGCATCACCGGGCAATTAAATTCAAATTGCACAAATGAAAGGTTTACATTATCCTTTAAAACCATTTTGCCAAAGGGCACATGTTCTTTGGGAGAAACAGGAGCACCCTTTATTCCTTTTGCATCAAGCACATTGCTATCGGCAAAGCGGGTAGTTTTATAATTAGGAATGCACATCAGGTGAAGGGCATTCCTCGTCAATCGCATTTTTACGTAATTGTAGGTGGCGTTTCCAAATGTAATATGCCCCGATATATTTTCAAAAGTTCGCCAATCATGAATAGCAGGTAAGTTAACCGGGATAGAGACTTCGGTAAGGTCATTTACATTATACAAGCCTTTCCCAACCTGTTCATTAAAAAACCGGTCCGATTTATAAACCAGGTATTGATGCAAGGCCAGCTGCCCGCCAATGTTAAGCAGGTAAATATTGAGCAATATTAAAGCGATGGTCTTTTTCAAAGGTTTACAATTATCTAAAGATGAGATTTATAAACGATATTTTCAAGCTTTATCTATATTATTATGCACTTAGATATTATTTAACGGGATTTAAAACATATAATACCAGGCGCATAATTGACTCCCCTGGTCTGCGCTCAACCGGCCCCTCCTCTATGACTTCGCTGCATAGCGAGTAGGGAAAATAAAAAAACAGACATGGGCTGTATCATAAATCATGATCAGCTTTTCTTTAATTTATTCAGATACTTAAGCGATATATAGTTTGGGATTGGATTGCCCCGATTAACAAAAAGAGGGGTTAACAGGGTTAACACAATTCAGGGTTAACATTCTCTTAAATAATTAACAATCAACCAATTGAATATTATTTTTCAAAAATATGTTAACCCCCTTTTGTATAAATATTATCGGCTAAATTTCAACTCACAGGTAACACCACACCAGGGGTGGTCAATTTGATTTATGATACAACCCTACCAGCACAGCGATGTTCGGATGGGTCGATGCGTTTAATGTATACAATCAATATTATGCCTTTTTCAGCAGGAAACGTTTCTTTAACCAATCTCTGACAGGCTCATCATACAATTTGAGGCAGCCGTAGGCAATAGCTATACTGACTATAAAAATCCCCAGCCCGACAAGCAGGCCCTGCGCCATGGGGATCTTATTATTTGTTACCCAGGCTACATGGAAATATATTAAAGGATAATGCGTAATGTAAAGCGGGTACGAAATATCCCCCATAAATTTGCAAATCCTGACCGAGCTTTTACTTTTTAAACTCCCGCCAGCGCCGATAGCTACAATCAGCGGGAAAAGAATGATAATGCAGAACGATTCGTACAAACCGTTCATCCATAAATGCTCGCTGCCCCCTATCCTCGGCACACACAATATAGCGATGATCAGGAGGCTGCATACAGCAAATGCGCCTTTAATATGGATGAGCTTACCCATGCGGCAAAGCAGCATCCCGGCAAAAAATGGATAAAGCAACCGTGTGAAGCCAATATAGAGTTGTGTTTTATCAACCGACCAGCCGCCGATGACATCGCCCTGCGGGCCCATTACTGTATAATGGATCAGTAAACAGGCCGATAAAAATACCAATATAGCAAGCAAAGTTTTGGAGAATTTACGGATCACCAGCGCATACAGGATATTTGCGACATATTCAAAAAACAGCGACCAGGCCGGCCCATTTAAGGGGTGCATTTCCTGCCAGCCGCGGATATCCATAGAAGGCAGTATGGGTATCAGCGTACAACCAACCAACATTACCAATAGCATTTTCCAAACCGGCGTATCATGAATAAGCGGAAAGGCTGTGCCGCTTTGCGAATAGAAGAACAGCGCACCAATAATTGATCCGACAATAACCATTGGCTGCAGACGAATAAGACGGCGTTTATAAAAATCCCATTGGGTCATTTTACCCCAGCGATCGTCATAGGCGTAGGCAACTACGAAACCCGAGAGCACAAAAAAGAAATCGACTGCCAGGTATCCGTGATTTATTATTTGATTAAAACGATTGCCGGAATAGGTTTCAAAAACATGAAAAGCCACTACAAAAAGGGATGCCACACCGCGCAATCCGTCAAGAATTTGATAATGGCCTTTTGATTCCAGGTACGTAGGGTTTTTACTCATCAGCAGGAAAAAACAAGTATGATAAATTGGTTAACTCAGCTTCAATAATGCGCGATGCGAACCGGGCGCAATACAATGGCTAAATATGCTTTAATTTATCGGCAAGTCAAAACCCGAAGCTGGGAAAAAAGAAAAGCACCCCGGCAGCTGAAGGTTTAGGGTGTACGGTGCTATAAGCGCGGTTTAGCGGCAAGCACTATGGGAACAGTTTCCACAAGCTCAAGCGATTTAACCATATCTTTTGTGGTGCTTTTGTATTTTTTAAAATGAGTTGTTTGCAAATGGGCCTGGTAAGCGGCGGCATCGGCATAGATTTCAAAAACTGTTATGTGGGTGGGGTTATTCTTTTCGGCTACTGCGTATAGGGTTAAAACGCCGGGTTCAACGCGCACAGCGGTTCCGGCATGCTCTTTAAGCGCAGCCATATAATTCTGCAATTGAGCAGAATCAATTACAAGTTTGGCTATGCGTACCACATTGTTTTTATCCTGGGCGGCGGCACTATGTGGCGAAGATATCGATAACATAAAAATTATTAAAACTGATAACAACCCGCTGCCAAAAGCTGGTATCCATGCTGTGCGGGTGTATTTTCCTGGGGTTCCTGAAATTACGTTCATAGCTTCCATTTTTTAAATTTTATAAATAACTCAACCACCATTTTCCTTTGTTGGCCTGTTTGTAATCATCATAGCGCTTGCATAAAGGATATAAGGCCATTACTATTCCAATCCAAACAAGATACGCAACCGGCAATGAAAACCCGTAGCCCTTCAGGTTTGTTGTAAACCAGATAGGTTGTTTCAGGAACCAGATCGTCCAGTCCTGCCCGGGCGTAAGCGCTGATGCGATAATTGCTATCAGGTGGATTATATAAATATGAATAAGGTAATAAAACATGGGCACCCTACCATATACCGAAACTACTTTTACAACAGCTCCTTTTGATTTTTCGGTGAATGACAGGAACAGAAAGGCCGCACCCAGCGTCAACAGGAGGTACAACAACGATGGCGGATATTTATTTACCTTAATAAATGACAGGATGGTAAATAATGTATTTTTCTGTACGCTCCATTTCACCGGATCTCCATATAGATTGGTATAACGTAATACAATAAACAAAGCAATACAAGTGGCACCGGCTATCCATAAGTTTCGTTGCCTTTTGCCAACCTCATAGCCCGCCGTATACCATCCGCCTAAACAATAACCTAATGACATAACCGCCATAAGGGGTACAATGGGATACCCTATCAATAAAATTTCCTTATGCCAGGTAAAAAACTGCTGGTCATGAAGCAGCGACCAGCCAAAAGCCGGCAAGGTGCTGCCCGGCATATGAATGCCGTCTAAAAGATTATGCCCCAATATGATTATAACGCTAATGCCCAGGATCAATTTTTTAGGCAGATGGATCAATGCCGCCAGTATGATCATGCTTAAGCCCAGCGCCCATATAGTAATAAAGAAAAACATGGGAAACGTGATATTGAAGTTCCAGCCGAAGTTAACCACAAACATTTCGAGAAATATGAGCCACAATCCCCGTTTTACCAGGAATATGGATAACTCTTTTTTAGTTTTCTTTTGCCCGATGAGGTATGCCGATGTTCCGGCAAGCAGCATAAATATCGGGGCGCAAAAATGAGTTATCCACCTGGTGAAAAATAATATGCCGCTTGTTTTTGTAAGGTCAAGCGGATCATAAAAAAATGATCCGGAGTATAAATAGTCCCTCACATGATCAAGTGCCATAATAATCATGATAGTACCCCGGAGAAAGTCAATAGAGGTTATCCGGTTTTTTATAATTGCGCTCATTCAGGTTTTTTATGATGAAGTTACTATTTATATAGATAGATTTTAACGAATGCGTATTTCTTGACATTGACATTAAGAGCACAATCCATTTTCCGATGCATGATGCATCTTTCCAGTTACCATTTTTATGTAACTATTTTAACTAAAATGATGTCTTGTAGTTATGAAACTACTCCAGGCGTTCTTTTTGACCTTATTCACATTGTTGCTACCCGCCGTTTCCGATGCGCAAACCGGAGGTGGTAAAATTTCGGGGTTAGTTTTAGATGATGCTAAAAAACCGCTCGATGGTGCAACCGTAACCTTGCTTATCGCAAAAGATTCTACGGTTGTAAGTACGCTGCTTACCCATCCGGACGGCAGTTTTGCCTTTCAAAATTTAAAAGATGATACTTATCTGGTTAAGGCAACCTATATGGGCTATAAAAATTACCGAAGCGCCCCTGTAGTTCTCAACCAGCAACAACCGGTTAATTTACCGGCATTCATTTTACCCTTAGCGGGCAAAACGTTGAATGAAGTAGCTATAACCGGTAAAAAATCTTATGTTCAGCAAAAAATCGACCGCACAATAGTTAATGTAGGCGCATTGATATCCAATACCGGCGCCAATGCTTTGGAAGTGTTGTCAAAAACGCCCGGCGTGCAAATAGATGCCGATGGCAATATTACCTTTAAGGGGAAAAGCGGGGTGCTGGTAATGATTGATGATAAACCAACTTATCTTTCGGCTGCAAACCTGGCCACGTACCTGCGTTCTTTACCATCTTCATCTTTGGACCAGATAGAGCTGATGGATAATCCGCCGGCTAAGTATGATGCGGCAGGTAACGCGGGCGTAATCAATATCAAAACTAAGAAAAACACCACCAGGGGATTTAATGCGGTAGTGTCTGCCGATTACGCGTTGGGTTTTTATTACCGCAATAATGAAAGCATCAACCTTAATTACCGTTTCGACAAAGTTAACCTGTTTGCTAACCTTGCTTATAATAAACAAAGAACCTACCGAAGGCTTGAAATTGACCGCGATTATTTTGATATGAACGGAGACCAAACCTCCTCGCTAAAAGATATTTCCTATTTCAGACCGACAAGCAACAATACCAATATTAAAACCGGGATGGATTACTATGCATCGCCGAAAACAACCTGGGGGGTGGTATTTACCGGCACCTTATCGCACGACCATGACAGCAGCCCTGTAAACAGTTTATTATATGGCAAAAACGGCCAATTGGATTCAACCATTAATACCCTCAATACTTCCAAAAACAGCTTTAAAAGCGGAGGCATCAACCTAAATTACACCCATAAATTTGATAGTGCCGGCAGGGCGCTCACATTCGACCTGGATTATATCCGAGATGTATCGGGCAGTAACCAGTTGTTTGTAAATAATACCTTTTTGCCCGATGGCACTTTAACAAACTCAACCACGCTGAGCGATAATCTACCTGCTACTATCAATATCTACTCTGCAAAAGCCGATTATTCCCATCCACTCAAAGGCAAGGCAAAGCTGGAGGCCGGCGTTAAGAGCAGCTATGTAAATACGGATAATGCCGCCAATTACTTTAATGTAATTAATAACGTAAGCACTATTGATTATAACAACACTAACCGTTTTTTATATAAAGAGAATATAAATGCCGCCTATGTTAATTTCAATAAAAAATTAGGCCGCTTCGCATTACAAACCGGCTTGCGGTTAGAGAACACCAATGGCAAGGGGCATCAATTAGGTAATGTTCAAAGGGCCGACTCGTCTTTTGCTAATCATTATACAAACCTGTTTCCAACCGCGTATTTTTCCTACAACCTCGATACAGCAGGGCATAAAGTATTAGTTATTTCTTACGGTCGCCGGATAGGCCGGCCGAATTATGGGAGTTTAAACCCCTTTACCTTTTTTGTAGACAAGTTTACCTACTTTTCAGGCAACCCTTTCCTGAAACCACAGTTTACCGATAATTATAAGCTGGCCTATAGTTTCAAAAGCCTGTTTACCGTTGCGGTTGCATACAATTATACCACCGATGTTCAAAATGAAACCATTCACAAAAATAGCAACGTATTCATCAGCACCACCGGTAACATAGGGCAACGGAAAACACTGGATTTTTCTGTCAATACCAATCTTCAGCCAACCAAATGGTGGTCGGTTAATTTATATGCCGAGGTATATAATAACACCTACCAGGGCATGTTTTACTCTGGCTACCTCCATCAATCTCAAAGCACATTTAGCGGCAATGGCAATAACCAATTCACCTTATCAAAAACCTGGAGTGCCGAATTAAGCGGCTTTTATGATAGCGGCGGCACTTACGGCCAGTTTGTTACGATACCCAAAGGCATGCTCAATGCCGCTATTCAGAAAAAAATATTGAATAACAAAGGTTCAATCAAATTAAATGCACGGGATATTTTTCACTCGTTTCGCCCAAGCGGTACCATTACCAATATTGAAGGAGCACATGCAACCTTCCATAATTTTTTAGATACCCGGGTGGTAACCCTTGCCTTTAACTATAGCTTCGGCAAATTAACAAACGTCCCTAAAAAGCGTGATACCGGCGGTGCGGATAGTGAACAAAACAGGGCGCATTAGTTTCAATATTGCCCGGAAATTAACAAGCGCAGCATATTCTGATCCCCTTAAAAATCACGCTTGTTTGCAGAGCGTTTTATTTTACCAAAGAGATAATAAAGAATTAAAGCAAGCATGGTCCAGTAGAATGCGAACCCGATAAGAAAAAACGGGGGCGGCGTATCCGGCTCTTGCCTTAAAAAGTTAATAAAAGGTATCAGGGGCCCTATCAAAATAACTTTAACAGGTAATAAAATTGTGGAAACCACATTCCTCCAGCCTGTTTCTGATCCTGTTCCCAGGAAAGACTCGCCATTCCCGGGAAAGAGCCTCACTTCCGATAAAGCAAGAGCATTAGTGATAAATTGAAAGGCAAACGCAGAAACGAGGAAGAGAATAACAAACTTTGTTCTTGAAGTTTGAGTTTAACGATACTGTAATTTAATTTAGCTCAATGGAGTTGTTAATAGAAAAAATTAAAAGTTATGTCCCGCTCTCTTTCGATGACGAAGGTATAGCGCGCACTTTATTTCACAAGAAAACTCTTAAAAAGGGCGAGCATCTGCTTAAAGCAGGCGATATTTGCCGCTACGTTGTTTTTATCGAAACCGGGCTTGTGAGATATTATATTAACAATGATGGAGTAGAACAAACCAATTACTTTAATAAAGAAAATGAGTTTGTGTGCGACTATATAAGTTTCCTGCCCCAAACTCCCTCGTACGTTAATATACAGGCACTGGAGGATACCACTATCTGGGTGATTAGTTACGTTGGTATGCAGCAATTTTATAAAGAAGTAACAACAGGCGAAAGATTTGGCCGCCTGGCAATAGAACAGGTATTTGTAAGTGTAATCAGCCAGATAGGTTCTTTATATACCGATTCGCCCGAAACCAGGTACGCGAAGTTCTTAAGTGATTATGCCGATATTGCACAGCGTATTCCTCAATACTATATAGCCTCCTATGTAGGTATTAAACCACAATCGTTAAGCCGTATCCGTAAACGGATCTGGGATAAGCATTAATTAACCTGGGTGAATGGATGGAAGATTTCCATTGCCCAGCTTTGTACTGTTAAAAATAACAGTACATGAAAACAATAAACAAAACACAACAATGGGGCATCCGGTCAGTATCCTTTTGGATGACCCTGTTCATCGCAGTAGGCATCATTTTCGTCGGTGCCCGCTTCATAATAAGCCCTGGAACAGGCGCTACAGGCTATGGTATTCCCATCATTAGTAAAGAGGATTTACCATTTGGAAGAATAAAAGGCATCCGCGACATTTTTTCGGGAGTGGTCCTGCTACCCCTTTTATTGTTGCGTATGCGCAGGGCAACAGCCTGGGTATTTACATCAGCAATAACTGTTCCGGCAGCCGACTTCCTCATCGTGCTTTCAACCAACGGACCGTTGGATATCTCTCATTTAATGATCCATGGGTTAACCGCAGCCTATATGGCTATCACCAGTTTTTTGTTATTTAAATCCTAATTAATTTTATGAATTCCTACACGCTTTTACAAATATGCCTCTTTATGCACCTTACCGGTCTCACGCTAATGGCGGGAACCGATATTGTTGAGTTTGTTGCGTTCAGAAGCATTTTAAAAACCTATCAAACTAATAAAGATGCCGCAGTACACCAAATTGGTATACTATCCAGATTTTCCGTTTTACTACTTATCGGCGGTATATTATTAGTACTTTCAGGAATAGGTTTCCTGATTATTACGCATAATGCCTTCGGCAATCAGCTATGGTTTAAAATTAAGATGATATTTGTACTTGGGCTTGTGCTTAACGGCATGCTAATGGGGCAAAAGAGCGGGAACCGGCTTAAACAAAGTTTGACAATAGGCAACAATGTAAAAGCCCAGCAGGTTGAAGATGCCATCCGCACTATGATCAGGTTTCATTTTATACAGCTTTGCATCTTCTTTATTGTGGTGCTAATGGCCGTTTTTAAGTTTAATTAAGTTGGAAAGTTGCGCTTTCATGCAAAACAAAAGCCTCAAATCTTTCGACTTGAGGCTTTTGACTTTCTTCTGGTAGCGGGAGCAGGACTATATTTTGCTTTTTAGTAAAATATGTTTATGTTTGTTTTTGATTATAAAATGCTGATAATCAAAAGATAATGAGAAAAATTTCTTTCTGCTAATTTCCCATATATGAACTTAAAAGAAAGAAATTGCACCGCACATTGCACCGCACTTTATGGGAGTTAAAAGAAAATACGGACGTTTTTATCTGGACACAAAACCTGATGTTCAGGGTTGCCTTCCCCTCATTTTTGAGTTTACTTATAGGGGGCTAAGAGATACTGAGGGCAAATATAAAAGAAATAGGTTACGCCACTATACAGGCATGCGCGTTCCCGGCAAAAAGTTGGCCAGCAAAAAAGTTTTAAACTATGCCTGTTGGGACACCCGGCAACAAACCGCAAGGGGCTACAGGGGCGCGGATGATGTCAATGCCTACATTACCACGATTGTAGATAAAGTTTCCAAATATATACGCAATAAGAACGAGCAGTTTCAACCGCTTGACATTGCAGAACTGAAGAAATTAATCACGGTAAATCACATCACCAGCCACGAAACTATTGTGTCTTTCTGCGAAAGTTACCTTTTGAGGTACAACAAGCCAGGCCAGGAAAGCACCAAAAAGAATATCAGTACAATGGTATCTTCGCTGAAGGAGTTTACGGACAAGCAGCCCCCGTTGCTGGCCAATATCAACAAGGACTTTATGGACGGCTTTGTCAGTTATCTGACCAACGTAAAGAAAAACAACAATACCACCGTAGAGAAAAAAATATCCATGCTGCAACAAATACTTCGCGAGGCACAGGAACATGGTCTTTTGACTACGGCCACGGCATTAGAAGAGATGAAAATAAAACGCAGTGCTACGGACATCATTTTCTTGAAACAAAGGGAATTGGCAACTTTGGAAAAGTTCAGCCCTCATACTGACAGATTGGTAAAATTAAAGGATGCTTTTTTATTTGGATGTTATACAGGCTTGCGGTATAGCGACTTGCAACAAATACACCAGGCACACTACCATAAAAAAACCGACAAGGGAGAGCAATATCATGTTTTACGGTTTGTGATTAAAAAGACCAGGAAAACCCACGAGATTGCGTTGCCCCCTAAAGCTGTCGCCATTATAGAACGATATTGGGACAAACAGAAGTTTAAAAAGTTACTGCCGGTTCCAACCAACCAAAAGTTTAATGATTACCTTAAAGAGCTTTGCGAAAATGCCAAACTCAATACTGAGATAGAGATTACCGCCCAATTTGGCAGTGAGGTAAAGACCGAGATCAAGAAGAAGTTTGAAGTTATTTCCTGCCACTCGGCCCGGCATACGTATGCCATCTTAAGTTTGGAAAATGGCATGCGTCCTGAAGTATTACAACGTAACTTAGGCCACTCTAAATTATCGCAGACGATGGAGTATGTAACTATCCTCGATAATGTAAGACACTTTGAAACCTTAAAAGCTTTTGCCAGTTAATGCTATCTTGTAAAAATGAATTTTAAAGGCTATAACTACTATGCTGCGAGTGACTATAAAGATTATTTCTTTTACAGCGATGGGCCCAATGGTCGTATAAAAAAATTAGTCGTTTATGAAAAAATTAACGATGAACCGCTGGTCTATAACCTGGCTTTTGGTGACGAAGATCCGGAAACTGGCCTTTTACTTGACAGGGTGAAAAGCAGTAACGATGATCGCGATGCCATCCTTGCTACCGTTGCGCACACAATCGGGGATTTTAGTGATCATTATGGTAAACCAATGATACATGTCATCGGCAGCAACATAGTCAGGACGCGGTTATATCAAATGAGCATTTCTAAAATCTACGATGAGATTTGCTCGATTTATACCGTACAGGGCTATCGGGAAGGTGTTTGGGAGTTTTTTCAGAAGAATGTCAACTATGAGGCATTTGTTGTTCAGAAGAATTAAAATAACTATATTTGGTAATATAATTAATAGGATTATGTCAACAATAAAAAGAGCAGCCGAGATCAAATCAGCACCGTTAGGCGGCGCCATTGTCCGCAACTCAGTTAAAAGCCACGCCAGCGATCCTGTTGTTGTTAAAAAAGCAGAAGAAGCAAAGGCTTTTTTTAAGAAAGCAGGTTTCCCGAAAGGTAAATAAAACGAGATATAGTTATCTATTGATCTAAAGACATAAAGATATAGCGATCTATTGATCTAAAGAGATAGAGTTACAAAAGCCGGAATTATCCGGCTTTTTCCGTTTTATTTAAGTAGAATAGGGCCAAAACCAAGTGAATTAACCACATCCCGTATTAACCTGCCGTCCATTATTTGTTTTTTATATAATTTTGGTTAAAACATTTTAACCAATATATAATACCATAATCTAATGTCAAAGGGGAAATATAACGTACGCGATTTCTTTGATGTACATTTAAAAAACAAAATTTCTTCCGTACACCGGTACATCCACCGGGTGGCCTATGACGATCAAAAGCCGGTAAAGACACGTCTATTTACTTATGTAGAAGATATATTAGCCCATGCCCTGCACGATCACTATTGTATAACCCTGATCGAATGCCCGTTTAAATTTAATTTTGAGTCCTTACTTAATCAATTTGGCTGGTTTTGCCAATTCATGTATTTTAATTTTTCTGAAACTAAAATCCAGTTTGATATTTTAAATAAGCTCAGAGAAAAAGATTTAAGTGTGCAGGAAATCAATATGTTGCTTGAAATCCTGGCCAACGACAAGGAGCCTTATCAGTTTCCGCTTAATAAATACCAGGGAAAGGCAAAATTCGCCCTTATGAAGCGTCAAAACATGGATGAGAAAGGAACCGTTACATATTTCATAGAGCGCGATCAACATTTCAGACTTGTATTTGCTGAAGCGCTGGAAAGCCTTCGGGAACAAAAACATGACGAGGAGTTTGCGGTAGATATGGTTGTTGATGGTCACCCGTTAGACTTGACAGTTAATGACGAAGGCCGAGTGCCTGATGAGCAGGACATTAGCGGCCCTAAAAAATATGAACCCTCATTATATGGGTATTTGCGATTAAACGACTATTTAAATACGGAGCAACAGCAAATAGTCATCAATTTTTTGTACGACCTGCTGAAAGATTTCTTTTATAAAGAGATTTCATTTAAAAACTTTGAAGCTATATTTTATCAGGAACAAAGTATTGCTGTTTCGCTAAATGTTTCCAAGCCCTCTCTCAATCATCTTGACGCTCAAAAAATACATTGGCTGTTACGCTGTTTAAAAGCCAAAATTATATCTGCCAGTTGGGATGTAGTTGCCAACAAAATTGTGGTTTACAATAAAAAAGGAAAGATCATAAAATCCGTTTACGGTATCAGTGAGGACAAAATTCCACCCAATAAAAGAAAGTATATAGAGAATCTACTCAAACCATTGCTTAGTCAACTCCCCGAGTACCTTTCGATTTAGACAAGCAGGCGAATATAAACGCAAAAGTTTTTTCCATTTTTTCTGCCAGTTTCCATTAATCGACCAATTAGTGGAACGGGTTCGCCATTTCTTTGCTCAAAAAATAGTGATATGGAGCAACAAGTGCAATTTATTGGATTTACTTATCAGGAAGCTGAACGCTTTGTAAGAAACATTGTCAATAGGTGTATAGACGAGCATGATTTAAGGCAGAAAGGCAAAGAGGCCGAACCGCCTATTACACCACAGCAGGCTTGTGCAGCCCTGAACGTTTCTTTACCTACCCTGCGTAGGTATGTGCGGATTGGTTTGATCCGCAGGCATGACCTGGGGCCACGCCGCAAGGTATTTTATCTGTCGGAATTAGAGGAAGATATTAAGCGGGTAGAAGCATCCGTCTATGCCAACAGATAACAAAAAATTTATTTGTACGGTGTCAAGCCGCCTTAACTTTTTAATCAATTTATCATGAGGAAACTTAATTGTGAAGAAGCCAAAAAATTATCTATTGTAAATTACCTGGAAAAATGTGGATTTAGCCCCCAATATATTAGGGGGAACAATCATTGGTATTTGTCTCCACTGCGGGACGAAAAGCACGCCTCGTTTAAAGTGGACAGCCAAAAAAATCTCTGGTTTGACCACGGAACAGGCGAAGGCGGTAATTTCGTCGATTTGGGCATTCGGCTGCATCGCTGCTCGGTGGATCAGTTGCTGGCGCGGCTGTCGGCGGCCGACAATAGCCTTCCTTTTCAACCGCCTTTAACTGGCAGCGCGAATGCAGCAGCGGCGGAACCCGACATGCAGCGCATCAAAATACTTGACGTGTCGCCAGTGAATGATAGCGACCTGACCGCATACATTACCGGCAGGGGTATCGACCTTACGACCGCCCGGTGGTATTGCCGGGAGATCACATTTAGCATGAACGACAAGACCTACACCGCTGTGGGTTTTGAGAACCGATCCGGCGGTTATGAGCTACGCAACTCCTGGTTTAAAGGCTCATCGTCACCAAAGGATATTACATTGCTCAGCAGCCACGACAATGCCCGGGCCGTGTGCGTGATCGAAGGATTTGTGGATTTCCTTTCCTTGCAAGCGCTGCGGCAAATGCCCGATGAGCCTGTTGATATCATCGTCCTAAATTCGGTTTCCCTCATCGGGAGAAGCATCGAATTGCTGAGCAATTACGGACAGGTTTACCAATACCTGAACCACGATAAGGCGGGCTACGCCGCCGCCGAAAAGTTGAAAGAGGCGGGCATAAAAACGGTCGATGCCTCCGGTTTTTACCAGGGCTATAATGACATTAATGCTTACCTAATGGCGGTAAAACGCCACAGCTTAAACCAGGAAATAAAACCAAAATCAGATGAACGGCAAAGGCACGGTTTACGCCGGTAAGTACATTCCTATATGCAGCTATCGGGATAGCTGCATATATCCGCTTTTTGCGGAGCCAGCTATGTTTCGGCCCTGCCGAAACTCGCTGGCCCCCCTTCATGCTATCGCATTTGGGGGGGGGGGATTTTAGGAGTTTTTGATACCAGATTTATGCTGTATCAGCAATGAATTTTAAAGTAAGGATATGGTAAAAGTCAAGCAGAGAATTAACGTCAATAAGGGAGGCCGTCCAAAGGTGGATATTAAAAGAGATCAGCAATTAACAGTGATGTGCAACATCGTTGAAAAGAAGATCATCCAGGCTAACGCCAAGCGAGCCAGAACCAATGTGTCCGTATTCCTGCGGCAATTGGGTTTGACCGGGCGCATAGTGGTTAAGACGCTGCCAAAGGAAGTTTTGCAATTTACCGGCACATTAAACCACATGGCAGCAAACCTCAACCAGATTGCGAAGAAGCGCAATAAGGGTGATGATTTAAATACGCTCGACCGGGCCTTATTGAACCAGGAAGTTAGGGGCTTGCAAAGTATTGTAAAGGCAGTCAAGAACTATTTAACATGATCGGGAAAATCACTACGGGCAAAAGTTTTCGTGGCTGTATGAGTTATTTACACGAAGGCCGGTTGCAGGAAACGGAAGAATTACAAAAGCTGGAGATGGAGAAGAAACAGGCTGAAGTGATTTGCTTTAATCAATGCTTTGGTAACAAAAAAGAACTGATCCGGCAATTTGTGGAAGTGGCACAACTGAATCCCAACGTCAGTAAACCCGTGTTTCATGCCAGTATCAGTTTTGACCTTGCCGACAGTGGAAAACTGAGCACCCAGGACAAGATTGACATTGCGCAAGAACTGGCTAAAGAATTTGACTTTGCCAATAAGCAGTACGTAGTGATCACCCATGTAGATACCGACCATGAACACATGCATATTGTGGCCAACCGGATCGGTCTGGAGGGACCAACCGCCAACGACAGTAACAGTTACAGGCGTGTGGCTGAGTATTGCAGGCGCATGGAGCAAGCTTACAAATTGACAAAAGTTTTGAGTCCCAATAAGTTCTTAAAACCGGAACAGCGGTTAGCGCAAAGCCAGCGGGTTGATCAGCGGAAGGAGCGTCTAAAAGAGCATTTGTTCAAGGCGGTCAAACAGTGCAAGAATGTCAAGGAGGTTAAACACTTCATGGAGCAGAAAGGCTATAAAGTGGAGCTTGGCCGGGGCATCGCCTTTATCGATCAGCAGCACGTCAGGTTTAAGGGTAGCCAGGTGGGGTTTAGTCTGGCTAATATTGAAAAGAAAATCAGGCAGGAACAGACACAGCGACAGGTACAGCACATGCAGGCCCGAAGCCAGGCACGTGATCAGCGGCAAGCACCCGGTCAGGAGCAATCCAAAAGTTTGGCCGACCAGTTACGGGAAGTGATTGCCGAAAACGAGCAGAAGGAACAAAAAACTTACCTGAAGCGTGAACCGGAAACGCACTATCTGCAGGCAGCGCTTAAAATCGGGGGTGGATTGCTGGCTGAACTACTTCAGCAGATGCCGGAAGAAAAACCGGAAACGCCAAGCAGAAAGAAGAAGAAAAAATTAGGCCAGGGTCAGAGCTACCACATGAGCAGATAGTAAGAATTGATTTGAATTATGAACCAATTAACAAATAACCATATGAAAAATGAAGAAACAGCTATCGATCAAACAACCATGACGGATATGTTGAAAGACATTTTCGAGCATGAGGAAAATATGCAGAAATACATGGAAACACAGGCAGCAGCCATCAAGGAAAAAGATGCCCAGATAGAACGATTGATCAGCGAAAGCAAGAAACAACGGGAGGATTTTACGGCTAAAATTGGCAATATTAAAGTAACGTCAACTGCGCCGGATCTGTCCGAGGTGCTGGAAGCGATTGCAGTTGGTTTGGTAGATATTCGTAAGGGTATGGCAGCAGATTTTGTAGGAATAAGGGAGACAATTAATAGAGGTCCTAAACCAATTGAACGAAAGTTTCAACTATTCTCTGATGCAAAAACACCAGAGCAATATAAAACAGTGCTGATATGGATAGTCAGGGGATTATTAGGGCTGGTGGGAATAGTCGGAATGTTCCTGCTCATTTGGCATTATCTGAATTTAACCCACAAGGCTTAATTCACGAGCATCATTAAACAATAGTTTGGGCAGCGATCTAAAACGCTGCCCTACCAAACAACCAAAAAAATTAGTAAATTTGATTAACGTTAAAAGCATGGAAACACAAATTTTGACAGATGAGCGCGGTGAACCTACAAGGGTAGTGATGGATTATCAGCAATACGTGGAAATGTACCGCCAATTAAACCTGCCGTTACCACCTGCTAAGACCGTACAGGCGCGTAACCCGCTGGATTGGTATTCAAGGACAGAAAGCGCTAATTCGATCTTAAACGGACTGGTGGCACTGGCATCGCGGGAAAGTATGAAAGAGTCTGAAAAGACAAACCCGGACCAACAGCGCATCGACGAACTACAGACCCTGCGCAAAGAAGCTATTGAGGCTGTAAATAATAACGAGAATTTTTCAAGCCTGGAGCGTATGGATCAGGTCATTGAAAAATACGGGCCGATTTTGTTAGCTGAGAAAAAAAAAATCCCGATTTAACTACAGAATACGGTGTAGATCGAACCGGTTCCTTGCAGCGCCTATATGAGCTTTCAGAACAGCGGTTTGAAAAAATCCAACAGGTCATTATTGATGACAATACCTTTTTTGCTAAACCATCGGATAGCCCGGTAGTCATTATTTTAGGTGCGCAACCAGGCGCAGGCAAAACAGAGATTGAAAGGATCGCCAGGGCCGAGTTAGGCGGTAATATCATTAACTGTAATGCAGATCTATTCAGGGACTATCACCCTGACGCGCACGAGATCAAATCCCGGTTTGAAAATCACTACCCTTCCCTTACCGCCAAGTATGCCCAGGATTGGAATAATGGGTTACGTGCTTATTGCGAAGCTAACAGGCTGAATTATATCCTGGAAACGACATTTTCGTCCGGCCCCGCAATGAACAAGACCATCGATGAGCTTCAGCAAAAGGGTTATCGGGTCGAAATTAAGTTACTGGCCGTTCACCCCCGGTTGAGCTTGCTTGGCACACACGTTCGTTTTGAGGAAATGAAGGCCCAAGAGAATAGCGGCCGGATGGTTGGCAAGGACGTGCATGACCAAAAATATCAAATGGTCGCCCCAACACTATACAGTGTGCAATCTGCCGCGCTTTACAATAAAATCCAGATTTATGGCCGCAGCGTTGAACCCGTAGAAGGTTCCTTTAAGTTAGGGGTTTACCTGGTCGCTACCAACCCGCCAAATCCCCTGCAATTGTTCCAGGAAGAAATTGACAGGAAATGGTCGGCAGACTTGACATCAAGTTTTGAACAGGGCATACAAAAGGTAGTTCAATTGATGAAGGCCAGGGATGCCGGGGATAAGGCCATAGCTACCTTCCTGCAAGATATACAAGCCGAATATCCTACTCAAAGGGAATTGCAATTGCAAACGGAGCAGCAAATCAAGGAGCTGGCAATTTCCGAGCAAATCGATAAACGAATGGCAGGCCAATTGCCTTCAATCGATATTAACGGCACAAACTTTACCATTGACTTGCGCTTGGGCGAACTTCGGGAAACGCATAAGCCAGCCAATAGAATATATCTGCACGAGATGCAGGCGGGCCGTAAAAATGAGGCTTATTTATTCTTCTATCATACGCAGAAACATAAGGTTTACGATCCGCCCGCAAATATTAAATCGTTACCCAAAAACGTGGTTGTAGTTGAAATACCAGTTGAGGCCAAACTTGATCCCGTAGGTGCCGCGCAAATCCTCGGCACAGACATTAAGGAATTTGTAAAGGCTAACCCGATTCAAATTGAGCATACCGCTATTGTAAAACCGTTATCTCAATCCATGCTACCCGAACTTGTTCGTCAGAATTTAGACAAGAAAGAGAGGTTGCAACAGCAAAAGGGGCAAAATCACATTAACGAAGATTTAGATCAAGGCTACTCAGGTCCGCGAATGGGTCGGTAAAAAGTATTGTTGGTAAAAAAAGAACCATTTCGCATTTGGTAAAAGTCGGTGTGATATAAATTACTTTAATAGTTTTAGACTAATTCGAAGTATGTAATGTATTGCAGTTGGAATAATATTATGGGAGTATTAGCGCATTATCAAGCCGGACAATTTGCTAATGAAGAAAAACCACCCATGTTCACCAAATTCGCAAATATAGCCCACGCCGGATAAAACGTCAAGGCTATACAAGCGGGCGGGAGTTGTTCGCTTTCAGCGGCCCCGCCCGGCCTTGACTTTTTACCCGGCTAAGCGCTCTTGGTTGCTTACATGGTGAAATGGGTAGGAGTGCGCACAACATTGCATAAGTAGAGTGCGGAATATATCACTGCCAATACGGAAATTTATATTTTTTCTTTCACAAATGAAGATACGGTTAAACGGTGAACACCTAAAATGCGACTAATTGCACTATAAGAAACTTTTTTATCCAAAAGCTCTTTCACACGCTTCTCTTGTCCGCTTAATTTAGTTTTTGCTGACTTGCTTCCTTTAGGTCGCCCAAGAATTACTCCTTCAGAACGTTTTCGAGCAAGTGCTTCTTTTGTACGTTGTGAGATTAAATTGCGCTCTATTTCTGCGGAAAGCCCGAAAGCAAAAGCCAAAACCTTGGAGTTTATATCACTCCCCAACCTATAATTATCTTTAATTGTCCATACTTCAATATCTCTATTCATACATTCGTTTAGTATGCCCATGATCATAAGTAAATTTCTGCCTAATCTTGAAAGTTCCGAGCAAATGAGCACATCTCCCTTTTTCATTCTTTTTAATAATTTACCCAGCTTTCTATCCTGAACACTTTTTGCACCTGATATAGTCTCTTCTATCCATTTATCGATAACCAGTACATTTTTATCACAAAAATGATTGATTTCAAATCGTTGATTTTCTACTGTTTGTTTATCTGTGCTAACTCGAATATATCCGTAAGTCATAATTAAATTGATGGTTTTAAGTAAAATAAACTGTATAATTTAATCCAAAAGTGCATAAAATAAACCTATGCAATTTTTATAGCACGTTAAAAGAGCCTTTTTATTAGTCAAAGTGGTTCTCATTTTAGATTTTTATCAACAGATAGCTGGGTGATTTCGACCTCGATAGAGAGACGGATTAAGGAAAAAATAGAGAATATCGGTACCCCTCTAAGAGATTGGGAAATCAATATATATCGTGGAATACTTACCGGATACAATGAAGCCTTTATAATCGACGGAACAAAGAAAAATGAGTTAATAGCTGCTGATCCTAAATCAGCCGAAATTATACGACCTATTTTACGTGGCAGAGATATAAAACGATACGGTTCAGAGTTTGCTGATTTATGGATAATTAATATACATAACGGGCTGAGAGATAAAGGGATAAAAGCCTTAAACATAGAGGATTACCCTGCAATTAAGAGTCATCTGGATAAGTATTTTTATCAGCTTCAAAAACGTGCGGACAAAGGAGATACACCATATAATTTAAGAAATTGCGCTTATACGGAGGATTTTTTTAAACAAAAAATCGTTTGGGGTAACCTGAATCTTCAAGCAAGCTATTGTATCGCCGAACCAGGCATGTTTATCAATGCTCCTTGCAGTATGATTGTGGATGCAAGCAACTACCTTTTGGCTGTTTTAAATTCAAAAGTAGCCGATTATTATATAAGATCGCTCGGGGTAACCCGTAATGGCGGTTATTTTGAATATAAGCCGATGTTTATCGAAAAATTACCAGTTCCCATGATTACGGAACTAAAAAAGCTGCCATTTGAAGAATTGGTGAATGAGATAACAAAAACGAAACTTCGTAAAGAAAGCACCATCGCTTTAGAAAAGAGGATTGATAGTTTAATTTTTGACCTATATGGCCTTGACGATGAGGAAATAAACTTTATCACAAACTTTGAGTATAAATAAAGTTGATTTCTTCTTCAGAAAATTGATATAATTCAAATAAAATTCTGTCTACTTCGTTTTCTAGCCCTTCGGTCACCTGATTTGCTTTCAGAATTTGATTTGTAATTGAACTAATTTCTGATTCAAAGTCAGGTACTGGGATGTTTTCAAGATATATCTTTTGCATTAGGTAGCCGCCATCATCTAATATTGAAACATATTTTGAGCATAAATACCTGCCAATTAGGGAATTGAAAAAGATCATTAGATACTCTATCTTTTCTCCAGTGGCAAAAAAGCACGTCTTGTCAGTAAAATACTTTCCTTCTTTATCATATCCAAATCTGGGAAACCTATCTACCGAATTTTTATGAATGCGCATAGTCTCCGCCCAAACGATTTTTTGTTTAAAAAAATCCTCCCAATAATTTGCTCCCCATCGCTGCATAGCATACCATTCATAACGTATTCCGGTCTCAGCTTTATTACGGTTAGAGAGATTTTCCTTATAGCAGAGTAAATGATTATAAATCGCTGGATATGAATGCATAAATTCATCTTCTGCTGTTGCCGATGCACCCGATATAGTGGTGTCATTATGCCGAGGAAAATGCCACGGAATGTATATCAACCAAAGGTCTGCATATTCATGCCCATACCGCTTAATATCACGCCCCCTCAATATAGGTCGTATAACTTCTTCACTTTTGGCATCTGCTAAAATCAATTCGGTGCGTTTATTACCATCAATGATAAACGCTTCGTTAAGCCCTGTTTTTAAGCCATAATTTATCCTGATATCCCAATCTTTTAAAGGGGTTCCCACCCCCTCAATTCTTTGTTTTATTCGCTTCTCAAGTTGCGTTAGTATAGTCCAACTCTCAGTGGTAGTAAATTTATTCCAGGTGGTGGCTTGACTAATAAAAAGGCTCATTTTTTCTAAGCTGCCCAAACTCTTATCTATTAAGCATGTTTTTGTATCACAATTATAAGGGGCTTTCTGCGAGATTAAGATATTAGTATCTACCGTTGCTGAATCAAAAACTTGAAACCCTCCGAAGTCTATCAAAAGTAAAGGGTTGGTATTTTCCAAGAAAAATTTCCGCGTGCTTACTCCATAATTGGCCCTCATCCACTTATTGGATGTGATATAGCCAAAATAATAGTTGGGCTTCAGTAAGCGGATTGCTTGTTCATAAAACAGGCAGTATATGTCACCTGTACGCTCATATGTTGTAAAATCACCCTTTTGTAAGGCATCGGCGTCCGCCCCCAATTTTTGCAATTGTATGTAAGGTGGATTTCCAATAATCACTTCAAAACCTTCAAAGTCGCCTCTTTCATTTAGTACTTCCGGAAATTCAAAACGCCACTCAAAAGCATTTTTATAAATTACATTATTTTCAATTTCGTTAATTTCGCCTTCTACTTTTTCGATATTGTGCTCTATACGTCTAAGCTCTATTTCCATTTCTGTTTCACTTCGCTTTTGACCGAATAAATCATAGTTATTTTGAGCTAGTGCCAATTGGCCCCGCAATTCCGAAAGGCGTTTACGCCTAGGATCTCTGCGACTTACTGTTTCATGAAACTGCTCTTTAATTGTTTTTATAAAACTCTGAAGCTCCGCTTTAGCATCTTTATTTGGTGCATCTTTATATTTTTCAACAGCAGAGCGATAGTCCCGAACACCAAATTTTTGCTTTTTAAAGACATCTGACAAATCTTCGTTTAGAGAATATTTGTTTAATAAAGAATTGCCCTGTTTGATGTTGATATCGATATTAGGCAGCGTTTCCAGTTGGGTAAAATTTTCATCTCGCCGATAATATGCATGTTTTAATAACTCAATCCATAATCTAAGCTGGCAAATCTTTACCGAATTGGGATTAATATCCACACCAAATAGGCTACCTTCTATTAATTTTCGCTTTTCATGAAACAATGTTTGCTGAATGCGTTGCACTTCTGGGGCAATAACAAAACTACCAGATGTGGTGTTATGAACTGTATATTCAAAAAAAGCAGGACTGTGGTTATAATTTATAACCAGTTCATCATTTGCAATACTAACTTCAATTGTGGCTAATCGGTTTCCTTCTTCGTCAGCTAATATTCCTAAATCTGCTTTTATCGAGATTAATTCATTAAGGCTGGATACTAAAAAATGCCCCGAACCGACAGCAGGATCGGCAATTCTTACAGATTCAATAATCTTGTTAAACTCTAAAATGTCTTTTTGATTTCGCCTGTCAGCAATATAATTTTTAAGATCGCCTAATGTTTCACAATTCCAATTATAGGTGTCGTTAAATTTACGAACGACTGCCTTGCGAATTGTTTCACGGCATAAATACATGGTAATAACACCGGGAGTATATATTGATCCATCTCGATAACCGTTGATTTTCTCAAAAACAAGTCCTAATACCGCGGCATTGATTATGGTTTTGTTTTCTTCTTGCACTTCTTCTTTACCAATCGATGCAAAATCGTAGGCATCAAGAAAATCAAAAAAATAATGCAATGTATTCATTCTTGATACATCCCGATTCCTTTTTGATTTCCGCGTAATTATAGAATTGGTATATAATTCAATATCTAAATTGTCATCGAGCCCATTAATTTTTATGGTTACGTCTTCTAAGGCAGAAAATTCGAATAAAGAGCTGTTTAAATATGGAATATGGCTATATTTTTGTTGGATAAGTGAGGTGCGTTCATTGGGCTGTCGAGCCAGTACCTGAAAGAAAAGCTTGTATAATTCATCGTAATCATTGATGGTTTGGACGTTTAAAAATTTAAATTTGGGATTCCCGTTATGGTATTTCAAAAGCTGGGCTTCGAGCAACTTAAGAAATAGTATTCGATTTACCCAAGTTATACAAAGTTCCAGGCCTAAATTAAATAACTGCTCATCGACGTTTCTGCCAGTCAAAAGTTTGTTAGGAACCTTTCGTAGTGTATTTTCAACATCAAGGATATTAATGGCATTTTCTAATAAAGAGCCAGGGTGTCTCTTTACAGCAGGTAGGCGTTGTATAACTTTCCTTCCACTTTCTTTTATCTCTTCTAAACCTATAATATGTAATAATTCTTTAAAAAAACCACTGTCTAATGAATTACTATCGTTAATGAACGGCAGTTTAAGCAAATTTACAGGAGAAAAAAATTTATATAGCGGGATCAGTTTATTGTCATTCTTTTCCTTGTCAACTTTTAGGTACTTTAAATATTCTCTTATGTCAACATGCGTAAAAATCAATTCTTCCTGTAGTTCATTTAAAAACGGTTTTGCAATTTCGTTATAAAACAAGTCGGTTTTCACGCTCACCTTTTGCCCCGCATCCCATTCTTTATAGGCTTTTTGAAGTTGCGTGTTTTTAGCAAATACTCGTTCAAATAAGTAGGCGTCGAACACAAACCATTCGTAAATGTTAGTGATGACTAAATGTGTAAGTGAGATATTTTTATGATTTACTCGTTCCCGCAAGAAGTAAAGGATTAATTCATGCATAGCTTTTGCATTTAAATTATCCGTTGTGACCATGTCATGTTTATTTGAAGGTTTTTTAACTTCAAATAATACACCAACATCTGATTTGGCTTCCTTTTCAAGGTGAATAACTAAATCTGCACGGCCTTTTGTAGCTATTAAATGATTGGGATCGTAGTACGTCGATTTCAAAAAATCCGCTAAATGTCCCTTAACATTTTCTTCACTTTCTTTTTCGTCGATGTGACCAAGCAACTTGCTGAAATTTGCTTTAAAGATATCCAAATCTTCGCGGCGCGGTTTAATTAAGCGGTAGGCCTTGTTTATACTTTCGAAAAGTGAGATAAAAGAGATAGTCATATTAATTGATCAAGGATTAGAACATAAACTTAAGAAAATGACAGATAATGAATATATATTTTTAATCTTGTAATTGATTAACGGCATGATTTTGCATCAAAACGCCTCAAAGATGCTTCTCGTTCTCATTATTTAAGGGTTAAATTTACCGCAAAATTGCCTTTTTTAGGTGGTGTAAGTTATGGAGATGTTGACCACCCTGTTCCGGGCCAAATTGACCACTGGGTTAGCTGACTTTTGAGTTGCAGCAAACGCTGTAAAAGCGTGTACAAAAATAGTTATTTAAAAGGCAATTTCATTAGAGGCTGTTTACCGGTTCGATACTGCGTTTTTTTCTCATAGATTCCCCTTTTAACTCGATGCGGTGTGCATCATGAACGATCCGGTCAAGTATAGCATCAGCAATCGTTTTTTCACCGATCACCTCGAACCATTTACTGACCGGCAACTGTGAGGTAATGATCAGAGAAGTCTTGCCATGCCGGTCCTCTATGATCTCCATTAATGCGGCTCTGCTCTGTGCATCAAAAGGCTGTATCCCAAAGTCATCCAGTATAAGCACTTGTGTTCTTTCCAGCTTAGCCAGCTCCTTGATATAGGAACCGTCCGCCTTTGCCATCTTCAGTTTAGCGAATAGCTTGGGCGTGCTGGTATATAGTACCCGGTAGCCCAATATGCAGGCCTGGTGGCCGATAGCAGAAGCCACATAGCTTTTACCGATACCGGTACTGCCGGTTATCAGTAGGTTCTCAAAGCGATCAATAAACGTACAGTCTGCCAAACGCATGATCTGATTACGGTCGATTGTCCGATCTGCATGGTAATGAACATCCTCTATAGCAGCTTTATAGCGGAACTTGGCATACTGGATGGTACGATCAATACGCCTGTTCTGACGGTCGTCCCACTCGGCTTCTACTATAGGTGTGCCAGCAGTTCGTCTGCTGTGTAATCATTTGTTTTACCGGTTTCCATGCTGCTTTTAAAGGCATGGAACATGCCGAAGAACTTCATCTTCCGCAGTTTGTCTAAGGTGCTTGTGTTCATGTTATTGTTGTTTTAAATAGTTATTTGTAATAGTCTTCTCCCCGGATATTGCCATGATCTGGCATCGGCAGCTCATCGGCAAATAAGCTTTCCTCGTAGTTGTCCATCTTGTTTTCCAGTATGGTTTGTATCGTTTTATAGTTATACACACCGTAGCTCAATGCTCGCTGGCAGGCAATGGTCAGCCTTTCGTTCCCGGCTTTTTGCAAAGCCAAGCACCCCATGAGCAAGACTTATAAGCCTGTTCCGGGTGCTGCTTGCGCTCCAGTATTTGAAGGATATACAGCCTTACATCCTCGTGGATGGAGGCTGCCCAATCCAGGAACATATCCGGCGTCCAGTCGCTTTTAAAGCGGTGAGTACTGGCCATGTGCTCCTTATCCGTAGTATAGCCATAGGGGTTTTTATTGCGCTTATGCAGGGCGATGCGCTCATAGTTATAGTACACTTCTACCGTCGTGCGGGAGTATAATAACTTGACCCGCTTGCCAATAAAGCGGTAAGGCACACTGTAATAATGCTTGTCAGGGCCGAGGTTAACATGGCCGTTCTTGATCACCTACTATCGAATTGCTTCTTGAACTGGTAACGCAGGGCGGGTAATGGAGCAAGCGCACTGCGTTCGATCTCCTCAAACTGTAACCTGCGGCTGTAGTTACGGCCTTTGAGCATCTGGGTGTTATGAACTTCAAGGGTCTGCCAGATTGCTGCATTAAGCTCCGTTAAAGAATGATACACCTGTTTGTTTAATGGTGCGTATATCTTGGTATAAATAATCTTTACCGCACCTTCTACCAATGCTTTATCACGAGGGCGGTATGCCCGAGCTGGTAATACAGTCGTTCCGTAATGATCTGCAAAGTCCTCAAATGTTTCGTTCAGGGTGGGTTCGTAGCGGCTGCTTTTGGTTACGGCGGCCTTCAGGTTATCTGGTACAATGGCGGCAGGGACGCCGCCGATAAAGTGCAGGGTGTTCTCGCAGGCCGCAATAAAGTCTTCCTTCTGCTGGCTCATTACAGCCTCAACATAGGTTAACTGGCTTGCGCCCAAAATAGCTACAAAAACCTCTACAGGTGTGATCTCCCCGGTATCCTTATCGGTGATACTCATCTTTTCACCCGCAAAATCGACGTATAGCTTATCCCCAGCCTTATGATCCATGTGCATAGTCGGGTTAACCCTGGCCTTCCACTGGTTATAATAAAAGCAAAACTGGCTGTACAGATAGCCATCAGGAAACTCTTTGTAATAAGCCTCCCATAGTATTTGCCGGTTCATGCCGGTCTTTTTCAGCTCTTTATCCACGTGAGGAAAGCAGCGTAGCATGGACTGCATACGCGCGTTAGGCGGGTGTTCTTTGGACTTTCCGAACAAATCTTCCAGTTCCTGGTCATTCAACGCGTTAACCTCATCAAAGGTAAAGCCGGTTGCTTTAAAGGCTGCTACATACTTTTTTACCGTGTTTCTCGATGCATCGGCCTGGGCAGCGATGGTCATTAATGGCCGCTGCTGGCTGTACATCCTTAGTATCTTTCTGATCTTACTCATGCTGATTGTTAAGTTGGCCATGCTTAGGAAGGTGTCTTTGCCCTCAAAAGATGGTCTCTTTTACAGCATTTGCTACGTGTTTGCGGTGGTCAATTTGCCCCGGAATCAGGTGGTCAGTTTCGCCCGGAATGGGTGGTCAGCTTGCGCCGGATTGGAGTGGTCACGTTCATCAGAATCTCCACACCAAAAAGCGGGGTAAAAAATGAGGCAAGATATAGAAAAATTGCATCGGAATGAAGATTACAAAATATACAGAAAACACTATCCGAAAGTTCAAATCGTAAATTTCTGTAATACCCAAAAACAAAACTTTGTAAAGTTTGCTATCTTGCGGGCAGCAAATTATATTGCAAATATAATAAATAAACTCAATAAACAACACCATATATTGTTGATATGGTAATTTTACTGTCAGTTTTATGCAATATTACTCTTGTTTAAAATAAATACAAATAACTTGATTTAAGAAGTATAAACTTGGCGATCTGCAAAACAACGAACATCGACTTTTTGACAGGATTGATGTATTCAACTTTATTGAAGACGTCAACGACCGCATCGTCGCTTTCTTTTTTATTAACTTTATTTGCGATTTCTAACGCCTTGCCATATAGCGTCAACGTTATAAAAATGAATATAGATTCCTAATCTACTGGCAAAATGCAAAAGCCACTTGTGAAAATTGATTGAAAATTGCACCGCATATTGCACCGTGGTAAAATAAAAAATCCTTGTAAATTCCTGATATTCAGTTCATTACAAGGATTATGGGTAGCGGGAGCAGGACTCGAACCTACGACCTTCGGGTTATGAGCCCGACGAGCTACCAACTGCTCCATCCCGCACTGTATTTGTGCTATATATTTGAGATCCGGCCATAACCCCGGAAAGGTGCTTCCAATTATCAAAATGCAAATTTGCACTCCGTTTTAATTGGACTGCAAAGATATAATTCGTTTCTTTGCAGTCCAAATATATTTTTAATTATTTTTTTATGGCTCATCAGGCAGGTTTTGTAAGTATAATAGGTAAACCCAACGCAGGGAAATCAACCCTTATGAACGCGCTGGTGGGCGAAAAAATGTCCATCATCACCCCCAAAGCGCAGACTACACGCCACCGAATTTTGGGTATTGTGAATGATGAAAACTACCAGATCGTGTTTTCGGATACCCCCGGTGTGATCAAACCGCACTACGCCCTGCATGAAAGCATGATGCACCAGGTTGACGGCTCTATTGTTGATGCCGACCTTATTTTACTGGTTACCGACATTTATGAGGAATATGATGAAGCAGACGTTCTTAAAAAACTGGAGCGTTCATCAGCGCCCCTTGCCGTACTCATCAACAAAATTGACCAAAGCGATGAAGAAACCGTAAAAAAGAAGGTCGAGTTTTGGCAGGAAAAATTAAACCCGAAAGCCATCTTCGCTATATCGGCATTGCATGGCCACAACATTAAGGCCATTATGGATTTCGTGATCGAAAACCTGCCGGAGCATGCCGCTTATTACGAAAAAGATGCGCTAACTGACCGTAATGACCGCTTCTTCGCCTCGGAGATGATCCGCGAGCAGGTGTTTAAACAGTACAAAAAAGAAATTCCGTACAGCACCGAGGTTATTGTAACCGCCTTTATAGAGGGCGAAAAGCTTTACCGTATCAGCGCAGAAATTATTGTTGAGCGCGAATCGCAAAAGAACATCATCATAGGCAAAGGCGGCGAAATGTTAAAAATTACCGGCACCTATGCCCGCCGCGCCATGGAAGACTTTTTTCAGCAAAAAGTTTTCCTGGAAATGTTTGTAAAAGTGATCCCCGACTGGCGTACCAAAAAGAATTACCTCAAACAATTCGGGTACGAGGGCTAAGATATGAGAATTGAGATGTGAGATTTGAGAAATGTACGCTCTCTATTTTTAAAACTTTAATTTAAGATATTGAAATTAGGAGGGGAGATTTAAGATAAAATCTTTCGCTCTGTTTATAAAGCATTAATTTTGATGTTGATTTTGGATGAATATGAAACCCGGTCTCATATCTCAAATCTCACATCTCAAATCCAAACAAAATGAGTAACATAGTAGCCATTGTGGGCAGGCCCAACGTAGGCAAATCAACATTATATAACCGTTTAACCGAAAGCCGCAAGGCCATTGTTGATGACTTTAGCGGTGTCACGCGCGACAGGCATTACGGCGTTGCCGAGTGGCTTAACCACAATTTTACCGTTATTGATACAGGCGGCTATGTAGCCAATTCCGACGATGTTTTTGAAACCGCCATTCGCGAGCAGGTTGATATTGCCATTGAAGAAGCTTCAGTG
Source organism: Mucilaginibacter sp. Mucisp73 (assembly GCF_059491465.1). Lineage (NCBI taxonomy): Bacteria > Pseudomonadati > Bacteroidota > Sphingobacteriia > Sphingobacteriales > Sphingobacteriaceae > Mucilaginibacter > Mucilaginibacter sp. Mucisp73. The sequence continues at coordinate 6,310,771 of NZ_CP168507.1, read as the reverse complement.
ATCCTTTTTGTTGTTGATGTTACAACTGGTATTACTGATCTGGACGATGAGATTGCCAACCGCCTGCGCAAAAGCAATAAACCTGTTTTTGTGGTAGTAAACAAGCTGGACAATAACAACCAGGTTGCCGATGCTATGGTGTTTTATAGCTTCGGCCTTGGCGAAATCTACAGCATTTCATCAATGACCGGCTCAGGTACCGGCGAACTGCTCGACGAAGTGGTAAAACACTTTGAAGACGAAGTACTGGAAGAAAACACCCGCCCTAAATATGCGATTGTTGGTCGCCCTAACGTGGGTAAATCATCTATCATTAACGCACTTATCGGTAAAGACCGTAACATAGTTACCCCTATTGCCGGTACCACCCGCGACTCTATTCATATCCATTATAACCAGTATGGTCATGATTTTATGCTGATAGATACTGCCGGGATGCGTAAAAAAACCAAGGTTAAGGAAAACATTGAGTTTTACTCGGTAATGCGCACCATCAAAGCTTTGGAAGAAGCCGATGTAATTATCCTAATGATTGATGCGGTTGAAGGCTTTGAATCGCAGGACATCAATATCTTTCACCTGGCCGAAAAGAACAAAAAAGGCGTAGTAATTGTGGTGAATAAATGGGATTTGATTGAGAAGAATAGCAAAACCATCAAGGTTTTTGAAGAGCAGATCCGCGATAAGATAGCCCCTTTTACCGATGTGCCTATTGTATTTACCTCAGTTACCGAAAAGCAAAGGGTATTAAAGGTGATTGATGTAGCCAACCAGGTTTACCAAAATCGCGCCCGTAAGATCCCTACTTCAAAACTAAACGAGGTAATGCTGCCAATTATCGAAAACTACCCGCCACCATCAATTAAAGGTAAATACGTTAAAATAAAATACATTACCCAAATTGCCGGCACTTCGCCAATGTTTGCCTTTTTCTGCAATTTGCCGCAATATGTAAAGGAGCCTTACTATCGGTTTATCGAAAATAAACTCCGCGAAAATTTTGATTTTTCGGGCGCCCCGGTGCAGGTATGGTTCAGGCAGAAATAAGGACCTTGATTTTTAGGATTTGAGGATTACCTTGAATTTGATCTATCAAATACAGACTTACAAAGTTTCACCACCGCGTCATTGCGAGGCACGAAGCAATCTCCTATTTGAAGGTACGCCCTGCTTAGTCCGCGATTGCTTCGTTCCTCGCAATGACGTTTTTCCCCCCTGGTTGTTACGTTTCCATCTCCCTCTCCGTAATACCACTAAACCTCAATGCTTTACACTTCATGAAAAAGTTTTACTGTTTAGTACTAATAGTACTGGCTGCTTTTACGGCATGCAAAAAAGGTGAGCTATCATCTACCGGCGGAGAAGATAATGGCTGCATCAGTCGTGTTAAACGTGATTATAGCGACAGCAATAAAGTTGAGCTGGCAGCGGCTATTAAGCTCCTGCAAAAAAATAATATCCCGGTTAACGGCCTGGTGATATATAGAGTTATTTTAAACGATAGCATAAGCAATAATGGGCCGCTTAATATCTACCAGCATGTTATAGCTTATGAAGAAAGCAAAGGTTTGCCCATTTTTAATTCGGGAATAGGCTATCATTTCAGGAACGAGGTTTTTTCAACTACCATTGGCCGGCGCTATGGCACACTTAGCCTGAATACTACAGCAACGGCTCCGCTGCCCCAAATACGTAAAATTTTTATTAATGCTTTTAAAAAAGATGGCTATACCATTGATAACCGCGTTAATGAATCATCATGCCTTAATGCGGAGTTCGGGTATTACAACCTAACGCCGGATACGCCTGACCAGCCTCATTTTGCCAAAGTTTGGAAGGTTACTTTTATGAATTACGATTATCCGGTGGCCTACATTCAGGATGATAACCGAAAACTATTATCCTATTTCAACGGATTATTAACACTGAACAAAACCAATAAAAAATAAAATACCGGCGCAATTGGCATTTCTTTAGCCAGCCGGCCATTCTACTTTGTCAGTTTAAAAACACAAAATGCAACATGGTTGCATTTTGTGTTTTTGTCATTTACCTTTATCCATAATTAACCGCAATATCATATGAAGGATTTTGATGTGATCATTATCGGCGGCAGCAGCGCCGGTTTATCTGCAGGCATGGCTTTGGGCCGTGCCATGCGTAAAGTATTAATTATTGATAGTGGCATGCCCTGCAACCGCCAAACGCCACACTCACACAATTTTTTTACCCGCGATGGTCAAACCCCGCACGAGATTTTGACTATTGCCCGTGAACAAACTTTAAAATACCCAACTATCACGCTGCTCCATAGTGAGGCCACTCAATGTACACCAATAACTAAGGGCTTTGAGGTTAGTACAATATCCGGTGAAACATTCAGCGCAAAGAAAATTATCCTTGCTGCCGGTATTAAAGACCAAATGCCCGATATTCCCGGGTTCGCCGAATGCTGGGGAATATCGATTATTCATTGCCCCTATTGCCATGGTTATGAATACGGTTATCAGCCTACAGGCATATTTGCTAACGGCGAAATGGCTTTTGAGCTGACCAAACTTATTTCAAACTGGACAAAAGATCTCATTCTGTTCACTAACGGAAAATCAACTTTGACAGGAGATCAGCAATCCATTATCAGTCATAATAATATACAAATTATTGAGGGGGAAATAGCAGCGTTTGATCATCATGACGGCCAGATAACTACCATCCATTTGCAAAACGGCTCCGAAATAAAACTTAAAGCATTATATGCGAGGCTCCCATTTGTGCAACACAGTGATATTGCATTACAATTAGGCTGCTCATTTACCGATCAGGGCCATATCCAGGTTGATGCACAGCAAAAAACAACGGTACCCGGCGTTTATGCCGCGGGCGACAGCGCTTCGGGCGTTCGCTCCATAGCCAATGCAGTTAATAGCGGCACAATGGCAGGTGTTATAGCAAATTTGGAATTGATTAATGAGGTATTTCTGGTGGGAAAAGAATAAAATTAAAAGCGATTGTCATTCCCATGAATAAGCAAAGCGCTGTATATTGGTTGCAACAAAAAATTTCCAGCACCAGTTTCAGGGCACTTCAACCCAATAAATACTTATTCGTAAACTCTCGCGGCAGTGAGGATGTCGGCAAAAACGCCCCAATTTACATTTTCGGGAACTGGGAGGTTGTTATTCAGATAATAGCCTTCCATGTCATCGGTCCAACTTTGGATTCCCTCAAGGTAATCTAACAAAGACTTGTTTTCCCATTTATCAGGGTTATCTTTCAAGTCATTGATCAATGAAGACATGAATTGTACAAAATCATCTTTCGAGTTTAAATTTTTCATAAATCAAGCCTTGAAGATAGTTGGTTTCTTTGCAAGGTATGGACGATTTCTTTTTATCCTCACCCTACTTATTCCCTACCCTATTGAAATGTTTTTTATTTGAGCTTAAATCATCTACTGCTCCAACCCTTTTTTAAAGGTTACATCATCGGTGTTGATCACTTTAAAGTAGGCGTTATCACCCCATTTAAAGCGGGCCGCTTGGGCTTTCAGGATTGTTTTTATCGGCTCCCTGGAGATCTGTACTTCGTGCGAATCCATTTCTTTAATGGTTTGCGAGGCATACAGTATAAATTTATCTACCTCGTCATTACTAACGGCATATTGAGTTAAAAACTCAGCTTCAGTCGGGTATTTTTTAAGCAATTGCTGCTGGCGGTCAACAACGTAAGCGGTAAATAATTGCTGCTGGCTCAGGTCCTGGATAAGCGGGGTGAATTTGCTGGTATCCGCCGGTACAAAAACATCGGGCATAATGCCTCCGCCGCTAAAAACTTTGCGGCCGCTTGAAGTATGAAATGATGGGCTACCTTTAAAAACACTATCATTAAGGTTGGTTTGTTCTGAAAAAAGTTCGCCTTTTTGCATGCGCTGGGCAAGTTCATTGCGGTAACTGTCAACCCCGTTTTTGTATGATTTCTGGATAGAGCGGCCCGAAGGAGTATAGTACCTGGCCACTGTTAGATTCACTGCCGAACCATCGTCAAAAGCAAACTGCTGCTGTACCAGGCCTTTACCAAATGATCGTCGACCAACAATAGTAGCCCTGTCAAGGTCCTGCAGGGCCCCAGCTAAAATCTCACTGGCCGAGGCCGAATATTCATCAATAAGCACGGTAAGTTTCCCTTTCTGAAACATGCCCGAATCGGTGGCAAAGTAATCAGTGCGGGGCTCGTGAATACCTTTGGTATAAACTATCAGCTTTCCATCAGTTAAAAACTCATCGGCTAATGAAGTAGCAGCATTAAGGTACCCACCGCCATTGCCTCTCAGGTCGAGCAGCAATTTATTCATACCGTCAACTTTTAGCGCCGTTAAAGCCTTTCTGAAATCGAGGTCGGTAGTGGCCGAAAATTTACTGATCTTGATATAGCCGGTGTTAGCATCGGCCATATAGGCGGCATCAACGCTGCTCAGGTCAACGTGTCCCCGTTTAACCGTAAGTGTTTTTAAATCTTTGCTCAGCGGAGGCACAACACTCAGTTTTATTTCAGCATCTTTTTCGCCCCTGAAAACGCTATTTATACGGGTGGCTGTTAGCTTGCTGCCCGAAAACTTTTTATCGTCAACATTGATCACCTTACTGCCCACCAGTAAGCCCGCTTTTTCGGCCGGACCGCCGGCATAAACCTGCGTAATGATCAGTGTATCACGAAGTAACTGGTATTCGATACCGATACCGTTAAAACCACCGTCTAACCGTTCATTAATGGATTGCGCCTGCTGCTGCGGTAAATAAAGCGAATGCGGATCAAGGTTTTGAAGCAGGTTATTTACCGATACACCTTCAATACTATCGATATTAACGCTGTCAACATAGTTGCGGTCAACCAGTTGCAGCACCTTTGCTATTTTACTATTACTCACAAAGGAGAAGCCAAGGTTACGCGCGGCAAAATCCTTGTTAAGCACCTGGCCTATCATCACCCCTACCAGCAGCAGGATTATTGTCCGGAAAATTACACCCGCGGTCCTCTTCATAACTTATTACACACAAAGTTAATAATTGCAGGGTCAATAATTTTTACCCGCACCCTTGCATTTGATGATTTTTACCGAATTTTGTTATAAATTATTTGAAAATAGGCTATGGAAACCACCACCGAAAGAGAATCGCACTATAAAAACCTCGAAAAACAGACCGTAAGGGAAATTTTAGAAAACATTAATAACGAGGATAAAACGGTTCCGCTGGCTGTGGAAAAGGCATTGCCACAGATAGAAGCCCTGGCAACTATCACCGCAGAAAGGATGAAAAACGGCGGACGTTTATTTTACATAGGCGCCGGCACCAGTGGCCGTTTAGGTGTGGTTGATGCATCGGAATGCCCACCCACATTCGGCGTTCCGTTTGATATGGTGGTGGGCTTGATAGCAGGCGGCGATGGCGCGATCCGCAAAGCGGTAGAATTTGCTGAAGACGATGCTGTACAGGCCTGGAAGGATTTAGAGGCTTTTGACATTAATGATAAAGACGTGGTTGTTGGCATCGCCGCTTCGGGCACTACGCCATATGTGATCGGTGGCTTGAAAACGGCTAATGAGCACAATATAGTTACCGGCTGCATTGTTTGTAACAGCGGCAGTCCGGTAGCGGCTGTGGCACAGTACCCGGTTGAAGTAGTAACAGGCCCTGAGTTTTTAACAGGGTCAACCCGCATGAAAGCAGGCACGGCGCAAAAATTAGTTTTAAATATGCTAAGCACAACCGTAATGATCCAGCTTGGCCGCGTAAAAGGGAACAGGATGGTTGATATGCAATTGAGCAACCACAAATTGGTGAACAGGGGCACCCGCATGGTAATGGACGAAACCGGGCTGAACGAAGAAGAAGCAGCCGGGTTACTGAAACAATACGGCAGCGTACGAAGCGCTGTTGATCATTATTTAAAAAAATAAACTGAATTTGAAGATGTGTTGATTTGGAAATTTGAAGATGCTTGTATTCGATAAATTCTCAAATTCAAAAAATTCGGGTTCAGACAATTTGAAATCAAAAACATGCACGATATTGAACCATATTACCGCTGGAGAGACGATTACGTGGCATCAGAAGATGAGTTTTCGCCTTTCTATGCGACAGAATACAGCGAGTTTGAATTTGACAAGCAGGTATACAATTACCTGCTGCACCCGCAATGGGACTCATTCGGCTCCAATACACTTTATTTAAAAGTGCTTTTTGCCGATTATGATAAAGGCTACACTATTATTGAGCTGATAGGTGAATGGAATGACGCCATTAATAACGACATCATGCTGCTGAAGCGTGAGCTGCTCGACCTGATGATAGATAATGGCATCACTCATTTTATCCTGATCGGCGAAAACGTACTCAACTTTCATTCAAGCGATGATTGCTATTACGAAGAGTGGTTTCAGGACGTGGAAGACGGCTGGATAGCAGGCATCAACTTCCGCGAACACGTGATAGACGAATTTAAACACAGCAATATCGACTATTACATCAATTTTGGCGGCGAACTCGATAGCCTTGGCTGGCGCACCCTGAAACCCATACAGGTTTTCAAAAAGGTGGAAGAGCAGCTGATGAGGAGATTGAATTGAGGGCTACAGAGTCAAGAGGTCAAGATTCGAGAACCAGGAAGGCATGCACTAAAAAAATCTCGCATCTTGGTTCTAACAGTCTCGCTTCTTCACAAAGCATTCACCTTTTATTTATATATTCGTACTATAATTTTTAACACAAAATGGAATTTAAAGAATCTAAATACAACTACGATAATGTAATCGAAGTTAGGGATCAATCAGAAGTTGCTTCACGCAGGTTTATGGCCGGTGTTTTCAGCTGGATGTTCGTTGCGCTTGGCGTATCAGCAATAACAGTTTATCTATTTTTAAATATGGGCCTGATCAGCCTGATCGTTGCACCAACCGGCGGTCTTACAGGTTTTGGTTACTTTGCCCTGTTTTCGCCACTGGCGTTTTCGTTGGTAATGCAATTTGGCTATAACCGTATCTCTTATCCGGTATTGGTGCTGCTTTTCGTAGCTTATGCAACGCTTATTGGCATCAGCTTAAGTTTGATATTTCTGATCTACACATCTGCATCAATATTAGGTGTTTTCATTACCGCATCAGTAACTTTCGGTATTATGGGCATTGCCGGTTATACTACTCAGATGGATTTAACCAAGTTTGGTTCAATCATGTACATCCTGTTCATTGGGATTTTTGTAGCTTCATTAGCTAACTTCTTTATGCACAGCGAACAAATGAGTTACATCATCAGCTACATAGGCATAGCTGTATTTACTGGTTTAACTGCCTACTATATGCAAATGTTAAAACGCATTGGAGCAGGTATTGAATACGGTGATGCAAGCTCGAAAAAACTGGCCCTGATGGGTGCGCTAACATTGTACATCACACTGATCAACCTGTTTTTTATGCTCCTCCGTTTATTCGGTAGAAGAAGATAATCTCATTAAGAAATTCAATCATAAAGCTGCCTCCGCAAAAGGCGGCTTTTTTTGTTTAACAATGTGGCTTAGGTATGATATTTAGCGTACGTTATACACTTGCAAATGATAACTTTATTGCGCAACTTTGCACTGCTTATGGAGAAAGACGGAGGGATTAGACCCTGCGATGTCTTAGCAACCTGTGCTTCACAAGGTGCTACATTCTACCAGGCAGCAATTACGCGCCCGGACAGATAAGCGAAAGTCATAACAACACCCGACTTTTCGAGATAAGCTTTTATTTATTTGTGATTACAAAGATTGTATTGATTGCACTGATTTGATTCGTCCTGACAGGCTACTTGCTCAAGAGTCGATAGATCAAACCATTCTTCAAAATCAAACTAATCGGTGAAATCATCAAATAAAAATCGGTGAAATCAAACAATGGACATTAGAAAAGAATTACAGAAACGCATCCTGGTGATTGACGGAGCAATGGGTACCATGATTCAAAGGTACCAGCTTACCGAGAAGGATTTTCGTGGCGAGCGTTTTCGCGATCATCATAGCGACCTGCAGGGTAATAACGACCTGCTCAATATCACGCGCCCCGATATTATCAAAGCTATCCATGCCGAATATCTTGATGCCGGTGCGGATATCATTGAAACTAACACTTTCAGCACACAGGTAATTTCCCTTGCCGATTATCACCTGGAAGAACTGGCTTATGAACTAAGCTACGAAGGTGCACGCATTGCCCGCGAGGTAGCCGACGAATATACCCGGCGCAACCCCGCAAAGCCGCGTTTTGTTGCCGGTGCCATCGGCCCAACCAACCGTACTGCTTCCTTATCGCCTGATGTTAACGACCCCGGATATCGCGCGGTTACCTTTGATGACCTGGCCGAGGCTTACTATGACCAGGTACGGGGTTTGGTTGACGGAGGATCGCACCTGTTGTTGGTTGAAACTATATTTGACACCCTTAATGCCAAAGCTGCTTTGTTCGCTATAAAACGTTATGAGCAGGAATGTAAAGCAGCCGGTAAAGATTTCCCTGCTTTCAGGGATTCGGGCGGCATCATGATCTCGGGCACTATTACCGATGCTTCAGGCCGTACCCTTTCAGGACAAACGGTTGAAGCTTTCTGGAACTCGATAAGCCATGCCAACCTGCTATCGGTAGGCCTAAACTGCGCTTTGGGTGCCCGGGAAATGCGCCCGCACCTTGCCGAGCTTTCTGAAAAAGCAGGTGTATTTATTTCGGCCTATCCAAACGCCGGCTTACCCAACGAGTTTGGCCAGTACGACGAAACTCCGCATGAAACCGCTCACCAGGTTGACGATTTTATCAAAGCCGGCCTGGTTAATATAGTTGGTGGGTGCTGCGGTACCACGCCCGAGCATATTAAATGTATTGCCGATAAGGCTGCCAAATATCCGCCCCGCCCCATTCCGGAAATTGAGCCGGACATGCGCCTGAGCGGTTTGGAATCCGTTACCATAAAATCCGAAAGCATTTTTGTTAATGTGGGCGAACGCACCAACATTACCGGTTCCCCTAAGTTTTCCAAATTGATCCTTGCCGAAGATTATGAGGCAGCTCTAAGTGTTGCCCTGCAACAGGTAGAAGGCGGCGCGCAGGTCATCGATATTAACATGGATGAGGGCATGATTGATTCGGAGGCTGTGATGGTAAAATTCCTGAACCTGGTTGCTTCTGAACCTGATATTGCCAAACTGCCTATCATGATTGACTCATCCAAATGGACGGTGATTGAAGCTGGTTTAAAATGCGTACAGGGTAAAGGTATCGTGAACTCCATCTCCCTGAAAGAGGGTGAAGAAAAGTTTAAAGAGCATGCCCGCAAAATCTTAAGCTATGGTGCTGCCACCGTGGTAATGGCCTTTGACGAAACCGGTCAGGCCGATTCACTGGAGCGCCGGATCGAGATCTGTAAACGGTCATACGATATCCTGGTGAACGAAGTAGGTTTTCCGCCGCAGGATATCATTTTCGATCCGAACATCCTAACAGTTGCTACCGGCCTGGAAGAACATAATAACTACGCGGTAGATTTTATTGAGGCCACCCGCTGGATCAAGCAAAACCTGCCGCACGCTAAAGTGAGCGGCGGTGTAAGTAACATTTCGTTCTCGTTCAGGGGTAATAATACCGTGCGCGAGGCCATGCACTCGGCATTCCTGTACCATGCCATTAAAGCCGGTATGGATATGGGGATTGTAAACGCCGGCATGCTGGAGGTTTACGAGGAGATTCCGAAAAACCTTTTAGAACTGGTAGAAGATGTACTCCTTAACCGCCGCCCGGATGCTACCGAGCGCCTGGTGGAATTTGCCGACACCATCAAAAGCAAAGGAAAAGAAGTTGTACGCGACGAAGAATGGCGCAAAGGCACCGTTCAGGAGCGCCTCTCCCACTCGCTGGTAAAAGGCATTGTTGAATACCTTGACGACGATGTGGAGGAAGCCCGCCAGGCCTACAGCAAACCCCTTGAGGTTATTGAAGGTCCGTTGATGGACGGAATGAATATCGTAGGCGACTTGTTTGGTGCCGGTAAAATGTTTTTACCGCAGGTAGTAAAATCGGCCCGTGTAATGAAAAAGGCTGTGGCTTACCTGCTGCCTTTTATCGAAGAAGAAAAAAAGAACAACGTAAATGCCGATCAGCGCGCCAACGCCGGTAAGGTGTTAATGGCCACCGTAAAAGGCGATGTACATGATATCGGCAAAAATATAGTTGGCGTGGTGCTGGCTTGTAACAACTTTGAGGTGATTGACCTTGGGGTGATGGTGCCCGCGCAACGCATTATTGAAGAGGCTAAAAAGCAAAACGTTGATATCATTGGGTTAAGTGGTTTAATCACCCCATCGCTTGATGAAATGGTGCATTTTGCCAAGGAAATGGAACGCGAAGGTTTTACCATTCCGCTAATCATTGGTGGTGCTACAACGTCGCGCATTCACGCTGCCGTAAAAGTGGCGCCGCAATACTCCGGGGCTGCCATTCACGTTTTGGATGCTTCGCGCAGCGTTACCGTTTGCAGCAATCTAATGAGCAAGGACAACCGGGATGCCTATATCCAGGGCATTAAGGATGAATATGCCAAAGCCCGCGAGGCACATGCCAACAAAAAATCGGACAAGCGTTTTGTAACTATCGAAGAAGCCCGTGCCGGTAAATTCCAGATTAGCCTGGATGGCGATGTGGCGCCGAAACCCGCATTTACAGGTACCAAAGTATTTGAGAATTTTTCGCTGGAAGAGTTGCTGCCTTATATCGACTGGACGCCATTTTTCCACACCTGGGAACTTCGCGGCAGCTATCCGAAGATCTTTGACGATAAGTTTGTAGGCGTTGAAGCCAAAAAACTATTTGATGATGCGCAGGTATTGATGAAACGTATTGTTGACCAGAAACTGTTCACCGCGAAAGGTGTAATTGGCTTCTGGCCGGCCAATGCCGTAGGTGATGATATTGAATTATATACCGATGAAAGTCGCACAACAGTTTTAAATCGCATCCATACCTTACGCCAGCAGGCCGAAAAGGTGAAGAATGATCCGTATTATGCCTTGTCGGATTTTATCGCACCAAAAGAAAGCGGTGTGCCTGATTATTTCGGCGGCTTTGCGGTAACAACCGGTTTGGGTTGTGATGAATTAGTCGCCGAGTTTGAGGCCGATCATGACGACTATAACAGCATTATGGCCAAAGCCCTTGCCGACCGCCTTGCCGAAGCTTTTGCCGAAAAAATGCACGAGTTGGTACGTAAGGAATACTGGGGCTATGCCAAAGGCGAACAGCTAAGCAATGCCGACCTTATTAAGGAAGAATACCAGGGCATCCGTCCGGCACCGGGTTATCCGGCCTGCCCGGACCATACCGAAAAAACCACCTTGTTTGAATTACTAAAAGCAGAAGACAACGCAAACATGCACCTAACCGAAAGCCTGGCCATGCTGCCGGCCGCATCGGTAAGCGGTTTCTACTTCGCACATCCGCAGGCAAGATATTTTGGCTTAGGAAAAATCAGTAAGGATCAGGTGGAGGATTACGCGGTAAGGAAGAATATGCCGCTGGAAGATGTAGAAAGATGGTTGGGGCCGAATATTAATTATTAGACGCCCCCCAGCCCCCTGAAGGGGGAGTAAAAGCGACGAATTAAAAAAACGCGGGAACGTGCGGTTCCCCTCTTGAGAGGGGTGGGGGGGGTGTTAACAAAGCGAAAAATAAACGCCGCATAACACACCCCTGCCAACACACAAATCCACCGCGCCCCCTCTCAAGAGGGGAACTTGAATTGTAATTATAAAACTTAAATAAAAAAATTCCCCCTTTAGGGGGTTAGGGGTCAAATGAAAATACCTGAACATATAGCAAACGCCAACGGCAAAACACTTTTTTCTTTTGAACTGATCCCGCCTTTAAAGGGGCAGAGCATCCAGGGCATTTATAATGCTATTGATCCGCTGATGGAGTTTAAACCTCCGTTTATTGATGTTACCACCCTGCGCGAGGACTTTATTTACAAGCAGCACCCAAGCGGTTTGCTTGAGAAATTATCGTACCGCAAACGCCCGGGCACTATTGCCATCTGCGCGGCTATCATGAACAGGTATAAGGTTGATACCGTGCCCCACCTGCTTTGTGGCGGCTTTACCAAAGACGAAACCGAGAACGCCCTTATCGAGCTGGAATTTTTAGGCATCGAAAACGTACTGGTGTTGCGCGGCGACGCCCGCATTGGCGATTCATCATTTGTACCTACGCCTAACGGCCATTGTTATGCTACCGAGTTACTGCAACAGGTAGTAAACCTTAACAACGGTATTTATTTGCATGAGGATCATGGCAATACTGCCAAAACTAACTTTTGTATTGGCGTGGCCGGTTATCCCGAAAAGCATTTTGAGGCCCCGAACCTTAAAACCGACTTTAAATACCTGAAGCAAAAGGTAGAAATGGGTGCACAGTTCATTGTAACCCAGATGTTTTTTGATATTGGTAAATACAAGGAGTTTGTAAATGGTTGCCGGGCCAACGGTATCAATGTGCCTATTATTCCGGGCTTGAAGCCGATCACATCATCAAAACAATTGGTTACGCTGTCAAAAACATTCCATATTGATATTCCGGAAGACCTGAGTGATGCTATCCACGCCTGCGCTACCGAAAAGGATGTAAAAGAGGTAGGTATAGAATGGATGATCAACCAGTGTAAAGAATTGATTGCTTTTGGCGCACCGGTACTGCATTTTTATACCATGAGCAACGCGGGGCCAACCAAACGTATTGCCGAGGCAATATTTTAGGCAATACACAGCCCCATCGTCACGCCGAATTTATTTCGGCACCCCACAGGACAGATAGCCGCTTTGCTTAGCATGGCTGCTTTGCGAGTGAGGTGCTGAAACAAGTTCAGCATGACCTTAATTTTATTATGCAATAGGAAATTCAGTAGTTGTACAGAGCCGCCCTGTATAGTTTGTGATTGCCGCGTCGCTTTCCTACACATGGCCACGCTCGCCCCTCGCAGCAATGACCTGCTTTTAATACCTAAACCGTTGGCCCATTGTGAATGATAAATTAAAATATTTACTTTTAATTATCAATCCAACGCTCGCCTATGGATACCTTTAGTCACATCAAGGCTGTTATCAGCATAACACTGGGACTTAGCATTACCCACCTGCTTAAAGGAGCGGCCAAGCAAATTCAGCATCCCGGCCGGGATAAACCTTATTGGGTGCATAACCTGTGGGCGCTTTACGTGTTTATATTGCTGCTGCACTTTTGGTGGTGGGAGATTAGCCTGCACGAAATAAAGCACTGGCTTTTTGCCGAGTACTTTTTCATCATTATCTACATTGTTACTTATTACAGCGTCTGTGCGTTGCTCTATCCTGATGATTTAAAAGACTATCAGGACTACAAAGACTACTTTTACTCACGCCGGAAATGGATCTTCAGCATTTTGGGGGCCAGTTACCTACTTGATATTGTTGATACCGAAATAAAGGGGTCAACTTATGTACATCATTACAATATCGAATACCCGATCCGCAATATCAGTCATTTTATATTATGTATGATAGCCATTAAAGTAGAGAACCGCAACTTTCACGCGGCATTGGTGATCGTGTTCCTTTTGTACGAGGCTTCGTACATCCTGAGATTATTTTAACGGTTAAAATGAGAGGGCGCCGACATGCAACGGCACCCTCTTCCCCCGTTCACATGCAGGTTACTTGCAAAAGATAACCTGGTTCGTTTTTCCCCAGTCGTTACTTTCGCCGGTGGTTAATTTGCGATAGGTTGTCAGGGTTAGGCTATAGGCGCATGAGGGCCATGCGCTAAAAGGAGGAGTTAAAACAAATGGTGACGGCGAGGCCATGTCAAATTTCTTAGCGTCTCCGCGCGGGGTTGTGCCGCTGGGCAGACCGCTGACCGTGCCCGTAGCGTTTGACCATACCCCCAGCGACCAGCTGGCAATCAGTTCATGATCAACTGTGTAATCGGCATGGGCGGTTCCGCTTACCGGAGTGCAGCCGCTGCCTCCGCCGGCAAAAAGTTCTTCCAGTTTTAGCAGGCTTACTTCGTTCCAGTTATTCACATAGATCTTACCGATAAGCGATTGGGTATTCAGGTTTGGCGAAGCGGGATTAGCCGGATCATCAGTAGTTTGAAATTGAATATATAACATTCTGCCGTTTTTCTGATCTGCCACAGGCACAGCTAAACCTGGCGTTAACCCGGCGCTGGCATCGCCGCCGCCGATGATGGTAGTTGTGTTTAAGTAAAACAACGAGCCATAAAAGCCATTATCAAGCGCGGGTTGGTCAACCCGTACCCAGCCGTTAACATCCGGGTGCAGCACATGATCCGGGATCGGGTTAGGATAATTATCTGCCGGAACGCTATCGGGCACAGAAGCAGGTTGATTGATATCGATCACTACATCCTGAAAGGCAGTTGTACCATTCCAGGTAATTTGCCGGGTGGCAACTTTTAAGGCTGTAGTTTCCATCTGGGCTGAAGTTACCGGGCTGAAGTTCACATTATCGGTAGAAAACAAAAAGCGGTAATAAAGCGGGCTGGCCGGCGCGGTGGGCACTTTCTTGGTGGCGTAGCCCCCCAGCTTAACCGAACCAAAGAAACCGTAACCCGTGCCACCCGCTCCAAATTTGCTGATGAGGGTTTTACCGCTGCCGTCGATATCAGATGTAATGCTGAAATTCCCTACCGAAGTAAACCATGGCGTATCGCTGGTAATAATGCCGCCGCCTTTAATACACAGCTTTACGCAGAAACAGTTATTGGCGTTGTGCCTGTCGTTTTGGCGGCCGCGGGTTCGGTCTTCCGCTAACAATACAGTACCAGATGAGCTTTCAACCCTGAAATAATAATCAGGTCCGGCAGGCCATTCTACCTTAAGCCATGGCGATAAGGTTTTCCTAAAATTGTCGCCAGGATATACTATGGTGAATTTGCCTGTGTTGTCGGTATAGGCGTTACCCAAATAGTCGTCTTGCAGCAGGTCTACATCATAAGCAAAAACCTTAACACCGGGGATTGGCTTTTGGGTTTCACAATCGTTTACATAACCGCAAACTACCCAAATGTCCAATAAGGTAAGGATGCGGCAAAACCATTTGGAATCTATTTTATAATCAAATCTTGCATATTGAGCATTTTCCTGGCTGCTTTTATACAGGGGCTGCAGCGTAGTGATATGAAACTGTAATACCGGGTCTTTTTTAGGTAACGGAATTTTGAAAGGTACGTTGCCGCAATACCAGTCCACATCAATACTGCCGCCTTCATAGCTGGATTTGCCGCCATCGATTTCAATAGTAAAATCACCATTTTCCTGCACATCGGCCTGGGTGATGAACATCCGTTCCTTGGCTTTCAGCTCTTCGCCGGTTACCTGGTGAAAGGTTTGTTTGGGATCGGCCACAGCAAGCCGGGTTTCATTTTGCTGATCGGAAGGGCGATAAACTTTTACCGATGTGCCTGCAACGGGCAGTTCGCAGTCTGAACATAATAAACCGCGAAGGTTCCCTTTAATAATGTAGTTCATAAGTTTTTGATTAGTATTTGTACCGGCTTACTCTTTAAACTGGATTTTCAGCATACTCCACCGCAAACAAGTTGAGTGCGGCTCATTTGCTGAGTCAAAGTTTGGGCAAAACGGCTGCGCAATCAACGTTGCCAGTACGCTATTATAGCTTGTGCTTGTACGTGATATAAAAGCGTATCATCAACATGAACCAAACGTAGAATTACGTTTTAAGGGAAATTCGGTATAAAAAAGAAAGCGCCTTTCCGGGCAGGAAAGACGCTTTGCAATCACATTTTAGGTTGTTATTGATACAGATACGTTTCGGTAAGGTGCTGCATAGCTTCCTGGAACAGGACGAAAGCAGTTTCCTCATCATTTTGGTTTATCGCGTTAAGCGATGTAGCAATATATTTATCGTACAGGCCTTTAAATATCGCCTCTTGGTTTGGTGTTTTGTCAATAGCTTCCAGCAGCGATGCAGAAATGGTGTAATATTTCTCAACTTCCACACCACTAAACTTATCGGTTAGTATTTTATCGCGGAACGCGCGCAGTGTATTTAACTGGCCTTCGGCTTCTGTGCCTAACATGGTAGTTGTAATACGGGTAAGGGCGCATGGGTCATTTGATGTGGTCACTGCCGGACAACCGGATGTACCTGGACATGGCATAGCCTGCTCTGTGTACATTTTGACACCGTTGGCTGGTTGTATAACAGGCTTATACAGCAAATTCTCTTCTATAAGATAGCCAAAGTGATATATAAATTGATCACAATCAACAGCATCAAGCGTTTCAATCAGACGTACCCGGCCAAAAAACGATCCGCGATTAATCTGGGTATAAGCCATGACAGGATCAAGTTTCTTAAAATTTAATACATGATTAAATAATACCTGCCATGTTCTTTCTAATGAAATAACTTCACCTGTGTTAGTCATAAAACCGTGTTGATTAATGATGGAGTTAGGTAAACTGGCAGTTACTGTGTAATTACAAGGGATCAGCACCAGCATTCTTGATGACGGATCGTTGGCATCTTCAAGGCCGTTCATAAACTTGATACCGGATATGTTTTCAGCGTTCAAAACAGTTTCAACAGCTGTGCGGCTAAGCATTACCGATTTAACTTCTGTGGGAAATTTTTGCTGAAAATTCTCGGTTAACTCTTGATAAAAGCTCTCGCTGATGAACTCGCCTACCTGATCAGGGCTGATCTGTGTAATTAGCATTTCTTGTTTCATAAAATTTGGTTTTAGGTTTTTGTAATATTATTATCAAAAGCAATTTAATAAACAATATCCATATTTAGATACTATATTAAAAACTTTTTTTGCATCCTGAAAAACAGGATTATTTAAGCACAAAAGACCTATATAACCAGCAATTTCATGCCACGTAAGATTACAGTTTCTGATACGTAAAAATACGTATAATACAAGCGTGATAAAACGGATTAAATTCACAATCAATTAATAATCAAACAGATAAAAACGAACCGCCAATATATTGTAAGATATATGGCTGGGGCATCTCATTGAAAGAGATACTTATTAGTATTAGTTTTATACAAAACTAAATCCCTACACGCTATTATTTTTTATGGAAACACAAGAAAGAAGACCATCATCACCTATTACCGGAAAAGAAGGCGCACCGATTGATATCAACCTGGCGGCCGAATGGACAAAGAATCACAGGCACCGTAATCCAAAAGATATCATATCACAATTTTTCGGACAGGAAATATTAAACACCATATTAAAGCAGGATGGCTGTATGGGCATCCGTATTTATTATGCCAACGATCAAAAGCTTAATAACTGGCAAAAGTTTTGGGTTTCTGTAAGCAATTTCCTTTTATCTGTTATCGCCGATGTTAGCGGGCAGCAGCATTTTATAATCACTGGGGTAACGGCTGATGGAGAGGATCAACTTCCAGGCAATAAATCAGCAGCGGCTAAAGAGTCTGCCAAAGGTGTTCAAACCTTCGCACTTATGACAGCCGAAAATGACAATATTGTTGGTGAACAGGCCGTGCCATGTCCTGGTACTGCTGGCTGTCCGCAAAATATTTTGACTGAAGACTAATATTAATTATTCTAATCACATGCTTGTAAGCGTTTTATTAATGAATATATCGGTCATGTCCGGTCTATTCCCGTTGCTGGCAGCGGCGCATAACTACAAGCATCTTGACAGCTTAATGAAATTGTTAGCTTTGTTTTTATTGATATCAGCCTTATTTGACTGGTCGATGTGGTTGTCATATCAATTCAAGCCACATACCGGACACCCCTTAAACACTAATCCATTACTCCACGTATATGTTATCCTAACAATAGGATTCTTTGGCTTGATGTATTATAAACTGCTTTCAAAGTCTTTTCTAAAGAAGATAGTTATATTACTCGCAGCTATAACAGTGGCAGTAGTATTATATAACGCCAAAAATTTGTTTGATTATCCATCGGTTTCAAATACAGCATCAAGTCTTTTACTAATAGTATTATCGCTTATATACTTCTATCAACTTTTAAATCCACAAACCTTTATTCATATTGAAAAACAAGGTTTATTTTGGTTTAATTCAGGCGTGCTATTTTACTCAGCAGTCAATATCTTTTTATTTATGCTTTTTAGCAAGATACCTGATAAGGATAAAGCAGATTATTATGTTATCTTTAGCATAACTAATATTATTACGAATCTAATATACTCTGTTGCATTACTTTGCAAGCCACAAAAAAAGGCATAGCAGGTTTGCATATTATGATCATGTATAACAGCCCTATTTTAGAGATAACCCAAAATGGCTTAATCCCGGTACTCATCATCGGGACACTCGTGGTTGTTATATTGATCGGCTTTTTATTCTTCTTCGTGATTATTTACCAGCGGAGGATGCTAAAAAACCAGGCAGAGTTACGCGCCATGCATGATGCACGGCAAACCGACCTCATGAACGCCGTCTTTGAAACCCAGGAAAGTGAACGCAGACGCCTGGCCGAAGACCTGCACGACAGCGTAGGCCAGGTGCTTTCGGCAATCAAGCTTAACCTGCACCGGCTGGACAAAAATTGCGTGAGCGAGGTAAGCCAACCCCTGCTGATAGATACCCGCAAACTGGCCGATGAGTGCATCCAGGAGATCAGGAACATTATACAGAATGTGTTGCCTCCTATACTTACCGACTATGGACTGCTGATTGCTGTCGAGGCGCTGTGCACCAAAGTGGAAAACAACACCCATATCAAAGTTAATTTCACTAAAAATTTTGCCGATAAACGCTTCTCTAATGAAATTGAACTGGCACTGTACCGCATAGCCCAGGAGTTGTTTGGTAATGCTATCAAACACTCGGAAGCTACGGTCATAAACCTTAATATGGCCTTACAAGCCGGTTACCTCATTATGGAGTTTAAGGATAATGGCAAAGGCTTTAATATGGGCGATGTTAAGCAGGGTTTCGGTCTTAAAAATTTACAAAGCCGCGTGCAACTCATTAATGGCGAAATAAATACGTACAGCAAACCGCTTAGCGGCGCAATCACTATCATTAAATTAAAAGTAGCATAGTTAAAATCAATAGTTTATATTTATTGATAATTTGAATCTTGTTAACAACCTATGGGCCCAATTAAATTAGGTATAGTAGACGACCATAAAATTTTCAGAAATGGTTTAAAAGCTACCCTTGAAGATTGCGGAGGTTTTGAGCTGGTACTCGAGGCTTCGAACGGCAAAGAGCTGATAGGCTTATTGACCGACAAAACCCCCGATGTTATATTGATGGATATTAAAATGCCCGAAATGGACGGCATCCAAACCGCCACCTATGTCCATCAGCATTTTAAGGATATTAAGATCCTTGCGCTATCTATGTTTAACGAAGACAAATATATTGTTGACATGATGAAGGCCGGCGCATCGGGCTACCTGCTTAAAAATGCCGAACCGGAAGAGATCATTGAGGCTGTGTCAACCGTTTATAACAAAGGTTTTTATTTTAATGAACATCTCTCTATAACGCTCATCAAACAGCTGGTAGGCAACGATCACGCCGATAATATCCCCAATAGCAAAACCGACCTTAACGAGCGCGAAATTGAAGTGCTTAAACTGGTTTGCCAGGAGTGCTCCAACCAGGAGATAGCAGATAAAATTTTCCTGAGTGTGCGCACTGTTGAAGGTTACCGCGCAAGGCTGTTTGAAAAAACCGGATCGAAAAATTTAGTAGGATTGGTTATTTACGCTATTAAGCGTGGTATTATTAACGTCACGTAACCATTAGTACTAAGCTATAGAAAAGGGAACTTTCGGACTTCCGGCGTTGGACTTAGTAACAACTACGCCGATAACTTTTTATCGCCGGCCAGGTTACGCATAAACCTTTTGCGGTAGTTAAGCGGGCTCAGGTTCATTTTGGCTTTAAACATTTTATAAAAGTGCGATACATCGCCAAAGCCGCTCTCATAGGAGATCTCTGAAATAGGCTTATCTGTTTGCACCAGTTGCTGTATGGCATAATTAAGGCGATACTCAATTATAGTTTCCATGAATGTTTTGCGGGTAACTTTTTTAAAGTATTTGCAAAAAGCATTCGGGGTCATATTGGCAATACCGGCCGCTTTATCTAATGATACATGTTTTCTGAAATTTTCAACCAGGTAAGCAAATACCGGGTTAATACGTTCACGCTCGGTATTTGAGCGCTCGCCAA
This sequence comes from Mucilaginibacter sp. Mucisp73, assembly GCF_059491465.1. Classification (NCBI taxonomy): domain Bacteria; kingdom Pseudomonadati; phylum Bacteroidota; class Sphingobacteriia; order Sphingobacteriales; family Sphingobacteriaceae; genus Mucilaginibacter; species Mucilaginibacter sp. Mucisp73. The sequence continues at coordinate 6,290,470 of NZ_CP168507.1, read as the reverse complement.
TAATGCGGTTCTGATCGAGCAGCACGTACTCTTCTGATGAAGCCATACGGTGCAGGATCTCGAGCAAACCTATCAGCATCCTGAAATTACTTTTCTCTTCAACCAGGCTAAGCAGCAGTTTGTTAACCTCGGCACGCGTTTCGCCATAAAAAGACACTCCGCAACCGCTTTGCTGAAAAAGTTTTTTGATGAGCTGAAGCTCAAATTTGTTAAAAAACTCCTCGCCCAAAAAAGCATCATTAAACTGGATCACCACCGCGCTTGCCTCGCGAAGCACTGTTTCATTGGGTTCAAGTTTCCAACAATGCGGCAGGTTAGAACCAAGCAACACCAGATCGCCGGACGCAAAATCTTCCATGTGGCTGCCAACATAGCGTTTGCCGGTGCCGCTGATGATACACGTTAATTCATATTCTTCATGAAAATGATAAGGGGCATCAAATGCCAGCTTATCAAATTTCCGTACCAGAAATGACTGCGTATTTGTAGGTTGAAGAACTTCGTACGACGCTTTTATCATTGCATATTTTAACGTAAATAAAATTCTAATTCAAATTACGGATAAAATCATCCATAAATGTACCATTCATTTCATTTTTTTTCAACTAAAGTTAACCTTACTTTGAAATATAAACCTAAAAACTATGGATACACAGATCGCTCATTTACCGTCACTTGATAATTTTATAAAACTATCCAACCACAATATTAATGAATTTCGTGAAAAAGGCCATACCCTTGTACACGAAGTGCTTACAAAAGATGAAATTGCTGCCTATCGCCCCGTAATTGTTGGCGCGGCCGACAGGTACAACACCGAAAAGCGCAAACTGGAAGAGCGCGACACTTATGGTAAAGCCTTTTTGCAGATCATGAACCTTTGGCAGGTTGATGAAGATGTTAAAACCTTTGTAATGGCCAAACGCCTGGCCAAAATTGCCGCCGACCTGATGGGGGTTGAAAATGTACGTATCTATCACGACCAGGCACTCTTTAAAGAACCCGGCGGCGGCCCTACCCCATGGCACCAGGACCAATATTACTGGCCCATCGATACCAACAATACGGTGACCCTCTGGATGCCCCTGGTTGATATTGATGTAAACATGGGTATGCTGACCTTTGCCTCGGGTTCATACGTTAATGGCGCTGTATTTAACCATGAAATTTCTGACGAATCGGAATCAGCGTTTGACGAATATGTGAAAGAGAAAGGATTTGAAATAACCCGCGCCCAAACCATGAAGGCCGGCGATGCAACCTGGCATCGGGGCTTCACCATTCACAATGCTCCCGGCAACAACTCAGACAAAATGCGCGAGATCATGACCATCATTTATGTAGCCGATGGTGCCCGCGTTACCCCTTACAAAAACGAATGGCAAAAAAATGATCACCATAAATGGCTGATGGGTAAGCCTATCGGCGGGCTGATTGATTCGGAGTTGAACCCGAAAGTGCTCTGAACCGTTGATGTGTTTTGATTACACTGATTACGTTGATTTTTCTGAGCATATTAATATATCAGCGAAATCAACGCAATCATTCTCAATCAACGGTCACGCCGCTACCCAAACCGCATCGATAAACCATTTTTTGGTATCAAAAAACTGACCTATCGGTTGAAAGCCTGTGTTTATGGCTATCTGATCGGTTTGCATAAGGGTGAACTTTTGGGAGATCTCCATGTAGATGTATTCATCCTTCTTGAAATCTATTTTTTCGTTGCCGATGCTTACCTGCTGATCTTGCAAACTGATGAGGTAGCTTTTGCACGCCCCGGTTTCGGGATCGTAGGTTGGATAATGTTCAAACTTGCTTATATCAAAATTAGCATGCAGCTCGCGGTTAATGCGGCGAAGCAGGTTGAGGTTAAACTCACGGGTAATACCATCTTTGTCATTATAAGCAGCAAGGATAACTCGCGGGTCCTTCTTCAGGTCCATGCCAATCAATACCATATCCCCTTCCGACAAGTTATTCCTTAGCTCACGGCAAAACTCTATGGCCCCATCAAGTGGCATATTGCCAATGTTTGAACCTAAAAACAGCACCACTTTACGCCTTGGTGAAATAGCGGCGGCCTTTTTCAGCATCTCAAAATATTCGCCATTTAGTCCGGTGATCTTTAAGCCGGGCAAAGTTACGGGCAGGGTTATATTGAGATATGATATTACATTATCTGAGATATCAATAGGCAAATAAGTAAAATCAGCTTTTTTATCCAGCAGATATTTAAGCAGGTAAGAGGATTTTGTGGCATCACCAGCACCAAGTTCTATCAGGTCAAAAGCATCTCCATTGGCAATTAGCGCATCGCAGATTTCAGCGGTTTTTTCTGAAAAGATCTCCAGTTCGCAGTTAGTCGGATAGTATTCAGGGCAGTTCATGAGCTCCTGGAACAGCTTATCGCCATTTGCATCATAAAAATACTTTGAATTGAGGTGCTTTGGCTCCGCCTGCAGCCCTGCTACAACGTCGGCATAAAACTGCCTATTTTCGGCGCTTATGTCACAATTTACTGCTGTGGGTGTAAAGGCTTGGTTCATAGATGTGGTGGTGTTTTGTGTCAATTTACCTCGCAAGTCTTATGCCAGTAAATTGCCATCGTAAATTTGTCTGAAAAAAATTGCGATAAGTTGCACGACTATGACCCGGAGGTGTAACTTCTGACGCGCCGCGCAAAACTTTCTGGTTAACCATAAATTTGCCATTGTATTCGCCTATGGCACCCGGCGCTTTGGCAAAGCCCGGATATGGCAGGTATGAACTTTCTGTCCACTCCCAGCGGCGCCCCCAGTTAAATTTCGAGGATGCCGCTTCCCATTCAAATTCGGTTGGCAATCTCAAGCCCTTCCACGAAGCGTAAGCATAGGCTTCAAAATAGCTGATATGGGTAACCGGATCTTTCAAATGAAGTGGCTCTAAACCGTGATAGGTATAGTTGTGCCATTCATTATCTATCAAATGCCAATATAAAGGCGCTTCTGCTTTATTGGTTTTCACCCAATCCCAGCCTTCGGCATGCCAGTGTCGGAAATCGTGGTAACCGCCGCTGTTAATAAATTCCAGGTATTCGGCATTGGTTACCAGTTTGGGACTTATTTCATAAGCATTGAGGTATACTTTATGCCAGTTTAGTTCATTATCAAAGCAAAAGCCATCGCCATTGAAACCTATTTCATAAATGCCTTCATCCATGCTGATAAAAGCATCATCCTCCCCTTCATCAATACGAGGGGCAGTGTAATTTTTATTATAGGCTGGAAACAGCGGATTATGACCCAGTATGAATTTAATATCGGTCATTAAAAGCTCCTGGTGCTGCTCTTCGTGGTTAAAACCGAGAATAAGGAGTTCTTTAACATCGTCGCTTACTTCGCCGCATAAAAAGCCCTCCATGGCCTCATCTACGTATTTGCGATATCCATAGATTTCAATAACTGTAGGGCGGCTTAAGTTACCACGATCTGTACGGATCACGCGCGTGCCAACAGTTTCGTAGTAACTGTTAAAAACGTAGTTATAATCAGGATTATATTCCTTGTAACCCATGAAGTAGGGCTTAAGGATAAACGTTTCAAAAAACCAGGTAACGTGCCCGATATGCCATTTAGGCGGACTAACGTCCACAACAGGCTGTACCACATAGTCTTCGGTTTGCAAATACGAGCAAATTTTTTCTGTACGTTGGCGTACCTCTTTGTACCGGGCTATTAAATCCATCGATGTTATTTCTTATCCAAAAACTGTTTTAAGTTTGAAATTGTTTTAATCCCCAATTGCCTGGCCTGCTGTCGCCTCATCATTAAAGCGTAAGCATTGTTAAAACCTATTGGCTTAAGCCATTTTATCTGATATTTACTTTCAAACTGTCGCTGTACGTAATTATATGTGCTATCCTTGTTTACTGTTACCTCATTAACCGTTTTTGGCGACGCCTGTAAAATAGCCAGCAAACCCGTCCCCGTGTATTCTGGGTAAAAATCTATCTGGTTATTGGTTAGCGCGTCAAAGCAAATTTTGGTGCCGCCAAGGCCTGTTTTGGTTGATACCTCATGATCTGTATAACCCTTTATCAGCATGCTGTACATATTAGCCAGGATGTATTGTTCACCAAATATCTTTGAACCTATCCGCACTATACCATCGTTCCCGCCCCGTTCCGGTCGCCATAATTTATTGGCAACCAAAAAATCCTTTGCAACGCGCTCGGGGCTTTGGTGAAGATAGTCGGTACGGTAATTTAAAACCGTCATGACTGAATCATTTATTTTGCCCGAAAGCAGATTTAATGTCTGTTCAAGGTCAGGAAATTTTTTCAGGACATCGTCGCGCACAATTGGCGCCGCATAGTATGGCGGAAAAATGTGCTTATCATCATCCAGCACAACCAAATCGTAAGCTTTTAGCCTGCCATCAGTTGAGTATCCGCTGATCACGTCGAGATGCTTCTCAAACGCAGCTTTATACATTATAGCATCACTGATTACGATAGTATGGATCTTTAAGCCATATTTGCTCCTAAGGCCGAGGTCGCCGTCCTGCCTGCCCATAAACTCTGGCGTAAAACCCGCGGTAAGCTTTCCTTCTGATTTTGCCGGGATGATATAGAACAGGCAGAATACTACCAGCAATACCGGAAAAGCATATACCACCCGTTTAAGCTTTTTAAAGCTGACCTTCTGCACCATCGACAGTAATAAATCAAAAATAACAGCAAGCAAGGCCGATGGGATTGCTCCTGCCAGGATCATGTTGGTATTATTAAGTGAGATCCCACCGAAAATAAACTCGCCCAAACCACCGGCTGCAATGAGCGAGGCCAGTGTTGCCACGCCAACGTTGATCACCGTAGCGGTACGGATGCCGGCAAATATTACCGGCATAGCGAGGGGCAATTCTACCTTAAACAGTATTTGCCATTTGCTCATCCCCATAGCAACAGCAGCTTCTTTAACCGACGCATCAACCCCTAAAATGCCCGTGTAGGTGTTGCGGATAATGGGTAGAAGTGCGTATAGCAATAATGCAACAATGGCCGGCTTAGGACCAATCCCTAAAAGCGGGATCATGAAACCAAGCAACGCTATACTGGGAATTGTTTGCAATACACCTGCAATACCTAAAACTACACCGGCGAATTGTTTTTTACGAACAATAAGAATGCCCAGCGGCAAGCCAACCAATACAGCTATACACAACGAAATAAAAGTAAGCCCGATATGCTGCAGTGTTTGTTCCTGCAACTTGCCGGCCTGCTGCTGCATAAACTGCCATAAAGTTTGCTGTTGCTCATTCATGGGCCTGATGGTTTTTATATTGATAAAAGGCCGTCATCAGCTGTTCAAAGCTTACAGTTTTAATCTGGTTTTGATCTTTGCTGATATTAATGGTTTCGCCGTTATTAAATTTAAAACTCTCCAGGGCTTCCCACAGGTTAATACCGGCATCAAAAGATGAGGCTTTCGCTTCTTTATTTAATTCAGGCAATAATTCCCAAAGATCGATCAGCTTAATGGCCTTAAATTCCAGTTGCAGGCGCTGATGTTTCAGAAAATCCTTTACAAAATCATTGACAGGATTAAAAAGCAATTGAGCAGGTGTGCCCGACTGTACAATTTTACCTTTATCCATCAGGCAGATCCTGTCGCCCAGTTCAAAAGCTTCCTGTACATCGTGTGTAACCATGATGATGGTTTTGCGCTTCAGCTCATCGAGGGCTTTAAATTCGGCGTGGATCTTCGAGCGGGTAACATTATCCAGCGCACCGAAAGGCTCGTCCATCAGCAACACCGGCGGATCCGACACCAATGCTCTTGCCAAGCCAATGCGCTGCTGCTGGCCACCGCTCAGTTCGTTAGGGTAAATATTCAGATACGAAGCATCGAGGTGGAGTTTTTCCATTAGCTCGGCCGTGCGCTTTTCAGTTTTCTGTTGATCCCATTTCAACAGGGTAGGAACAACCGCTATATTTTGAGCAACCGTATAATGCGGGAACAAGCCGTTATTTTGCAATACGTAGCCAATTCCGCGGCGCAAGGTTTCTGGCTGCTGCTCCATGATGTTTTTGCCATCAATGTAAATACTGCCTTTGGTTGGCTCAATAAGCCGGTTGATCATTTTTAGCGTGGTGGTTTTACCGCAGCCGCTGGTGCCCAACAAAATGAGGTTCTCCTGCTCCCCTACCTCGAAAGATACCCCATCAACTGCTTTAACCCCACCAAAATATTTGCTTACCTTATCAACCTTGATCATGCGCGCTGGTTTAATCCCCAAGGGTCATGAAAAGGTTATTCAGCGATTCGGAATACAGTGGATGCGCAAAAACACAATAACGGATCCTGTCGTAAGTAATACCGCCTTCCATGGCCATTTGCAATACGGTCATGATTTCGCCACCTTCGGGGCCAAGTACCGTAGCACCTAAGATCTTTTTTGTATCCGGATCAACAATGGCTTTCATAAAACCACGTGTATCGCCGGTTTCAATAGCACGCGCCACATGGGCCATGGGCAGCTTTGCTACTTTATATTTAATCCCCAGCTTTTTTGCCCCCGTTTCATCCAAGCCGATCCTGCCCAATTGCGGATCGGTAAACATGCAATAAGGCACCGGACGGTCCTGGATGTTATAATCCGTTTTTTCAAAAAGGTTACGGTAAACAATGGTATAATCGTTATAGGAGATATGCGTAAATGCCGGGCCGCCCTTTGCATCGCCAAGTGCATAAACACCAGCGGCTGAGGTTTCCAGCTTATCGTTCACCCTGATATTACCATGCTCATCCGTTTCAATCCCTGCGATGGGCAAATTCAAAGCCTCCGTTTGCGGTTTGCGGCCGATGGCCACCAATACATGGGTGCATTTAATTTTTCGCTCCTCTCCTTTTTGAGCTATCGTCGCTGTTATTTTGCCGCCGGCTTTTTGTTTAAACTTAACAGCCTGAGCATTATTGAGGATCTCGATTTTCTCCAGTTCGAGGATCTTTTGCATCTCTTCCGAAATATCCAGATCCTCATGCGATACTATCCGCTCCGACTTTTCTAAAATAGTAACCTTGCTGCCAAACCGCCGAAACATTTGCCCAAATTCCAGTCCGATGTAATTTCCGCCAAGCACAAGCAGATGCCCCGGTACTTCTTCCAAATCAAGTATGGTGGTTGAGTTGAGATATTTTATCTCATTCAATCCCTCAATTTGGGGAATCAAAGGCAGCGCACCCGGGTTTAAAAAGATAAGATCCGCAGTAATCGTTTGCTTTTTACCGCTGTTAAGCTTAACCTCAACCGTTTTTTCGCCGGTAAAAGTCGCCTCGCCCAACACCACATCGAGGTTTTGTGTTTTTTCGGCAGCTTTTAGTCCGCCATTACGCGAGCGTAATACGATATCATCCTTACGTTTTTTTATGGCGGCAAGATCAACCGAAAACTTTTTTACCGGCACGCCCAATTCATAACTTTTACCGGCCATGTAAGCCGCCTTTGCCGAAGCAACCATGGTTTTAGTAGGCGTACAGCCATCGTTAACGCAAGTACCGCCATAAAATCGTTTCTCAATTATAACGGTCTTTTTCCCGGCATTAGCCAATTTTTTGGCTAACGGGGCGCCGGCCTGACCGGCGCCTATAACAATGGCATCGTATGTTTTCATAGCTTTATTCGGTAATTTTCACGCCCTTCCAAAACGCCACATAGTTGGTAATGTTTTTTGCAGCATCTTTTGGTTCGGGATAAAACCAGGCGGCATCCTGGTTTTCTTTGCCGTCAACTTCGAGGGAATAATATGATGCCAGCCCCTTCCACGGGCATGTTGTATGCACATCGGACGGTTTAAGGTACTCGGCCTTAACACTTTCTTTAGGGAAATAATGATTATTTTCAACAACAATAGTGTCATTGCTTTCGGCAATGACCTGGTTATTCCAGATAGCTTTCATAAAAAGATGATTGATTTATGGAATAAAGATAGCTTTAACCCGGCAAGGTTTGCAAGCCCCATCTTAATTTTTTATTTTATTTAATTGATATACAACAACTTTCATCAACAATTTGGATTTTTTTTATTCTTTATTTTAATTTTATTATTTAAACTCTATCTTTGCAATCCCAAATCAAGGGAAACAATAAAAAAAGGCCCGTTCGTCTAGGGGTTAGGACAGGAGATTTTCATTCTTCAAACAGGGGTTCGATTCCCCTACGGGCTACCACAAGACACGAAACCTCAAATCGAAAGATCTGGGGTTTTTTAATAAATTACCAATCCAGCGTTTTTCCGGGGTTGCGTAATTCAAATCAAGGGAAACAAAATAAAATGGCCCGTTCGTCTAGGGGTTAGGACAGGAGATTTTCATTCTTCAAACAGGGGTTCGATTCCCCTACGGGCTACGAAGCCGCTTTGCATTTGCAGTGCGGCTTTTTTGTTGGAGGCAAATTTATTTTGGAACATGCTGCATGCCTGCACCAGCCGAGGCGGACGTGCTATCGCGAATATTCTTAGTATCAAAATGCTAAGGTCAATATCTAAATCATGCGATTTCCAACCGTATCCGGCAGAATCTTACTTTCAATATAGATTTGGTTCGGATAGATTATGGTTTAAACTGGAAAAAACTCTGAGATCCCGCAAAATACCAATTGAAATACCCTTCTCCGGTAATTATATAACCTGTACCATTAACGCTCGCAAAGGCCGAATAAATATTGATTGAACCAAAAACCTTTTCCTTCAGGGCCCAGGTATCAGTAATAGGGTCGTATTCATAAACGTATGGCAAGCTTCCTCCATCTGTAGTTGTACCGCCGCCTACATACCCTTTGTTTTGCGCGGAGAAAGCGAAACCCTGGCTACGGGCAACATTCTGTGGCGGCTCCGATAATTGCTTCCACGTTTCAGTCCCGAAATCAAATGACCATGCATCCGCTACATATGGATTCGAACCGCCGGTTTGGGCTGCCCCTCCAATTACATAACCCTTGTTATTCAAAGTAAATCCCATAGCCTCATCACGTGGCAACCCCGGAAAGCTCGTTGTCTGCTTCCATTTATCGGTAACCGGGTCATAACGCCATACATCGTTTGTCCTGGTGATTGCACCGGATGTAGCCAGACTACCTCCTATAATATAACCGTATTTATCTGAACTCAGGCATAACGGAAACATCGTGTAGGTACCAGGAAAAGAAGCTATTGACTTCCAGGTATCTGAGGAAGTATCATAACACCAAAAATTATTATCATATAAGGTTCCTGTTCCCATCCCTACATAAGCTTTTGTACCGATACTAAAGGAATTCACAATATATGATGCCATCGGGCAACTGGCAAGCTGTGTCCATTTGTCGGCACCCGGTTCGTATTTCCACCAGTCAGCTAAGGGATTATTTGTTGATTTCGATTTCCCTAATCCGAAGTAAATATTTCCGTTAATGGTTACAGCAGTCGCTCCGAACCGCGCCGCGCCTGGAAAATCATTCTTAGGTGCTAAATATTTATAAACTATATAATCGCCTTGCGCTATCGTTGAAAGATCATTCCCCGTTTTGATAATCAAACTTCCCTTGTTTGACATCGGTATATTATCTCCCTTTATAACTAATTGAGTGGGCGTAGCCGAAACCACGCTAAGGGCAATAGTATCCAGCAATACCCGATTATTTGCCAGTACAGGATTAAAATATTGCCCCGAAATAGTGATTGTGCTGCCGGGTATTAAAATAGTACTACTCAAAACGGACACAGCTGGCGACTTAAGCTCTAAATACCCGTCATTGCTTTTCAACCCATTGATGGTAACATTAAAAAGATTAGATCTATTCAACAGCGCGTTAGGCACCTTGAAAAAAACGCTTGTGGTATCAATACGTGTTGGGTGAAGTGTTATGTTTGAACCGAAGTCTATAGTTATATCGCTGGTATTGAGGACTGTGAGAGAATCTATAGTTAGCTTAACCTGGTCGCCCCAGGTATATGATGTTGATAAAGGCTCTATTTTTACCCTGCTCATTACAGGTGACGGCTTTGGATCTATTTGTTGTTTTGCAATTTCTTTTTTGCAGGCCGATAAAATAGTAAAGAGCGCAAATAATAAGGTTAGTAACTTTTTCATCCTGTAATAAGTGGCGGCTAAATATAAAAATAATTTAGGGGGACACAATTATAAATTGCGTTTCGGCTATCATCATAGCCGAAGGCCGCGGCTATGACGGCCTGATACAAAATCACAGATTGTCTGATATCATTTATAAAGAGGAAGTGATCGTCATTTATAGCTACCGCAACCGCTGAGCCATTTTTAAAAAGACGCTACTATTGCAGCTGCGTTTTTAAAAACTATTTCCGCCGAAACAACTTAAAAAGGTAGGTATTGAAAAACCCTTTCTTATCATTGGAAGACTCCCCGGCATTTGCCTCCTGACTTGAACCCGTTTGCTGTGAATTATCTTCCCTGGGAGGAAATTGAAAAGGTCTTTCGTTGAAGGCCTTAGATCTGTAACTCTTTTGAGCAACTTCAAAGCCAAATTCGATTGGTAATGTTCCAATCTTTTTTTGAAGTGAACCATCAAACAAATCAAATTGTACTTGATATTCAAGCCCGGATAAATTTTCTGACATTGTGTTTTCCATATCAGCTAAATTTTCTGCAGAATCATCAAATATGGTACCTAAAACCTTCAGCCATTCATCGTCAATTTTCATGAAATAGAATTCAAAAAAATTTGTCTTTTCAACTAATAGCTCATTTTTTGTGATTGCAATATGATACGATGGATTATTGCCAAACTCAATGTTAAAAGACATCCAAATTGCGGGTAAAGTGAAGTTGACGATATCACCCACTATGCCGCCCTTGACCCCGGCATTGCGGGAGTAAAAGTTTCTGGTGAACGGATGGAAATGCCATCCTGAGTAGTCTGCCGATATCTGTTTTAAGATATCCATGTGAGCAGAGTGATGACCATCATTTTCGTATATTTTCTGCCCGTTTTTAACAACAAACCCATTTGACGAACATTTACCGCCAAAACAATCAACGTTTATAAATGCAATTTCCGTACCTGCAAAAATTTTCGAAAGTTCGATACTGTAGTCTCTTAACTGATTCTCAACTTTATAAATCTTTTCTGTTTCGTTGTTAAACTCCCCCTCTTTAAACCGGGTATATGGAATTTCTCTCAGATTATCATTTGTCTGACAAACAACCCCATGAAATGGAGTGAAAAATTCATGTACATATTGATATTTTAAATTCTTCGTAAGGTTGTCTATTAAGGCCTCTCGATTATTTTCGACTTTAGCAATTATGTTATATGTGATATAGCTCATAAAATGGTTTCTCCTGACAAGATTTAGCCTGGGTAAGTTACATTATTTGGCAGATTATTCTCACGCATTTCTATAAATATCAATCCTCTCAGTACCGTAAGCGCTCCGCATGGTGTAAGCAAACTCCCCTTTTGCAATATTAAAATCGTTACTGCCCGGCCATACTGAAAGCCGCACAAATTGAACAGCCAAACAAAAGCAGCATCAATTCGCTCACGTATTTGCGGTTCATCGCTATAATGGAAATTCCATTCCCTACTTTAAAGGCAAAGTGGAGCAGAAATAACAACGAGGAATAACAATGCGAAGTTTAGCACACATAACTTTAAAACAACTCAACTACATCCAACGAAAAGGCCGATTAAAACGTTCGTTAATCGGCCTTTTGCTTGAGTTCGGAACGCGCGCACTTTCCTTTCCCTTAAACTTACCCCTTATAACTCGGATCAAACTCCACAATCCATTCTATACCATATTTATCTCTGAACATACCGGCGTATGTACCCCAGGGACTGTCGCCAATCGGCCCTTCAACTTCTCCTCCTGCAGATAGGCCGTTAAATATTTTGTCGGCTTCTTCACGGCTTTCAGCGCCCGCGTATATTTTAGACCTGTTTTCGTTTTCACTTACCTTCCCTATAAAATCGGGAACATCATTGGCTATCAATACATTGTTTTTACCGAGGGGTAAACCGATGTACATTATTTTGTTTTCTTCACTTTCCGCCACCTGGAATTCAGGGCCAGCTAAGTCTTTGAAGCGAATGATCCTGGTGAACTCTCCGCCAAAAACTGATTTGTAAAAATTGAATGCTTCCTGGGCATTGCCATTGAAGTTGATCCAGGGATTAATTGCTCTCATAATTTTTAGTTTTTAAATTGTTATGTTTTTTGTTTAACTCTTCGGTTATTAATATTCATTTCACCTTATGATTTTTGCGATAAGGTTGAAAACAGATCGTCCAGGTTTTTCAACATCAGCATCATTCCTTTAGTGAAACCATCGGTTAAGCGTTCCATTCGTTCCAGCGATTCATTATAAATGGAAATATTCACCGTTGTTATACCATCCTGTTCGCTGAAATTGTAATCCCATTCGGAACCCGGCAATTCGGGATTTTCGTCTTTGTCGGCAAAAGAATTATATAATTGAAAATTGGTTTTGGGCGTAATAGAAGTATATTTCTGCAGCAGCCAGCGTTCTTGCCCGTCGGGGCTTACCATGGCGTAAAATCTCCGTCCCCCAACTTCAAAATTCATGTATTTGGTTTTAGAGCGCATTGGTGCGGGTGCAGCCCATTGGTCAAGTATTTCCTGTTTGGTAAAAGCATCCCATACCAGGTCAAGCCCGGCATCAAACTCGCGGGTTATAAATACCTTCTGCGCTGCTTTATCAACGGTAAAATCAAATAGCAAATCGTTGTTCATATTGTCTGGTTTTTAATTGTTGATAATACTTTGTCGAGCTGATTAAACTGTGTCTCCCAGCTTTGCCTGAATTGGGCCAACCAATTATCAAACTCCTGCATTTTCCTTGCATTAAAGTGATAATAAATTTCCCTGCCCGAGTGCTCAGGTTTAATCAGTTCGCACTCATGCAATACTTTAATATGTTTCGATACTGCCTGCCGGGTCATATCAAATTTTTCGGCCATTGCATTAGGTGTCAACGCCTTAATAGCAATTAAGGTTAAAATCGCCCTGCGTGTCGGATCGGCTATGGCCTGGAATAGATCTTGTTTCATGTTAAAACGCGCAACTTTTAAGTTGCGTAAATATATATGCAACTTTTGAGTTGCGCAAATTTATTCGCGATTATCTTTTGGGTGGGGACGAAAGCTTAAAGGTTTGGATATTAGTTAAGGCAAGAAGGTTTCATCACTGAAACAAGGGGATTGATTTTACCGGGGATCGCCGATTGTTGAACAACAGTCTAATATTCAAGATATTATAAATAGCTTAAAGTTCCTTCTCCTCGCTGGCATGAGGATGCGACACAAAAGCCAGTGAGTGGGCGTACCCGTGACTTATCAAAACTAAGAAGCCACGGGCACTCTACGCTGCATCCCAGCGATGCACACTCAGGCCGGATAGGATCTATTTCAAGCCCCTCTCGATCACCAATCTCTCTATTTCCTTATTCCTGACCCTATTCCTCGCCGCAATCGGAATATAAATCAATGGAAGAAAGGTCAACAATCCAAACCCATTTCTGACAACGCTATAAACGGACACTCCAATTAAAAAACCAAAGATCACGGCATCCATAAGCTTACCAGACTTGATCTTCCTTGCTTCCTGTAATAATTCGTCGTTTGTTAATTCGGCTAATTCTTTTTGTTTCATTGATGTGATATCTGTTAACAGTTAAATTTTAGTAGTTGAAATTGCAGGCTACTATTTCAATTACAAGTTACTAAATAAAGGAAACTACCTGAGAAGTCACGAGTATTTTACTTCGCATCCCTGCGCCGCATACTCACTGCCGCACAATAGGTTCGGGATAGTTCCCTACAACCAGGAAAAGACTTTACGAAAGTGAAAAGTAAAGCGGTTTTAATTGGATCTTTTAGCGTCGCGGAATTCGGTCGATATCGGCTTAAACATAAAGAAAATTCACCGGCAATATCTTTATGTCGCGATCCACCCCGCAATTTGTCGTTTTCACACAGTACACAAGCCTAAAATACTTGCCATCTTTGTATTGTCAATCAAATCGAAACAATTAAACTAACATTCCATGAAAAGAGTATTTAAGGGATCTAACGTCATCCAACCGGCATTAATAATAGCTATGCTTCTTTTTACAATATTCCAATCTAAAGGGCAACAGCTTAAGCCTGCCGCCAGCGGCTATGCACCGGTTAATGGCATCAAAGTTTATTACGAAGTTTATGGCGAGGGTAAGCCTATCGTTTTGCTGCATGGCGCTTTTTATACCATTGAGTTAAACTGGGCGCAGTTAATCCCCGAACTGTCAAAAACAAGAAAGGTAATTGCCCTTGAAATGCAGGGGCACGGACATACGCCATATTCAGACAGAAAATTAGACATTGCTACCCTGGCAAATGATGTGGAAGGAGTAATGAATTACCTAAAAATTGATAGTGCCGATGTTGCAGGATATAGCATGGGAGGTTCTATAGCTTACCAGTTTGCAGTAAAAAGCCCTAAAAGGGTAAGAAAATTAGTGATCATTTCATCAACCTACAAAACTAATGGCTGGCTGCCTGTGGTAAATGGTGGTTTTAAAGGCTTTAAGCCTGAATTTTTTGACAATACTCCGTTAAAAACCGCATATGATGCAGTAGCGCCCGACAAAACAAAATGGAGAAAGTTTATAGAACAAATGATTGTTTTTGCCGGGGTACCCTTTGACGTGGGTGATGCCAATATTGCTAAAATCACGTCGCCGGTATTGCTTATCTCGGGCGACAATGATGGCCTGGACAAAGTAGAATTGGCAAAAACATACCAATTACTGGGCGGTGGCGTAGCTGCAGATTTAGCCCCCATGCCAAAATCGCATTTAGCCATTGTACCGGCGCAGAGCCATGTGGGCTTAATGCAGCAGACTAAAACTATCCTGGATCTTCTGAATGGCTTTTTACAATAAAAAGCCCGCTATAATGCAATCTGAAAATACCACCGCAGGAAAAAGAAATTTTATTTACCTATAAACTACTTATAAACAAATGAGAAAAATCAGAATTTTTGAACATATCTCGCTGGATGGCGTGATAGAACATGACGGAGGATATACCTATGGCGCATGGACAACACCCTATCGCAGTCCTGCCGGGGCGGCAACCCTGCTGGAGGCATACGGACCAAACTTCGACCTGCTGCTTGCCCGCCACACTTACGATATATTTAGCGGCTTTTGGCCTACTGCCGGAGATTTCCCAATGGCAAATGCTATAAATGCTGCCACAAAATACATAGCAACCCACAGGCCCGACAGCCTGGAATGGGGACCGGTAAAGGGTTTGGGCGAGGATATTATAGCGTCTATTCGCGATCTCAAATCAACCGATGGCCCCGACCTGATCGTCGTTGGAAGTTCAACGCTAACTTCTGTGTTGCTTGACCAGGGGCTGGCTGACGAGGTTGTGCTCATCACCTACCCGGTGTTGCTTGGCCGGGGTAAACGCTTATTATCAGAAACAATTGACGCCCGGGAACTTGCTTTTGTCGACTCGAAGAGTACGCCCACAGGTTTGCTCATCAACACGTACCGGCACGTCGGCCCATTGAAAAAATAACTTTTCGCCCCGGAGGGAAGAATTTCCCAAACACACTACAAAGCCAATTTACAAAAGTAGAGCGGCTTTTTTAATTACTTCCGGGAACACAACACCTACCCTCACAAACTGACATTTGGTAAACCCTGCCAACCGCATTAATTGTTAATTTTGCAACAGATAAAAGTTTAAGAATGTCTATAACTACCGAAGACGAAAAAATTGGAATGCAGCAGGCCAGTGATGCTGTAGCCATTACGCTCAGGAGGATGCGGGAGTACGCCAAACCGGGTATCTCTACAAAAGAACTTGACGAATACGGCGGCGAATTGCTGGCACAGCTGGGAGCAAGATCTGCGCCTTTGTTAACCTACAATTTCCCGGGACATACTTGTATAAGCGTGAATGAGGAAGCAGCGCACGGTATACCTTCGGCCGATAAGATCCTTAAGGAAGGCGACCTGGTAAATATTGATGTATCGGCAGAGCTAAATGGTTACTGGGCCGATAACGGCGGCTCCTTCGTTTTAGGGAAAGATATCCATGGCTATGGCAAACTGGTGGAAGCATCGAAAGAGATCTTAAAAAAAGCGATCAAAAACATTAAAGGCGGTGTCAGGATTTCGGAGATCGGCAGGTTAATTGAAACTGAAGCCAAAAAAGCCGGCTACACGGTAATAAAAAACCTGACCGGGCATGGTGTTGGCCGCAGCTTGCACGAAGAGCCGCATGAAGTTGCCAACTTCTGCGATCGGTATAATACTGCGCGCTTTAAAAAGAATTCGGTGGTGGCGATAGAGACATTCATTTCAACACGGTCGACAATTGCCGATACTCAAGCCGACGGCTGGACATTAATTGGTAATAAAGGCGGTTTTGTTGCACAACACGAGCACACCATTATGGTAACCGGCGGTGAGGCCGTGATATTCACAGCGCAGAACGGTATTTGGGATTAATTCTTTTTGGAACAGATCAGGCAATACCCTGAAGTATTTATATTAGATAGCTACTAAGCCGCTTTACCAAACCGAGCGGCTTTTTTTGTGCGTATGCTATGACAAGCCGAGGGTATACATCCATTTAAAAAACGCTGCAAATCAGATCCGTGTATTTTGGATTTAATTTATCCGTTAACCTATTATCCATTAGTATTTTATTAATTTGGAGTAGTTATAAACCTCATTTAGTTGAAGCCGTATACATTCCATATCACCCTTTATGATGCTGCGTTTTTTGGGATGCTGTTTATCGGCCTCACTTTTATCCTGCTTTTATGGTTCACCAGGAAAACAAACCAGTCGGCAAACCGGTTTTTGGCGATGGCATTGGCTATTGCCGCCTTGTGGATAGTCCGGATCCTGGGCACCGATATCGGGCTGTCAACCTATATTCCCAACTGGGGCCGGCTGCCACTGCAGTTTTCGCTGGCATTTGGCCCGCTCATTTTCTTTTATGTACTTAAAATAACCCGGCCGGAGTATAAATTCACCCGCAGGGACCTGCTGCATTTCAGCCCCTTGTTAGTCGAACTAAGCGTCTGGTCCTTAGAAGTGCTGGAAAGTATAAAAACAGGCCGGGCAACTTATGATACGCTGATATTTCAACGAATAAACCCTGTATTACTACTATTAGCATTTATCTCGGTCATTATTTATCTATACCGGTGCCGCAAGCTGATCGAAAACTTTTACCAGGAGCTAAAATTTACCGGAGGCGACCGGTACCGGCACGAGTTAAAATGGATAAATAACCTACTGACAGGCTTCGGGCTGTTATGGCTGTTGTGGATCCCTTTTATAGCTGCCGACTATTTTTATTATGATTACCAATTAGGCATACAGGCCTATTATCCTTTGTATCTCCTGCTAATGTCCATGCTTATCTGGATGGCGGCAAGAGCATTTTTAAGACCGGAAATTACCGCACAGACAGATAATTTACCGGTTTTAAAACCATTACTACCAGCGGAACTGAAGCAAAAAGGCGCCTGGTTAAAGCGGGTTGTTAAAGAAAATAATTACTACCAGGATCCTGAATTGAGTTTAAGCTCCCTCGCCGAAAAGCTCGGTATGCATACCCATGAGTTATCACGGATCATCAATACTGTGCTCAAAAAAAGCTTCAATGATTTTATTAACGAATACCGGGTACAGGCAGCTGCGCGGAAAATGCAGGATCCCGCTAATGATCATATCACCCTTTTAGGGATAGCGTTTGAATCGGGATTTAACTCCCAAAGTACCTTTAGCCGCATTTTCAAGCAGGTGACCGGGAAAAGCCCGCAGGAATATAAAAATAACTTAAAAAAAGAGTACCCAACTTATAAGTTGAGAAGCGATACCCAATTTGCGCCGGTAGTTTTGAATCATGAAACCGCTCCTAAATGGTCTCGTGATAAAACAAACCGCAACTTTATGTTTAAAAATTATTTCAAAATCGCCTGGCGTAATTTAACGCGCAATAAAAGCTACGCCGCTATTAACATTACCGGCCTGGCGGTAGGTATTGCTGTTTGTATGGTGATCTTTATCATTATACAGTTTCAAACAAGCTTTGATAGTTTTCACCCAAAGAAAGATCGTGCCTATCGTGTGCTAACCGAATACCATCACGCAGAAACCGGTGATATTACCTATGGTAAAGACATCCCCTTTCCGCTGCCTTTAGGATTAAAAACGGCTTTCCCCCAAATAGAACAGGTTGCCCCAATTTTTGCAAGCCAAAATGACCAGTTGATTATTCCTGACGAAAACGGGGTCACGATAAAAATGTTTAAGGAACAACGGGGCCTGTTTTACACCAATCCATCGTTCTTTAAAATTTTCAACTTCCCGTTGCTTGCCGGCTCGTACGCTTCATTAAAAGACCCTGACAACGTACTGCTTACCAAAGAGGTTGCTGAAAAGTATTTTGGCGACTGGAAATCGGCAATGGGTAAAACCATTAAATTGCAAATGGGCGGCTTTATGTTTGAGCATGGCACGGACGTACTAAGAGTGTCGGGGATCCTGGCTACCATTCCCCCAAATTCTGACTTTCAGCTCAAACTTGTTGTTAGCTTTGGGACAGGGTTTACCGGGGACTATTTAGCAAAATCTACAGATTGGAACAGAACCGTAACTGATTTTGGCTGCTATATTTTGTTACCTCAGAACCTTACTGCCGACAATTTTAATCAACAGCTGAGAGCTTATTCACAAAAGGTACAATCTTCTGATAACAAGGACAGTCATATTATTCAAGCATTAAATGCCGTTCATTATGATTCCCAAACAGGCAACTACAGTAATCAAACAGCCAGCCATCAGTTGCTCAATGTATTGTGGTTAATTGCCGCGTTCATCCTGCTCATTGCTTGTGTAAACTTTATCAACCTTTCTACCGCGCAGGCTGTTAACCGGGCAAAAGAGGTTGGTGTCAGAAAGGTTTTGGGGAGCAATAAATCGCAATTGCAACTCCAGTTCATTGTCGAAACATTTTTGATCGTGGCAAGTGCTGTATTACTTGCAGTTGCTATTACCATGCTTGCATTACCTTATATAAGCCGGCTTTTAGAGTTGTCGCTTTCATTCAACATATTCAGCAATCCTTCAATTATTTTATTCCTTCTGGCTGTGGCAGTTGTTGTAACCGCCTTGGCGGGTTTTTATCCTTCTATTGTTTTATCGCGTTTCAATCCTGTTAATGCTTTAAAAAGTAAACTCACGACAGATCCTGCAAAGGGAATTTCATTAAGAAGGGGCCTGGTGGTGTTTCAATTCATTATTGCGCAGGCACTGATCATCGGAACGCTCGTTATTGTAAAGCAAATGGACTATTTTATGGATCAGCCTTTAGGCTTCGATAAAGAAACAATTGTTAATATTCCGTTCCGGGTAGATAGTCTTCGAATGAGCAGGCTGAGTTATTTGAGGGACCAGCTATTATCTATAAACGGAGTACAAGCGGTATGCTACAGTTCGAACACCCCGATTGAAAACGGTAATGATACATGGAGCGCAGTCAGGTTTGACCATTCAACAAAAGAAACAGGTTTCAAGGCGATTACCAAATTTGCCGACGAAGGGTATGTACCAACCTACAAATTAAAGTTGATAGCCGGACGAAACCTTCAGCCATCCCCCTTTACCAGGGAGTTTTTGGTAAACGAATCGCTTGTAAAAAGCTTAGGGATTAAAAACCCCGGGGATATATTGAACAAGGAAATCAGCATATGGGATGGTGTAATAAAATGCCCGGTTGTTGGCGTGTTAAAAGATTTTAATGACAGGTCTTTCCGGCACGGCCTTGCACCATTACTTATCGCCACAAACATCACCATGTATAATCAGGCCGGCATAAAGCTTAAAACCACGAATGTTTTTTCGACAATGCAATCTGTTAAACAAGTATTTGAAAAAACATTTCCCAACTTTGTGTATGAATACCGGTTTTTAGATGATAAGATTGCAAGTTTTTACAAACAGGAAAATCAGTTAGCCCAGTTGTATAAAATTTTTGCAGCTATCGCGATACTTCTAAGCTGCCTGGGTTTGTATGGCTTAGCCTCGTTCATGGCTGTACAACGGATAAAAGAAGTCGGCATCCGCAAAGTACTTGGCGCTACGTCAGGCAGCATCGTTTATTTGTTTTCGAAAGAGTTTATTATACTCATTGCTATCGCCTTTGCCATCGCCACCCCCATTGCATGGTATTACATGCACCAGTGGCTACAAGCTTATGTTTATCGCATCAATATCAGTTGGTGGCTATTTGCAGCGGGCGGAATGGCAGCAATTGTTATTGCACTTGCAACCATAAGTTTCCAGGCGGTAAAAGCGGCAAAAGCTAATCCGGTAAAGAGTTTGAGAAGTGAATAGAAATTAACCGATCTTTACAACCCAGGAAAAATAAAAAAGAATGGAAATTACAAGATTAGGTACTAAACCTTCGACCAAAGGCCCGGCCGACTGGTTCACCGGCGCAGTACGAATTGACCCGCTATTTGATGCCAATGAGGCGCGCCGGGGCGTATCTGCTACCGTAACCTTTGAGCCGGGCGCAAGAACAGCCTGGCATACGCATCCACTGGGACAAACACTTATTATTACTTCAGGTATTGGCTGGGTACAGCGTGAAGGCGGCCTTGCTCAGGAAGTACGCCCGGGAGATGTGGTTTGGTTTGAACCTAACGAAAAACATTGGCATGGCGCCTCGGCTACCAATGGCATGAGCCACATAGCTATACAGGAAAATCTTAATGGCAAAGTGGTGGATTGGCTGGAACATGTAACCGATGAACAATATAACCAGGCGCAATAATCATCAATTTGATGTTATTATTTCAACCCCAGTCTGCTGCGCAGAAGATCCCGGTAAGTGCTGCCTATCGGGATTTTTTCGCCGTTAATAATAAGTTGATGTACTTCGATCATGGTAATATGTTTGATGGCCACCACGTATGATTTATGCACCCGTAAAAAATCCGCTGCTGGCACGAGGTCAAAAATATCGCCCATATTTTCACGCACCAGGATATTTCTGTCTTTAAGGTGAATGGTGATATAATTACCGTCTTTTTCCAGGTACAAGATCTCATCTACCTTAACCTGGTAAGTTTGCGGACCGCTTTTGATAAAAACGGTGGGCTCATCCTCTTTGCTTACCCCATTTCTTGAAGATAGTGCCGCTGCGGCTTTATTTATAGCTGCAAGAAAGCGCTCAAAAGTGATAGGTTTCAACAGGTAATCGAGGGCGTTCAGGTCGTAGCTTTCTACCGCATAGTGACTATAAGCGGTAGTAAAAATGATCATTGGCCTGGGCGACAAGGTTTGCACCAACTGCATTCCGCTGATATCAGGCATATTAATATCGAGAAAGATGAGGTCCACCTTTTCACGGTTCAGGAATTCAATCGCCTTCACCGGTTCGCGAAAGGTAGCTTTCAAATCAACCAGGCTGGTTTTAAGGCAATAGCGTTCTATCACTTCAAGCGCCTTCGGCTCATCATCAATGGCAATGCAGGTTATCATTCCAGGTCAATTTCGAGTTTAACAATATATTTCCCCTGCTCTTCATTGATCTGCAGGTTATGTTTGCCGGGATACAACAGATCGAGCCGTCGCTTTACATTTTCGAGCCCGATGCCGCTTTTTTCATCCTCCATTTTTTTGATAGCGCTATATTTGGTATTGACACAGGTAAAGATCAGCTTATGGTCTGCAAGCACAATGGCAATATCTATCCCGGATGTTTGCCCAATAGAAACGCCGTGCTTAAAGGCATTTTCAACAAAAGGGATAAATAGCATCGGAGCAACCATGACAGTTCCAGTCTGCACAGGGTGATCAAATATCACTTTTACCTCATCATCTGCATAACGCAGTTTATTCAGGGTAATGCAGTCTTCCAGGTATGCTATTTCTTTGTTTAGCGGCACGCCGCCGGCATTGCTGTCATAGATCATATAGCGCATCATGCCCGAAAGTTTGGAAATCCCGTCGGCAAGCTCATCATTCCCCTTTTCCTGGGCCATCGAAAACAGGTTATTGAGTGTATTAAACAGGAAATGCGGATTGATCTGCGATTTAAGGAATTTGATCTCGGTACTCAGTTGATAAGCCTCCAGCTGATTGCGTACCAGTTCAGTTCGGGCCCATTCTTTCAAAAAGAAATAGGCTATTGAAAGCCCGGCTGCAGTTAAAAAAATAAGCAGCATGGTGAGCTGCATGTGCACCCAGTTCCCTATTGCAAAAAATGCGTTATGATTTGATACCAGGTGATTAAGGCCATCCTTGCCTGCTGCAAAACCAGGGGGCGGAGGCCCCATGGGCAGGCTATTGTTCAATTTAGAGCCAATCAAAATATAATTAGCGAGAAAGACCAATATAAACCAGCCGGCGGCTATAGCGATGCCTGCAAATAAGCTTTTATACCGAAGCGCTTTTTTAAAGATCCAAAATATATTGCCATAAAACAGCAGGGCCAGAAAAGCGAGTGTAAAGCGGGAATACGGAAAAATGGTGTCTACCTCACTCCTTTCCATGATTTTTCCGTTGTGGTTTACCCGGATCTTGACCGTTGAGCTGGTCAGCGAATTCAGGGTGTAATACACCCCTATCCAGAACGCCAAGTGGATCAGTATCTCGATGATATGTTTAACCTTGATACGGTGCATTCTTCAAAAGTATATTAAGCCCGGCTTATTCATAAATTATTGATGTTAATATAGCGAATTGCCGGCTAAACGGGCAATTTTTGAAATCCGGGCTTAAGGCCACCGGCAATTTGTTTTCGGCAGAAGCTCAAATAACAAATATCCATTCTATGCAGAAATGAAGACGCTGTTCATACCAAAGTTTTTGGTGGCTTTAAAGGGTAAGGTACTATTGTTTAAAAATATCCAAATTATGAAAAAGCGATTTCTATTGTGCACAGTCTTTTTATCATGCACCATTATGGCCCGGGCACAAAAACCGGATACCGCACAAGTGCTGGTACACTACAAGTTTTCCCACATCAGGGATACCACCAACCATGAGCACCCCTACACCGAGAACATGGTTTTGATTGTAGGAAAAAATGCCGGGGTTTACAAAAGTTATGACAAGCAGCTGCAGGATGCGCTATTCAAAAAACAGGTGCAGGAACAGATAACCAACTCACCCGACGGACACGTAAATATCCAACGAAGGTCATCAGGCTCGGGTACAGACTATTACCAGTTCCCGAACGGTAAAAAACTGGCAAGGAAAGAACCGCTGCTGTTCAATAGCTATCTCATAACAGATGCCCTGCCCGCCATCGAGTGGAAAATAAGCGGAGATACAGCAACGTTTGGAGGCTTGCATTGCCAAAAAGCAACAGGCCATTTCAAGGGAAGGGATTATACGGCTTGGTTCAGTCCTGATCTGCCGCTGCATATAGGCCCCTGGAAACTCAATGGACTACCGGGGGTGATTGTAGAGGCTTATGATACCAAAAAAGAAGTCTATTTTAAGTTTGACGGGATTGAAAAAGCGGTCATCTCTCCGCAAAAAAGTGATCAGCCGGCCAGCCCGGCTCCTGATAACCAGGGACGGATGGCCGTGATGATAGGCATGGACGATCAGGTTGGCGATCCAAATATCATTCAGCTCCCCACCAATGCCATTAAAACTACCGAAAAGGAGTTTTCTAAATTGCAGGAGGCCATGCGAAAAGACCCGAATGCCTTTGCCCAGTCAATGGTGGCTGCACAGGCGGCAAGCCAGGGA
Organism: Mucilaginibacter sp. Mucisp73; assembly: GCF_059491465.1. Classification (NCBI taxonomy): domain Bacteria; kingdom Pseudomonadati; phylum Bacteroidota; class Sphingobacteriia; order Sphingobacteriales; family Sphingobacteriaceae; genus Mucilaginibacter; species Mucilaginibacter sp. Mucisp73. Next base: position 6,266,663 of record NZ_CP168507.1, on the reverse strand, counting down.
AGGCCAGCCCCAAAAATCGATATCAGGATCGGACCGCAGCCGGTGATCAATAACCCGATAGAATTGCCTGAAAAGAAATGAGCCGGATTATAAAGTCAGCATGGTTGCTGGTTATAGGGTTACTATTTTCGGCTCACGGCTTTGGTCAAAGTATTAGGGGGACAGTAAAAGACAGCACCGGGAAACCGGTGCCTTATGCCACCATTAACCTCAAAAACGCGGCCACTAATAACATTATAAACTATACCATTACCGATACCAAAGGCGCTTACATTTTGCCGGTCCCGGCAGATACACCCGTGAGCGGCCTGCTGATCGAGGTGCGTTGTATAGGCTATAAAAATCAGAGCAGGGGGATTACGGATTTGCAGGCGCCCGTTGATTTTACTTTATCTGTTTCCATCAACCAGTTACAGGCCGTAGTGATTAAAAGCAGCCGGCCAGTGTTGCGGACGAACGGTGATACCCTAAGCTATAAAGTATCTGATTTCAGCAGTGTGCAGGACAGGGTTATTGGCGATGTGATTAAAAAACTGCCGGGTATAACGGTTACCGCTGACGGCAGGATCAGCTATAACAATAAACCGATCTCCAACTTGTACATCGGCGGTGATAACCTGCTGGACGATAAATATAATATTGCTACCACTACCATTCCCCAAGGGGTGGTAGACCAGGTGCAGGTGATCCAGAACCACCAGCCCGTTAAAGTGCTCCAAAATAAAGTAGTGAGCGATGATGTGGCGCTAAACCTCAGCTTCAAAAAAGGCGCTAAATTGCAGATGGTGGGGCAAGAGAGCATCGGCGCGGGCTTACCTGGCAATTATGATGTGGATTTGAATGCCATGATGTTTAAGGATAAGTACAAGGCCATTAATTACCTTAAAGGCAATAATACAGGTAACGACCTGCAGCAGGACCTGGTATCGCACAATTTTGCCGATTATATGCAGCGGATCGATAACGATGTGCCGGCCACCATGTTATCGCTTGGTTCGGTGAATGACCCGGCTTTATCACGTAACCGGTATTTATTCAATCGCTCGGGGATCCTCAATCTCAATAACCTGGTCAATTTTAAAAAGAATGTGCAGATGAAGATCAATGCTTACTATTTGCGCGATACCCGGCGTCAGGACTACAGCCAGCACACCACCATCTTTTTACCCGGCGATACGGTACGCTATAATGAAACTCAACGTAACCGCTTCCGCCCCGACATATTGCATACTCAGTTTACGCTGAACATTAACCAGGATAAATATTACCTGAACGATGTGTTGCTGATGGATAACAACCGGTCCACCAATTACTCAGACCTGAATACAAACGGCGGCATGGTAAACCAGGTATTTAAAGATAACGCGCTGAATTTTTCTAATGAATTTAACCTGATCAAATCCTTAAGATCAAACAACATTATCCAGGCTTACTCCTATATCAGTCATTCGACTGAGCCCGAGAGCAGGACAATTGGGCCGGACTATAACAATTCAATATTTAACAATAATGTCCCTTATGCGCAGCTGGTGCAAAATGTAAATGTACCTGCGTGGTATACCAATAACTATATCTCTTTCAAAATACCGTCGAACCTTATCACGCAAAGTTTCAGAACAGGGTTCAGCGTTCAATTACAAAAGTTAAACTCCGATCTAAAAGTTGTACAGGCAGATAACACGGTTAACCTTGAATCAGACAGTTCCATCAACCATTTAAACTGGGCCAGGAAAAAACTGTATGCCGAAGCGGCTTACGATCTGCCGGGCAGTATCCTCAAAGTGAACCTCACCTTGCCGTTAAGCCTACAGCAGATCAATTATTCGGATAGCCTGTATGCCCTGCGCAAGGGTTTAACCAGGTTATATTTCAATCCGCAGCTAAAAGTAAAATATCAAACCGGGATGGAGAACTACCTGAATTTGCTTTACAGCTACCGCAATGAGGCGGGTACCATAGAAGACATGTACCAGGGCTATATCCTGAAGGATTACCGGACACTTTATGCCAATAATGCCGGCCTTACCGAACGGCAGAACCAGTTGGCCGCCCTTGGATTTAACTACCGCAAAGCGCTAACCCTTTTGTTCGCCAGCCTGAACATTGTTTATAACCATATCGCTTCCAATAATATCGCTTCAGAAGTAATTACCAACACCCTGCGGCAGCGTGTAATACTGCCATATTCTAACAGTACCGATTCGTGGACGGTGAACGGCACTGTCAGCAAATATTCCTTTGCATTAAAAACCACTTTCAGCGGAGGGATGCAATGGCAAAGTAATAAGTCGGTGCAGATCCAGAATAACGTGCTGCTGCCTTTCAATACCATCGCCAGAACCATCAATGCCGGCGCGGATACCAAAGTGAATGAGCAGGTAAACTTTAGCTATAAAGTTATATTTACCCAAATCCAAAGTCATTCTGCAGCGGAGGCATCGGCTTATCATATTAACCAGTTGCTTCAGCAAGCAGCGGTAAACTATAACCCTGTAACCTATTTGCAGTTCAAATTATCGGGCGAGCATTACTTTACCCGCCAGCAGGGCAATCCTGATCTCAAATACTTTTTTGCAGATGCTTCGGCAAAATTCAGGGTCGAAAAATGGAAGACCGACCTGGAGCTGAGCGCTGCTAATTTTCTGAATGTAAAAACTTATAACACGCTTTATTTATCGGCCAATACATTAACCGCCAGTTCGTACACCTTGCCGGGACGGATTATATTGCTCAAAATAATGTTCCATATTTGAGTGGTGTCAGGTTTTTTCAGGCAACCTATCCGGCCTGCTGCTCCTCTTCCGTCAGTTTCAGCAATGTGGTTTCATTTTTTATGCGGATGCTTTTGCCCGATATTTCGATGATCTCCTCATCGATAAAATCATTAATGGTGCGAAACAGTGATTCATAGGCCGCGCCTGTAAATGAGGCCAGGTCCTGCCGGGTAAGTTCAATATTGATAAAACCATCTTCGTTAAGTCCGAATTTGTTTTTGAGCGAAATGAAAGCCTGTGCCACGCGGCCTTTAACCGGCATGTGTGCCAGGTTGCGCATCCGTTTTTCGGATTCCTGCAATTCGTTGGCAAAGAAGCGCATCAGCTTAATAACAAAGTTATTGTTAACTTGCAGGGTACTTTCAAAAAAGGGCATTTCGATATAGCAAATTATACCTGCCTCAATGGCTGTGGCCGAAACCGGGTAAAACTCAGTACTGCCTAAACCAAGATGCCCGACAATATCACCTTCGCGGGCAAACCGGAGAATAAGCTCTTTTTCCTTATCCCACTTTTTATGAACCTTTACCGTGCCCGAATAAACAAAGTAAATGCCGGTGACGGGATCACCTTCTTTAAAGATCTGCTGCCCCTTTTTTACAACGATATTTTTCCTGGCGGCGCTGATTGCCGGGATCCAGTCGGGCAGGCAGTGTGTACATAAAAAGCAAGTCCCCAAATCGCATTTATCTTTGTTTTTCGCCATTTATTGATGTGTATTTAAGCCGGTGCTGTTATAAAAACATGCTAATTTATTAAAAGCGGCGGCCTTTTGGCTGTTCCCAGGTAGCCATGTTAAAAATAACTCCCAAACTTAACAATACCGCACCGCCAAAAACAGGCCATGGGAATGAGCGGATGCCATTAATGTTAATGCTCCACGGATGGGAATCGAAAGGATTAACGGTATTCAGGTTCCTGAATAGCAACAATCCGGCAATGATGCTTGCGGCACCTAAAACAGAAAGAATAATACTGGTAATTTTCATAACTATTGTTTGTGCAATGATTTTTATTAAAAATTAAGCAAATGTTAAATAAAAACATTGCATATGCAATATAAAATTGAAAATAAAATTTATTCATGCTACTTTAAGTATTACCTTTGCAAGAAAAATAGCACAGTCCCCTAAAACGGAACGGGACTAATCAAAACATGGAAACAAAACAGAACGCCATCCCGGTTTCACCTTCATTAAATGATCTTTACAATTTTAAATCCGGCTTAAAAGGCACCAGGCAAATGAAAACAAGGCTGATCTTTATATCGGCACTTTGTATTCTTATTGCCGGCCTTATCAGCGTAATAGCCAAAGGCCTTATCTATCTTATTAATATCGTTATCAATATCTCATTTTACGGAACGCTGGATGCCGGCTTTCACAGCCCGGCCAATAACCATTTGGGTTTATGGGTAATTGTTATACCGGCTATAGGCGGCATTATAGTAGGCATTATGGCCCTGTATGGCTCCAAGGCGATCAGGGGGCATGGCATACCAGAAGCAATGGAGCAGATCCTGGTAAATAAAAGCAAAATAAAACCGATTATAACTTTTCTGAAACCCGTATCATCGGCCATAGCCATAGGTACCGGCGGACCATTTGGCGCCGAGGGGCCTATTATTGCAACTGGCGGGGCACTTGGTTCAACCTTTGGCCAGTTATTCAAAATATCGCCCAACGAGCGTAAAATTATTTTGGCAGCAGGAGCAACAGCGGGCATGTCGGCCATATTTGGCACACCCATAGCAGCGGTGTTTTTAGCTATTGAGCTGTTGCTGTTCGAGTTTTCGCCCCGGGCCATATTACCGGTGGCATTAGCTTGTATCACCGGAGCAGCCGGGCACCATCTTTTATTTGAAGCCGGGCCTGTATTCCCGATGCCTGATGTAGATACACCTTCAAATACCGCCCTGGCTATTTATAGCATCATTGGCCTGGTCATTGGCTTTATATCATTGGGGCTTACCAAAATAGTTTATTTTATTGAAGATAGCTTTGAAAAACTGCCCATCCACTGGATGTGGTGGCCTGCAATTGGTGGCCTGGCGGTAGGCCTGATAGGTTATTTTGCACCGCACACCCTCGGCGTAGGATATGATAATATTATTACTATTCTTTCGGGCACATTATCATTGATGCTAATTGTGCGTTTGTGTTTATTCAAATTTCTTTCATGGGCTATAGCCCTGGGCAGCGGCACGTCGGGTGGTACGCTTGCTCCCTTGTTAACCATTGGCGGCGCGGCTGGTGCGGCTTTTGGCGCATTGGTACACCTGGTATTTCCTGATGCGGGCATAAGTGTTCCAATAGCTGCGCTTATTGGTATGGCCGCTATGTTTGCAGGCGCTTCAAGGGCTTATTTAACCAGTATCACCTTCGCGCTGGAGGCTACCATGCAATCGCATGCATTACTGCCTTTGCTTGGTGCCTGCACAGCATCGTACCTGGTTTCATTCTTCCTGATGGAAAATACCATCATGACCGAAAAAATTGCCCGCCGCGGTGTATATACACCTGATTCATACGAACCTGATCTATTACAGGTACTGACTGTTGCCGACGTTAACAATGAAGTTGGCGAAACCTTAAAAAGCAATAGTACCATAGCCGAAACAAGGGCCTGGCTTACAGGAAATAATATTACCCAAAGTTTTTTTATAGTGATTAAAAATGATGGCAGCTATGCAGGCATGGTTAGCCTGACCGACATTTATAACCATAGTATTTCTGCCGAACTCACCATAAGTAATATAACCAAGGCAAGTAAACAGGCCGTGAGGAGTAATGATCCGCTGAAACGTGTTGTGGAGATCATGGCTGAAGAATCGGCAGAGGTGCTTCCCGTTATTGCCGCCGGAAATACCATAGCCGGGCAAATCTCCTATAAAGAGATCTTAAACACCTACTATCAGTATGTTGCCGAAAACCGGAAGCAAAACACACAGATCTCCCTTAAACGGCGTAGGCTTAAAATTGCTGCCCGTGGCCGCAGCAGGGCTAAATCTTAAAAATAAAAGGCGTTTGAATTAAAAAAGAAACCCTGCGTGACGTAAGATCAGGCGGGATTTCTTTTTTTCTGAACGTTCCTGTCTCGTAAAAAATTAAATACGCCGAAACTGGGTTATTGCTTATTTATTCTATAGCTTTGATTTATAAAATGTCGCCGCTTGTTTAGTAGCATTTTATCTTCCATTTCCGCCAATTACACCTGTTTGATTTAACGTTGCTGTTGAAAGTAATATTTAACCATTAAATCATATTTTATGAAAAAATTTGTAATTGAAAGGGAGCTGCCTGGCGCCGGTAACCTGTCGCCCGAAGAGTTACAGGCTATTTCACAGGCGTCGTGTTCGGTTGTAAATGAATTAGGAAAGCCATACCATTGGATTCAGTCGTTTGTTACTACCGATAAGATCTATTGCATCCATATTGCCGAAAGTGAAGATGTTATTCGCGAACATGCCATGAAAGGCGGCTTCCCGGTAACCAGCATTGCCGAAGTTAAGGCCATCATTGACCCAACAACAAGCACCGCGACAGCTTAATATGATTGTTGTTAAAAGAAGAAAAGCCCATAATTTTATTACAGGCCTTTCTTCTTTTTAATTTGGATTGGTTAATTCCCGACCGAACCTTGTGAGCCGGTTTTAAACAGCGGATCTTCTTTAAAATAAGCACCACCGTTAAAACTAATCACATAATCAGATTTGAAATGCGTACTTTTTTTATAATAATCGGTACTGATGATCTGTGCACCTGATTTTTGCGCTGCTATAAACGAGCTCATATCATTTGCGCGGGCTTCTTCTGTATCCGAGTCGGCACGGGTACGGATAATGTAACCTTTCTTAACCAGTTTTTGAATGGCTGCCAGGTCCTTTTTAGCATCATTCATAATGTGAATGGCGGCTTCAGGTGTGCCCGGCAATGCATCGGCAAACAATACACGGCCTTTTAACGATGGGTGACCGGCGATATAGGCAGCTCTTTTTTCGCCTTTTTCATCAAGAATAAAAATGAACTTCCCTTTGGCCGCTTTCAACGTTGGCCAGTTGTTATGCAATACGGCAGCTTCAAGGGTTTTGTATGTGCCGCGCACATCATCCGGGGTAATTAAATATTGTTTGCCCAGGTTGTTTAAAATTTCTTTATCCAGATTGTCAAAGGTTTTAGCTGTAAATTTTTCCGGAACAGTGAACCCTGGTTTATCTGAAGCTTCGTCCTTGGCGTTCATGGTAATGTAAATGGGGTTATGATCCGGGTGCTCATCGCTCCATTTCTTCAATTCCTGCAGGCAAAGCTTAAAAGTTGCGCAATTGCTGCGGAAGTCAATATCCTCAATGTGGAATACTTTAAAACCCGGCTCCTTCATTACGCCCCGGGTATCAAAAGCAGGCTGGCCCGGTACCCAATCCAACCCTTTAGGGTGGGCATATTTGCCACCTTTGGTATCAGCATAAACGTCAATTTCCAAAGCGTTTAATCCTAAATTAAGCTGGTCGGTAAGACTGATGTGCTCATAATCTATCTTACTCATACCAACCGAATCGCGCTTTTGCAAAAAACGAAATAGTTTGGGATCAATTGCCTGCTTATAGCTGTTGTGCGATCCTATTACCTGGAAATGGTTCATTTTCTGGTCGCCTGGATTGCTCAATAGCGCAGATGCTGAAAGAATAATGCCCCCAATTAATCCGCCTGTAAGTTTCATTTTGGTAAATATATTATTGGTTTAACAAAACAAGCGCAAAAGGCCTGCCTTTTGCGCTTGTATAAAAAATGTTACTAATTAATAACCCGGGTTCTGTTTCAGGTTAGGGTTGGTTTTTAATTCGGTTGATGGAATTGGATATAACCTGCGGGTTGGATCGGTGTTCATTTTCAGGTCGTCCGTTTTGCCGCCCATAACCGGTAGTGGATATTCTTTCTCGAATAAACCATAGCGGATCAGGTCATTACGGCGCCATGCTTCCCATGAAAGCTCACGTGCGCGCTCATCCAGCAAACCATCCAGGTCAATTGATGTAGCAAGCTCCGCGTGGGCACGGCTGCGTAGTTTGTTTACCAAAGTAAGCGGAGTTTGTGCGTCACCGTTTATGGTAGTTGGAGCAGCACCACGTAATATAGCTTCTGCTTTCATTAGGTAAATATCGGCTAAACGGAATACCGGCACGTCGTTACTGTTTAAACGGGTAGCCTGGATGATGTTAACATCAGGATAGTATTTAATTGAACGTACACCTTCCGATTGTGAGGTTGTCACATCATTACCCAAATCCATTGGTTTTAAGCCGGTAAGGGTTAGTGTTGGGATAATGTTAATTTGTTTGGTTGCATTCGGAGCCGGGTAATAAACCGGTTGATTGGTGAAACCGCCGTTGCCATCAGGATAATATTGCGGTCCCGCAAGCCATGTTTTGCTACGGTCATCGCCGGGAATGTTAAAGCGGTTATAAAACTCAGGTGTGGTGCTCATGGCAATACTTAAGCCTACGTTGAAGCCATATGCCTGGGCCAGGTAATAAAAGAAACCGAAACGGGTAAACTGGTTGCCCGGAATTTGCTGGTCGTAAGGAACGGCAAAAATAGTTTCATTAATCTGCGGACCGTTGGTTGGCAAAAATATGTCGCGGTATTTTGCATCCAGGAAATAATTGGTGTTGGCCTGTACGCTATCACACATGGTAACGGTTTCCTGGTAACGGGTGGTGCCTGTATATACACCAGAGTTCAGGTACATTTTTGCAAGCAGGGCGAACACCATACCCTTTGTTGGACGGCCATATTGTGCTACGTTTGTTGGGCCGTTGTTGCTTTTAGCCGGCAATAGAGGTAAAACGGATTTTAATTCGCTTTCAATAAACTCATACACTTTAGCGCGTGGCTGATTGGTCGGTTGCGTAGTCACCGGGAAGTCGGTGATGATAGGAACATTGCCATACAGGTCCATCATGAAGTAAAGATATAAGGCGCGCATTGCTTTAACCTCGGCAATTGATGACGCTTTTTTTGTTGCTGACGATGAAGAGGCATTGATAACAGTGATAATACGGTTACAGGTGTTGATGCCGCCGAAACCCCACTGCCATACGCCGATAACGTTAGGATGGTCAAAGGTCCAGGTGTGGTAGTGTAACTGGCGGTACTGGCCCCCATCGTCAAAGTTACCGTCGCGGGCAGGTAAAATAGCTTCATCGGTCGACATATCCTGCATGCGCCAGTAAGGTACCGCATAGCTTGATGACAGGTTAGAGTATATGGTACCAAGCAATGCGGTATAATCGGCATCGGTGGTTGGGAAGTTTGATTTTACGTATTGTGATTCAACAGGTACATCTAATTTTGTACATGAATATGTGCTCATGATCACAGCAATAGCGGCACATATAAAAAATATCTTTTTCATCTTTTGTCTTTCTGAGGTTTTTTAGAATGATGCGGTTATACCTAAGCTGAACGTGCGTGTTTTAGGATAGAAATCGCGATTATCGATACCCGGGGTTAAACCGCCGATATTAACTTCGGGATCAACACCCCGGTATTTGGTGATAATGAAAATGTTGTTGCCCGAAGCATAAAAACGCAGGCTTTTTATGGCCTGGATGTGTGGTTTAACGGTATAACCCAAAGTAGCATTATCCAAACGCAGGTATGAGCCGCTTTCAAGGAAACGGTCAGAGATCAGGTAGGCATTGACATCCTTAAATGATTCGCCTAAAGTAAACCTTGGGATGTTCTGCAGTTTTGAATCGGCAGGGTTATTCAATGAAGCAAGGGTGGCGTTAAGGATCTTGTTACCATAAACACCACGCACCAGGAAGTTTAAGTCGAAGCCTTTATAGAAAAAACTGTTGCTCCAGCCGTAAACCAGTTTAGGCTGCGCATCATATTTAATAAACTGATCAGAAGTTAAAGGCTGGGTTGCTATTACCGATCCGTCGGCTTTTTGATAGGTACTTACACCGTTGGCGTTTTTACCCATATAGTGCCACAGGTCAAATGTGCCAATTGCATAGCCGGGCTGAATGATCTGGCTGTAATTGCCCGACTGGCCTTTACCGCCTAACTGCGCGGTTTGTATAAAGTTAAGACCAAACTGGCTGTTTGATAAGCTTTGTACAACGTTTTTATTATGCGAAACGTTGAATGAAGTACGCCAGGTAAACGCTTGTGATTTTACAGGTACCGCGTTTAAAACAACCTCGATACCGCTGTTTTTGATTTTACCTACGTTGGCAGTGTAAAACGGATAGAAGTAAAGTGTGGTTGATACCGGGTAGGTATAGATCAGGTCGGATGTTTTCTTGATATAGTAATCTACCGAACCGGTTAAGCGGTTGTTAAACAAACCAAAGTCCAAACCGATGTTGGTGGTAGCAGTACTTTCCCATTTCAAATCAGGGTTATCATTACGTACCGGGCCAATAGGATTAACAATGTTACCATTGCTCAAAAATTTACCGCCGCCCGGTGGCACACCGTAAATTAACCTTGCAGTAAAGGCATCAAAACCTAAGCTGTTGCCAGATACACCGTAACCAGCCCTTAATTTCAAATCGCTGATAACAGGAACCGATTTCATGAACTCTTCGTTAATGATTTTCCAACCCGCAGAAGCCGCCGGGAAGTAACCATGGCGCTGGTTAATACCAAATGCCGATGAACCATCTTCCCTTAATGAAGCCTGTAACAGGTATTTATCCGAAAACTCATACTGGCCACGGGCATAGAACGATACAAACCTCAACGTAGATATATAGTTAGGGTTGAACACAATTTGCGAAAGCTGCGTTGGGTTTGACAGTGCCAGGTAGTTGTATGTTAAAGCATCATTTGAAAAGTTTTGTGTTTGCACACCAAAGCCATCGTTATTACGATCCTGCTGATAAGAGTAACCACCTAACAATTTCAATGAATGCTTACCGAATACGCGATCGTAGTTAAAATAAGCCTCAACTACGTTGCTGGTATTGGTGTAAGCACTGCGTACGGCTACTCCATTTTGATTAACATAAATACCAGATTGGCTGGTAGAATAGGTGTTAACGTTATTCTGTTCTTTTTGGGTTGATCCCGATACGGTAAATTTTAAACCTTTCAGGATGTCAACAGAGGCAAAACCATTGATTAATGTTTTGTTGTTCTCTGTTCTGGTAAAGTTGTTATTTATTAATGATAACGGGTTCAAAGGGCCGCTACCTGTACGGGTATAGTTTTCTTTATAGGTACCATCCGGGTTAAAAGGACTAACCGTTGGCAGGTAGAATAAAATACCCGATAACACCTGGCTTTGGAAGATATCGTTGTTTTTGGTAGCACTGTTGGTAAGCGTGATACCCAATTTTAAACGATCATTAAAAAACCGTTGGTTAATGTAACCTTTATAAATAGTACGTTCCAGGCTGGTATTTCTTAATATACCATTGTTTTTCATGTAGTTTACACTTGCACCATACTCCGAATTGGTACCGGCTCCGCCGTATGAAAGATTATGGTTTTGTGAATAACCGGTCCTCTCGGCCAGTTTTTGCCAATTGGTATTTGAACCATCGTCATCAGCAGCGCTTAATTTAGGCACACCGTTGTCTGTTAAATATTTACGCAGCTCGTCGCCGGTAAGTACATCAATGTTTTTTGACACGTTCTCAACGGCGCCATAAGCACTGTAAGTTAACCTTGTTTGACCGGCTTTGGCCCTGCGGGTAGTAACAATGATTACACCGTTGGCAGCACGTGAACCGTAAATAGCGGTTGAAGAGGCGTCTTTCAGCACGTCGATGCTTTCGATATCGGCGGGGGCCAAAAGATCGATAGAAGCACCCGGTACCCCATCAATTACATAAAAAGGTTGCTGAGCTGCACCTTCACGTAAGGTTGAGGGTCCCCTTAAAATTGTGGCAGGCTGTTTGTTAGGGTCGCCGCTTTTGGTAATATTTAAACCGGCTACCTTACCCTGCAATAGTTCGGCAGGAGTGGTTAATACACCAGCATTAAAATCTTCGGCTTTAACCGAAGTGATAGCGCCTGTTACGTCCTTGCGGCTCGCGGTACCATAACCGATAACTACAACATCTTTAAGTTGTTTGGTATCGGTAACCATCGTAACATTCACCGTGTTCTTTTCGCCAACAGTAACCTCCTTTGGTACCGAGCCTAAAAAGGTAAATTTAAGTACATCGCCTGCGCCGCTTGTTTTTACAGTATAGGCACCGTTAGCGTTGGTTGAGGTTGATCGTCCCGAACTTTTTACGGTTACCACTACGCCGGGTAAAGGAAGATTACTTTCATCGGTAACGGTACCTTTTATGGTGCCGTCCTGTGCAAAAACCGCTGACGAGGCTATAAACATCAGCAGGAAAAGACAAATCGTTTTACTTTTTTCAAAAAAGAGCCTTAAAATAAATCTGTAGTTTTTTTTCATAGTTTTAATTAATGACAAACCCTGTTTTAATAGATGCCCGAGTTGAGATAGTAGGGCGATAATTGGTGCAAAGCAACGGTTGTTTTATTATCAGGAAATAAATATAGGGTTAACTTATCTATTAATTAAAATCAATATTGCTTTTCTTATTTGTGTTGCTTTCAGCTGGTTTTCAGCTTTTTGCTATTGATAAACAAGGAGGCTTTGTTAACCCGGGATTAACAATGTTTAAATTTTGGCGTTTTGTAAAAAGGGTGTTATGAAGCGCCGGCTAAAAAATTTGACTTTTTTACGATCGATGGAAAAGATACGTTTAGAAGCATTGGCCTAATTTACCGGTTTGCCAGCGAAATCATTGTGTAGGCTCCATTGGTTTGAATGGTAAACATAAATTCGCTGTTTTGGTAAATCTTGCTTCCGGGTTTTCCATAAATTATGTCTCTGAAGTCATGACTTTCAAGATAGTCCTGGAATGAATGATCGTGCAACACAGGACACATGTACAGAAGTTGTTCCATCCTGATGGCAAGGGCTGTTTTTCGTTTCTTATTTTCCCATCTGTCTTTATCCTGGTCAAAAACCCATCCGCTGTTGATTTTATTGAGTTCGGTAGTATAAACGCCCGGCCCTGCTTTCATAAGCCGGATCATATCGGCTGGGGTTATTTCTCTTTCGGCTGTCTTTGATTTGCTCCATGGATGAAAAACAAGTAGTAATATCAATAACGTAGCCGTTAGAAGGCCGATCCAAAGATAATTTCGGCTTTGGGGAGGTTCGGGGATTATCGGATATTCGTGCGGGAACAGTTCATTTTTAATTACCGAGAGTGTATATTTTGCTTCGGCCCGGGCAAGGCCTTCTGCAACCAACAGGGCCTCAATCTCATGATCTGAATTGCCGTCGGCAATCATCCACTTTATCTGTTCGGTAATTTGTTGTTTATCCATTGGTAATGATGACAGGGTTAGGTTTAGTTTTGAAACTCAAGATACATATTTTTATAAAGGCAACATAACGGGAATTAAAAATGCAGGTGGCGTTTCCTGAACGGGATACGCAAGGTAAAAGCGGTACTATTTTTTTAGCGTACAGTTTATAATTATTATTGCACCGCTATAGTTCTTCAAAACCAAATGAAACGTATCCTCCCGGTAATCGTACTCTCCCAGTTTTTTTGCACTTCACTGTGGTTTGCAGGCAACGCGGTTATGGGCGATATAGCCAAACAATTACAGCTTGAACCATCTTATCTGGCTTACTTAACAAGCGCGGTTCAGCTTGGCTTTATTACCGGCACCCTTGTTTTTGCTATCCTTGGTATTGCCGACAGGTTTTCGCCAGTAAGGGTGTTTTTTACCTGTGCGCTTATTGCCGCAGCTGTCAATGCGTTGGCATGTTTACCCGGAACAGATGCTGCGATAATATTAATGCTAAGGTTTACCATAGGTTTTTTCCTGGCAGGGATTTACCCGGTGGGCATGAAGATAGCCTCAGACCATTATCCGCAGGGATTGGGAAAAGCTCTCGGTTTTTTGGTTGGAGCATTGGTTTTGGGCACAGCGTTGCCGCACCTGCTTAAAAACCTGATGGCCACGTTGCCATGGCGGTACGTTATCTTGTCGACATCGATATTAGCCGCTTTGGGCGGATGTACGATGATATTATTGGTACCCGACGGTCCGGAAAGGAAGCAGGGAGTGGCGCTTAATCCGGCTGCGTTTTTACAAAGTTTTCGAAACAGGCAATTCAGGGCAGCAGCCTTTGGTTATTTTGGCCACATGTGGGAGCTTTATGCTTTTTGGGCTTTTGTCCCCATGATGCTAACCGCCTACAATAATCGGTTCTCAAATGCAGTTTTGAATGTCCCCTTATTGTCTTTTCTCATTATTGGGATGGGCGCTTTGGCCTGTGCAGCCAGCGGTATCATATCGAAATATCTGGGTGTGAAAAAAGTAGCTACCATCGCGTTGACAATTTCTTGCACCTGTTGCCTGGTATCGCCGCTATTTTTATTTACCGGCTCGACATGGATATTGATTTCATTTTTATTGATATGGGCTATTGCAGTCATTGCCGATTCGCCGTTGTTTTCAACATTGGTTGCGCAAAATGCCTATCAGCAATCAAGAGGAACCGCGCTAACCATTGTCAATTGCTTCGGTTTTGCTGTTACCATTGTAAGTATTCAACTGATCGCGGCTTTACGAACGGCCGAAAACGCGCGATATATTTACATGCTACTGGCCATAGGGCCGGTTTGGGGATTAATGGCACTGATAACAGGGCGAAACACTCACCAAGGATAGAAAAGAGAAAAGCTCCGGATCATAAACCCGGAGCTTTTCCCTTTATTGCTTAACTATTAAATACTTACCTGAATTTTATATTAACACTGCCGCCGGATGCTTCTGCTTTAACCGGGATGCCGCCGCCATTGTATTTACCGTTAACCCGTTCCTTTTCCCATTGTCCGTTAAATTTAGCAACAGATGATGGCGACACGCCTTCACCTCGCAGGTCGAGGTCGTAGCCCTGGTTTTGCGGAAGTTCGATATCAACGTTACCGGCGCTTGATTCCAGTTTAAGATATTTGCCAACTTTTAGCATTTGAGCGTACAGACCACCGCCGCTGGTTTGCGCGCTAATACTCCCTGCCATGCGTTTAAGATCAATGCTGCCTCCTGATGTGCTGGTGATGAGCTCACCACTGATATTATTGCCGTTAACACCGCCACCACTGGTTTCGGCGTTAATATTACCCTTTAAATTTTCTAAAGTTATACCGCCGCCACTGGTTTCAAGCCTGATCCTGCCGTTACAGTTTTTAGCCTCAATACCGCCTCCGCTGGTTTCAAGCGAAATATCATCGCCCGAATTGGAAACATGAATGCCGCCGCCCGAGGTGTTACCGCGGATGGTACCGTAAAGCCTGTCGATAGTTAAACCACCGCCGCTGGTGCTAAATTTTTCGTTGCCTTTTAAGTTATCAAGACCAATACCGCCGCCACTGGTTTCCAGGTCGGTTGCGCATTGCTGCGGTACATAAATGCGGAATGAGATGCTCAATGAGCTTCTCCAGTTAAAAAAGTTTTGACGCTTGCTTTTGGCGATGGCCCTAACTTCATGCCCGCTAACCGATATGTCGAGTGTATAATCCTTGTCAAGGCGTTTTTTGATCTCTTCCTTTGAAAGATCATTGCCGTTGTTGCCTTTAATATAAACTTCCACCCGCGGAGCTTGCCCGGCCTGCCCGCTAACTACAATACCTCCGGCCGATGTACGTACCACGGCGCTGGTAATGGCATCGTTAGCCAATGATTTGGTAAGATATAACGAACGGCTGTCGCCATCTTGCGCTGCTGCCACCGCGGTTTGCCCGGCAAGCAGAAGAAGTAAAATATAGTTTTTCATAAATGGGGTTTTAATGGTAATACAGCTATGACCACACTTTACCCCTATACGTTACAGGCGTTTTTAATTTCTTATTTAACAGCCGTATATAAGAAGCTTTGGTGACCGGATTTTGGCAGCTTTGGGCTCAACCAAGCAAATCCCATAAATTACCAAAGGGATCTTTAAAAACGGCAACCGTGCCGTATGGTTCCGCCTGGGGTTCACGAACGAAGATGATGTTTTTGTCCTGCATCGCACGGTAATCGCACCAAAAATCATCGGTCCTTAAAAAAAGGAATACACGGCCACCCGTTTGCTGTCCTATCCGACTTTTTTGTTCATCACCTACGGCCTTTGCTAACAGCAGGCTACACTCAAATGCTCCCCTGGGTCTTACCAACACCCATCTTTTATTTTCGTTGATCAGGGTATCTTCAATTAAGTCGAAATTCAATTTCTCCGTGTAAAATTGAATTGCTTCATCGTAGTTATCTACAACTACAGTAATATGTGCTATAAATTGTTTCATGAATCAGATTATAACCGCCATTTAAACGCCATGCTGTCGATAGCCCGCATCGTACATAAAATCCCGTTCAAATGATCATGCTCATGCTGCATCAGTTCAGATAGGGCATCCGTCATTACCCACTGCTGTTGCTGCCAGTTTTCGTCAAGGTAATTTACGGTGATGGTTTTATGCCTTTTAACTTTCACCAGCAGGTTAGGAAAGCTCATGCAATCGTCCCAAAGTTCAAAAAGTTCATCGCTGGCGTCCTGTATTTCGGGGTTAATGAAAACTACAGGCTTGTCAATATTCATGTAAACGAGGCGTTTCATAATGCCCAGTTGGGGAGCAGCGATAGCCCGGCCAAAGTTGTATTTTTGCCTGATCTCCTGCATTACATGGTGCATATCTTCAACCCAACCGCTTACCAGCGGCAATTCGTTTCGTAATACCGGCGGGCAAACCTGGTAAAGACGCTCATCGCCAAGCAGCAAAATATCGTTCAATTTTTTCATTCCATAGTAAAACGTAAATTTATCACTTACGGAATCACATTAATCCCTCATGAATTGCTTTAACTTTATATCAAGACCCAAATAAGCGGAAATGCCGGAAAGTTAAACATTGACTTTCTTATCCAAATAAAGTTTTTTTGTAGTTATTTTTATCACATGCAGCCAAAAGAAATTTTAAAAGAGCACGTAAGCAAAACCGCCTCACTGACCGATGAGCAGTTCGATTATTTCTTTTCGCATTTCACCTACAAAACATTTAAAAAAGGGCAAACTATAATCGGGGAAGGTGATAAAGTAGACTGTGAGTATTTCGTACTTTCGGGCTATCTGAAGTCGTTTTTTATTAACGACGACATGAAAATGTTCATCCTGCAGTTTGCTATGCCTACCTGGTGGGCTTCAGATTATAACGCACTTTACAGCGGCGAGCGCGCTACAATTAGCCTGGATTGTATTACGGATGCCGAAGTACTTTGCCTCACTGGTCGCGACCGCGAAAAGCTTTGCAATGAAATTCACGCAAGCGAGCACTTTTTTCGCTGGCGTACCAACAGGGGCTATGTAGCTACTCAAAAAAGGCTGCTATCATTTATGAATAACAACGCCAGGCATCGTTATGAAGAGCTCCTGGCGCAGTACCCTACGTTGTACAATGTGGTTCCCAAACAATTAATAGCCTCATACTTAGGCGTTTCAAGGGAAACATTGAGCCGTTTATACCATTCTTAAAATGTGACGTACATCACATAAATAAAGCGGTGTTTCAATTGTGATGTAGGTCACACAGTTTCCAGGCCATTAGTCCCCAACTTTGTATTGTCATTAAAGACATAACAAAATGGAAACTCAAAAATTTGAAATCATCAGCGCAAAAAGTAACATCGACTGGATTGGTCGTAAAGTTACAGGCGCACACAATGGTACCATCGCTATAAAAGATGGCTCTTTAACTTTTGCAGATGGACAATTAACCGGCGGTAAATTCGATATCGACACCACCTCTATTAAAATCCTTGACATAACTGACCCGGCTACCAACGCTCAGTTTGCAGGCCACCTTGCTTCCGACGACTTCTTTAATTCAGAAAATTATCCCGAAGCTCAATTTGTGGTTACTGCGATCAACAAAGGCAGCAACGGCACTTATCGGATCACCGGCGACCTGACCATAAAAGGCATCACTCATTCCGTAAGTTTTGACGCGCAGGTTGCTACCGCAGCCGATACCGTAAACGCAACCGGTAAAGTTGTGGTCGACCGTACCAAATACGGCATGAGGTTTCGTTCCGGAAACTTTTTTAAAGACCTGGGCGATACACTTATCTACAACGATTTTGACCTGAATGTAAACATAACCGCAAAAGCTGTTTAAAACAGCTTTTGCTTAAAAACTAAAGCCATGCCATACGTAAAAATTGAACTGACCCGCGAAGGTGTTACCCGCGAGCAGAAACAAATCCTGATAAAGGGTGTAACCGATTTGATTACCGATACCCTGAACAAAGACCCGCATTTAACCCATGTAGTGATCAGCGAAATTGAGCTGGATGATTGGGGATATGCCGGCGAACAGACATCAGTATTAAGAGAAAGAGGCATCACTGCCGACAAGAAGTAAAACAATGAAAAAACAAACAATAATCGTTACCGGAGCATCATCCGGTATCGGTAAAGAAATAGCCCGTTATTTTTTAGAAAAGGGCGATAACGTAGTCATTAACTCAACAACTGCCGATAAACTGGAAGCTGTTTACCAGGAGTTGGGTGCTGGCGATAACCTGGCCATGGTTGCCGGAAACGTAAGCGATAAAGCCACAGGCGAAAAGCTGACCCAAACAGCCCTTGATAAATTTGGAAGCGTAGATGTGCTGATCAACAACGCCGGTATTTTTGAAACCAGGCCGTTTCTTGAAGTTGATGAAGCCTACCTCGACCGTTTTTTAAACACCAACCTTAAAGGTACTTACTTCACCACCCAGGCTGCGATTCCACAAATGCTTAAACAGCATGATGGTGTGGTGATCAATATAGGTACACCATTGGTTAACCATGCTCTTGGCGGAGTTCCCATTACAGCACAAATGGCATCAAAAGGTGCAATACACGCGCTTACTATACAACTGGCCGGCGAGTTTGGTAAAGATAATATCCGGGTAAATACCATTGCGCCCGGTACTATCCGTACCCCAATGCACGGTGATGATGCCGACCAAAGCGCAGGATTACACCTGCTGAACCGGGTGGGCGAAGTTGAGGAGGTAGCCCAAATGGTGTACGCCGTTGCCAAAAACAATTTCATCAGCGGGGCCATTATCAATGTTGATGGAGGCATGGCGGCAGGCCATAATTTAAATTGAGTGTAAAATTCTTTTAGCAATTGCATTATGCCTTGCTTAGCGGCAGGCATAATGTTTAATTTATCAATAAAAATGGAAACTAACGATCAAAGCAAAGCTGCCATTGAACAGGCGCTTGAAAATTACTACTTCAAAGGGATTTATGAAGGTAATTTAGATTTGTTAAACCAGGTAATGAATACCGGCACCCTGCTTTTTGGCGATGTAAAAGGACAGCCTTATGCCAAAACATTGGATGTTTATTTGGATGGGGTAAAAAACAGGGTAAGCCCTAAGGATTCGGGCAAACCATTTAACGGGAAAATCATTTCTGTTAAAGCAGTAAATTCAATTGCAGTTGCCGAAGTACAGGTAAAAATGTACGATTATAACTATCATGAGTTTTTATCGTTCCATAAACTCGACGGCAAGTGGCTCATTGTAAATAAAATGATCAGCGATACGAATTAATTTCGTTTCAGTGATAAATTGACCTATAGTCTTTAGTCTAAAGTCATAAGTTCTAAGTGGAGAAAAGAGAAAATCAGACTTGCGACTTCAGACTTTGTACTATCGATTTAATACTAAAACCATGTGGTATAACACAAAAGCAACGGAACTATTAGGTATTGATTACCCTATTTTGCAGGGGCCTTTTGGCGGTAATTTATCGTCGGTTGAATTGGTAGCCGCGGTATCAAATGCCGGCGGGCTGGGTGGCTACGGGGCTTACACCCTGAGCGCGCCCGAAATTGCAGCGGTAGATAAACAGATCAAAGCAGCAACCAATAAACCGTACAACATTAACATATGGGTTTCGGAAACCGATGCACCGGACGGAGCTGCTACCGATGCGCAGTACGAACACGCGAAACAATTGTTTAAACCTTATTTTGATGAAGCCGGGATCCCCCTGCCGCCCAAGCCCGATCCTTTTAAATTACGGTTCGAAAACCAGTTGCAGGTGATCCTTGATCTACGCCCAAAAGTATTCAGCTTTATGTTTGGCACGTTGCCTGCCGATGTGATGGAGCAGTGCCGTAAGTTAGACATTGTTACCGTAGGTGCAGCTACCACATTGGATGAAGCTATAGCTTTAGAAGCCACCGGGGTAGATATGATAATTGCGTCGGGCTTTGAGGCGGGCGGCCACAGACCATCATTTCTCGCCCCTGCCGAATCATCAACCACCGGTACTTTTGTGTTACTTCAATTAATTAAGGAGAAAGTAAAAGTGCCCGTTATTGCCGCCGGGGGCATTGCTAATGGCCGGGGGGTAGCCGGAGCCTTAACATTAGGTGCCGATGCTGTACAGATAGGTACGGCGTTTTTGGCATGTGAGGAATCGGGTGCGCTTCCTATCCACAGGCAAATGCTTTTTTCGGATGCGGCAAAATATACTACATTATCCCGCGCGTTTACCGGCAGGCTTGGCCGGGGTATTACCAGCAAGGTTGCTAAAGACCTGGCCGGAAAGGAAGCCGGATTTTTACCCTTCCCCCTCCAAACAACTTTTATGTCGCCGTTAAGAAAAGCCGCGCTTGAGCAGCAAAAATGGGATATGATTTTGTTTTGGGGCGGGCAGATAGCGCCAATATTAAAACACACCAAAGCAGCCGTGCTGATGCAATCAATAATTGAAGACACTACTAAAATTATGAACCCATGAAAAGCGAAGTTAATGTAACCTACCTGGGCGGACCAACCATCATTTTGGAGATCGGCGGCTTAAGGCTCATGACCGATCCTACGCTTGACCCCGCGGGTGAGCAGTTCATGATCAACGATAAGCCTGCCTACCATAAAACCGAAGGCCCGGCTACTACCGACATCGGTAAAATAGATGTGGTTTTACTTAGCCATGACCAGCACGGCGATAATCTTGACCATGCTGGCCGGGAGTTGCTTAAACAGGTTGATAAAACATTAACCACCAAAATAGGAGCCGAAAGATTAGGCGGCAATGCCTTTGGCCTGGCCCCATGGGAAAGCATCGCGCTTAACGATGAAGTAGTTATAACCGGCACACCGGCAAGGCATGGCCCTGCAGGCAGCGAAAAACTTACCGGCGATGTAACAGGTTTTATTGTAACTATTGCCGGGCTCCAGATCTATATCACCGGGGATACCGTATTTTACGATGGCGTAAAGGAGGTTGCAGAAAAATTTAAACCTCAATATGTTTTCATATTTGCCGGGGCAGCCAAGCCCCGCGGCCCGTTCAATGTAACAATGGGCACTAATGATGCTATTGATACCGCCTTCGCCTTTCCCGATGCTACAATTATTCCGGTGCATTTTGAGGGCTGGTCGCATTATACAGAAACGGGCGAGATGCTGCAGCAATCATTTAACGCGCTGGGTATTGGCGGTCAGCTCAGGATTTTACAGCCGGGCGTACAAACAAGTTTATAAGCAATTACTGGTATCATTCCCGCTCGTGGCCGGTAATTTGGGGTTCTGATAAAATTTCGGGTTCTTCAATTGGTGCAACCACCTTTTTAGCGGCGCGCTCTGTAGCAAATGATGCTACCACGCAGGTAACCAGTATCAATATAATGGTGCCGTTCAGGATGTTGTCGTCAATAATCTGCGCCTTGTATCCCACTAAAATAATGGCAAGGGTAGCCGCGGCATGTGCACTGCTTAAACCGAAAATGAGGTTACGCTGTATGCCCGAATATTTGAATATTTTTTGGGTAGATAATGCCGCCAGCCATTTACCCAGCAAGGCTCCAAGCGTTAAGCTTACTGCCACAATGGTAGCCTGCGGTCCGCGGCCCAGCACACGCAAATCAACCAGCATACCTACACTGATCAGGAAGAATGGAATAAATATGGCATTACCCACAAAATCGATCCTGCTCATTAGGGTTGATGACTGCTGTACTGCTTTATTTAAAGCAAGCCCCGCCACAAAGGCCCCTATAATGGGTTCAACCCCTGCCAGCTGGGATAAAAAGGCCGACACAAACACAATAAAAAGCACAAACACATATGGCAGTGTTTTACTATCGCGATAGCGGTTAAAAAACCAGTTTGCCAACGGCGGGATCAGCACAAACATGATGAACGCGAATATCGAAAGCGAAATCATCAGCTGCAGCCAGAAGCCGAACCCCAGCCCCCCATCCTTAGCGCCCATAATTACAGGCAGCAAAATCAGTACGGCGGTATCGGTCAATATGGTGCCGCCTACACTTATGGCGACGGCCTCATTTTTTGCGATGCCATATTTGCTCACTATGGGATAGGCCACCAGTGTATGTGTGGCAAACATACTGGCCGTTAAGGCCGAAGTTATTAATGAATAATCCAGCACATAATGACAAACAGGAAAACCGATGAGTATGGGAATACAGAAAGTAAAGAAGCCAAACACAAAACTTTTATGTTTCTTCTGCTTAAACTCGTTCAGATCAAGCTCGATGCCGGCAATGAACATAATATAGAGCAGCCCGATGGTAGAGAACAGCTCAACCGCCGAATTTTTGGTAAGCAGGTTTAACCCATGCGGACCAACCGCTATGCCAGCCATAATAAAACCCACAATACCCGGAATTTTGAACTTGCCCATGATGATTGGAGCAAGTAAGATGATCAACAATATCAGCGAAAAAACAAGTACCGGGTTACTAAATGGCAGCTCAAGCTGTTGTGTTAACCGGCCCAGGATATCGGCATTATGCATGCCGCAAATTTAACACATAATCGCTTATTTTCTTCGGTCGATAAATTTAACCGGCTTGCGTACCGCTTCAGGGAATTGTAGTTTCTGCATTTCGTCGGCTTTAAGATAAGTGATATGCGGGCTTACCCTTAAGCGGGCCTGCAAATTAGCGCGGATCTTGCGATCGCATTCATCGGTATAATTAATGGGCAGCAAGTGCAGCAGCACTTCATCCATGCCTATCTCATTGGGATACACTTCGGCTACAAAATCTTTGATCTCTTCCATGCCATTCAGCAGATCAAATAAAGCCGGCGGGTAAAGCGTGGTGCCTTTAAACTTGATCATTTGCTTTTTACGGCCTACTATGGATGACAGCCTGATACTTGTACGCCCGCAGGCACATGGCTCATCAAAATAATGGCAGATATCACCTGTTTTATATCGTAACAACGGCATACCCGCAACACCAAGTGTGGTAATGGTCACCTCGCCCGATTCACCGGGGGCGACGGGGTTGTTCTGTTCATCCAATACTTCAACTATCAATAGCTCCGGTTGGTGATGTCCACCCCTGCCTTCGCCGCATTCGGTAAAAGCGGTCTGCATTTCGGTAGAGGCATAGGTTGAATACAGCTTGATATCCCAGGCTTCGGTGATCTTTTGACCTAAAATATTCAGGCTGAAATCAGTATTGCGGATGTTCTCGCCAATGCAAACAGCTTTTTTTACCGATGATGTATTGATATCGATATCATGCTCCTGCGCAAAATGGATCAGCTTTAAAATAAAAGAAGGTACCGCTACAATGGCCGTAGGTTTTAACCTCAAAATAGTTTCCCATTGCAGGGATGGCACACCAGGACCAAGCCTGATAATCCCCGCCCCTATTTTGCGGATGCCCGAATAATAGGCCATTCCGGCCATAAATTGCCTGTCGAGCGTAAGCATGAGTTGGTACAGGTCGGCCGCCGAGCCTTCGGCACAGGTAAAGGAATTATACTCGTTATAAGCAAGCCGTTCCAAATCATTTTCAGTAAGGGCAATAGTTACCGGGCTGCCTAAAGTGCCGGAGGTGGAACTGTACTCAATGATCCTGCCCCTATCCACACATAAAAAATCATCATTACGTTTTTGCAGGTCTTCTTTAGTGGTGGTCGGGATCAAGCGCAGGTCATCAAGCGTTTTGACCTCGTTGATATCGATCTGATGTGCTGCGAAAAGGTTTTTATAAAAAGGCGAGTTTTGGCTGAGGTAAGCGAGCAACTCCTGCAGCTTTCGCTCCTGGTATTTTACAACCTCATGTTTGGGTTGGAGTGCTAATGGTTCAGGGTGTTGTGTTATCACTGTTCAATAATTACCACGGCCGATGCCATTGTTTTTAAATGGGTTAATGATACGGAAATTTTTAACGGCCCGTTACGGTTAATCACTCCCGCGCTTTCGCCGATAGGTTCTAAAATGGGCTTGCCGTTTTCATCATTGCTGATCTCAATTTCGTTAAAGGCGGTATCTTTTAGCCAGCCCGTGCCCAGTGCTTTAAAAAAAGCCTCTTTGGCGGCAAAGCGGGCGGCATAATGCTGATACTTATTGGTCTTGCTCTCACAATAGGCTATCTCCTTTGCCGAAAAAACCAATTCACGGAAGCCCTGCTCTTTGGCGATGTTGCTTTGCACACGCTCCACCTCTATCATATCAATACCTACACCTAAAACTGTCATGAGCTTAACTTTTTAGTACATTTTTCAACCTGCTTCTTGATATAGTTTTCCTCGTTTACGGTGGCAATTACTTTGGTTAAAGCCGTTTTGTAATACCCGAGGGCTTTTTTATACTCGTTATGTTTAAACGAGTAATCACCGGCAATCACATACGCGTGGTAAAACTGAGGGTTACTGGCTACCACACTATCCGGATTGATAACGCCGCCGTCATAAGCTTTTTGCTTTAGGGTACGGAAAGTTATAAAATCATGATAAGCCTTGGTATTCAAAAATGGATCTGGTTTAATGGAGAGCGAGCTATCAATAATTTCATGATCAGTTTGCATGCCCTTCATCGCAAATATCTTTTTCAAATCGTAAGCCACAAACTGCCCCAATTGCCATGGCGAGGTTGATACCCAAACCAGCAGCTTTTGTGGCTCAAACACTACCGAGTGGTGCGCTATCAATTGGTTCAGCGCTTTCTCGTTGCCCATACCAATATCTTCACCGTGCAGGCCCTGGCGGTTGCGCAAAATATCAACTGTTTTTTGCACGGTGTTCTTGCCTTCGGCATTCAGCAGTTCCATTAAACGCTGGTAACGATAGGGCGAAGCGCTATTGCTTAGTTGTACCAGGTTTTCTTTAGAGTGTGCCAGTCCTTTGCTTTGAAAATGATTGGCGCAAACAATATAGTTTTGGCGAGGATCATACACATCCAGCGTATCGGGTGTTTTCTCGATCACTACGGCCTTGTTATCTTCGGCCGAAGCTACCAGGAAAGATTCGGACACAAACATTTTGCGTTTTTTGGCTATCGCGATGGCCTCTTTAATGTTTTGGGCGTATTGCAAGATCTCACGGGCCACTAAAGATACTGGTGTAGCTGAGCCTGATGGGATATTGGTTTTATCAGCGTTGATGGTAACGCTCAGGCCTTTTTCGTTCATGCCGGATACCGCGCCTACGAAGCCGCCCCAGGTTATGGTCATGAATTTATGCCCTTCGAATGGATTGAAGAATGCCACTATTTTATCATGCGCAAAATTATCGCCTACATAAAAATCAAAGTTCCGACCTACGATCATGGTACCATCGGCCGAGCGATCATTCCAGGTACCGAACGAGGTGCAGCCCACCAGCGCCATGCTCTGCAAAGCGTGACCGATATCATGTGCAGCATGGTAATTCAGGATGCGCTGGTAATTGGAGCCGATAAACTGGTATTTATCCGATGCCGATTTAGAAATGCCGTAGATTTCCTCCTTATATTCTTCGCTTACGTTCTTAGCCAAATCGCGGTTAAACCAGGCTATAAAATACTTCAGGAACGACAGGTAGGACTTTGAGGGGATGATCTTATTGATCTGATCGGTAAAATAAACCTCCTGATTTACCACCAGCTCTTTGCTCAGTTTGCCATTAATTACCCCGCGCTCAAAAGGCTTACCCTCTACATACATTTCAAACAAACCACTCTTACTTTTCCGGAACCAGTTGTTATTAATGGTATAAAACCCCGGCGAAGTTTCTTTTCGTTGTAATTGCAGGCTACTCAAGTCGACAGGTTTGGGCGGGTAATCGATAGCTACGCAGTACAGGTAAATAAAACCGATCAGCAGCAAGCCCACAAACACAAGGCCTGTATACAACAACCTTTTCCCAAACCGCTTCCAGCTAAATTTCCTGTTACGCATTTCTTATTTTATCTATCAGATCATCATTGCCCAACAAAGCGCAACAGGTTACAATCCCGCTCATGGCGGCGCCTAAAATTCCATGTAAATTAAGGTTTTGCCCAGTGAAGTACAAATTAGGCAGTTTGGTACGCGGCGAAATGAACGTTTTCAGCGGGTGTTTATAATCCTTGGCAATGCCATAAAGCGAACCATCATCATTACCAATATAATCACGATATGAGAGCGGCGTGGCGGTGTAGTATGAATGCACCTTATCCCTTAAACCCGGAAATTTCAGTTCTACATCATCCAGCAAAACGTCGGCTTTCCGCTTTTTAAATTGTTCATAGGTTTCCCCGCGGTAAGCCTCGTCAGATACCGTATTGAAAGTATCTTCCCAGGGCTTTACTTCTTCATAACGCATATAGGCCAGTATGGTCATGCCATCAGCGTATTCTTTATTTTTTGAGGATGGAGTCATGAACACGGCATAACCCAGCGGCCAGTTTTGCTGCGTATAATCGGCCATGTGCCATACCTGTCCGTCCTTAAAACTATAAACGTTGTGGCTAAAGTATTTGAAAGTATCTTTCTTAAATACGATGTTAATGGTAAACGACGATACGGAGTTTTCCAGGCTTTTCAACCGGTTACGGTACACGTTCTTGATTATCTGCGAGTCCGTCATCTCCAATGTTTTTACCGGGTGAATGTTGGATATAAAATGACCGGCAAACAGCTTTTCGCCATGCTGCAGTTCAACATGCGTTATTTTACCATCCTGCTCCACCAGTTTTTTTACGGCTTTATTCCGGATGATAACGCCGCCCCTGTCGCGGATATTGCGGGCAATCAGTTTAGCAATCTGCGAACCGCCGTCAACACATTTCCATGAGCTTTCAATGTAGCTGTTGAGGATGAGCGCATGAACGTACAGCGGCGTTTTATCAGCCTGCCCGGCGTACAAGGAGTTATTCCCGGCCAGTACCTGCTGCAGTTTTTTATTATTGGTGATAGATGCCAGGAAAGCTTCAGTATCTACTTCCAGCACATCGGCCTTTTCATAAAAATCATCCGATGAGCGCAGGTTATACAACGGGAATTTATCACAAACCTCTTTCAGTTTATCGCAATAGGCTCGTAAAGCAGGTTCTTCATCCGGGAAATAAACCAACAGCTGTTTGATGAAATTATCATAGCCCTGAGCCTGGGGATATTCAACCGGATCGTTATCGATCACGATCTTATCAAAGGCATCGAGGCTTTGCTTTTCCAACTTCAGGTCATCAATAATATCGATATACTTAAAGATCTGGTACAGGTTCTGCCCTTTATCAAGCCCACCAAGATAATGAACACCTGAGTCAAAGATCACCCTATCGCGCACATAGGTTTGCAGCGAGCCGCCAAGCTGCTTGTTTTTTTCAACAACACAAACCCGGTAACCTTCACGACCGAGCATATCGGCGCAAATCAGGCCGCCCATGCCGCTGCCAACGATCAGTACATCAAACTTATCCTCCATTTAAACCGGCTGTCCTTCCTTTTTGATCACAAAAATAATATTTGAGGTGTACTTTGTGTTGTCGATCTCGGCGACTGAAAGATTATGCGCTGCCGCTATGTCCCGCAGCATTTTCCCCGAAAGGAACGAAAGACCATTTGCTCCCGTTTTATTAAAGCCAAGCAATTTGGTCGAAAAAGTTTCGGTGAGCTCCGTTCCCTTATGCCTTTCCTCCATATCCTTATTGCCATCCCTGATGATGAGCATGCCACCAGGATTTAAATTGGCAATGCATTTTTCAATCAATTGTTTTTGCTCCTCGGGCGGCAAATAGTGCAGCATATCAGCCATGATAATGACATCGTATCGCTGCATTTCAAATTGCAGGGCATCGGCATAAACAAAATTGATATTCTCCGTTTTTCCAAAGCAATTGGCTGCCACCTCTATCTTTTCCTCATCATAATCAACCCCAGTAAACTTGCGCCCCGGCGCTGCAAAATGCAGCATGTAGGGCATAAAGCCATAACCGCAACCCAAATCAAGCATTTTGCCCTGGTTAGGCAGCAGGTCATGAAATACCTGGTAATTTTTTTCCAAACGTACTTTAATGCGCATATACCATTCCAGCACCGGGCCTTTGTACAGGTAGTTATAAAACAGTTGCTCTTTAAAATAAGCTGGTTGCTCAATTTCGGTGCTTAGCTTTTGATATTCTTCTTTAAAATAACGGCTGATATTTTTGGTACGCTCCGCATAGCCTGTACCGAATGAAGCATCACCGGCAGCAATACGAGGCAGGTATTTTATGGTTATTGTGCCATTCTTCAGCAGGAAATCACCTTTGGTCATGTTGTAGCCTGTTCCGTGCAGTATAATGGGCAATATGTCCATACCCAGTTGCTCGGCCAAAAAGAAAGCCCCTTTATGAAAACGCTTCATTTTACCATCGGGCGAGCGGCTGCCTTCAGGAAAAATCACCATCGAATAGCCCTGCTTCACTTTTTCAGCCAGCTCATCAATATTCTGCTCCACTCCCTCGGCTACCGGAAAATAACCGGCCATCCGCACCACTGCGCCAAATACCGGCGAATTCCATACCCAATGATTGGTAAACAAGATCAGCTTAGGGTGCTGCATGATCAGCACCAAAATATCTAAAAACGATTGGTGATTACTGATCACCACGGCAGGCTTCTCAAACTTGTCCTTATCCACCACACGCTTACGCAGGTTAGGCATAATGTACATCATCGACCAGCAAAACTTAGACAGGATAGCATGATATACGAATTTGCTCCTTTCGCCTTTAAAAGGATTAAGCTTGATCAAAACCAAACCGATCAGGCTCGACAACAAACATCCGCTTACGAAGTAAGTAAAGGCAAAAACGGAGATCACGAAACCGTTCAAAGTCCAGGGAAATTGTTTTTTTCGCACCCGGTTCCTTATAAGCAGGTTAAATAAAAACGGGATCAGAATCTGGGCCATCACCACCACGCAAACTATGCCGATGATGGAGATCAACGCGATAGAACGCAAGGCCGGGTGTTTGGCAAAGATCAGCACCCCCAAACCCACAACCGTAGTAATGGCTGATAGAAAGATGGACGACTTGTATGACGATAAATTCTTTTTGCCCGTTTTATATTCCTGCAGCAACCCATCCATAATAAACAGACTGTAATCATCGCCCAAACCAAATATCAGTGCCGATATAATGATGTTCACGATATTGAACTGGATGCCCAACAAACCCATCAACCCTAAAATCCAGATCCAGGAAATAAACATCGGAATAAAAGAAACCAACGTAAGTTCGATACGCCCGTAAGTAAGCAGCAGCACCGTAAACACCAGCAATGACGACATGATGGCGATGCTGGTGAAATCATTATTAATGATACCAACAAAACGGTTTGTTAAGTATTGCTTATCAACAACAGTAACATTTGGCGAATTTTCGAACAGGCTGTACAGCCTGGCTTTATCCTGTTCGGCTATTTTAACCAGTGTAATCACCCCTGCCCGGCCCGGCCGCTCGGTTATGTAATCATCCAACAAACTTTTCCGGATGCCGGCCATTTCATCCTGGCCAACTGGTTTAAAGTTTTTATTGATGAGTTCGTAAAAATGATCAAAAGCAGATAGTTTAAAACCTAAGGCAGCGCCTTCATTAACCAATACAGCCATTAACTGCTGTTTTTTTGCAGGTGTCCAGTAGTTATTCCAACGGGCAATTCGGGCTTTTTGCAGCGAATCGGAAATAATGAGTGATGATACACCGGAGTATTTTTTGACGATGTTCTTTTCTTTCAGTAATTCTATCTGTGCCGAGAGCTTTTCGTTAGTCCGGAGCGCATCATCTAATGTTTTGCCTTCAGCCAGGAAATAAACCGATTGCAGGGCGTATTTATTAATAGCGTTCAGTTTGGCTTCGGACGCTTTGAGTTTATCGGTCATGAAATTCATGCGGTTCATATCCGTTTCAAAGCTTACGTTCCGGGCAGTATAGCTAAATACTACGGTAAGAATGACAATAGTTGAAATAATAAACTTATTGTACTCGGGGTTATAGGCCGATAATCTGTCTATCCACGAAAGCTGCGCTGTATGCTGATCTTGTTCTTTTTTGGAGGCGATAAAATGCGGCAGGAATACCAGCGAGCAAAACGAAGCGCCGATTAAGCTAAAGGCCGCAAACAGACCGAGATCTTTCAGCATTTCCGACTTTACAAATTCCAGGCACAAGAAACCGCCGATGGTTGTAAAACTCCCCACGGTAAGCGGCATAGCCAAATCGCGGATCACCTGCTCAATACTGCGGGTATGCCTGTAATGGTTAAACACATGCAGCGAGTAATTAACCGCAATCCCCAACACCACCGAACCAGTACCTAAAGCTATTACCGAAATACTGCCTTTTACAAAATACACCACCGCCAGCGAAAACAGCGCGCCGAAAAGCACTGGCACCAGTATCACTACCGGGGCCCGCTTTTTCCTGAAATAAAATCCCAGGAATACAATCAGGAAAACCACTGTAATGCCCTGCGTAAACATGGAGTCCCTGCGCAATTGCAAGGCGTTGCCTACCGATACAGCCGTAGTACCGAAGTAGCTACAGTTAACCGTTTTAAAGTTTTTAGTTTGTAAACTATCGATAACCTGGTCGATGCCTTTAAGCATTATCGCGTTCTCGCCGGTGTTATTGGGCGAATATTGGGGCGTGATGAACAGCAACAGGTTTTTGTGATCTTTGGTCATCACGTAGCTATCGTACAGTTCAAAATTTTCGTCGTATTGCAGCTGCTGTAATTTTTTGAGGCCAAGGTACGAGATGCCAACAGGGTCGGCGCTGATCATGCTTTTTAGTGCCAGTCCCGCGGGCGAAGTTAGCGTACGCAAATCGCGGGCAAGAGTTTCTTTTACCTGATCGGGGCGGATAAGTGTGTCAATATTTAAATAGTCACGCTCGGTAAGATAAATAGGAAGGTTTTTATTAATAGTGCCGAAAAGCGCCAGCACCAACCCGTCATCAACCTTTGCATTGATCTTACTTACATACCGTGGAAGTTTTTGCTGAACGATTTCGGTAAAATTATCGGCAAAGGCTATAAGGCTATCGGGCTGCTGTTGTGTGGAATCTTTTAACGATACCATCACTACCAGCTTATCAACAAACTTGGAGTTTTGAAAAATATAGTTGAGTTTCTCTATCTTTTTATCCTTCGGCAGTATTTTGGAAATATCTTCCTCAAACCTTATCCGCGAAGCAAAAAAACCGATAAGCACAAAACTTAACGCAAACACTGTATAAAACAACGGCTTGCGGGCATTGAAATAATTATAGATACCTACCAGGATTTTTTCCATGAATTACAGGGCGGGGACTGGCCTCCGCTTAAACAGCTTCAATAACGCAAAAGTGAGCAATCCTGCTATAATACCCGCAAAAATTGCCAGCGAAATGCTGCCGTAAAGATATTGTTCCAAATGTTCGCCGATCGATTTAAGCGAAATTTTATCCAATGGGATATCCACATCCTTGCCGCCCATCCATAGGCTACCGGTTTTATAACTCAGAAAAATAATAACCGGGATCATGGGCGCAACGCTGATGTGGGCTGCCGTAACCACGATGGCTTTATTGAGCCTGAACAAAAAGGCCAGCGAAATAGCCACCAATAACTGGAAACCCCAGATAGGCACAATCCCCATAAAAACGCCAAAAGCTACAGATTTAGCTTTTAACTGATGCGAGTGTTCAGGGTTAAAAAACAGGTTTTTGAGCATTAGCTTAGCTTTTTTTTTATCAAAAAGCGTCCTGAAAAAATCGCGGGGTTTGATGTATGCGAAAGTTATAATAACCAATATAGTATTAAGCACACTGATCCTTGAAAAATCCTGAAAGGGGCGAAAATGCGATACCCGTATTTCTTTCGGGGCATAATAAACCTTTACCGGAACCCAATCTATCTTGATACCTTTCCAGGCGGCACGAACTATTACCTCTATTTCAAACTCGTATTTACGGGTGATGAATTTGCTGTTTTTTAGCAGGTGAATCGGGTACAAACGATAACCCGATTGCGTATCCGGACATTTAATGCCTGTCTCCACCCAAAACCAAAAGTTAGAAAACTTATGCCCGAAACTGCTTTTACCCGGCACCGACGATTGCTCCATATTACGCGAACCTATGATCAGCGAATCCGGTTCCTGTTCCAGTTTTTCTATAAAAGCAGGCAGGTCTGCAGCAAAGTGCTGCCCGTCCGAATCAATGGTGATAGCGTGTTGGTAACCCTGCTCGGCAGCAAATTCAAAAGCTTTGCGCAGGGCCCAGCCTTTTCCCACATTTTGGGTATAACTAACTAATTGTATTTGCGGGAACGACTGGATAATGGCAGGAGTACTATCAGTAGAGCCATCATTTACCACAATAACCTGATCGGTATAAGCTAACACATCGGTAATAACAGCGGGCAGCGTACCCTGGTTATTATAGGTGGGTACAATAACGCATACCTGTAATTGTTTAAACTTTGCCTGTATAAGTTCTAAATTATCCATCATATATCATTCAATCGCACGTACCGGCTTCAGTCCAGGTTTTTATCAATGAGTTTTGTGGGTTTACGTTTAATACTTTACAAAAGTATTGTTTCAGGTTAAATTAAACGTTAAATTTTTGTTGGGAGTATACTAAAAATCATATCGTTACCTTAACTCCCGCTTAAGGCAACTTTGCAGTGTATTCAACAGCGAAAATACGGTCTATTAATTAGAACAAAAAAAGCATTGTAAGTCCTAACCATGTTCCTATATAAATTAACATGATAAGATAGTCAGCGCCGCTTACTCTCTTATTTTCAATCAAATCGGGACCACCACCTTTTGCAGGTACAACAAATTCTCGTCTCTGAGCTTTCATACTCAAATATCTCAGAAATTGAAAGAGCAACAGCAAAGGAATCGTATTGATAAGTAATCTGGAAGGATATCCTCGTACCATTTGCAATTCGGCATCCCCTTTAAGATATAGATACAGTATAAAATGTATTACGCCAAACAATAGCCAGATTAGATACACTTGGAAATTTCTTAGTGATACATACAGAAAAATATATGAAAATAGCTGTGTTAACATGGCGTAGAAAATTATTGCTACTTGCCTGCCTTCTGTGCTTAAAATGAATCGGGACAACGCAATACCCAAAGTTATTGCCGCGTAAATTATTATTAAAACTATTTCCCAAGGCTTTAGTGGTTCATAATGAATGAATGTTTTTTGCACTTTGGCTTTTCTCATTTTGTAATAAGGTAAGAGATCAAAGTTATTAATTTTCTCCTCTTATTCACACCACGTATATCATTGCCAGGAGGAACGACGAAACGATCGCATGCGATACACGGCGGCCCTGCTTCTGTGCGATTGCTGCGCTATCAATGATATGATTTTGGTATATCGTTCCACACAATACCTCCCTTCCCTAAACCGTTTAATAACCGTTCCTAAATCCGAACATTTACCTTATTTTCGCCCTGATTTTGTGGAAACGATTAATCAAACCTTATTAAATAAAACTACTGTGCCCATACTACAGGTTGGAGGAAAAACCCTTACACTGGATGATTTTTACCAGGTAATTTTCAATAACGCCATGATTGCTCCTGACGAACAGGCGCTGTTAAACGTAGAAGCCAGCTTTGATTTTCTTGGCAATTTTTCATCTAACAAGCTTATTTACGGCATCAATACAGGCTTCGGCCCGATGGCGCAATACAAGGTGAGCGATGAAAACCGCCTGCAATTGCAGTACAATCTCATCCGCAGCCATGCTTCGGGCGGCGGCGGTTTGATGCAACCCCAACTGGTGAAAGCCTTGATGCTTGCCCGGCTTAACAGCTTTATGCAGGCGCACTCCGGTGTGCACCCCGAACTCGTAAACCTGCTTGCCGAACTCATCAATAAAAACGTCACCCCGTGCATATTGGAACACGGCGGCGTAGGTGCCAGCGGCGACCTGGTACAGTTAGCCCACCTTGCACTGGTTTTAATTGGCGAAGGCGAGGTGATTTATAATGGAGAGGTACAACCAACTGCTTCCGTTTTTGAACAGCTAAACATTAAACCACTGCAAATCCACATCCGCGAGGGCCTGGCCATTATCAACGGTACATCAGCTATGACGGGGATTGGTTTGCTGAATATTATCCGTGCTAAAAAACTGCTGGGCTGGTCGGTGATGTTATCGGCCATGATCAACGAGGTGGTGGGTGCTTTTGATGACCATTATTCGCACGAGCTAAACAGGGTTAAACATCATACAGGTCAAAATGCTATTGCCGCGCAATTGAGGGAAATCCTGAAGGATAGCCAAATGACCCGCAGCCGCTCAGAGCATTTATACAATCCCGAAAATATTGATCAGGAAGTTTTTGAGGATAAGGTGCAGGAATACTACTCGCTTCGTTGTGTTACGCAAATTCTCGGTCCGGTGTATGATACAATTGCTCAGGCAGAAAGCGTGGTTGTAGATGAACTGAATTCCGTAAACGACAACCCAGTTATCGATCACGAAAACCATAACATCTTCCACGGTGGTAATTTCCATGGGGATTATGTTTCGCTGGAGATGGATAAACTTAAAATTGCCGTTACAAGGCTTTCTATGCTGTCCGAAAGGCAGCTGAATTATCTGCTAAACGATAAGCTGAACCAGAAATTCCCACCATTTTTAAATTTAGGGGTACTGGGTTTCAACTTCGGGATGCAGGGAATGCAGTTCACGGCTACCTCAACCGTTGCCGAAAACCAAACCCTTTCGTACCCCATGTACGTACACAGTATCCCAAACAATAATGATAACCAGGATATTGTAAGCATGGGTTGTAATGCGGCATTGTTAACAAAAAAAGTGATCGATAACAGTTTCGAGGTACTGGCTATCCAGGCTATGACGCTGCTGCAGGCTGTCGATTACCTTGATTGCGCAAACAAGCTATCTACCCAAACCAACAAAGTTTATACCGGCTTGAGGGCTATATTCCCTACATTTATTGAGGACAAACCCAAATACCAGGATCTGCAGCAAGTAAAAGCTTATTTTGAAACGGCCGAAATATTTCCTGAATTTATTAAACCTTTTAACACCAAAAATATCATATGAAATGTGCATTAGTAACCGGCGGCTCAAGAGGAATTGGCAGGGCCATTTGCTACAAAATGGCCGCTATGGGTTATTATGTACTGGTTAACTATAAAGGCAACATCGACGAAGCCAACAATACCCTCGCCCAGATCAGGAAGAATGGCGGCGATGGCGAGCTGTTGCAATTTAATGTTGCCGATAAGAACGATATCCAACAAAAATTAGGCAACTGGATAGAAACCAATACCGAAAAGTACATTGAAGTTTTAATAAACAACGCCGGCGTTAAAGACGATGGCCTGATGATGTGGATGACGGACCAGCAATGGGATGGGGTAATAAATACGAGCCTAAGCGGCTTCTTTTACGTTACGCGTTTAGTCCTTAACGGAATGCTGGTTAAAAAATACGGCCGGATTTTGAACGTGGTTTCGCTTTCAGGGTTAAAAGGCTTGCCGGGACAGGTGAATTATTCGGCAGCCAAAGCAGGTGTTATCGGTGCAACTAAGGCATTGGCGCAGGAGGTTGGTCGCAGGGGGATTACGGTAAATGCTGTAGCACCGGGGTTCATTGCTACCGATATGACTGCCGGGCTTGATGAAAAGGAACTTAAAGCGATGGTGCCATTAAAAAGATTTGGCACACCGGAAGAGGTTGCCCATGCGGTAGGATTTCTGGCTTCGCCGGAAGCTGCTTATATTACAGCTGAGGTGCTTTCGATAAATGGAGGACTGTATTCGTAACAAACGGAAAAAAACCACCTAATCTTGCGCTCGTTTGCAACGAGCGCTTAACATGGTTTGGCGATTGCATCGCCAGTATCGCGTTACAAACGCTATCCCTGTTCTTGCTTTTATTTGCGGGTAACAAACACAAGAGTAATTAACTCTTAATATAAACTTAATTATAAGCTATTAAGATACAGGTATTTTAATAGCCGAAATTTGGAACATTAAACGAGCGCTATACATACAAAAACCAGATTAAGTTCTATTTTTTTGTATTTTTATCACATTTTGTTGACTATGTACTATCAGTTTTTGCTCAAATATGAATAGGGTTGTGATAACAGGGATGGGTATCTATTCGTGTATTGGGAAAAATCTTGATGAAGTTAAGGAATCCCTTTATACCGGCAGGTCGGGCATTGTATATGATGCTATCCGTAAAGATTTTGGCTACCGCTCGGGCCTTACCGGCGCGGTTGAAAAGCCCAACCTTAAAGGTACGCTTGATCGCCGGGCGCGTATCATGTTGCCCGAGCAAGGCGAATATGCATATATAGCCACCACCGAAGCATTACAGCAGGCAGGTATCGATGCCGATTACATCGCCCAAACCGATGTAGGCATTTTATACGGTAACGACAGTACTGCCAAAGCTGTTATCGAAACCACAGATATCATCCGCGAGAAAAAAGACACCATGCTCATTGGTTCTGGTGCGGTTTTTCAAACCATGAACTCTACTGTTACCATGAACCTGGCTACCATATTCAAGCTGCGCGGTGTCAATTTTACCATCAGCGCGGCTTGCGCCAGTGGTTCGCATTCTATAGGTATGGGTTACCATCTTATCAAAAGCGGTATGCAGGACTGCATTATTTGCGGCGGCGCACAGGAACTCAGTCATTATTCAATGGGCAGTTTTGATGCGCTTTCGGCATTTTCTGTACACGAGGCCGACCCTGCTAAAGCCTCCCGCCCGTTCGATCGTGACCGCGACGGATTGGTTCCAAGCGGCGGAGCAGCTACCGTGATTTTGGAAAGCCTGGAATCGGCCCTAAAACGAGGCGCTACTATTTTTGGCGAGATTGTTGGTTATGGTTTTTCATCAAATGGGGGGCATATTTCAAACCCAACGGTTGAAGGGCCGGTACGCTCGTTGAATATGGCATTAAAAGATGCCGGCATACCGGCTTCAGAAATTGACTATATCAATGCTCATGCCACCTCTACCCCTGCCGGTGATGCCAGCGAGGCTAAAGCCATTGATGAGGTTTTTGGCGATTATAAGCCCCTGGTAAGTTCAACCAAATCCATGACCGGTCATGAGTGCTGGATGGCGGGTGCAAGTGAGATCGTTTATTCGATGCTGATGATGCAAAACTCGTTCGTGGCGCCTAACATTAACTTTGAAAACCCCGACGAGGATTCGGCGAAACTTAACATCGCTACTGAAACCGTCGAGAAAAATATAGATACATTCCTGTCAAACTCATTTGGGTTTGGCGGCACAAATTCGTCCCTGATTATTAAAAAATATATTTAAACTAAGCCATTATGCAAATTGAAGAGATCATAGAAAAAATCAACAGCTTCCTTGCCGAAGAATTTGAGGTTGATGCAGATAAAATGGTGCCCACAGCAAATCTGAAAGAAACCCTCGACCTTGACAGTCTTGATTATATCGACCTTGTTGTAGTAATTGAAAGCAATTTTGGGTTCAAAGTAAAACCCGAAGATTTTACGGGCATTGTTACCTTCCAGGATTTTTACGATTACGTACTATCGCGCGTACAACCTAAGGAGCTTGCATAATGCCCGCCTGGCAGGGAAAATCAAAAGGCAATACCCTTGGCTACCGCATTTTTGTAAGCGTTTTAAAAACAGCCGGTGTAATGCCGGCCTATTTTATGCTGAGGTTTGTGGCGCTTTATTACTTCCTGTTTTCGTGGCAAACATCAAAAGGAACATATTACTATTTCCACAAGCGGCTCGGTTTCGGCAAAGTAAAATCAATATTCAAGCTTTACCGCAACTATTACCTGTTTGGGCAAAGCATTATTGACAAAGTGGTGATCATGTCGGGTATTCCCAACAAATTCACTTTCAACTTTGACGGGATCGACAACCTACGGCAGATTGCCGCCATGAACAAGGGCGGATTACTGCTTAGCTCGCACATTGGCAGCTGGGAAATAGCAGGCGAACTGCTTGATCATATAAACACCCGCATTAACATTGTAATGTTTGATGGCGAAGACAGGCAGATCAAGCAATACATGGATTCGGTAACCGGCGAGCGGAAAATAAACATCATTGTCATCAAAAACGACCTGTCGCACATATTTAAAATAAACGCGGCATTTCAGAA
This sequence comes from Mucilaginibacter sp. Mucisp73, assembly GCF_059491465.1. NCBI lineage: Bacteria > Pseudomonadati > Bacteroidota > Sphingobacteriia > Sphingobacteriales > Sphingobacteriaceae > Mucilaginibacter > Mucilaginibacter sp. Mucisp73. The sequence continues at coordinate 6,228,404 of NZ_CP168507.1, read as the reverse complement.
CAATGAGCTGGTTTGCATGCATGCCGACAGGTATATTGAGGGCAATAAAACCATAACAAGGGAGTTTTTAGGTGAGGATGCCAAATTTCCGGCAGGGCCGTTTGTAATGGCCGAAAAATTTAAAGCGCCGGTAACGTTTGTTTACGCACTAAAAGAAAGCGCATTGCATTACCACTTTTTCGCCAGTCCGGTAAAGGATTATTCGGATTTGGGCAGAGGCAAAAGCATGGAACAACTGGCAAATGATTTTATAACCAGCTTTGAAAACAAGGTAAAAACGTACCCTGAGCAGTGGTACAACTATTATAATTTTTGGCAATGACCTTACCAACACAGGATATTTTAACATTGATACCACAGCGCCCTCCATTTGTAATGGTTGATGAACTGGTATCGTCAACTGATGATACTACAGTAACCACGCTGTTGGTATTGCCTGATAACACTTTGGTAAGCGATGGCGAATTAAGCGAAGCCGGACTGACCGAAAACATAGCCCAAACCGCCGCCGCTGGTGCCGGGTATGCCGCTCAGCAATTAGGCAAACCTGTACAGCCGGGCTTTATCGGTGCGGTAAAAAACCTGGAAGTATTTGCTTTACCAAAAGTTGGCGATACCATAGAAACCGAAGTAAAAATTGAAAACCAGGTTTTCGATGTTACCATCATCAAAGGAAAAATTACTTGCAAAGACATAACGATAGCCCAATGCGAAATGAAAATATTTATTCAACCACAATAATATCAACCATGAAAAAAAACGCAATTAAACTGAGTTTACTGATACTTTTATTAACCGCGTTCTTAAAACCGGCATCTGCCCAAACCAAAGCAGAGGTATTCGATAAAAAAACCCCGATAACCAAAGCAGAGGTATTCGATAAAAAAACCCCGATAACCTGGTTAGGTATGGATTTTTCACAAATGAAATTCATTGGTTCGGAAGAAGCTTACAGACGGGAGGTGATCAATGCCGAATTTGTTGGCAAATACATCCCCCTATGGGAAAATTTCTTTCTAAAAGAACCTAAAAAATATAACCCAGCCAGGGCGGTTCACCGCGATACCGTTCATTTTGCAATGAATGTTACCGAAAAAGTTAACAACGCACTTACCAAAAACTTCTTTGATACTGATCCCGGTCATTTCAAAACGCTGACCGAAAAAGATATTGATGCATTGATTAAAAACTATGATTTTTTAGGTAATAAAGGCATCGGTATGTTGCTGATTGTTGAAGGCATGGATAAAGGGCGGGCGCAAGGAGGCGCCTGGGTAACTTTTGTTGATATGGATAAGAAAACGGTTTTATATACCGTTTTCCGCACCGGCAACAGCCGTGGATTTGGTTTTAGAAATTACTGGGCACACCCATGGCCGGTAATCCTGGACGATTTTGGCGCTGATTTCGATCTTTTCAAAAAATACTAAGCCCCTAAGGTTTTGCAGCAATCGCTAATAAATACTATTGAGATTGAAGTCAAATTCAGTGACGTGGATATGCTGGGCGTGGTTTGGCATGGCAACTATATTCGATATTTTGAGGATGGCCGCGAGGCGTTTGGCAAGCAATATAGCCTGGGTTATATGGATGTATATAACGCGGGCTACGTTGTGCCTATAGTTAACGTAAATTGTGATTATAAGCGCTTTTTGCGGTACGAGGATAAGGTGATCATCGAAACCACCTACACCCCTACCGAGTCGGCGAAGATCAATTTTACTTACAGGTTACTCAACGCCCAAACCGGCGAACTTATCGTTAAAGGATCGACAACACAGGTTTTTGTTCGCCGTGATAATTTTGAACTGCAACTCACCAACCCGGATTTTTTTCTGGATTGGAAACAACAACAAGGTTTGATATAACAGAACGCCGTGATGAAGAAGGTTTACCTTGTTGCCGATAATGTTTACTCGCCGTTAGGGGCTACCACCACTCAAAACTTTGAGCACCTGGTTAACGGCGTTTCAGGCGTGAGGCAACACGACGACAAAGCCCTGTCTGACGATCCTTTTTTCGCATCGCTATTTGAAAAAGTATATTTTCAAACCGATGAATACTGCACCAAATTCGAGCACCTTCTCATCGCTTCGTTAACCGAAACCTTACATGGAGTCGATAAAAATATATCCGATAAAAAAACTGTTCTGATTATTTCCAGTACCAAAGGCAACATCAGTCTGCTGGAAACGGAGCAAGCGGGCCCTGAACTGGATGAGCGCATTGCCCTGCATTCATCAGCAAAAAAAATAGCCCGACATTTTGGTTTTGTAAACGAGCCAATAATAGTTTCACATGCCTGTATTTCCGGTTTGGTAGCTATGATAACCGGGATGCGGCTGATCCAATCCGGGCAGTACGACCATGCAGTTATAGCCGGGGCAGATGTGATTTCCAAATTTGTGCTTTCGGGCTTCCAATCTTTTCAGGCCGTTAGTCCGGGATTATGCAAGCCATTTGATGCAGATCGTGACGGTATCAATTTGGGCGAGGGCGCGGCTACGGTTATTCTATCTACAGACAAACCAACCGGAGAAGCTATTGAATTAGTTTCGGGTGCAATAAGCAATGATGCCAATCATATTTCAGGCCCATCACGCACCGGCGAAGAATTATATTATGCCATCAATAAAGCGATGGATGCTGCCGGTTTAAAGCCTCAGGATATTGATTTTATATCTGCCCATGGTACCGCGACCGTTTATAACGACGAAATGGAAGCAAAGGCTGTAACGCTGGCCGGTTTGCAGCATGTTCCACTCAATAGCCTGAAAGGTTTTTACGGGCATACTTTGGGCGCTTCGGGATTGATAGAGGCCATCGTTTCCGCTCAATCATTAAAGCAAAATACCATCATTCCTACCAAAGGCTTTAGCAAACAGGGCGATGCTAACCCGGTAAATGTTTGCAGCCAACTGATATCAACGCCACTTAACAGTTGCCTCAAAATAGCCTCTGGCTTTGGGGGATGTAATGCGGCCATAATTTTAACCAAATCACAACAGGATATTTTATAACATGAACACAGAACAGGTAGATGTATTGGTAATAGGTGCTGGTCCGGCGGGGACGGTGGCCGCATCCATTGTACACCAAGCAGGCTTTAAGGTAAAAATTGTAGAGAAACAGCTTTTCCCCCGCTTTGTGATAGGTGAGAGCTTGCTTCCTCGTTGCATGGAAGCGTTAACCGAAGCCGGCTTTGTAGATGTCATAAGCGAAAAAGGCTTTCAGCAAAAAGCGGGCGCAAAGTTTGTGAAAGACGGTAAGATCTGCGACTACCAGTTTGCCGACCAATTCACTCCCGGCTGGAACTGGACCTGGCAGGTGTCCCGTGCCGATTTCGACAAAACCTTAGCCGATACTGTTGAAAAAATGGGCGTTCCTGTTCATTACGAAACTACCGTTACTAATATTGTTTTCAACGGCCCAAACTCGGTAACTACTATAGAGGATAAAGAGGGTAACCAAACCGAAGTTTCGGCCCGTTTTATTATCGACGGCAGTGGTTATGGCAGGGTGATCCCCAAGTTGTTTAATCTCGACAGGCCATCAACCCAGGTTCCGCGTAAAGCCTTGTTTGTGCATATCGTTGATAAAAAACGCTCTATGGCCGATGAGCCGAACCGCATTACTATCGTTGTGCATCAGCCCGGCGTTTGGATCTGGATCATTCCTTTCGCCAACGGCATTACCTCCTTAGGTTTTGTGGGCAATCCTGAGTTTTTTAAGCAACATGAAGGCTCCGACGAAGAGATTTTACGTGGCTTGATTGCTTCACAGCCTTATTTTGCAGAGCGTTTTGAGGATGTAGAGTTTGCATTTGCGCCAAGGGTGCTTGAATCATGGTCGGCCACTACAGATAGGTTTTATGGCGATGGCTTTGTGCTCACCGGCAACGTTACAGAGTTCCTTGATCCGATATTTTCATCGGGCGTAACGCTCGCTACAGTATCGAGCCAAACGGCTGCCAAACTGGTTATCCGCAAGCTTAACGGCGAAGCCGTAGATTGGGACAAAGAATACATGCAGCACATGATGCAGGGTGTAAATACCTTCCGCTCCTACGTTACCGCATGGTATGAGGGCGTGCTCGACACGATATTTTTTGCCGATAACCAGGACCCGCTTGTTAAAAGTCAGATCTGCTCGGTACTGGCCGGTTATGTTTGGGACCTCGATAATCCGTATGTTAAAAATCACGAAACAGCTTTGCATAAACTGGCACGTACTATTACCCTAAGAGATTTAGTAGCAACCGATAAAAGCTAAAGACAGGATCATTTAACCATGTACGAATTGAAAAACAATAAATGAAAATTTTTCACACTAATTTTTACGTATTAATCGAATTACACGAATTGAATCAATTTAAGATTCGTGTAATTCGATTAATTGTGGAGCGCTTGCAAAGCATTTGTGTAGAAATTTTTCAGTATGAGATTAGTAAAACTATAAATTGAAGAACCAATATTACATATCAGCTCACTGCAGTATCAGCGATAACATTGTTCATTATAATAACGAGGTGGTGTTTGAGGGTATGGAGACTGATATTCCCGGTTTTTTGCTGTCTGTTTACCAGCATCTTGGGGTAAAATATCCTAAGTTTTATAAGATGGATAACCTCGCAAAGCTGGGTTGGCTTGCTGCGGAAATTTTGCTGAAAGATTTCGACAAGGAAAAATATCAACCTACCGACATTGGCGTAGTGCTAACCAATGCAAGCTCCAGTCTTGATGCTGATAAGCGGTATTATGATTCGATGCAGGAGATAGCAAGCCCGGCTTTGTTTGTGTATACGCTGCCCAATATTGTTATTGGCGAGATCTGCATCCGTCATCATTTTAAAGGCGAAAACGCTTTTTATGTTTTTGACCGGTTTAATGCTGATTTCATTAGTCGCTACGTTTCTGTTTTATTGGAAACCGAGCAACTACAGGCCTGCATTTGCGGCTGGGTAGAAATGACGGCGACAGACTATAAAGCAGTTTTGTTTTTGATAGAAAAGGACGGTGTAATGCCCTTCAAAACAGAAAATATTAATAAAATTTACAACCCCACCCAAACCCTCTCCGAAAAGGAGGGCTTTTAAAAATGTGTTTTTTTAAGTCTCCCCTACCGGGGGAGATTTAGAGGGGGTAATTATAAAACTTACCATATGGATAAATTAATGGCCGATCTGAAAGAGCAGATCATTGAGCAGTTGAACTTACAGGATGTGAAGCCGGAAGAGATCGGTGATGACCAGCCGCTTTTTGGTGATGGCCTTGGTCTGGATTCGATAGACGCGCTGGAACTGATTGTGCTGCTACAGCAAAAATATAAAGTAAAGCTTTCCAACGCAGAGGACGGCCCGAAGATCTTCCGCTCAGTACGCACCATTGCCGAATTTATTGAAAGCACCAGGATTCCGAACGCCTAAGCAATGGATCAACCTGTTTTTATAGCCGGCCTTGGGGTAATTTCGGCCATAGGTAATACTGTGGCCCAAAACCAGCTGTCGCTTGAACAGGAAAAAACGGGCATTGCCCCTATCCAATACCTGGATACTGAACACCGGGATGAGTTTCCGGTTGGTGAGGTTAAACTAAGCAATCAAGAGCTCGCCGAATTATCGGGATTCAAACCGGGCATCAGTCGCACGGCTATGCTGAGTTTAATTGCGGCTCGGGAGGCTTTAACAGATACCGGTATTGCCAGCCTTGCGGGACTAAGAACAGGTTTTGTCTCAGCCAATACCGTCGGCGGCATGGATAAAACAGAAGATTTCTTTCGGGATTTCTTAGCCGATAACACCAAAGGGCGTTTACGCGATGTGGTAAATCACGAGTGCGGCGCGGTTACCAATTTAGTTGCCGATCAGCTGGGCATAAGGCATTATGTAAGCACTATTAGCACGGCTTGTTCTTCATCAGCCAATGCCATTATGTATGGGGCAAGGCTTATTAAAAACAACATACTGGATGTGGTTATTGCTGGCGGTGCCGATGCACTTACCCGCTTTACTCTCAACGGTTTTAACACCCTCATGATATTGGATAAACAGCCCTGCCAGCCTTTTGATACCAACCGCCGGGGCCTTAATCTTGGTGAGGGTGCAGGGTATGTGGTGCTGGTATCTGCGCGAATAGCGTCATCGCTTAAAAAAGAGATGTATTGCACCCTCAGCGGCTATCATAACGCCAATGATGCCTATCATCAAACGGCTTCATCGCCCGAAGGAACTGGATCATTATTGGCCATGAAAGGCGCGCTTAAAAAAAGTGGCTTACAGCCTGCCGATATCGGTTATATTAACCTGCATGGTACAGGCACACAAAATAATGATAGTTCAGAAGGCACAGCCATCAGCAAGCTATTTGCAGGACATTCTCCAAAAATGAGCTCTACTAAAGCATTCACGGGGCACACGCTCGGAGCAAGCGGCGGCATTGAAGCCGTGTTTTCAGCATTGGCGGTGCGGCGCGGTTTGATATACCCTAATCTGAGGTTTGAAAAGCAAATGGACGGCTTTCCTTTTGCACCGGAGACCCATTTTTCAACGCAGCCGGATGTCAAACAGGTATTATCTAACTCGTTCGGTTTTGGCGGAAATTGTTCATCATTAATATTTTCAAAACTATAGGCGATGTACATCAGGGCAGCAAGCAATATATCGCCACAAAATACCTTCGGTAATCAGCGGTTCCTTTCAGAACTGGCAGAATATACCGGCGACAGGCTCACTTGTATCGAACCGGATTATAAAGCCCTGATCGATCCAAAACTCATCCGCCGCATGAGTCGCATCATTAAAATGGGTGTTGCTGCCGGGATGGATTGCCTGCAACAAGCCGGAGTCAACGCGCCGGATGCTATCATCACCGGAACGGCTTACGGCTGCCTGGAAGATACCAATACCTTCCTTACTAAAATGGTGCAGCAAAACGAGGAAGCGCTATCCCCTACCGCGTTTATCCAATCCACCCATAATACCATCAGCGCGCAGATAGCCTTACTGCTGCAATGTCATCAATACAACAACACCTTTGTAAATGGCGGCGCTTCGTTTGAAAACGCCCTGCTTGATGCTATGATGCTTTTGTATGAGGGCGAAGCGGCCAATGTACTGGTTGGCGGTATCGATGAAATCACCACTAATAGTCATGCTATTTTAAAGCGCATGGGCTTATATCGCCGGGAACCGGTATCAAACTTTGATCTGCTTAATACTCCCGGTAAGGGAACAATGGCCGGTGAAGGCTCAGCGTTTTTCATGCTCAGCCGGGAAGCCTCGGGTAATGACTGGGCTAAAATTGATTCTGTATCCAGCTTTTATAAACCACGCAATACGGCCGAAATAAAACAACAGATCAGCATTTTTTTGCAAAGTCAGAACACCAATATCCATGAGATTGACCTGGTGATAACCGGTAACAATGGTGATTCAAAAAATGATGCCATCTATGAGCAATTGCTGCAATATGATTTTGCAGGCGTGCCTGCCATCAATTACAAAGCCCTCTGTGGCGAATACCCAACTTCCTCTGCATTTGCAACGTGGCTGGCGGCCCATCAAATCAAAAACGGTGTTTGCTCATTTGTATCAGAAATCGACCAAACCCCGTTAAGAAAAGTATTGATCTACAATCATTACCAAAATATCCACCACTCGTTAATCCTGCTTTCGGCATGTTAAATTTTAGGAACACCAATATCCTTTTTGCCGGGCTGCTTGGGCTAATTATCTGGCAGCATATTACAGAAGGGGTATCCTGGTGGAGTTACATAGTATTGATATTTATTTATTCGCTGATCTTATTTTACGGGTGCTATTACATCGGCTCTAACTTTTTTATGCGGGTGATGTGCTCGCTCAAAACCAATAAAAAGATCATCGCCATTACATTCGATGATGGACCTGATGCTACCGCCACACCACAGATTTTAAGTATCCTAAAACAACAAAATACTCCTGCCGCTTTTTTTTGCGTTGGCAGCAGGATACCCGGCAATGAAGTTATCCTGAAACAAATTCACGAGCAGGGCCACATCATCGGTAATCATAGTTTTTCGCACCATTTCTGGTTCGATCTGTTTTCCTCAGCCAAAATGCTCGATGATATGCTTCGGGCCAGTCAGTTGGCAAGGCAGACGATTAACTTAAGTCCGCTATTGTTTAGGCCTCCTTATGGAGTGATCAATCCCAATCTAAAAAAAGCCATTTTAAAAAGCAGGATGGTGCCCATAGGCTGGAGTGTTCGCTCAATGGATACTGTAATTAACGATCCTGAAAAACTATTAAATAAGATAACGCGCCGCCTAAACCCCGGCGCTATTTTCCTGTTTCATGATACAGGAGTCGCAACAATTTCAGTATTGCCTCGGTTTATTGAACAAGCCAAAGCACAGGGATACGAAATAGTACGACTGGATAAAATGCTAAATTTGCAGGCTTATGCGTAGATTGATTGAAAATAAAATATTAAAAGCTGAAGCAGGGGCTGTGCGATTCCCTCCCTCGGGAGGGTTTAGGGAGGGGTTTCATCAGCGTTTAACCACAACCTCCTTCTTCCCCAAGGAAGGCATTGCGCGGGCCGCCACACTTTTATCATGTACTAAGTCCCTATTGATTCTTTTGATAATCACGTGTTCGGCCATCTCTGCCCAAGCTCAACACGCAGGTTATACCCAACTATCTGATCTTACCAAATTCAAACAGCAGTTTGCCGAAGTTGCTGCAAAAACAAACAGCATTAAAAGCAATTTTACCCAGGATAAAAATCTGAGCATGCTTTCAGAAAAGATCACATCGAAAGGCAAATTCTGGTACCGCAAGCCCAATATGCTGCGGATGGAGTATACCCAGCCATTCAGCTATCTCATGATCCTGAACAAGGACAATGTGTACATTAAAGATGGACAAAAAGAAAACAAGGTATCCACCCGCTCCAACAAAGTATTTAAGCAGATCAACAAAATCGTTGTCGATTGTATACAGGGAACGGCACTCAATAGCGGCGATTTTAAATCGGCGGTATACGAAAACAAGGGCACCTATTTAGTTTCTCTATCTCCTGTCAATAAACAACTGAGTGACTTTTTCAAAACCATCGAGATCACTGTTGATAAAAAAGATTATTCGGTAAACACCATCGAAATGCTGGAAGGTACGGGCGATAGTACTACCCTGCATTTCACCAATAAAGAGATCAATGCCAATATCCCGGATGCGTTTTTTGCTATTAAGTAGCTGCCTGCTAATTCTGGCCAGCTGCTCATCGGTTTACAAAAACCTGAAGCCGGCCGAAGGCAATGTACGCGGGATCAAAAAATTCGCGCCGGATTTTACCAACGTGCTTTATAAAACCGAAGTAGACGTAATTGGCGGTCACCATTTAAGCGGCTTATTGCTTATTAAAACCCTTCCCGATAAAAGCGTGCGTATGGTGTTCAGTAATGAAATGGGGTTTAAATTTTTCGATTTTGAGTTTAAGCCAGATGGCGGCTTCAAGGTGTATTACATCATTAAGCAAATGGATAAGCGCCCGGTGATCATCACCCTGCAAAAAGATTTTGAGCTGGTGATGATGCGTAAGCAAAACTCCGAAACAGGTTATATGCGCAAAGATGATAACTATCTGTATTATGTTTTCCCGCAGGAAAAAGGCGCCAACTATTACATCACCAGTAAAACCGGAACAGAGCTGATCCGCATGGAACGCTCATCCGACAGGAAACCCGTGGTAAAGGCCATTATGCATGGCTTTCACAACGGCATTCCTGATACCATTGGCATCAGCCATAAAAACTTTAAATTTAATATCGGTCTTAAACGTTTGGAAAGATAGATGCTCAACAATACTTTTTTCAGTTTTACCACTCCCACAACTGATGGCGACTTGCTCAAAACAACCATCAGCCTTAACCCTGCGCATGATATTTTTAAAGGGCATTTCCCAGGCAATCCCATTGTGCCGGGGGTGTGCATGATGCAGATGGTCAAAGAGATTCTGGAAAATCAGCTCGGCAAAAAGTTAAGACTTGTTAAGGCTGATAGTATCAAGTTTCTGTCGTTCATCAACCCTAATGAATACCCCCAGGTTGGGTTGGAGATAAAGATGAGTACCGTTGATGAGCAGGTTAAGGCAGATGCGCAACTGGTAAATGAGGGGATTGTGTTTTTGAAGTTTAAGGGAGTATTCTCTTAAAAATAAAATTGTCATTTCGAAACGAGGAACGAGTGAGAAATCTTATACGCCTTGTTTAGCGAATGACCAGTCCGGCCATGCATGGTGTACAAGATTTCTCTTTCGCCCCGGCGCACCATCCCCACAGCTCTATCGAAATGACATTTTTTTAGATTTTATATCAATTCTGCGCAACAGTCTTCGCGCTTTTCCCTAACCTTATTGCAGCTAATAAATAATAAAAAGCACCAAAAGCCGAATATCCTGCCAAATTCGCAATCCCCATATTAGGCGAGTGCGCCATTGCTATAAATGATACACCAGCAAGCATAGATTGCCCCCCACTTAATATCATTGGCCATTGGCCGCCAAACTCTTTACGTCTTTTTAAGCCCAATACCAATTGGATCAATCCTGTTAACAAAGCCCATCCACCAAATACAATTAACGCGGCAGGCACTCCTTTGGTTATAGCAAAAGCAACCGATAAAGTTGTAACAATACTAATAGCTGCATTTACATATTGAGGTGTTGCCGATGTTCCGTTACCTTGATTAGCACGGATATCAAGGAATGTACCTACAACATCCCATAACGGATAGATCACAAGCAGTATGGTAGCTGCGGTAAATGAAGTTTTAGCCAATAACGATACCAATATTACCCAGGTAACTGAAAATGCTACCCTTGTAAAATAAAGCTTACGCAACTCGCGGGCTGTATTAGCCGCGGCTGAAGTTTCTATGATCAATGTTTTATTTGCTGACATGACTTTCAATTTTTATTTCGTTTTGTTTGATAAAGCAAAGTTGGAGACAAAACGTGGTGGCAATTTTCACTTAGGTGAAAATCGGGAGGGGCATTTGTCAGCAGAGTTTCGTTTTTAAGGCTTTTGCTGTGATAGTCGCTTCTTGATGCGGGTAAGAGATGGGTTTTTAATGCCCAAATAAGATGAAATATGATATGCTGGAATGCGGCTTACGATATTGGGATGCTGCGTTATCATTTTCAAATAACGCTCTTCGGCTGTATTAAATAAAAACTCTTCGGTACGGGCTTGCGATTGGTTAAAGAATAATTCGGCAACCAGGCGACCGAAGCGTTGCCAGCCGGTTGGCGTGGAGTAAAGATATTGAAGATCATTATAGTTGATGGAGATGATCTCGGCATCTTCCATCGCCTGGATATAATATGCGCAAGGGTATTGATTGATAAAACTGCGGAATGATACCAGGAACTGCCTTTCCGAAAAAAAGTAAATGTTCTTTTCTTCCTGTGTTTCGGGGTGTACGTAGTAGATCCGGAACAAACCTTTGTTAATAAGCGCAAGATCGGTACATACAATGTTCTGCATGTTAAAAAAATCACCTTTCTCAATTTTACGCGTACGCCAATACGGCAAGCTAACCGCTACGTCATTTTCAGACATACCGGCAAAATTGCCAAGAAGTTCGTTTAATACCTGTTGCTTATCAGCCATAATTAACAAAGTGCAATAAGGTTAAATATCGGCACAAAAAATCATACTAATTTTCACCTGGGTTAAAAACAACTGATTTTATTTTCTTATTTTACAATCAAACTAAATTGAATAAAAAACAATCACTAAATCAATCAACACAATGAAGCATATAAATACATCTCCCCATGTTAGTGAGTTTGATAGAGATCACCCTGTTCCTGACGGTTATTATATTGGCCGTTTCAGGTCCCCGGAAAAGAAAAAAGAAAGACAATAACATCAACACGGATGCCCTTCTGCGTTCCGAATACCACATTACCGAAAACGGGAAATTGGAACATGTAAGAAGTGATACATAACATCAACCCTCTTCACGGGATACCACTTTAAATAAAACAGAACCGCCGCTAAACAATTTGCGGCGGTTTTTTATTTAATTTACGGAATTATAAACCTCATCCCGTCCCGGCTTGAAACATATCTGCAGCTTTTTATTTTTTAATTTAATTTATAGCAGCCTGTTTGCGCAGATAAAAGTTAGCGGTAAAATTGTCGACAATTCTAAAGTTCCTGTGGCCTTTGCTGTGGTTAACCTGCAACAGCAAAATTCAGAGCAAACAAGAGTAGTGCAAACCGATTCCATCGGGTTATTTAGTTTTACTGACGTTGATAAAGGCACCTATCATTTAACTATCACCTTCACCGGCTATCAAAAAACCAAACTTAAATTAAACTTGCAACAAGATACCTCGGTATCTATTACCCTCGCTGATAATACCACACAGTTGAACGAAGTAACCGTAACAGCAGGCAAAGCCTCTGTTGAAAACAAGGGCGATAAGCTGGTTTACAATGTATCCACCAGTGCCACATCGGCAGGAGCTGATGTACTTACGGTTATTGGTCGCGTGCCGGGTATAAAAGTTGGTGATAATGACCTGAGCATTGTTGGCAAAGGCAGCGTTAAAGTTATGGTGAACGAAAGATTGGTTCAACTGGCTGGAACCGACCTGCTCCGTTACCTGCGCTCATTATCTGCAAGCCAGGTAGGCAGTATTGAGGTAATTAAAAATCCGGGAGCTGCTTATGATGCTGAGGGCAACGCCGGATTGATCAACATCACGCTCAAACATAGCAAAAAACATGGCTATACCGGCAGCGTACAAATTAATGATAAGCAATGGATGCATAGCCCGGCCTCGGTTTATGGTACCAGCAATTACTGGTGGTTAAATGCCAGCGGCGATATTAACTACAATTCGGCCAAACTCTCCGCATATGCCAGTGTTAATGTTGACCATGACCACGAACTGGAGGGCTTTGAAACCGATATTTACTATCCTAAGCAAACCTGGCTGCAAACAGATACCGGCAACTATCGTTACCACAATTTAAACTTCATTGCCGGGGCCGATTATAGGTTTAGTTCAAAAGTAACTGCCGGGGTAAATTACCAGGGAGGTAAGAATACCTATGACGGATCCGACCATGTGAATAACCCCATCATTAACAACACTACCGGTGCTATCGATTCAACATTAAGAACCTATGCCACCTATCACCCGGTGGCTATCAGTAATGCGGTTAACCTGCATAGCACCATCAGCCTGGATACATCAGGTGCTAAATTGGTACTTAATGCCGACTATTTTAACTATTACCGCACCGACAGATCGGACTTTGAGAGCAACACTTACCTCGCTGACGGATCATTGAATGCAGCCAGTCGTAATCGCTACCATGATACCAATAAGCAGGACATCAACATTTATACATTCAAGGCCGATGCGCTTTTGCCAACCAAATATGCCCGCTTTGCTTTTGGCGGCAAACTGAGCTTTATCAATAATTACAGCAACGCTTTTTATTATAAAAAGGCAACCAACGATTCGCTAAAGTATGACCCGAACTTAAGCAATGAATTTACCTATACCGAAAATACCCAATCTGTTTACGGCAGCATAAACCGCGAGGATGGTAAATGGAAGTACCAGGCCGGCTTGCGGGCAGAGCACACCGAAACCAAAGGCTACTCGCACACGCTTAACCAAACTACCATTAATAATTACACAAGGTTGTTTCCATTAGCAACGGTGAGTTACCAGGCAGCTGTTAATCACAGCCTATCACTAAACTTTGGCAGGCGGGTTAACCGGCCAACTTTCTGGAACCTTAACCCATTCAAGAGCTTGTTTACAGCTTATAGCTATGGCGAAGGCAACCCCTATCTTCAACCAGAATATAATACCAATTTTGAGCTTTCGCACACCTATAAAAACAGGCTTACTTCGGCTATATTTTTAAACGTTACCAACAATGGTTTTAACAACGTAACCATTGCCCGGCCAGATACTAATTTGATTTATACCACGCCCCTTAATTTTATTAAAACTTACCGGGTAGGTATTTCCGAAAATTATTCGATGCAATTGCTTAGCTGGCTTGATAATAATAACCAGTTCACTTTTTATCATACCGATGCAAAATCTGCATTGGCTGCAGTAAATGGGATCAATGGCTTCGGGGCGTATATTGCGACCAACAACAACATCTATTTTAATGCCGATAAATCATTTTCAGGTGCAGTTAATTTTTGGTACCAGTTCCCGGAGGTAGATCATATAGGCAGAAGTGATGCTTACTACAAACTCGATCTTGGCATTAAAGCTTCGGTTTTAAAAAAGAAGGTTGATGTTTCATTTGTGATGAATGATATTTTCAGGAGCAGCGCGTCAGCTGTTACCACAACCGTTAACGGGGTAAGGCAAAAGTATACCAACTTCCAGATTAACAGGTATGCTTTGCTTGGCATCAGTTACCGTTTCGGCAACAGCCAAAATAAAACCGAAAAACAGGATACTGGTAACCAGGAAGAGAAAGGCCGGATCCATTAAAAGCAAAAGGGAGCTCATGCGGACTCCCTTTAAACAATCACGAAACAAGAGCAGGGTTACATTTTGCCTGAGCTGTCTTTGCCCATTTTACCTTTACCCATTTTACTTTTTGACATTTTATCGTGGCTCATTTTATCCGAACCCATTTTGTCTGATGCCATTTTATCATGGCTCATTTTGTCCTTGCTCATTTTATCAGTACTCATTTTGCCTGAAGCCATTTTATCGTGGCTCATTTTGTCTTTGCTCATCTTGTCCTTTTTCATTTTACCGGTGTCGCTTAGCATAACGGTATTATGCGCAGGATTTAATGTTTTAGCTTGTACATTCGCTGTAATGCCGGCAATAGCAAGGGTGGCGATAAGGGCGCCCGAAATAATTGATGTGATTTTCATGTTTGATTTTTTAGTTGGTATTTGCCGCTTAGTCGGGTTGATAAATGAAACCTTACAAAATATTTTCATTTTATTTAGAAAGCCATCCGATAGGCTATCAATCAAAAAAATTCGTGAAATTCGTGCACACTCAATTCGACCACATTAAAGCTACTTTATGGAGATCAGCCAGGCACAGCAACTTGTAGATAACTGGATAAAAACAACCGGCATCAGGTATTTTAACGAACTTACCAATACCGCTATTTTAATGGAAGAGGTTGGCGAAGTAGCCCGCATTATGGCGAGGCAATACGGCGAGCAATCATTCAAAAAATCAGATACGGAAGTTAACCTGGCCGATGAAATGGCCGATGTGCTTTTTGTACTTATTTGCCTGGCCAATCAAACCGGCATCGACCTAACCGACGCCCTGGAAAAGAACATGGAAAAGAAAAGCATCCGGGATGCCGAACGGCATAAAAACAATGAAAAACTGAAATAGTTGAAATTAAATTCTACAATATTCAAATAAACAAAATTAAATTTCGTTTATTTTCTATTTAATATAATTTAATAAGGCAATCATCGTTTAATTTAAACAATTAAACAACCTTATTATGAAAACCTATTTTATACTGTCGGTAAGTTTTTTACTGGTACTGACATCCTGTGAACGTCAAAAAGAACAAAAAGCAACAATTGCCGAAGTGGCGTTAGCACCCGTTCCTCCTGCAGAAAAATCTGATATGGAAGTATTTAAAACGCCGGCAGGTGTTGACGATAAACACGTTTCTGCCAATACAACAATTACCGATACCGCCAAAAAGATCATCAAGGAAGGAGACATCCGTTTTGAAACCGGCAATCCGAAAGCAGCTAGGCAAAACATTGTTTCGTCGCTCAAAAAGTTAGGCGGTTACCTTGCCGAAGAAAATGAGACCAACAGCGGCGAAACCAATCAAAAGGAATACAGTCTCAAGATCAGGGTTCCCTCTAAAAACTTTGATGCTTTTTTAAATAGCTTAACTTCCAATGCAGATCATATCGACTCCAAAAACATTCACATCAGGGATGTGACAACGCAATTCATCGACGTTAAGGCACAAATCAACAATAACAAGCAGTTAGAGCAGCGTTATTTGCAGTTGGCTGCTAAAGCTATCAAAATGACCGACCTGCTGGCTATTGAAGATAAGCTTGCCGCTATCCGTACCGAAATTGACTCGGCACAAGGGCAGTTGAACTATTTAAGCAGCCAGGTGAGTTACAGTTCGCTGGATATCAGCTTTTACACCAGGCAGGCCAACCTGGTTAACAATGGCAATGGTTTTGGCTATAAGTTTAAAAACTCACTGAGCACCGGCTGGGATACCATGCAAAACATGTTCTTTTCAATAGTATCCCTGTGGCCTTTAATATTTGTTGCGTTAATTATTTACCTGTTAATCATCCGCTGGAAAAAACGAAGGAGAGCAAATGTGTTAACAGAGGCATAAAAAATATCGTTAAAGTTAACTTAATGTTTAAATTATAAAAAGGCTAATGCAAAAAGGTATTAGTTGATGAAGATTTAATTAAAAGGGTAGAAACTTTACTAAATTATTTAATAAATGCTTGATAAGTAGAAATTTAACCCCTAATTTTAAGCACCTAATTAATTGATTATGATCCGTGTACGGTCTAAAGTTGTACTGTTGGTTGCCCCCCATGTAGTTGGCCTTGAGGTATTGCCTAATAACAAGGTTTTTAAACATATTTCAGCCATTCCGGCTATTTTTCCATCCATACACGATATCAAACCCAACCTGCTCATACTTGATTACGACTATCTTGTTCAGGACATCGAAAAGATCCTTCGCCGTTTAAGCGCAAACATTGCATACAAAAACATCAGGATTTGCTGCTATAAAAATAAATGGCACTCCAAGGTTGATCCTTTCCTGAAAACATTAGGCGTTGACCATATTTTTTATGCTGAAGATATGCAGGACGAAGTCACCAGGAAAAGCGCATTTGACGCCATTGGTAACGTTATAATGGACGGGACGTTTTTTAATTTATTAAAGCCGGTGCATTGAGCGCCCGTTTCTCTCAAATATCATTGCGGGCGCGGGGTGGCAATGATCTGTTTTTATTCTTATATCAGGGCTCTTGTCATCGTACCTCCTGATCTCTTGTTTCCTGATTCTTGACCCGTCTTGTCTCACCCTTAAACAACCACATCTCCCTCAAAAACCCTAACAGCCGGCCCTTCTAAAAAGATCTCCGTAAAAGCGCTGCCGTCATAATCAAAACGGATATTGAGGTTGCCCCCCAATACTTTTATAGGAGTGGTAATATGCCCGGTTTGTTGTTTGTGCTGCGCCATGGCCAGCGCAACGGCAGTTACGCCCGTTCCGCAGGCAAAAGTTTCATCCTCTACCCCACGCTCAAACGTGCGTACAAAGTAGCCCTCCTTCATTGGTTCAACAAAATTTACATTAATGCCGTTTTTGCGATAAGTGGCATTATTGCGGATAGCATGGCCTTCCTGGTAAACATTGCGCTGTTCAAGCCCCTCAACCAGCTTTACGTAATGTGGCGAGCCGGTGTTTAGCACATAAGCATCGGCATCGGTATTAACTTCGTTTACATCAATCATTTGCAGGCTCACCCAATCGCCTTCGTCTGAAATTTTGGCATAATGCGGGCCATCTACCGCCAAAAATTCAGTTTCCGATTCAATAACGCCTAAAAATTTGGCAAAGGCCACAATGCAGCGCCCGCCGTTGCCGCACATGCTGCTTGGCTGGCCGTCGGCATTATAATAAATCATCTCAAAATCGTACCCTTCTTTGTTTTGCAACAGCATCAAGCCATCGCCTCCGATACCGAAACGACGATCGCACAGGCCCGAAATCAGCTGAGGATTATGATGATCAACGCTGTTATCGCGGTTATCAATCAAAATAAAATCGTTGCCTGCGCCCTGGTATTTATAAAAATGTATCTTCACAATTATCCTGTTAATATCAGCCCCTTTAGTCTTCAACAAAACCCGTGCTAACAATTAAAATAGCCGATGTTTATCTATTTAACAAATTTTAACAAAAAACGGGATAACTAATCATTGATTATCTCGTCTATATGGTATTAAATTTGATCTGTAAAATAAGTAAACTTAATAATAAGAAAGGCAAATAATAAATGAAAAAGATTGGTTTAACACTATTAACCGCTTTTGTTGGAGGTGCGATGGCCTTAGGAGTATATAAGGTTATCGAAAACAAGTACTCCGACAACCTGAGCTTTGAAGACAAGCAAAAGGTATATTTTACAAGCAACCCGTCCACCCCGGTTTCATCAACCGGCGACCTTGATTTTACCCAGGCAGCGGCTGCAGCAACCCCGGCGGTGGTTTACATCCGCACAACCTATACTAACAAAGGCAGCGGCGGACAGGACCAGCTGGAGCAAATGTTTGGCGATATGTTTGGTCAGCGGGTGCGTCCGCAAGGCCCACAGATGGCATCAGGCTCTGGTGTTATCATTTCGCCCGATGGCTACATTGTAACCAACAACCACGTGGTTGAAAAGGCCGATAAAATTACCGTTTACTCCAATGATCACCGTACTTTCAGCGCCAAAGTTATCGGCACCGACCCAAGTACAGATCTTGCCCTCATTAAAGTTAGCGCTAATAATCTGCCAATTGTAAAATTAGGCAACAGCGATGACGCTAAAGTTGGCGAATGGGTTTTAGCTGTGGGTAACCCCTTTAATTTAACATCAACCGTTACAGCCGGTATCATCAGCGCCAAAGGCCGTAATATTGGTATCATCGGCAGCGAAAACAGTGATGACGACAACCCGTTTGGCCGTACCCGCAACCCGTCGACTCCTAAGCTGAACAAAGCTATAGAGTCGTTCATCCAAACCGATGCGGCTATTAACCCTGGCAACAGCGGCGGTGCCCTGGTGAACACCCGTGGCGAACTGATTGGTATCAACGCCGCTATCGCTTCGCACACCGGTTCATACGAAGGCTATGGCTTTGCTATCCCGGTTAACCTGGCTAAAAAAGTACTGAACGATATCAAGAAATTCGGTACAGTAAAACGCGGTTTTGTGGGTGTAACTTTCACCGAACTTAACCCGGACGTAGCCCAAAAACTCGACGTAACAACCACCAACGGTTTATACGTAAACGACCTTGTACCGGGCGGCGGTGCCGAGCAGGCAGGTTTACGCAAAGGCGATATCATTGTTAAGGTTGAGGGTCAGCCGGTTTATGAATCATCTGATCTGCAGGAACGTGTAGGCCGTTTACAACCCGGCGATAAGATCAACGTTACTGTGCTGCGCGATGGTAAGGACAAAGATTTCGCGGTAACGCTTAAAGGAGATGCCGTAGCACCATCAAACCGTATCGCGGCGTCTAAATCGGCCGAAGAGCTATTTAACAAACTGGGCGCAAGCTTCCACGCTTTAACTCCTGCCGAAAAGAACAGGCTGCATGTTAACGCTGGTGTACTGGTTACCCAGGTACGTGAAGGTGGTTTATTTGACGCCGCCGAAATACCCGAAGGCGTTGTGATCACCAGCATTAACAAACTGCCGATTAGCAGTATCGAAGATATTGACAAGGCAATTGTAAAACCTATCCAGGGCAATATCATTATTGCCGGGATCTACCCCGATGGTTCGCACTTCAGCAGCGCGTTCCCAGCTCAATAAGCTTTTTTAAGTGATTTTGCATACGGAAGCTCCAGTCTCTTTTGAGATTGGAGCTTTCTTTTTATGCGGGGTTTTAGGGATCAAATGGGCCTTTTGTGGTAATTAACTTACATCGTCCGCTTTTGGCCGGGCGGAGGACTTTACTTTACCTTAGATGCAAAGTAACCAAACATCAAGACAAAAAAATGCTTCCTCCCGCGGGCCAGCGCACCTTTGTTTTGGAGATTATAATAACTTTTTTCCTTATAAACCCAGCGCCTTTGTCTTGTTTCTTGACTCTTACTGTCTTGCTTCTTTCCCCTTACTGTCTTACTTCTACCCCTTCCCATCGGCGATTGAGCGGGCCAATGTTGGTCAAATACAACTGAGGCCTGTTACCAGCCAACACACCTTAAAACAAATTAACCCCAAAACTCCATCCAACCCAACCGCTCCAGTTCCTGTTATCACGGATAAAAGAATGATGCAGGTCCCGCGCATAGGCGTAACCATCTACCGGGGTGCGCTGATCTGAATATAGGAAATTTAACGATGGGCCTGCAAAAATTGAAAACTTCCGACTTACCTTATAAGTGAAATCAAGGTTGAACTTGTTAAGCTGATTGGTTTTTGACCATGTGCCCTGGTACAGGTAACTTGAACCAATTTCAGTGTTGATAGCCAGGTGCTGCCCCAATCCAAACTCCCGCCCGAAACCCAAACCAAATGAATATAATTTACTGTTGTCATCAACCCGCATACCACCCTGCCAAATGGTGTACAGTTTGCTGTTGCCGTTTTTAAAGGCGAGGTTGATATTTTGAGTTTCGTTAGTGGAGATAGCGAGCTTATGGTAACCGCTGTTGATAATATTCAACAGCCCGATACTAAATCCCGAAGAAGTATCGGCTATGTTTACCAGCGCCAGTTGAACACCGGTGAGATGTTTGGCATAGTTAAACAATCCCGCCACCTGCAAGCCGCCAAACTTTTGCTGTGCTATATTACCAATCCCACCCAGTTGTAACGCGTCGGAATTTTTGCCTGCAATATTGCCTATCGCCCCTAACTGAATGCCCCTGACTGATCCGCGGGTATGGTTGTAAAGGGCTGACAGCTGCAAACCATTCATGTTTTGTTTTACGCTGTTATGGAGCAGGGCCAGCTGAATGCCCCGCACGTTACCCAGCACGTTATTGTACAAGCCGCCAAGCTGAATGCCATTTACTGAGCCGCCCACCACATTAAAGATCCCAGCTATTTGTACCGCGCCAACGTCGCCTTTATCTAAATTGAAAATAATGCCCATTTCAAAGCCATCAACCCCGGCATTATAGCCGCCCACGGCGTTGAGAGAAACCACATTTACTACCTGTCCGCTGAAGTTGCCGTGAGTGCTTACGCCCGGTATGGCCGAAGCCTGGAAGGGGGCCTGTGCAATCAGCCCGCCGAGATTGGCCGCCTGGATTTGCTGTTTGGTGGAAAGAAACAGTCTGCCCAGCGAAGTATTTTCGACCCCAGAATAATCGTCACTAAGGATATACCCCAGGAGGCTGCGTTTTTTCTTCAGGGTGGTGTCGGTGCTCCTTACGTTAACATCTGCTAAAAAAGTAACCGTTGTATCCTTATAAAATTCCCGGCTGATGGTGAGGGTGATCGGCTGGCCTTCGTTATGCAGGCTAATATCAAAATGACCTTCCTTATCGGTCAGTACCGATTGCAATTGCTCGTGCGAGTATACACTGGCATTGGGCAGGCTATGACCGGTTTGCTCGTCGGTTACGGTACCGCTGATGTTGTAATTGTCGCCCTCGGTAGCGGCCTTGTCGGTAACTATAGTGAGTTGGCGGGGCGCATATCTCAGGATAATAAAATTCTTCGATTCGCGGTACTCAAAGCGATAGCGAAGCATGTGGTCAAGCACTTCTTTAATCGTCCAGTTATCCGCATTGATGGTAACCAGGCTGTCGGTTTTTACAATGTTGCTGTTGTATGAAAAGTAGAAGTTGCCTTTTTGTTCGATGGTTTTAAGCACCGTGCCCAGGCGCATTTCGGTTACGTGAACGGATATGTTTTTGGAAAGGATGGAATCGGCACGAGCGGTTAAAGCCGTAAGAAGCAGCAGGCAGATGGTATGGTTTAGGTAACGATGTAATTTATACAACATAAAAGTATTATTCAGCCAATATTAATAAACCAGCAATTTTTCCACTACGTCATTGCGAGGCACGAAGCAATCGCGAGCTATACAGGGCAGATTTGCACGGCCGATCTGCTTATTGGCGATTGCTTCGTGCCTCGCAATGACGTCTTTTTTAATACTGCGTTTCTTTCCTTTCTACCTCAACACAATCCCCTTTTTCCCGCGCTCTACTTTGATCTTGAACGTTTCGGAGATCACCAGCAGCACCTGATCTAACGACTGATCTTTAAACACCGTAGTGATAGGCAGGTTGGCAATGGCTTTATTGCCTATAACAATGTGCGCCCCGTACACTTCGTTTAATGACCCTACCAACTCATTTAGCGGGGTTTCATCGCAAACCAGTTCATGGGTTGCATAATAGTTATATAAACGCCCTTTGATGCTTTCTTTAGCCTGCAGGCCATCCTTCCCGGTAACCAACACCTTTTCGCCGGGATTGAGGTTTACGTTTTTTTTCTTTTCGCTTACGTTAACTATGCCCGTTTCAACAATAACCTGCGTTTTGCCATTGCGGCTCTTTATATTGAATGACGTGCCAACCACCCTAACCGTTACAGCGTTCACCCTAATTATAAAAGGTTTGGTTTTATCGGGCGTAACTTTAAAAAACGCCTCGCCCAGCATAGTCACCGGGCGGATCTTGCCGGTAAATTTTCCGGGGTAAATAAGCGTGCTGTGACTGTTCAGCGTAACAACCGAACCATCGGGCAGGGTTTGCGCGCGGGTTTTAGATTTGCTGTCTATCTTAACAAAAGCAATAGCCTTGTTATCATAATAATGACTTAGGGTTAGCCAGGCCACCGTGCAAACCAGCAACAGCGATGCCGCTATGCCTATCCACCAGCTTGTTTTCATTTTGCGGAGCTTTGCCGGTTGGGTTGGCGTTGTGACTGTATTGCTGATCCTCTTTTGCAGCCGGAGATAGGCCGCATCCTCATCTAAATTTTTGGTAGAGGCAATTTGCCGGCTCTCATCCCAGATCAGTTTAAAATTATCATACTCCAGCCTGTTAGCAGGCGAAGCGGCAATCCAGTTCTGTATAGCCTCCACCTCGGCGGGCGTAGCTTCGCCAACCAGGTATTTCACCAGCAAATCATCATCTATGGGCATACCGGTATAGCTCATACAAACCAATTAATTAGTAACAATAAAACAATGGGTAAAAACTCGGCCAGTTTTTGGCGCATTACCCGCAGCGCCTTGCCCATCTGGTTTTCGACGGTTTTGATCGATAAACCCATATGATCGGCAATTTGCTGGTATTTCAACTGCTCAAACCTGCTCAGCTGAAAAATGATACGGCATTGCTCGGGCAGTTCGCTCAGGGCTTTTTCAATGTGCTTCTGCAGCTCGGCCGTGAGCAGTTTTTTTGAGGCCAGTTCATCGCTGCCAACCTGTTCCATTTCATCGGCATAATAAACGCCGAAATTGGCGCGTACCTTCTGATGTTTCAAATAATTCAGGCTTTCGTTATGTACAGAGCGGTACAGGTAGGCCTTGATACTGCCCTCGGTTTTTAGCTGATCGCGTTTTTCCCAAATGCGGCAAAATACGTTTTGTACTACCTCTTCGGCCATTTCATCATCCTTTAAAAAAGTGTAGGCATAGGCGTGCAGACTTTTAAAGTGATCTTTAAAAAGCCGCTCAAAAGCTTTCTGGCTTCCTTGTTTAATTAAACCAATGGCCGTGCTATCGCTGTATTCCACTTTTAAGGTGTAGATGTTAGCGCTAAAGATAGCTTGTTTGGCCGTTAAATTCATAGCTCCCAAATGTTAAAAATAAATCAGGCCAGTTGGATCTGGATGGTGTATAACGAATGATGGATATCCACTTTGCTGCACACCCCATTGGTATAGCTGTAAAAATTGTAATTACCATCGGGCAGATCGATGCGGTACACATGCGGGCTCACCTGTTTAACCTGCAAAAACTGCTGAAAGTTATCGGAGTACACCTGCGACTGGTCGGCCGGTTCATGGCAGTACAGCAGCATGAGGTTGGCGGCTATTTGTTTTTGATCAACCGTTTTGCCGCATTTGCCTTCGGCGATGGTTTGGTAGCCTGAGGCAACAGCTTTGGTTTGGCGGTTGCATTTTTCTGAACCATTGACATTTCTGCACACCTGCGAACTCATGAGCTTGCCATTATTAAAAGTGCTCTCCTCCTGGATCTCCACCTTAATGCTAAAAATGAAGCGCATTTTTACTTCGGAGATCATTTTGAGGTACAGCTCATCACCCTGGCGCTTTTGATACAGGTTCATGTGGCCAACCACCTTGCCGCTGTGCAGCACATTGTATTTAACCGTTTGTTCCTGTGCCAGGGCGCCCACAGCGAGGCACAGCAAGGCCACCACCATAGCCGCCCATTTTAGCGGACCGAAGATATTGAAGGTTGGGAAAGTTTTATTTTGGAGGGCAGGCCGGATATATTTTTTAAATAACCAAATTATTAAAGCGGGTATCATGGGTTGTCATATTAAAGTGATTGAATAAAGCTTTTAACGCGTTTACTTTATTACAACACTCTAAACTTTTACCCCTATGCCTTTGCATTATTTTGTTCGATTAATTAAATTACTACTATGCCTATATGTATTATATAATTTCAAATATAAGTAAAAAAATGGGTGTCCCAATTTTTTGATTCCCCACGAAAAAATGAAAAAAGCACACCGCCCGTTTTTGCGAAAATAAGCGTGTTCCATTTTTTGAGTGTGAAAACGCGGAACATCTTTTTTATGAAACATACTGATAGTCAAATAATTAACATTTCGACTGAAACAATGGTAAAATA
This sequence comes from Mucilaginibacter sp. Mucisp73, assembly GCF_059491465.1. NCBI lineage: Bacteria > Pseudomonadati > Bacteroidota > Sphingobacteriia > Sphingobacteriales > Sphingobacteriaceae > Mucilaginibacter > Mucilaginibacter sp. Mucisp73. The sequence goes on along the minus strand of NZ_CP168507.1, from coordinate 6,203,802 downwards.
TTGACAGTCAATTACTAAAACTTTTAAGAGTAAAATATAGCCTTAGTTGAGGCAGCGCCGGCAGAAGGATTTTTTTGGTGTTTTTTGATGTTTTTTAACGAGAATGGCTTTAGGTGGTGTCGACTGATTGGGATGCTGACAATATAGTGCCACCAATTTTGTGAGGTTTTAGCGCTATTTTTATAATCATTTTCGTGAAATCACGAAAATGATTAAAGGTTGCCGAGATATAATAGGTTAGGCTATGTAGGTTCAGCTTTTCTCCATAGTGTTTTGTTTATTTATGGATATTGATATTTACAGTTCATCCCAATTATAAAGCAAGCTATTAACTTTATAAAATTTGGATTCAACACACTCAACTTTACGGTCGTCAAATAGTGCTAAATTGGAACCTTCTGGGTTCATAGCACTTTTATATTCTACTGCGTCAAACCCCATTGATTTAAAAAACTCACAAAGGAACTGGGTTGGTAAATAATCTAAATGCACATCTTGCTTTCTAACAGGTTTCGATAACTCAGACTCTAACTTCTGTAAATAAGGTCTATATTCGATAAATTCATCTATAGAAAATTGCTTCTCCATAATTTCGAAGGGCCCCAAAGAGTCAATGTTCTTCAATGAAATTAAGTTTATCGTTTCTGTAGAAATGAATTTCCCAACCGTTAGTGTTTCATGTAGTGAAATACGTGTTTCATATAATGTTGTTCTCAAGTCATTTGACAAATAGAGATATGGTATCCCAACTGGATTTGCGCGCCCTGCTGTAGTAGAATGAAAGGGTGGTTTACCCATAAATTCTGGCGAAAGATGCACTTCCGAGATCCGCGCTCTGAAAAATTCACTTCCTGCTGTAAATGAAGACCTAAGTCGTTCGAAAATAGATTGTAATAAATCTGTATCTAATTTCTGATTAAGAAAAAAACGATTATGATATTTGATGTCATCTGCAAAAGAATCCCACTTCAATTCAAGGTTATCTGTATCATCTTGAAGATCATTCACGATATAACTAAATTCTACAGGTTGTTCAAAAAGCTCTTCTAAATAGATCTCCCCACCTCTTCCTATATTATCTACCAGAAATTTAATTAGTTTATCGTCCAGTAAGTCCTTGTTAAATAATCGTTTCCAATACGTCTTCATGTGCTGATGAAGAAGAAAAGGTTCTTTTATTTTCAGGGAGCCTTCAGCGCTTGGGTGTGAAGTATATAATTCAAACAAGGGTTCAAAATATACACTTAACGTCTCACATGCAATAAGCTCAATTTTAGTTGATCCGCAAAAGTCACAAGTGCCACGCTTCGTTGAAAGAGAGCTAATTATTCCTTGCAATCTTGAATCAAGAAAACATAAAGTACAGCAGTTCATAATTTATATTAAAGAATGGACTAGTTCTATATGGTGCATTACAGATAGCTTTTTTATAGTACCAAGCCCGGGATAAGCTCCTCGCTCATAAAGATCTCTAAATGCGTTTGTGGCAATTGTGCTTATTTTTCTATCGTCTATAAAATCAATTAGCTTACTTAAGGCTTCTGCAAACTTTCCCGCCGTATCGGCATCATCATCATTTGAGTCAGAAACAAAATGTTTTATTCGAATATTAGATTCTTCGTCTAAATATGTTAAGTGTATAACAACAGCCCAAGGCAATCTACCTCCATCTATAAAGGCAGAACCAATTGTCAAGTAATCCCCAAATCCTACAAACCCCTCATCTTCGTAATAAAGATGATCTGTAGAGAAATTCTCGTCGTTAATATGAACGTAATCTGCATTTTTCGTCTGTCGATTAAATGGATCTGATAGATAAACAAGCGTCTGTTTCGGAAAATTTCGTCTTAATGCAAATATGTGCTCAACTTGAATAATATTATATTTGCAGTTAGTAGATGATACTATAGTTTTTAACTCCTCAATGCCTGCAATTTGATTAAGATGTAAAAGGGAATAACCACTACTATCAAATCCGAACTGTGTCAAAAAGGTTTTGAGTAAACCTAAATCCCTATTTGTTGAAATAATAAATGCGGGTATGATATTTTGATAACCGAAATTATGTAGAGCCTTAACTAACTCTGCAATTACCTTACTACCGCTTTTGATTTCGCCGTATTGTGGATTAATTATCAGGTGGAGTTTAATATCTCTTGAAATCGTTTTCACCATCGTAAGAATTGATCTCGTGTCAGTCTTTAATGGTTCGATTACGGGAGAGATTTTAGCAGATTCTAAAGGTAGAGCAGCCAATTCCCGAAGCGCTAACAATTCAAATTGCTTCCCGCGTAAATAAGGAAAATACATGATTCAGGTTATTAAACCAAGCAAGACAACCTCGCTGGTAAAGCAAGGTACTGCTTTTCGGTAAAATTCACCAAATAACAAAAGAATTTAAGATAATCAGGAACATCGTTGTTCAATACTAACTTATGTTCCGATCGTATACGGCCTTTAACTGATGTTAGAAAATATTTTTGCAAAACAGATGCATCAATATCGTTAACTATATTTAAGCATTCCTTATAGAGCTTAACTTGAGTAGTTACAGGAAGTTGTCCGTTGATTTTTTTTACTATATCCAAGAACTCCCCTTTTCGTAAAGATTTCATCATTACTAAATTATCTAGTCTTGTTTGATCTATAATAGCATCTCTTGAAGTATAAAGAGAGTAATCGCCATTAAATTCAATTAATCCAACACGTTCGTCCACAATACTTTTATATTTAGCAGCAAGAGTATGGTGAGTAACTATATAAACTTCTGAAAAGGCCTTATAGTAATCATTTAATTGAGTCTTAAGTCTTTCTGGGCTATCAAGCTCCGTTTTGATTTCAAAGACTTTATTAGTTCCGTTTACCAGAACCATATCAGCAACAGACTTGCCAATCCTAAATTCGTTTAAGATGATTGTATCATCAAGTGAGTATTTTTTTAAAATAAAATCGCTGAGCAATTTTGTCTTGTAAATATATTCGTGACGATAACCCTCTTGCAAATGATCATAAGATAAGTTTATCAATTGTGATAAAGTGAAATCTACAGGTAACGATATCCCTCCACTCTCAATTACCTTTCTCAACTGACGGGAATATGTCTTTACTCCTGACGGTGAAATCATTTTTTGAAAGCCGGCATTAGAAATTAACCGAGCTAAAAGCCTAGAATTAATTTGCAAATTCGGGGTAACTGGATGCATAATGCAAAGATATTAACAATTAAATATAAAGATAACACTTGGATGGTTATAATGATTTGTGGTTCTTTTTACCATCGACTTTTATATACGTTTGTAAGTAGTGCTCAATTAATTTAGTTTTGTAGTAAGAAATGTATTGCCGACGAGTTTTGCAGGCGACCTTTTAATTCATGATTCAGAGCAGACAAAGTTTATCTGCCTAGCTCTCCATATACCACCTAACAATAGGCACATCCGCCTCCGCCCAATCCAAAGCTAATAATTCACCTTTAGGCAGCCATTTAAAATCAAGATGCTCTTTTAACACAATCTGCCCCGAAGTAATCCTACAAACAAAAGGGATCAGCTGTATGGTAACGTTAGGATATTGGTGTGTATTGGCCGGCAAAGAGGCTACTATTTCAACATCCACATGAAGCTCTTCCTTAATCTCGCGGATAAGGCACGCTTCGGCGGTTTCGCCGGGCTCAATTTTACCGCCGGGGAACTCCCATTTTAACGGTAGACTCATGGTTGCGCTCCGCTGGGCGGCAAATACAAGTCCGTCGGCATTAACAATGATAGCGCATGTTACTTTGATCACGTTTCTAAGATAAGAGTTTGGGGAAAGAAACAAGACGACAATGTGAAGAAGCAAGACAGTAGAAGGAAAGAAGCAAGACGGTAGAAGGAAAGAAGCAAGACGGTAAGAGTCAAGAAGTAAGATAAGAACCATGACATATTGTTATCAAGCCCAAAACAAAAGCGCGTTGGGCCGACAAAAAAGCGGGCCTGGGAGTATAGCCTTGCGGGTGGAAGCATTTTTTTGTCTTGATGTTTGGTTAATTGCATCTAAGGTAAAGTAAAGTACTCCGTCCGGCCAACATAGCCGTTAACTTAACGAAAAACTCTTCAAAAGCAGGGAATGTGCGACTCCCCTCTTGAGAGGGGTGGAGGGGTGTGTTATTCTACGTGCAGCTTATCGCTTGTATAACACACCCCTGCTCCCGCTCTTTCCCACTACGCCCCCTCTCAAGAGGGGATTTTAAAGCGCATGTGCTAAATTAATCTCTTAGGTTAACGGCCCTCGCCCAGCCAGGAGGTCGACGATGTTTGTTAGTTACAACAAGGTTTAAACATAATGATGTATACCAATTTACCACGTCCTTTTCCACCCCACAAAACCAGAACTAAAATATGGAGCTTAGGATGTATGCCCCAAAACACTAAATTATATTCCCCGTTTATACCATATATTTTATTTACCATGGTATAACTTTGGTATCAAATGAATACATCGAAATATGAAAGCAATAATTTTAAAAGACTTTGGCGGGGTTGAAAACCTGGTGCCTGCCGAAATACCTGTACCAACCATAGCTGCCGATGAAGTACTGGTAAAACTGAAAGCCATCAGCATAAACCCTGTGGATGTTAAAACCCGCTCGGGGAAAGGCGTTGCCGGGCTTATTAAGGACGAATCTCCGATTATATTGGGCTGGGATATTTCGGGCGAGATCACCGAAGTGGGCGCGGATGTTACCGGTTTTAAACCCGGCGACGAGGTTTTTGCCATGATAGATTTTCCTAAAACCGGTAAAGCCTATGCCGAATATGTTAAGGTTAAAGCCGATGAACTTGCACTGAAACCTGCCGGCGTCAGTCATGAGGAAGCTGCGGCAGCTACACTTGCCGCGCTTACTGCCTGGCAGGCTTTCCACAGCAATGCACCTGTTAAACCCGGCGACCGAGTACTGATCCACGCCGCATCAGGCGGGGTTGGTCATTATGCCGTGCAGATAGCCAAACATTTGGGCGCCTATGTTATCGCCACTTCTTCGGCTGCCAACCGCGATTTTGTGTTGGGCCTGGGTGCCGATGAGCATATCGACTATAAGGCACAGCCCTTTGAAACCGCTACCGGCGATATCGATTTTGTGCTTGACACCATTGGCGGCGAATACATTGACCGCTCGCTGAAGGTGATGAAAAAAGGCGGCACTATTATAAGCATCGTCTCCGGCATGAACGAAACTGTTACGCCCAAAGCCAATGCATTGGGCATTAATGGCCACAACACCCGAGTAAAACCCAATGCCGAAAACATGAGCACCATTGCCGGTTTGCTGCAAAAAGGGATTATTAAATCGCACGTATCCAAAGTATTTCCGTTTGAGCAAATGGCCGATGCGCATTTGCAACTGGAAAGCGGGAGGACGGTTGGTAAGGTGGTGCTGACGTTTTAATCCCTCTTCATTCCCCTCTTGAGAGGGGGCGCGATGGAAATGTGTGATGGCAGGGGTGTGTTTATGCGATTGGCTTATCAAAGCAGATCGCCCCCGCAGTTCCTCTCAAGAGAAAAATCGCAGATGGTTCGCGCTATCGCTTAATAATATTTAGTTGTATTTAACTAACATTGGCCCGCTCAATTGCCGCGGGTGGCTGTTACTTTTGTCTTGACACAAAAGTAACCAAAAAGTCAAGTCGGCAGGGAGGCTTCTTCGCCGCACGGCCTTCGCCCGCTTGCCTTTCCCTGCCTTTACCCCGCAAAGCGAGCAGAACCACGGGCTGCAATTATTTTGCCCTGCTTCGCCCGCTCATGGCCCTCGCTTCTGCAAAAACTTGCTATGCCCCTGCAGCCGCACCACCCACCATTGTTCTGCCCGCTTTCGCCCGAAGCTTACCTGCTGACAGTTTGGGAAAAGAAGCAAGACTGTTAGAAGTCAAGAAGCAAGACGGTAAGAGTCAAGGAGTAAGATAAGAACCGTGACATATTGTTATCAAACCCAAAACAAAAGTGTGCTGGCCCGACAAAAAAGCGGGCCTGGGAGTATGGCCTTGAGGGGGGAAGCATTTTTTTTGTCTTGATGTTTGGTTACTTTGCATCTAAGGTAAAGTAACTGGCCTCCGCGGCCAAGAGCGGACGATGTAAGTTATAAAACCACAAAGCTCGTCCCTGCCCCAATGCACATCCCACCAATGAACAAACGAACTACTGAACCAATAAACTAATCAATCCAAATCCCCATTGCCAAAAGTATCTCCCTGGTTAATATCCCCGGTGTCGAAACCTTTTTTAAACCAGTACATCCGCTGGGCACTGGTGCCATGGGTAAAACTATCGGGCTCTACATGGCCCTGTGCTTGTTTCTGTAGCCGATCATCACCTATAGCGTTGGCCGCGTTCAGGGCTTCTTCAATGTCACCTTTATCAAGCACGTTTTTCATGGTTTTTTCGTAATGCGCCCAAACGCCGGCATAAAAGTCGGCCTGCAGCTCCAGCTTTACCGAAAGTTTGTTATATGCGCGTTCGCTCAATCGTGAGCGGGCCTCGTCCATTTTTTGTGAGATCCCCAACAGGTTTTGCACATGATGGCCTACCTCATGCGCTATTACATAGGCCTGCGCAAAATCGCCGGCGGCACCGAAACGGTTCTTCAACTCATCGTAAAAAGAAAGATCAATATATACCCGCGAATCGCCGGGGCAATAAAACGGGCCGCTTGCCGAGCTGGCATTACCGCAAGCCGACTGTACATAATCGCTAAATAGGGTTAAACGCGGCTTTTCATAAGTACGGCCCATGTCGTTAAACAGTTTTGTCCAGATATCTTCGGTATCGGCCAAAACCACGCGCACAAATTTCTTGCCTTCATCTTCGGGGCCGTTATTAACGGTTTGCTCCTGCCGGGCCGGCTGGTTGGTTGCTACCTGGTTAAACAGCGCCGAAGGATCGACCCCTGTAAAAAAATAAATAGCGGCCGCTATAATACCAAGTACGCCACCGCCAATGGCTAACCTGCCGCCGCCACCACCACCGCGTTCATCATCTACGTTATCGCTTTCGCGTCTGCCAAACCATTGCATATGCCCCCCGGCCCCCTAAAGGGGGAGCCCCTAAGCACAATAATAAAAAAAGGCCTCGTTTGTTTGAACGAGACCTAAAGTTTTTTCAACCCCCTTGAGGGTACGAGCCGATTATTTTACAATCTCAAATACGGCCTGGATCTGGAAACTTAGTTTGATGTTTTTGAAACTGATATCCGAATCGCCAACATTGCTATCTGCCGAAGCTTTGAATGTCATCATATTGGCGGCATACATGCGCGGCTGCGGGAAGCTGCTGTTATCGCTTTCGGTAATATTGATGGCGCCACCCAGCTTTTCACCAAGGGCAGCCAACAGGTAAGTCGCTTTATCGCGGGCGGCCAACAGGGCTTTGATTTTAAGGTCGCGCTTTAAATCGGCCATTTTTGAATAGTCGTAACTTTCAATATTGGTTGATTGGATACCTTTAGGGTCAATTTTCGACATGATCTGGTTAAACTTATTCAGGTCGCGCACACGCAGGCCGTATTGTTTGCTGGCCAAAAAGTCGGGTGCTTTTTTCTTTTGATAGGTATTGTTCCAGGCAGATACATTGTTCACCGTAAAATCTGACGATGGAATGCCGGCATCTTTAACGGCTTTTTCCAGCTGGTCTTCCAGGTCGTTAATGGCAATGTGCTTTTTGCCATCCATGTATTCCTGTAGTGATATGGTTACGTTTATAATATCAGGAGTAACCTCCTGCTCGGCAATGCCGGTAACTTCAATTTTACGCCTAAGGTCAACGTTTTGGGCAAATGCGCCAATGGTAGTTGCTAATAGTGCGGCAAGGATAAATAGCTTTTTCATGTGTATATTATTTGATGTTATGACTAAGGTAACGTATGTTTAGTTTAATGTGTAACAGTAAGGCTACAATTAATTGCTAAGCCACTGGTATGCTTGTAAATAAACCGGCGGGTGGTTTTGTTTGGGAAGAAATAAATGAAAGTCTTTCCTGAGCAGAGGAAGGAGCCATTGCACAGGTGTGTCATCAAGTTAAGGAAATCCCCCAGAGGGGGTACCGGGTTGTAGCAATATAATTATACCAAAACAACCGTGCCAGAGGTACGGAACACCGGAATTGTGTACCCCTGGCACACTAAAATTTTTATTATTTATTTATTTCTACAAACCTTTTGCACCTCTGGTGCAACTTGTCTATCTCTTAACTTAATGACATTGGGTTGCAGAGGTATGTGTTTCACCCACATCTAACCTTCTTTTACTGCCCCCCGCCACTCCTCGCAAGAAGGAATCGCGCAGCCCCCACTTTTGATATATCGCCCCTCCCTTCAAACCCTTTACCTTTTTAATAGTTATACTACAACGCACTAATTTATTTGGTTATGAGATCGATATGGAAAGGTTCGATAGGTTTTGGGCTGGTGAGCATCCCCGTTAAATTGTATTCGGCAGTACAAACCAGCTCGCTTGATTTTGATATGCTGGACAGCCGTGATCATGCACGCATCCGTTTTCAGCGGGTAAACGAAAATACCCACAAGGAAGTCCCTTACGATAAAATTGTAAAAGGCTATAAGCTTGATGAAGATTACGTGATCATGGACGAGCAGGACTTTGAAGATGCAGCGCCCGAAAAAAGCAAGGTAATTGAAATTGAAAGCTTTGTAGATATTGCTGATGTAAACCCCATGTTTTACGAAACATCATACTATACCGAGCCCGACACCAAAAACAACAAAGCCTATGCCCTGCTTATCCAGGCACTTACGCAATCAAAAAAAGCAGGGCTGGCCCGTTTTGTACTGCGCAGCACCGAAAGCCTTTGTATCGTTCACCCGCTTAAAAATGTACTGGTGGTAACCCGCATCCGTTTTGGACAGGAAATTCGTGACACGGAAGATCTTAACCTGCCCGATAAGATTGAGGTAAGTAAAAAGGAACTGGATATGGGCCTCACCCTGATCAACCAGTACGCCGAAGATTTTGATGTGTCTAAATTTAAAGACGAGTATAATGATGAGTTGCTCAGGATCATCGAGGCCAAATCAAAAGGCAAACGCGCCAAAGTTAAAAAGCTTAAGCCCCGTAAAACAGGTAGCGATGATTTGTACGACCAGCTGATGGCCAGTTTAAAAAGCAAGAAAGGGGCTTAATGAAGCCGGAAGTACGGAGTTGAAAGTTTTAAGTCTGTAATTGAATTATTCCTCAAAAAGAGTCAACATGTGTTGTTTTCAGAACTCATGATTGGAAATGTTTGGAAAGCTATTTTTTTAAGAAGATAAAATCCTTCTGACAACACGAATAAATTATCCTAATAATTAATTTTATTTTTAAAAGAATAAATTTTGGCTTTGTGTTTGTAGTGCTTATTTCACAAAAACATTAAAACATCTATCATGGCAACTACTAAAGTAAAAACACCCGAACAAACTAATGATGTGCAGGAATCGGCACTGAATGAATTATTTATTGATGAATTAAAAGACATTTACTGGGCCGAAAAACATCTTACAAAAGCACTGCCTAAAATGGCTAAAGCGGCAACATCCGATGAATTACGCTCGGCTATCGAAAACCACCTGGCCGAAACCGAGCGGCAGGTGATTCGTTTGGAAGATGCCTTTGCTTCTATTGGCCAAAAAGCCGTGGCTGTAAAATGTGAAGCGATGGCTGGCCTCATCAAGGAAGGTGAAGAAATTATATCAGAAACCGAAAAAGGCAGTATTACCCGTGATGCCGGTATTATTTCGGCGGCTCAAAAAATTGAGCACTACGAAATAGCGTCATACGGTACCCTCCGCACGCTGGCCGGCGTGCTGGGCTATGACCATGCGGCCGAACTGCTTGATTCAACCCTGCAGGAAGAAAAAACCTGCGACAGCCTGCTCACTCAAATTGCCGAAGCCGGTATCAACCAGGCATCAAAAGCCGAAAAAGCTTAACGTTTATTAGTTTTTTAAGAGCGGTCGTGGGGGAATTATTCCTTGCGGCCGTTTTTTATTTGAGCGTGTTGTTGCTAATCGATGAACTTAGCGCATAAGATTTTTCCTCGTTCGTCGTCGAAATAACATTTCACTTTATATTAAACAGCACCAACGTTAATTACATATTAATTAAAGCATTGCCACAAACAATAAGCGGCAAACACGGTTTACCAACAAAAAACCGACGCCCTATGAAACAATTCCTCCTGGTACTATTCGCCTTTTTATTTTGCCTTTACGATAATGTTTTTGCCCAGGATAAATTAGATGGCGTTTATGCCGGATGCGAGTTTTCGCCAAGTCCGATATTTGGCGGAGGCATGAACAGAACTGACGTTGCTATATTATTCAGACCTGATGGTACTTTCAATTCTTCGCTTAACCGTGCCGACTGGCAAACCAACGTGAGCGGACATTACACCATAAGCAAAGGCGAGGTAACACTTAAATATACCAAAAGCTCGTCTGTTTATGGCATAACCAAATATGGAAGCCTTTCCAATTATGCACATGAGCTGTTTAAACTTCAGGGGAACATTATACCTCCGGGCTATTACTCGTTCATCAGCGCTATGGGCGGTGGCGGCGCGGCCTATGGCACAACTTATGTAGGCGCTTTAAGCACACAGGGATTGAATTTCGACGGCAAGGGGCATTTTAGCAATTCGCGCTATTCGGGCTCAGTTGTGGCCGGCGAAAATGTTGGCGGTGGCAGCTCAAGCAGCCGGGACGGCAGCGGCACTTATAAAATAAACAAGGGGGTACTTACACTTACCTATACCGATGGCCATACCGAGCTACACAGCTTTTTTTGTGATATGGGCGGTAAAACCCGCATGGCTGTAGTTGACGGGCGGGTATTTTTTGTAGACAATGATGATAATATCACCGCTAACAATACCCAATCATCAACCGCTGCTAAAAAAACTTCCGAAAACTCCGCCGCAAATACAAGCAATGCCGCCGTGCCAAATGGGAAAACCCTGCTTTTGAAAGCCAATGCCGCACACGGAGGCGACAAACTGAATGCATTGAAAACCGCCCGGTTAACAGGTTCCGTTTCGGGGTTAAAAGTTGTTGAGCTGATTGATATTCCCAATAACAAGGTGCGCGTTGAAATATGGAAAAACGGCAAACCGGTTTCGGTGCAACAAACTGAAGGCAGTAACGGATGGCAATGGAGCAGCGGCAACAAGTCCGATCTTCCGGCCAATAACGTTGCCGAGATAAAAACCGCCTTATACACCGGGGTTATTGGGTTACGCAGATCATCGCTTGATCAATTGCAGATCATCAATACACAAAAAATCCCCGATAATGATATGTATACGGTTCAATGCAGGTTAAATGGCAACGAATACGTGTTTGCTATAAATAATCAGAACCAACTAATGGCTTACGGCTATAAGGTAGGCGACAAAACCCTGTTCGCTATGCTATCAGATCTTCGGCCGGTACAGGGTATTACCATTCCGTATCGTGAGGCCACAACAAGCGGCCAGCAAAAGCTCAATATTCAATACGACAACATGGATGTAAACCCTGTTTTAGACGGGCAAAGCTGGGCAGTGCCGGCTGGAAACTAAATTCCATTCAGGTAGATAATTTATTTGGCTTCAGGTACAGATAATCATTCTTAAAATCGAGGATCATATTGAATCGTTTTAAAAGACCGTTCCCCAAATAGTTAATCTCAAAACCCATCGGGTTTTTATTGCTCAGCATAATGGCCGGCACATTACTAACAGGGAATCCATTGAGCCTGAACAATGGTGTTTCTACAATCTTCATTTCATATTTTACCCCGCGCGGATCGCTGATGGTGGATGACTTGATGAGTTTAAGATCCCTGGGGAAATTATTTTTACCAGCCCATTCACTATCGAGTATCAATGACTGTTCGGATCCCGTATCCATAGAAAAATTGCCGGTATATTTTTTGCCGCCTATTTCAAACGTACCGGTAACATATGGGAACGAATGGATAAAACCAATCTTCGAGCGTTCATAACCGTTTAAGTTTTTAGGCATTTTATTACGGATGATGATACGGTTGTTATCATAATCAACCTCTACCTGTTTACCCTCAAACAGGTTCCAGCCAAAACGGCCGTCCATTCCAGTCGAGGTTATGTTTGTGGGCAACATTTCCAGGTTATGCCAAACTGATGTGCCGATTTGCAACTTCAAGGCTTTGCTCATTTCATTAAAATTCGGCTTTGCTTTACCGGCCAAAACATCAGCCTGGTTAGGCAGCAGTTTCGTTTTATTTAATATGGCATCCCTTGTTAAATGAAAGTCAAATGAGCTTAGATCAAAGTGAAGAGATAAAGTGTCGGTATCATTCATCACTGCCTTTACTGCAATGGCATTATAGGCTGTAAGTTTAAAGGGAATAGTATCGTTTTTGCTGATTCGGGCTTCATGTTCATCCGCCGGCGGTATAGCGCTTGCTATTTGCGTATAACATGAATCCTTACCGTTAAGCAGGATAACGAAGTTATACCTTGTGCCGGGCTTAACCTTTATCCTTATCGAATCGATATCTGTATAAAATGTAACCCATTTAGTTTCCCGGGTCCTATCGGCAGTATAAACGTCCGGTCGTGTTTTTGGCGAAAGCGACCATGCATTTTTATCCAAAAATCCGCCGTCATTAATCGCTACTTTTTTGGAAGTGGCTTTGATTACCGGCAGTTTCGACTGGCCAAACACAAGCCCGGCGGGCAGCAGGCAGATAAGCAGCAGAAAATATTTCATCGTTTTTATGAGGTAAGGTGCCTAAAGATACACCGGGAATAAATCTTTACAAAACACAACGTTAAATGAACTGCATCTCCCCCTAAAAAACACAAAATTTAAAACTTTTCAGTGGTCACAGTTATTATACTAATATCTATGAAAATCATTAATTAAAACAAAGTATTATGAACTCACTCCTGTATATCATTGCAGTCATCCTTATAATAGGATGGGCAATCGGCGTATTTTTTACAACGGTAGGCGGCCTGATCCATATTTTGCTGGTGATAGCTATTATCGCGCTTCTGTTAGGCGTAATCAGGCGGTCGACAGCTATATAAGGCTGCTAAAAATATAAAAACAGACAGGCTATCTCGAAGAGATAAGCTACCTTAACCTTGATTCGCTTGATTTGCGGAGTACCTGATAAAATCAGAAAGTCTTTAAATCAAATGGATCAAGGTTTTTTGTATACTTGTTTAAATCATCAGGGAGAAATCTTTAATCAGGAGAATCAAGGTTTGAAAAATATATACATTTTATTATTTATGGCAGTTGTAGCCACCATCAGCGCATGTTCGCCTAAAGTACAACCCTTCGCTGCCACTAATAAAGTATACCACAACCAAACCGATTCATTGGTAGAGGTAATTAGCCGCGAGCAGCCGGCCATGCTGGTTGACAGTGCGGGAGGCGCCATCCCTTCGGAGTGGGTTGGCACCGTGAATTTCAACCTGCGCAAGCCCAACTATGTCATTATACATTACACTGCCCAGGATTCGGTTAAACAAACCCTCAATACTTTTACCGTGGTAAAGCCGCAGGTAAGCGCGCACTATGTGGTAAGTAAAGACGGCAAGGTTTACCACATGCTGAATGATTACCTGCGGGCCTGGCATGCCGGCATTAGCAAATGGGGTAGCATTACCGATATGAACAGCTGTTCCATTGGCATCGAAATTGACAATAACGGGCACGAGCCTTTTAATGATATACAGGTAAAAAGCCTGCTGGCTTTGTTGGCTCAATTAAAGAAAACCTACAACATTCCGCAGGCCAATTTTATAGGGCACCAGGATATAGCGCCACTACGCAAACCCGATCCGGGGCCATTATTTCCGTGGAAATTGTTAGCACAAAAAGGTTTTGGGTTTTGGAGAGAAGAGTTGCTGGAGCTTCCGCCGGATAATTTCGATTATGCTACCGCGCTTAAGCTGATTGGCTATGATATCAGCAATCTCCCGGTAGCGATTGTTGCCTTTAAGCGTCACTTTGTACAAACGGATGAAACACCTGTTATGACCCAGCTGGATTTGAATATTCTTTATAATGTTTACAGGAAGTATTAGCCCGCAGGCTCTAAGGAGGAAGTGGAAATTGCTTTAAAAGCAACCTAACTTTTATCACATAAAATGAAAAAAATCACACCGCAGTTTATTGTGGAATTTATTGCAACTAATAATATTCCTTTTATTCCAACGCAATCCAGATTATCTATACCCATAATCTCAAGAATGTGTAGCAAGATGGAACATCATGTAAAATTTGGCGAGATAAAAATATGCGGCAAATTGATTATAGATGGGCATCACAGATACTTAAGTTCTTTGATCATGAATTTTGAGCTGGGACAAGTGGCGACTAACTTAACGTCGGCAACCAAAGAAACCCCATGGAACCAAATTGAGTTTGATGAAAATGATTGGGATTCTGCTGCAGGAATTGAACACCTAAATAGATTAGACGCGGAGTACAATAAATTAGAATTGGAATTTTTAAGACGAATAACATCTAATGACGAATAAGTAGTAATTTTGTATTATGTTGATTTTATTAGATATAGATGGAGTATTAGTCCCAGCAAACTCGTGGAAGAAACCTGAGTTTATGCCCGACGGCTTTCCCGTATTTAATTCAAGGGCGGTAAAGGCGCTTCAACATATTATAGCGGAAACTAATGCCTCTGTAATATTAACTACTTCACATAAATCGAAGTATAAAGTCGCCGAATGGAAAGATCTATTAAAGACGAGAGGGATTAGCCCTAAAAAGGTTCACCGACTGACGACAAATAGTTTAAAAAAGACACGTACTGAAGAAATATTGGAATGGTATAAAAAGAAACATCAACCGAGTCAAGAGTTTGTGATTATCGACGATGATAAAATGCTAAATGGATTACCTGAAAATATAAAACATAACCTTGTTTTAACCAGCCCATCGGTAGGGCTCACGGAAGATCTTGCAGAAGATGCCATTTCTATTTTAAGGAACAGGAATTTTACTTTTTCTTAATTAAACAATAATATAAAGCCTCGGCGCAATGCACCAGGGCTTTATTATGATCTTTTTTAACATGTCATGGGTGAAAGCTATCGCCTACGGTTCCACATTTTTATTTATTTTTAGGATCTGGCTCAACATCACCATGCAAATAGCACCACATCCTTTGCTTTCGGGTATCGTTAAGCACTATTTAATTATAGCGCATAATCAGCGGGTTGCTATGAATTACCGCCTGTTTTCGGACGGTAATCCGGGGATGGTGTTTCATTTAAAAGATCCTTTACTCCAATATAACCAACAACATACCCTTGCCAGCAAGCAACCTGGCAGCTTTGTTTACGGACAAATAACTCATTATAATAATATTACTTCGGTTAGCGAACTGGCTATGCTGATTGTGGTTTTGCAACCTAATGCTTTGTTGCCTTTACTTGGTGTGGCGGCCCATGAGTTAACTAACAATACAGCACCATTAAAAGATCTTTTCGGGCAGGAAGCCCTTGATCTTGAAGACCGTATCGCAAATGCTGCTGACCTCCCGGCGGCGGCGGCATTTGCCGAACAATTCTTATTAAAAAAAACAGCTTCGAAAGCTAAACACGCAGGTATTACAGATCGGGCCATAAACATCATTCACGCAAACAAGGGTATTATTAACGTTAAAAATTTACCTGATGTGATACCTGTAACCGAACGGCAACTTGAGCGCAAATTCAATGAGGAAGTAGGTCTTTCTCCTAAAAAATTTATTGATGCCGTTAAGTTTCAAACCTATCTCAAACAACTTCAAAAACTCACCTCAATAAAAGAGCTAAACTCATTGAGTTATGCCTGCGGATATTACGATCAGGCGCATCTTAATCACTTTTTCCGGAAACACACAGGCGTTACTCCCCTGCAATACAAAGCCAATCACAATCTTTTGGCAATAAACTTTATGCCGTTGGTTTAAAATTGCGTTTGTCGGTTTTTTACAATGCTTTTCGGTATAGCTCTGGTAGTTTTGAAAAAAGATGATCAGCGTATGGAAAACCTAACAATCGCCACTGCTCAATTTGAAAACAGAAGCGGTGATAAAGCCTATAATTTATCAGTTATTGAAAAAATGACAGCGGATGCCGCGGCACAAGGTGCCCAAACAATAGCTTTTCATGAATGCTCGATAACAGGCTATACCTTTGCCCGCAAATTTAATAAAACACAAATGCTTGACCTGGCCGAAGAAATCCCCGGTGGACCGAGCATCGCTGAATTAACCGAGTACGCCCGGCGATATGACATCGCTATACTGGCCGGTTTGTTTGAAAAGGACAAAGAGGACAACCTGTTTAAAGCTTATGTATGCGTTGATAAAACCGGGATCATTGCCAAACATCGTAAGCTACACCCTTTTATCAACCCACATCTTTTACCCGGCACAGCATATACCGTATTTGATTTGTATGGATGGAAATGCGGCATATTGATTTGTTATGATAATAATATAATTGAAAATGTACGTGCAACTACCCTCCTCGGTGCACAGGTTATTTTTATGCCGCACGTCACCATGTGCACACCATCAACCCGACCGGGCGCCGGTTTTGTTGACCCAGAATTATGGGAAGACAAAGAAGCAAATACAGTGTTACTTCGCCAGGAATTTGATGGTCTTAAAGGCAGGCAATGGTTAATGAAATGGTTACCTGCCCGGGCATACGATAACGCAATTTATGCAGTATTCGCCAATCCGATAGGCATGGATGATGACCAGCTGAAAAATGGCTGCTCCATGATCCTCGATCCTTACGGCGATATTATAGCCGAATGCCGATCATTAGACAATGAGCTTGTTTTGGCTGAACTAACCGCCGATAAACTAACCAAAGCGGGAGGCTATCGTTACATCCAGGCCAGGAAGCCCGAACTATACCGGAATATTATCGGCCGTGAACATGAAAGCTTTCAAAAAGTGGTTTGGCTTTAGGCCTTAACAACTTGCGCTCATTTGTAATGAGCGCTTAATCTGGTTTGGCTATTGCATCGCCAGTCGCGTTATAAACGCTAACCCATGTTTAAACCATCGCAAGAAAAAAAATGCCCCGGCACAACAAATGTACCGGGGCGCTATGCTTTTGACCTCCTCCTTTAGGAGGCCGGGGGCTAATCAATCCATTCAAACTTCGTATAAGGCACAAGCACCTCAGGCACTTTAATACCTTTTTCAGTCTGGTTGTTCTCTAACAAAGTAGCAACAATTCGCGGCAGGGCCAGCGCGCTGCCGTTTAGCGTATGTGCTAACTGCGTTTTACCATCGGCATTGCGGAACCGCAGTTTAAGCCTGTTGCTTTGGAAGGTTTCAAAGTTTGATACTGATGAAACTTCCAGCCAGCGTTGTTGTGCCGCGCTCCAGGTTTCCATATCATAAGTTAAGGCAGAACCAAAACCCATATCACCGCCGCAAAGGCGTAATACACGGTATGGTAAACCTAACTTTTGTAACAGTCCTTGTACATGGCTGCTCATCAGCTCCAATATTTCGTATGATTTATCGGGATGGGCAATGGTTACTATCTCTACCTTATCAAACTGATGCAAGCGGTTCAGTCCGCGAACGTGTGCGCCATATGAACCGGCCTCACGACGGAAACATGGCGTATGCCCGCAGTTACGCACCGGTAACTGATCTTCTTTCAATATCACTTCACGGTACAGGTTAGTAATAGGCACCTCGGCGGTAGGGATCAGGTACAGGTTATCTACACCTACATGGTACATCTGTCCCTCTTTATCCGGCAATTGTGATGTGCCAAAGCCGGATGCTTCATTCACCATTAATGGTACACTTACCTCACTATAGCCTGCTTTTTCGGCCTCGTCAATAAAATAATTGATCAATGCGCGTTGCAGCTTAGCGCCTTTGTTTTTATATACAGGGAAACCAGCGCCGGTTATTTTAACGCCCAGTTCAAAATCAATCAGGTTGTATTTTGCCGCGAGCTCCCAATGTGGTAAAGCATCGGCAGGTAATTCGGGCCTGCTACCGTTTTCCAATACCACCTCATTGTCTTCTGGAGTTAAGCCTTTGGGTACAGAACTATGTGGCAGGTTGGGCAGCAATACCAGTTTCTGGTAAAGTTCCTCTTCGGTAATGGTAAGCAGGTCGCCGAGCTTTTTGATCTCTTCTTTCCAGGCACCGGTTTTGCCCTTAAGGCCTTCCGCTTCTTCTTTTTTACCGGCACGCATCAGCTCGCCTATTTGTTTTGCAGCTGCATTGGCCTCGGCCGAAACATTATCCATACTGGTTTGAGTGGAGCGGCGTTTATCATCCAGTTCAATTATTTCATCAACCAGTTGGGGCTGTTTAAAATTTTTTACAGCCAAACGTTCCAAAACCTGTTCCCGGTTATCACGGATATAACTAACTTGCAGCATTATTTTATTTTTTAGGCAAAGATATAAATAAGTCGATAGTCCATAGTCGATAGTCCATAGTAATTTACGTTAGCGGTGTAAGCCCGGAACGATGAAGAGCCATGGACCATCGACTATCGACTATCGACTCAAACAACATGAACAATCCCATAGGCAAACTATATTTAGTCCCCACCCCGATAGGTAATTTGGAAGATATGACCTTCAGGGCTATCCGCGTGTTGAAAGAGGTTGATCTGATACTGGCAGAGGATACCCGTACCTCCGCCCCGATGTTGAAACACTTCGATATCCATCAAAAAGTATTCGCGCATCATCAACATAATGAGCATCAATCAAGCAACGAGATCATTAAGTTTTTGCTGCAGGGGAAAAATATCGCGCTCATTTCGGATGCCGGTACACCGGCTATATCCGATCCGGGCTTTTTCCTGGTACGCGAGGCTTTGAAGTTTAATATCGCTGTGGAATGTCTGCCAGGCGCCACCGCCTTTGTGCCAGCCCTGGTTAACTCAGGATTCCCTACCGATAAGTTTTGTTTTGAGGGATTTTTACCGCTAAAAAAAGGCCGCCAAACCCGGTACAAGTTTTTGGCCGAAGAAGAGCGTACCATCATACTATATGAGTCGCCCCACCGTTTGTTAAAAACACTGGATGAAATGGCCACCTATTTGGGGGCCGACAGGCAGATCTCGGTATCCCGCGAGCTTACCAAAATGTTTGAAGAAACCGTGCGTGGCACTGTAGTTGAAGTAAAACAATACTTTGAAACGCACCCCATGAAAGGCGAGTTTGTGATGTGCGTGGCCGGGGCAACGGCTAAACCGGCAAAAGGGAAATATGAAAGGGATGAAGGGGACGAAGAGTAGTTTACTCCATTTTCAAAACATTACTTAGTATATGAAATTGATCATCGACCTTGATAAAATTAACAATCATGAAAAGGAAATGCGGTTGTTGAAAAGCCTGAAGCTTATGGAAATTAAGTTTCAATTGAATGAAGAACCGCAATCCATAATAGCATATAATGAAGATTTGGAGGCAGGGAACGATGATATTGAACAAATGAGGTTTATAAGCGCGGAAGACTTAAAAATGGAAGCGCAGAAGTGGTAATCTCTAAAAGGGTTGTAGTATCGTTATCATAAAGTTCGAACCAAAAGAAGAGGGCAGTGCGATTCCCTCCCCTGGGAGGGTGTAGGGAGGGGTTTCATTAGTAGGCAGCAGTTGTACAAACGTATAACCCCTCCCTGCCATCGCTCATTCCAAACGCACCCCTCCCTGGGGAGGGAATAAAAACTAATTCGTTATCAAAACAGCGAATAAGAATAATATTCTACATGAAAAAAAATCTACCATTAGCCATACTATCTGGCTTGCTTTTATGGATAGCCTGGCCACCTACCCCTTATACTACGTTTTTACTTTTCATTGGCTTTGTGCCTATGCTGCTGGCCATTGAAAACATTATTAACGATGATAAACCTAAAAAAGGCAGGCGGGTATTTAATGTAACTTTCATCGGCTTTTTTATCTGGAACTCATTATCTGTTTATTGGGTTTATAATGCGTTAAAAATAGTGGGCGAGGTTGTGGCCATACCCATTACCCTTATCCCCTATTCGCTTGGGCCGTTGTTGATGGCGACGGCTTTCTGGCTGTATTACCGGTTTAGACTGGTTGCCCCTCGCTGGGTTGCACTAATTGGCTTAGTTTGCTTCTGGATCGGGTATGAATACCTGCATCAAAGCTGGGATCTCTACTTTCCGTGGATGACGCTTGGCAACGGTTTTGCCGTATCGCATCAATGGGTTCAATGGTATGAATATACCGGCGTATACGGCGGCACTTTATGGATCTGGGTTGTAAATATCCTGGCTTTTTTAATTTATACAAACCTTCGCGAAGCTCAAACCAAACGCCACAGAATGGCATTGATCATGGCGATTGTAATTGTTGTAACAGCGCCTCTTGGCTATTCATTATCGGTTTATCATAACTATGTTGAAGAAGTAAACCCATCAAACATCGTTATTGCCCAGCCCAATATAGATCCGTACGAGAAAGATGGTACCATTCCCCCTGCTTCACAACTTGATATCCTGATCCAGCTTTCAAGACAGGTGGCCCAACCCAATACCGAGTTTTTTATATGGCCCGAAACAGCTATCCCCGCACCTGTTTATATTAACGAGGAACAGATAGGCCAAAATGATTTTATTAAGCAGGCCCAGCTTTTTTTACGGAAATATCCTAATGGCAACCTGGTTACCGGCGCCGAAACATACAGGCTATATAACAACAGGTCAACACCAACGGCGGTTCCCTCACCATGGGGCGGCGACCAGTTCGCAGACTTTTACAGCACAGCCCTCAATATTGAAAATGGCGACAGGATTCAAACTTACCATAAATCACGGTTAGTACCCGGGGCCGAATCACTGCCTTTTGGCGATGCACTTTCATTCCTGAAACCCGTATTTGAACATTTAGGCGGTGCCACCGGAGCCTATGCTCCAGAAAAGGATGCAAAAGTGCTTTACTCGCAAAGCGGCATTGGCGTTGATCCGGTGATCTGCTACGAATCAATATGGGGAGGTTACATTGCCCGCTCAGTTAAAAAAGGGGCCCAGTTCATCGCCATTATTACTAACGATGGCTGGTGGGAAAATACCTCGGGCAAGGACCAGCATTTAGATTATGCCAAACTTCGGGCTATCGAAACACGCCGCTGGGTTTGCCAATCGGCTAATACCGGCATCTCGGGATTCATAAACCAACGTGGCGATGTGGTTAAACATACCGAATGGTGGACTAAAACCTCTATCAAGCAAGATATCAACCTTAACAGCGAACTCACGTTTTATGTTAAACACGGCGATTATATCCCGCAAGCCGGCAGTATATTTGCAGGCATTGGCATTGTGTTTTTACTGGGGATAAGATTGAGGAAGAAGCAAACCTTAACGGTTTGAAAACTCAACCCATAAATGGCTAATCAAGTACTGACAGCGTGGTTTTGATAATATCATCAAAAAAAGCCTTGTCGGCTATGGCTTTAGCTGACACCTGCATGCCCCTTACCGCATTCATGATGAACCGGGCCAGCGCAAGGGAATCCTGGGAGTTACGAATCTCACCGCTTGCCTGTCCTTTTTTTATGGCACTAAGAATCGCGTTTTCAAACTGCTGCTCATTCCGGCAAATCAGGTCCTTAACTTCAGTGTCAAGCGAGGCCAGTTCAATTTCAGCATTTACCATGAAACAGCCTTTACGTTGCTCATCCTTTAGCAAATCGCGCATGGTAAGCTCCAAAAGCTTTTGTATAGCCTCTTTGGCCGACGCTGAATTATTGATAATATCACACATCTGGTTTCCACCTGCCTTTTGATAGCTATCTAAAGCTTTAATATATAAAGCGTGTTTATCACCAAAAGTATCATACAGGCTCGAACGGCTTATACCCAAACCGTCAACCAAGTCCTGCATAGAGGTGCCATTATAGCCCTTATGCCAAAAAATGCAAACGGCCTTGCTCAGTACCTCGGCTTCATCAAAATCTTTACTTCGTGCCATAACAGAAAAGCTTTACCCGTTTTGCAGGCAAAGCTATTCATTTTTAATTAATTGTTTAATCTTATACCCCGTTTGTGCTTAACGGGCTTTACCGGCATAATTATCTTACCCCACCACTGGCCAGGATAATTTCGCCGGTTAACCAGCGTGAATCATCAGATGCCAGGAATACAGCAACAGGTGCAATATCACCCGGCTGACCGATACGGCCAAGCGGTGTAGTTTTTTCAAGCTCAGTCTGGAAATCGCTACCTATAAAACCCGCTGTGTGTGTACCTTCGGTTTCAACCATGCCCGGGTTAATAGCATTTACACGGATCTTTTTAGGGCCAAGCTCTTTTGATAAAACCTGTGTAATAGAATCGACCGCACCTTTAGTACCCGTATAAATAGCACTTTGCGGAGGAGTAATACGGGTTACCGTTGAGCTTATGTTAATTATACTGCCGCCTTTATCGCCAAAACTATTTACCGCTCCCTGGGTAGCAAGTAATAAGCCGAGTACATTGATATCAAACTGGCGGTGAAATTCTTCTTCGGTTACAATTTCTATCGGTGTAAACTGGTATACACCTGCATTGTTCACCAAAACATCAACACCACCAAAAGCTTCTTTGGTTTCGGCAAAAAGACGGTCAACATCGGCCTTCTTTGCCACGCTGCCTTGTACGGCGATAGCTTTGCCGCCTTCGGCGGTAATTTCGGCAACCACTTTATCAGCACCGTTTTTATCTGATGCATAATTTACTACTACTGCAGCACCTGCCGAAGCCAGGCTTTTAGCTATACCTGCGCCAATACCTTTTGAAGCTCCTGTTACTACTGCAACCTTGTTTTCTAATTTTTTCATTTTCTGGAAGATTAATTTAATTTTGGATCAATCGTTCCGCAAATATAAACTCATTTTGGAACATTCATTCCTGAATTAATTTTTATTAGGCTGGGATGACAAATGAAGGGGGGACACACTGGCGAACGTAATACAGATTTGTCAATCCAACAATACAATTGTCCATCATAGCTAAAAATTGGTGTCATCCCGAACTTGTTTCGGGAACCCACTGGACAAGCCACATGAAGTATGCTTAGCAAGTGAGGTGCTGAAACAAGTTCAGCATGACGGATGGTGGAGACGTCATTTTACCTTCAGAGTTCGCCGGATTTAATTACTCAGAATGACAGGTGCTTTTTAATCTTGTATGGGTATAATTCAAATTACTCTTCCGTTGCCATTTCATTCCTTTTCAGGATAAAGGCCATTAGGTCATTGATTGGTTGCTTAATGATCTTCCCTGTTTTTACGCCGTGCAGGTGGCACAGAGACACAAGCTCCTCAGAAAACGAATAAGCTATGGAGCCCACAAAGTGGCATTTATACTTGTGGTATTCGGGGTACGATTTAATATTGGTTTCAATAAATTCAACCAAACCGTCAACCAACATGGAATGTCCGTATTCGGTGGCCTTTATTTCGCTTACAAACTTACTGAATGATGCCAGGTAAGTATTGGCATTAGGCTTTTGGTACACATTTTTGATCACGATCTCCTTGTTCAGGTGGTAGGCCTTATCAAATTGCTGGCTGATATCATACGGCATATTACCATATAAAAAATCAGTGATCAGCTTTTTGCCAAACCAGGTGCCCGAGCCTTCATCGCCCAAAACAAAACCAAGGCCATGCTGTCCGTCGTAAATGTCTTCACCATCAAAAAAAGAGATGTTACTGCCGGTTCCCAGCACACAACAAATGCCTTTTTCATGACCACAGGTTGCATAAGCGCATCCAAGCAAATCGCTGTCAACACTGATATAGGCTTTATTAAAATGCGTGCTCAGGGCATTTGATACAATTTCGTGCCGGTCGGGGCTGCTGCACCCGGCACCAAAAAAATATATCTCAGAGATCTCTGCGGCAAGCGCAACCATATCCGGAGCCTGTTCAAGGATGATACGGGCAATCTCTTTTTCAGTTAAAAAATACGGGTTTAGCCCGGCAGTAAGGAACGAACGGGTTTCCTGGTCTGAAACGGTCAGCAGCCAATCAGTTTTTGATGATCCGCTATCTGCTACTAAGATCATTGACAAATTTCTTCGAGCGCTTTAACAGTAAGTGGCTTATGAATAAACTGTGTAATATGCTTATTATCTTCCGAGTCCCTGATATCGGTAGGATCAAGCGATGACGATAACATATATATTTTTATTCCTTTTTTAGCGATATCCAAACCGGCAAATTCGTGCAGAAACTCAAAACCCGTCATTATTGGCATCCTGATATCTAAAAAAATAACGTCGGGGTTTACCGATCCGCTTTTTAACGACTCAATGGCCTCCATTGGCGATTGACGCACAATAATATTTTCGGCAAAGTTGCTGCTTTCCAAAACCCGGCGCGTTATAAAGCTATCAATGTAGTTATCATCAATAAGCATACAGGTTTTGAAAGGCGCGGTCATGATTCAAAAATAAGTTTTTAAACTTACTATTAAAATATTTTTTATCTGATGTTAATACTGTTTGTTATCTGTTTTAACATGATCTCGGCCTGTTTACTTTGGTATTGCGCGGCAAAGAATTTTGATTGCGCGTCAAGATAGTTACGCTGTGCTTCCCTTACCTCAAGCGGGGTAATGTTACCTAACTTATATTTATCAAGCGTAATATCCAGGTTCCTTTTATTAAGGTTTACATTGGCTTCTTCCAGTTTTACCAGGTCAAGGCCGGAAAGGTATGCTACAAACAAGCTGTTAATCTGGCTTTCAATATTCAGTTTGGTTTGCTTGGCGGCAATACCTGCGTTATCAATCTGGATCTTCGCATTTTTTTCGCGGCGGTTTTGGTTAAAGCCATCAAAAATATTGATAGATGCGGTGAGCCCATAATTAAACCCGTGCACGTTTTGCGATACTGTAAAACCGGCAGGTGTTTTGCTATTGGTAAACACATAGCCCGATGTTAACCCAACCTGTGGGTAACGTGTTGAGCGTACCTGCTTAAGGTTGATCTCGGCCAGGCGTTGATTAATTTGCGCTGATAAAATCCCGGGATTCTGTAGCTGCGCATTGTTAAGCACATCGGCCAGGATCAGCTTTTCGTCAACCACAATGGTATCTGCTACCGAAAAATCTGTTTGCAAATCTCGTATCAGCAACTGGTTAAGCTGTATTTTGGTTGATTTGAATAACTGATACTGGATAACAAGGTTACCCGTATCGGTATTCAGGTTTACCTGCGCATTTAACACGTCAAGCCTTGAGGCCCGACCTACGTTAAACTTATCTGTAGCAATACGCAGTTGCGTATGGGAGATCCCTATAGCGCCTTTTAGCGCCTTGATCTGTTCATTTTGACTAATTAAGTCATAATAGGTATTAACTACGTTAGCCACCGTGCGTTGAATAGTATCCTGCAAACGTAAAACGCCAAGTTTATCAAGCTGCTTCAGCTGGTCATAAGTAGCAAACATATTGAAACCATCAAAAATTGTCCAGTTAAGATTTACACCATAGCTATTGTTTGAGTTATGCGCATTAATATTATTATCCTTACCGGTGCTAAGCGTTTGCTTGGTAGACTGCCGGCTATTATTATCCGAAAAGTTTCCGGTTAACTGCGGTAACACGCCTGCGTTACCAAGTGTAACATTATTTGATGCTATGGTTGAATTGTTTTGCGACAACTTGATATTGTAGTTGTTTTTCAGAGCTATTTCAACAGCATCTTTTAAAGTAAGTAAGGGTGCATCCTGCTGGGCTAAGGCCATGGTTGATATCATAGCGAAACAACAAACCAGGCAGGCTATTTTCTTGATCATCATATTACGTTACAAGTTTTCGATCAGTTTAGGTTCTTGATGGTGCGGGTGGCGTGCAGCTTCGGCCATTTCTGCTTCGGCGGCCATATCCTCAGGATCGTGGTCATGGTCTTTACGGCTTTTAGCAGCCAGCAGCAAATACATCATCGGGATAATATAAAGCGTTAACACCAATGAAAACAGCATCCCGCCCATGATAACTATCCCTAACGACACACGGCTTTTTGCACCGGCACCCAATGCAAACGCAATAGGCACGGCACCAAGCACCACGGCCAGGCTGGTCATTAATATTGGGCGTAAACGCGCCGTTGCCGCTTCAATAACTGCCTCGTATTTGGCTACGCCCTGTTCCATCCGTTGGTTTGCAAACTCCACGATTAAGATCCCGTTTTTAGTTACCAGTCCTACAAGGGTGATGATCCCGATCTCGCTGAAAATATTAAGGGTTTGATTAAACAGCCACAGCGACAAAAACGCGCCCGAAATAGCCAGCGGCACAGTGAGCATCACGATAAGCGGGTCCATAAAGCTTTCAAACTGAGCTGCCAGTACCAGGTAGATCAGCAACAAGGCAAAGCCAAAAGCAAAAAGAATGTTCGATGAACCTTCGGCATAGTCACGTGAGGGGCCGCTTAGCGCGGTACTAAAAGTATCGTCAAGTAAGCTTTTTGAGATCCTGTCCATCTCCTTGATACCATCGCCTACGGTATAACCCGGAGCAAGACCGGCCGAAAGTGTCGCCGATTTATAACGATTAAAATGGTAGATGGCCGGAGGCGTGGCGCCCTCGGAGGTTTTAACTACGTTATCCAGTTGAACCAAAGTTCCTTTTGAGCTGCGCACATAAATTGATTTCAGATCAAGCGGCTGATCGCGGTTAGCGCGGTCAACCTGTGCTATTACCTGGTATTGCTTACCGTTTATCAGGAAGTAGTCGAGCCGGCCGGCGCTATAATATAGTTGCAGCGTTTGGGCAATATCATCAACCGAAACACCTAAGTCACGGGCACGCTCACGGTCGGTAACCACGCGCAACTCGGGTTTAGTAAATTTCAGGTTAACATCCGTTCCCTGGAAAACCGGGCTTTTGGATACCTCGGCAAAAAACGTTGGCAGCACTTTACGGATCTTTTCAAAATCCTGGTTTTGGATAACATACTGCACCGGCAACGATGTTTTTGACCCCGAACCACCACCACTGATAGTTTGCTCCTGCACCACAATGGCACGGGCATCGGGCATTTTGCGTAGTTTACCATTCAGCCAGTCGGCAAGTTCCTGCTGTGTCCGCTTGCGTTCATCCGGGGCAACCAACCCAACCCTACCAAAGCCGGTATTTGAAGCACCGCCACCACCAAATGATGGCGAAACAATTTCAAGGTTAACATTAGCCTCCGGAATTGAATCTGCAACCAGGTTAGACACCTTATCCATATACCGGGTCATGTACTCATAGGTTGCGCCTTCCGAACCGGTAACGCTGTAACGGAGCAAACTACGATCATCAAGCGGGGCAAGTTCGGATGGGATAACTTTTACCAGGACGCCGATAATAACCAAAGATGCCGCAAGAATGGCAAATGATACCCATTTACGCTTCATGAACTTAATGAGCGATTCGGTATATGAAGTGGTCATATTAATGAAGAACGGCTCCGTTCTTTCGTAAAACTTCGATTTCTTTTGGTTTTTGCGAATCAGCTTTACGTTAAGCATCGGTGTTAATGACAGGGACACGAATGCCGATATCAATACCGCTCCGGCCACTACTACCGCAAACTCGCGGAACAAACGCCCGGTAAAGCCCTGTAAAAACACAATAGGTAAAAACACAGCTGCCAGTGTAACCGATGTGGATACTACCGCGAAAAAGATCTCGGCTGAACCTTCAAAAGCCGCTTTACGGATAGCCATGCCCGCCTCTACTTTTTTATAGATATTTTCCGTTACTACGATACCGTCATCCACCACCAGGCCCGTCGCCAGTACTATCCCCAAAAGGGTTAAGATATTGATAGAGAACCCGAAGATGTACATGATAAAGAACGCACCGATCAATGATACCGGGATATCTATCAGCGGGCGGAAAGCGATCAGCCAATCGCGGAAGAAAAGGTAGATGATAATTACCACCAGTACAAAGGCCACGATCAGTGTTTCCTGCACCTCAGATATCGACTGGTTAATGAACCTCGTATTATCCAAAGCCACTTTTACCGAAATATCGGGCGGAAGGTCTTTTTTAATCTGTTCTAAACGGGTATAAAAATCCTTGGCTATCTGTACATAATTAGCTCCCGGCTGCGGCACCAGGGCCAAAGCAACCATCGGCACCCCCGACTCTTTAAATATGGTTTCTTCGTTTGCCGAGCCCAGCACAGCATAACCAATATCGCTCAGCCTGATCACCCTGTTGCTGTCGGCACGGATAATTAGGTTATTAAAATCTTTTTCAGTTGCCAGTTTGCCCAAAGCCCTGATGGTAACTTCGGTATTATTACCCTCAATTTTACCTGCAGGCAACTCTACGTTTTCTTTAGCTAAAGCCGCACCAATGTCGGTAGCAGTAACGCCAAGTGCCGATAGCTTGGTAGGGTCTATCCATAGGCGCATAGCATACTGGCGCTGTCCCTGTACGTTAATGGTACTTACACCTGGGATGGTTTGCAGTCCTTCCAGCAGCACATTTTCCGCATAATCATCCAGCTGGTTGATGTTACGGGTGTCACTGCTCACGGTAAGCGTAATGATCTGGTCGGCGCTGGCATCGGCCTTGGTTACTACCGGCGGGGCGTTAATATCCTGCGGCAGCTGGCGCTGGGCCTGCCCCACTTTATCGCGCACGTCGTTTGCAGCGGTTTCCAGGTCGGCATCAAGGTCAAACTCAACCGTAATGTTACTTTGCCCAACCGAACTGGTTGATGAAATGTTGCGGATGCCCGGAACACCGTTGATAGATTTTTCAAGCGGCTCTGTGATCTGCGATTCAATTACATCGGCGTTGGCACCGGAGTAACTGGTTGACACCGAAATAATGGGTGGGTCGACCGAAGGAAAATCCCTCACGCCCAAAAACTTATAGCCGATAATACCAAATACAACAATAACCACAGACATTACTGTTGCCAATACCGGCCGCTTAATACTTACTGAGGATAAACTCATATTGGTTTATTTAATAACTTTTAAAATTTTCAAAGGCACTTTTGGCCGCATTTGGATCAGTCCCGATACTACCACACTGTCGCCAGGCTTTAGGCCTTCAATAACCTGGATCTTAGTATCGGTACGCAGATCTGTTTTTACCGGTTTTGACATGGCTTTACCATTGTGATAGATCCAAACC
Source organism: Mucilaginibacter sp. Mucisp73 (assembly GCF_059491465.1). Classification (NCBI taxonomy): domain Bacteria; kingdom Pseudomonadati; phylum Bacteroidota; class Sphingobacteriia; order Sphingobacteriales; family Sphingobacteriaceae; genus Mucilaginibacter; species Mucilaginibacter sp. Mucisp73. The sequence goes on along the minus strand of NZ_CP168507.1, from coordinate 6,174,618 downwards.
AGGCTGCTTTTCAAATCGGGAATAACCGCCTCTGTTGGCAGCAAAATGGTTTTAGGAATTTGATCAAGCGTTAAATTGATCTTGGCAAAGCTGCCCGCGGTAAGGATCCCTTTAGGGTTGGGTGCCTTAGCGCGCACAGTAATAGTACGTGAACTGGCATCAATTGAAGGGTCAATGGCATACACTGTACCCACAAAACTCTCCATCGAGCTTTCTGTCTTGAACCTGATCTTACTGCCAGGGCCAAGTATAGAAAGGTACCTTTCGGGTACGGCAAAAGTTACTTTTGCCGGATCGATATTAACCAGATCGGCAATAGGCGATGATGGCGAGAGGTAACTGCCCGGGCTGACATTCCTTAAACCGATAGTCCCCGAAAAAGGCGCACGGATCTCGGTACGGCTTATTTGTGCCTTAATTACATTTGCGGCAGCTTTTAACGAGTTTAATGATGTTAATGAAGTATCATATTCTTCCTGGCTTATGGCTTCTTTTTGAAGCAACTGGCGGTTACGGCTTTCCTGTTGTTTTGCCAATGCCACCTGGTACTGGTTTTGCTGCAATGATGCTTCTAAATCCTGGTTGTACACTTTGACCAGCAACTGGCCCTTTGTTACTTTAGTACCCTCATTAAAATAGATCCCGGTAATATTCCCTGCTGTTTGGCTTATCAGGCTTACCTTTTCATTGGCATCAATGGTACCGGTAATATCAATAATGTTGTTTACGGCGGTATCTTTAACTATCATTACTTTAACCCCTACCGCGCCGCCGCCTTTTTTCTTATCGCCCTTGCCCGAAGCCATAGCCGCGGCCGATTTCTTTGCCCCTTCGCTAAAAAATTTATTGTAAATTAAGTAGGCAACCAGCAGGGCCAGCGCCGTGTAAATAATATATTTCGTTTTCATACTTTGTTTAATCCGTGTGTGATTTAGCTTGTAGGGTTGTTTCGGGTGATATCAATGGTTTTAAATTTTTATGCATGCGGGTAAGTACGCTTTCAAATACCTGCATATCGGCTTCGGATATGCCTTCGGTAATATCTGCGTTGATGGCTTCAAACGTTTCAATGATCTGCGGAACGGCCAGTTTTGCCTTATCGGTAACGCGAAGCAATTGCTGCCGCCTGTCGTTCGGGTTGTTTTCGCGGTAAACAAAGCCTTTTGCGGTAAGCAGGTTAATGATGCTTACCATGGCCGATTTATCCTTGCCCAGCAGGTTTGCCAGCGCGTTTTGGGTAAGTTGCCCGTCATGAAAGTAAATGAGCGAAAGTATATAATGGTACCGGGTAACATCCAGGTGAATAGTATGCTTTACCAGTACATTAAGGTACAGTTTACCTAAGCGTATCAGCTTGCGCGAAATAGGTTCAATCAGTTCCATTTACTTAAAAATCGATGTAAAACTAATAGCATAATATCAACAATAGTTGCATGTATCAACCATTTTACAACGGTGTTTAGGGCGCTGTAACGCCACATACATAACTGATTATATAATATTTTATAAATTGCGGCCATGAAACTGACCAACCTACGCACGTTATTTTTTCTAACGATTTTTATTATGAGTACTACTATCAGCAAAGCCGCCGCCAGCGCTCAGATTACCTACAATGTTTCGTTTCCTGAAGCCCAGGCCCATTATGCTGATATTGAAATGCATATTACCGGCCTTCAGCAAAACACCCTTGAGCTCAAAATGCCGGTATGGACACCGGGCTCATACCTGGTGCGCGAGTTCGCAAAAAACATCGAATCATTAACTGCGGAAGCTAACGGCAAACCCGTTGCAGCACCCAAAATCAATAAGAATACCTGGCAAATTGTTACAAAAGGAATTTCGTCGGTAACGGTAAAATACAGGGTTTATGCCTTTGAGCTCTCCGTACGTACCAGCTTTATAGATGCCTCGCATGCCTTTCTTTCAACCACCGGCATCTTTATTTACCCGGCCAGCATGCTGCATTCGCCCGCTATCATCCACATCAAACCATATAGAAACTGGGATAAAGTTTCAACCAGTTTGGAAATGGTAAATAATGATCCGTTTACCCGTTTATCACCAAGCTTCGATATCCTGTTCGATTCGCCAATTGAAGTAGGCAACCAGGATGTTTTTGGCTTTGATGCATCAGGCGTTCATTATGAAATTTGCATGTACGGCGGCGGCAATTATGATAAGGAAAAATTAAAAGCCGATATCCACAAAATTGTTGATCAGGAAGCGGCCGTTTTTGGCGAAAACCCCAATAAACACTATGTATTTATTGTACATAACCGCCAACGTAATGGTGGTGGCTTGGAGCACCTGAGCTCGACAGTTTTAGGAGCATCTCGCGACAACTACACCAACGATAAAGGATATCAAAGCTTTTTAGGCCTTGTTGCCCACGAGCATTTTCACCTATGGAACGTGAAACGCCTGCGCCCGATTGTGTTAGGCCCTTTTGATTATGACAATGAAAACTATACTACCAATTTGTGGATAGCCGAAGGTTTTACCGAGTACTACCAGGGTATCATTGTACGCCGTACGCAACTGTTCCCGGTCCAGAATTATTTTGATGTTTTGGAAGGCGAGTTCAATGTTCTGGAAAACCTGCCCGGAAAGAATGTACAAACCGTTGCCGAATCAAGCTTTGATGCCTGGATCAAAGCTTACCGCCCTAACGAAAACTCTAACAATACTACTATTTCATACTACAACAAAGGTGCAATTATTGGTATGATGCTTGATCTGGAGATCATCAACGACAGCAAAGGCAAATACTCGTTAGATGATGCCATGAAGTACATGTACACCCAATATTATAAAATCAAAAAGCGCGGTTATACCGATGCTGAGTTTAAAGCAGCCTTTGAAAAATTTGCAGGTAAAAAACTGGATGATTTTTATGCCAGATACATCAATGGTCTAACCCCTATCGATTATAATAAATATTTAGGTTATGCCGGTTATAAGATAGAGGATGAACTGGCCGATAAAAACGATGCGGCTTTAGGTATCACTACTACAACAACCGCAGCTAAAAAAATTATTGTTACGAGCGTGCAGCGTGGTACTGCCGCTTATATTGATGGCATTAACGTAAACGACGAGATCACTGCTATTGACGGCACGCCGGTTACTGATGCTGCAACCCTGATCAATGGTAAAAATCCCGGCGATAAAATTGAAGTTACAGTAACCCGCGACGGGCAAGCTATGACCTTACCGGTTACCCTGCTGAAAAGCAACCGCGTTAAATACAATATTGTTACTGTTGAGAGCCCAACCGAACAACAAATGGTTGTTAGGAAGAAATGGTTAAGCATATAACATTGCTTTTTTATAAAGAAGGCCGGCTGAGAAGCTGGCCTTTCTTGTTTAACGCCCGTCTCCAATCGTCATCCCGAACTTGTTTCGGGAACCCACAGGACAAGCCGCCGATTGCCTGGCAAACGTGCTACTTAGCGTGTGGGGTGCTGAAACAAGTTCAGCATGACGGTGAAAGGTTAGCATTTTAGAATGTCCCCGTCAACAAAAAAATTAAAATATTAAAGCATAAGTTATATTTTTATAGCTTATGCCCGCTGCAACCTCATTAAAAAAAATACGCCCGATACAGCTTGTCGCTGTTATTTTTTTTACTGTATCCGGTGGCCCTTACGGCCTTGAGCCGCTATTAAGTTATGCAGGCGATCATGGCGCGTTAATCATCCTGCTCATAACCCCGTTAATGTGGGATGTGCCGGCAATATTTACCGTGCTTGAGCTTAACAGCATGATGCCTGTTACCGGCGGCTATTACAAATGGGTAAAATATGTCCTCGGTACCCACTGGGGGTTTGTTGAGGGCTGGTGGACCTGGCTCTATACTTTTGTCGACCTTGCCATTTACCCTGTGCTGTTTGTACAATACGCCGGTTTCTTTTTCCCGGAATTATTGAATTTTCAGATTCAGGTTTGTTTGGTGATCATCTGGGCGTCAGCCGGGTTAAATATTTTAGGCATTATGCCGGTGGGCAAGGTATCTGTATTTTTGAGTGCGGCCGTTCTCGCCCCGATCATATTAATGATAGCCTTAGGTATTTATCACCACAGCGGGCCAATGCACATCCCTCCCACTTCGTTAAAAGGGCTCAGCTTTCCATCGTTTGGTATGGCTTTGTACACGGTAATGTGGAACTGCCTGGGCTGGGATAATGTAACCACCTATGCCGAAGAAGTTGAAAAACCCGTACGCTCCTACCTTATTTCTATTTTTACAGCTTTCGCGTTGGTAATGGTGGTGTACTTTTTTGCCATCTGGGTTGCCCAGCAATCGGGCATTAACCATGATACCTTAACCGAAAATGGGTTTCCTGCATTAGGCGAATTGATTGGCGGGCATTGGCTGGGTATAGTAGTTGCAGCAGGCGGTATGGCCAGTACCCTCGGGATCTATACCGCTGTATTGTTATCGGTATCACGTGTGCCGCAGGTAATGTCTGAAGACAATTTACTTCCAAAAGGAGTTAACAAACTACACTCTCGTTTTAAAACACCTTTTGTTTCCATCATCATCTGCTCCGTAGTAGTGAGCTTTATGGTACTGTGGACCTTTGCCGATTTGCTTATCATTGATGTAACTGTTTACGGCGCGGGGCTTTCTTTAGAATACATCGCCCTCGTAAAACTCCGCGTCAAGGAGCCGATGAAAGAGCGGCCTTTCCGCATCCCGCTTGGTGTTACCGGCCTGTGCCTGGTTTTGCTGCTGCCATTTATTGTTTACAGCGTAGCACTTGGCGGGGCATTAAGCTCGACACCAAAAGCGCTTTCGGCGGCTATATTTGCCTTGGTAGCGTTATCAAGCGCGGAAGTTGCCTGGCAGATTATCCGGCTAAGCAGACCGGAGTTGAAACAATAATTATACACAAATTACTACCCCTCCCATAAAATTCGTGGCGATAATTTCTTCAACGTTTCAATGATTGGATAATTGACCGGGATTTGCGTAAATTCGATCCTTTCCCGAAAACTCATATCATATGAAAATCAAACACCGATACCTGATGCTTATTGGTGGCCTTGCTATTTTTGCAGGCTGCCAGAATAATAAAAGCGTGCCGGCCGAAAAAGCTATTACCGCCGCCGAAATAAAGAAATACATTTCGGCTTTAGCCAATGATTCCATGATGGGCCGCAAACCTTTTACCGCCGGCGAAGACAAGGCGATTAAATACATTTCGGAGCAGTTTAAACTGGCCGGGCTCGAACCGGGTAACAATGGCAGCTATTTCCAGGATGTGCCCATGGTGGAGATCACCAGTACCCCATCCCCTGTCATGGAAATAACGGGCGGTAAAACGCCGCTCAGCCTGCATGCCACTACAGATTTCGTAACATTTAGCCGCCGCGAGGTTGATTCGGTAACGCTTAAAAACTCCCCGCTGGTTTTTGCAGGGTACGGTGTTGTTGCTCCCGAATATCACTGGAATGATTATGCCGGACTTGATGTTAAAGGCAAAACAGTTGTGGTACTGGTGAACGATCCGGGATTTAAAAACGGCGATCCTACATTTTTCAAAGGCGATACCATGACCTACTACGGCCGGTGGACTTACAAATACGAGGAAGCCGCGCGCCAGGGTGCTGCAGGGGTGCTTATCATCCACCAAAAAGAACCTGCAAGTTATGGATGGGAGGTGGTATCCAACAGTAACACAGGCGCCAAACTTTACCTGCAGCAAAAAGACAAGCATATGAACCGCTGCAAGGTTGAAGGCTGGATCACCGAAGACATGGGTAAAAAACTTTTAGCTGAAGTGGGCATAACCGGCGATTTCCGCGCCCTGGCCCGTAAAAAAGATTTTAAAGCCATTCCGCTTAAGCAATCAGTTACTTTAACCATTAACAACCAGTTAAAGTATTCCACATCGCACAATGTGATCGGCACACTTAAAGGCAGTTCACAGCCGGGCGAATATGTACTGTACACCGCCCATTGGGACCACCTGGGCGTAGGTAAGCCTAACGCCAAAGGCGATAGCATTTACAATGGCGCGGTTGATAATGCCGATGGTGTGGCTGCTATTATCAGTGTGGCCAAAGCATTTAACAAGGCCAAAGAAAAACCCAAACGCTCCATTGTATTTTTAGCCGTTACAGCCGAAGAACAGGGTTTACTGGGTTCGGAATATTATGCCACCCATCCCATTTACCCGGTTAACAAAACAGTTGCCGATCTCAACATGGATGCCCTTGGCGATTACGGTGAAACCAAAGATATAGCTGTAACCGGCAAAGGGCAAAACGATTTGGAAGATTATGTTGACGAAATAGTAAAAGCACAAGGGCTTAGCACTGTTGGCGACAGGCACCCCGGCTCTGGCAGCTACTACCGGTCGGACCATTTTAACTTTGCCAAGGTTGGTGTACCGGCCCTTGATATTAACAATGGCAGCATCAGCGCAGTACACGACGGCAGCTACGGCGAAGCTAAACAAAAAGATTATGGCGACAACCGCTATCACCAACAGGCCGATAATTATACCGATACTATGGATGCCACAGGCATGGCACAGATAGCTAATATCCTTTATGAAGTTGGCACTAAGCTGGGTAACGAAACAACCTTCCCCGGCTGGAAAAATGGCTCGGAGTTTAAGGCGATAAGGGAGAAATCGATGAAGTAAAGTCTCTTAGGGGAGACTTGAAAATGGCCTTCTTAAGCCCTCCCCCTTGGAGAGGGTTTGGGTGAGGTTAAAAAAAATCCACCCCGTAACAGAAGGTGGATTTTTTTTTGATATATAGTGAAACTATACCCTTAAAGGGATTTAGTTGCTCATTTTAGCTATGTTGAAGCTTTCGTAAGCCATTTGCCTGTTGTAATCGTTGGCGATGGTTTTGTAGTTGATCAGGTCGACAATGGTACCGATGAAACAAAAACCAGCTGTGAAAAAATAAAGGATCCCCATACCGATCTGATCGGTCATGAAACGCTGTACACCTGATACACCAAGGAAACCTGCAAGCGTTGCGAACATGATATCCTGCGGATTGCGCCTTTTGCTGGCATAAAATGACATAAAAGTGCGAGCCTGGTTTTCTGTTAATGAGGCAGTAGCCTGTTGCAGAAATGTATATTCTTCGGGAGTGATACCGTCGAAAGACATATATGGATTTTGATAAGCGTTCATTTCAGTAAGTTTTAAAGTTTGCGATTGTTTTATGATATAAAGGTACAGTGGTGCTCATAAAACGCCTAAGGGAGATAGGTTAGCGGAGATAAGTAGTCGGTGAAATGACAGGTTTTAACGGTGAAAAGTAGCGTGGAAATTTTACCGAGGATAGGAGTAGCAATAAAATGTCATTGCTGTAAGAAACGACCTGAGAAATCCCCAAAAAAAACCGTGATGGCGTATAAAGTATATTTTGGTGATAGTGCGTTGGGGCCGCGTTAGTGATAGGAGCGGATACCGGCCTGTGGCTAATGCCCGCGCAGTATGAGCGGATAGCACGGGCCGCAGGCAACGCCCCAATTTATAATATCGATCAAAAACGCACCTAATACTCAAAAACTTACAATCACATCATTATACAGAAAGAAGCAATTGCACGGAAACATGGCCACTCTGTATAGCATGCGATTGCCACGTCGCGCCCTGCTCATACCCCTCCCGCTCCTCGCAATGATATGATTTATAAAATTTAGGTAAGGCTCTTAAACTGATTCCTTTCCAGGAGCCTTGTTTTGGTAAGCACATAAATCCGGTTAAAGATCACTGCTACAGCAGGGATGCCAAGCCAGTGGGCGCGGAACGAATTGCTGATATCGCCGTGGAAAAGATAAATAATACTATGCCCCAGGCCGCAGCCCGGGCACCAGCCTATACCCATCAGCTTAAGAGGGCACAGAGTAAAGTGCGATGCTTCGGTTGGCGAGGTCATCGCCAATGAAAGCATCGCCGCTATCCAGAACAAGAGTTCAAAATATTTTGAAAAATAACGTTTAATCAAGTTTGTTTGCTTTGTTGGTTAATAATAATGATACCGCGAAGGCGAGCAGTACCCCAACTATTAACGCACCAAAAATCCGTTCAGAAAAATCCTTTATGTTAGCACCGGATGACGATACGTAGCTGATATAAAGTATTGAGCCGAAAACGGCGATGATGCCGCCTACAATTAATATTTTAAAACTTTGAAAAAGAGCTTCCAAAAAGCCCATCTGCCCATTACACTCGTTTTTTCGATAACTCATGATGCCGAAAAAAAGCCCGATAGCCGGTATAATAAATGAAAAGTATTCGACTGGGGCCACAACGTCTTTTTGCGGCATAACGCCAAGCCGTGGCATAGCAAAGATCCAGATGATACTTAATACGCCGATGATACCCCCTGATAACACTGCATTCTTCATAATTATATAATTAAGATTGATTTATAAATCGGTATGCGCGTTTACATACATAAATTTATCATTAAAAAGTAAATAAGCCCTCATATTGTTTGCATTAATTTTTAGCCCAACGCTTTTTTATTTTGGCTTTCCTTTTTTGTTTATCTTTGCCGCGGTTTGAACATCCGTGATATATTAGACAGATATAAGGCTGATGACCGGATAAAAACGTTGGCTACCGCGCTTAACGCATCAAAAAATCCAAGGGTACAGCTACGTGGTTTGGTGGGATCAAGTGATTCGGCCATGGCGGTAGCATTGTATTTTTTGCAGCATAAACATATGGTGTTTATACTGCCCGACCGCGAAGAAGCAGGTTATTTCCAGGCCGACCTGGAAAACCTTACCGGCAAAGAAGCCCTGCTGTTCCCTTCATCATACCGCAAGCCTTTTGAATTTACCCAGCCCGACAGCAGTAATGTACTGGCCCGTGCCGAGGTATTGAATGAGCTTAACCACAGCTCAGAATATGGCCAGCTCATTGTAACTTATCCCGAGGCTTTGGCCGAAAAGGTGATCGATCGTTCATCGCTTGAAAAAAACACCCTCGAAATAGCCGTTAGCAACAAGCTCAGTATTGATTTCATCAACGAGTTTTTGATAGAGTATGATTTTGAACGGGTTGATTTTGTATATGAGCCGGGGCAATTTTCTATCCGTGGCGGTATTGTTGATATCTTCTCTTTTTCGCATATACTCCCCTACCGGGTTGAGTTTTTTGGTGATTTCATTGAGTCGATCCGTACGTTTGAAATCGAGAGCCAACTGTCGGTTGAGCATGTTAAAAGCATTACCATTGTTCCCAACGTACAATCTAAATTTCTAACGGAGAATAATATCTCCCTGCTTGAATATGTTGAAGCAGGTACCCAGGTATGGATCAAGGATGTTCAGTTTACGCTGGACATTATTCAAACCGGGTACAAAAAAGCCGTGAACCTTTGGAAGGCCCTCTCTGCAGATGAAAAAGCGCAAAACCCTGATTGGATAGACCCCAAATTTGGTTTTACCGACGAAAAGCTAATAGGCGATCAATTGCATGATTTCCCTGTGGTAGAGTTTGGAAAGCAGTTCTTTTACCATGACGCTACCACTATCAATTTTGATATGCGCCCGCAGCCATCGTTTAATAAGGACTTTACGCTGCTCATTCATAATTTCAAAAACAATGAGGCTGACAAGATAGAGAACTTCATCTTTACCGATTCGGCCAAACAGGTTGAGCGTTTATACGCCATTTTGGACGACCTGGACAAAACGGTAAAATTTACGCCGGTAAGCATCTCCATACGCGAAGGCTTCATTGATCACGAACAAAAGATAGCCTGCTATACCGATCACCAGATCTTTGACCGTTACTATAAATACAAAACCCGCAAGGGCTATCAGCGTTCCCAAGCCATTACGCTTAAAGAGCTCCGTGACCTTAAACCGGGCGATTATGTTACGCATATTGACCACGGCATAGGCAAATATGCGGGTTTGGAAAAGGTTGACGTGAATGGCAAACAACAGGAAATGATCCGCGTGATTTATGCTGATAACGACCTGCTGTATGTGAACATTAACTCACTTAACCGCATTTCCAAATTCAGCGGCAAAGAAGGCTCCGTTCCCAAAATGAACAAGCTGGGTACCGACACCTGGGAACGTTTGAAGAAAACAACAAAAAAAAAAGTTAAGGACATAGCCCGCGACCTGATCAAGCTTTACGCCCTTCGTAAAGCCCAGCATGGCAATGCCTTTTCGCCCGATAGCTACCTGCAAACTGAGCTGGAGGCATCATTCCTGTACGAAGACACTCCCGACCAGGAAAAAGCCACTGCCGATTTCAAAAAAGATATGGAGTCGCCCCACCCTATGGACCGCCTCATTTGCGGTGACGTAGGCTTTGGCAAAACCGAAGTGGCTGTTCGCGCAGCATTTAAAGCTGTTGCCGATAGTAAGCAGGTGGCCATATTGGTACCAACAACTATTTTAGCCGCACAGCACTACAAAACTTTTACCGACAGGCTCAAAGGTTTTCCCGCCAATATTGATTATGTTAACCGCTTTAAATCAACCCGGCAGATCAAGGATACCCTGGAGAAACTGAAAGAAGGTAAAGTAGATATTATCATAGGCACACATCGTTTGGTAAGCAAGGATGTGAAATTTAAAGACCTTGGCCTGATGATCATTGACGAGGAGCAGAAGTTTGGCGTATCGACCAAAGAGAAATTGAAACAGATGCGCGCCAATGTGGATACGCTTACCTTAACAGCAACGCCCATTCCGCGAACGCTTCATTTTTCGTTAATGGGTGCACGTGACCTTTCTATCATATCAACTCCCCCGCCAAACCGCCAGCCGGTTGTTACCGAGCTGCACGTGTTTAATGATAAACTCATTAAAGAAGCAGTTGAATTTGAGATTGACCGCGGCGGGCAGGTGTTCTTTATTCACAATCGCGTGGCCGATCTGCCGCAATTGGGCGGCATGATCCGTAAGCTGGTTCCTAAGGCACGTATCGGCATAGCCCACGGCCAATTGGAAGGTGACGACCTGGAAGATGTAATGCTTAAATTTGTGAACCACGAGTATGATGTGCTGGTGGCTACAACCATCATTGAGGCCGGCCTGGACATTCCGAATGCCAATACCATTATCATCAACTACGCCCACATGTTTGGCTTGAGCGACCTGCACCAGATGCGCGGCCGTGTGGGCAGGAGTAATAAAAAGGCGTATTGTTATTTGCTGAGTCCGCCTTTGTCAACGTTAACCAGCGAGGCCCGCAAACGCCTGAGTGCCATTGAAGAGTTCAGCGACCTGGGCAGCGGCTTCAACGTGGCTATGAGGGATTTGGACATCCGCGGCAGCGGTAACCTGCTTGGTGCCGAACAAAGCGGCTTCATTGCCGAAATAGGTTTTGAAATGTATCATAAGATCCTCGACGAGGCTATACAGGAACTTAAAGACGATGAGTTTAAAGGCGTATTCCCCGAGGATAAGCCCCGCCCCTATATTTCTTTTACCCAAATTGATACCGACCTGGAGATCCTCATCCCCGATGAGTATGTAACAAATCTCTCCGAGCGATACAACCTGTATACCGAGCTTTCCAAACTGGAAAACGAGGTGGAACTGCAGGCATTTCAACAAAAATTGCACGACCGTTTTGGCCCGGTACCGGCCCAGGTTGACGGTTTACTCAATACCCTACGCCTGCAATGGCTGGGCAAGGCCATCGGTTTTGAAAAAATCTCGCTCAAGAAAAACGTTTTGCGTGGTTATTTTATCACTAACCAGCAATCAAGTTACTTTGAAACCGAGGCCTTCCGTAATGTGCTCGACTTTGTGAAAAATAATCCAAGGCGCACTAATTTGAAAGAAGTTAAAAACACGCTCCGATTGGGCATTGAGGGAATTGATAGCGTTGACGAGGCGGTGAGAATGCTGAGCGAAGTGGCGGGGATAATATAATCATCTCCTGTTGTCGTATCCCCACGACAGCATAATGTCTTTCTATGCATTGGGATTCCAATAATGGTGAAAAGGTTGTCGTGAGGACAAGACAACCGGGGAGAGGAAAAGGCATGGAAGGTTCTACCCCGTTGCTGTGTCCCCACGGCAACAGGAATGCAAAGCAACTTACATCACATCCATATAATGTGTTAACCAATCAAACTTTTTATCCTCCTGCTCGTAAAACGAACATGATGAAAAGTAATAGTTATTTGGATCATCGGTTAAATTCCAATGTGCCTGTAATGGGTTGAGGTGAATGTAATCCAGTTTTTGTTCTAACATTTTCCGATCAAACACCCTTATGGGCAACGAGTTGGTTTGCCAAAACAGGTAGTTTCTGTTTTTTAAATCCGTCTTAAACTTTACCAGTAAAGGGTTATCTGTCGCTCGCAACGCATCCAAAAACTGATGCCCCGTAAACTTCATAAAGCTGGCAAATGGCTTTTCTTTGCCATTCATTTGCGATCCGGACCAAATCAAGTGGATGTGATTTGGCATGATTACAAAGCCATAAATTTCTATTTTCTTTCGCTTAACGAGATGAATCAGGCTATTTAACACAATGTGTTTAAATTTATCGGATTGAAGCAGCGGGATCCACTTGTTGATTGTCGCGGTATAAAAATAGATCTCGTCAAATTCCATTAACTTATAAGAATTAAGGAATAATTGTATTTCAGGCATGTTGTGGTAAAGACACGACAGCTATTATAAGCAGTAAAACACCGAAAACAATAAATATTCTTTTCATCGAAATACACGCTGCTTAAATATTAAAGAACAACCTATAACAATAAAGCTACCGATTTTCACCGGTAGCTTTACTATAAAATAAGCCTTTCTGTAAATTAATAAACCGCTAAGCTGTAATTAAGCGTTTGTCCTTCTTGCAAAAACAAATTCGGCGCTTTTGCTTTATCCGAATCGTTGATAACGCCATCGTTATTAGTATCTTTAAATTTCACTGAGCCAATTATCGCTGCAGGTGTTTGTTTAGGGCTGCTGTCAATATCGGCCTGGGTTTTAAAAATACCTATCGGAATCAGTCCATTGTAATAGCTTTTTTGGGTTCCTTTTTCAGCAACAATGTAATACTCTCCTATATAGGCAACTACTGCAGTCGCTTTTCCTGACGCATCCGTAGTAAGTGTGTATGAGGGCGCTTCCCCGGTATTGGGTTTATTTACATCATCATACAATTTTACTGTTGCACCTGCCGATGCAGCGCCGGTCTGGCCATCAGTTATGGTAATAGCAACAGTTGAAGTAGCCGGCCCTTTTTTATCACATGAAGAAAACAAAAACGATGCTGCTATGCAGCCTGATAAAAGTAAAGATGTATATTTCATAAACCCTAAAACGAAACAAGGGAGCTATTGTTTTAATCAGTTGTTAAAAAAATTACCCGTAATGTACTATCCCTCAATAGCAACCGCTACATTTTCTGTTAAGATCTGTTTATTCTTATCCTACTTTTTTATAAATATCTTTTAAATTACGCCCCATTTCCTTGTAATCAAGGCCATAACCTACTACAAATTCGTTTTCTATTTCAAAGCCTACATACTTAAGCTCCTCTATTTTTTTTTGAAGAGCGGCCGGCTTTAATAATAATGAGCATAACCTTAATGAGGCGGGCTCTCTTTCCTTCAGTTTCTGGATTAGATAGTGAGCTGTATTGCCCGTATCAACAATATCTTCAATAATAACTACATCGCGTCCCTTAATATCAACCGTTAAATCAATATCTTCCCGTATTTTTAGCTTACTGGAGGTGCCACCATAGTATGATGCTAATTTGGTGAAGTTAATTTCGCATGGAATGCTCACTTGTTTGATCAGGTCGGCTGTAAAAAGAAAGCTGCCGCTGAGTACCCCTATAAAAACGGGTATGCTATTATTATAATCTTCATTTAATTGTATGCCAATGGCTTTAACACGTTCTTCAATCTTATCGGCAGTTAGTAGTATCTCAAATTCCAGATCGGCTATTTGTTTTGTCATTGGGTTTAGTTTGTTTTTTAAAGGCAGTATAGTTCCGCCGTTTACATTAATCCCGGCGAAATTTGATTTTAAGCGCCTAAAATACTATTAATCACTTACAATAGCGTGAAAAATAATTGTGACATATAAGCTTATCTTTGCAGCCGAATGATTGACTATCAACTTTATACTTTGCCTAATGGTATCCGCATACTGTATAAGCACTGGCCATCGGCAATTACACATTGCTGCTTTATTGTAAACGCGGGATCGCGCGATGAAGCTCCGGGACAGGAAGGCCTTGCCCATTTTATTGAGCACCTGCTGTTTAAAGAAACCGAACGCCGTAACACCAGCCAGATCCTCAACAGGCTTGAGCTTGTTGGTGCCGATCTTAATGCTTATACCACTAAAGAATATACCTGCATCCACGCATCGTTGCTTAACCAGCACCTTGACCGCACTATGGATCTTTTTGAGGATATATTATTTCATTCCACGTTCCCGGATGATGAACAGGAGAAAGAGCGCGGTGTCATTTTAGATGAAATAGCTTCCTATCTTGACCAGCCGGAAGAAGCCATACAGGATGATTTTGAAGAGCTGCTGTTTAAGGAGCACCCCATGGGGCAAAACATTTTAGGGACGCCCGAAACTGTTGGCAGGCTTAACGGGGACGACATCCGGGGGTTTATAGCGGCAAACTATAATACAACCGAAATGATCTTTGCTGTACACGGCAATTATGAGTTCAGGAAACTGGTGGCCATGTCTGAAAAGTATTTCGGCCATGTGCCTTTAAATGAGCTTCAAAAAAATCGGGTAATGCCCGTACAAAGTACGGGTAGTATCCATATCGTTAACAAACCTATCTCACAAACGCACTGTATTATAGGCACACAGGCTTATTCATCGTCGCATGAGCATAAATGGGGCTTATTATTGCTTAACAACCTGCTGGGCGGGGTGGGCATGAGCAGCCGGCTCAACCTTGAAATCAGGGAAAAACATGGTATAGCCTATACTGTCGAATCAAATTACACCCCCTTAACCGATACCGGCATCTTTTCTATTTACTTTGGTACCGATACCGAAAAAGCGAACAAAGCTTCAAAACTGATTCATAAGGAGCTGAAAAAACTGCGTGAACAAAAGCTGGGCAGTTTGCAATTGCACCAGGCCCGGCAAAAGTTTATCGGGCAAATAGCATTAGCAGAAGAAAACCGCATGAGCCTCATTATTGCCATGGCCAAAAGCATGATTGATTTTAACCGTGTTGACACTCTCGAAGAGATCTTTGCAAAAATTAACCTGGTAAGTGCCGAGCAATTGCTGACCATCAGCAATGAAATTTTTGATAATAACCGCCTGATCACTTTGCTATTTGAGCCTAAGCAATAATCCTTTATTTTTGCAAGATGAAGTATCCTATCATTGCCTACGGTGATCCTGTTTTAAGAAAGAAAGCAACAGCTATTGAGCCCGATGAGTATCCGCATATAAAAGAACTGGTTGAAAATATGTTTGAAACCATGTACGCGGCCCGTGGTGTTGGCCTGGCAGCGCCGCAGGTAGGCATGTCAATGCGTTTATTTGTGGTGGATGCCACCCCTTTTGATGATGACGAACCGGAATTGAAGGATTTCAAAAAAGCGTTCATCAATGCTACCATACTGGAAGAAACCGGTGAGGAATGGGGTTTTAACGAAGGCTGCCTGAGCATTCCGGATATTCGTGAGGATGTATACCGCAAGCCGGTTGTACGCATGTCATACTATGACGAGAACTGGAAACACCATGAAGAAACTTTTAAGGGCATGGCCGCACGTGTTATCCAGCATGAATATGACCATATTGAAGGCAAACTGTTTACTGATAAGCTAAGTCCGCTGCGTAAACGGCTTATCGAAAAAAAGCTTAACGATATTTCAAAAGGAATGGTTGATGTGGATTATAAAATGAAGTTTCCCAACGTTAAAAAAGGAAGATAATACCTTACCCAAAGCATATGAAAAGCCGCCATACAGCGGCTTTTTCTTTTTATATATTTTTATAAATATTTAACCACGCCTGTAAAAATTACAACACTATACCATTGCATTAAACCAATCGGCGTAATTTCGGTCTTTGTTTTGGCATTTTTAATGCGTTATATTTACACAACCAATCATAAAAATCATAAACCAATGACTACCAGACGATCTTTCCTAAAAACTTCGGCGCTACTTTCAGCAGGCCTGTTGGCAGCTCCTAATTTGTTTGCATATGATAAAAAATATATAGGCTTACAATTATATACTGTGCGTGATGCAATGGCTGCCGACCCTGTTGCTGCATTGGCAAAGGTTGCCAAAACAGGTTTCACATCTGTTGAAGGTGCAACTTATACCGGTACCGAATTGTTTTATGGCATGCGCCCCGGCGATTTTGCAAATGTTTTAAAACAAAACGGCCTCATTATGCCGAGCGCGCATTATCGCTTAGGCGAGGAGCTGGTTAACGGCGAACAACAAAAAGGAACCATCATGAACGACTGGAAAAAAGCCGTTGATGACGCCGCCGAAGCCGGTGTGCAATACATGGTTTGCGCATATCTTTCACAATCTGAGCGCGGCAATCTTGACCATTATAAAAACGTGGCCAACATGCTTGATATAGCCGGCGAAACCTGTAAAGGCGCGGGTATCCAGCTTTGTTATCACAACCACGACTTTGAATTTATACAGGAAAACGGTAAATACCCATATGAGATCCTTTTGGAGAACACCGATAAAGACCTGGTAAAAATGGAAATGGACCTGTATTGGGTTAATAAAGCAAACCAGGACCCAATCGCCCTTATTGATAAACACCCGGGCCGTTTCCCGCTGTGGCACGTTAAGGATATGGACAAAACCCCTGAAAAGAAATTTACTGAAGTTGGCAACGGGGTTATCGACTTTAAAAAGATTTTTACCCAGGCTAAAAAATCGGGTCTCAAATATTTCTTTGTTGAGCAGGATGTTTGCCCGGGCGATCCGTTTGTGAGCATTGCACAAAGTATCAGCTATATTAAAAAGAACCTGGTGTAATATTGCTTTTACACTGATATCCTGAAGGCCTGCATTTAAAACAAATGGCAGGCCTTTTTTATTCTACAAGGGCAAATTGTTTTATAACACATTTAACGGCAAAGGAAAATGAGCGCAACTATAATCAAATACCTCATAGTCATTTTGATGGCTTCGCTTCTTTTTGCCTGTGTTGCTGAAGCGCAAGCCGATAAACAGCCGATTCAGGCCGCACAGCAACATGTTACCTGCCTTTAAGGTCTGGCGGGATTTAAAGCTCAATGATGAGCGGTTCTTTTTTTGCCCCTGTTCCTGCGCTCCCTGAACCGGTTAAAGAAAACAAAAGCCAGCAAACAAAGCACACAACCACAAATGCCATTCAGGCGCAGGCCATAATCGTTATCCGGGTCTTTTCCGTAAATGGTTAAAAACGCAAACAATGCAATACCCAGTGTTTGGCCCAGTTTTACAAACAGGTATTTAACCGCAAAGAACATCCCTTCGCGGTTCTCACCGGTACGTTTAGCCTCGTTCTGTGCTATTTCGGCAAGTATTGCATTGGGCAAAATACCCAGCGAGGCCAGCGGAAACGATGCGCTGATAACCAGCGTATAGATTTGCACCTGCGGTGTAAATGGAAGTTTGCCCAGGAAAAATATCGCCACAAAAATTAAACTCAGTAGTCCGAACGAAAAAAGCACGATAGGTTTTTTGCCGATCTTTTGCGACAGGTAATTAACCAGCGGATAAAACAGCAGTGATACCAATACCATAGTAGCCATAAGCTCTCCGCCCATAGATTCGGGCAGATTTAACAACGATTTTAAAAAAAACAGTAAGCCGCTTGATATGATGCTTAATGCCATATAGTACGAAAAATCGGATATCAGGTAGTACTTGAAATTTCGGTTTTCAAAGGTTTTTTGAATAGCTGGCAAGAGTGATAAATGCGAGGGGTGACCGTTTGAATACCGTTTTTCGTCAATGGCGAATACAGGTACGAGCATTACCAGCCCGGCAAATATGGCCAGCCCCCAAATGGTGTACTGTACGGCGGTATCACGATTGGGGATATCGGCAAGGCGTTGTACCCAGTCGGCAAAGTTATTGACCATGGCCGATAGGATAATCCCTATTACAAAACCCACCTGTTGTAATGATGATAGTTTAACCCTTTCGCTGCCTGTGCGGGTAAGCTCGGGCAGCAGGGCGTTGTACGGGATAATATAGGCCGTAGCGCCCATAAAAAAACAAATGAGCGAAAAGGTAAGCCAGTAAGCGTTATGGATACTTTCGCCCTTTACCATGGGGTAAAAGGTTAATCCGCAAAATAAGGCGGCAGGTAAAACAGCCCATTGCATAAAAGGAATGCGCCGCCCACGGCGGTTTTCGCTTTTATCACTTAGCGAGGCAATAAAAGGATCAAAAAAAGCATCCACCAACCGCCCGGAAGCTGTAATCACAGACATGATATTGAACAGGCCAAAAAGCAACAATTGAGGTACCAGCGTAGTAAGCCCGGCATTGTTTGGCGGCAGGTAAAAGTATGGCAGCATCACAATGATAATATTGGTCATGATGCTCCATCCTATCATTCCGCAGGCATAAGCAAGCTGTTTGGAAAGTGGTAGTTTATTGGCCGGCATTTAATGCAATATGCAAATATTACATCAATATATAATAGCGGTTTACCATGCGGATTGAAAAACAATAAATAAAAAATTTTCACACTAATTTTTACGTATTAATCGAATTACACGAATTGAATCAATTTAAGATTTGTGTAATTCGATTAATTGTGGAGCGCTTGCAAAGCATTTGTGTAGAAATTTTTTCAGTATAAGATTAGTAAAACAGATGGAGTTATTTTAAACGCGACTTCCCTGACCTGTTCTTTACAACCCTGCGTAATAGTCATACCCCTGCTCGGCCCAGTAATCGCGGGGGCGGCTATTGCTGAAAGTTATGCTGCCTATCCGTTTCAGGTTTTTGATGCCATATTTTACAGGAATAATGAGCCTTAGCGGTGCGCCATGCTTTGGAGGCAAGGGTTTTTCGTTAACCTCATAGGCCAGCAGGGTTTGAGGGTGCATAGCGCTTGGCATGTCAACGCCCACGTAATACTCCTTGTCGGGCGTTTCCATGCCTACATACTCAAACCGGGTTTCGGCATCAAGCTTAAAGTGAGCAATAAAATCACTGAACTTTACGCCTCCCCAATGCGAGATCTGATCCCAGCCTTCTACGCACTTAAAATCATAAATAATCTCCGTTTTAGGGAGCTTTCTTATTTCGTCGATACCGATATTCAAAACCTCACCGTTCTGCTTTTTGACCGACAGTTTCCATCTGTCTACATCAATTAACCCCTCCGAGCCTATATCACTATTATGACGCACTACCGTGGCGGCCATTTCTTTAGGATAGGTTTTTACCAGGTTTTTATTACTGTATAATTGGCGCACCACCTTTTCATTGGCATTAAGCACAGCGCGCAGTGGCTTATGGGCCTCTCCGGTGATACCCGGCGCCTCATTGGGCGAAGTATACAACCAGCGCCAGCCCCCATAGGCGGCACCGCCCAATACCAGGAAGCTGCCGAAGGAGATAAAATTGCGACGGCTGATCTTTTGTTCAACGGTAAGCTCCTTTCTGGGGCCTTTATTTTTGCTGAAAACCTTATTCAGTTTTTTCGTTAGTTTCATCGTTTTGAATTTGAATAACAGGCTGTGGTTTTTCATCTATTACCTCAAAACCCGAAATAACCGATCTGAAGTTGTTCCAGCCGGCAAGTACTACCTGAACAACATGCACCAGGAAAAACAATACATAACCAATGGTGAGCACAAAATGCCAGATGCGGGCCAAATGGTACCCTCCGCAAATCCAGGCCAGGTAATTAAATTGCACCGGCTTATAAATAGCCAGTCCTGTTATCAGCGAGCCAACGCCCATGACAATAATTGCTGTGTAGGCAATGCGCTGGGCTGCGTTGTATTTATTTTGAGGGGGAGCCATTTTGCGGATATGCAGGTCGTGCAAAACCACCAGCCAGGCTTCTTTAAATGAATGCCGGTTAGGCACAAGCTCACGCCACTGGCCCGATATTATGGTATATGACACATACAACAAGCCGTTAAGCGCAAAAAACCACATAAACAAAAAGTGGAAAGCCATACCCTCGGCCAGCCGCCGGGGAATGTGCAGCGCATCATAAAAGCCCTGCGGAAAAAAGCGAATAAAAGTAACACCGAAGAGCGTGAAAGTGTAAGTATCATTGGCCCAGTAAATGAGCAGCCCGCTCCAAATCATGATGGTAAGGATGGGAAAGTTTACCCAATGCGTCCAGCGCATTAACAGCGGGTGTTTCTCTTTAATTATCTTCATCTAAATGCTCTAATGCCATTCAGCACAACTATTATAAGTTTTTATCTTGTTGCCCAACATCTGCTGTTATTTTGAACAGGCTTTTCGATGCTGCCAAAACAGCGCCGTTGCTTGTATTTTGCACAAAACCTATTACTTCCCATCCCCGGGCCTCAACCCCGGCAGGTAAAGCAATAGTTGCGCTGCCTTTGTTTTTGTTTAAAGGCATGGTTTGCAGGTTTCGGACAATTTGAGCGTGGGCCAATGTTCGGCCGCCGTTTTCACCACGCTCAACTTTTACAATAGCCTGTTTTTGAACCAATGCCAATGATATCACATTAGGTGCGCTCCCGGTATTGCCTTCAACTTTATATTGCACCGAAGCTGTATTATTTGCACTAAGTGTAACACTTAAGTTTAATTGAACAGTGCCGCTCCCCTGCAAGCCGCTTTTAATAGTGCTGCGTAAACGCTCCTCCTGCGAACCTACAAACTCCGTTTTACCATTAACCACAATTTGCGGCGTGTAAACCTGCGATAGGTTTAACCAACGCGCATATTCATTTTGACGTTTGGAATAATCGGCACTGCTAAAAACGTCTTTCCAGCCAAGGCGGTTCCAGTAATCAACATGGTAGGCTAAAATATAAACAGGCTTATCGCCCACTTCTTTTTGAACTTTGGCAACCAGTTCGTCGGCCGGCGGGCAGCTTGAACAGCCTTCGGAAGTAAACAGTTCAACAAGGGCAAAACCTTTACCATCAAACTTTAAATTATCGCTGTGGCTGGTTTTAGCCCCGCTTTTGCAATTTATAAATGCGACAGAAACGATTACTGCACCTATAACAAACGGCACAAACGCAAGTATTCTGATCTTTCTCATTTCACTTAGATTAAATGATATACGTTTTTTACTGCTTTGTCGGGTTTATGGGGATAACCTTACAATAATTTTTTACTTTTTTTACTGATATAAATATCGGCATAATAAGCTCAAATCAAGGCATGTAGCGTAACTTAGTAATCATCAGGAATGTCTTGGATTAAAATAAAATAAATTTAAACTTATTTTGTAAGGATTAAGCCCAGCGCCCGACTAACCCTGTAATTGTATTAGCATTACCGCATTTCATGTTAACCGAAACTAATGTATTAAACCCACATAAATGGGTTGCCACCTATGCCGATTACCTGTATATGTACGCCATTGTGCGCATCAACGATGAGGACACGGCCAAAGACCTTGTACAGGAAACTTTTTTGGCAGCCCTTGAAAAAGTGGACCGGTTTGAGGGCAAAAGCACCGAACGAACGTGGCTTACCGCTATCCTTAAAAATAAAATTATTGATGTATACCGCAAAAAATCATCAGGTTTGGCTATAGCTTCGGCTAATAAAGCAGCTCAGGAGCAGGATGATTTTTTTGAGGAAGACAATGGGCACTGGAAAGCTGAATATGCTCCACGGCCTATCGCGGCAATGGACGATCAGGACCCTTTGTTAAAAAAAGAACTGAACGGCATCCTGCAAAAATGCCTTCAAAAATTACCTGCCCTGTGGAACGTAGTATTTACCATGAAACACATAGACGATGCGGCTACCGAAAATATTTGTACCGAACTGCATGTTAGCCAGGCCAACTTCTGGGTTATCATTCACCGGGCAAAAGTTAACCTGAGGGCATGCCTCCAAAAAAACTGGAATTAAATTAAAATGAGCTACTTAAATAAGATAATATATAACTGCAAACAGGCGACCTTCCTGATCGAAAAAAAGCAGATCAGGAGATTAAGCTTCCGCGAGGAAATTGAGCTGAGGATTCACCTGGCCGGTTGCGGCATGTGCGTATTATACAATAAACAAAGCCGCGTTATTAATGATATGGTACAGCAGCTATTTCAGGATTCATTGAAGAATGATTTGAAATTGGATGATGCTTTTAAAGCAGATTTGCAAGCGAGGATTGAAGAGGGGTTGGGTAATAAATAGATTTTATCACGAATGAGAAGAGCGAATTAAAAATTTCTACACGAATTATTTGCACATTATACACAATTATTCGAATTACACTAATTCAGGTTGTATCGCTTAAATAATTACTCTTTGCGATTCGAAAGATGGTTTACCAAAGTTTAGAACGATGCCAAGTTTAAGACCGGAAGCTTTCAGGTAGTTTAGTGTTTGTTTAAGATGCGGATCAATAATATTACCGCTGGTTTTTACTTCGAGTATGATGTTATCATAAACTACAAAATCGGCAAAAAAATAGTGCTTTAACTCCTGTTCTTTATAGATTATTGTATAAGGTTTTTCACGCGTAAATGGAATACCAAGCCTGGTAAATTCTATTTCAAGGGCATCCTTATAAACAGCTTCAATGAATCCGTGTCCCAAAACTTTATGAACTTCATAACAAGCGCCAATTATTTTAAACGATTCCTCTTTAAATAAGATAGCCATACGTTGATAAGGTTTATTATATTTCGTTTAATCGAATGTATTGATTCTGATTTAACAATTCGTGTAATTAGTTAATTCGAATAAATTCGTGTAGAAATTTCTTTTCTATGTTATCAACAACTCTGAACCCATCCTTAATGATTATCCCTGTCCTTCGTATCCATTATAATAGTAACCGGACCATCATTTAACAGGCTGATCTTCATATCTGCTCCGAAAATCCCCGTAGCTATCTTTTTGCCTGTCAATGTCTCAAGTGTTTGAACCATTTGTTCGTACATTGGGATCGCTTTATCCGGCTTGGCAGCCCGCAGAAACGACGGGCGGTTTCCTTTTTTAGTTTGAGCGAAAAGGGTAAACTGGGAAATCAAAAGTATATCCCCGTTAACATCGGCAAGTGCTTTATTCATAAGTCCGTTCTCATCGCCAAAAACACGCATGCTTGTAATTTTATTAGCAAGCCACTGCATATCTTCTGGGGTATCGGCATCTTCAATCCCTAATAATACCAAAAATCCGGCGGCTATTTCGCCTGTAACATTTCCATCTACTGTGCAGCTTGCCTGGGTAACGCGTTGTAGTACAGCCCTCATAATTTTTACACGAATTAATTTATGTTGGTCACAATTTAGGCGAATTTCATTAATCTTATTCGCTATAGATAAGTAATTCGTGTATCAAATTGCAAACGCCTTATAAGTATTTGTGTCAATTAGATATCATTCGTACAATTAGTGTCAATTCCATTCGTGTAATTAGTGCGTAATTAATTAAGTTCGCAACCGCTATTATGTATATCTAATTAATAGGATTTAAAATGAGTACAAAAAAAGGCTTCACTACCACCATATTACATGCCGACCGGCTTGGTAAACCCGAGCATGGTTCATTACATAAACCCATCCACACTTCTGTAACCTACGGGCACGAGGATGTGCAGGACCTGGTTGATATTTTCCAGAATAAAAAAAGTGGTTACGCTTATTCGCGCCAGGGTAACCCTACTATTACCGCCCTGGAGCAAAAGGTAACCCAAATGGAACACGGGGTATCAAGTATCGCTTTCTCAACTGGTATGGCGGCAATTTCGGCAACGATAATGGCCCTTATTAAAGGTACTGACCATATTGTAGCCAGCTCATTCCTGTTTGGGAACAGCCGCAGTATTTTCCAAACCTTTATTGATATGGGTATCAGCATTGATTTTGTTGACGCCACCAATGTTGATAACGTGCGCGCGGCAGTAAAAACAAATACCCGCATGGTGTTTGTTGAAACCATTGCCAATCCGGCGACTCAAATTGCCGACCTTAAAAATATTGGCGATCTGTGCGAAGAAAAAGGCATCCTGTACGTGGTTGATAACACCATGACCTCACCATACCTGTTTAACCCGGTTAATGTTAAAGCCAGTTTGGTGATCAACTCGCTTACCAAATACATTGGCGGTCATGGTAACGCCCTCGGTGGCGCAGTTACGAATACCGGCTTGTTTGATTGGGCAAACTACCCAAATATTTTCCCCGGATTTAAAGCAGCTGTAAAGCCGGAAAACCTGGGCATGACCCAGATCCGTAAGAAAGGGTTACGTGACGCCGGCGGCACTTTATCACCCGAAGCTGCACATACAATATCTGTTGGTGCCGAAACCCTGGCCCTGCGCCTTGACCGTGCCTGCAGCAATGCCCTGGCCCTGGCTAAATATTTCGATAATCACCCAAAAGTTAAAAAAGTATTTTACCCAGGCGTTGAATCGCACCCGCAACATGAATTGGCCGGTGAATTATTTACACGCTATGGCGGCCTGATGAGCATCGAGCTTGATGAAAGTATCGACTGCCTGGCATTTTTAAATAAACTGAAACTGGTTGTAAAATCAAGCAATCTTGGTGATACACGTACCCTGGCCATACCGGTTGCACAAACCATTTTCTTTGAACTTGGTGCCGAGCGCCGCGCAGAAATGGGCATTCCTGAAAGCATGATCCGCCTCTCGGTAGGTATTGAAGACCTCGACGATTTGCTCGAAGATTTCAAAACCGCTTTAGGCGAATAAATATTGGGCCTTGTGTTATTCACAAGGCCTTTTTTGTTGAATACCATACCTGTTCGCGACTATCATAGCAGAACATAAAATAATTTTCATTGATCGATAGGGGTTTATATGCTGTTTGTTGTAATATAGACGCATGAAAACCTATAAAACCTTGAAAACACTTCTTCGTGTGCTAACCCTTGCACTTATAACCAGCGGCATCCAGGCGCAAACCCAACCAGACTCTTTAACCATCAAATTACAACAGGCTTTTACGCATGAAAGTCTGCCCGGCATGTATGTGATCATGACCGATGGTAATAAAGTTAGCTACTCCCATAGTTTTGGCTATGCAGATGTGGCTAACCAAATCCCCTATTCGGCTAATACAATTCAAAACATTGGCTCGGTTAGTAAAACTGTTATTGCTGTTGCTTTGATGAAAGCTATCGAGTTAAAGTATTTTACGCTGGAGACCGATATTAATGATGTACTACCTTTTAAGGTAACTAACCCTAACGACCCAAACGGAAAAATAACCATCAGGCAGTTAACCAACCATACTTCGGGGATTGTTGACAACCCTGAGATATACCATTACTGCTATCATTTTTATCCTAAACTAAGGACTTATGACAGTATCTCCGTAAGCACCCTTAACCAAATGGGTTTTGGTGATAAATTAAAGGATACAACTTTAGCCCAGTTCTTTTACAATTATTTATCGCCGCAAGGCCAATACTATAGTAAGGCCAATTTTGGTGAAGGCCCGGCAGGAGGCGTTTCCTCATATTCTAACATCGGCTCGGCACTGGCGGCATATCTCATTGAACTTAAATCAGGTCTTTCTTATGCTGAGTTTACAAAGAAATATATCCTGAAACCGTTAAAGATGGATCATTCCGGCTGGCATGTGCCGGATATAGATTTAAAAAATCACGCCATATTATATCTCGATCAAAAGAACCGGTTCCCGTTATATGACCTGGTTACCTACCCTGATGGTGGTTTAAAAACCTCGCCCGAAGATTTGAGCAAATATTTAATGGCCATCGCCAGGCACGATAAAAAACTGCTTACTGAGGCATCTTACCAAACCATGTTCACCGCGCAGTTCAACAAGGAGCATCCGCCTAAAAATATCAACTTAACCTACCGCAACAAAGGCATATTCTGGAATTTATATACCACCGGCACCATAGGCCATGACGGTGATGATCCCGGTGTTGGTACTTATTTGTTCTTTAATTCCTCGACTGGTAAAGGAGGCTTGTTTTTGACCAATAAATATTTGCCGAATAAGCAGGCAATTGTTGATGTGCTGGTGAAGGAAGCGGCGGGGAGGTAAGGGTGATAAATTCGGCCACAAGCTAATACATACACTTTACCCCTAAGCAATAAAAAAACCATGTCATTGCGAGCGCAGCGCGGCAATCGCACGGAAGCACAGCCGCCCTGTATAGCATGCGATTGCCACGTCGCGCCCACGCACTTTTGCCCCTGCCGCTTCTCGCAATGACATCTTTTATAAAAGGCTTAAATTTTATGCTTGTTTTTTCCTGCTTCCTGATTCTAAGAGTCCCGACTCTTTTCTCCTGACTCTTGACTCTAAAAGTCTTGATTCTCTCCCTAAGCTCTTGTGTCATTACCATGATAAATACTCAGGTAACTCTCGTAGCGCGATAGGGTTATCTCTCCTTCTTCCAAAGCTTCAAGTACGGCGCAGCCGGGTTCATTGATGTGGCGGCAATTGTTAAAACGGCATTGGTTCATCCGTTCGCGCATTTCGGGGAAGAAATGGCCAAGCTCCTGTTTTTCTATGTCGATAACACCCAGTTCGCGGATGCCGGGGGTATCAATAATAAAACCACCCTGCGGCAGCTTAAACATTTCGGCAAAGGTGGTGGTGTGCATCCCCTTATCGCTCCAGTCGGATACCATGTGTGTGCGCAGGTCCAACTCGGGTAGCAACGCGTTGATCAGGCTTGATTTACCCACGCCCGAGTGGCCGGAAAACAAGGTGACCTTATCCTTCAACAGATCCTGCACCTGGCTGATATTAGTACCCTCAATGGCCGAAACTTCAAAACAGGGATAGCCGATGTCTTCATAAATGGCTTTATAATCGGCCAAAACTTCCAGGCCTTCATCGCTAAACAGATCAAGTTTATTGAACACCAGTCTTGCAGGGATATCGTAAGCTTCGGCAGTTACCAAAAAGCGATCGATGAAACCCAGAGAGGTTCGCGGTGAGGCCAGCGTAACCACCAAAATAGCCTGGTCAAGATTGGCAGCAATGATCTGCGCCTGTTTGCTCAGGTTAATAGCCTTGCGGATGATGTAGTTTTTTCGTTGATGCAGGTTGGTGATCACGCCATCTTCCCTGTCGGGCTCCATTTCAAAATCAACCACATCGCCAACGGCAATAGGGTTGGTTGTGGTAATACCTTTTATACGGAACTTACCTTTGATGCGGCAATCTATCTTTTGCCCATCGGGGGTTTGTACCTGGTACCAGCTTCCGGTTGATTTTGTAATTAATCCCTGCATGTTATCGAGCTCCAAAAGTAGCAAATTAATTTTGACACTAATTTTTTCGAATTTGAGCGAATTACACGAATTGCCATTCTACGTCATAATTTGTGTAATTCGGTTAATTGTGAATGGCATGCTGAGCATTCGTGGTAAAAATCTCTCCACGAATTTATTCGAATTAGCGAATTACACAAACTGCCTTTCCGAGCCGTAATTAGGGTCATTCGATCGAATCATACCCCTTGCTCAGCATTAGGTTGAAATAATTCGCGTAATTCGCATAAATTATTGACGCACTGCAAGCATTCGTGCTAAATAATCAAAATATTTAACTGCATATAGGATCCGCAGTCGTTTCCCTGTACGCTTACAATAATCCGCAATGACAGATAAAACCTTTTACCTATCCCCCTCATTATCAAATCCATCAATCCCCCCCTCAATCGCCTTACAATTATTACGAAAATCATAATTTGTTAAATAATCCTTGCAAATCAGAAAATAATCTACTTACTTTACAGACATTATATATGACAATTAACAACACCATTTCTACAATTATTATTACCACCGGTATAAACCTCGGAGGAAGATAATCGTATGGTGTAAAACATAAAATGAAAGCCAAAAGAAAAACCTTCCTCCGCAAAGAGGAAGGTTTTTTTGTTACAGAACGATTACTAACCCATAAATGAAAGTTTTAAAATTCGGAGGTACTTCCGTTGGATCTGTAAGCAGCATCCAAACCCTGTTAAGCATCCTGAAGGATGAAGTAAAAAATGAAGAAAAGCCGGTGGTGGTATTATCTGCCATGGGCGGTGTAACCAACCTGCTTTCGGCCATGGCCGAAGATGCGGCAAACGGCAAAGAGTTTACCGCAGGCTTAGCCGAATTGGAGAAACGTCACTTTGATACGGTTAAAGCCCTTTTGGATGTACAAAACCAAAACCCGGCGCTTACCCGTTTAAAAATTCACTTCAACCAGCTGGAAGAACTTTTACAGGGCGTGCTTACCCTTCGCGAACTTACCCCGAAAACCCGCGACCAGGTACTGGCCTTCGGCGAACGTTGCTCAACCCTGATGGTGAGTAAAGTTGCAGCCCAGCATTTTGGCGATGTACTTTTTGTTGATGCTGCTGATGTAATTAAAACCGACAGCGCCTTCGGCAATGCCAAGGTAAACACCGAACTTACCGAAAGGCTGGTACAAGGCCTGTATACCGAAAACAAAGGCAAAACGCTGATCGTAACCGGTTTCATCGCCTCAAACGATGCAGGGCAGACGACAACATTAGGTCGCGGTGGATCTGATTATACAGCAGCCATATTCGGCGCAGCGTTAAATGCTCAGGAGGTTCAGATCTGGACGGATGTTAACGGCATGATGACTGCCGATCCCCGCATGGTGAAAAAAGCGTTCTCCTTAACCGAGCTTACTTATACCGAAGCTATGGAGCTTTCCTACTTCGGCGCCAAGGTCATCTATCCGCCAACCATGATCCCGGCATTTTTAAAGAAGATACCTATCGTAATTAAAAACACCTTTGAGCCCGAGTTTGAAGGTACCGTGATCCGTCATGATTGCAAGGCCTCTACCCTGCCAATCAAAGGGATCTCATCTATCAACAATATCAGTATCCTAAATTTAGAGGGCAGCGGTATGGTGGGCAAATCCGGCTTTAGCGGCCGTTTGTTCTCCTTGCTTGCCCGTGAGCAGATCAACGTGATCCTAATCACCCAATCATCATCTGAACATAGCATCACCTTTGCGGTGCAACCGCAAGATACAGACAGGGCAAAACAGGTTATCGAACAGGAGTTTGAACTGGAGCTTGCCGCCAAAAAATTGGAGCATCTGGTTATCGAAAAGAATCTGGCCATCCTGGCCATTGTTGGCGAAAACATGAAACAAACTCCGGGCATGTCGGGCAAGTTGTTCCATGCGCTGGGCCGTAACGGTGTTAATGTAAGGGCTATAGCACAAGGCTCATCAGAATATAACATCTCGGTGATCATCTCGGCAAATGATCTGTCAAAAGCATTGAACGCCGTGCACGACGCATTCTTTGTACAGTTGACCAAAACCCTGCATGCGTTTTGCCTGGGTACCGGCAACATTGGCAAAACATTGTTTAATCAATTGAACGCCCATAGCGAATACCTGAAAGATAACAACGGTATCCAGGTTAAAATAGCCGGTATCAGCAATACCCGCAAAATGACGTTCAATAGTGATGGCATCTCTTTAGATACCTGGCAAAATGACCTGCAATCGTCGCCTTATGAAGCCGATCTGCAATCGTTCATCAACCGGATGAAAGAAATGAACTTGCCAAACTGTGTGTTCATTGATAATACAGCCAGTCCCGTTCCTATTGGTTTTTACGAGGAGATCTTTAAAGCCAATATCTCGGTGATCACCTGCAATAAAATAGGCAACTCGGGCAGCTATAAGCAGTACCGCACGTTTAAAGATACCGCACGCGCTCATGGCGTTGATTTCTTCTACGAAACCAACGTTGGTGCCGGCTTGCCTATCATCAATACCCTTAAAAACCTGATGAACAGCGGCGACAGGGTTCAGCGTATCGAAGCAATACTTTCGGGCACTATATCGTTCATCTTTAATAACTTTAAGGGCGATGCCAATTTCCACGATGTGGTAAAAGAAGCCCAGGACAAAGGCTATACCGAACCAGATCCGCGTGATGACCTGAGCGGCAAGGATTTCATGCGCAAAATGCTCATCCTCGCCCGCGATGCCGGATATGCGATGGAAGAAGCCGATGTTGAAATAGAAAGCGTATTGCCAAAAGCAAGCCTTGAGGCTAAAACCGTTGAGGATTTTTATGCTACCCTTAAAACCGAAGACGCACATTTTGCCAAACTAAAAGATGCAGCCGAAAAAGACGGCAAAGTATTGCGTTATATTGGCAAGTTAGAGGACGGCAAAGTAACTATCACCCTGCAAATGGTTGATGAAAACCATCCGTTCTACATGCTGTCGGGCAGTGATAATATCATATCCTTTACTACCGACAGGTACCGTGAGCGCCCGCTGGTTGTAAAAGGCCCAGGCGCAGGTGCCGAAGTAACCGCCGCCGGCGTATTTGCTGATTTAATAAATGTGGGCGCTAATTAATTGCCCCCTAACCCCCTAAAGGGGGAACTATAGTTTACCCCCCGCCCCCCTAAAGGGGGAGGAACAGTTTGATAATTTTAATATGGAAAATAATTTAGAAGAAGTTAAAGTCGCCCCACAGGTAGCACCCCCTTCAGGGGGCGGGGGGGGTAGCATCCGCGTTTTCGCCCCGGCTACAGTTGCCAATGTGGTTTGCGGTTTTGATGTGTTGGGCTTTGCGGTTGATGAGCCCGGTGATGAGGTGATCATGCGCGTCACAGGCAAACCTGGCATCACCCTCAGCAAGATTACCGGTGATGACGGCAGACTGCCGCTCGATCCGGCGAAGAATACCGTCAGCGTGAGCGTTCAGCATTATTTGCAAAGTGTTGGCCGTACCGATATTGGTTTAGATATCGAGCTGCACAAAAAAATGCCTATCGGCAGTGGTTTAGGCTCAAGCTCGGCCAGCACAGTTGCAGGTTTGTTTGCTATTAAAACATTATTAGGCGATGATTCCGACCCGATAAAACTACTTCCGTTTGCCATGAAAGGCGAGGAAATGGCCTGCGGTCATGGCCATGCTGATAACGTAGCCCCAGCCCTGTTTGGTGGTTTTGTGCTGATCCGTAGTTATGAGCCGCTTGATGTGGTAAGATTACCTCATCCTAAAAACCTGTGGTGTGCCATCGTGTTCCCTGATGTGGATGTACCTACAAGAGAGGCCCGCCAAATCATCCGTAAAAACATCCAGATGAAGGATGCCGTAACCCAGTGGGGCAATATTGCGGGCTTAGTAAGCGGTTTATTCATGCAGGATATCGACCTCATTGGCCGCAGCATGAAAGATGTTTTGGTTGAACCGGTACGCTCCATGCTGATCCCTGATTTCTATAAAATGCGCGAAATGGCTATGGAACTTGGTGCTGTAAGCTTTGGCATCTCAGGATCAGGTCCTTCAGTATTTGCCTTTACCAAAGACGAAGCCACCGCACGAGCCATCACCCAAAAGCTGCAACAGCACTTAACCGGCCTAAAGATCGGTTCAAACAGTTATGTATCAACTATAAATGACGCGGGGCCGAAGGTTTTGGGATAGTCCCAAGTCTGAAGTTCTAAGTCGCAAGTATTAAGTCAACATCATAAAAAGCCTCGTCATTGCGAGGCACGAAGCAATCCCCGATTAGCAGAGCCGCTTTGTATAGTTCGCGATTGCTTCGTACCTCGCAATGACGGGATGGAGAAGTTCGTAAAGAATTAAATCCGAAATCGAACATCCGAATTCCGAAATCAAAAATGAAACTCTACAGTACCAATAATACCCTATCTGAAGTATCGTTCAAAGACGCGGTTTTTAACAGCATGCCGCAGGATAAAGGCTTATACATGCCTTATAGAATCCCCCGTTTGGATGACGATTTTATCAACAACCTTGATAAATATTCCTTGCCCGAAATTGCTTTCAAAGTAGCCCAAAACCTGCTTGGCGACTCTATTCCGGAGGCCGATTTGAAAGCCCTGATCGATGATGCCATTAACTTCCCCGCTCCTATTGTTAAGTTAGAAGACAATGTTTACGTCCTCGAGCTTTTCCACGGGCCATCGCTGGCATTTAAAGATTTTGGTGCCCGCTTTATGAGCCGCGTAATGAGCTATTTCCTTGAACCCGGCGAAAAACAACTGGACGTATTGGTCGCTACCAGTGGCGATACCGGCGGTGCTGTGGCCCTTGGCTTTTTAGGTGTACCCAACACCCGTGTTACTATTCTTTACCCTAAAGGCAAAGTAAGCGGCGTGCAGGAGCAGCAGCTCACCACCAACGGCCAAAACATCCGCGCATTGGAAGTCGACGGCACTTTCGACGATTGCCAGGCCCTGGTGAAACAGGCATTTGTTGATGATGAGCTGAACGAAAAATTCCGCCTTACATCCGCCAATTCCATCAATATTGCACGTTTGGTTCCGCAAACTTTTTACTACTTCAATGCATATGCACAGCTATTAAGGCAAGGCATTAAAAAAGTAGTTTTCTCTGTGCCAAGCGGCAACTTCGGCAATATAGGCGCAGGTTTGTTAGCCTGGAAAATGGGCTTGCCTGTCGAAAAATTTATCGCGGCCACCAATGTTAATGACACCGTACCTGCATTTTTAAAAACCGGTGTTTATCAGCCCAAGCCATCAGTAGCTACGCTTTCAAACGCCATGGATGTAGGTAACCCAAGCAATTGGGTACGCATTGCCGATCTGTTTAAAAACGATACCGAGGCGCTTAAAGAACTGGTTGTTGGCTTTAAGTACGACGACGAGGAAACTGTAAAAGCCATCAACTGGGTATTTGATAACTATAATTATGTGGTTTGCCCACACACCGCTATCGCATGGCAGGCTTTAACCGATTATAAGCAGGACCATGCCGCTGTTGACACCGCCGGTGTATTCCTTTCAACCGCACATCCTTGTAAATTCCCTGACGTATTTAGCGACGAGGTTGCTGCCAAAATTGAAGTGCCCGAGCAGGTAAAAGAGCTGGAATCAAAAACCAAACTGGCGGTAGCCATCAGTAAAGATTTTGCTGATTTTAAAGGCTATCTTTTAGGGGTTAATTAATTTCAGTATTTTTAGCTGCTGGAAAACCAACAACTATCCGTTATTGCAGAAAGCTGGGTAGGCCTGTCAGTCTGAGCCTGTCGAAGACTCGTGCGGAGAGGCCTGCCCACCATACTTCGACAGGCTCAGCATGACACCCTTTTTTGGTCGTGGGAAAGCTACGCAATAACAGGCAGTTGAAATATGGCCGACTTCAATACCGAAACATAAAATGCTTAGCAAAACCTTGATATTTATCTGCCTCCTGGCAGTTTGCCTAACCGCCTGCAGCCGTAAACAAAAGTTCGACCGTGATAAATGGGATGATGGAGATGGCCTTACGTTCGCTTATCGCCCGGGTATGGTTAATGACCTGATTGAAAGTAAACAGCTTAATAATCTTAAATATCAACAGGTGATCCATTTGCTCCACCGTCCTCAAGTAAGCAGTAAAGACAGCATGGTATACGACCTTGACAGAGAATACAGCAAGGGCAAATTAATTTATACCCAAACGCTTGTTGTTTTTTTGAAAGATTCGGTAGTTACAAAGGCCGAGGTTCATGAAACCCACGCAAATAAAAAATGATCAACACCATAATATTCGATCTGGGTGCCGTTTTAATTGACTGGAACCCGCATTATATGTACCGCACCCTGTTTACCAACGAGCAGGAAATGATAGATTTTTTGGCTAATATCTGCACTTCCGACTGGAATGAGGAACAGGATGCCGGCCGGTCCTTACAAGAAGGTACAGATTTACTTGTAGCTCAGTTTCCGGAACACGAAGCTAATATCCGTGCTTTTTATTCCCGCTGGATAGAGATGCTTGGCGAGCCTTTTCACGATACGGTAGAGATATTCAAACAATTAAAAGAAAGCGACAAATACAAAATCTACGCGTTGACCAACTGGTCGGCCGAAACTTTTCCGATGGCCCAGGAGCGTTTCGATTTTTTAGGATGGTTTGATGGCATTGTGGTATCCGGCGCCGAAAAAATGCGTAAACCCACCCCAGCCTTTTATCAAACCCTGCTTGATCGTTACCATGTAAATGCAGGTGAGGCTTTATTTATTGACGATAATTACCGTAATATTTTAGCGGCAGAAAAGATGGGCATCAAATGCATCCACTTTACATCGGCCGAAGCTTTAGAGATAAAGCTGAAGGAGTTAGAGGTGTTGTAAAATCTTGCAAACCGGCCGCGAGAACATCTGTGATGAAGTGCTTAACACGGGCTTACATTTCTAACGAAAGCTCCGGTAATGGCGTTACAAACGCCATACCATATTAAGCACCCCTTACAAACGGGCGCAAGTTTATGAACAATACATATTTATTTCTGCGGGGCAACTATCCATGCTACAATTACCACAGCCAGTATCCCGGCAATAATCAAATAACTTAACGGGTGGGCAAAATTCACTGTCCAGCCCATGTACTTAATTCTTTTGGGCACAATGATCCGGCTATCATCTTTATTGTAATAAAATACGCCGTATTTATAATTATTACTATCCTCTGTAGGTTCCATTCGGTATTTATCCAAATAACTCGCTGCTCAAATACCTGTCGCCCCGGTCACAGCAAATAAAAACGATTAGCCCCTCTTCCAGTTCCTGCGCAAGTCTTACAGCAGCAGATAGTGCGCCGCCGCTGCTCATGCCTGCAAATACGCCTTCTACTTTGGCCATCTGACGCGCCATCTGGGTGGCTTCTTCCTGTGAGATATCCATCACCCTGTCAACGCGTTTAGCATCAAAGATCTTGGGCAGGTATTCCTCCGGCCACCTGCGGATTCCCGGGATAGACGAGCCTTCAACCGGTTGGCAACCTACTATCTGTACGTTGGCGTTTTGCTCTTTCAAATATCTTGAACAGCCCATGATGGTGCCGGTAGTACCCATCGCACTTACAAAATGGGTGATCTTGCCTTCGGTATCCCGCCAGATTTCGGGACCGGTAGTTTTTACGTGGGCCATATAGTTATCCGGGTTGGCAAACTGGTTCAACAGGAAATATTCGCCCGTAGCGGCCTTTTCTTCAGCATAATCGCGACAAAGCTCTATCCCTTCAAGCAACGTAACTTTAGCACCAAAGGCCTCCATGGTAAGCGTACGTTCGCGGGTGGAGTTGGATGGCATCACCAGCTCTATCTCCAGATCAAACAACCTTGCAATCATAGCCAATGCTATCCCTGTATTTCCGCTGGTAGCTTCAATCAACTTTGTGCCGGGCTTAATATCGCCGCGCTCGATAGCACTCCTGATCATGTTGAGCGACGCACGGTCTTTTACGCTGCCGCCCGGATTATTGCCTTCCAGTTTGGCGAAGATCCGCACTTTTGGATTTGGGTTCAGCTTTTTAATTTCTACCATAGGCGTGTTGCCTATCAGGTCTATCAATGAAGCCATTATATATTTTTTATGGTAAATGTTCTATTTCTTGTGGCCGAACAATTTAATGCTCAATCTTTTCAGTACCCTGTGGTTAGGTGTGTGGTATACCCTTGAATTTGGCGGCAAACTCTTGGTGAGCCAAACGTTTCCTCCTACCACACTGTTGTGCCCGATGATGGTTTCGCCGCCTAAAATGGTGGCCCCCGAGTAAATCACCACATTATCCTCCACCGTCGGGTGCCGCTTGGTATTGGCCATACTTTTATCCACACTTAAAGCACCTAAAGTAACGCCCTGGTACAGCTTTACATGCTTACCTATTTTACAGCTTTCGCCAATAACAATACCGGTACCATGATCTATATAGAAATACTCGTCTATTTGGGCAGCAGGATGAATATCTATCCCTGTTTTAGAATGCGCATATTCTGTGAGGATCCTTGGCAACAGAGGAATATCATCGATATAAAGGCTGTGCGCCACCCTGTAAAGCGAAATGGCATAAAAGCCCGGATAAGTACGGATCACTTCAAATTCGCTGCGAGCGGCCGGATCGCCGTTAAAAATAGCCTGGATATCGGTATTCAGAATGCGGAATAGCTCGGGAAGGCCCTCAAAAAACTTTTTGGCCAGCTTTGAGGTATCACAGTTACTGCAGGCTTTGGTGGCATGCATAATGTCACAAAGTTCATTCTCAAGCCTTAAAAACTCATCCTTCAGCTCCTCAACCGAAGCATACTGTTGCCCGGTTTGTTCGGGGTACAGCAAATGGATCACTTTTAGTGCCCAGGCAGTAATCTCCCTGTTTGAAGGCACAGCCTCCAGCCTTTGCTGTTTAGCAAAAATATGTTGATAAAAATCCTGACTCATGTTTTATGGTGGGGCTGTTTTGGGAAAACAACCAATAACAGTACAAGTTTATATAAAAGATTGTTGTTAATATGTAAAATGAGCTGGATAATTGATATTTGAGTGAATTTAACCTACGCAAAACCATGAAAGAGCAGATAATTGAAACGGTAATAAGGCTGTTTGCCGGAGCTGACGAGCGCGACTGGGGCAAAGTTAAAAATACATTTGCCGAAAATGTCGAGCTTGACTATAGTTCGATGACCGGCAATCCGGCAAGTGTTGTACCATCCGAAGGTATTATTACGGCGTGGCGCGGCTTTTTGCCCGGCTTCGACAAAACCCATCACCAACTGGCCGATTTTTATGTCATGCAAAACGGATCGGCAGCGCTTGTTCATTATTATGGCAAAGCCGATCATTTTATTGGTGACGACCTATGGATTGTTGAAGGCACTTATGATACCGAGCTTATTGAAACTCATGGCAAATGGGTCATCACCAAACATAAGCTTAACCTAATTAAGCAGGATGGTAATATGGACTTACCGGTACAGGCAGCCGCCCGGGTATCTGAACGGGGTTAATAAAAGACCTTGAAGATTTACGAAGTTTTGAAAACTTCGTAAATCTGGGATTATGTAACTCATTACAAATCTGCCCCTGCCCTTTTTCTCCGGCTTAGTCCCGCCTGTAAGATTACGGATATGATGATGATCAACAAGCCTGCATAAAAGGATAAACTGAGCTGCCGGGATTCATTGAATAAAATCATTGCCAGTAAAATACTGTAAACAGGCTCCAGGTTAAAGGTTAAGTTAACCGTAAAGGCAGACATTTTCCTCAAAACCTCGGCCACCATAACATAAAGGCCAACCGTGCAAAAAAGCGATAAAAGCAGCAAATAAATGATATCCAATGTGCCTGGTATTATCGTTTTTGAAGGGAAGAAATAAAGATATAGCGGCGAGGCCAGTATTAGCGCGACAGATCCGACCAGCATCTGATACAAGTTCATAACGGTTGAATCATACTTTTTAACCAGACGCTCGTTCAATATGGTATAAAGGGATGCCAGGAAAGATGATATTACACCGAGTATGATCCCCGTTCTGAATGAGGTATCAAAATGAAATATCAAACCGATACCGGCAAGGGTAAGCATGCTTAGCAGCAGTTCAGTAATATTGAAAGGTTTTTTGTTGATAAGCGGAGATAGAAATGCAGTAAAAAAACTGGTGAGGCAATAGCAAACTACGCCTACAGAAACGTTGGAATATTTGATGCTGGCATAAAAGAACACCCAGTGAAAGGCAATTAGTAATCCAGCCTTACCCATTTCCGTTATGTTATTCCATGAGTACTTAAATTGTGGCTTTTTGATCCATACCATAATCATCAGGAATAAAAAAGAGAACAGGGTACGGTAACAGGTAAGCAGGTATTCATTTAAAGAAATAAGTTTACCAAACACCCCGGTAAAGCCGGCAAGTATTACGGCTATGTGCAACAGAACAAATGTTTTTTTCATTTTTTGCTAAATTAAGAATCGGTTGGGCAAAGCATAACAATACCTGCAATTGCCCGCATTGAATAATTTGTTTTGAAAATAGTGTTGAAAAAACTCAGATCCGATAGAGATTATCGATATCCGTTAGCAAAAAAGAGCTGGTGGTGAATCATTGAAAAATGGCTCCGACGCAAGGATATTGCGAGTAAGGGATTTTGATGTCCCAACTGTGCCATATTTAATGTTTGCTGTTATCATTTATTGACGAGCTAAAGATAGGAAAAGTTTTGTTTTAACTAAAGATTTGTGATTGTCTTGTCACTTTGGCTATTACCATTAAATTGAAGGCCATTTTGTTCACAGAGATAACTTGTACCGAAGATAACTTGAGCAGAGACCGGTGCGTCCCCACAAGCCGAACGGCCGGGACACTTATATAATAAATATTTACAGGCGAGCTGCCTATATTTAGATGGATATAACTATGTATCATTTCTTTTTAAATTTATCGGTGATACAACAAAACAAAGCGATACACCGTATCATTGCATATTGATAAAAAGCAGCGATGTTAAATTGATACAAATTATAGAATGCCGCTAAAAAGCCCCTTTTTTAAACTTTTAATATTAACACTGTTTCTGTTCCCGGGCCGGATATATGCCGACATTCCATATCAGTTAGTTTACCTGAAAAATTATAGCGCCCCTGATGGACTGCCCAGTTCAAGGGTTAACTATTTAATGCAGGACAGCAGGGGTTTTATCTGGCTGGCCACCGATAAAGGCGTAAGCAGGTTTGACGGCCAGCACTTTAAAAACTTCACATCGGCCGATGGGCTGGAAAACAATGAGTGTTTCCGAATTGCCGAGGATAATTATCACCGGATCTTTTTTTACTGTAATAACTACCGGGTTTGTTACTATGAAAACGGGCTTATACATAAGCTTAATTCGCCTCAAAAAGTAACCGTATTACCTTTTGCCAATTTCTTTTTTAACCGTTATAATGAGCTCTGTGTAAATTACAGGCTTAGTACCAAAGTTTACCATTTTGAGGAATTGAAATCGGAAAGACATGCTATCCGGCATTTGAACGGGTATATTTACGGTTCTGACGGAGAAGAGATCATCCTATCTGAAAACGACCTTGATATCCTCGAAGAAGAGCTTAAGGCCGGCCAGTTAAGTTTTCAAACCGCCAATACCAATATCAAACCTTACCGGTTGGCTTTACAGCAAAATTATTTGTTATTGATAACTAAAGACTGGGTACGTGTTTATCGGTATCAAAAAACCGGGATCATCCCGCTCAGTAAAATCTTTTTTACCGGGAATGTAACTTCAGTATACCTTACCGGCAAAAATACGTTTGCCGTTACAACGGTAAAACAGGGCACCTACATTATTAACTATCTTTCCGGCGAACGGAAAAATTACCTTAATAATAACATCACTACAGCCACGGTTATTGACCGGGAAAATAATTTATGGTTTGGCAGTTATGACAAAGGCTTCTTTTTAAGTACTAACCCCGAAGTAAAAATCATTAACAAAGAAAGCGGGCTGGCCAATGAAGATGTTTTAAAACTGGCCATTGCAGGAGGCTACCTTTTTACCGGGCATGTTTTAAGCACACTGAGTTATATGAAACTTGGCGCAAATCAAACGCCTCCGATTGGTACTATAACTATAAATCAAGACAGGTCTGACTTTAACCGGATAACCAATCTGCTTACAATTCCGGGCAACAGGCTCATGATTGGTACCGATAATGGCATATTCAGATTAGATATTTCGAACAAGAACCCGGCGTTATGGCATCCCGAAAGTTATTTTGAAGGCCCTGTAAAATTTGATGGCCCTATAAAAGGAATCACTCATCAACATGATACAGTGTATTTTATTTCACAAAATGCCGTTGTTGTAATATCAAATCAGTTCAAACGTCTAAAAGGTTATAGATTCAAGCCTATACGCATGACATCTCTTACCTGCTATAAAAACAAGCTGCTGATAGGTTCACTTTATGGGTTATACCAGTTAATGCCCACTACTAATGATATTACCTATGTGCGTATCCTGGCCAATAAAGGAATAAATGTTGTTAAGAGCCTGGCATCAAATAATGATGTATGTGCGATAGGCACCGAAGCCCAGGGGGTGTTTTTGTGGACTGGGGAAAAAATTGTTCAATTTAGATCT
Source organism: Mucilaginibacter sp. Mucisp73 (assembly GCF_059491465.1). NCBI lineage: Bacteria > Pseudomonadati > Bacteroidota > Sphingobacteriia > Sphingobacteriales > Sphingobacteriaceae > Mucilaginibacter > Mucilaginibacter sp. Mucisp73. Next base: position 6,134,581 of record NZ_CP168507.1, on the reverse strand, counting down.
CCTGCTATTTTTTCAGGCGATATCCGTAAACTGGTATGGACAGATGCCCATACACTATGGGTCTGTACCGCAAACGGTGTAAGCATTATCAGCTTCTATAATCATTATCAAAATTACCGCATAAGTTTACTCAATACCAGTAACGGGCTCCCCTCGGACAACATTGCCGATGTGGTGCAGAACGGCCATGATTACTATATAGCCACAGATCAGGGCATAGCCGTCACTCAAAATTTAGGGAATACCGCCCTGCCTAAACCGGTGTTGATTAATGATGGGATACCCGGAACTCAAAACAGCTTTACTTACGGCCGGCCTGTTGTATTTAACTGCGTTGCCCTATCCTACAAAAGCATGGGCAAAATACAATACCGCTTCAGGCTTAAGGGGGTTGATAAAAATTGGAGCGTCGCGCCTTCCGGCGAAAAACGGTTCGACCTGCTGCCCCCCGGAAACTATGAGTTAGAAGCCCTGGCTGCCGACCGTTTTAACCAGTTAAGCCAGCCGCTCATTTTTAAATTTGACGTTATGCCTTTATGGTACCAACAGCTATGGCTGCAGGTGGTGGCTGTATTAAGTGCCATAATCATCGCTTTCCTGTTGGTACGGAAATATTATCAATCCATCATCGGCTTACAAAAAAAGGACTATGAAAATGCCCTTGCCCTTCAGCGCGAACGACAGCGCATCAGCAGTGAGGTGCATGATGATTTAGGGGCAAGCATCTCCGGTATTAAGCTCAGGACCGAATTACTCAGCCGCAAAACGGCCGATCAGCCGGCTTTTAAGGAGATTGACGCTATTCATGAAGCCATTACCGATATATCTACCCAGGTAAGGTTAATTATCTGGAGCCTTGATGCCGAAAACGACGAAGTAAGCAACCTGGCCGGCTTTATTCATAAACAAGCCATTAAAATATTTGAATACAGCAATATTGACCTCCATGTAAATGCCTCCGTCAGTGAAACTCCGGTTACCATCAGCGGCGAAAAAAGGCGCCAGGTATACCTCCTTGTTAAGGAAGTATTAAACAATATTGTCAAACATTCGGAGGCACAAAACGCGTTTCTGGAAATCAATCTTTACAAAAACCGGCTGCAGATCAGCATCCGTGATGACGGGCGCGGATTTGACCCTGATGTGCGCAAGCACGAAACCATGGGCATCCGGAATATTCACACGCGGGCAAAAAGATTGAACGCCGAACTGAAAATTGATACCGCCCACGGTAAAGGCACATCCATCGGCCTTAAACTGAACCTTTAGCGTATACCCCATAATAGGTATAAAGAAAGCCGGGATAATTTAGGAAATTAGCATTTTATATTTACCGAAAAGCATGCTCCAGATAGTTTTGTTAGAGGATAATTTACATTACCGGCGCGGGCTGGAACAGAAGAAACTAAAAGGCCTTGTTAAAATTAACTTCCCTGTTAGTGATCTTTAAAGCCTAAACCTTATCATTACCATAATTCATTGCCGCCCGGCTTCGCGAGTACTTGTTATTCACCTTTGCACAATTATAATCACCAGCCTAAAGGATCAATCCCGCTTTAACAGTAAAGGGACAATAACCAATTGGTCATTTGCCCCTTTATTTTGTTCAAACCTATCCTGCGCAACCGGAACTATCGCCGGCAGCCTGTGCCTTAAAGGCAAAGTCTTAGTTCAGATATTTGGTGATATCTTCAGATAGTGGAGTGGTTTGCGACCTGAAACGGTGGATCAGTTTGCCGTTTTCGTCTATCAGAAATTTTTCGAAATTCCATTTGATGTCGCCGGTAAAATCAGGGTTTGGAGCAGTTGTTAAGTATTGGAACAACGGATCGATATCCAGGCCCAAAACGCTAACCTTACCGCTCATAGGGAATTTTACGTTAAAGTTTTCTTTGCAAAAGGTTTTTATATCCTGGTTGGTACCCGGCTCCTGGCCGCCAAAGTTATTGGCCGGGAAACCTACTACAACCAGCTTGCCTTTGTATTGCTCAGATAATTTTTCCAGGTCGGCGTATTGCTTGGTGAAGCCGCATTTTGAAGCTGTATTTACGATCAATACTTTTTTGCCTTTGTATTTAGCCAGGCTAAAATCTTTGCCATCAATAGTTTTCAGTTTAAAATCATATACTGAAGAAGGCGCGGTGGCAAATAATAAGGCGATGATGAGTGCCAGTGTTTTCATGGTTTTTACAATTGATTTTTATAATCCACTATAAAAGTAAGGCTAAAAATTTCTTTTAGCTAAGTACTCATCTTCTTTTTGTGTCATTTTTTGTTTTGTAACAACACTTTTATCCGTATAGCCCAACAAGTGCAGCGCGCCGTGAATAATAACACGGTGCAACTCATTGGTTTCGCCTGTTTTAAATTTGGCGCCATTTTCACGGATGCGGTCTATCGAAATAAAGATATCGCCAACTATCTCCCCCTCCACTTCCGAATTATCAAAAGTAACGATATCGGTATAGGTATCATGATCAAGGTATTGCTGGTTTATTTGCAGCAGGTAGGCGTCTGAGCAAAAAATGTAATTAAGCTCCCTCAGCTTAAAGCCCTCGGCAATTACCGTCTCTTTTATCCACTGCCTTAATTGTGCTTTTTGTTTCGGTTTAAAAGTAGTGTCTTCTTCAAAAAAATTAATCGCGGGCATCAGATCTTAAAGTGAAGTTCAATTTCATTCCCCGAGGCGTTAAAGATACATTGATCGGCGAGGTGCTTAATGATAAACACACCGCGACCGGTCAGGTTCTCGAGATTTTCGGGAGCTGTGGGATCGGCAAGGTTATTATAATCAAAGCCAGGGCCTTCATCGGTAACAGTCCAGATAATACGCTTGGATTCAACCTCGGCATTAACAATCACCTTTTTAGTCTCGTCCTGCTTGTTCCCATGCATAATGGCGTTAATAACCGCTTCGTTAAGACAAGTCATCATGTTGGCAAAAGTATCTTCCTCAACATGATATTTATCAGCAATTTCTTCTATCAGCTGCTCAAGCAACGTTATGCTCTCCGGTTTTGACGGCAGCTGCAACGTATATAGCTCGCTGGTTTGAACATTTGCCTCTTCCATATTATTTGGCATTAAGTTGATCAAAGTAAGATTTTATTTTTTGTTTATAATACAAATTAAGTGCCGGAGATACCGTTCTGATCTGCTCCGTCTGCTTTGCTTTTTGTTGTTGGTACCCCTGCAGTGCCTTTATGTATCCCGGTGGCAAATCCTTACCCGCATTGCTTTCCCTTTGCTGATCCTGATCTCTTTGCTGCTCGGCCTTTTCGGCCTCTAATAACCGGGTTTGTATTTGCTGCTGCCTTTTTAGCGCGTCATCTGTAATCTTCCTGTTTACGAGATCACGTTCGGTTTGTTCCATTTCTTTCGAAATTTTATCCAAATTGCCCAATCCCCCTGTTCCATCTTTATTTTCATCCCTGTCAATTTGTTGCAAAGCCTGCCGTATCATCTGCTGTTGACGTGCCATTTTAGCAAACTGCTCGCTCATATTACCGCTATTGCCCTGTTGCCCTTTACCCTGATTGCCTTGTTGCTGCATCTGTTCGCGGGCCTTTTGCATATTTTGATTAAGCTGCTGCTGCATTTTTGCCAGTTGCGATATGGACTGCTGTTTGCCCTTGCCTCCTTTACCACCCTTGTTCATCATTTTCTGCATTTGCTCAAGCGCTTCACTTAGCATCAGGGCAAGGTTGTTCATGGATGTCATGGCGTATTGCTGATTACGATTGGCTTCAAGTGTACGCCTGTCGCCCAAAAATTCGAGCGCCTGATCAATATGATCGTTAATACTGGCAATCTCCTTATTCACTGTCGACTGGATCTGCGGCACCCTCCTGCTGATAGCATATAGGCTGTCTTCGGCCGTTTTCAAGTTGTCTTTTATATCCTTTTGATTTTGCGATAAAGTAACATATGACGGATCTGTAGGATTGGTGTTTTTAAGCGTTTGCATCAGCTTTTCCTGGTTAAACGAGCTGTTAACTAAGCTCTTTAACAACTCTCTCAGCTGCTGTGCGTCAACGGCATTCTCTTTTGATTCGCCTTCGTCGCTATCCTTTTGCATTTTGGCAGCGAGATCTTTCATCTGCTTTGCTGCCTGCTGCTGCGATTTTGAAGCCTTTGCATTATCTTTTTTTTGCAGATCGCCGGCGCTTTGATCCATCTGCTGTTCAATATCTTTGGTTTCCTTCTCTGGATTTTGATAATCTGATTTACGTTCGGCCTGCCCATTGACCTTCTGCAACTCATCGAAGCCTTTCTTCACATCCTGAAAATCCTGCTTCAGTTTATCCTGTTGCTGTTGCAGGTTCTTCTGATCGGCACCGGGCTGTTTGGTTTGATCAGATAGTTTTTGCTGCTCGTCGGCCAGCTTATTCAACTGATCGAGGTTTTGGTTAAGCTTTTGTTCAAATTCCAGCTTTTTATAAAGTTCCAGCACCCGGTCAAGTTCTTTTTTCAATGATTTATTATCCATCTGCATTTTGGATAGTTCATCGCGGGTAGCATCTTTTTGCTGCTCATTTAGCATTTGCTGCAGGTTTTGAAGGAGCTCCTTTGTTTTTTGATCAAGTACATTGTTAAACAAATCTTCAATTTGCTTTTGCTTAGCCCGTATCTCTTCGGTTTGCTGCTGGTTTTCCTGCCGGTTGTATAAATTCTTTTTATTGTCGGCCTGGATATCTTTCACCATGTCTTCCAGGTCTTTCCTTTTTTGCATCAGGTCTTCCACCTGCTTTTTCTCATCGAAAGAGAGCGTGTTTTTGTTCAGCAGGTTTTGATTTAGCTTTTGCGCGTCGCGCTCAACCTGTCCGGCCAGTTTAATAGCCGATTGCATTTTTTCTTTTATGGCCTTTGATCCGGCATTTAACTGCTGGTTAATCTCCTTGCTGTCAGGGACATTTAGTGTATGTTTTGCTGTACGGGCTGTTTTATGCCCGGCGACGCCATCGTTATCGGCAACCTCAAAAAAGTAACTTACATGATCGCCGGGAGTAATGCCCATGTCCTTGAGGTTCCAGTAGTAAAAAAAGTCGGCCTGTGTTTGGGACAGATCTGCATTAACCTTTTTGGTAAATTCCCTTTCCTTGCTGTTGCCTGTAGCCTCGATGGTATAATGAAACGTGAGCGATGAAAAACCATGATCGTCCTGGATTTTACCGTTAAAGTAAAATGCTTTCATACTTACCGAATCCGGCTTTTCATCAATAGCAATGGATGGCGCTTCGTCAGTAACAACGTTGATGCGATATGTAGCCGAATCACTTTGGTTCACCTGGGCATTAACCGGTAAAAGCTTATAGACCGAATTTTTCAATACCCGTTCACGATGTTCAAACAAATCGGCGCTGCTTTGCACTGCCGGACGGCTTTGTCCGTTCATATCAAACATGAGCGCACTGGCATATTGGGTATGCAATTGCCAATTCACAGTTGTACCGGCAGGAATAATCAAATCGCCGGCATTGAGCAGCCTTTCATTTTTTTTATGGAGGTAGGCCGGATAATTTAGGTCAACGTCAAAGTGTAACAGTGCCGGCTTTTGATTTACCTTGATTTCGTAAACAGCCGAACTAAAGCCATTACCCGAAAACTTAAAGCGGGTATTTTGCTGCAGGTTGCTGAACTGGTAATGAAAACGGCTGATGTTATCCTTATCCAGTTTAAATGTATTTTCTCCGGTTTCAACATAAACATCTGCGGGCAGCTTATCGCCTTCCAGTTTAAGATCGAGCTTTAAATCACCCCCCTGCACAACTGAAAGTGTTTTGTTCAATACAATAAACCTGAACGGAGCAGCAGGAACAAAATATTCGTTATGCCTGATCAATCTTTTAGTACTTTCGGTTAATACAGAAGGCGCAGCTAAAGCAATAATGATAATTACCCCCAGCGGACCAAGCGCCCATTTTAAATATTTGGTATTTTCTTTAAGGTTGATAGCAGATGGAAAGCTTACCGGTTTAAGCGCCTCTATCTTTTGGTCGATACTGGCCTCGATGAGTGCACGGTGGCTTTCATCTTCGGCAGCGAGCTTTTTTAACTGCAGGGTATTGAGCAGTTTATCATGCACATCGTTAAAATGCCTGCCAATAATTTCGGCAGCTTCATCATGCGTTAAAGTTTTACCCAGCTTAAGCCAGGCCAGCAATGATGGCAAAACCAGCCAGCAAACAAGCACTGTATTAAGCAGGATAAAAAAGTAAAAAAGAATGGTACGCAGCAGGATACTGAAATTGCCGAAATATTCGCTTAAGGTAATTACTACGTAAGCTGAGAAAAGGCCGGCACCTAAAAATATTAATCCGCGCAAAAAATTATTGAAATAATACTTCCGGGTAAAAGTATTGATTTTGCCAAGCAAAAGTTCATAATTTTCTGTCGAGGCCATACTACATGTGGAAAACGTTAAATAAACACGCCTTATTAAACGCAAAAGCCATGTATTATATATAACACGTGTTGGTTTAAGTTAAAAATTAAAGCAATAATAATAAAATGTTAATTGTTTATGACAATTAAAATTGAATCCCCCTCTTTATTGGGAAATACATGGTTTTAAACAATGATAATAGGCAAAATTGGGAAAATCTTATTCCTGCTCCTCAACTGTTTCTTCCTCAAAATCTGGAGATTCCAGCTTATGCAGCCAAATACCGGCTATCCCCGTAATTGAATATGGAAATATAATTACAGCTATGGAAGATACAGCCGAAACCTTTTTCTCAAAAAGTAATTCAAAAAACGGGAGCATAGTAATTATCAATATAGCTATGGTTAAAACCTGTTTTACATAAAACGGCTCTCTCTTTTTTGATAAAGAGTATACTGCCACCCAAAATACAAAGGCGAAAGGAATAGTAAGCAGCAGAACCATATCTGCAAAAATGATATAGTCTTTTTGGATCTCTGCAATAAGGCTTATTTCAGGGTTCTCGATAATAAACCATGACAGCACAAGGTGGAGCAATGGCGCTATGATCACCATCAGCAACCAAACTTTTAAACTATATATAAATGACCTGTTCATAATTTATTAAGCGCGCAAACAAGATACATAGCAGTCAATAAAATAACAAGGCTACCCGGGTTAGTAAACGGTATCCGATTATTATTTAACACAGCAATTATAATCGTGATAACCCGGAAAATGCTTTTTTACATACGGCCGTTGCGCTGCCATAATTGCAGATTTAAAAACAACGCTGATTTAAGGGCCACGCCATTTAATTTAAAAGGTTTACATTAAAATATAGAACTGTTTTTTTATCCAAAAATTATATCTGCAACAGCAGAAAACCCTCTCCTAAAATAGTGGAGCAAAAATTTCGGCTTTCGGGGAGAAAACGTAGGATTTGGACCACAAATAACAAGTACGATTATTTATTTTAAATTTCTACATTAAATTAACCCCGGGTTAATTGCCGCAATATAAATTACCATAAAAAAGGGTGTTTTCACGGATTGTTAAGCGTATAGTTAATTATTACCTTGCATTAATTTAGCCACAGCCCTATCATGACCATTCCTATCCAACTCGATAAATCCATATTGGACTACTTTAGTGTAGGTGGCGTTTGGCAAAATATTTTATTTTACGCCACTATACTTTGCCTTTTATATATTAACATTTTGTTAACCCGTCGAAAGAAAAGTTATAAGCTGCAGCCAGTTGGGGACTTACCTGACGAAAAAGACGAGTCTGCGCTGACGACGGCAGATAGCGCCGGGCTCAAAACAAACGCCGCTTTAAATAAAGAAATAGCTACACTAAGAAACGAGCTTTTGGCTCTGGGCGAAAAATTGGAGCTTTCGTACATGAAATCGGAAAGACTTAATGGCCAGTTATCAGAAATATTGGATAGTGTTGAATTAACAATGGTCTACGATCATACCCTTTGGGAGTGGTCGCTGGATTTCAGCAGCAAAGAGATTACGCTTTCCGAATATGGCTTAAAGCTTTTCGGCTTTCCGGAAAATACAAAGCCCGTTTTAAATGAGGCCATCCATATTGTTGATCCCCGGCACCAGGACGCACTAATGGATGCTGTTGAAAAATCATTTAACACCGGTGCCGACTTTTCAATAACCTGTCTTGTTCATCCATTAAACGGCAGCCAGTCGAAAGAAATAAAGGCAGCAGGCTGGGTTTATTATAACGAGTACGGAACACCCCTAAAACTATCCGGGAAATTTTCAATTACCCATACCGAGCCACTGATGAAGAGGTGATTGGGCTTTACAGGTTCCGTTCACTCGCGGATCTGCAAGTGTTCAATTTTTAAAAGTGTGAACGCCCGCCTTCTTTCCATAAAAAAACATTGCTGACTGTCAGACACTTGCGTTTTCGCTAAAATGCTTTAAAAGCCGACTTGAACAACCACTCCCTGATAATCAACAAGTTACAAATTTTCATTTCCAAACATTGAACACCCGGTTTTTAAAAATTGAACACTGACAAGATCCTGTCAGTTTATTTGGAGAGATTAGCCCGTTAAGTAACCGGTTTAATCAGCCTGGCACTTGCACTGCAATCTGTTTAAAGCGCTAAGCCTTTTGAATGTTGTTCGGCGCCTTATTAATTCTTTTAACCGCTGTAGTTATAATTTGCAGCTTCATGTCATTATCACTAAAACATCATTATTTATTTCTGCGTTTTTTATCCGGCGTTGGTGTTACATTTTCAAAATCTACACTGGCCTCTCTTTTTCGCGGAGTTAACAATCTTGTTTTGTGCACAATGTACTCATTGTTCTTCCCTTTCTCTATTATAGAATACATATAGCGTTTGAGCGGTGAGATCTGTTGTTTTTTTCGCAAAATCGATCAACGTGGGAAGACTGACCATCCTGATCTTTGATAGTGAAGCATTACTAACACTCTGGCCAGAATCCTTTAAATTATATACAAAAGTTGGTTCGCTATTGTATTTGAGACATGGGCATTTTACAGTGAAGTATTTGTACTGTGATTCTATCCCGACATCCCACATCCTATCTTTCGGCGTTGTATTGGTGGTATCCAGCAAATAATAAACCGTGTCGATATTGTTGGCTACCTTTTGAGCCGAAGCGCTATAAATGTTAAGCCAAAGTATTACGATCAAAAAGTATTTCATAAACCAATTAGTTGCAATTTCCGGGTAATTTATCATTTGAGTTCAAAGAACTGTTATAAAAACTATTTAACTGCGCATCTGTTAGCGAGTATTTTGTTTTAATAGCATTATACGCCTGTTGTAAAGTAGCTGTTTCCGTCGCCGTTGCTGATGAAGCCATATAACATTGCGCTGGCATATCTTGGCAGTTGATAGTCCGTAGTTGATATAAGCATGTATGTTTCATAATAATTGTTGCAGCGATCAATAACCTCGAACTGTTTTGAAGCATCTATGAAACATTCTGTAAAATCGCTCAATCAAGCTTCTTTTGAAAGACAACGTGCTCTGTTCGCAGGCGGTTCGCAGAACTCAAATAAGTTGCTACCTTAGTAAAAAGCTCCATTTATGGAAAACAAACACGCCATTGAATTTCATTTACGTAAAGATGATGAACCGCTTAACATACAGCTGGAACCCGAATGTTTAATTTATAAAGTATCTCCCGGGAACGAAATAAAGTTTATTGCTGTTAACTATGATGCTGACTTTCATTGGAGTTTAAGAGTTGCTAATAAGGAAAGATGGGTACAGCTGTTTCCAGAAAGCAAAGGTAATTACGATATAGAAATTCATGAAAACGGGAGCTTGTTAGAGGATTGGTTTAAGTATATGTAAAGCCGTTGTAAGCTGTTAACTTAGTATTATGATTCCTAAACCTGATTTCATAGCAGAACTACATTACTACACTACAGAACAAGGGGGAAGAAGTACGCCTGCCTTTACTGGTTATCGGCCACAAGTGAAGTTCCCATTTAGTGAAATGCAAACATCTGGTTACCAAAAGTTCCTCGACAAGGATAAGGTAAATCCGGGAGAAACTGTAACCGCCGAGATAACAATAATATCAATTGATTACTTCAAACATCACATTTATCCAGGAATTGAATTTGAATTTAGAGAAGGCTCCAAAGTAGTAGGCAGAGGTGTATATTATGGAGATGTTGACCACCCTGTTTCGGGCCAAATTGACCCAGGGGTTAGCTGACTTTTGGGTTGCAGCAGATGCTATAAAAGCATGTACAAAAATAGTTATTTAAAAGGTAATTTCATTAATGGCTGTTTTCCGGTTCAACATTACGTTTTCTTCTCATAGATTCTCCCTTTAGCTCGATACGGTGTGCATCATGAACGATCCGGTCAAGGATCGCATCAGCAACCGTTTTTTCACCGATCACTTCAAACCATTTGCTCACCGGCAACTGCGAAGTGATGATCAGCGAGGTCTTACCGTGCCTGTCTTCAATGATCTCCATTAGTGCAGCCCTGCTTTGTGCATCAAAAGGCTGGATACCAAAGTCGTCGAGTATGAGCAATTGCTGCCTTTCGATCTTAGCCAGCTCTTTCATGTAGGAGCCGTCCGCCTTGGCCATCTTCAGTTTAGCGAACAGTTTGGGCGTACTGGTGTACAATACCCGGTAGCCCAATACACAGGCCTGGTAACCCACAGCAGAAGCAATATAGCTTTTACCGATGCCTGTACTCCCGGTAATCAGCAGGTTCTCGAAGCGGTCAACAAACGTACAGTCCGCCAGGCGCATGATCTGGTTGCGGTCGATACTTCGGTCGGCATGGTAGTGAACGTCCTCTATAGCGGCTTTATAGCGGAATCTGGCATAAAGGATCGTGCGTTCGATACGCCTGTTCTGCCGGTCGTCCCATTCTGCATCTACCAGGTGGGCCAGCAGTTCATCTGCCGTGTAATCGTTTGTTTTACCGGTTTCCATGCTGCTTTTAAAGGCATGAAACATGCCGAAGAACTTCATCTTCCGCAGTTTGTCTAAGGTGCTTGTGTTCATGTTATTGTTGTTTTAATGGTTATTTGTAATAGTCTTTTCCCCGGATATTACCATGATCAGGCATAGGTAGCTCATCGGCAAATATGCTTTCCTCATAGTTGTCCATCTTGTTTTCCAATATGGTTTGTATCGTTTTATAGCTATAAAGGCCGTAACTAAGCCCCCGCTGACAGGCCATTATTAACCTATCGTCTCCTGCTTTTTTTGCAAAGCCAAGTATCCCAAGGCAGGATTTGTAAGCCTGTTCGGGGTGTTGTTTACGCTCCAGTATCTGATGAATATATAGCCTGACATCTTCGTGAATAGAAGCCGCCCAATTGAGGAACATGTCTGGCGTCCAGTCACTTTTAAAGCGGTGAGCGCTGGCCATGTGTTCTTTGTCGGTAGTATAACCGTAGGGGTTCTTTTCGCGCGGGTGTAAAGCGATGCGCTCATAATTGTAGTAGATCTCTACAATGGTGCGGGAGTATAACAGCTTGACCTTTTTGCCGATGAAACGGTAAGGCACGCTGTAGTAGTGTTTATCAGGGCCGAGATTGACATGTCCATTCTTGATCACTCTGGCATAAAAGTGTTTTTTGAACTGGTAACGTAGGACAGGCAGCGGTGACAAGGTCCCACGCTCTATCTCTTCAAACTGTAGTATCCTGCTGTAATTGCGACCTTTAAGCAACTGGCTATTATGGACTTCCAGGGCCTGCCAGATTGCCGTATTGAGTTCTGATAAAGAATGGTAAATATGCTTGTTTAAAGGGGCGTATACCTTGGTATAAATGATCTTAACCGCACCCTCTACCAATGCCTTGTCGCGAGGGCGATACGCCCGAGCTGGTAGTATGGTTGTGCCATAATGGTCGGCAAAGTCTTCAAACGTTTCATTGAGCGTGGGTTCGTAGCGGCTGCTTTTGGTTACCGCAGCCTTCAGGTTATCAGGTACAATGGCGGCAGGAACGCCACCTATAAAGTGCAGGGTATTCTCACAGGCCGCGATAAAGTCCTCCTTTTGCTGGCTCATGACAGCCTCTACATAGGTGAGCTGGCTGGCCCCCAAGATTGCTACAAAGACTTCTACTTCAATGACTTCACCGGTTTCCTTGTCCGTATAGCTCATCTTTTCACCAGCAAAATCGACGTACAGTTTGTCCCCGGCCTTGTGATCCATGTGCATGGTCGGATTAACCTTGGTCTTCCACTGGTTGTAATACGTGCAAAACTGGGTGTACTTATAACCCTCGGGGAACTCCTTGATATAGGCTTCCCACAAGATCTGCCGGTTCATACCAGTCTTTTTAAGCTCTTTATCGACGTGGGGGAAACAGCGCAGCATGGATTGCATACGGCTGCTTGGCTGGTTGTTTTCCCTGGTCTTGCCGAAAAGGTCTTCCAGTTCCTTATCATTGAGGTTATTAACTTCTTCAAAGGTAAAGCCGCTCTTCTTAAGGACGGCCAGGTACTTTCTTACGGTATTCCGGGACGAATCAATCTGGGCAGCTATAAATCGCGTGCTGCGGCCCTGGCTGTTCATCCTTAAAATCTTTCTAATCTTACTCATGCTGATTGTCAAATTGGCCATCTTAGAACGGGTCTTTTGCCCTCAAAAGATGGTTGCTTCTACAGCATTTGCTACGCGTTTTGGTGGGTCAGTTTGCCCCGAAATACCATGGTCAGTTTGCCCCGAAACAATGGGTCAGCTTGCGCCGAAATAGTGTGGTCTCATTCATCATAATCTCCAAACTTAGCAGCCACTTCTTTCATTGTTTCCTCAGCTGTACTGAGACCGCTTCGTGAGGCAAGTAAGGGGCTGACGTCGCGTAAAGCCTCATAAGTCGTTTCATGCACAACCGGAATAAGTCGATCTCCCGCGAGTAGTGCGGAAAGTTCTTTATCAGCGATACCTTCCTTCGGAAGGCGACGCAGTAACGCAGGAGTTACTAGCACAATTCCTACTTTAGAGTTTGCCAAGCCCTTGTCTATGGCGCGGAGTAATGGAACGCCAAGACCGACATCTTTCTCACTAAACCAAACACGAACACCATTTGACTCTAATAAATCATGAAGCTCTTTAGCGGCACCCTGCCGATCATCCCATGCATGGCATAGGAATATGTCACGCAGATCAGGTTGATTTGATCGCTTCTCTACATTTTCTCGTATTGGTGTTAAAGAACGAACTTCGGACTCGGTGTAAAGAATGGAAGAACCAGGTCGTGACCAACGAGGCTTCCTACTTCTTCCCGAACTGCCGCCGCTACTTTGACGAACTGAAGAGCTTCCTGACGAGGAGTAAGATGGGTATGAATCATAAGACTGGTACGAACGGTAACTACTACTATAACGACTACCGCATGCGGGACATGCGGCTGCTCCACTCGCAGTGCGGTGTCCATATGTTGGCGCTGTACATCTTGCCATATTCTTTAAATTTTATTTAACCTCTTAGGTTTATTAGAACTAATTCAACAGCAAATATGTAATTTGCTGTTGAAAACTTTGATGAAGTTCTTCACATTACAGGAGCTTATGTTAATAACAGACGGCTCTTCAACTGAAGAAATACAGTACAATATAAGAAGTCAAAATACAAAAGCTATTCAAGGCTCTATAAACAATCGCTCTCCAAGCCATTTGCTTATGTTACCTTTTAAAGCGAACTGATCGAACCGTCAACCCCAACCTCCAGGATTGACTTTTCAATTTGAGCATCAATCAATCCAACAATTTAACTTCCCCTTATAAAGGGAATATTGCTATTTCTTTGGATTGGCAAAACTCAATTCTCGATCTATCAATCCAAACTTTGAAGTACCCCTATAAAGGTTAATTCTCTCTATTTGATGGATTGATTAATTCAATTTCCAATCCAGAATTTTACATTCCCCTATACAGTAATAAATTGTTAGATGGTTGGATTTATAAATTGATGTTTGATTGAAAGGGGATGCCAATACAACCGCTTATATTAAAAGTTAGAGATGTAGATTAGAGTGATAATGAATTATTAAGCAAAGTTACGCTTATAGCTGCTGAAGCGTTGCAAGGAACTACGGCATAAACACATGCCAACGCACCACCTTTCATTTATTCCGTTCCTCCTTGCACTTGATTGCTATAAGCGTGTTGAGGCATCATAATTCATTTATTCAATTAATACCAAATAGCATGAAAAGTAAGCCAACTTAACAACAATTTATCTGTGTACTACTTTGTGTACTACCAAACCTTATAAGAGCATTAACAATCAATTATAATTCAGCATCAATCCAGTAGATAACATATAGTCCAATAGAATACTCACAAGAGAAAAAACACATCATACAAGCCTTTTAAAGTACATTTACATTTTGAAATATCCCTGCAACAATTATATTTGCAGCCCGGCCATACATTTATTTCGGGATGTAGCGTAGCCCGGTATCGCGCCAGCATGGGGTGCTGGAGGTCGTGGGTTCGAATCCCGCCATCCCGACTTGAACACAAACGTTAAAGAGCATGTCTCAAAGGTAGTTTTACTGATGAGGTATGCTCTTTTGATTTCTTATTGCCTGGGCTTCGTCCTTACTGCTGTCCTCAATGTTAGCTTTACGGGTTATAAAAAATCCGGATAATGATTTCATTCACAATTTCCAATAGTCAATACTTTGCATGCGCGCCACAAGGCACAGCCTTGCGGCAGCGGGGGGCCTTTGATTATGCGTTTGGCTAAAGACATAGAGGCAATTATTTAGCCTGATTATCCCTTACAAACCTCACCGATTTTGGAGAGTCGGTATTATGTTCGCCGTCCACAAAGCAACCAAAACATTGCGTGTGATCATCACTGGAAGTGGTTCCATACAGCCTGCTTAAAATAAACGAATAATAAGTGGCATGAAAATTAACTTTTGCAGCCGGCAACGGAGCGGAGGTTAAAAACAGCGCAAGGTTTCCTGGGGTTTCGTTATATGGGCTGGCATAATATCCCGCCGGATAAGCATTAAACCCAGAAGTATTAGTTCCCTGTTTATCAGATGCCCCACGCACCTCCCATCCCGACGTAGATTTAAGCGCGAGCGACTCATTGTAATCCATTACAGAATTGCCCTCAGTATCTTTCTTGCTGGTAAAATTGCTCATTAGTTTATTAAAATCGGCAACAGTCGGTATACGCCAGCCAGAAGGCAGTTTTAAGTTCGCTAAATCGGCTTGAGTATAAAATTTCTTATAATTGGTATTGGGCACATAAAAAGTACCCTCTATACCTCCCTGTCCGTCATAGTTGACTGCCGTCCATTCTTGTTGCCCAATTTTAACAGTTGGATACACAGTGCTTGATATGATCACTCCTGAAGCATCCTCTTTTGTTGTGCTATCTTTTTTACAGGCGGCAAATAGCATTAAAAAAGATAAAAACAAAAGCAGAAGGAGTTTCATTGGTAAGGTTTTATCCAAAACTAAACAAAAACTTAGATATTCAAAACGACACATTTTTGGGTTCGAATCCCGCCATCCCGACTTAACCACAACGTTAAAGAGCATATTTGAGCAGTTTTTTACTGATTGAATATGCTTTTTGATTTTGTTTACGATCGTGTTTACAGGGGCGTTTACGGTTTACCTCTCAACAGTAAATATCAACAATTGGTGATCTCTTACCGCGGAGGTAACTGGATACGGGCGAAAAATTATAGAGCAGTTCAAATAGATTGTGACCGATCATGGCGCTCAGCTAATCGTGAACTTATATTCCGTAATTTTTTTAACTCCGAATTAATTTGAATAATCTGCAAACCCCATAGAAAACATTTCAATCAAGCATATTTTATTAAATAGAAATAAAAAAAGATCTTTTTTATAGCTTAGCGTTATATTTTTAAAAACACAACGAAGGATCGGAAACAAACCGACATGTCAAAAAACACGATCATTCTATGAAAAAAGCTTTCCTTACCTTTCTCCTTTTCTTAATGCTTACCCATGCTTTTTCCCAATCAACCGGCAATATTAAAGGTAGCATCACCGACAATTCAAAAGCCCCGTTGGAGCTGGTGAATATTATCCTTTACAAAACAAATTTCAGCGCCACCACAAATAATAAAGGCCAATACAGCATCAATAATATTCCTGCCGGAAATTACCAGGTCATTATTTCGCACATCGGCTATAAATCTGTTAAACAACATATACTCGTAAAAAACAATGACACTACTGAATTTTCCTATACGCTTCAGGCCGGCGTTATTAAGATATCTGCTGTTGAAGTACAAGGCGAAAGAGGCGTAGGAAGCATCAAAGCGTTACCCGAGATCGGCGGAACAAATATTTATTCGGGCAAAAAAAATGAAGTTGTTTTAGTTGACAGCGTCAATGCAGATATCGCACAAAATAAAGCCCGCGATGTGTTTGCAAAAGTACCGGGTATCACGTCGTGGGAGTTGGATGGTTCGGGCACTCAAACCAGTGTAGCGGCAAGAGGATTAAGTCCGCACAGATCATGGGAGTTCAATGTGAACCAGAATGGCTACAATGTTAATAACGATCTGTATGGTTATCCTGAGGCCATGTATAACCCGCCATTGGAAGCCGTACAGCAAATTGAGATCATCAGGGGATCAGCCGCTCTTCAATATGGCCCTCAGTTTGGAGGAATGCTCAATTATGTAATTAAACAACCCGATACCACGAAGTCATTAAGCATTGAAACCGAACAAACGTATGGCTCGTTCAATACCTCAAATTCCTTTGCTTCGGTAGGTGGAAAAAAAGGCAAGTTCACTTATTATGCTTTCTTTAATTACCGTAGCAGCGATGGATGGCGTCTTAACTCCAACTATAATTTCCTGAATGCTTATGCAAGTTTGCACTATAAGCCAACAGCAAAAATGGATATTGGTCTTGAATACTCAAGAGAAAACTATATGCAGAAATTTGCTGGCGGGCTTACCGACGCGATGTTTGCTGCCGATCCGCGCCAGTCAACCAGGAGCAGAAATTATTTTAACCCGATACTTAACCTCCCCGCTTTACTTTTTAATTACGCCATCAATAATAAAACACTATTGAATGTAAAAGCCTATACTTTTTTTGGGCAAAGAAACATGGTTATTGCCAGCCCAGGCTTAGCCACCAATGCAGATACCATCAGCAAAGCTACAGGCTCCTACGCGCCAAGAGAGATAAACAGGGACTTTTACAACAGCTATACTGTTGATGCAAGAATGATAAAAAAATACGATCTGTTCGGCCATGAGAGTGCCCTATCGGGCGGCTTAAAATATTCCAACGCTGCTACAAACAGAAAACAAAACGGAGAGGGAACTACAGGAACTAATTTTGACCTTACCCAAACCGGCAATTACGGTATTGCCCTGCTCTTTAAAACAATAAACTACGGGGCGTTTCTTGAAAACCTTTTCCGCATCACCGATAGGCTATCCGTTACCCCCGGCATCAGGTATGATAACCTCAAATCAACTTTAAACGGAACGGAATATAAAGTATATAAAAATTTTAACCCCGTATCGCTTTCAACCTCCAGGAACATCGTGCTGGGTGGAATCGGTGCGCAGTATAAGATCACTGAAAGCATTAATATTTATGGCAATTACTCGCAGGCATACAGGCCTATTCTTTATGCAAATCTTATCATCGGGTCGAGCACAGCGGTGATCGACCCGAATTTGAAAGACGCGAGCGGCCATAATGCAGATATTGGCATTAGGGGAAAGGTTAAAAAGATACTGAACTTTGATCTAAGCGCATTTGAACTGAAGTATAACAACAGGATAGGAAATATAACGCTGACTGATGGCAACGGAAAACCGTACACCTACACCACCAATGCAGGCAATGCGCTCACCGGGGGAGTGGAAGCTTTTGTTGAGGTTCACCTGCTTAATTTCAATACCGAGGACACTAACAATGATCTTTCCATATTTTCTTCTTACGCTTATAATCACGCCAGGTATTTGAATGGCAAAGCAGGCGTGGTTGATCTGACTGGAAAAACGTTGGAAGACGTTCCTCAATTTGTTAGCCGCTCGGGCATAAATGGCTCTTTACATAACCTCTCCGCTACCTTTTATTATTCATATGTTGGCGGATCATGGTCGGATGCGAATAATACAGCTGCTACCAAAACAAGTCCCAATATAGGCTATGTCCCACGATATCACGTGGCCGATTTTGCCCTGGGCTATAAGTTTTCCGACAAGTACAACATCAGGATCGGTATCAATAACCTGACAGATAATAAATACTTTACCCGCCGAACAGAAACGCTCGTTTACCTTGGCAATGGTATATTACCCGGCGACGGAAGATCATGTTATGTTACATTAGGTGCTAAATTTTGACAGCAGGATATCAACCCTGTTTTTGAACAATCGATGTCCAACCTATCTCCGCCGACCAATAGTTCGTATGCCTGCTTGCAAGATTGCTAAAATGCGAACCACATAGTTTAGACCGGCAGGGCGCCATTGTTCTTTTCCTATTCACCAATTTAGCGAGTTTAGCCCACCGCCGGGATAAAAAGTAAAGGCTATACAAGCGGGCGGATTTGTTCGTCTTTAGAGGAGCCATAACTACAAGATCTTTTATTTGTAACAGACATTCATTATGTTTTATAACAAGTTCATTGATTATCAACTATAGCATAAATAAGTATCAAAGGCCATCAAACCGAAGCGCAATATATGTGCCCTATACGGCGCCCGTCCTGAATATCATAGATATAAATGCCGGGGTAATCGTCTCCTCATCCCGACTTGAAAACAACAAAAAAGCATATCTGCACAGTAGTTTTACTGATTGGATATGCTTTTTTTATTTAAACAAATGCTTATATGCCGTAATTGATAATTAGAAATTTACGGAATCATCTACTGGTTGTAATTTTAAACGTTTCCGGTCTTTCCAGCCTTTTATCCAATCTTTTGCTGGAATTTCAATGAAAAAATAACAGGCAATAGAAATACAAATAAGCGCAACCAAAAAGGTATAAAATTGCAGTTCGGGGTTTACAACCCGTATTTTTTTGAAGAAAAAGCTAAGGAAAGATTTTATTGGATGTTGAAGGATGTACGCTGGCAATGCTCTTGTAAACAGCATGGTATTGATTGTACTCATCAAAACTGTTATATTAGGATTAAACTATTAACATCTAACTAAATGCTCAATTCTTCCATCATAACCATTGAAACAGAAACAGGAGAACGAGAAATTTATATAAGTCCTTTTTTATTGCAATCCAAAGAGCCGCCCAATCTTAAGTCTGGAACTATTGAGAAACTTTATTTTTATAACGATTTAAATGATGATGCTTATAAAGCAACTTTGGCTCTTGAGCCGATGAGGCATCAGTTTAAAACAGATGATTATATACTTAATTTAGGTCAGAATTTTGAAAACTATTATTTGGGTAGCTTTCATATTGATTTTAAAAACCGGCGTTGCTGGCAATGGGAGGGCAAACCCAATATGCTTACAGAACACGACGTAAAAAACCTGGGCGAAAACCTTTTTAATCCAAATGTTAAATCACGACAATTTACTTTATTTACACCTACCCGCCCTTCTGACTTTAACACCGGAAGATTAAGATATAAGATATAGATCAGGCCAATCATTTAGATCCCGCCGGCATCCATTATGGCTAATGCGCTCAAACCCTCAAAGACCCCTACTGGTCGAAGTTTAGCGCCAGCGTAACTTCGTCCCCCAATAAAGTAAGCATCCTGCTTGAAATCTGAAGCATTACCCGGAGATTCCGCCAGATAAAAATAAAGCCTCACTATACCATAAATTCAACCAGTGAACTTAAACCATATAATGCGTCGGGAACTCAATACCACTTGTTTTAGCCACATTGAATATCTATTTTAGCATCGCACAATACTAACCTTATCCATGCTACGTTACTTTCGCCTTATCATAGTTATTTTACTACAATTACTAATATTGGGTTGTAAGGCCCAGAACAAGCATACCATTTTTCCTCCCGAAAGTTTTTCAGTTATTGAAGCAAAATTACCAGACGGGAGGCCTGTTGTTGGATCTGTTAACACCGCCTATAAAAATTACGGCGAAAAGAAAAGCTATCCGTGGTGCCTGCAAATTCACGTTGCGCTTAAGCATGATAGTGTTATGAAAAATGGGCTACCGCTTGAGTCAGAAATAGACGTTGCTAATACGCTTGAGGACGAATTAATCAATGAAACGGGTAAAGTAGTAACCCTGCATTACATTGGCCATGTCTATAACGATTCCTTCTTAGATGTTTATGCTTATATTGATCATCCCGAGAAAGCAAACGAATATCTTCAGAAAAAAACAAAAGCGCCCGATGTAAAGCGAGAGTTTTCATTTGAAATAAAACAGGATAAAGAATGGGTAGAGGTTAAACCGTTTTTAGAGTAAGTACATGACCTCTTATATTTGAGTTCCCAACTCAAGCGACAGTGCAAAAGAAAAACTCAAACCCTCAACGCCCCTCTAAACCCCCGGGCAGCATAATATGACTCCGCCCCATTATGGTAAATAAATATGGCACCATAACGGTAATCAGCGAAGATGGCCCCGCCGAGCTTCCTGATATTGGCAGGGGTTTTGATCCAGCTTGAGGTTTTGGTATCAAACTTTCCAAGCTTTTGCAATTCGCGGTATTGTTCTTCGTTTAAAAGTTCAATGCCCATATCCTTCGCCATTTCAACAGCGCTGTTTCCGGGCTTGTGTTCTTTTCTGGCTTCCAGCGCTTCATGATCGTAGCAAACACTCCTGCGGCCTTTGGGGCTTTCTGCAGCACAGTCAAAAAAAATATATTCGCCCGTATTTTTATCGTAAGCAACAACATCGGGTTCTCCGCCGGTTAATTCCATTTCATTAAGTGACGATAGTTTTTCGGTATCGGCTTCCAGCTTGGCCTCTACCCCGGCCCATTCTATGCCGGTGTGGCGGTTCATGTTTTTCTCAAAACGGGTTTTTAGTATGCCGATAAGTTCTTTCTGTTGTTCTGGTGATAGCTTCATATTTATTGCAGGTTATGATTTATTGGTATACCTCGAAATGTTTAGGTTTTTTTATTCCCTCCCGAGGGAGGGGTGCGATGAGAATGCGCGGTGGCAGGGAGGGGTTTCATCGACACGACAAACGAATAAGCTTGTTTGCGCCTCCCTTCACCCTCCCCGTGGAGGGAATCGCACAATTCCCCGCTTTTTTGTTTTCTGTACTACAAATCATTCAACCCTTTACCGTTAAGGATTTGCGGCATCCATTTTTCAACTCTCGCCTCGCGGGTTGAGGCTTGTTTGGGTTGGGAAAAATGAAGGAGATACGCTTTTTGCCGTCCGGGTGTTAATGCTTCAAATGCGGTTTTAAGGGCGGGTATGGTATTTAATTTTTGTTGAAACTCCTGAGCGACGGCAAAATCTTCCGTCTGCTTTAAATTTACTTTTAGTCCTGCCTTTTCCACCTCAATTGCTTCATAAATATACGCTTTCAGGATACTCCTTTGCCCGGCTATTTCACCGGCATTGGTAAACCTGATTTGCCGCGCAGCTTGTACGTTTTCGGTTTGCTGAATAAGGATGTTATGGGTATCACTTAATAAAGCTCCCTTGAAAAATAAAAGCGCGCAATATTCTTTAAATACATGGATCAAAACGATGTTGCTTTCCCGAAAGGTATAACAGGGACAGCCCCATTTTAATTCTTCGGTCAATCCGCAATCAAGAACAATTGATCTCAATTGCTCTACTTCTTCCTGCCACTTCCCGGCTTTATTAAAATAAAAATCAACTTTGGGGTTCATATCGTTCATTTATTGGTTTCCCGAAATTACTTTTCTTTCGGCGGGTCTGAAATACCATGATATTACGGTAAGTACCAGTAATAGCAGCGCGGGAAATATCTCAGCTATAGCATTCCCCGCTGCAATATGCGAAAAAATCGCGCCCGACATAGCAAAGAAAAAACCCGCGTACGCCCATTCCTTTACCACCGGAAATTTAGGAATCAATACTGCTATAACGCCCAAAACTTTCCAGATGCCCAATATAGTCAAAACATAACCCGGATAGCCTAAATGCGTCAAACTGTCGGCCCCTCCTGCCCCGGCCTTCGCTTTTAATAACTGTACCATTCCTGTTGATATCATCCCTAAAGCAAGCCAGATGGTCGCTATCCAATAGATAATTTTATTCCGTTTCATGATATGTGTTATTTCAATTTGTTTACCACTTCCTGCAGGCGGTTATGGGCCATATTTATACCATGGGCAAAAGGCAGCTTAAGCATCTGGTCCCTCAGTTCGGGCGTTCGGTAAACCACATGCATATTGAGCTTGCTGGTATCGTCGGTAAGTTTTTCAAACTCCAGGAACTCGAGTTGCACATCAAAAGGCGCGTTATCCATTTCAAAAGTGCGGGTGATCTTTTGCCCGGGAATAAACTCATGAATTGTTCCATTGGCTTTGAACACTACATTCCCGTGCGGATCTTTCGTTTCAAATTGCCAGCTGCCGTGTTTTTTATTTTCAAGCTTCAGCACTTTTGTTCCCATCCATTGCTCAACAATTTCGGGCTCCATGTAGGCTTTAAAAAGCAGTTCCACCGGTAAGTCAAACACTCTTGTAATGGTTAAATCCTGTTTGCCGTTTTCAGCATCTATTTTTGTTTTTTGTTCCATGTTATTTGCCTTTATAATTTTTCATAATAGTTTCTAATTTGTTGAACCTGTCTTCCCACATTGCGCGGAACGGTTCGATAAAATCGGCCACATCTTTCATTTTTTCTGCATTGATATGGTAATAAATCTCCCTGCCGTTTTGCTCCTGTTTAAGCAGCTCGCACTCGGTAAGTATTTGCAGGTGTTTGGAAACGGTGGGCCTGGCCGTATCGAAATTTGAAGCTATTACCCCCGCCGTCATTGCTTGTGTGGCAACCAGTAAAAGGATGGCCCTTCGGGTTGGGTCGGCTATGGCTTGAAATACATCTCGTCTTAAATTCATCGTGTAGCTATTTGACTACAAATATAAATGTAGCCATTTAACTACGCAAGCTTTTTGTTTGTTTTTTTTACTGGAACCTTTACCTGATGGCCCTCAGTATCAAGCCAGAATATCTGTCAAAAACACATTAATTTATTTTCTGAACGCAATAAAACGAGCCGATTGCTTATTTTGTAATACATTCTTAACACGCCTTCGCTTAAAAAAGTGTAATTTTAGACCTTCTTAGCAAGGTTATACTACTGGTAACAGTAAACTATAATAATTTAATGGGTATGAATGCCATTCACAATAAAGATATTGGGACCAAACAAAAAGCGCTGGCCATTAATCTTAACCCCGAAATTTATGGCTCATTTGCCGAAATAGGTGCCGGACAGGACGTAGCAGCAAACTTTTTTAAAGCCGGGGCATCATCCGGTACCATAGCCAAAACCATGTCGGCCTATGACATGCTTTTTTCAGATGCCATTTATGGGGTACAACAAACCCGCCGTTATGTAAGCGAACCGCGGCTGATGGCCATGCTTGGTCATGAATATGGCCTGATCA
This sequence comes from Mucilaginibacter sp. Mucisp73, assembly GCF_059491465.1. Taxonomy (NCBI): domain Bacteria; kingdom Pseudomonadati; phylum Bacteroidota; class Sphingobacteriia; order Sphingobacteriales; family Sphingobacteriaceae; genus Mucilaginibacter; species Mucilaginibacter sp. Mucisp73. The sequence goes on along the minus strand of NZ_CP168507.1, from coordinate 6,111,078 downwards.
TTGAGCGCCTTGGTACGCAGCGTGGTGACACTTCAACTTTTTTTGCTTTCGCGGATACCATATCGGCCCTCAATTACAACAAAACAAATGAAGGCCACGGTTGGATGGGCGTACGCTTTCAGCTGGAGCCGAACGGGCAGTACAATGATGTGGTGATCCACGTTAAGCTGCTGGATAATGATAATAACCTGCAGCAGCAGGCTGTGGGGATATTGGGTGTAAACCTGATGTATGCCTGCTTTTATTATAATGAGATTCCACCGGTATTCCTGCTTTCGCTGATGGATAACCTCTCGCGCGACAGGATCCAGATAGACATGATCCGTTTTGAAGGACCAAACTTTACCAAAGTTGATAACCGGCTCATGAGCCTTCACCTGGTAAAATACGGCTTTTCGGATGCGGCACTGTTTGGGCCCGATGGTAAAAACCTGCAACCATCCGAAGTTTTATACAAAAAGCACATCGTAATGGTGCGCGGCCGTTTCCGCCCGGTTATCAACGTGCATATGGATATGTTGAACACCGGTGTTAAACAGTTTTTACAGGAATCGGATGTTGATAAGGACAACGTTGTTGTTGTTACCGAGCTTACCCTCCAGGCCCTGAAAGAACGTAACGCCGATATCAATGCCGATATAGACGAGAAGGACTTTCTCGACCGTGTAGATATCCTCGGTTCGTTAGGCCAAACGGTGATGATCTCTAATTTTCACGAGTATTATAAGCTGGTGGCCTATCTTTCAAAGATCACCAAACTTAAAATGGGTGTGGTACTTGGTTTCCCTAACCTGGAGTACATTTTCTCGGAAGAACATTATAAAGATTTGCCGGGCGGCATCTTGGAATCGTTCGCTACGTTGTTCAGTCGTAAGGTAAAATTGTTTATATACCCTACCCTTCGCGATGGTGTGATCTGGAATTGCCTGCGTTTTTACCTGCCGCCACACCTGATTGATCTGTACCGCTACCTGATAGCCAACAATAAGATAGAAGACATCAGGCATTATAACGAAAATAACCTTAACGTTGAAACCGACAATGTGCTTGAGCTGATAAAACTGGGCGCCGATGGCTGGGAAGAGTTTGTGCCGCCCGAAGTTGCTACCATAATCAAAGAGCGTCGCCTGTTTGGATATGCCTCCGGTTTGGAACCGGTAAAAACACTTGAGGCCCCTCCACAAGATGGTGATCGGACTGAAATTGATATAGCTTAAAGCGTAAGGCTTTTTAAATCCCCTCTTGAGATGGGGCGCCGAGGGGATGAGCGGTAGCAGGGGCGTGTCTTTGCGATAGACTTATCAAAACAGAAACACACCCTCCACCCCTCTCAAGAGGGGAATCGCACGGCCCCAAAACTATAAAAAGCTCATTCTATTGCTACGGCAAAACAGAAGGCTTTTGGCCAAGAATATATTTAATCCTTTCAGACTGGCCCGAAGTATCTGCTTTCAAGTCGAGAGACTTTCCATTAAGTTGTTGATAATTAACAGCGACGCTATTACCAAACGAAGCGGTTTTAATCACTTCAACCGATTCAACATCCGAAGGGATCTTTGCGCCAAACCAATGGTCGTCATCCTGTTGCTTCCAGGTTACTAATGTAAATACTTCATTAGCGCCAACTGTTTTGTTTCCATCAATTGCCGATTTCAAAGCCAGGTCATTCCCGTAAAGTGTTGAGGCTGTACCTTTGGCCTTATTAACAAATGAGGTAATTACCTTGAGCCCATCCAGGTTATATTTCGGGGATGATGGCAGCGCGGCTTTGGTATTGTATAATTCAACCGGTTTGTTATCGGAGCAGGCCGCAAACATTAAGCTGCATACAGCAAATAAACTATATAATGCTTTCATGGGGTTAGTGTTTAATTGGTTGGGTAAATACAAAATCTTCGGCAGCCATCGGCTTGTGGCAATTCATACATTCTGTGGTAAACATGACATTTGAACCGCCGTACGGCACCATCTTCGGGGTCTTAAACCTCGCCCAGCCCCAGCCATAGGTAGACGCATATTTTTTATCGTCTTTTATCATGTACTCCACCTGCTTAAACTCGCCGGTATGGGTGGTCCCGTCCTTGTCCTGTAGTTGCGCCCAGGCCACTTTAGCAAATATGGCGCCGTTTGGCCAGGGGTGGATCTTGTTTTCTTTGATCGCTTTCACGGCAATATCATTACCGAAGATTACGCGAAGGGTGTTATTATCAAATCGTTCAGTAGTACTGATAGGCTGCCAGTTTTTATAATCGGGAATGTAGGAGACCCCGTTTGCGGCTGTCGGCAATTTGGTAATGGCAGTTTCGTTTTTTTGCCAATGTTGGTATTGCCTGTCAGCGGCATTTATAACCGCCGTATCGGCAGGGTTGCTGTGCACCATTGAAGCAAGATAGTTCTTCAAAACAGCAAGATCGGCTGCGGATACTTTTGCGCCGGTATGAACAGCGGTATAACCCGGCAAAGGCATTGCTCCGGCTATAATCTGATTTACCGACTCCCAGAGTTTGCCTTTCTGATCGGCCGGCGCGAGCTTATTCCATTCGGAAAAATTAAGGTCGGCTCTGCCCTGTTTAATATGGGATGCCACCCCCCAGTAAATGGGAACTATTTTATCGTACCAGCGTAAATTGGTGTTGTTTGAATGGCAATCATAACAGGCACGTTGAATAATAGCCTTAACATCTGCCGGGGCTTCCAGGTCGCCCGTTACCGGCGGATTAGGAACATCCGGACGCACAAACTGGATGCACAAAAAGCCTGCAAATAAAATCAGGATGATAAGGAACGCTTTTCGTCGATACATGGGTTTTCTGTTGGTTTTCATAGCCATTCGGTTTGCAATGCAAAGAAAACTACTATCCTTTATAATAAATGTAACAATTAGTTGGGCGGGTGCAAATAACCGTTGAATAAGGAAAAAAGGAAGTTGAGACTACAAAACACGCTGCTTTTGCGCGCGCCGGCATCAATATAAATCAGCATGTATGAATAAACTTTAAATTAGCGTAGCAGTCAAACGAACGCATCAATCATCCTCGAAAAAAATGAAAGCAAGATCTATCTTACTACTAATGCTTATTTCCGTTAGCGCTATTAAAGCAAACGGGCAATACAATTTTACCAAAGTTGATAACTGGCTAAATGGCCACGCATCCGAAATGGGTGGCCGGGTGGTGCTTGTTGTTTATAAAGATGGCAGGGTGGTTTACAACCACGCAGTTAATGATATGAATATGAGGCAAAAATTTGTTGGCCGTATGATAGCCCGCAAACAAGGTAAAAAAGCTGATCTGGATGATTATACGTCTACCTCAAAGGTAGCTATTGCCAGCTGCAGCAAATGGCTTAGTGCCGCTTTGGTGATGACCTTTGTTGATGAGGGAAAGCTAAAATTGACCGATACAGTTGGCAAATACTTGCCAGTACTATCGCAACATGGCAAGGGGGGCATCACCATTGGTCAATGCCTGTCGCACCAAACCGGGATCAAGACGCCGCCATTAAAAGAAAGTTTAGAAGATATGCGCCAGGACAACTCGATGGATGATGCAATAGCCGATATAGCAGCCTTACCGATGGAAGGTACACCCGGCAAGGTTTTTCACTACAGCAATGCCGGCTTGCAAATTGCCGGGGCTATCATCGAAAAAATCAGCGGCAAAAATTTTGAAACCTTATTTGTCGAACGTATTGCCCGGCCGCTTAATATGCAGCATACTGATTTTGGAAATGCCAAAGTAGCCCTGCCCGCGGGCGGGGCCTACAGTACTTCCGAGGATTACCTGAGCTTTTTAACCATGATCATGAACCGGGGCGTTTTTAACGGAAAGCGCATCCTGAGCGAAAATAGTATAGCCCGGATGCAAGAAAACAGGATCACCGCTGATGTTAAGATCGCCTATTCACCTGCCGAGGCAGGAGGTTTAGGTTACGGTTATGGCGAGTGGGTGTTTGATGCCCATACCGTAAGCAGTCCGGGATTGTTCGGGAGCTTTCCGTGGATAGACAAGGATAAAAAGTACGCCGCCTTTATGATGACTTTTTATATTAAAAACGATGGCAGGCAACAGCGATATCGCGAACTGAAACAACTGGTGGATGAAGCAGTAAAATAGTAGTTTTGCAGCCATGAAGCTGTACATAAAAAACATGGTTTGCAGCCGCTGCAAAATAATGGTGAAAACCGAGCTGGAAAAAGCCGGGCTACAGCCTGTTTCCGTTGATCTTGGTGAGGTAGAGATTAAAGAAGCTCCTACCCCGGCTCAGCTTAAACAATTGGAGACATCGTTAAATGCACTTGGGTTTGAACTCATCGACGATCAAAAGAGCCGTATTATTGAACAGATCAAAACCCTCATCATTGAGCATGTACACTATGCCGAAACACAATCGCCCTTGAAACTTTCGGCGCTGCTTACTTCAAAACTTAATTATGATTATGGGTACCTGAGCAACCTGTTTTCGGCTGTAGAAGGCTCAACCATCGAAAAATACTACATAGCCCAGCGAATTGAAAAAGTGAAGGAACTCCTGGTTTATAATGAACTTAGTCTTTCCGAAATCGCATTTCAATTAAGCTATAGCAGCGTTGCCTACCTATCCAGCCAGTTTAAACAGATAACCGGGATGACACCATCTGCCTTTAAAGCCCTTCAGGGTAGCAAACGCACAAACCTGGAAGATATTTAAAGCACGAATTTTTCGAATTGAAACGAATTACACGAATTTATTCCGCAATAGTTCGTGTAATTCGATCAAATTGTGGCCGGCTTGCTGAGCATTTCGTGTGGAACTGTAAATCTTATAAATCATACCCATAATACCGTAATGCCTCCCTTGCCGGCTCATGGTAATTTTGTATCAGCAAATACAAATTATCATGACACATACATATAATATCACCGGCATGACCTGTACCGGCTGCCTGGCTAAAGTGCAGGGCCTGTTACAGCAGGTTCCCAACATCGAAAAAGTTGAGATCTCATTAGCCGAAGGCACTGCCGACATCACTATGAAAAAGCACGTATCAACAGGCGACCTTCAACAAGCTCTTGCTGCTTATCCTAAATACCAGCTTAGCGAAGCAGAGGTACACCATCACCATATGAGCACGACAGATGCTGCTGAAAACCGCACCTGGCTGCAAACCTACAAGCCGATCCTGCTCATTTTTGGTTATATTTTAGCAGCAGCAATAATTGCCGGAAGCCATACAGGCGGATTTAACGCCATCACGGCTATGCGCATTTTCATGAGCGGCTTTTTCCTGGTATTCTCCTTTTTTAAACTGCTGGATCTCGCGGGCTTTGCCGATAGCTATGCCATGTATGATGTGGTGGCCAAACGCTGGCGCGGATGGGGCTACGTGTATGTTTTTGTTGAACTGGGTTTAGGCCTTGCCTTTGCGCTTAATATTGCACCGGTAACGGTTAACGCCGTTATGGTTGCAGTAATGAGCATAAGCCTGATTGGTGTGCTGCAAAGTGTTTTCAGCAAAAGGCAGATCCGTTGTGCATGCCTTGGCGCGGTGTTTAATTTGCCCATGAGCACAGTAACCATTATTGAAGATGGACTGATGATTGTAATGGGTTTAGTGATGCTGGGAATGATGTAAGGCAGCCAGCAAATGTCATTTCAAGGTAGCGGAAGCGGGTTTCCTCATCCTGTTCGTTGAAATGACATTTTTTTTGTACTTTAATCTCATGCAAAACACCGCACAATTCCTTCTACAGGATTGGTTTAATATTACTGGTCGCGGATTAGTTATCGCCGGACAGATTATTCGGGGAACAATTGCAGCCGGTGATTTCGTTTGCTTAAATGACGAGGTCGTCAAAATAAAAAGCGTAGAAATCGGCGACCAAAGTTCCGGCCAATTTTTTATTGGTTTGATCCTGGAAATAGAAAACCAAACCCCAATATTATCCTTACTCAAAAAATTAAAGGGAGAAAATTTCTTGATATTAACAGCGACAGCCGTCAATTAACCGCTTACATCCTAAACCGCAAGGCAACCGAGCGTCCCAAAGCTTGCGCAAATTCGGGGTCAATTACCGGGCCTTCGCCTTTTTGTACCCATACACGGCGGGCGTCTTTTTGAAGGATTATTTTCTCGCCATTTAACAGGATCTCAAGTTCGCTGGTGGTTGGGGTAATTGGCGAGGTATTAATTTGATACACGTGGTCGGTATCGTTAAAAGTTATTCTTAGTGGCAATCCCATCTTTATCTTCTCTACGGTAAACATACGTATCCCATGTTACAAAAGCAACAACAGGCGGCGGGCAATAACAATTTTCTACATTAACAGACTAATTTACAGATCATTATTTTGCACATTTAATCAGGCCGCCAGCTGTAACTGAACCTTATGGATCAGGCTGTTCATGCCAAATGGCTTGTGCAAAACATCATCCGGCGCCCCTTTTTGCGGTTCCTGTGCTTCGGTTTCTTCGTTTTCTGAACAAACAATTACACGAAGATTTTCAGTGGCCCGGTTCAATTTAATGAGCCGGCACAGCTCGCGGCCATCCATGCTTTTATTAACAATATCCAGGATCACCAGGTCGGGGTGGCATGCTTTTATAGTCCTGAAAATTTCATGGACATGGGTTGACGAGGCTACTTCGTAACCTTTGCCGAGCAAGATGTAGGTCATCACCTCTATCATCAGCTCGTTATCATCAATTATCAAAATTCGTTTTGCCATACACCCAGCCCTGCTTTCTATATCAATATTATGCAAACCGCATGCCACTGATTAACTTACAGTTAACTACTTGCCGTCCAGTCCGGGGGCGATTCCTGCCATAGCTATCTTTTGTAATGATATTTTGACAATTATAGCCTTAATGTTTAAACACAATTGATCTGTTTTATTACATTTGGCCTATAGGAAATAGATTTAGCGAGCGAAAATGGACAATATCAATATCAAAAAACTGGCAAAGGAACTCAATATCTCCACATCAACCATCTCGAGGGCCTTTAATGGAAACACTGATATTAATAAAGACACCAAAGAGCGGATTTTAGCATACGCCAAACAACATAACTATTTGCCCAACCATTATGCCAGTAACCTCCGCGATAAAAAGACCAAAACCCTGGCTGTTATCGTTCCCGAAATAGCTAACGACTTTTTTTCGCAGGCTATCAATGGCATTGAAGAGGTTGCCCGCAAAAAAGGGTTCTACATTTTACTTTACCGCACCGACGACGTTTTTGAAAAGGAAGTATCGTTTGTAAATTACCTTAACAATGGTAAGGCAGATGGCATTATCATGTCGGTATCCGGCGAGGCAAGCGATCACAACTATCTGCGCCAGCTGGAAAAAAAGCATGTGCCTGTTGTGTTTTTCGACCGCGTTTATGAGGATATTGAGGCCGCCAAAGTAACTACTAACGACTATGACGCCAGTTTTGCAGCAACCGAACATCTTATTAAAACCGGGTGCAAAAAGGTAGCTTACCTGGTGGTTAACAAAAGTATTTCGATAGGTAAAGTGCGGATGCAAGGGTATATGGATGCGCTGGCTAAGCACAAGATCGTGTTTGATGATACCCTTGTTATTGATTGCAGCAACGATGAAAAGGAAAATTATAAAATTTTGAAAAAAGCCTTACAAGTGATCAAGCCTGATGGTATTTTCAGTTCGGTTGAACGTTTGGCCTTTGCCACCTACTACGTTTGTAATGACCTTGGCATTTCGATACCTAACGATCTGAAAGTGATTAGCTTTTCAAGCCTCAGGGTAGCCCCGCTCCTTTCTCCCCCTCTTTCAACCATAACGCAACCCGCTTACGAAATGGGCGTAAAGGCTGCAACTTTACTGTTCGATGTGCTGGAAAACAACGGCTCGGCTCCTAAAAAGCAACATGTGCTAAAATCAAAACTGTTTATCAGGAAGTCGTCGTCGGGTTCATAGATCATAGTTCATAGTTCATGGTTGATGGTTTATAGCATGTAAGAAACAAGCCATAGAAATAAAGTCTATACCTTGTTTCTTGCATGCTGGCCATGAACTATGAACCATCATCTATGAGCCAATAAAACCTTACGCTTCAATAAAAAGCTCGCTTTGCGGCCTGCGTACTTTTAGCATTTTGCTGTAAGCGTCGTCTTCGGCACGGAAACCTACTGCGGCAATTACCGTGGTAGTTAAGCCTTTTTCTTTCAAGCCCAGGATCTCGTCGAATTTCGCAGCGTCAAAACCTTCCATTGGACCCGCGTCTACCCCAATTTCTGCAGCTTCAGCCAATAAAACCCCTAAAGCGATATAAGCCTGTTTGTGTGACCATTCAACTTTTTGCTCATCGGTACGGCTGGCCAGGGTGCCTAATACCATTTGCTCATAACCGGCAAGGCTTTCACGGGCAATGCTGCGGGTTGAAGCAACAAGGTCAATGAATTTTTTACCAAAATCCTCATCAAGGTTAGTTAATGAAGCAAACACAAACAGAGCCGATGAATCGGTAATCTGCGATTGGTCGTACCCAACGGCACGTAATTTCTTTCTTGTCTCTGCATCCTGCACAACAATCACCTTATATGATTGCAGGCCTAATGACGATGGTGCTAACTGAATGGCTGTTTTTAAAGCCTCTAACTGTTCTGCGCTTATTTTTTTGTTGGGATCGAATTTCTTAACGGCCGATCTCCATTGTAATTTTTCTACTAATGACATGATTATTTTCAAATGTTGAAACAAATATAGATGTTTAAACATATATATTTAGCCACGCAATTGTAAACAGATAATTATCCCCCTATTAAGTGGAAATAGATGTCATGCCTTTAGTGCGTCCTCACATACAGCTTTGGGGGTGAATTTCGCCTGACTTTACCCTGCTGTTAAGCATTCGTGTCGATCACCAATTTACTCCACCCCTTATTCCCCGCGTTTTTGATCTCTTTTTTACGCTGCTCCATTACTTTTTTGATGCGCGAACTGTAAGCCCAACAGGTGCTTTGGCGGATGGATAGAATTTCGGAAAGTTTATGTGACGAGATCTTACCCTTGGTTGAATACATCAGGAAGATCATATAAAAAGCTTTATTGATAGGGATCCGGGTGTTTTGCAGTATGGTGTAAGCTATTACCGACTCCTCATAACCACATTTTGAACACCGGCGGCTGTAAGGGAGGTGCCCGCTGCCGTAATGTGTATTGCTGCACTTGCGGCAGGCATAACCATGCTCCCATTTCAGGTCGGACAGGAATTTAAAACAGGTTTCCCTGTCGGGATAAATACGGCTAAACTCTTCAAAGTCAACTTCGGTGAGCATCACCCTATCGTGGGTTACTTTTTCAATGTCATTATGCAGGATAATGTTATCCTTTTCGAGGAGCACATTCATGCGCGAGATCTCTTCGGCCTGTTGCTGCAGCAGCTCATTAACTGATTTTAGCTCCTCATTTTGTTCCGCTATCATTGATGACTTTTCAACCAGCTCGCGGGTGCGTTCCTGCACCTGGGCTTCAAGGCTGCGGTTCAGTGTATCTTTCAGCTCTTCGTTTTGCTTCATCTGGGCTATAATATCCTGCTGGGCAATGTCCTTTTCTTTTTTAAGGATCCGCACTTTATCCCCTATAGCAAAAGAGATGAACAGCATCTCCATAATAAAACAAATACTAAGACTGTAGTAATCAAACTCGGTAACAGGCAGCCACCAGATATTTAGTGCTATACAGCTTTTAATCACAAAGCCGGTAAGTAAAAAAGTGTACCCAATAACAAAGAACCGCGCCGGTTTATACCCTTTTACCAGCACATAACAACCCGCATAAAAAGAAATGCACAGCGGCAAAAACTCGATGATCTTGTAGTTAAACCAGGCCATATTAATAGTAATGCAGGCCAGGAAATAAATGCACCTGAAAATGATCACCCACTTGATCACTTTATTTAAACGCGGGGCATTAACTTTTAAATTGAGCAGGCTTTGAGCAAAAAGGATGGCAAAAATACTGGCCGAGAACAGGGCGATACCATACGCGTAATTATTCCAGCCGGGATAGTTTGGCCAGATGTACTGGTAAGCTATGCCATCGGCACACATTTCATAAAGGCCAATACTTAAGTTATAAATGATGTAATACAGGTATTGCACCTGGCGCATGGCTATGAACATCATGAAATTGTACAGGCCAAAAACCAGGATCATACCGTAAAAAACACCAAAGAAAAAATATTCGTCGAGCGCGTAGCCAATAAAGCGGCTTACCGTACGCAATACCATGATCACATTAACCGAATGCCCCGAGCGGATGCGGATATAATAAACATCATCGGGCCCCTGGTTGCTGTTGATATTAAAGCTAAAGTTTTTGTGTTTGTAAAAGCGCGCGGCAAAAGGGCGGCTACTGCCAAGCGACGTTGCCCGGTAATTATTTTTAACGGGCGAATAAACGGTAATACTGTCGATAGTTTGATCAAAAAACTCCAGGATCCAGTTGTTGCTGGTGGCATTGGCCTTGCCAATTTTTATGCGGTACCAGTAAGCCGAATTGTTGTGATGGGTAACGGGGGTTGGTTCATGGTTAACTACGAATTTGCCTGCTAAGTAAGCGCCGCGAATATCATCGAGGCTGAGTTTTCCGGTTGTATCCTCAAAATATACTATCTGCTTATATTCAAAAATGTGCTGGTTTACTTTGTCGTTTATTTGAACCGTGGTTTGAGCTATGCCTGTTGAAAAGCATAAGCAAAACATTATAATACCGATAAAAAATCTCAGTAAAAGTTTAAACATAGGCTTGGGAAATGGATGTATTCCGCACCTGTAATGGTGGTTTCACTACAGGCGCGAAAAAAATGGTTGTTTGGTTAGCGTCAGGCCGGATACAATTATAATATTTTTATTTTTCTATTCCTATTAAAAGTACATTAAACAGTTATTTAAAATGTTAATTTTTAGCCATTTGTTGTTAATATCCGGGAATTACCATACATAAATAGTTATAGGCCTATTTACTAAAGTGTTCGAAGCGGCTTTTCCATCTATTTTATATTAAAGGACTACGGCCCAAAAACAACAATGGGATTTTTCATCAGGCGTATTTTTAAAGCCGGCGTACGCGGCGCCTGAGCGTTTTATCATTGTTAAATTTTGATTTATCAGATAACTTAACATGACTAATATATGAACCGCTATTGGTTATAACAAGCGTATATTTGTAGTGTTAGGGCATCAAAACATCGCTTTTCGAAAATCACGATGTGCTTCATTACCAAAACGAAAACTGTTGCCTGCAAGCTAAAAACTATAAAACCGATGCAAAGCGAACATTACAATACCGGGCTAAAAAAAAGCGTTCTTTTTTTATTCGCCCTGCTATTTACAGCAAGCTTAACCGTAAACGCCCAAAATATCCGGGTTGCGGCAGCTGCTAACCTGCAGCCGGTAATGGAGGTTTTACAAAAAGATTTTAAGCAAAAAACAGGAATTACTATTGATGTCGTTATCGGTTCATCGGGTAAGCTGGTGGCGCAGATCAGTAACGGCGCACCGTTTGATGTGTTTTTATCGGCAGATATGACCTTTCCCGAAACACTGTTTAAAAATGGTTTTGCAAAAGAAAAACCGGTAGTGTACGCCTCGGGCAGCCTGATCATTTGCAGTACGCAAAACATTGGTTTTGAAAACTGGGAACGCCTGCTGCTTTCGGCAAGGATAAAAAAAATCGCCATAGCAAATCCGGCTATAGCGCCTTATGGTAGAGCCGCCGAGCAATCGCTCAGGGATAAGGGGATTTTGGATGATGCCAAATCGAAGGCCGTTTATGGAGAAAGCATATCGCAGGTAAATACTTACATTACCACAGGCGTGGCCGATATCGGCTTCACTACCCAATCGCTGGTAAAGGAACTGGGAAATAAATCGCCACTGTTTTATATGGTCGTCGATCCCAAAACTTACGACCCAATACTGCAGGGTATCGTGATCCTGAAACACGGAGCGACTAACCCCGCGGCTGGAAAATTTTACCGATACATTTTAAGCCCGGCGGCTAAAAGTATTTTTAAAGCGTATGGTTATAGGGTACAATAATTTGTATTTTTATCGATGGACCTATCGCCCATATGGCTCACATTAAAATTAGCAGGCATCACCACACTTTTGCTACTGCTTATCGGGTTGCCATTTGCCTGGTGGCTTTCAAGGGGAAAATCGTTTATCAAGATCATTTTCGAAGCAATTATTACTATGCCTTTGGTGTTGCCGCCATCGGTACTGGGCTTTTATCTGCTGCTGGTTTTTAGTCCGCAGCATGGTTTAGGGAAATGGCTGCATGACACTTTTGATGTACAACTGGTTTTTTCCTTTCCGGGGCTGATCCTGGCTTCGGTAATTTATAGTATGCCTTTTATGGTGGGGCCGGTAAAATCTGCTCTGCAGCAATTGCCGGTTTCATTAGCCGAAGCGTCATACACATTGGGTAAAACCGAATGGCAAACGTTTAGATACATTCTACTGCCCAATATTAAACCGTCATTATTAACAGCCGCGGTTTTAACCTTTGCCCATACGCTGGGTGAGTTTGGTGTTGTGTTGATGATTGGCGGCAATATCCCCGGTGTTACCCGTGTAGCTTCTATTGCGGTATATGATTCGGTAGAGAAGATGGACTATGCCTCGGCCAATAATTATTCGCTTATTCTATTCTCCATTACGTTTATTTTGGTGATAACTGTTTTTATATTCAATAAACACCAGGCGAAAGGCCCCATAGCATGATCAGCGTAGATATTGAAATAAAACTGAAAGCCTATCATGGCGGGCAATTGCTGAAGATAAAACGGCAGTTTGTTTCTGGGAGCGTTACCAAAATTTTGGGGCCTTCGGGTTCAGGAAAAACTACATTGCTTAAAATGATAGCCGGTCTGTCATCGCCCCGAAAAGGGAAGATCATAGCGGACGGAATTACCTGGTTTGATGATGAACAACCGATCAATTTATCGCCGCAAAAAAGGCATATCGGCTTCGTATTTCAAAACTACGCCCTGTTCCCAAACATGACGGTGCAGCAACACCTGGAGTATGCCAGCAATGATACCGGCTGGATAAAGCGCCTGCTGCAATTGGGGCAACTGGATAACTTTACCACTCACAAGCCCGATCACTTATCCGGAGGGCAACAACAGCGGCTGGCGATTTTGAGGGCATTGGCTACCAAACCAAAGCTGCTTTTAATGGATGAGCCGTTTTCGGCATTGGATAGTAAAATGAAAACTACACTGATTGCTGAACTTAAGCTTTTACTTAAGCAATTAGGGGTTACTACTATTGTAGTAAGTCATAATTTGCAGGAGTTGGAAATATTTGATGGTGAGGTGATGGATTTTGAGGGTGTGATTTGAGATATCAGATTAAATTGTTCTGATCATCCAGGTATTGCTTGTGCTGATTTTTTCGACTTGCGCTCGTTTTTAACGAGTGTTTAATGTGGTTTGGCGTTTGCAACGCCATTTCCGGCGCTTACGTTACAAACGTAAGCCCATTTTAAGCACTCATCACAGATGAGCGCAAGTTGTAGGATTAACAACCAAAATCTTAATGATTATCTACTACTGCTCTTATCTCCGTCAGATATCGACTTAATGAGGCTACCCCATGCCAGCGGGTTTAACAGCGGATTAGGAGTAAGCGAATGCGAATTCAGGATGCTGGTGTGCATAGCCTGTGCATTGGCCGATTGTATTTCCTGGGCATCGCGGGGCAAGGTGTTATACAAGGCCGATAGGGTTGCCTTGCTGATGTTTTTGCGGGCAATCTCCAAATCGTCATCAGCAAGTTTTATAGCCAGGAAATCTTTTTTAAACTCATCGGTAGTTGCCCATGGAAACACGTGAAATGTAGGCAGGTTGATGATCTGCGCTTTCAGGGATACCTGGGTAGTATAACTTTCGTTTGGCAGATTGGACGGGATAACCACAGTAACCGGGGCATAACCAACGCAGGTAAATCGGAGGGTATCGCGCTCATGTACTACAAATGAAAAGTATCCCTTATAGTTAGATACGTTAATGATATTATGTGCCGAAGTATTGGTAATGGTTACATAAGGGATAGTGATCTTTACGCTATCGGCATTATGCGTAATACCGGTAAATTGCACAACAGGGCGGTCTTTGCTTTGTGCAAAAGCGCCTATTGAAACAAATAACAGCAGTAAACCAAATAAATATTTCATAAAACCATTAACTACTTAGCTCAACATATATTACGCTGCGAGCGCTAAAATAGTTTTTAAACTTCATCAAAAATAAGTCATATCCCCCAATTGGGCCGGGGATTTAACAAATCTTAACAACTACCTTAAATTTTCGGGAAGCACGGCATTGGGGTCATCAATGTCCGTTAGGTTTATGGCCTCAATGGCGGTAATTTCGGGCACAGCTTTTTTAATAGCCTGCTCAATACCTGCTTTAAGGGTCATGATACTCATTGGGCATGATCCGCATGAACCCAACAGCTTTAATTTAACAACATTTTCAGGAGTTATCTCCTCAACAGAAACATTCCCCCCATCAGCCTCCAAATACGGACGGATAGTATCTAAAGCTGCTTCAACCTGATTTAATAAACTCATTTTTATTAATTTATAACGTTATGTAAAGTTATTAATTATTTACAATATTTTCTGCACTCAATGCTTTGGCATTTGATATGGCCACCTGCTGGGCAACACGCTCGGCCATTTTCACAAAAGCAGCGGTCATCGGGCCATCTTCTTCAAGCACTGTCGGCTTGCCTGCATCACCCGAATCACTGATGCCTTTAATCAGCGGGATCTCACCCAGGAACGGAACATCAAGCTGTGCAGCCAGTTTTTGTCCACCGCCTTTACCAAATATGTAATACTTGTTTTCGGGCAGTTCGGCAGGTGTAAAGTACGACATGTTTTCAACCACCCCCAGTATAGGCACATTAATAGCCGGCATCATAAACATACCAATACCTTTCTTCGCATCGGCCAGGGCTACATTTTGCGGCGTGGTAACAATTACAGCGCCCGTTACCGGGAAGCTTTGCGTTACCGTGATGTGAATATCGCCTGTACCCGGAGGCAGGTCGATCACCAGGTAATCAAGTTCACCCCAGTCGGCATCATTGAACAGTTGTTTTACAGCGGTTGATACCATCGGCCCGCGCCATGGCACCGGCTGATTAGGATCAGTAAAGAAACCGATAGACAGCAATTTAATGCCATATTTTTCAATCGGTTCAATTCGGGTTTTGCCATCAACCTGACTGGCCATTGGGCGGGCACCCTCCAGGCCAAACATAATGGGTACCGATGGGCCGTAAATATCGGCATCGATCATCCCCACCTTTGCTCCCGATTTTGCCAGACCTAAAGCAAGGTTTGCCGCAACCGTTGATTTACCAACCCCGCCCTTGCCCGAAGCTACGGCAATGATATTTTTTACACCCGGAACCCCGGTGTTTTTTTGAGTAGTTACACGCGAGGTCATGTTGATATTGATAACGGCCTCTTTGCTTACAAAATGCAGGATAGCATTACGGCAGGCATTCTCAATCATGGCTTTAAGCGGGCAGGCCGGCGTAGTCAGGATCACCGAGAAGCTAACGTTGTTGCCATCAATATGAATATCCTGAATCATGTTAAGCGTTACCAGGTCTTTTTTCAGATCCGGCTCTTCAACGTTGCCCAGTGCCTGTAAAACTTGTTCTTTAGTAATTGTCATAATATGAGGCAAATTTATGAAAACAGGTGGTTGATTAAGTTTATCAGGAAACAATTTGCAAAAACAACCGTTTGCAGGGGATAAGATTTAGTTTAGTTTTGGATAAAATTAACAAATGAAGCGCCTTAATCCTAAATATATACGCATAGCCGCATACATTCTCGTTCCCTTAATTCTTATTCTGCTAATCGGCGGATATGTTGCCTACTCAAAACGTGGAGCCCTGCTCGAAAAAGCCATTGACAAAGCTAAATTAAAAGCAAAGAGGGATTATAATTTAGATGTAAAAATAGGATCGGCTAAGTTTACGGGCCTCAGCACCGTTTCATTCTCGGATATCAGTATCGTACCGGATGGCCGCGATAGCTTATTGAACATCAAAAACTTTGTGGTAAGTGTACGGATAATGCCGCTGGTGCTTGGTGAGGTAAAACTATCAGATGTGGTATTGCAGGATGGCTTCATTAGCCTTGTTAATAAAAACGGCGTTAAGAATTTCGATTTCCTTTTCAAAAAGAAAAAGGACTCAACAGCTACAGACACCAAAGCCGATTTGAGCCATCTTGCCGATAACCTGATCAACCAGCTGCTTTATAAGATCCCGGATAACTTATCGCTCCATAATTTCAGGATCAGTTTTAAGAGCGACAGCGATCAACTTAAACTTTTAGCGCAAACAGCACTGATCAAAGACGGGCAACTGAGCTCAACCATAAAGGTTAATGACGGGGAAGCCACCTGGCATTTCGCCGGCAAAATGCATCCGTCCGATAAGGATATCGACGTAATGCTTTATGCCGATGGCAAAAAAGTAGAGCTGCCTATCATCGAAAAGAAATTTAACCTGAAGCTTAATTTTGATACGCTGCAAACCAAACTTACAGAGGAGGATCACAGTAGCGGGGAAACCAGGATCTCGGGTTCATGGTCGGTTAAAAACCTGCTTATTCGCCATCCGGGCATTTCGTCTACTGATATTGTATTACCCGCGGCTGCTATTGATGCCGATGTTAAAGTAGGCACTAATTATATATCTATTGATAGTACTTCGCTTATCCATATTAAAAAATTAACGGCGCACCCATACGTTAAGTACACACTTAACCCGGTAAAAATTTATGAGCTGAAGCTCAATACCGGCTGGCTTAATGCGGCTGATATTTTCGATTCGTTTCCTACGGGGATGTTTGATGCCCTTGACGGGATCCAGGTTGCCGGCAAGCTGAATTACCACATGAATTTTTACATGGATTCTTCAAAGCCCGACGATTTGATATTTGACTCGGGCATGGATAAAGATAACTTCCGGATCCTGAAATTTGGACGCACCGATTTAACCAAGCTTAACAGCCCCTTTGTATATACACCATATGAAAAGGGCAAACCAATGGCCCCGCACCTGATAGGCCCCGAAAACCCGGAGTTTACGCCGCTGCAGCAGATCTCACCCAATTTGAGAAACGCGGTAATGACAGCTGAAGATCCATCTTTTTACACCAATCATGGCTTTGTAATGGAGGCCATCCGTAAATCAATAGCTACCGATTTTAAAACAAAGAAATATAAACGCGGCGGCAGTGGTATATCACAGCAGCTGGTTAAAAACGCCTACCTGAGCCGGGAGAAAACCCTGTCGCGCAAAATAGAAGAGATCCTGATTGTATGGCTTATTGAAAATAACCGCATCATGACCAAAGACAGGATGCTGGAGGTTTACTTTAACATTATTGAATGGGGCCGTAACATTTACGGTATTGGCGAGGCTTCGCATTATTACTTTGGTAAATCGCCGTCTGAACTTAGTTTGGGAGAAAGTATTTACCTGGCCAGCATTGTCCCCTACCCTAAAGGCGGTTTATACGCCTTTCAGCCTGATGGCACCTTACGACCGGGACTGCATGGCTACTTTAACCTGATTGGTAAACTGATGGCTATGAAGGGTTATACCGCCCGGGATACCAATGCTTACGGATTTTACGAAGTGCGGTTAAGGGAAGGCCTGCGCCGCCAGATTGCCCCTGTTGATACTGCTACAGCCGATAGCCTTATGAAACAAGGCGGAGCAGATGACGATGGTATTTTACCAGTTGTTGAAGAGCCTGTAAAAAGGCCTAACTTTTTCCAGCGCCTTTTTGGTAAAAAAGATACCACCGAGGAAAAGGCCGAGGAAAAATTGAAACAAAAAGAACAAACGATAAAGGAGCAGATCAAAGCCCAGATAGAAGCACTTAAAGCCGAATATAAACTCAAGATTGACGCTGTTGATACCACCGGCGGCCGGACACGAAAAGAAGTACGGCAGGAAAAACGGCGGCTGAAGGATGAAGAACGGGAAAAGGAAAAAGAACTGAAAGATAAGATGCCGTAACTGAGCGTAAACGAGACGCGAAAATGGACATTCTGCTTGGCAGAATGTCCATTTTCGCGTCTTCCCCTTTTTGAAGCAAGTCTTGTGCGGCTGGCATGAGGGACGATGACTTGCGCTTTCTGGAAAAAGTTAAATTAATACGATACCTCAACCTCCAATTGTATCGTCCTAAAAAAGTTTACAAATCTATTCGCGTCTAAATATATCTGCGCATATATAGCCTATAGTTATACACCCTTCTTTTTTCCTTAAAATTAATTGCGAAGTAAGCGTATCACAAAAAAAATTTCATCGCAACAGAAACGTTGCACAGGCCATTTAAACTAATTTTTGTCCTTTTTAACACTGCGATGCAAGCGTATTAAATAATTCATAATACACTATAAATCAATTAATTATGAACATTTTTCTTGATTGATCCGTTTAAATTACTGTAGATTTGTAATGCCAATTTTAAGCTACACATAGACCTTCTTCATGGAAAACAGTATCGGTCGGGCGTATTTGCCCTGAGCAATACTTTGATATACTTAAGCAACAGTTAAATATTGTTACAAATATTGAATTGTTGCATAGGGGTTTATGTGATATTTTTTTGAATATCAAATCAACTAAATAAACAACTCAATGAAAATCAATTGCCAATTAAAGCGGTTTGCAGTCCTCGCCCTGTTCTCCGCCGCTGCTTTTTGCTCCTGTAAAAAGAATGTGAACAACAACGACGCACCCAATCAAAAAACAAGCGGCACTATAGCGCGGGCCGCTAACGAAGTAGTGAATGCCTGGGTTACTACTGCCGATCAATCAAAGCTTTTACAGGCACAAGCCAGCTTTAATTTTAGTGCCGATGCCGGTACTAATGCAACAACTATTACAGTAGACGAAAACCAAACCTACCAGGGAATAGACGGTTTCGGCTTTACTTTAACCGGGGGCAGTGCCGGACTACTTAACGGCCTTGGCGCCAACCAAACCAATGTGCTTAACGAGCTTTTCGGCACAGCTAACGGCCAGATCGGGATCAGCTATATCCGGATCAGCATCGGTGCCTCCGATCTTAGCTCAAGCGATTTCACCTACAACCAAACCGCCGGCGATTTTAACATGAACAACTTCAGTATCAGCGCCGAAAACCAGGACCTGCTACCGATCCTGAAAAAGATCATCGCCATAAACCCATCTATCAAAATTATAGCTACCCCATGGACAGCCCCTACCTGGATGAAGGTAAACACCACCGGCAATAACGGCTATACCGGCGGCAGCCTCAATACAGCAGCAGGTTATTATGACGCCTATGCCCGCTATTTTGTAAAATACCTGCAGGCCATGCAGGCCCAGGGAATTACCATTGATGCCATTACCCCTCAAAATGAACCGCTTAACCCATACAACAACCCAAGTATGGTAATGCAGCCGGATGAGCAGGCCAATTTTATTAAAAACAACCTCGGCCCGCAAATCAGGGCGGCAGGCTTTCAAACCAAGATCATTGCCTACGACCACAACACCGACAGGATTGATTATCCCGAAACCGTGTTAGCTGATGGCGGTGCCAATCCCTATGTTGACGGATCAGCGTTTCACCTGTATGCGGGCAATATCAGCTCACTAACTGATGTACACAACGCCTATCCCAACAAAAACGTTTATTTCACCGAGCAATGGGTTGGCGCACCAAGCAATTTTGGCGGCGATCTGTCATGGCATGTTAACACGCTCATTATTGGTGCTACCCGCAACTGGAGCCGCAATGTTTTGGAATGGAACCTGGCCTCCGACCCAAACAACAATCCGCATACACCGGGCGGCTGCAGTACCTGTTTGGGAGGTATCACTGTTAGCGGTACTTCTATTACCCGAAATGTTGGTTATTACATTATCGGTCATGCATCGCGGTTTGTACGCCCGGGCGCTGTGCGGATTTCTTCCAATTTATCGGGCAGTATCCAAAACGTGGCCTTCAAAAATTCTGACGGCAGCAAAGTACTCATCGCCCTTAATAATGGCTCATCAAGCGTAAGCTTTAAAGTTAAATGGGGCGCGGAATCTTTTACTTACACGTTAGCCGCCGGCGCTGTAGCAACCTTTAAATGGACCGGCACCCAAAGTTCAGCATCAGGCCCGCCCATAGGTTCAGTCATCACCCTTAAAGGCTTTAATAACCTGTACGTAAGCAGCGAAAACGGCACGCAGGCCATGAATTGCAACCGGTCTACCGCCTCAGCATGGGAACAATTTACCGTGGTTGATGCCGGTGGAGGCAAAATAGCCTTGATGGCCATGAATAAATACGTATCCTCAGAAAACGGGACACAGGCCATAACCTGCAACCGCACAACTTTTGGCGACTGGGAAAAATTTGACTGGATCCCCACAACCGATGGCAAGGTTACCCTCCGCGGCAATAACGGCAAATTTATATCCAGCGAGAACGGTACACAACCCATGACCTGCACCCGTGCAACGGCGTCAGGCTGGGAGGCTTTTGGTGTAAACCAGTAATTACCTGCAAAACCAATTAATTATTCACCAATACTATCATTATGAAACAACTTTTAAATTTTGCGAAGAGTGCCGCTACTGCATCGGCATTAATGCTTTTAATTTCGTCCTGCAGCAAGGACTTGAACAGACCATCACCTTCCATTAAAACAAACGATGAAAAAACAGGCAGTTCAAGCACCACACCAAGAGCAGGCACATTGCTTTGGAGCGACGAATTTAACGGCACCAGCGTTAACACCGCCAACTGGAACATTGATAACGGCAACCCCGGCGTTAATAACGAAAAGGAATATTACCAGTCGGCAAACGCCACGGTATCAGGCGGTTTCCTTACCATTACTGCCCGCAAGCAATCCGTTGGAGGCCAGCCTTATACATCGGCCAAACTGACTACAGCAGGTAAATTCCAGCCTACCTATGGTCGTATTGAGGCAAGCATTAAGCTGCCGGCAGTACAAGGTACATGGCCCGCCTTCTGGATGCTGGGCGCAAACATCGGTACTGTAAACTGGCCGCAATGCGGCGAAATTGACATTATGGAGCAGGTAAACACCTCCAATACCATCTTGGGCACTATGCATTGGTACAACAACGGCGGCCACGTACAATATGGCGGCAGTACCACCACAACGCCAACAGGTTTCCATACCTACGCGGTTGAGTGGGATACCAATTCTATTCGCTGGTATGTGGACAATACGCTGTATGTAACCGGTAATATTGCCAATAATATCAACAATACCGGCGCATTTCATAATCCGTTCTTTATTATCCTTAACCTCGCCATCGGCGGAGATTTGCCGGGTAACACCATCAATGATAGTGCATTGCCTTGCAACATGGTGGTTGATTATGTACGGGTTTATGACCTGTCGGGCACCAGTACAAACCCTCCTATTGGTCAAACTATCACTTTAAAAGGTTTTAATAACCAATATGTTAGCAGCGAAAATGGCACACAAGCCATGAATTGTAACCGTGCTACTGCATCAGCATGGGAGCAATTTACTGTAGTTGATGCCGGGGGCGGTAAAGTTGCTCTTCAGGCAATGGGTAAATACGTATCAAGCGAAAACGGTACACAAGCCATTACCTGTAACCGTACTACTATAGGCGACTGGGAAAAATTTGACTGGGTGCCTACCACCGATGGTAAGGTTACCTTCAGGGGCAACAACGGCAAATTTATTTCCAGCGAAAACGGTACACAACCCATGACGTGTAACCGTGCAACAGCATCGGGCTGGGAGGCTTTTGGCGTAAACCAATAATTTAAAATGATATATTTAGCCTGCTCTTTTTAAAAGGGCAGGCTTACTTGCTATATAAACCTGCCATGAAAAAATTTACCGGCTTTTGCTTTCTGTGGTTAATAATAGGCCTGCGTACATTATATGCCCAATCGGGCAGAAACAAATTGGAGTTTAATCTTACCGATGGCTATCAGCGCGAGAATTTTCACTGGTCGATAGCTGGCAATAGCAATGGTCAAAGCCCCAATGTTTTTTCGGAGCTGAAATGGACAAAGCTGAGCGGGCAAAGTGTTGAAGCCTCATTACAATATAATGTATATCAACGATTTAACATTTATGCAGATTACGCCTGGCAGTTTATCACCTCGGGCTCGGTAAATGATTCGGACTATAGCACCGATAACCGTACCGGTAATACCTATAATGAAACATTTGATGCTGGCAAGGGGAGCACACAGGGTTGGGCGCTTGGTGCAGGTTACAAATTAGTTGATAATGAACAATTTAGCTTTATACCTTATGCAGGATACAGCGATAACCGGCAGTCCCTTTATTTATATGGTAGTGGTAACCGCTTTCCGAACTTGAACAGCAGCTACCAAACTAAATGGAAAGGCGTATTCATTAAAGCCATTGCATCTTTAAAACTTACTGAAAAACTGAAGTTTAATGCCGCTATCACCTATAACCAGGTCGGTTATAATGCCCTGGGCAACTGGAACCTCATTACCTCTTTTCAACACCCGGTTAGCTACCGGCACCATGCCAACGGATATGGGTTAAATATGAACGGCGCATTAGCTTATTCAATCACAAATCATATAGCCATTCAGGCTGGTGGCGGATACCTGCACTGGCAAACAGGTAATGGTACCGATGAGCTTTATCTCAATAGCGGCGAGGTGGATAAAACACAGATGAACGGGGCGTACAGAAATGGCTTTAGGGTGTTTGGGGGAATAACATTCAATTTATAAGTGTTCCACGTGGCACATTGAAGCGATGACCAATTGGGATAGTCATTTAATTTGAACAGCCTATATCCCGTCCTTAAGTGAGGCACTTACAAGGGAGTAATTTTCGAAGATGATATCAACGCCAACCGGATTAGCATTAAATTATAAAATATTTTCCAAAAAAGTTTTCTTTCAATCGAGCATAAACCATAAGAAATTATAAATATAAAATATTTACAGTCAAATATTTATGAATAAAAACCCGCAATTCTATTCTTAAAAAGAGGCATATTCATCAATAATTAATCAAGGATTAAATATATTATTAACTATTGTGAAATATGAATTTTATAATATAAGTTTGCGCCAACTTAAACATTATAATAAATATGAAAAAAAACCTAAATCTCAAGCTGTTAATTACCTGCTCTGCGATTGCGATCACTTCAACCTTCACCAGCTGCAAGAAAAACGATTTTAGCCTTAATCAATCCACTAAACCTAAAAAACTAACAACTCAATCAGCAGGTGATCCCCTATATGATTTGTTGGGTTTTGGCTACGATGTGACCGGTGAATATGCAAGTTCAAACTCAACCACCTATCAGGTTGTAGATATTGCAAAAATTGCACAGGCAGAATCAAACAGGGTCGTGACCGACTTAAATGTTACACAATACTCAGAATCTCATTCGGGTTCAACTGCAGAAGATTATTCACAAAACCTTTCGTATTCTACTGGTGCATCCTTAACAGTGGGCGCATTTAGTGGTACAGTTAGTGAAAAGTTTCATGAATTCAGTTCCTTATCTTCGAAGTATTCATATGCAGACGCCTCATTAATAATCAGACAAAAACGGCTAAGATTTGATGCTCCATTAAGCCTGATAAAGTCAACTTATTTAACTCCTGTATTTAAATCTGATGTGAATAGCATGACTCCTCAGCAGCTTGTTACTAAGTATGGTACACACGTTTTAACAGATATTATTTTAGGTGCTAAATTGAGTTTATATTATCGTTCTCAAACCACCATTAAAGACAGAGCCTTGTCTGTAAAAGCAGGTGCAGAAGCTAAAGGTTTATTTGGAATTTTTGGAGCATCTACTAATATATCTTACCAAGATTCGCTGATAAATTCAAATTTTGATCAAACAATATATTATGAAACAGTCGGAGGCGATGGTACTAAGGGGCTATTCGGCGAAATTGTGCTGGATAATTCAGCTCCAAAAATCAGCATAGCAAACTGGCAAAGTAGCTGTACTCGAGAAAATGCTGCTTTTATTCAATTGGGTAACAGTGCAACAAACATAATTCTGTTATCCGATCTTATTGATGATCCTGCTAAAAGTACTGCGGTTAAAAACTATATTGACCAATATTTAGCAAACAAACATGTTCATTTATCAAATACGCTGGCAACCGTTAAGTCGAACGCATTTTACAATGTGTATTTAAGATTAAATGGTACAAATTACGTTTCGAGCACCTCTGGTAGCGGTACTGTCAATTGTCAGTTCACTGCCGCACCTTTTGAAAAAATGTTGTTTGCAAAACAAAGTGACGGAACTTACACTATTGAATCAAATGCATTTGCTGGCTTGTTCTTAAGAATGGATGGCTCAGGTGTACCAACCGGCCCTCAGGGTGGAGGCATTGTAAATCTTCAAAATTCAGTTGGTCCGTATGAAAAATTCAATGTAATAAAACAGAGTGATGGTACATATGTTATCCAATCAGTGGCCTTTCCTGGCACTTACTTAAGAATGGACGGTACAGGCGTTACTTCCGTTTTGGCAAACGGTGGCGGAAAAATTAATTGCACGAAACAAGCCCCTGGTCCGTGGGAAAAGTTTGTTATAAAACCAGATTTATACTAATTCTCTATTTGGAAACTACTTAAAATTCAATTCCTAATAAAAAGGCGGCATTAGAGAAATCTTTAATGACGCCTTTTTTATTAAAACTTAACTGCCTTTCTATATCATCAATTACCATCCTTCTGCTTATCAGCAGCTTCCTTAGCTGCTTTTTCCTTTTGCTTTTGGGCTTCTTTCGCTGCTTTTTCCTTATCCTCTTTAATCTTCTCCTGGGCTTTTTTAATGCTGTCCTGCCTTTGTTGTTCACGCTTCTTCTTCTTGTTAAAGAAACCTCTTAACAAAAAGTTATGCTGGGCCGCGGTAAGGTCCTCATTAAGCGTATTGGTTGTAGTATGGACTGTTTTGATAGTAGTACGGGCCTGTTTAACAGTGCCTTCCAGGTCGCGCGCCATTTTGTCGCTGTTCAACAGGCGGCCAATACTGCCCTGCCCATTATTAATCTTGGCGACTATGCCGGTTAAATTTTCGGTTAATGATTCGGCGTTATCGGCCACGCGGGTAAGTTTATTAATGATCTTGTCTACGTCGACCGGGTTTATCGAACTTAAACGGCCGCCATCTTCAATCTCCTCGTGGCTAACAATACCGCCGGGTGCAATTACCACCAGCTTATCCCCCATCAAACCATCACTGCCTATGCTCAGCTTCGAATCTTTTTTTATAAACTTTTTAACTCTTTTATTCAGTGTAAGGTCCACCCGTACCGAGCTATCGGTCACGATATTAATAGATTGTACCACTCCCACATTAATACCCGCAAAGCGTACATTATTACCTACCTGCAGGCCGCTCACATTTTTAAACCGTCCATAAACATGAAAGGTAGAATTGAACAGGCTTTTTTGGTTACCTATTAAAAAAATAGCTACCAACAGCACTGCCAATCCTAAAAAGGTGAACAGGCCTATTTTTATTTTTTGAGATGATGTGGTTTTCATGCTGATACGTTAAAAAATGATCTGACCATTTCGTTGTCTGATTTTTCGAGCTCTTTGTACGAGCCCTCGGCTATATATTTACCATCATCCATTACCAGGATCCGGTCGGCCGTAATGCGGGCACATTCCATGTCGTGGGTAATGATGACAGATGATATTTCATACTTCCGTTGCAGCCGGTTAATCAGTTCACTGATCTCGCGGGATGTTATGGGATCAAGCCCGGTAGTGGGCTCGTCATACAACATAATTTCGGGGTTAACGATCAGTGTACGGGCCAGTCCTACCCTTTTCCGCATCCCGCCCGACAGATCTGACGGCATTTTATCTATGGCATCGAGCAAACCAACTGCATCCAGTACACCTTCAACCTTTTTATTAATTTCTTTCTGGTCTTTGAGCTTCAATACCCTGGTAAGCGGAAACTCCAGGTTATCCCTTACCGTCATGGAATCATACAAGGCACCGCCCTGAAAAAGGAAGCCTATCTTTATCCTAAGCTGTTTAAGCTCATCATCGTCCATCGTGGTAATATCTTCACCAAATACTTCCAGGCTGCCGCCATCGGGCTGTAACATACCTACAACGCACTGAATAGTAACCGATTTTCCCTGCCCTGATTTCCCCAGTACAACGATATTTTCACCCTTTTTTAAGTCAAAACTGATATCCTTAAGCACCTGCTTTTTACCAAAGGATTTTTTGATCCCCTTAGCGCGGATCACCACTTCTTTTTTTTGAGCTGATAGTTCCTTTTCGGCTTCAGTATGTTGGTTTGCTTCTTTCATCTCATTTATAAAATAACAAACTGGTGATCTGAACGGCTATCGCATCAATAATAAAAATCCACAAGGAGGCAGTTACCACGGCCGAGTTTGCAGCTATGCCTACACTTTCAGTGCCTTTATCAGAGTGATAACCTTTATAACATCCCACAAAACCAACCGCAAACCCAAAAAGCACCGTTTTGGCAACTGCAGGCAGCAGATCCGAAAAATCGAGCGAGGCTATACATTTATTGAAATAGAGGGAAAAACTAATGCTATCGGTGAAGTTGAGCGCCAGGAAACCACCAAAAAGCCCAATAGCATCGCCAATAACGGTTAATAGCGGAATCATAAAGCTGGTTGCCAGTATGCGCGTTACCACCAGGTATTGGACGGGGTTTGCACCTGATACTTCCATGGCATCAATCTGTTCGGTAACTTTCATACTGCCCAGCTCGGCACCAATACTCGATGCTATTTTGCCGGCACAGATAATAGCCGTAATAACAGGCCCAATTTCGCGCACAAGGGCTACCGACAATGTTTTGGGCAACATGCTTTCGGCGCCGAGATCTACCAGCGAAGGCCTGAGCTGCAAAATAAGCACCAGGCCCATAATAAAGGAGGTAATGCCCACCAGCATCATAGACCGGTAGCCTATTTCATAGCATTGCCTTACAAACTCCGACCATTCAAAGCCGCCGGTAAATATATTGCGGAAAAAACGTGAGAAGAACACCACATAGTCGCCTATGCCTTCCAGCCATTTCCTCCATCCGCTTAGTTCCTGCTGTGCTTCCATCAGTGAATCTTAAATAATTGTAAACAACAACAAAGCAATGCTCAATTGTTTTCGAACTTTCAATAATATTCACTTTATGGATTCAGGCTAAATACTGATTATGACATCGGTACGTCAATGATCAGGAAACGGGAGGGCTCTTCGGTTATAATTGTAAGTGAACTTGTATCATAAACGCCCAGCGCATCTTTTTTGTTTAAAACCTGGCTGTTTATTTTAGCCGCTCCATCCAACACAAACACGTAAGCGCCATTGCCTTTTGTTTTAATATCATAATTTATTGTTTGCCCCGCCTCAAACTCACCCATCGAAAATGTGGCATCCTGGTTTACCCAAAGGGTGTTTTCGCTTTTTTGCGGCGAGATCAATGTGGTTAGCTCGTTCAATTTAAAACGGTCTTTAAAACTCATCTGATCGTAACGGGGCTGGATATTTCTTTCTTTCGGAAAAAGCCAGATCTGCAGGGTATTTGCTTCCTCTGTATGCGAGGCATTATACTCTGAGTGGTATACACCGGTACCTGCCGACATTACCTGTACCTCACCCGCATTAACTACCCCGACATTGCCCATACTATCTTTATGCTGTAACCCTCCTTTTAAAGGAATGGTGATAATTTCCATATTATCATGCGGATGGCTTCCAAAACCGCGGCCCGCAGCAATAATATCATCATTCAAAACGCGCAGCGCTCCGAAATTCATTTTTTTGGGATTATAATAAGATGCAAAACTGAAGGAAAAATTGGCCTTTAGCCAGCCTATATCGTTATGTCCCCGTTCTGATTCGGGATAAAATATTGTTTTCATGTTATTATATAACTATATGTTTAAACACACAATATTTATTCCACAATTTAATTATGCGTATTTTTGCGAAAAATCAATAAGTAATGGCAAAAAAAGCTGTTATTGCAGGCTCAAGCGGACTTATTGGCAGTCATCTCCTGCAAATTTTATTGGAACAAGCCTATTACGATGAAGTGTTGATCCTGGTAAGAAAAAAATTACCCCTTCAACATCATAAATTAAAGCAGCTTGTTATTGACTTTGAACACCTCGAAACATACAAAAACGAGCTGAATGGGTACGCTTTGTTCTGCTGTTTAGGATCAACTAAAAAGAAAACGCCTGATTTGGCTGTATATCGCAAGATAGATCATGATTATCCGTTATTACTGGCGCAATTAGCCATGCAAAACGGGCTTGAACAATATCATTTGGTATCCTCCATTGGAGCCGATATAAATGGTGTTAATTTTTATACGAAAACTAAAGGAGAAACTGAAGCTGATATCACAGCTACGGGTATCCCCGCTATTCATATTTACAGGCCATCTTTTTTAGCCGGCGACAGGCAGGAAAGCCGACCAATGGAAAAATTTTTAAACGGCTTAATGAAAGTTATAAATCCATTGCTTTTTGGAAGCTGGAAAAAATACCGAAGCATTGATGCCTCAACCGTTGCCATGGCCATGTATCTACAATCAACAAAACAAACGACTGGTGTATTTATATACGAGTCGGATAAAATAAAACAACTATAGTGAGTACTTATCTTTCTGCCGAGAACCTTGGCCATCAATTTCATGACAACTGGTTATTTAAAAATGTAACCATAGGTATTAACCGCGGCCGTAAGGTTGCGCTTGTAGGCGTTAATGGTGCCGGCAAATCTACCCTTCTAAAAATATTGGGCGGTACTATAAAACCTACCGAGGGTAAAGTGGTGCAAGCCCGCGACCTTAACATGGGTTACCTTGAGCAGGACCCAAACTTTAAAAACGCGGTTACCATCAGCGATTATATTTTTCATGCCGATGATGTGCAGCAGCAGCTCATCCGCAGGTATGAGGAACTGATGGAGAACGACCCTGAAAATACTAAGGCCATTGAAAAGGTAATGGAAGAGATGAGCGAGGTTGATGCCTGGGAGTATGAGTACAAAATCAAAACTATTTTAGGCCGGTTAGATATCCACCACCTCAATCAGCATATCACTACCCTATCGGGCGGGCAAAAGAAACGTTTAGCTTTAGCTAAGCTGCTTATTGAAGACCCGGAAGTTTATATACTGGATGAGCCTACCAACCACCTGGATATTGATACGATAGAATGGCTGGAAAAATTATTAACGGAAGGCAACAAAACCATATTGATGGTTACGCACGACAGGTATTTCCTGGATAATGTATGTAACGAGATCCTGGAGATCGATCGTGGCAAGATCCAGCCTTACAATGGCAGCTACGGTTATTACCTTGAAAAGAAAGCAGAACGTGAAGCAGCGGATGAAGCAGCATTTCAAAAAAACTCCAACCTGCTAAGGAAAGAGTTGGAATGGATGCGCCGCCAGCCCCAGGCCCGTGGTACCAAATCAAAAGCCCGCATTGATGCTTATTACGAGTTGGAAGAAAAAACCAAAAATGGTGGTATCCGCGATAAGGTTGAACTAAGTGTTAAAACATCGCGCCAGGGTAATAAGATCATGGAAATGGATCACCTGTACAAATCATTCAACGGTAACACTTATATCAATAATTTCAGTTATATATTTAAAAAAGGCGATCGGATTGGTTTGGCCGGTAAAAATGGCAGCGGTAAATCGACCTTATTAAATATCATCACAGGCGCTTTACAACCCGATCAAGGAACTGTAGTTAAAGGAGAAACCACGGTAATAGGGTATTTCCACCAGGCAGGTATTACTTTTAAGGAAGATGAGCGTGTAATTGATATCGTAAAAAACGTTGCGGAGTTTATCACCATGGCCGATGGTAAAACCATTTCAGCCTCTGCTTTGCTTACCTTGTTTCTCTTCCCTCCTGCCAAGCAATACGGGTTTATATCCAAACTAAGCGGTGGTGAAAAGAAACGCTTGCAGCTAATGAGCATCCTGATGAAGAACCCGAACTTCCTGATACTGGATGAGCCCACCAACGATTTGGACATAGACACCTTAAATGTATTGGAAGAGTTTTTAACCAACTACGGCGGCGTATTGATGATGGTATCGCACGATAGGTATTTGTTGGATAAACTAACCGACCAGCTTTTCATTATGGAGGAGAAAGGCCATGTACGCATCTTTAATGGAAACTACTCATCGTACAGGCTTGAATTGGAAGAGGCAAAACAACAAGCTAAAAAACCTGCTCCTGCAGTGCAAACACAAGCACCTGCAGCTAAAAAGAGCAAACTAAGCTTTAAAGAAGCTAAAGAACTTGAAAGCATAGAAGGTGAGATCAATACTATCGAAGCAAGCATTAAGGATAAGAGTGATCAACTGAACGCTTCGGGCATCGACCCTAAAAAGCTTGATGATTTATTAAAGCAAATAGATATTTTAAATAAACAACTGGACGATAAAAGCGCCCGTTGGATGGAATTAATTGAATTAAACGAGGGATAATGAAAACATCGGATATAATAGCAACAACGGGTGTTATCATCCTTTTGATAGCTTTTTTATTGAATTTGGCGGGTAAACTATCGGCTCAAAACAAGATTTATAGCCTAATGAACTTTATTGGAGCGGGCACATGTGGTTATGCTTCGTATATGATCAACTTCTACCCTTTTGTGGTATTAGAAAGTATTTGGGCATTTGTAGCTTTAATATCATTATTCAGGGTTCCACGTGGAACATCTGTTTAATTGAGATAATTTTGCAGTTTATTCTGAAGCATAATTTGCAAGTCTAAAGCTTCAATAATAATATAATAACAAAGACGTTCCGTGGGGAATGCCTTTGAAAGTCAAAAGTTCCAAACTTTAAGTCAAATTACTATTTAACTTAAGAATTAGAACTCCGACTCAAGACTTTAAAGAAAAGTTCCACGTGGAACAAGGAGGATACATGTTTAAGAAATATAATGTAATAGTAGTAGGTGCCGGGCATGCAGGTTGTGAAGCTACCGCTGCTGCTGCTAACTTAGGTTCGTCAGTTTTACTGATAACTATGAATATGGGTACCATTGCACAGATGAGTTGTAACCCCGCAATGGGCGGAGTTGCCAAGGGACAAATAGTGCGGGAGATAGATGCTTTGGGTGGATATTCGGGCATTATAACTGATAAAACATCTATCCAGTTCAGGATGCTTAACCAATCAAAAGGCCCCGCAATGTGGAGCCCGCGTGCTCAAAGCGACCGTATGCGGTTTGCTGAAGAGTGGCGTTTATCATTAGAACGCACCCCTAACGTTGACTTCTGGCAGGACACGGTCACCTCTCTCCTGGTAAAAAACAATACTGTTACAGGTGTACGCACCTCTATCGGTATCGAAATTGAAGCGGACGCTGTTGTATTAACTAATGGAACCTTCCTGAATGGTGTGATCCATATAGGCGAAAAAAGATTTGGTGGTGGACGTACAGGTGAAAAAGCAGCTACAGGTTTAACCGAGCAATTGGTTGAATTAGGCTTTGAAGCAGGTAGAATGAAGACCGGTACCCCACCCCGTGTTGACGGTCGCAGTTTAAACTATAGCTTGATGGAAGAGCAATGGGGCGATCCCGTAAGAGGCAAATTTTCCTTTACCGACGTACCATTTATAGAAGAACAACGTTGCTGCTGGATCACCTATACCAATACCGATGTACACGAAACATTGAAAGAAGGCTTTGAAAGATCACCCATGTTTACCGGTCGGATCAAAGGTTTAGGTCCCCGTTATTGCCCTTCAATTGAAGATAAAATTAACAGGTTTGCCGAGCGCGATCGCCACCAGATTTTTGTTGAACCGGAAGGTTTAAATACTGTTGAGATCTACGTAAATGGTTTCTCCACCTCCTTACCTGAGGATGTACAATACAAAGCACTCACCAAGATTCCGGGTTTTGAGAACGCTAAAATGTTCAGGCCGGGTTATGCCATTGAGTACGATTTCTTCCCTCCTACACAATTAGGTTTAACCTTAGAAACTAAACAGATCAGCAACCTATACTTCGCCGGCCAGATCAATGGCACGACTGGTTATGAAGAGGCAGCCTCACAAGGCTTCATTGCGGGCATCAATGCGCATCAAAAAATTAATGATAAACATGAATTGATCCTGAAAAGAGCAGAATCATACATTGGTGTTTTGATAGACGATTTGGTAACCAAAGGTACCGAGGAGCCATACAGAATGTTTACCTCAAGAGCCGAACACCGGTTGTTATTGCGCCAGGATAATGCAGACATCAGGCTCTCGCCAATGGGGCATGAATTGGGATTGATTAGTGATGAGCGCTTGGAAAAAGTAAATCAAAAGATTAAAAACTCTGATGATATTGTGGCTTATACCAAAAACAAGTCCATCGATCCATCAACAATTAACACCCTGATGGAGGAGTTGGGTACGAGTCCGCTTGCACAAAGCACCAAACTATTCAATTTGTTGAGCCGCCCACAGGTAACCTTTAATGATCTTAAAACTGCCGACGCTCCTTTAGCCGAGTTACTTTCGGCCTATGATAAAGAAACTATTGAGCAGGCTGAAATAAAAATCAAATATGAGAGTTATTTCATCAAGGAAATGGAGATAGTTGACCGGATGAAAAAAATGGAAGACCGCGAGATCAATCCAAATTTTGATTATCACACTTTGGTATCGCTCTCCAAAGAAGCACGCGAAAAATTGATGAGGATAAAACCACGCACTTTAGGCCAGGCTTCAAGAATTTCGGGCGTTTCACCCTCGGATATTTCAGTTTTGATGGTTCATGTATCTAGATAAAACGTAAATATCTGATAATTAATTAATTATAAAAAGTCCTTTAAAATCAATTATTTTTAATTTTTAATAGTACTTCTCATAAAAACATAAAAATCGCTTATATCGCCTAAAAACTATGTTAAACACAAAAACGGCTATTTTTTACAAAAATTCAATACTGATTTTTATTGTTTTATTCATTTTTGGATGCGCAGCCCAACAACCACCGCAAGGAGGGCCGCGCGACCAGACCCCGCCCAAATTGGTGAAGGCAATTCCCGGAAATAAAACCAGGAATTTTGCCGCCAAACAAATCGACCTGGAATTTGACGAATTCATCAAACTCACTAATGCTTACCAGGAGATCAGCATGAGCCCGGCCATGGAGAAGCCACCCGAGTATTCATCAAACAAAAGAAAACTAAAAATTGAGTTTAAGGACAGCCTTCAAAAAAATACTACCTACGTTATCAATTTTGGAAAGTCAATACAAGATGTGAATGAAAGTAACATCCTTAAAAATTTCACATATGTTTTTTCTACCGGTAGCCACATCGATTCATTGAGCATCAGCGGTACGGTAACCAATACCCTCACCCAGGAAAAAGAGAAAGATGTATTGGTATTCATTTTCCCGGTGAAGCAGGACACACTCTTCGGAAAAAAGAAGCCGTCTATTTTTGCCCTCACCGATTCGTCAGGAAATTTCGCTTTGAATAATTTGAGGGAAGATGACTATCGCATCTATGCACTAAAAGAAGCAAGTCCGGATAAAATTTTTAACCGCGACGAAGAGCTGATCGCCTTCCTGAAAAAACCTATTCATCTCCGGGCGGATACTTCAAACGTCCAATTAAACTTATTCAAACAAGATCCTGAAAAATTCAGGGTATCCGAAAAACGCTTTGATACTGATGGTAAGCTATTATTGGTATTTAATAAAGGGCTAACACAGCCGGCTATCAAAGTAATTTATCCTGCCAATGTGGATGATAGAAAACAGGTATCGTTTTCACGTACAAAAGATACAGCATCTGTTTATCTGCGTAATATGAACTTCGACTCCCTGCGTGTGGCCATATTTGACAAGGGCAAGCCTATAGATACCATCTATCAGCTTAAACGTAAAAATGAAAGCTTTACACGTGTTGTAACAACAAGCTATAACATGGGTAATGACAGTAAATTAAAACCCGGCGGCAATTTGGTGATCACGGCAAGCATCCCTATCGAAAACTTCGAGCAATCGCAAATTACCTTAAACGAAGATTCTGTAGCTACAAGCGATTACACCATTCAAAAAGATACAGGCAACTATAAACTGCTCAATTTAAAATACCGGTGGCGGGAAAGCAGTAAATATGAACTGATACTTAATGAAGGTGCATTGACGGATATTTATGGCGATAAAAACAAACGCCTGTCTAAAAAATTCCAGATCAATAAGCTGGATAATTATAGCCAGCTCACAGTGAAGTTAACTGTACCTGATACCTCCAAGGCCTATGTGGTTGAGTTATTAAGTGAAGACAAAAAATTAATTCAAAGCGACCCTATTACCAAAAACACTTCATTGGTATATAAAGGGATCTTGGCCGCTAAATATTATGTTAGGATTATTTACGACGAGAATAAAAATGGCAAATGGGATAGCGGTAACGTACGATTAAAACGACAGCCCGAAAATATCTGGTTAAATGAAAAACTCATCACGTTGAGGCCAAACTGGGAAGCAGAAGAGCCGGTTACTATTCCGAAGGAAAAAGTTACTCCTTAAACCAGCCCGAATACATGATATAATTTTGAGGCAGCTGCTTCAATATAGCCCTTTGCTCATCAGTAAGGGGCTTTATTTTTTTTGCAGGGATGCCGGCATATAGATATCCAGATTCGCATATGGTGTTTTCCAGCACTACAGCGCCTGCAGCAATGATCACAAACTCATTTACAACCGCGTGATCCATCACAATTGCACCCATGCCCACCAATGTATGATCATGTAAAGTACAGCCGTGTACAAGCGCATTATGTCCTATAGAAACACTGCTACCAATGTTAGTTGGCGCTTTTAAGTAAGTAGCGTGGATCACAGCGCCATCCTGGATATTGGTATTATTGCCAATTTTGATGTAATGCACATCCCCCCTGATAACCGCATTAAACCAAACCGAGCAATTATCACCCATTACCACATCCCCTACTATAGTACAGTTTTCGGCAATAAAACAATCCTTACCCCAAACAGGGCTTTTATCTTTTACAGGAAGAACTAATGGCATAAGTTAATCGTTAAATTATAGTTTAAAAATCCGAAATCTAAATTCCGAATTCCGAAATTTTCTTTATGTTTGAATACAAAACAAGCGAAAATAGCTCAGTCGGTAGAGCGTCAGTTTCCCAAACTGAAGGCCGCGGGTTCGAATCCCGTTTTTCGCTCAACCCCTCCCAAACCCTCCCCGGTTGGGAGGGCTTTAAAAGTCTCCCCTACCGGGGGAGATTTAGAGGGGCTAAAACACCGTATCCTGCACCTGGTCAGCATGCTCAGGATAATCAGTAGTATAATGTAATCCCCTGCTTTCTTTACGCAACATAGCCGATTTTACGACAATAAATGATACCTGGATCAGGTTACGCAGCTCGCAAAGTTTAACCGATAGCTTAGTTTTCTTATAGAAATCTTCAGTTTCCTCGTATAATAATTTTAACCTCCGCAGAGCCCTGTCCAGCCTGAAATCGGAACGAACGATACCAACGTAGTCATTCATCAGCTTCTGCATTTCGCGTACGTTGTGGGTAACCAGGATATCTTCGTTTGACAGCTGCACGCCCTTCTCATCCCAATCCGGGATATTATCGGGTATTACATTATTTTCGAAATTCTTAATTGCGTCTTCGTAGATCCTGTGTGCAAAAACCAACGCCTCTAATAAAGAATTTGAAGCCAGGCGATTAGCGCCATGCAGGCCTGTTGATGAGCATTCGCCGCAGGCATACAACCTTAATATAGACGACTGCCCAACATGATCAACCATTATACCGCCGCACATATAATGACAAGCCGGTGCAACGGGAATCATATCTTTGGTCATATCGATACCAATCTCCAGGCATTTAGCATAAATATTAGGAAAATGGTTCAGGATATCTTTTTTACTGCGATGCCTTACATCTAAATAAACAAAATCTTCACCCGATTTTTTGATCTCGGCATCAATAGCCCTTGCCGTTATATCACGGGGTGCTAAGGATTTACGCTCATCATACTCGTGCATAAACTCCTCGCCATTAGTGCGCTTTAACACGCCGCCAAAACCGCGTACAGCTTCGGATATGAGAAAAGAAGGATACTCGCCGGGATTATACAAAGCTGTTGGATGGAATTGCATGAACTCCATATTACGTACTTTACCTTTAGCACGATAAACCATGGCAATACCATCACCGGTAGCGATGGTTGGATTTGTAGTAACCGCGTAAATATGCCCGGCACCACCAGCAGCCATTACCGTAACTTTAGATAAGATCTTCTCTACAATCTTAGTTTCGGTATTAAACGCATAAATCCCGAAACAGGTAATATCAGTACTTGATTTACCTACCAGCTCGCCCAAATGGTGCTGCGTAATTAAATCAACCGCAAAATAATGTGTAAGTATCTCAATATTAGGGTTTTTATGAATTTCCTCTAAAAGTGAACGCTCTATCTCCCAGCCAGTTACATCTTTGTAATGTAACACACGAAACTCGGAGTGCCCCCCCTCTTTAGCCAGGTCATAAACACCCTCGTTTGTCTTATCGAAATTAGTTCCGTAATCAATAATTTCATTGATGCGCTCGGGCCCTTCTTTAACAACTGCTTCAACAACTTCGCGGTCGCAAAGCCCGTCCCCACTTATTAAGGTATCCTGGATATGCTTTTCAAAAGAATCTTCTTTTTTATCCACAACCACCGCAACACCCCCCTGGGCATATTTGGTGTTGGATTCGTCTTCGTTAGATTTTGTAACTATCAGTACCTTACCATGCTTCGCGGCTTTGAGCGCAAAACTTAATCCGGCTATCCCTGAACCCACTACAAGGAAATCAACATTTCGGGTCATATTTTAGATGAATGTGTGTAAAAGTAGTACTAATGTTAATAACAGCTGTATAACCTGTTAAGTTTATGTAAACAAAAAGTGAAAAATAGTTTACAGTGTGTATAACTCCCTTTCTCAGGTCGAATATCAATATTTTTTGAGCGACTTTTACGACGCTTTAGTCATAAAGCTAACATTTTGTCAACCCTGAAAATATTAACATAAAACTTTTTTAAATAAAAATTGATTGTCATACCTATCTAAAAATCAGCGCTATTTTTAGTGTAAAAATGTGTATAAGTGTTAATAAATTGTGAAAACTAACTTTTAAAACAAAAATTACTCCGACTTTTGCACATTACCAACACCCTAATAAACAATAGTTCTTTTTAATTTAAAAATTAGTTGTTATTAATTGAATTGTGGAAATGAATACCTTCGAAGAAATAAATCTGAAAGGATACGTGGATGAAGAAATTGATCCGACGCTTGATCTTTTCGCGGAAATTGAAAAATTAAAAAAGCAAAAAAATGCGGTGATCCTGGCGCACTATTACCAGGACGGCGATATCCAGGATATTGCCGATTACATTGGCGATAGTTTGGGATTATCTCAACAAGCCGCCAAAACGGATGCCGATATCATTGTTTTTGCAGGCGTACATTTCATGGCCGAAACTGCGAAGATCCTGTCGCCAACCAAGAAGGTTTTACTGCCGGATATGAAGGCAGGTTGTTCATTAGCAGATAGTTGTCCGCCACACTTGTTTAAAAAGTTTAAGGAAAACTATCCCGATCACCTGGTGATCACTTATGTAAACTGTACGGCTGAATTGAAAGCTTTAACCGACATTGTTTGTACATCAAGCAACGCTGTGCAAATTGTGGAGAGCTTACCGAAGGATCAGAAGATCATTTTCGGACCTGATAAAAACCTTGGCGCGTATGTAGCCAAAAAAACCGGCCGCGACCTGGTATTGTGGAATGGGGCCTGTATGGTTCATGAGATATTTTCGAGAGAAAAGATCACCAAACTGAAAGAACGTCACCCGGGTGCTAAGCTGTTGGCGCATCCTGAATGTGAGGATATTATACTGGAAATGGCCGATTATGTTGGTTCAACAACCGGAATTTTAAAATATGCCGGCAGCCACCAGGACAAGGAATTTATCGTAGCAACAGAATCGGGTATTTTACACCAGATGCAAAAGGAAAACCCGGATAAAATATTTATTCCGGCACCACCAAATAATAACTGCGCATGCAACGATTGCCCGCACATGAAGCGTAATACCCTGGAAAAGTTATACCTGTGTTTGAAAAATGAAACGCCTGAGGTAACTGTACCACAGCATATCATTGAAAAAGCAGTAAAACCGATTGAGCGCATGCTTGAGATTTCGGCACAGCTGGGATTGTAGTTCTTTGGGATTACACCGATGACCTTTGATTTCACCGATTTTTTGATCGGTTGGATGGCCTTGATCGGGAAGTTATAAACCGGGGAATTGTGGAAAACCGGGAGCTATAAAATTGAAGGTATTTTTAGTGTAAAAGAGCCTTCTTGCTTGTAAAAAGGCTAAAAATCGTAAACAATTTTTCCGCCAAAGGCGGATATAAGGTATAAAGGTTGCGGCCCGAGAAATTGGGTTATCCACATTATTGTTAAGAAGTATAAAAGCTAAAGGGAAATTCGAGTATATATATTTGTCGTCCGTTTTTGGAGGTGAGAAATTTTTGGTGTGTATAGGCCCTAAAATTGTAAAAAAATTTTCCCGCCTTCGGCGGAAGATGTGAAACCGGGTTGCGGCCCGAAAAATAAAATCGGTGAAATAAAAGGTCATCGGTGAAATCGCAAAAACTATGTTTGAAAATCAGGATAGAACCAATTTAGAGGAGCTTGGCGAATTTGGCCTTATCGGTCACCTTACAAAAAATATTAAGCTTACTAACGAAAGCTCAAAAAAAGGAGTCGGCGATGACGCGGCCGTACTTGATTTCGCCGGTAAAAAAGTGCTGGTGAGTACCGATATGCTGTTGGAAGGGATCCATTTTGATTTGGCGTACACGCCGCTTAAGCATTTGGGCTATAAAGCGATACAGGTAAACCTGAGCGACATTTACGCGATGAATGGAATAGCGTCGCAGGTTACTGTGTCTATCGGCATGTCGAGCAAATTTCCGCTCGAAGCCATTGAGGAGCTTTACCAGGGGATTTATATCGCCTGTGAAAAATATAACGTGGATTTGATCGGCGGAGATACAACATCGTCAAAACAGGGACTGGTGATCAGCGTAACTTCTATTGGCTACGCCGATGAAGCTGACATTGTGTACCGTAACGGTGCCGAAGAAGGCGACCTGATTTGTGTATCCGGAGATTTGGGAGGTGCTTATACCGGCCTGCAACTGCTGGAGCGCGA
This sequence comes from Mucilaginibacter sp. Mucisp73, assembly GCF_059491465.1. NCBI lineage: Bacteria > Pseudomonadati > Bacteroidota > Sphingobacteriia > Sphingobacteriales > Sphingobacteriaceae > Mucilaginibacter > Mucilaginibacter sp. Mucisp73. Next base: position 6,071,685 of record NZ_CP168507.1, on the reverse strand, counting down.
AAAGCTGATCTACCTGGAAAATCCTAATATCCAGCCGGACCTTGAAGGAAAAGATTACATTGTTGAGCGTCAGTTGAAGCCCGAAGCCCGCCGGGATGTGGTGGAATTGCTGAAAAGCATTGAGGTAAAACCAACCGCTATGATCGATGTATCCGACGGTTTGGCTTCCGAATTATTACACATCTGCAAGCAAAGCAACAAAGGTTGTAACTTGTACGAAGAGAAGATCCCGCTCGACCCGATGACGTTTGAAACAGCCCGTGAATTTAACCTCGATCCTACTATTTGTGCGCTCAGCGGTGGTGAAGATTATGAATTGTTGTTCACCGTGAAGCAGGCCGATTATGACAAGATCAAATTTAAAATGGATATCAGTATTATTGGCTATATCACCGAGGCTTCGGCCGGCTGTAACCTGATCACCAAAAGCGGTACTGTACACGAATTGAAAGCCCAGGGCTGGAACGCGTTTAAAAAAGCCGAGTAATGCTGCAAAATATTTTCGATAAATTTTACCTTAACAATCATCCCGATGGGAAACCGCCCGGGGCTTTTGTGAAGGGAATTTTATTGCTTTACCTGGGCTTGCTGATCCAAACGTTAAATAATTACCTGGACGGTTTCAATTTTTCGGCTATCCTGTTTGTATTTTTTGCCGTAGGCTTTCTGATTTTTGTAACGGGCGAAGGAAAAAAATGGGCAAGGATCATCCTTTCAGTTTTGATATTGCTGAATGTGTTTTTCCTGGGATCATCATTGTTATACAGTTTTGGAATTTTGCATGATAGTTCGGCTCCCAAAAAAGCTATAGAAATGCCGGTTTATCTCATCATTTTAACCATTGCCGAGGTTGTTGTTGAACTATGGGGATGGGCGCTGATGTTTACCAAAGAGGCCGATTGGTGGTTTGAAAGGAAGAATAGTTAAAAAATAGTAGCCACCGCTCGGCTCCAGCCGGGTGGTAACTATCAAACGGCCTCTGGCCGCCGTAAATAAGCATGGCGAAAACAGGCCAGAGGCCTGGGAATAGCGGTCACTCGGCTGGAGCCGAGCGGCGGCGGCGGAAAGACATAATTAAGAAATGTCATTGCGAGCGATAGCGTGGCAATCTCGTAGCTGTGCTGTCCAGAATGCAAATCCGTCCTGTATGGCGACGAGATTGCCGCGTCGCTCCTCAACTAAAACCCTTTGCTGCTCCTCGCAATGACATGATTTTTTAACTACTTACTCTTCCCCAATATATTTTTGATCTATTTGCTTATCCGCTTTAGCGCCCAATTTTTTGATCTTTTCGGCGGTAGTAGTCAGGTTGCCCCTACCCTCTGATAATTTATTGATAGCATTATTATAAGCCGATTGCGTTTGGTTGATATTTTTGCCAATGCTATCCATATCACTCAGAAAACCAACAAACTTATCATACATATCGCCGCTTAAACGGGCTATTTCCAATACGTTACGGTTTTGGCGTTCCTGTTTCCACATGCTGGCGATGGTACGCAGGGTAGCCAGCAAAGTCGACGGACTAACAATCACCACTTTCCTGTCCCAGGCATAATTAAACAGTTCGCCATCCAGTTGTACGGCAATGCTGAAAGACGATTCTATCGGCACAAAAAGCAGCACAAAATCGGGCGAATTGATCTTATACAAATCGTGATACTTTTTGGCTGAGAGACCGGCAACATGCCCGCGGATAGATTCCACATGGGCTTTGGCAAATAGCTTGCGGTCATCCTCGGTATCGGCATTAACCAGTTTTTCGTACGCAATCAATGAAACTTTAGAATCGATAATCAGGTGCTTTTCATCGGGCAGATCGATGATTACGTCGGGTTGATATCTTGTACCGTCGGTGGCCTGCATGGCAGTCTGGATGCGGTATTCCTGGTCTCTGACGAGGCCTGAGCGTTCCAGTACCCGCTCCAAAATTACCTCGCCCCAGTTGCCTTGTTTTTTGTTATCCCCTTTAAGCGCTTTGGTTAGGTTTTGAGCTTCATCACTGATCTGTTTATTCAAGTCCATCAGCTGGGTGATCACGCCTTTTAGCGTATTCCGCTCGGCCGCTTCCATGTTGTAAACTTTCTCTACTTTATCTTCAAAAGCCTTCAGGTTTTCCTTTAATGGGTTAAGGATAACATCTAAATTGCTGCGGTTGATATCGGTAAATTCCTTCGATTTTTCTTTAAGCAGTTTTTCGGCCACATTTTCAAATTCCCGCTGAAATTGGGTGCGGATCTGCTCTATTTCGGCCTTTTGCTCCTGCAGTTTCTCCTGCTGTGATTTATAGTAGGCCCGGGTACTTTCTAACGATTGATTGGCTTGGGCCAGCTGGGTGCGCTCGTATAAAAGCTCGTCAATAAGACGGTTCTTTTCTTCTTTTAAAAAGCTGGTAATGCTTTCTTTTTCAGCAGCTAAGCCGTTAGATTTTTCTTCGGCTTTGGCTAATAAAATTTTAAGCTGATCATGCTCATACCGGAGTTTGCTCAACTCATCAGCGGAGATCAGCTCAACTGCTTTTGGTTTTTTAAGGAATAAAAAAACGGCAATCAGCAGGATGATCAGGGATACAATTACTAATATAATACCAGTCATTTATTGATAAAAATATTAGTAAAGTAAAGCATAAATTTTTATAAATACTAATAAAGTTAATCAGGAGAGGCAAGTGAATTAAGGGATGGGATTATTTTCTGTTTTAAAATTCAGGATATAGTTTTGTACAGCATAGCCATCGCTTGCCCGCATCATACCGCCGGCAATATTTATCTGGTATTCGGTATTGGGCTTCAGGCTAACTTTCATAATAATGCTTTTGTTATCATTAGCAAAGGTAAATTTTGCCGACTTAGGATAATGATCTATACCCTTGGCTCCCAGGCCAAAAAAGTACTTTATGCCATCCAATTTTTTATCAAAATCAAATATAATTTCAGTTGTGTTGGCTCTTATCGTAGTATCGCCGTTTTTGAAAGGCCTTACTGCTATTACCCGGGCACAATGTTGCTGATAGTCGCCATCGTAAAAACTGATATTTGGCGCCAATTTATTGTAAAAGAAGACAATAGCAGGCATAAAGCTTTCAAGTGTAGGATAAGTTTTTCTGTTTGATTGATATTTACCAAGTAAATTAACCAATGGCCGCATCCAAACAAAACCTCTGGCCAATTGCTGCTTAAGCTCTTGTTCGGCCACCAATGTATCGGTATTATGGGTTTTCAGGTAACTGACTACTGATCCTCTTACTAAAGCTTCGTTCATCATTGTTTTCCACTCGCCATAAGCTTGTTTTCGCATTTTTGTGCGCTCCTTTTCGTAAATAAGCGCACCAGCATCTCTCAATTGGTTTTCATAATTATCGGTAAGATAATTGATAAAAGAGTGGTTAAGCTCGTGGATCAATGTAGGCAGATAAGATGCCGCGTCATAAGTAGGTGAGCCTTGCTCATCAAAAGTACCAGAACCAATAATTGCGTATACTTTTTTGGTATGATCGTTTAAATAAACATGTGGTCCATAGTTTCCTCCGCCATTTCCAAATCCTATGATGATATTGAAATTTTCGGCCGGCGCTTTACCATAAAATTTATAATACCAGGATACATCCAGCTTTTCAAACAGGACATTAAAACGGCTTTCGGCTATAGCATAATCAGCTAAATGGGCATGGAAAAACCCATCGAAGTCAGTGTCTTTATAAAATTGCTTTAATAGGGCAGTGAATTTTACAGCGCTTTCCAGGGTCCACCTTTTGTCTGGTAAAGAGATTGAAAAAGGTACTAATGGTTCGAATGCCGGTGGTTCATTTAAGTGAACGGCCATTGACATAACAGCATCGTAGCTAACGCCGCTGCTGTCCCTCAGTTCCCGGGCGTATTTAATGAGCGGATGGTCAATAAATTTATCAAAATGCTTATGAATATCCGCAACGTATTTAACATTGTCAGGTGTATTGTATTCTTCGTTACCCGCTAAACGGAAAACAATGCTCAGCAATTCTACACGTTTATCAATTCGGGGCGTTGCTATAGTATTATTAGTTTGGGCTGATAACACTAAGGGAAAAAAGATGATAAGAAAAGATAGGTTTAGGTATTTCATTTAATAAAAAAGTTAAAGGCAACAAAAAGCAAACTCCTGAAGGTAGACTGATCAGCGAATTCTTAGTTTAATCATGAACAAAAGAAATAGTGATCAGCCGGTATTAATGCACCGGATGCACAGCCGAATCAGTATCGGCACCAAGTGTAGTGGTGTCTGCTGAATTAGTTGTAGTGTCGGTGTTTCGGGCTGTTGAAGTTTTTGTTGAATCGGCAGGGCCGCTGTGGCCTTGGGTCGCGCTGGTATCGTTTTGGCGGTTCGGGCTTTTATCCGAGCTGTGGCATGAAGTAAAGGCTATTCCGGCGGTTATAAAAAGTAGAAAGATGATTTTTTTCATGGTTGATGTTTACGGCCTAATGGTAATAATATGATCGGTTTAGTATTGTAATTTTGTTCGGTGGTATAAATTAAGCATATTCACAAATAAAAAACAATGATGAAGCAACTGATTTATGGGATATTGATAAGCTTGCTGTTTGCCTCGTGCTCAAAAAAGAGCACAGATCAACCACCGCAGCCCCACACTATAAAAGTTACGGTAAGCGGAGCAGATGCCTTTAATGTTTCATTATCCGAATATAAAACAACGGATAGCAGCCCTAAAATAGTTGATGCGAAAGCTGTTGCAAAAGGATCATCATACAACTATACTGCTACATTGAATCAAAACGACCAGGTAACCCTGGTTGTTGCATCAGACGTTAGCAATACCGTAACTTACAGAATTTACGACAATGATAAAATAGTTGTACAGGATACCGACAGGGAAGTGTTGACGCATGGCTCGGTTACTGTTACGTATGATATCCCGTAGTATAAATTATTGGGCCTTCTCCACCCTTAAACCCACATCACTGATCTCATGAAGCGGGTTATCGCGCATGTTTTGTTCTATCTGAAAACGGTAAACGCCTTTTGTGGGGAAATGATAATCTTTACGCAAAAGCACCTGGTAGCTGTAAAGGTTACCTGACCCCTTGCCCAGCCATTCGCCATCAGGATTGGCCAACTTTACTTCGAAACGCGTGGTATGCATTTTTTTATCGGGCGAGATTTGATTAACCAATACAAATATGTTGGAGTATTTATAGTTGCCCGTAACCCGTAAATTAAGGTATTGGTTATAGGCAACTTTTTCATCATCAATTTTAACATCAAAGTTTACGCGGTTAACGTACGACCAGTTATGATCGGCAATTTCGGTGTTGGTATCAATGATCCTGTTAGGATCGGTACAGGAACCGGCAAACAGGGTTACCAATAACAATACTGCCGGGTAAATGATATTTAAAGCCCGTTTCATTCAGGTTTTGCCTGTTGATTATTGTTGTTATTATTATTCCGGTTTGGGCGGTTTGGCCTGCGGCGCCTGTTGTTATTACCGCTTCCTTCACCCTGTGGCTTTCCTTCGCCTTGTGGCCTCGGTTCACCCTGTGGTCTCGGTTCTCTTTGAAGTTTGGCTTCGCCCTGAGGCCGGCCCTCTCCCTGCGGTCTGTTTTGCTGCGGAGGCCTGTTACCCTGGGGCCTGTTATTGTTTTGCGGCTGGCGGTTTCCTTCAGGACGTGGCTGCTGTGCCGGTTTTTCCTGCTGATTACCCGATCCCTGCTGAGGTTGCTGATTGGCCAGTTTGCCCTCGGCTTGCGCCTGGCCCCCGGGTTTCTGGTTTTTATTGCGGTTTTTGTTCTTCTTTTTATTGTTGTTGCGTCGTTCGTCGAGGCGGGTAAGACTATCCTGGCCAACCACGTTTTCGTAATCGAGCGCTTTTGCCGCAGGTGTTTCAACTTCAACAATTTCGCCAAGGTCTTCAGGGATCACACCATCTTTATTCTGCTGCTGAATCTCTTTAACCTTTTTTATTGGCAACGGAACCCATGATTCTTCTCCCGGGTAGCTAAACCACATTATTTTTTTAAAGATGTCGGTTTTTTGCAGGCGGGCATCCCCTTTTTGGGTTTTAAGGGTGTTTACATTATCAGGGATGTATTTTAAGGCATCCATGTAAGTATCCAGCTCGTAGTTAAGGCAGCATTTCAGCTTACCGCACTGGCCGGCCAGTTTCAGCGTATTTAACGAAAGGTTTTGATAGCGGGCTGCCGAAGTAGATACGGTTTTAAAATCGGTAAGCCATGTTGAGCAGCAAAGCTCGCGGCCGCATGAACCTATGCCGCCTAAGCGGCTTGCTTCCTGCCTCATGCCAATCTGCCTCATCTCAATACGGATGCGGAAAGTTTCGGCCATTTTTTTGATCAGTTCCCTGAAATCAACGCGGCCTTCGGCCGTATAATAAAATGTAGCCTTGGTTTTATCGCCCTGGTAATCCACATCGCTCAGCTTCATGCTCAGGTTAAGGTCAAGCGCCAGCTTGCGCGATTTGTGCATGGTTTCCCATTCCATATCCTTGGCAGCTTTCCATTTGTCAACATCGGCAACGGTAGCTTTTCGGTAGATCTTTTTTACAACATCAGCTTCCTTTACATGGCGTTTTACCATTTGCATGCGCACCAGTTCGCCGGTAAGCGAAACATGGCCAATATCGTAGCCACCAGTGGTTGCTTCAACAGCCACCAGTTCGCCGGCTTCGAGGTAAATATTATCGTTGTTTAAATAAAACTCCTTGCGCGAGCCTTTAAACTTAACTTCAATAACCTGGAACGGCTTATAGTTAGTAGGCATGTCCATGTGGGCAAGCCAATCGTAAACATCTAATTTGCTGCAACCATTAGTAAGGCAACTGCCGTTACTTTTGCAGCCCGCAGGTGAACATCCGCCACCTGTTGAGCAACTTCCACATCCCATAATTAACTTGGCATATATTGATTCCCCGCAGGGACATTTTTATTTATTAGTATTTTAATAATTTGTAAAGATACATCTAAAAATAAGATTTTGGGATTAGCGTTGCGCTCCACATGATAATGTGCTTTTTCCAGCTCATCAATAATCATTTGCGATTTGCCTATACTCAATACACCGCTCATTTTTTGAGCCGTATCCAGTTCCTTTGCCGGTAAATGTACCAGGCTACCCGCCCCGGCAATGAGTAAACAGCACTCGCGGATAAAGCTGGTACCGTAACGCAAAAAGTTTTTTTGGTTTTCGCGCCCCATTTTGGCAAACTGCTCCACAAAAGCCATCACCTCTATGCCTTTATTGCCAAAGCAATAGCGCAGCCATTGTACAAACAGCTCATGGTAGCTTTTGCTATCCTGTTGCAGCATGGCCAGTGCTTCGGTCATGTTGCCATTGCTCAGGTAGGCAATTTCGGCAGCCGCTTCCTCGGTTTGGTGATGGGTATTTATTAAATGTGCCTTAATTTCATCGTACTCCAAAGCTGGTATTTTAACCAGCTGCGTACGGGATAATATGGTGTTCAGGATTTGATCCTGGTTTTGGGCAACTAATAAAAACAGTGTATTAGGCTGCGGTTCTTCAATAATTTTAAGCAGGGCGTTGCCTTCTTTGTCGAGGTATTCGGGCAGCCAGAGGATCAGGATCTTATATTCCGATTCAAAAGGCTTAAAGCTTAGTTTTTTAATGATCTGGTGACATTCGGCAATATTGATATTGGCCTGTTTGTTTTCGGCATCCAGGTATCCGCGCCATATGTCCAGGCTTAAATATGGGTTAGCCGTTAAAGCGCCGCGCCATTGCTCAATAAAAGTAAGCGCTGTATCATCTTTATGTTTTGCAAAGAAAGGGTAAGAAAAATGAAGATCGGGATGCATCAGTTTCTGGTACTTCCGGCAGGAGGAACATACACCGCATGAGTCACCGGGCTGCTTGTCTTCGCAGGAAAGGTACTGGGCATAGGCAACAGCAAGCGCCAGGCTGCCCGATCCTTCGGGGCCTAAAAATAATTGCGCATGGCTTACCCGGTTCTCGCTCACCGTGTTAAGTAAACGTTGCTTAGTTGCTTCCTGTCCTACTATTTCTTTAAACTGCATTTGGTGCAAAATAGTAATTTGATTTTAGATGTGAGATATGAGATGTGAGATTTGAGACAGGAATGGCATAGCAGAGCGTCCTTACTTGATGGAAAGTAAAGAGTGACTATCGTCATATTCAAAAAATCTCACATCTCATATCTCACATCTCATATCTTTACCAAATGAGAGTAATGGCATTCGACTACGGAACCAAGCGCATCGGCATTGCGGTTACCGACCCTTTGCAGATCATCGCAACCGGGCTTGATAACATCCACCCCAATAATATCATCGAGTTTTTAAAAAAATATCTGCAAGCAGAACAAGTGGAGCGGTTCATCGTAGGCGAACCAAAGCAGATGGACAACACCCCCTCGCAATCGGCCATTCATGTAAAAGGGTTTGTAAACCTGTTAAAGAAAACTTTCCCCGAAATCCCTATCGAAATGGTTGATGAACGCTTTACCTCAAAAATGGCATCAGCAACTATCGCCCAAAGCGGCATGAACAAGAAGAACCGTCAGAATAAGGAGTTGGTGGATACGATATCGGCGGTGATTTTACTGCAGAGTTGGATGGACCGTAGATTATTTTGATGGCGTTGATTTCGCTGATTTGTCTACCTCTTAGTTAATGATTTTTTTTGATTGCTCGTGACTTTTTATGATTTGTTTTGCTGTCGTGCAAGTTTATATTCGTTGGTAATGCGTTTAAACTCTAAGCTTTTGGATCCGAAATTAATAAGAAGTCCGGTTTCGAGTTTGTAAGCTTCGAGATAGTTTAATACCTGAGCGAGATGAATATCTTCAAGTTTGGATACAGCTTTGAGTTCTACCATAACTTTTTGATCTATTAAAAAATCAACGCGCCTTCTGCCTACCTCTATTTCATCATAAAAGATAACCATTTCAAGCTCCCGGGAAAACAGCAACCCTTGTTTGTGCAGTTCGATCTCCAAACTTCGCTGGTAAATAGCTTCCTGAAAACCGTTACCTAAGGTTGAATGAACTTTCATTGCACAACCAATAATTTTACCGGTAAGCTCAGAGTGTTTATAGGCATTATTAATTAGATCTTTCATTTGATAAGGTTATGCTATAAAACTATTAAAATCAGAGAAAAATCAGGCAAAAAAATTATTCTTCAAGCGAAAGGCAAATCAGCGAAATCAACATAATCAATAAGAATCAACGATTCTGGTAGTAATAAATCATTCTAAAAATCAATAACTTACAAAATAAATCAACGAAATCAGCGTAATCATTCCCATCAACGGTGTATCTTTGCCCCCATGGATATTCTCCCTAATGCCTTATTGGCTTACTTAGATGACCATTGCGACCCGGAGCCGGAGGTGCTTAAAAAGCTCAACCGCGAAACGCATATCAAGGTGTTAAAACCTAACATGCTATCGGGGCATTACCAGGGCAGGCTGCTTAGTTTTTTAAGCAAAATGGTGCAGCCTAAACGCATCCTGGAGATAGGTACCTATACAGGCTACTCGGCTATTTGCCTGGCCGAGGGTTTGGCCGACGACGGCATCCTCCATACCATCGAAGTTAACCGCGAAATGGAGGAGATCATCACTTCACATCTTAAACTAACAAATGTTGAAAACAAAATAAAGCTGCATTTTGGGCAGGCAGAGGCCGTTATTGCTGATTTACAGGAGGATGTTTTTGATTTGGTGTTTATAGATGCCGATAAAAAGAATAATTATACTTACTTTCAATTAGTTTTTGACAAAGTCAGATCCGGAGGATTAATAATAATTGATAACGTTTTGTGGAAAGGAAAGGTGTACGGCACCGAAAAAGATGCCGATACTGAAGGAATCCGCAAACTAAATGACCAGATAGCTGTTGATAGCAGGATAGAAAAATTGATCCTGCCGGTACGCGACGGGCTGCTGGTTATCAGAAAAAAATAAATTATGAAGAAAATCTTACTGATTACAACACTGTTGATTTCAACATTAGCTGCTTCAGCACAGAAAAATACCTCACAATCTTACATTGAAAAGTTCAAAGATGATGCCATTAAGATCATGCACGAAACCGGGATCCCGGCAAGCATCGTTTTAGGTGTAGCCATGCATGAATCGGGTTGCGGCAACAGCACCATAGCACAAAACCTTAATAACCAGTTTGGAGTAAAAGGTTACAATACCGTAGTTTATACCAAACACAACAAAAAAGTTCGTACCTCTTATAAAAGATACGATTCGGTTTTTGATTCGTTTCAGGACTTTGCACGTATCATGACCGAGCGCAAGCAGTTTAGCCACCTGGCCGACGCGCTTACCCATTATGATTATAAAGGATGGGCAAAAGGTATTCAGCGTGCCGGTTATGCCGGTAGCCGCAAATGGGCATCGCAGGTTTTGGGTATCATTAACAGGTATAACCTCAATGACCTGGATGAAAATCCGGCAAACCAAACGCAATTGGCCGACGCAACAACTAAACAGCAATAATTACGTTTATAAAATCTTAATTTGGCCCCTGGTTATATGCCACATAATAAGATTTAAGCCTCATGCGAAAAACCATATACCTGTTCATTGCTGTAGTTTGCCTCAATTCATGCTCTGCCCGCAAAAAAACCACTACAGTATCAAACCGCGATGCGAAACGCAATAACAGCAATATCCAAAAGGCCAATAAGGATGCTATTGCCAATTACCGGTCGTACAATTCGTTAGAATATATTGACCGTTTTAAGGCCATTGCCATCCAGGAAATGAACCAGTATGGTATCCCGGCCAGTATCACCCTGGCGCAGGGCTTGTTTGAATCGGGCGCGGGCAATAGTGACCTGGCCAAATATGCCAACAATCACTTCGGCATAAAATGCACCAGCGACTGGACCGGCAAAAGCTATTATAAGGATGACGATAACGTGAATGATTGCTTCCGCGTTTATGATAATCCGGAGGATTCCTTTCGTGACCACTCGGCGTTTTTAAAACGTAAAAATTACGCTAAACTTTTTGAGCTGAATAAGAACGATTATGAAGGCTGGGCTTATGGGTTGAAAAAGGCAGGTTATGCCACTAATCCTAAATATCCGCAGTTGCTGATCAATATTATTGTAAAATATAACCTCGATCAGTATGACCGCCCCGAAGGCGAGATTGCTAAAATTAAACGGGAAGACCGTGTATTATCGCAGATCAACGATAGCATTGGTAAACCCGTTCAGGATACCCTTTCTAAAACCCCGCCCGACGATAAGATCTACACCGTAAAACAGGGCGATACACTATACAACATATCCAAACGTTTTGGAATAACTGTTGATGACCTGAAAGCGTTAAACAGTATGAGCGACAATGGCATTAAAATTGGCCAGAAGCTTGTGGTTGTTAAGTGAGAAACAGAGGCAAGACAGCAAGAGTCAGGAGCCAGGACAGAAAGAAATGACCTCTAAATCTATCTTGATTCTTGACTCCTGATATCTTGGCTCCCTCCCCCAAAGGTTAATTGTTGTTAAATTGTATGATCGCCCGCTGTACAACACGTATTTTTGCCCCCGCAATGAAATTGTGGATGCTCCTGATATGTTTTGCCCTGCCCGCGGCAACGGCTTTTGCCCAGCAAAAGACCGTGGATGGGGTTGTGTTTGATAAAGACAGCAAAGACCGCATTGCCAAAGTTAATGTACAGAACATCACCACCGGCAAATCTATTTACAATACTTTTAAAGGTGAATTCAAGATAGAAGCCCAGCCGGGCGATGTGCTTGTTTTTACAAAATCAGATCATCATCCTGATACTTTGAAAGTGCAAGGCGGCGAATCACTTGCCGTTTATATGAAGCGCACAGCCATACAGCTTAAAGAAGTTATCGTGCGTGATACCCTGCTTAACCCGCAAAAACGGCTGGCTGCAACCAAAAACGATTATACCAAAATCTTCGGCCCGCTTAATAATAAGGACCTGCTGAGCTTTGGTCCTGGTGGCGCTGGTTTAAGTATTGATGCTATTTACAATGCGTTAAGCCGCAGCGGCCGCAATGCTGCCCACCTGCGCGAAACTATTGAGAAAGACTATCAGCAAAGTGTTATTGACTATCGTTTTAACCGAACTTATGTTGGCGCCATAACCAATTTAAAAGATCAGCAGCTTACCGACTTCATGCTGCGGTACCGCCCCGGTTATTACCTGGTAAAAACCGCCAGCGACTATGAGTTTATAGCCTCCATCAAAACCAACCTCAATCGTTTTTTAAAGTATAAAAAACGCCCTTATTCCCTTACCCCGCTTGTTACACCCGAAGATAGCAAGAAGGATCTTGGCCGTGAATAAGGCAGATAAACCTTAATACAAGTTCATTTTAATATCCGGAAATTCCAATATTTTTGCCCAAAAGTCGTTTGCCAGACTAAACCCTGAAGCAACATTTTTGTTTATTGTAGGTAAAAAAGGAGATTTTTGCTTTAATTTGTTTACTATGTTAAAAACGAAACCGGGATTACTAATACTCGCATTATCAGTCACGTGCGTTTTATCAGCAAAAGCACAAACAGATACTCTGAAAAAAGATAGTGTTAAAATAGACACTGCGGTACTTAATAAATACCGGATAAATTCCCGCAAAAACGCCATCCCCACACGGGTTCGCCCCATACAGATCCAGCGCGAAATGGTACCTGTTACCATGCTCGATTATAAAGTAAACTACTGGAAAAAAGTAATCACATTCGGCCTGAACTTTAGCCAGTCGGCATTTAGCAGCAATTATGCGGCGGGTGGCGTAAGCGCGGTGGCATTGGGTTCAAATTTTATTTATCATACCGAATATAACAAAGCGCCTTTCAGTTATGTGTCCGAGCTTAACCTTACTTACGGCGTATCAAAAAATAAAGGACAGGGCAAACGTAAAACGCAGGACCGTATTTATTTTGATAATAAAGTAGCTTCGCAATTATCAAAAAGCTGGTACTTTTTCGGCGCATTAACCTTCGAGTCGCAGTTTGATAAAGGGTTTAATTATGTCGATCAAGGCAATGGCAAGTTCGATCAGCAGTATATTTCAAACTTTATGTCGCCGGGTTATCTTACCGAATCGGTCGGTTTTGAGTATAAGCCAAAGAGTTGGTTCGATTTGCGTTTGGGTACCGGTACCGCACGACAAACTTTTGTACTTGATCACACCATCCATAAATATCAAAAAGATAACTACGGCGTGGATACATTAAAAACAGTGAAGAATGATTTGGCGTTCCAGGTTGTGGCGTTGCTGGATAAAGATATAGCCAAAAACATTCACTTAAATACCCGTTACGCGTTATTTATCCCTTATGCCCAATCGCCAAAATTTATTACCCACCGTGTTGATTTGACGCTAACAGCCAAGGTGAACAGGTTAATTAGTGCAACGGTAAACGGAACGCTGTTGTATGATAAACATACATCCGATAGCGCCCAGGGCTATGAAGGCATTGGGTTGGGAATGCTGTACCGGTTCCCGTAGTACAGTCTTGAACAAATAATACAATTGAACCGGCCTTATTAAAAACAGGGCCGGCTTTATTTTGGAATAAACAATGGGATGAGACAAGTTAATATAGTTCAAAATCATACCTTTGTATCCTTATAAAAAAGATTAAAGTTTTTTAATATAATGTTTGAAAATCTTTCGGATAAACTCGACAGGGCGTTCAAGGTCCTGAAGGGTCAGGGAACTATTACTGAAATAAACGTGGCCGAAACCATGAAGGAGATCCGCAAGGCCCTTCTTGATGCCGACGTTAACTATAAAACCGCCAAAGCATTTACCGATGATGTGAGGCAAAAAGCGCTTGGTAATAATGTATTAACATCCATTTCGCCGGGTCAGTTGCTTACCAAGCTCATGAACGATGAGCTTACCGCGTTGATGGGCGGTACCACAGCCGATCTGAATTTTCCGGCTACGCCTACCATCATCCTTATTGCCGGCTTGAACGGTGCTGGTAAAACAACCTTCACCGGTAAGCTTGCCAATTACTTAAAAACACAACGCAATAAAAAACCATTACTGGTTGCTGATGATATTTACCGTCCGGCGGCTATTGATCAGCTGGAGGTTTTAGGCCAGCAGATAGGTATCCCTGTTTATGCCAATCGCGACTCGAAAGACCCAGTTGCTATTGCCCGCGAAGGGATAGCCCAGGCTAAGCAGAACGGTAATAACGTGGTGATTATTGACACCGCCGGCCGTTTAGCTATTGACGAGGCCATGATGGTGGAGATTGAGCAGGTAAAAGATGCCGTAAAACCGCACGAGATCCTGTTTGTGGTTGACTCCATGACCGGCCAGGATGCTGTGAATACCGCCAAAGTGTTTAACGACCGCTTGGACTTTACCGGTGTGGTATTAACCAAGCTGGATGGTGACACCCGCGGTGGTGCGGCCCTTTCGATCAAATCGGTTGTTAATAAGCCTATCAAGTTTATTGGTACCGGCGAAAAGATGGAAGCGCTTGACGTTTTCCACCCCGATCGTATGGCATCAAGGATCCTGGGCATGGGCGACGTGGTGTCGTTGGTTGAACGCGCTCAGCAGCAGTTTGACGAGAAAGAGGCAGCCGAGCTACAGAAGAAGATCCGCAAAAACAAGTTCGACTTTAACGACTTTTACGGCCAGATCCAGCAGATCAAGAAAATGGGTAACATGAAAGATCTGATGGGCATGATACCCGGCGTGGGCAAAATGATGAAGGATGTTGAGGTTGATGATAATGCGTTTAAAGCTATTGAAGCTATTATCCAATCGATGACCCCGTTTGAAAAAGCTAACCCTGAAACCATTAATCAAAGCCGCCGTAACCGCATAGCCAAAGGTTCGGGCACCGATTTACAGGAAGTTAACCGCCTCATGAAGCAGTTTGATGATATGAAGAAAGTGATGAAGCAAATGAGCAATCCCGCTGCTATGGCCAACATGATGCGCAGGATGCCTAAAATGTAATTATTTTCCTTTGCTGATAAAAAGAGGCAAAGCTATTGGCTTTAGGTTAATGGCGTTGCCTCTTTTTGTTTAATATCAAAAAGCTATATTTATGCTATGAAAAAACCGACCTTATTACTGATCTCGCTGTTGTCAATCTCCCGGATCTTTGCGCAAACCACCAAACAAACCCATACCAACGAAGAACTGGGCATTTGGGAAAAATACGAAGTATTAAAAGCCGATAAGCAGCGCAAAGAAGGTAAATATACAGCAAGTGACCTTCATGGAAACGATGTAATTTGTGAAGGCTTCTATAAAAATAATTTAAGGGACAGCTTATGGACCTATTATGGTTTTAGGGGGCAAATAGCCGAAAAAGGGCGGTATAAGGATGGTAAGAAGACGGGGGTTTGGACAGCGTTTAATCATCAGGGTGAACTACAAATCAAATACGACTATACAAATAATAAGTTTGAATTTTTTAAACCCATCCCACAAGATGTTAATAAGGCGTTTAATATTATAAGCGGCAATAGTACCATAAAAACGGTGCTTGATCGCCCGCCGGTTTATCTGGATGGAGAGGCTCGGTTTTCAAGGCCCTTAATTAGTATCAGGTACCCCTCCCAGGCAAGAGAAGCCTCCATACCTATACAAGGAACTGTAATTATTACTTTCACTGTGAGCGATAAGGGAGAAATATCAAATTACCGGGTAAAAAATTCAATAGGCTCCGGTTGTGATGAAGAAGCGATGAGGGCCGTTAAATGTATTGATGGCGATTGGCTGCCGGGGCTATTAAATGGTAAACCGGTAACCGTGGAATATGATGTGCCTATCACCTTTTCGGTGGGAAATTAAAGAGATCAGCAGGTTGTTTCATTATAACAAGATGTGGCATAAAGCGCTAACAGACACATAATAATATTAAGGACAAGTGACTCCGGCCATGGCCAACATGATGCGCCGGGTACCTCATGTTGTAATGCTTGGTATACCAGGCAAAAATAACGTCTCTTGCTAAAAGCAAGGGGCGTTATTTTTTGCCCCTTTGCTGACGAACAAAATAAACATGTGTATAATTTATTATACACAATTTCACACTTTTTGGAGGCGGAAGTCATTAAAATGTCATTTACTGTGCAATGGCACTTACTTTGATTTACTACAGCGAACAGATGAGGGCTTAAGTTTACCCCCCTCACATATTAATGAACTAAAAAACTAATCATGAAAAATCTAATTAAACCCGTTTTATTGACCGCTGCATTATTTGCTTTTAAAGTTGGCTCGGCCCAGGTTAATCTTGGAGCAACTACCGCTACTAAAATAGCTACGCGGGTAGCTACGCCAACTGTGAATGCTGCATCAATAGCGCAAAAAGCGGTTAACACAACCTCAACCGTAACCAACCAGGCTGCAACACAGGCTCAAAATGTAGCAGCGCGGACAGCCGCTCAAACTCAGGCTGCCACCAACCAGGCCACAACAGGCGTTGCCGCCAGTGAGGCCGCCAATGTTAACAGCAACGTTGCCTCAACCGTAAATGCTACCGCAGGTACAACAGCTGCACAGGCCGGTGTTAGCAGCAATACCTCAGCCGCAGGTACTGTGAACGCAACCGGAGTAACAGCAACAGGCGAAAAAGCATTAACCACGACCGAAGGTGTTGCCGCTAACACTACCGAAAAAGTAAGCAGCAATGCTGCCGCTTTAAGGGCTGGCGCTACAACAACAACAGGTAAAACTGCAGTGGCCGCGGGTAATAGCGCCGATGCTGTTAGCAAAAATGTGAGTGTTACCTCGTCTGGCAACCTGAACAGCACAGGTAACGTGGCAGCGGGCTCTAAAAAGCTAAATGCCGGGTTCTCAAATAGCAGCGCTTCCAGTACTGCTGTAAAGGCGGGAAAGAAAAGCGTTATTGTTAAAACTTCGGGTAAGGGTTCAGCCAAACTGAGCGCTGCCAAACAGTAATAGTATTTACATATATTAAATCAAAAAGGCCGGTACCGGCCTTTTTGATTATCCGCACTTTTTTTATTCAACATTAACCATGAAAAAACTTAAACTTATCCTGCTGCTGGCTTTGGCCGGCCCTGCGGTTTATGCCCAGAAAAAACCTGATACCGCGGCAAAAACAAAAGAATTGTTTGTAAATGCGGGTTTGCAATATCTTTCAAACCTTACCTATGCCGGCCGGCGCGATGAAAGCAGTGTTCCGGTGCTTCTTCCCTCGGTTACATTAGTTAGCAAGCAGGGTTTTTTTGTAAGCGCTATCGGCTATTTTGATCTTAATGGCTCCAAATCAGGCACCGAAGGACTTAGCGTTACACCGGGCTATGTTTTCGCGTTTGATGCAAAACGGTATTACGGAGGCAATGTATCGGCCACCAAATATTTTATCACCAAAAGCAGTCCCATTATACTTTCTTCATTTAATGCCACGCTCGACGGGCAGTTGTATGTCAATCCGGATGATATTGTAAAATTTACCGCGGGCATCAGCTACAGGTTTAATAAAAATAACAGCAACGACGTTGTGAATACGGCCGAATTATCAAAAGAAATTTTTGCCCTGAAAACAGGCGCGGATAAAAAAGGCGGGCTAAAAGTTACTCCTACCGCCACGCTTTATGCCGGTACACAATCTTTCTACCAAACTTATTATACCGAATCGCAGGTTACCCGCTCGATAGAGCAGCCCCAGCAGCAAACACCTATTAATATCCTGTTTCCCAGCCAGCCAAAGCAAACTATTATAACGCAAACGGTAACGAAGCAAAACCAGCGCGAGGTAAGGCAATATAAGCTGCTTGCTTTCAGCGGATCGTTGCCTTTAACCTATGCTATTAACAAGTGGCAAATCCTCTTTACGCCGTACCTCATCAAGCCATTTAACCAGGTTGATTATGTAAAAAACACCAAAATGAACGGACTTTACTTTTTGTTCACCACAGGGGTTAATGTAACGTTTTAGCAATGTAAAAATGTGATAAACCATATGGCCGGGAAAGGCGGATAACAGCTTGTTTTTATTAGCTTTGTTGCAGTACAAAACAAACTGAACCAAGGCTATGCGCAGGATATTTTTTGTTCTTTTATTGTTACCGGCCCTGTTTACGATGCCGGCATTTGCCCAGGTTCCAGGGGCGCAGATTGATGTTAAACATTATACGTTTGATATTAAACTTAATGACGCCGATAATAATATAGAGGGAAAGGCCACGGTTTCGGTAAGGTTTTTGAACGGCGCGGAAGGGTTTAACCTGGACCTGGTGAAAAAGAATGCTGAGGGTAAAGGCATGCTGGTATCGGCAGTAACCGAAAACGGGAAGCCGGTAAAGTTTACCCAGGATGGCGAACAGCTAAAGATCAATACCCGGGCCTATAAAGGTAACACCCGCGATTATACGATAAGTTATAGCGGCATCCCGGCTGATGGGTTGATCATCTCGACCAACGCATTCGGGCACCGCACGTTTTTTGGTGATAACTGGCCTAACCGGGCCCATAACTGGCTGCCCTGCGTTGATAATATTGCCGACAAAGCCACGATTGATTTTATTGTAACCGCGCCCGATCATTACCAGGTGGTATCAAACGGCCTGCAAACCGAAGAAAAGCAACTCGACGGAAAGCTTAAATTAACCCATTGGGTTGAAGCCGTTGCGCTGCCTACCAAAGTAATGGTTATAGGCGTAGCTGAGTTTGCAGTTGACCGCCCCGGTGATGTTAACGGAATCCCAGTTTTTACCTATGTTTTTCCGGAAAGTAAAGAGGTTGGGTTTAAAAGCTATGCTGTAGCTAAAAATATTCTCCCCTACTTTATAAAAAATGTTGGCCCTTACAGCTACGAAAAATTGGCCAATGTGCAATCGAAAACCATTTTTGGCGGCATGGAAAATGCCAGTGCCATATTCTACTTTGAAGAATCGGTTAAAAGCCCGGACATAGAAGAACTAATGGCGCATGAAATTGCCCACCAGTGGTTTGGCGATGGCGCCAGCGAGAAAAGCTTTGGCCACCTTTGGTTAAGTGAAGGCTTTGCTACTTATATGACCAATCTTTATCTCGAAAATAAATACGGGGCCGATACCTTAAAAACACGCCTTATCGGCCAGCGTAAAAAAGTGCTGGATTTTGAAAAAGAGCGTTTAACGCCCGTGGTTGATACCGCTGTTAAAACAAAATTTATGCAGCTGCTTAATGCCAATAGTTACGAAAAAGGCGGTTGGGTGCTGCACATGCTGCGGCGCAAACTGGGCGATGATGTTTTTTGGAAAGGAGTAAGAAACTATTATTCAAAATACCAGGGCAGCAATGCCAATACCGATGATTTGAGGCGGGTAATGGAACAAACCAGCGGCAAGGACCTGAAACAGTTTTTTACGCAATGGCTGCGCAACGCCGGGCACCCAAATTTGGCGGTTAGCTGGAAGTATAATGAAAAGGATGGTTACGTTACCATAAATGTAACCCAAAACCAGGCCTATGTTTACAATTTGCCGCTGGAGGTGTCGGTTGACGGGCAGCTGTTAACTGTGCCGGTAAAAGAGAAATCGACAACCGCCCGTTTCCGGGTAAAAGCCAAGCCTGCAGATGTTAAGGTGGACCCGAATATAAACCTGCTGGCATCGTTTGAGGAAAAAAGATAGAAGCGTTTTAAAGGGGGCTGTCATTGTTTTTGTTCCTCTTTTTTTGTTATAGATACTTATAAATTAAATACAATTTTTGATCGGTATGGTAAATATGGGCGTTGCCTGCGGCCCGTGTTATACGCTCATACTGCACTGGCATTAGTCACAAGGCCGGTATCCGCTCCTATCACTAACGCAGCCCCCTGCACTATCCGCAAGATAAATTTATGGTATAGTAGCTATCCCTCCTACGCCGCTATCACCCTGTTGATCACCTTTTCCAGGTCTTCAAGGTCAAATGGTTTGGCTAAATAGCTTTGGGCGCCGGCATGATTGGCCAGGATCTGGATATCGCTGTTTGCCGAAAAATAAATTACCGGTATTTCTTTAAGCCCTTCGGTTTTTTTGAGGGTTTGCGTGGCAATGATCCCGCCCGAATCGGGGATCCAGTTATCCATCATGATCACATCTGGCAAAATGCCCGAAACCTTTTCAACAATGTTATTGCAGTCGCTAAATGTGTGCACTTCCCACCCTTGTTCCTCCAAAATATAACTGCAAATAGAAAGGATGTCCTCGTCGTCATCAAATATGACAATTTTTTTAGATGGAGTATTCATTGGATAGTTGTACGTGAATTTATAGAAATCATTTCATAAAAACAAATGTTTTAAATTGCAAATTAAATTTGCGCAGTTAAACAAGACTTTATATCGCCCTGCTTTAAATTAACCCCAGGGATAAACTACTTCTTAACCACTACAAAATCTACTTATTGACTTTGTAACCGATTAATTACTACATTTTATTAAAAACAGTAATATTTTTACTTATCCAATTTTAACAGCCGTATTAATTCCTGCTATCCAATAAATAAACCTGTAAATCCTGTTTCATGAATACGCAAATCAAATCGATTTTATTGGGCGCCATGCTGCTTGGCCCGGTCGCTGCAATAAACGCGCAAACAAAGGCAAGCTTATGGCTTACCCGGGCCGACAGATCGGCACTTTTTGAGCAGCAAAAAGAGCCGCTTATTTTTAAAACCGGGGAGGCCGGCGGCACCACTATTACTGTTAATGATAAGCAACATTACCAGCCGATAGACGGGTTTGGATTTGCATTAACCGGAGGCAGCGCTATGCACATCATCCGCATGAGTACCGAAAGCCGGGCCGCGCTGCTTAAAAATCTTTTTGCGGTTACAGGAAATGATATTGGTATCAGTTATTTAAGGCTGAGTATTGGCGCATCCGATCTGAACGAGAAAGTATTCTCCTATGATGATATGCCCAAAGGCCAGACAGATCCAACGTTAAAACATTTTAACCTTGGCCCGGATAAAACCGATGTGATCCCGGTAATGAAACAGATCCTGGCAATTAACCCGGCAATCAAGGTATTGGGTTCGCCATGGTCGCCGCCGGCCTGGATGAAAACCAATAATGATACCCGCGGCGGCAGGTTAAAACCCGATTGTTACCCGGTGTATGCAAAATACCTGGTTAAATATATCCAGGCGATGAAGGCCAATGGAATTAATATTGATGCCATCACCATTCAAAATGAGCCTTTACACCCGGGTAATAACCCCAGCTTGCTGATGGTTGCGCCCGACGAAGCCGACTTTATCAAAAACAACCTTGGTCCGGCGTTTAAGGCGGCAGGTATCAAAACAAAGATCATTGTTTACGATCATAATGCCGACAGGCCCGACTACCCTATTTCGATATTGAATGACCCGGCTGCCCGTAAATATGTGGACGGTTCGGGCTTTCACCTGTATGGCGGCGATATCTCGGCCCTTACCGATGTGCACAACGCCCATCCTGATAAAAACATTTACTTTACCGAGCAGATGACCGTTGAGCCCGAAAATCAAAGTACCATCAACATTGCCTGGCCGGTAAAAAGCCTGATTGTTGGCGCAACCCGCAACTGGAGCCGCAATGTACTGGAGTGGAACCTTGCCGCCGACCCTGAATATAAGCCCTATACCGACAGGGGCGGCTGCCCAATGTGCCAGGGCGCCGTTACCATTGATAAAAACCAAGTAAAGAAGAACGTAGCTTATTATTCAATTGCCCACGCTTCCAAATTTGTACGTCCGGGTTCAGTACGAATTGCATCAAACAATATGGATACTTTACCTAATGTAGCTTTCAAAACCCCCGATGGAAAAAAAGTACTTATCGTAGCCAACACCGGCGATGGCGCGCAGGATTTTAACATCCAGTACCAGGGAAAAGTATTAGCTGTTAAACTTGATAAAGGTTCGGTTGGAACGTATATCTGGTAATATAAACCGGTTCAGGAAAAATTTAAATGCACAACAACATGTTAACATCGTTAATAAAAAACATAAAGGTAAGGTCTGGGATTAAAGCTCTGCTTGCCGCGGCTCCTGCATTATTTGTCTCGTTACAAGGCAATGCGCAAACAGGCTTTTTAAAAGCCGAAGGCAAAAAAATAGTTGATGAAAAGGGGCAGAATGTATTGATGCGGGGTATGGGTTTAGGGGGATGGATGCTGCAGGAAGGCTATATGCTGCACATTAACAAAGACAGCCGGCAGTACCGCATTCGCGAAAGGCTGGAAGAGCTAATGGGCCCGGCCGAAACTAAGGAGTTTTATGATACCTGGCTGGCCAATAACACCCGCAAAATTGATGTGGATTCGATGAAGCGCTGGGGATTTAATTCTATTCGCCTGCCAATGCACTACAACCTTTACACCTTGCCGGTTGATAAGGAGCCCGTTGCCGGTAAAAACACCTGGCTGGATAAAGGGTTTAAAATGACCGATGACTTACTGGCCTGGTGTAAAGCAAACCACATGTACCTGATCCTTGACCTGCATGCCGCGCCCGGCGGACAAGGCAACGACCTGAACATCTCCGACCGCGACCCGGACAAACCATCGCTTTGGGACAGCGAGGCTAATAAACAAAAAACCATAGCCCTTTGGCGTAAACTGGCCGAGCGCTATAAAAACGAACCTTACATAAGCGCTTATGATATCATCAACGAGCCAAACTGGGGTTTTGACGATCCTCAAAATGATAAAAACGGACTGAAGGAAAAAACAAACGGTCCGCTAAGAAAACTGATGGTTGATATTACTGCAGCCATTCGCGAGGTAGATAAAAAACACATCATTATTATTGAAGGCAACGGTTGGGGCAATAACTATAACGGCATTTTACCCCAATGGGATAAAAACATGGTGCTGAGCTTTCATAAATACTGGAATTTTAACAATCAGAAGTCTGTTGAGCATATCGTAAAAACACGCGAGCAGTATAATATCCCCGTATGGCTGGGCGAAACCGGCGAAAACTCAAATACCTGGCTTACCGAAGCTATCGGCTTATTAGAAAAAAATAACATTGGCTGGTCATTATGGCCATTAAAAAAGCTGGGCAATAATAACCCGATGGAGATCCGTTCAAATCTGAACTATGATGATGTGGCGAGGTACCTGAACACCGGCAGGAATAAACCTAACGAGAGCAATACTTATAGCGGCACCCTTGAGCTGGCTACGTATGCTAAATTAGAAAATACCATTATCCATCATGATGTCATCGATGCTATTTTCAGGCAGCCGCATACAAGCGTTACCAAGCCCTTTAAAGCCAACAGGATTGACAACGGCACCGTGATCAATGCTGTTGATTATGACCTGGGCCGCAACGGTTATGCTTATTTTGACACCGATACCGCCGACTATCATACTTCAGGCAAACCCGGTGTAGGCAACAAAGGCCATGTTTACCGGAATGACGGCGTTGATATCAGCAAAGATTCTACGAAGTATGACAGTTACTATGTAGATCATATTGAAACCAATGAATGGACACAGTACACAATACAGGTTAAAACACCGGGCAGATACTCCCTATGCCTCAAAGTGGCATCCGCTACCGATGATGCCAAACTATCTGTTTTAGTTAATAATATAACCCAGGCAAAAGAAGTGGCAGTACCCAACACAGGCGGGCTAAAAAAATGGCAGGTTATTGCTGTAAAAAACATTGTTTTAAAAGCCGGGAGCAACAAAATAAAGGTATTAGCTAACAACGGAGGGTACAACCTGCATTACCTGCAGTTTTGGAAAGGGAAATAAATACAGGTACGCTATATTATTTAAACAGCCGGAGTATATATTATTTGCTCCGGCTGTTTATTTATCTAAGATGCCACTAATGATTTTTTTCCTTTGCTGGCGCAAATATGCAGGGTTTGCCTGCGGGCAAAAGCTACTTGCACCTTCGGGTTTAACCCGTAATTTTTTAATATTATTTTCTGATAGAAAGGTATTGTAAATAACTGTTTTTATAGTTAAATTTATTATATCAATTATCAATGTCACCTAACATAGGGAGAAGTCGTTATGAAAAAACAAGCTACGATAGTTTGTCAGCCTGATAAGACTGAAACTACCCAACCACTACAGGTAAATTGCCCGCCATCTCATCAAAAAATGTATCGCGATCATACACATTGCGATCATGTGCATGGCAGGGTTAACAAATTTCCAATTGGCAGCAACCGCGGGCCATGCTTCTTTTAAGTTAACCGGCTATTTAATATAATAGTACAGTTGGCTGTATGGCTTAAAGTTTTGCAGGTAAACTGCTAAGCTGCATAACCCAATTTGCCCGCGCCGGGTATCAGCCCCGGCTTCGCCGGCAATTGAATGGGTTTGTAGCGCCGTTATTAAGCCTTAAAACCCAACTTTACCCCCTTTCGCGCGCCAACGCAGGAGCCGCTAATAAGCGCCTGAATTTTTCAGGGATATGATAGGTCATTTTAGTATCTCCAGCAATTCTATCTCCCAAATAAATGTAACAGATGCTGCAGGATACTCAGGTGTAGGTTTATAGAATCCGAGTCTCGCTGGGAAAAACAACCGGTATTTGCTGCCCACGTTCATCAACTGTATCCCCTCCCACAGGCCAGGAAGTAAGTCGTCTACTACTTTGTTGAGTGGCGAGTGGCTAACGGCGGTTTCTTTAAATTTTCCACCTATTATAATCGTCCTTCGGAAATCAAATTTCACCTTGTCTGATGCTAATGGTTTTGATCCTGTGCCCAGCTTTATTATTTCATACTGCAAGCCACTGATTGTAGTAATAACGCCTGGTTTCTTTTTGTTGTCGGCTAAAAATTTCCTGGCATCCTCTTCAAGAGTTGAGGCTACGGGTGCAGGAGGTGGTTGAGCAATAATAGGTTGTGTTTCTTTAACAGCGGGCGTAGATTTTACGCTCTTAACTAAATTATCCCCTTGCCTTGCAACAGCAATATCGTTTATATTAAAATTAGTAAACGTTCCTGCCAATTGACCATTCTTCCAGTATCGTATCCCGCTACTACCATCCTGTTCTCCCCATCCGGCCACATATACATCATCGCCATCTGCGGCTATTTTATACGGCTGCGGATAATCCGTCAATTTGGTAAGTACTGTAGGTACGCCGTTTTTCCAATATTTGGCAAACCCGTTTTCCCAGCCGGCCACATAAACGTTCGAGCCGGAAACAGCAATAGCCGTGCTCCGGGCTTCATTCTGGTTTCTGTCGGTAAGAAATACGGTACCTTTAGCACCGCACCAGTAAGCGACGCGGTAATATACTGAGCTGCTATTTCCTGCAGGCTCATAATATATTCCGGGAATGTAAAAATCATTATTCGCTATACGGATAGATGCCGGCACTACGGGCAAGGGATCGTTAATTATTTTTACAGGCGCTCCATTCTTCCAATACTTGGTATAGGCATCGTCTTTACCGGCAACGTAAACATCTCCTGTTTTGTAATCAACAGCAACGGATGTAGCATATGATCGCTCAATAGCAGTAAGCAGTACCTGCTTCCCATTTTTCCAGCACCTGGCCCAGTCCCTGAATGGGCTATACATGTCGTCCCTGTCAAAGATGCGCTCATAGCCAACTACATAAACATCGCCGTTTCTGCTGTCTACAGCGATGTCGTAAGCCCTACCAAAAATACGCTTACCGCTGATGTTGGAAAGCTGTGTTTCTGTGCCGTTTTTCCAATATACCGCCTGGCCATTGTGCGTGCCCGCGGCATAAATATCATTGCCAACTACAACCAGCGATGCTATTTCTGACTGGCTTTGCGTATTGGCCAGTAAAACGGCCGTGCCGTTTTTAAGATAAGTCGCAACCGGCGTTTTGCCGTCAGGCATTGAATACCCGGCGAGGTATATATCCGCTTGCTTCTGCTGTGTTCCGGTTGTGTTAACAGGTTTCTTATTACTTCGGTTGTGCTGCGCATTTGCGCTAAAAGATAGAAAGCTAATCAGGCCAGCAAACAGGATCCAACCATTTGAAGTGAGTAATGGTTTCTTCATAATTGTTTAAGGTTTCGCGTACAGGTTATAATACGAACAGGATTATTATAAAGTTAGCAAACGAAATCTTAATTAAATACGAAAATCAATAATGGCTACCTGTGTCATTTTTAGCATGTCTTGGACGTGAAATATTCTTGTTCTAATTAACGTACCGGTATTTTTTTCGCCCATCCTGTACTTCAATTGTCTTGATCGTGTTTACCGGTATTGCTTTTTTCAGTGAAAGAATCTTTGACTGAACACCGATAACAGAATCCTGGATAACCCAGGTGCGGTCGAAGTAAAAGGTTGATCGCCTGCCATTGATATCTGTAAAACGTATTTCAATAGATGGCCCGTTCTTTAACTTATAAGGAGTTCCGTCTTTATCGAAACATTTAATCGAATCAATAGGATAAACACTATAGGTATGCTTATGCCCAAGTGGGTCCTGGGCGGTAACCTGTCTTAAATTCACCGTTTCCAGGGTTGGCACCTGCTCCAGGAAAGTACCAACAGGCATATAATAGGTTTTGCAGGAGCTTGAAAAGATTGTTAGTGCTGCGATAGTGATAAGGAGTAAAGGTTTGGTTGTCATATAGTTTATATAAAATAAAAGCTTCTTAAGGCCATAGTTTTTCAGCGCTGTTTTAAGCAGTTTCAATTGTCTGTTACTGGCGCAAGTATGAAGGGCAGGCAAAGAGAGGGCGGCTACTTGTGCCTTCTTAGTTTTCTATAATTTAAGCCAGTAACGGATCGACTAATAAAATATCAACCAAGCCGGGTAAATCATAGTAATCCCGTGCGCTGCTGTATAAGTAATCTTCAGGTTTTTCTACAAATCCAGCCTCTACCGGGTTGTTATGAATGTAATCTAATTTTTGATGCAATACTTTATGGTTAAACAGCATAATGGGATGATTGTCCTGTTGCCATAATTGAAACTTTTCGTTATTGCTATTTTTCGCTCCGGCGCGTTTCATCATCCATAAAAGCCATTCCTTTCGGCTTTCAATAGGATTGTTTTCAATTGTACTTCGTAATATGGCTGCGGTGTGTTTTTTCATATCACGCAATATATCCTCCAGTTTATTGCCGCTGGTTCCAATAATCATATGAACGTGGCTGGTCATGATACACCATCCATATATTTCAAGCCCCTTATGCTTTTGACAATGCCTCCAACTGTCAAGCAATACCTGTTTGTATTCATTTCTTATGAAAAGGTCTATCCAATACACAACAGAAAAGCTTACAAAGTATAATTTATCCTGATCGTGAAATTTGTATTTGGTACTCATATTTTCGAATATTTGGCACAAGTAGCCTTTTCACACATTGCCACCCCTTCATACTTGCGCCAGAGGGGGGGAGTTTCCGTTAAACAAATACCGACTTCCATCAATAAACTCCAATTTCATTCTGTTTATCAGGAGCCAAGAGGTTGTTAAACGCATGCGTTGATTTACATCTTTTGCTACGTCTTTCCCGAAAATGCTCTGAATAATTATAGAATTTTCTTTTAAAACTATAGTCTTTGAAATGTATGAGATTGCTGTAAAAAGTATCACAAATCCCAAAAGGCACCAAATCAATTCAATATAATCCCTGCAAAAAAATCCGATAATGATCACGCAGGACACGGATATCCAATAAGCCATGCAATTATCGCTCTTATTTGTTACACTTGAAATGGATTTGTTGCTAATCATTTATTTTTGCCTTTATACTTGTACTTATTCTCGGAACAAGAATAAAACTAAAGGACGCTACCCTTGCTGTCCGAAGTTTCCGGCTTCGGATTGCTCTTTCCCGAGACATTGTCTCGTTGTACCTTTACCCAGCCCAGCCCTCTCTATCCAAACTCCTGAAATGTATAGCCTCGGCTAAATGCTCCAGTTTAATTTCCTCACTCCCGGAAAGATCGGCGATAGTGCGGGATACTTTCAGTATGCGGTCATAAGCCCTTGCCGAGAGGCCGAGTTTTTCCATGGCTTTTTTGAGCAGGGTTTGGCCGGCCGCGTTGATCTTGCACAGATCGCGAACCATTTGAGGGCTCATTTGTGCGTTGGCATGCAGATCGGGACGATTGCCGAAACGCTCTGCCTGGATTTCCCTTGCCCTGATCACCCGCTCGCGGATGAACTCGCTTTTTTCGGCAGCACGGTCGGATGATAGTTCGCTGAAGTTAACCGGCGTTACTTCCACATGCAGGTCTATCCTGTCCAGCAGCGGGCCGGAAATTTTGCTCAGGTATTTTTGCACCATACCCGGCGGGCAAATACATTCTTTTTCGGGATGGTTATAGTAACCGCATGGACATGGGTTCATACTTGCCACCAACATAAAGCTGCTTGGGTAATCAACTGTGAATTTGGCGCGTGATATGGTAACACGGCGTTCTTCCAGCGGTTGGCGCATAACCTCGAGGGCGCTGCGTTTAAACTCGGGCAGTTCATCTAAAAATAAAACACCGTTATGGGCCAAAGAAATTTCGCCGGGGGCAGGGTTGCTTCCCCCTCCTACCAAAGCTACATCGCTAATGGTATGGTGAGGGCTCCTGAACGGACGAATGGTTACCAGCGCATCGGCAGCGGCAAGTTTGCCTGCCACCGAATGGATCTTGGTGGTTTCTAACGATTCATATAAACTCAATGGCGGCAAAATAGAGGGCAGCCTCCGGGCCAGCATGGTTTTACCTGCTCCGGGCGGACCGATCAGGATTACATTATGGCCGCCGGCCGCGGCAATCTCTAAGGCGCGCTTAATATTTTCCTGGCCTTTTACTTCGCTGAAATCGCTGTCGTAATTGCAGAGGCTGTCATAAAACTCTTCACGGGTGTTTACTATTTCGGGCTTAAGTTCGGATGTGCCGTTAAAAAAGCCAACGACGTCTTTAATGCTTTCAACACCGTAAACTTCAAGGTCGTTTACAATGGCTGCTTCACGGGCGTTTTGTTTAGGGAGAATAAAACC
This sequence comes from Mucilaginibacter sp. Mucisp73, assembly GCF_059491465.1. Taxonomy (NCBI): domain Bacteria; kingdom Pseudomonadati; phylum Bacteroidota; class Sphingobacteriia; order Sphingobacteriales; family Sphingobacteriaceae; genus Mucilaginibacter; species Mucilaginibacter sp. Mucisp73. The sequence goes on along the minus strand of NZ_CP168507.1, from coordinate 6,042,746 downwards.
TTTAAAGCCATCTTTACGGGCTTGTATGGCTATGGGCAAAGCGCCTTTTATGGGCTGCAGGCTTCCATCGAGTGAAAGCTCGCCCATGATGATAAATTTATCAAGGGTTTCGGGTTCTATCTGGCCGGATGCGGCTAATACGCCAGTGGCGATAGTAAGATCATAGGACGAACCCTCCTTTTTGATATCGGCCGGGGCCATATTAACCACCACCTGCTGGCGGGGCATCCTGAAACCGCAGTTTTTTAGCGCCGATTCGATCCTGAAATAGCTTTCTTTTACAGCTACATCGGGCAGGCCCACAATGAAATATTTTGTGCCCGATGCAATATTCACCTCAACTGTTATGGTAATAGCTTGTATCCCATAAACCGCGCTTCCAAAAGTTTTAACCAACACTGTGATAAAAGTTTAATTGAAGCGAAAGATATAGAATTTTGATGAAGTGATAAAGCGGGACTATATAAAACAAAAAACCCGCCGGTACCGGCGGGCCTTCTTATAATCACATTGTTTAATCTCATCTTAAAAATGTTCCGGCCTGGCAAACAACCAGGAGCATAGTGCAGGAAACAATCACACAAACCATCAGCATTATTGACCATGTATTGGGATTGTGTTTGCTGATGCGTGCAAACGCGGCATTCACCTTTTTAAAATAGCGGCTGTTCAGCAATACAAAATAATTGAGCACAAACGCGCCTGTGGCGCCCAGTAATATCATTAAGCCGGATACCGGACTTAACTTAAACCAGCCGGCGGTTAAAAATAATTGTGCAACACTTACTAAAATGGCAAGCAAAATGATCATCAAAAAGCTTGCTCCAAAAAGGGCGTTAGCTTTTGGCAATCCGCCGTGACCAAAGTTTTTAACATTCCACCTGTAAAACGTTACATAAATGGACTTGTAGGTTTCCGCTGCTTTCATAATGTTATGGTTTTAGGTAATTAATTCGGTACAAAATAATATTACTTGCACAATATTAGTTTAAAAACGGAATTTGCGAAATTTTATTGCGAACATGCTTGATTTTTATCGCATTTATATTCCTTTATTTGGTTTGATGTTTATATCGCAAAAAAACAATGCGGAGAAAGAAATAATTTTATTCTGCATGGCTCCGGGAAAAAGGACACTTTAGTAAAATCAATGTTACAATACCCAATATCCCCCTTTTTTGTAGCATATCAGGCAATATTAATGCTGCTTTCATGTTATTAGAGCACATTTATAGCATATAATGCTGCCTACGGGGTTATGGATGTAGTGGTTAAGCTGGGTGAGCTGTTTTTATGCTTTAAAAGTTTAAGCTTGATATTTGTCGAATACGCGTCTATCAAAAAATTAACCAACATGCTAACATCTAAACCCTATAACTACCTCATGATTTAAGTTTCCTAATTACCACGGCCCTACATCACCCATAACACAATTTAATTAACCTTACCTGTCTGCACCTAAACCTTGATGAAAACCATCCTTCTTTCATTAATACTGTTATGCCTGTTTTCCGGGGCCTTTGCCCAAAAAGCCACAATAAAAGGGAAGGTCACCGATTCCCTGAATAAGCAAGCTCTTGAGTTGAGTACTGTTGCCGTTGTCGACCTGAAAGATACCTCGCTTATAGCTTATACCCTCAGTAAAAAGAACGGGGATTTTGAATTACAGCGCCTACCGGTTGATAAACAGGTACGCCTGGTTATTTCCTATGCCGGGTATCAAAACTATATCCATAATTTTAATTTTAAAAAAGGCGATATAATTGATTTGGGCAACGTTACCCTCAGCAGTAAGATGCTTAAGGAAGTGGTGGTACGTGCAGAGCGGGTGCCAGTCAAAGTAAAAAAAGACACCATTGAATTTGATGCTGCCGCTTTCAAAACCCGCCCCAATGCCGCCGTTGAAGAATTGCTTAAAAAACTTCCCGGCGTACAAATAGATGGTGACGGAACCATTACCGTTAACGGGAAACAGGTAAGCAAACTGCTGATTGATGGTAAGCAGTTTTTTGGCTCGGACCCTAAGATCGCTACCAAAAATTTGGACGCGGCCATTGTTGCACAGGTTCAGGTTTATGACGACCGGGAAAACGACCCCGATCATTTGGTAAGTGAAACCCAGGTACAGAAGATTATTAACATCAAACTTAAAAAGGCCATTAAAAAAAGCGTTTTCGGCAAGGTATTCGGAGGTGTGGGTTCGCGCGACAGGTATGAAGCCGGGGGGCTGTTCAATATGTTCCGTGATACACTGCAGGTAAGCCTCATCGGGTTAAGCAATAACCTTAACCATACCGCTTTCTCTCGCGATGAGCTTAATGCCGAGGGTGGTTTTGACCGAAGCGGAGGTAACACATCCTTTAATGGCGGCCGAAACTGGGGAGGCGGGATTGAAAAGATCACCTCGGGCGGCTTTAATGTTAACCAAAACTATGGCGAAAAGCTAAAGCTTAACCTGCAGTACTTTTATACCCAACGTAATAATGTAAATGAATCGGCTAATTTCCAACAGCAGTTTCTGAAGGATACCACACTGTTAACCCGATCTACGAACAGCAGGATTGCTAACAGTTATGTCCATACTTTAAGCGGTCTTGTGGAGTGGAATCCTGATACTATCCGCAACCTGCGTTACAATCCATCGCTAAGTTATAATTCAAATAGCAACACCTCGGCATCAGGTGGCAGCACATCAAACAATTTTGATATGCCGGTGAACCAGTCGGTATCAAATTCATGGGGAGATGGGCATTCAACACAATTTAACCAAAGCTTTTATTTTCATAAACGCTCCAAAAAGAGCAGTAAAGAATCGTTCACCATATCGCATAACCTCAACATTAGCCCTAATCATAACAACAATTTCACTAATAATGATGTGGTTAATTACCAACGCCCGGAATTATCAGATAGCCTGCATAGGTTATCTACCCGTACATCAAACAATGCTTCGGGCAATCTCGATTTTAGTTACCGATACCCGCTAACCAAAAAGCTTATTGTTGATGTTATCACATCGGGCATATATAATAAAACCAGCGACCAGGTTTTTACCTTCGACCGTAAAACAGGCGGTTTTGATTCGCTGCTCACTAATCAAAGCTCCGACCTTAAACGGGATCTATGGACCGAGAATATTAAACCGGGGATCACTTATCAGCTCAATAAAAACACACAAATCATCGCCGGGCTTAACACCCAGTGGCAGCAGATCAATAACAATTTCGCGACCAGCAGGCTTGTTCAAAATTATTTTTTCCTGTTGCCAACAATCCGTATCGAAGCTTATGGAATATTCTTGAGTTATGAGCGCCGTGTTAACCAGCCGGGGGTATCAAACCTGCAGCCTATTACTATTGTTTATAGTCCGTTGTACAGCTACACCGGTAATCCAAATTTGAGGCCCGGCATAAGCAATACCTATTACTTTAATTTTTTCAAATACTTTAATAACAGTCAGCTGGGTATTTACTCGTACGGCAACATTTCTTCGCAAAAAAACATGGCAGTTTCACAGCAAACCATTCGCTCAGACGGGGTGCAAAATAGTACTACCGTTAACCGCGATGGCAGGCCAAGCTATAATTTTTCAGTTGGTGTCTCTAAAGGGTTCAAAAAGATAAAAGACTGGCAGCTCGGCACATCAGCTAATTTTTACGGCAACTATTACCAAAACCTTAATTTGCTGAATAATGTGGAAGGCTGGCAAAATACTGTTGCATACGGATTGCGCGAAAATATTAATGTTAACTGGAAAGATGTGATTGACCTGAATACCAGCGTTGGTTTTAACCAATCGAACTCCAAATATCATTATGACGATTTCAGGAGTATCAGGGTAGCTACCTACAATATAAGCAACAGCCTGGTGGTAAGGTTTCCTAAAAAAATCATCTGGGAAACCAGGCAGGATTTTAATTATAACAGCCAGGTTGCGGCAGGTTTTAAAAAAGGGGTTAACGTAGTGAGCTCGTCCCTGGCCCTGCAAATGCTTAAAAAAGACCGGGGAGAACTTAAACTTTCCGTTTATGATCTCTTTAATCAAAACGTGAGCGTGTACCGTTACATTAACACCAATTCGGTTAACGATGTGCAAAACAATACACTGAAGCGATATTTCCTGGTTACTTACAGTGTCAAGTTCAATAAGCTAAGCACTAAATAAATGTCGGAAAAAAATAAAGGAACTGTATTAAGCTATATAGCGTCTAATAATTCAAGTAATTAAACAGTGTTAATAATCAGCGAATTAAGATTTAGGCTTTGTGCATTCTGCTTTTAGCTATGTAAAAAGAGCCAACCGCTGTTTTTTGCCTGCTTTGTGTAACTATCCTTACTAAGGTATAGTCTTACCAGTAATCAAAGCCTCCCCCATTATGAAAACCAGGACCTACCTTTTTCTATCCATTACTATTGCAGTAATAGTTAGCTTGTCAGGACGCGCTGAGGCGCAGGACCTGCCCGGTAAACGCGATTCCATCAATTCGGTTATATTAAATGAGAAACGCGTTATCCAGGTAATATTGCCCGATGGTTATAAAGCCGGTTCGGCAACCAAATATGATGTATTGTACATCATTGATGATTGGAATATAAAATTAGGGCGCGATATCCAGCATTTTATTTTTGATGAGCACACCATGCCGCCAATGATAATTGTCGGGCTACTGAATGTTGACCGTGATAGAGATTTTTTGCCTACCCATAATAATGGAAATAAAACATCGGGCGGGGCTGACAAATTTCTAAAGTTTTTTAAAGAGGAGCTGATCCCTTATATTGATAAAACCTATCCTTCTGATGGTGATAATACCCTTTTCGGCCACTCTTTCGGCGGCGTGTTTGTTACTTATGCTTTACTGAACGAGCCGCAGCTCTTCAGCAATTATATTGCCGGCGACCCAAGTTATTGGTGGGATAATGGCGTGATGCTTAAGCAGGTTAAAGAGAAGCTGCCTGCGCTTGCAGGTAAGGGTAAGGCGCTTTATATCGGCGGGCGTGAAGGACAGGGCATGAAGGAGATGAAGATTAATGCCATGGACAGCCTGCTGAAAAAAGATGCCCCGAAGGGTTTTGAGTGGGTGGTTAAAGCGTATCCAAAGGAATCGCACGGGACCGTGAGGTTGAAAAATATGTATGATGGTTTAAGGTTTGCTTATAATGACTATGGCGGTAAGCCGCTGGAGTTTCACCCATCCCGCGGGATTGTACTTAAGGATAAGCCAATAAAGATCTGGTACTTTGACGATACCACAAAAGTGCACTATACATTCGATGGCTCGCAGCCGTCAGTGACGTCGCCGCTTGCAAGGCCCGAAATAGAGTTATCAGGCGCCGCAAGTGTTACCCTGCGGAAGATAGCCGACCGGGCGAAATTTGACAAGAGCACCAGCGGCGATTTCAGGGCGGGCACTTATCTGCCCGCAACACGGCTCCGGAAAAACTACAAACAGGGCGGCCTTCATTACGCTTATTACGAAGGCCAATGGGATAAGCTACCCGACTTTAAGACTTTAAAACCAGTTAAAGAGGGCGTAGCCGATAGTACTTTCAGTATCAATAAACTCCCCCGCCAAAATAATTTCGGTATAGTGATGGATGGGCAATTTGAAGTTAAACAGGATGGCTATTACATTTTTGGGTTAGGGAGCGACGATGGTTGCAAAGTGTACCTGAATGATAAGCCGATCATTGACCTTGATGGTTTGCATGACGGCGATATAGAACGTTCGTACATCGTTCCTTTGAAAAAAGGCTTTTATCCGTTGCGGATAGAGTACTTTCAGAAAGAAGGTGGCCGTAAGCTTGATTTGGTGTACGTAACCCCGGATAATATTGCCAAAAAGAAGATCTCGCCAATTCCCTACGCATTGCAGTATGGGCCCAGATAGGTTGCTTACCGTAGAGGCCATTTAAAAATGACAGTTTTTGAATGTAGAGACGCATAATTGCGTCTCCCGCCTGCAATTTACGGTAGCTAAGACGCTTTTGAAATCGCTTGTCCTGCGGAAGACGCAATTATGCGTCTCTACAAAAATATTATCCCTTAGAAAGAACCAGGACCGCCCGGGCCACCTCCTCCTGGACCACCGCCCGGTCCACCAAGTCCACCGCCATCGCGATTAAACCTGCGCTGGCCGGGTTGCTGATCCGGGGCCTTGCCTGCAAACTTTTGTAAACGAAGTGTGAATGTTAGCAAGTAGTAACGCCCAAGCCTGTTTACGGTAGATTGCGTAGTTATATTGCCATTTACAACCGATGTATAACCTGTGTTTTGGTTGAAAAGATCATATGCTGCCAAGCGGATAGTTGCGCGGTGATCTTTCAAAAAGCGGCGTTCAACGTAAGTATTCAGAATGTTAGGGTTTTTAATACCAAGACTAGGGTCATATCCGTAATTTACAGTACGGGTAAAGTCATAGCTCAGGGTCCAGTCCTTCCAGAAATAATTTTTGCCCGCCAGCCCTAAATTTAAGGTGCGGAAGTTTGAGCTGCCATCAATAAGCGTACTATGGATAGAGTTGGTTGTTTTATTGATGCCATAGCTGCTGCTTGCCTCTGCATCAATAACATCAACAATATTTACCCTGAATTTTAAACCGGGGGTAAAGTTGAGGTTTTTGGCTATGTTTTTTAATGGAGCAGATGATGCGGCAACGTTATTGCTATCGATGCTGTTTGAGAATGCCACTCCATTGGTGTAAGTTAAGGCGCTATTAAATTGCAGGGTAAATTTACGCTGGGCCCACGGCTTGGCGTATACCACATTGGCAGTGCCCGAATAGTAACCATCCGCATTTAAATAGTTGGTAAGATTAGTGCCCTCAAAGCTTTTTAACGATGGATCTGCTGCTAACACCGCCTTACTAAATTTGCGGGGATAAGAAATAGTGTTTTGTACTATTTTATTTTGTGTTGCGGTAAAGTTGAAATTGGTAAAGAAAATATTGCCGGTTTGGAAACTGAAATTATTATATCTCAATGAAAAGTTATTGGCAAGTTCCGGCTTTAGGTTAGGGTTACCCTGTACCGGGTAAAGCGCGTTTGTGAAATCAATAACGGGCTGCAACTGGCTAAATGTAGGCTGGTTGCTTGATCCGTTATACAGGAAGTTTAAAGCTTTTCCTCTCGAAAAATTATAGCTGAAACGAGCGGTTGGGATCACGTTAAACGTGGTTACGTGCGTAGCCGAATCGTTTTTAAGGTTTAGCCCGTTTAATGCGGCCGGTTGTACGCCAATACCTACAGTAACGTTGTATTTCTTTTCGATAAAGCGGTAGTTCAGGCCAACGCGGTTGGTGGTAAAATTGTATTTATAGTTATTGCTCAACCTGTCGTAATGGTCATATGTATTGGCGGTACTGAGCGTATCGGTTTCCCTGTCGCTGGTGGTGTTTGAGCGGTTAAAGGCATAATTTAACTCCAGGTATCCCCGCTTGCTTAAAGGCTCAATGTAGGAGATGTTTGTACCAAAGCTGGTTACGCGGCTATCGGTATAGGTTTGCTGATTGGCTGGCGCCTGGCGGGGGGCGCCATCGGCATAATCATAAGTTGGATTATCGAACTGCGATGTTTTTGATGTATTAGCGCTGATGTTAATGCTTAAGTTGCGGCCATGCCCGTTGAAGCGGTGGTTATACAAGGCGTTAATACCATAGCTTGGTGTTGTGCCGTCGGTATGAGATAGCGAGGTATATGAGGGATGTGTTATACCATCAATAGTTGTTGATAAGGATTCGTTAGCATCTGTATTAGTGCTCGAATAGGTGAAGTTTGGTACAACTTTTAAGTAATTAATGGTATCAGGTTTCCACTCAAGGTTAAAGTTAAAGCGATGGTTAATGGGATTATCTGTTTGATCGCTTTTTTGCGTACTTATACTTGGCGACTGAACGTTGTTGGTTTGGATAGATGAGCTAATGGTGTTGGTAGTATTATCAGTATAGCTGTAACTTCCGTAAACAGAGAGTGTTTTACCCCACTGATCGCGGAAGTTGGCACCAATGGCGTGCGCGTTGGTGATACCGTTTGCGCTGGTTGTGGAGCTGCTTGAGCCACGCAATGCATTCCCCCGGCCGCCACCCCCGCCGCCAAAACCACCACCACCTCCGCCACCCGATGATGGGCTACCGTAAGTAAATGTATTTACGTTGGTATTGTTAATGGTACCCAATACGGCTATTTGTTGTTCATTATTGAAGTTGAAAAATTTCAGATCGCCTATATAACGGTTGGCATTGGTGACGCCTGGGTCTTTAGGTAAAAAATCCTCGCCGTCGCCGGCTGTGGCTTGTCCAAAATAGCCATGGTTCTTGTCCTTGCGGATGGTGATGTTCAGGATCTTATCCGGTTCGCCGGTTTTGATGCCGGTAAGGTTGGCCTGATCGCCGTAGTCATCAATTACCTGGATGCTTTCAACCACATCGGCAGGCAGGTTCTTGGTTGCTGTTTTAACATCACCCCCAAAAAAATCCTTTCCGTTAACCCTTACTTTGGTCACCGATTTGCCCTGTGCGGTTACATTACCGTCTTTATCCACATCAACGCCGGGCAGTTTCTTTAACACGTCTTCAACAGGAGCATTTTCGCGTACAGGATATGCGCTTACTTTATATTCGGTTGTATCCTCTTTTAATATCACCGGGTTAACACCTACAATGGTAACCTGGTTAAGCATATTGGTTTCGGTTTTTAAAACTATCGGGCCGAGGTCAACCGGTTGGGTGCCGGCGTCAAGCGAGTAATGTTTTTTAATTGCGGTGAAACCGATTGACGAAATGGTAAGGGTCAGTTTGTTGCCCTTTACCACCGGGAACGAAAACTTACCGGCTGCATCGGCAATAGCTATGGTGCTGTCGCCGCCGTTTGAAACCAGTTTAACACTGCTGCCGGGTAATGAAAGCTTAGTGGAATCAACGACAGTTCCCTTTACCTCCCGCCCTGTTTGAGCGTAGGAACCAAAGGCAAATAAAAGGGTAAAACTTAAAATAAGAAATAGGGGTTTCATAAACGTTTTTTCGGCGTACAATTATTGTTTTTGTGTGTATATAGACGTAATTGAACTGCAAATGTTCAACTTAAAATTTGCTAAAAGCCCAATCAATATATTATTGTTACACATTAGGCCTGTAATTGCTTATCAATCATATTATTGTTACACATTATTATGCAAAAAAGGCCGGGGTCTCCGGCCTTGTGGTTGTTATAAAGATCAGTCAGTCAATTATAAGCGGCGGGGAGTGCTCAATGAGCCACGTTTGGAGGTTTTAAGGTTTATTACGAATATGTGAATAATTAGTTTCAATATTTGTTGCAGCAAATACCAAATAATGCTATTGATGCGTTAATAATCCACACAAGAAATAAACTATTGTTTAAAATGAATTTATATGATAGTAACATTGTGGCATGAAATTTCGTAATACTTAAACCAAACATTAACCTATGAACAATATTAGAAACTCGCTGCATTCAAAAGTGCACAAATGGATTGATACGATCGGTTTTAGGCTGAATACATCACAAACAAACAGCAAAAGTCAGGTTACAACCAATCATTATTTTTTTGAAACCTTTAATTTTTTCGAAAAATCGAAGAAAAACAGGCCCGAGTTAACAAAATTTTTATGCTTTGATGCTTACGGCGAAAAAATAAACGTTAAGTCGCTGCTTGATTTGCAGATTGCTTTTTTTGAAAATATAAGCCAGCTTAAATAGGCAAAGGGCTTTTTACACCCTGCCGCATAATTGTTTTAAGTCATCAGCGTTTTGTTAAAGTAAAGTCCATAAAAGAAAAATCCCACCCTACAAATAGGGCAGGATTTTAAGAACGATTTTTAAGAGATGTGCCAGATTAGTTTTCAACATTGGTACGTGGCCAGCAGTTCATACTTCCTGTTTTTTCATTCAGTATATCCTGGTTGGCGGTGTTTATACCCCTAACCATTCCCCCTTCAATATTTACAACCGGCCTTGTCGGATTAAGGGCTTCCTTTATCCTAAGGTGAAGGTCGGCATAATGAGCTGCTGTTATTGCATCGCCGCCCTTGGGCAGGCCGGTATCAATTTTCTTTAATTCGGCACGTACCATGGGCCTGATATCAGACAATGCGATGTTGATTGGAGTAAAGCCCCAGCTTGCCAGTTGCGCGCTTGATATACCCGGGAACGCAAAGCTTGCATCTGTATTTAACAGGTTCTTCAGGTTTTCAATATAGCCCCTTTGCAGGTTACGCTGGTAGCCGTCGGGTTTGGTTGTGCCGAATATGCCCGTATGCAAATCGGTTAATAACTGCGCAACGGTATAGGCATTAGCGCCATTTTTGGCCTCGTTATCATACATCCGCGCCAGCCTTGAGGGGTTTAACTCATTGCCCAGCAATGAAACCTGCATGGCCTTAATACGGTTTATCATAACACCGTTATCAAACTTGGCCAATTCGGCTTTGTTAATTAGCCATAACGGGGTTGTGTATAATTGCTGGTTTAAAAATAAAGCGGCTTCGCGCTGGCGTTCTTTGCTCACAAAATCATAAACGGCGCCTTTTTGATCATATGTTTTAAAGTTTTCGTTCATGCCGCCAATGTTGGTGGTAACATGCCCCATGTAACGGTAATACTGACCTAAAACTTCATTATATAATTCATTAAGATCGGCATAGCCTTCATCTTTTTTGTACGACCATTTTTCGAGGTTTGGCAAAATCCGTTTCAGGTTGGCAATACCATAAGCGCTGGCCTTCATGGCATTATCGCCCAAATCTTCATTTTGCAGGCGGGGATCGATAGTAGTGCCCTGGCGACCGAAATAATAAACCGGGTTGCCTGCGTTTTTGTTGGTCCACACGGCTAATGTTTCTTTTTCCTGCTCCGGCGTTTTATTGCCCGGGAACCAGGTATACCCCCATTTTATTGCCCAGTTATCGTACTCGCCAATTTGCGGATACAGGTGCGTAACGCCATCGCCGGGTTGGGCTATGTAGTTAAAGCGGGCATAATCCATAATGGAAGGTGCTGTACCATGTTTATCGGTAAAGGTTTTTGAGCGTAGTGAATCAACAGGGTAAGCGTAGCTTGAGCCAAAGTTGTGTGGCAAGCCTAAAGTATGACCAACTTCATGCGATGATACAAAACGGATCAGCTCGCCCATTTGATCGTCAGCAAATTGTGCGTGGCGGGCTTTGGGGTTTACCGCTGCTGTTTGGATCAGGTACCAATCGCGCAATAGCTGCATCACGTTGTGGTACCAGCCAACATGGCTTTCCAGGATCTCGCCGCTGCGTGGGTCGGCCACGTGGGGGCCATAAGCGTTTTCTACATCCGATGCAAAATACCTGATCACGCTGTAGCGGGCATCTTCGGTGCTAAACTGTGGGTCCTGTTTTGCCGTTGGGGCTTCTTTACCGGTTATAGCATTTTTAAAACCGGCAGCTTCAAACGCTTTCTGCCAGTCGTTTACGCCCTGAATTAAATAAGGCACCCACTTTTTAGGTGTAGCCGGGTCAATATAAAACACAATTTGTTTTTTAGGTTCAACCAGCTCGCCTTTGGCATAAGCAATGGGGTCTTTAGGCTCTAACCTCCAGCGGTGAATATAGGCGGTAACCAGGGCTTTTTGAGCATTGGTGCCGTAATCTGTTTGGCGCTGGCCAAAAAAGCCCACGCGCGGGTCCATGATCCGGGCTTTCATCGGGACTTTGGGCAGTAAAAGCATGGAGGTGTTCAACTCAAATGTAATGGCTGCATTACTGTTATCAGTTGGCGACTCGCCGGCGCGGTAGGTTTTTAGTGTGCGCGCCTCAATATTTATCGGGAAGCTTTTAATAGTGTCGATATACGAGCGTGAGTTATCAACCCCCATGGTTTTATAAGCCTTTTTGATATCATCAGACAAACCAATAGCGGCAATATCGCCATTGTAAAAATCGGTAACATCAATTAAAACGCCGGTAGTGTCTTTGTTAAAGGCTTTTACCTCAAAGGAGGCCAGTATAGCATCAAGGTTTGAGTTTTTAACCGATTGGTACATATCACTGGTGCTATCGGCACGCAACGAATAGCTGGGTACCCGGATAAATACCTGCTTATCGTGCTTTTCCCATTTCCAAACCTGGTTATTAATTTCTTCGCCGCCATATTGCTGGCCAAATGTTTTGAGGCCGCCCGGTGTTTTTACAAAACGGGTAACCACCAGCATTTCCCGGTTAATTAATGAATCGGGTATTTCGTAGTAATATTTGCCATCAACTTTATAAGTATTAAAAAGGCCGCTATCAGCTTTTGTTTTAGCGGGAATAAGGTCGCTAAACTTTTTAATCCCTTCCTTTTTTGGGGTTCCGGTTGTTGCTGTCGCAACGGTTCCGCCGGGTGTGGTAGTGGTTTTTAGGGTAAGGCTTTGGTTTGCAGCTTGCTTCCTGGCAGCGCAAGAGCCCGCCAAAACCGCAAGTGCCAATACTGAGCCGCGTAAATAAATACCCGGCAACGGATGTTTTTTCATTTATTAAAAATAGTTTAAACCGTAAACTTATATAAAAAACAGGTTTTTTTTAGCTGCAAAGTGTTTTATCAATAATAATTTTACAGGTATTACTAATTATATCCTGCGTTTCAATGTCAGTACAACTTTATCAACCCGTTTGTCATGGTACACCTCAAGCAGCAGGCTTCTATCATCCTTTGATTTGAATATTTCATCAATATCCTGGAGGTTCATTTTTGAAACGGGTTTAAAATTTACGGATATGATCTCGTCGTCGCGCTCAAGACCAATTTCATCGGCTGCCGAACCGGGCTCTACGCGGCTGATAACGATCCTGTCGAGGTGGTCGCCTGCGGCATAATACTCAAGGCCGCTCATGTCATGCTCAAACGGATCGTTATAGGTTGGGCCGGGTTTTAAATACATGGCGCTATCCGGATAATCAAGAATAACGGTAAATCGCTTTAAGATCCCAACGCCGAGGTTTCCATCGCGCTTCACCGACAGATTGATCTGGTTGTTGCTATCATCAGGAAATGAAGCTATTACCCTTTTCATCCTGAATTTTCCTAAACTAAATTCGTCCATCCGGCTTATAAAGCCGTTTATTGGTCCGTTTAAGCCGATGCCGAGGTTGGCCGAAGCAATAAATTTTTGCGGAAGGCCATAGGTTTTGATATAACGCTCAATTGATACCGGGTGCCCGGCGCCAAGATCAACAACCAGCTTTGTATTAATAGGTGCTACGCCCGGCATTATAACCCGCGCACCCACATAGGCTTTCCTGTCTTCGACAGACATGGGGATCTTATTCGCTTTTCTGAAGGGTTTGAGGTCTTTGGGCCGGCAAACGGTAACTACACTGTCCTGGAAACTGATCTTTACGGCCAGGTTATTAAAAAACTCGTAGCCCAGCAAACCATGAATGGGCATGCCTGCATAACCCGAAAGGTTAAAGAGATCTTTTTTTAATATAGCAGCGGCAACATCATAGCTAACCAGCCCCGGTATGGCAATATCTAAAGTTGAGGTTACATAAGCTTCAGAATCCTCCCCTTCGCCAAGTCCCGGGATTTTTAATGTACGTTTATTAGGAATACTGATAGAATCGGCTAATTTAGGATCGGTTATGATCATGAGACCAACGCCGGTATCCAATATAAAGTTAAAGGGCCCTTTTTGGTTGATCTTAAGTTGAATGATCATCAGGTTTCGTTCCAGTTTAAACGGGATATTCACCTTTTTTTTATGCACATCAAGATCAAAGTACTGGGCCCGGGCTGTGGTTATAAAGCAAAATGTTAACACAAATGCCAGCCACAATGCTCCCGGATGGCGTAATTTATAATATAACTTGTGTAACAAAGTGGTTATAGTTGGTATATTAAATTTACGAGATTTATTTGTTAAAAAATTATTTTATTATGCGAAAGTCAACAATTTCATTTCTGTTAATTGTTTGTGTTTTATCCCTTTGTCGTGATATTGTTTATGCCCGTTCCATAAAAAAACGAAAGGTTAAAAAGCTGTTTAAGCATTCGCAGATTGTTAATGATCATTTTACCGGTTTCGCCCTTTATGATTTGGACGAGCATAAAATGATATATGAATTAAACGCCGATAAATACTTTACACCGGCATCCAATACCAAGCTTTTTACTTTTTATACCTGTTTGAAAATGCTTGGCGATTCTATCCCGGCGTTGCGTTATCAAACCCGCGGCGATTCGGTGATATTTTGGGGTACCGGCGACCCTTCTTTTCTGCACAGTGATTTGAAAGGGGTAAACGGGCTTAACTTTTTGAAGAGCAGCAGTAAGCACCTTTTTTATTCGCCCGGTAACTATACCGGTGAGTTTTTTGGTGGAGGATGGGGCTGGGACGATTACAATGATTATTACCAGGCCGAAATAACCGCCATGCCTATTGAAGATAACGTTGCCAAGCTTTACGCAGATAATGACGGTAACATGCAGGTAAAGCCGCAATATCTAAAACGGTTTTTAAATGCCGATATTAATTATCGCCCGGCACAGTTTAAAGTTAAGCGCGATTTTATCAGCAATAACTTTGTGTACCCTGCCGGGGAGATCCCCAAAAACTATAAACAGGAAATCCCATGGAAAACAAGCCTGCAATTGACCATGGCCCTGCTGCAGGATACACTCAAAAAGCAGGTATCCTTATTGCAGGAACCAATGGCTGCCGATGCGCGGGTTATTTATAATACCAATGCCGATTCCGTTTACCGGCGGATGCTGCAGCCGAGCGATAATTTTATTGCCGAACAATTGCTGCTGGTGTGCTCGTCGGTAAAGTTTAATACCCTCAGTACCGATTCGGTGATCAATTACTCCAAAGCACATTTTTTGAATGACTTGCCCGATGTGCCGCAATGGGTTGATGGCTCGGGATTGTCGCGGTATAATTTGTTTACCCCCAGAGACCTTGTAGCCCTGCTGCTCAAAATTCAGGACGAGGTGAAAGATGAAAACCTGTTACATAGCATGATGCCGGTAGGCGGCGTAGCAGGTACAATTAAAAGCGCCTATAAAACCGATAACGGGCAGCCTTTTGTTTGGGCAAAAACCGGGTCGTTAAGCAATAACCATAACCAAAGCGGGTACATAGTTACCCGTAAAGGCAAACGCCTGGCTTTTGCATTCATGAACAATAATTTTACCCGGTCAACCCGTGAAATAAGAGATGAGATGGTGAGGATCATGACGTATATACATGATAAGTTTTAGTACCCCAAGACGCCTTGAAACAAGTTAGAGATAAGAGGGGCTAAAACCAGGAAGAGGTTTCGTTTTCACGAAACCTCTTCCTGGTTTATATCTGTTCCTACCCTTTAAGGGCCGGTGGATTAACCTTTTACACGCTCAACGTAAGCGCCGGTAGCGGTATCCACTTTAACTTTATCGCCAATGTTGATGAACAACGGTACACGGATCTCTGCGCCGGTTTCAACGGTGGCATTTTTCAAAGCACCGCTTGAGGTATCACCTTTAACCGCTGGCTCAGTGTAAGTGATTTCCAGCTCTGCAGAGCCTGGGATAGAACCCATGATGGGCTCGTCGCTTTCGAAGGCAACAATTACGTTCATGCCTTCTTTCAAAAATTTAACCGCCGGGCCAAATAATGCCTTTGGTACGTTATGCTGATCATATGTGGTGTTGTCCATTACTACTAATGAATCACCTTCATCATACAGGTATTGATAATCATTGGTTTCAACGCGGGCTATGTCAACCTCTTCATCGGTACGGAAACGGTATTCAACCAGTTTACCTGATTTAACGTTGCGCATACGGGCCTGGTAAAACGCGCGTAAGTTGCCCGGGGTACGGTGTAAAAACTCCTCAACCTGAACTAATTCGCCGTTGAAGCGAAGTACATTTCCATTTTTAACATCTGATGCCTTAGCCATAAAATAATATTGAGGCGCAAACTTAGGAATTTGATTTGAGATTTGAGATGTTAGATTTGAGATTTTCTACTCTGCAGCCACATTTAAAGGGTTATGTATAAAATAGATATGAGATGTTAGATATAAGATTTGAGACTAAGCGAGTCGGATATCCGCTGTGTAGATTATCCAAACAACCTAACGAATTGGAAATCTCAAATCTTATATCTAACGTCTCAAATCTACACTTTGTAATCCACAATACTCAACCTGTGCGTACAGAAGCCGTACTCGTGCTCCTGGTTGGAGCATACTATAGTAAGGCGACCGGCGGCAAATTGCTGCACAAGGTTTAAATACCAGTCAACACCCTGGGTATCCAGGTTGGAAGTTGGCTCATCCAACATAAGCATGGGGGTATCGGCACAAAAAGCAAGAGCAAGCTTAAGGCGCTGTTTCATTCCCGACGAAAAGTATTTAATAAGCTTGTTGGCACTTTTAGGCAGGTTAAGCAGCGCGATAACCGTTTCTTTATCTATACCCGGTTTAAAGCTTTTGAATTTGAAATGAAAATCGATCATCTCGCTCATGGTAAACTCTTCTATCAGCTCAAGATAGGGAGCAGCCAGGCTTAAATGAGTAAAAACGGTATCTATTTCAACCGGCTTACCTTCGTTAGCAAATTCAATTTTACCTGTAGATGGCGAAAGGCTCCCGTTCAAAACCTGCAGTAAGGTTGATTTCCCGGAACCGTTGGGGCCAAGGATAGCGTATGATTCGCCGGAAGTAAAGGTATAATCCACTCCCCTGAAAATCCAGTCGCGGTTAAAGCGGCGGCCGATGTTTTGGAGGGTGATGGTCATAGAGAGCTTATAGTTTATGGTTCATAGTTCATAGCCGAAGAACCTGATTTGTAGCTTATGGTTGATGGTTCATAGTTCATTGCCGGAGAACCTGATTTGTAGCTTATGGTTGATGCAATACAGAATCAGACAAGCGTGCGGCTATGAACCATGAACTATAACCCATCAACCATTTAAGTATTCCCAAACCCTTTCATGATACCGCGTTGCGAGTTTTGGAGGAAGTTGATGATCTCATCGCGTTCTACACTAGGGGTAAACTCGGCCTCGATGATATCAAGCGCTTTGGTTACATTATATTTTTTGAGGAATATGATCCGGTAGATCTCCTGGATTTCGGCTATTGTAGCAGCCGAAAAACCCCTGCGGCGCAAGCCTACAGAGTTGATACCTACATATGACAGCGGTTCGCGACCAGCCTTGGTAAACGGGGGAACGTCTTTACGTACCAATGAGCCGCCCGAGATCATGCTATGCGCGCCAATTTCAACAAACTGGTGCACGGCAGATGAGCCGCCGATGAAAGCGTAATCATAAACCGTAATGTGGCCTGCCAATTGCACGGCGTTGGCAACAATTACGTTATCGCCGATAACACAATCATGCGCTACGTGTACATAAGCCATCAGCAGGCAGTTGCTGCCAATGGTAGTGGTGTTTTTATCAAGGGCGGTACCACGGTTAAGGGTAACACACTCACGAATGGTTGTGTTATCACCTATGGTTACGGTGCTTTGCTCCCCTTTATATTTTAAATCCTGTGGTGGGGCGGATACTACCGCGCCGGGGAAGATCCGGCAATTTTTACCTATGCGGGCGCCATCCATAATTACGGAGTTGGAGCCGATCCAGGTACCCTCGCCAATTTCAACATCCTTATGGATGGTAACGAATGGTTCAATTACCACGTTATCGGCAATTTTGGCCTGTGGATGTATGTATGCTAATGGCTGGATCATGCTTCAGATTCTTTTACTTTTACAATTTGAGCCATCAGTTCGGCCTCAACAACAACACGGTCGCCCACCATGCCTATACCCTTCATGGTAGCTATGCCGCGGCGGATGGGGGCAATCAGGTCGCAAATATAAATAATGGTATCGCCGGGAACTACTTTGCTTTTAAAGCGGGCGTTCTCGATTTTCAGGAACAGGGTAAGGTAGTTTTGCGGATCGGGAACCGTGTTTAACACCAGGATGCCGCCTGTTTGCACCATACCCTCAATTTGTAATACACCGGGGAAGATTGGCGCGCCGGGGAAATGGCCTTTAAAAAACTCCTCGTTAATGGTTACGTTTTTGCACCCTACAACGTGGCTTTTAGTAAGCTCCAGGATCTTGTCGATCATCAGGAAAGGCTGGCGGTGGGGCAGCATGCCCATAATTTCCACCGTATCAAAAACCGGTTTGGCGTTAAGGTCGTAAGTTTTTACCTGCTTACGGCTTTTTTCCTTTTTGATGAGCGCTTTGATCTTTTTAGCAAAGGCAACGTTAGCCGCATGGCCTGGTCTTGCGGCCATGATGTGCCCTTTAAGCGGTACGCCAACCAGCGCCAAATCGCCTATCATATCCAACAGCTTGTGGCGTGCCGGCTCATTTTGATGGCGAAGTTCAATATTATTTAAAATGCCCTGCGGGGCAACATTGATATCCTTGCGGTTAAACAGCTTGGCCAGGTGATCAAGTTCTTCCTGGTCAACATCTTTATCAACAACCACGATGGCATTGTTCAGATCGCCGCCTTTAATCAGGTCATGCTTTAGCAACATTTCCAGCTCGTGCAAAAAGCAGAAGGTACGGCATGAAGCAATTTCTTTTTTAAACTCGCCAATAGTTGAGATACTGGCATGCTGGCTGCCCAGCACCTGCGAGTTATAATCGACCATACAGGTAAAACGGTAATCATCCAAAGGCATGGCAACCATTTCAACCTTACGCTCAGGTTCAGAGTAGTGAATGTTATAGGGAATATGATAGTATTCGCGGTCGGCATCCTGTTCAACCAGCCCAACTTCGGTTATTACGTCAACAAACTGTATTGAGCTGCCATCCATAATGGGAGTTTCGGGGCCATCAAGATCAATCAGCAGGTTATCAACTTCAAGTCCAACCAAAGCGGCCAGCACGTGCTCAACAGTATTTACTGTAGCACCGTTCTGGCTTATAGATGTTCCGCGTGAGGTATCACTTACGTTATCAACATCGGCATCAATAATTGGCGCACCGGGAATATCAACCCTCCTGAATTTATAACCGTGGTTTTCAGGGGCGGGATTAAAGGTCATTGTAACGCTTTGTCCGGTGTGCAAGCCTGTTCCTGATACCGAAACCGGCGCTTTAATAGTTCTTTGTTTAACGTTCATATTTAAATTTACCGGCTAAGGCTATTCGCTTGCCTTGCCTTTACGTAGTTCTTCAATCAATTTTTCAAGCTCGTACACCTTGCGGTCAAGCTCCGGCAGCTTTCGCAGCTTGGCGTGGGCACGAAGGTAATCTTTATATGGCATATATGGTGTGCCGCCCCATACCTTACCTTCTTCGGTAATAGAGCCATTTATACCTGTCTGGGCCGAAAACTGCGATCCGTTAGCGATATTGAGATGACCGGCAAAACCAACCTGGCCGCCAATTACAACCCTTTCGCCAATTTTGGTACTGCCCGAAATGCCCGACTGTGCTGCAATTACAGTATGCGCACCAATTTCCACATTGTGGGCTATCTGGATCAGGTTGTCAATTTTCGCACCTTTGCGCACTATGGTCGAACCCATGGTTGCCCTGTCGATAGTAGTATTTGAACCCACTTCAACCTCGTCTTCCAATATTACGTTACCAATCTGTGCAATTTTGGTGTAAGTACCATCGGGGTTAGGGGCAAAGCCAAAGCCATCGCTGCCTATTACCGCTCCTGAATGCACTATCACATTGTTGCCGATAACGCAATCAAAGTAAACCGTAGCCCCTGCAAACAGCGTTACATTATTGCCAAGGGTTACATTATCGCCAATATTAACGTTGGGATAGATCTTGCAATTATCGCCGATGCTCACATTTTGGCCGATATAAGCAAACGCGCCGATATAAACGCCCGCCCCTACCTGTGCTGTGGGATGGATAAAGCTTGGCTGTTCAATTCCTTTTTTATCAAGCCTGAAAGTGTTGTACTTATCAAGCAGGACAGTGAACGCGCTGTAAGCGTTTTCAACCCTGATCAGTGTAGCTTTTACGGGCTCCGTTAACTGCTGATCATTATTAACAATAACAATGGAGGCGTTGGTAGTATACAGAAAATGCTCATACTTAGGGTTGGCCAAAAAAGAAAGGCTGCCGGCCCCGGCTTCCTCTATCTTGGCAAGCTGGCTAACAGTTGCTGAAGGATCGCCTTCTACAGTTCCGTTGAGCAGTAAACTTATGTCATGAGCGGTAAATTGCATCGGGCAAATTTAAATGTTAAAATTGAAGCAACAAATTATTAATGAGTTATGAACTCGCGTTAAAAAGTTTTGACTGTCAACGCGTTTTATTTTTCATCATTTCTTCATTTGTTGCAAGTGTATATCAGTTTCGTTTTGCTATTTGTTAAAATCCAAAGTACGACGCCATTGTTTTATCGCTCTCTTAAATAGGGGCGTTGCCTGCGGCCGGGCTTTCCACTACAATTCCTAACGCGGCCAGTGCACATTTCCGGCATTTATCCATAATGCCTTTTTATGCAGAGACGCATAATTGCGTATCCTTTAGGACAGATCGCTTTGCCAATCCCGAACTGCCGTAACCTGCATGCGGGAGACGCAATTATGCGTCTCTACAGCGAAAACCGCCTGTTAATTCAACAACTCCTTATTATAACAAAGGATATACTTTTTCACAGTTTTAGCCAAAGCCACCAGGTTTGAGTTATCGCTGGCTTCAGCGATATCTTTTACATCCCCATTCTTCATCAGTATCCCGATGTTGCCATCGTTTTGGTTATAAGCATTATTGCGGATAGATGTGGTAAACACAAAGTAGGCTGCAGCATCTTCATAACTAACGCCATACTTTTCCATCGCCTTTTGGCGGAGGCTTTCAACAAAAGCTTCATCGGGGCATTCGTTGGTAATATCAACCCTGAAAAGGTTACGCTGCACCAGGTTTTTGCAGAGATGGGAAAGTACCTGGTCGGGATGATATGCCCACACTTTTACCGATGCCATAATATCGGTATCATCCAAACAGGCAAAAGTTTCCAGGTGATGGTCCTCGTTCATGAAAGCATCACGGCTAATGCGGTTCTTTAAAAAATGCAGCAGGGCTGGGGTGGCAAACAATTCCTTACCCTGCGAAATCAGTTCGCGGCCGCGCCTAAAGATCTTGGTTAACACCTCCTCGCCCGCTATTACTGTTTTATGCAGATAAACCTGCCAGTACATGAGGCGGCGGGCAATTAAAAATTTTTCTATCGAGTAAATGCCCTTTTCATCAACAACTACGTGGTCATCTTTAACATTGAGCATCTTAATGATCCGTTCTGAACTGATCACCCCTTCGGATACACCGGTGAAGAAACTGTCGCGGTTAAGGTAATCCAGCCTGTCCATATCCAGTTGGCTGGATACCAACAGGTGCAGGAACTTACGCGGGTAGGTATCATTAAAAATATTGATAGCCATGGTAAGCTTGCCCTCAAACCGGGCATTAAGCTTACTCATCAGCATTGATGAAATATCCTCGTGTGCGATCCCGTCGATAATGGTGTTTTCCAAAGCGTGTGAAAAAGGCCCGTGACCAATATCATGCAATAATATGGCAATGGTAACCGCCTCCTCCTCTTCGGCAGAAATTTGATGGCCCTTGTTTCGGAGGGTTTCAAGCGCTGTATCCATCAGGTACATGGCGCCCAAAGCGTGATGAAAACGGGTGTGCAATGCTCCGGGGTATACCAGGTGGGTCATGCCCAGCTGTTTAATATAACGCAGCCGCTGAAAGTATGGATGGGATATAAGGTCAAAGATCAGTTCGGTAGGGATACTGATAAAGCCATAAACCGGGTCGTTAATTATTTTCTTTTTATTCAATGCCGCTTTAATAATTGCAAAAATGTAAAACAAAGGTAAAATAAGCGCGACAGGTTTGTTAAATTTTGTTAATACCTTTACTGTGTAACAACAAAAGCATCCATTTGGGGTTTACTGTCTGAATCAGAATTGTCTGAACCAAACTGTCAGAATCAGAATTCACAGAATTTTAGGATTTGCAGAATGCAAGGACTTAGATTACGATATTTGAATTAGTGTTTGACCTTGTACTGAATCATTCTGCTAATTTTCAAATTCTGAAAATTCTGATTCAGACGACTATTTAATATACATACTATGCAAGACACCACCATTTTATGGGCCGATGACGAAATTGACCTGTTAAGACCACATATACTTTTCCTGGGCGAAAAGGGCTACAAAGTAACCACGGTTACCAATGGCTACGACGCCGTCGACTCTTTTAAGAACAATTATTTCGACCTGGTTTTCCTTGACGAAAATATGCCCGGCCTTACCGGCCTGGAAACGCTTCAGCAGATCAAGAACATCAACAATGATGTGCCCATTGTGCTGATCACAAAAAATGAAGAAGAGTACCTGATGGAAGATGCCATCGGCTCAAAGATAGACGACTACCTGATTAAGCCGGTACACCCTAAGCAAATCCTGCTTACTATAAAAAAACTGACCGAAAATAAACGCCTCGTTACCGAAAAAACCACCATGGCCTACCAGATGGATTTCCGTACACTCGGCATGACGCTTAACGAAAACCTGAGCCATCAGGAATGGGTTGATGTTTACAAGAAGCTGATCTACTGGGAGCTTGAGCTGGAAAAGCTGGAAGATGCAGGCATGCACGAGATCCTGACACTGCAAAAAGCCGAAGCAAACATGCAGTTTTGCAAGTTTGTGGAGCGCAACTACCTTAACTGGATCAAAAACCCGGATTTGGCACCAACTTCATCGCCCCAGTTATTTAAAAAGAAGGTATTCCCAAAGCTGGATGGCAAAGGCCCCTTGTTTTTTATTTTGATAGATAATCTGCGTTACGATCAGTTTAAGATCATTAACCCTATTATTTCCGAATATTTCAGGCTGGAGGAAGAGGATACTTATTATAGTATCCTGCCAACAGCTACACAATATGCCCGTAATTCCATTTTTTCGGGGCTGATGCCTTTGGATATGGAGCGCCGCTATCCATCTATGTGGCAAAACGACGAGGATGAAGGCGGCAAGAACTTGTACGAAGCAGACTTTTTAGCCGATCACCTGAAGCGCGTGTTGCGAAAAGACTGTAAACACTCTTACCACAAGATCCTGAATATTGACGAAGGCCGGGCGCTGAACGAGTCGGTGAATAACCTCATGAATAACGAGCTTAATGTAGTGGTATACAACTTTGTGGATATGCTTTCGCACGCCCGTACAGATATGCAGATGATCCGCGAGCTGGCAAGTGACGATGCCGCTTACCGTTCATTAACCTTATCGTGGTTTGAACACTCGCCGTTGTTTGACCTGTTAAAATTTTTAGCTCAAAAACAGGTACGTGTAGTGATCACTACCGATCACGGTACCATCCGCGTAAAAAACCCAAGCAAAATTGTGGGCGACAGGAATACCAACACCAACCTGCGTTATAAACAAGGCAAAAACCTGAACTATAATGCCAAAGAGGTTTTTCATATCCGTAACCCGCATGATGCCATGCTGCCAAGGCTGCACATCAGCTCAAGCTTTGTGTTTGCCAAGGAAGACAGCTATTTCGTGTACCCGAACAACTATAACCACTTTGTGAATTTTTATAACGAAACCTTCCAGCACGGAGGGATCTCGTTAGAAGAAATGATAGTGCCGGTGGTTACTTACGGGCCAAAGTAAGCCCATTAATGTCATTGCGAGCGTAGCGCGGCAATCGCACGGAAGCATATGCGCCCTGTATAGCTACGCGATTGCCGCGCTACGCTCGCAATGACAATTTCTTAAAGTCTCCCCTTCAGGGGAGATTTAGAGGGGTTAAAACTCCAATTCCAGCAACACCGGGCAATGGTCAGAGTGCTTTGCCTCGGGCAATATAGCCGCGCGGCGGATCTTATCTTCAAGCGGGGTACTGGCCATGGCATAATCAATACGCCAGCCTAAGTTTTTACCGCGTGATCCGGCACGGAAACTCCACCAGGTGTAGTTATGCGGTTCTTTGTTCAGGTGGCGGAAGGTATCTATAAACCCTCCCTCAATAAAGTTCTCCATCCATTCACGTTCCTCCGGTAAAAAGCCCGATGAGTTGGCGTTTGATTTTGGATTGTGAATATCAATAGGGCGGTGACAAATGTTATAGTCGCCGCAAACCACCAGGTTAGGGTGCTCTACTTTAAGCAGGGTAAGGTACTTGCCAAACTCATCCAGAAAACGGTATTTAAAAATCTGCCGGTCATCACCGCTTGAGCCCGATGGGAAATAAACGCTCATCACCGAAACCTCATCAAAGTCAACCCGGATGCAGCGCCCCTCACGGTCAAAATCAGGAATGCCGCAGCCGTATTCAATATGGTTGGGCAAAATTTTTGTGAAAATAGCCGTGCCGCTATAGCCCTTCTTTTCTGCCGGGAACCAGTAATGCTGATAACCCATCTGGTCAACCAAACCAAGGTCGGTGAGCACATCGGGCGTTGCTTTAATTTCCTGCAAACAAACTACATCTGCATCAGTAGCCTGCAGCCAGGCAAGCCAACCCTTGTTTATTGCCGAACGGATACCATTAACGTTATATGTAATTATTTTCATTTGGGATTTCGGATGTTCGATTTCGGATTTGATTACTAAACTATAACAAAATTGTCGTTCCTTCTGCCGCGGGGTTTCACCCCGTGGTGTACCATGGTTTCAGCTTTCAGCTGAATTTGTGTAAGCTGAAAGCTTACATTGTGCCAACCACGGGTTACGCTATCGCTAAACCCGCGGCAGTTTGGTTTATTTCTTCTCCGGAAAAAGAATGGCATCCAGCTGCTTACATTCTTTTTTGCTTAGCAACTCAACGGTCATAGGCACATCGACATTGGGGCGATCATTACCATCCTTTTTTACGGCAGCAATCCTGTCTACCATATCAATCCCCGAAACAACTTCGCCAAAAACGGTATAATTTTGATCAAGGTGTGGCGAACCGCCGACTGATTTATACCATTCCCGCTGCCATGCCGGGATCTTGCGGCCTTTAAGCCGGGTATTTTCCAGTGTATCCAGTTTGCCGTCGGTAAAGCGTTTGCCTTCCACAATATAAAACTGGCAGCCGCTTGATTCTTTTTTAGGGTTATCATCCCGCGCGGCAGCAAGTACACCGCGTTTATGAAACAGGCTATCGCGAAATTCGGCGGGGATGGTATAGCCCACTTCGCCGTTACCCAGCTCGGCGCCTGGTTTGGCTTTTACCGGGTCTTTTGAATCCGGGTCGCCCCCCTGGATCATGAAATTCTGGATCACGCGGTGAAACAGCGTACCATTATAAAATCCCTTTTTGGTTAGTTTGATAAAGTTATCGCGGTGCAATGGCGTTTCATTATACAGGCGAAGGATACAATCGCCATAAACCGTATGGATCCGCACATACTGATTTTTAGGTGGCCCGGCAAACGCGGCTGTAAGGGTTAATAAAAGAATGCTTAAGGTAAAAAATTTCTTCATAGACCGTTGATTTTTTTTATTGATGAAGATAGATTAATTGTTCCGAATGTTCTAATTCCCTCCCTGGGGAGGGGTGCGGCCGGCAAGTGTGATGGCAGGGAGGGGTTTATACGCGATGCCAATTAACAAGAATGAGAAACCCCTCCCTGCCCCCTCCCAGGGGAGGGAATCGCGCAATCCCTTGCTTAAAAGCCATTTACAAACACATTAACCCGTCACCAACCACTCACCTAATCAACCCAATAAACCACTCGCTACTCAGTCCCCTCCATCTCCTCAAAGTAATTTACAATGAGCGATTTCATCATCATTTCCTGTTCAAGCAGGGTATAGTTCGGGATTACTTTTACGCGTTTCCAATGCGGCCAGCCATCCTGGTCAAGGCCTTCCAGCTCGTAAAAGCCCATCATGCTCATTAAGCGACAGGTGGCAATATGCATCAGCTCTTCCTTTTGGCGCTTGCTGAACTTACGCGGCCCCTGGCCCAGCTCCTGTACCCCGATCAAAAAAAGCATCACCTTTATATCGGGCTTTTCGTTATCAAAATCCTCAGCTATCCGCTGCTGAAGCGCATCCCATTTTTTATTGATCTCGGCAGGTGTCATATTTGGCAAAGATAGATTAGTTCATGGTTCATAGTTGATGGTTCATAGTAAAAATCTGGCAAATGGCTTTTTCCTAACAAACGGCAAAGCCATGACCTATCA
Source organism: Mucilaginibacter sp. Mucisp73 (assembly GCF_059491465.1). Taxonomy (NCBI): domain Bacteria; kingdom Pseudomonadati; phylum Bacteroidota; class Sphingobacteriia; order Sphingobacteriales; family Sphingobacteriaceae; genus Mucilaginibacter; species Mucilaginibacter sp. Mucisp73. The sequence continues at coordinate 6,016,579 of NZ_CP168507.1, read as the reverse complement.
TTTTATGTTTGTTCATGGTTCATAGATGATAGTTCATAGTAAAATGTGCAATGTGGCCTTTTTCTATCAAACACTAAACCATGAACCATCATCTATGAACTATAAACACCACATTATTGTTACAATGTTGCATTAATATTCTCGTTTTAATACTTATTTTTGCCGTATTCCGTTAAAGGGATGTTGACTGTGAAAAAAAAACGCTTACATATTGTATTTGCGTGGCTGCTGCTTGTTTGCTTTGCGGCCGGGCAATATATGGTTTATTCGCACCAGCACGCCCTGATCAAGGGAATTACCAAACACAGCCATATGGCCGTTGGTCAGCAAACTGTTAAAGAAAAATGTTTGCTGTGCGATGCCATGCACCATACCGATGCTGTGGCCGTTAGCAACAGTTCATTTTTTATCCCTCTTGTAACTTCTGATCATTTTTTTAAACCCGGCGATTACAATTTTGTAAGCCTTGCGCTTATCCTTGCCGCCGGCCGCGCCCCTCCGGTTATTGCTTAAGGTTACCTTACGCTTTCTTCAAAACATAGCCGTTGATTATAACGGTATTTATTGATTTTCTTAATCTTTTATCATGAAATTAAAGCTTATAAGCTTCATTATATTGCTGTTGGTGCAGGTTTCTGCATTTGCAGATGTTATTATTGTTAAAGGCCGTGTGGTCGACGCGCAATCAAAACAAACCTTACCGGGTGCTGTGATCACTATACCCGAATTAAAAATATCCGCCATCACCGATCCTAATGGCGAGTTTTCCTTTAAATCATTACCCAACAGGGGCAGGTTCCTGTTCTCGATAGAATATGTGGGGTATAAATCCCTTACCAAAATAGTTGATCTTTCGGCCGGCACTCCGCTGGTTTTTGAATTGCAGTCGAGCATTATCGAAACCCACGAAGTGGTTATTACCGGTACGGCTATCAGCGCTAATAATAAACAGAACAGCACATCAGTATCAGCTGTGGGGCGCGATGGCTTGTTAAGGCAGTCAACCAACCTCATCGATGCGCTTGCACACCAGGTGCCGGGCATGTCGCAGATCACTACCGGTCCTTCTATTTCCAAACCAGTTATCCGCGGCTTAAGCTATAATCGTGTAGTTACTTTGAGCGACGGGGTTAAACAACAAGGCCAGCAATGGGGCGATGAGCACGGCATTGAGGTTGATCAATACAGCTCGGACAGAGTAGAGGTGCTTCGCGGGGCTGCTTCACTGCTATACGGATCGGACGCGCTGGGCGGTGTTATTAACCTGCTTGAGCCACTTACCCCGCCCGACGGGCAGATCAAAGGTGAGTTTTTAACCAACTACTCCACCAACAACGGCTTAACCGGAACTTCACTGATGCTTACCGGTAACGAAAACGGACTGGTATGGCGTGCCCGCGGCAGCTACAAAAATGCCTACTCCTTTAAAACGCCAGACTACTATTTCCCTAACTCCGGTTTTAATGAAACCGATCTGAGCGGTATGATCGGTCTTAACAAATCATGGGGTTACTCGCACATCAACCTTAGCTACTTTAAAAACAATATCGGTTTTTACGATCCGGAGCCTGCTAATGGCCTCAACTTTTTGCATGACGATGGCACACCATTTACGCAGGATGAATATAAAAGCCGTACGCTTGAATACCCTAAACAGGATATCCGCCATTATAAAATAAACTGGGATAACAACTTCATTACCGAAGGGGGCAACCTGAAAGTGAACCTCGGCTACCAGAAAAACCAGCGCCGCGAGCTCGACGGACCGGATCCTTCCCTGTTCTTTGATCTGAATACGTACTCGGGCGATGTAAAATATTATGTTACCGAAACAAATGGATGGCAGCCTGTTTTTGGCGCGAGTTCGGACATCGGCCATAGTTTAAACAAAGGCTCGGAGTTTTTGATACCTGCTTATGATACTTATGGCGTGGGCGCTTTCGCATACATCAAAAAAACCTGGGATAAAAACACCTTTAATGCCGGTATCAGGTATGATTATCGTAAAAACAAGGGCAAAGGCCTGGTTGAGGATGGCGAAACCAAGTTTACCCCTTTTACCAACAAATTTTCTAACATAAGCGGAGCGTTGGGTTATACCCATGAGTTTAATGACAATTTGAATTTCAAGGCCAACGCCGGCTCGGCTTTTCGTGCGCCAAACCCTGCCGAATTAGGATCAAACGGCGTACATGAAGGTACTTTTCGCTATGAAATAGGCAATCCTAACCTGGCACCCGAAAGAAGTTACCAGGTTGACGCTACCCTGCAATACGACGACAAAATTGTAAGTGCCAGTTTGGGGATCTATGAAAACTACATCCACAACTATATTTATGCATCGCACAAACAGGGGGATGTGGCGGAAGCTCCGAATGAAAGCGGAAGCCTAAGCCAGTTTGATGTATACCGTTACAACCAGGTTAATGCTAACCTGTATGGTGTTGAAGGTAACTTTACCCTGCACCCGGTAAGCTTCATCCATTTTGAAAATACCTTTGGTTATACTTATGCCCGAAACAACACGCTCGACAGGCCGCTGGCGTTCATCCCTGCCGGTACGCTGAAAAACACGCTGCGTTTTGAGCCAACTATTAAAGGGTTGAAACAATCATACATTTCGGTAGGTATTGATAATTTCTTTAACCAGTACCGTTATGATTCCGCTTTTGAAACCGGCACCAAAGGCTACACGCTATTAAATGCCGGCCTGGGCACAACGGTTAACTTTGGCAAACAGCCAGTTAAACTATATGTATCGGGAAATAACCTGGCCAACATCAAGTACTACGACGCGCTTAGCCGTCTCAAGCCCGGTCGTATAAGCTCGGAAGATCCGGAATTTGGTATTTATAACATGGGGCGCAATATTACCTTCGGTATTTATTTGCCATTATCCATCAATTAATCATTAATGATGTTTTCGTATAAAAAAGTCCTGCCATCCGGCGGGACTTTTTATTTTCCTGTAAGAGCGATAAGGTGCAAGGGGTTTTTTAAAGCATTGACAGCTAATTTATAATTTAGGGATTTTGAGTATTTTTGGGCAAATAAAAGGATGTCATGGTGAGTAATCACCGGGGGAGTCCCTGAAAAACCGTGATGGCGTATAAGATAGGCTTTAGCGATGATGTGCGTGGGCCGCGTTAGTGATAGTAGCGGATACCGGCCTTGCGGCTAATGCCTGTGCAGTATGAGCGGATAGCACGGGCCGCAGGCAACGCCCACATTACTATCGATCAAAAAAATATATTTAATAATCAATAATTTACGATCACGTCATTATATACAACAATCACACGCAGGCACAGCTGCTCTCTATAGTATGCGGTTGCCACGCTGCGCTCGCAAAATGACATGGTATAGAACAAAATTATAACACGTGCAACTATCTGTAAATTCAACATCTCAATTACCGCAGGCTGCCGAAGCCATCCTGGCCAACTCGGCAGGGAATAAAATTTTTCTTTTTTATGGCGAAATGGGGGCGGGCAAAACAACGCTCATCAAAGCTTTATGTGAAGAGCTTGGCGTAACAGAACAGCCAACCAGTCCGACGTTTTCAATTGTAAACGAATACACCGGGCGCGACAGCAGGATCTTTCATTTTGACTTCTATCGCCTTAAAAATCAAACAGAAGCATTGGATATGGGCTATGAGGAATATTTTTACAGCGATGCCTACTGCTTTATTGAGTGGCCCGAAAAAATTCCCGACCTGCTCCCGAGCCGTTACACCAACATCCGGATCCGGGTTTTGGATAGCGCCTCGCGCAGCATCAGCATGGAAAATATTTAGTTTTATCATACATCGTTTTTTCTTATCTTCAACAGCCTTAAAAAAAACACATCATGAGTTCAGGGATATATAGCGGGTTTTCGGATATTGCCAAGCAAGCAATGTTGCAGCCCCAGGAGTCGTTGCTGGAGGTAAAAAGCAAAAAAAACAAGCTATACATCGGCATTCCCAAAGAGGTTTCCTTCCAGGAAAACCGCGTGCCGTTGACCCCGCTGTCGGTAGCGCTGCTGGTTAATAACGGCCACGAGGTGATGCTGGAGAGTAATGCCGGGCAGGCCGCCAATTTTTCGGATAAGGATTACAGTGAGCAAGGCGCCCAGATAGTATATGATACCAAAAAGGTTTACGAGGCCGATATCATTATCAAAATAGCCCCTCCTACCACTCATGAAATTGAGCTGATGAAGCCCGGGCAGCTCCTGATCTCTACCCTGCAAATCGCTACGCTCAAGGCCGAAAGCATTCAGGCGCTGATGGCCAAAAAGATCACCGCGCTAAGTTTTGAGCATTTGCGTGATGAGGGCAATACCCTTACGGTGGTAAGGGCAATGAGCGAAATTGTGGGCGCTACTTCCATACTTATAGCAGCCGAATATTTAAGCAATGTTTTTGAGGGCAAAGGCCTGATGCTGGGCGGCATAACCGGCGTTCCGCCAACTGAAATTGTGATTCTTGGTGCCGGAACTGTGGGCGAATACGCGGCACGCACCGCCATATCATTGGGTGCCGAGGTTAAGGTATTCGATCCGTCGATATACAAACTCCGCCGCCTGCAAAACAATATTGGCAACCGCGTTTTTACATCGGTGGTGCAACCTATTGTATTGGAAAAAGCCATCACCACCTGCGATGTGGCCATAGGTGCGCTCCGTGCCGAAGATGGCCGCAGCCCTTGCATTATCTCTGAAGCTACTGTTAGCCGCATGAAACGCGACTCGGTGATCATTGATGTAAGTATTGACCAAGGCGGCTGTTTTGAAACATCCGAAGTTACCAATCATACCCACCCCGTTTTTCGCAAATATGATGTAATTCATTATTGTGTGCCTAACATCGCATCGCGTGTGGCCCGTACCGCTACCTATGCGCTCACCAATATTTTTGCACCAATACTGCTTGATATTGGCGATATGGGCGGCATCAAAAACCTCATCTGGCAAAAATCGGGGGTGCGTAACGCGGTTTATATCTACCAGGGCCAGCTTACCAATAAACACATTGGCGAGCGTTTCTCGATCCCCTGCAAAGACCTCGATTTGCTGATCGTATCGCACAGGTAAACAGCTAATATGAATCACCGGTATTTGATCTTGCTGATATTTGTAGCGTGTACTTTGCGCGTTAATGCGCAGCACTATAAATATATCGACAGTGCAAAAATTTATGGTATTGCCCGCTATAAACTACAGGTTAAAGCAAACCCGAATAAACAGCTGGTTGAAATAAAGAAATATATTCCAGAGATCATCTTAGATCTGCGCTATGCTACAACCAACAATTTCATGCATCGCCGCATGTATACAAGGGCCAAAGCTTATGCAAGGCTCCCGGTTGTAAAAGCGCTTCAGCAGGTTGAAGCCGAATTAAAAATGCAGGGACTCGGTATTAAAATTTATGATGCCTACCGGCCCTATTCGGTTACCGTTAATTTTTATGAAATGGCCCCCGATACCAACTTTGTAGCCGATCCGCGCAAAGGCTCAAAGCATAACCGTGGCTGCGCTATTGACCTTTCTCTTATCAACATTAAAACCGGCAAAGAACTGGATATGCCAACCGGCTTTGATAGCTTTAGCCGTAAGGCCGGGGCAAACTATATGGATTTACCGCCGCAGCAAATTACAAACCGCGAATTATTAAAAACGATAATGGCCAAATACGGCTTCAGGGTGATCTCAACCGAATGGTGGCATTATGACTTTATGGGCTGGGAAAAATATGAGCTGCTGGATATTCCGGTACAGGCCCTTTAAATATTTTAAGCCCATCCAAAACTCACAACTTTTATTTAAATAGCCCTACAAAAGGCATCAATATTGCTTAACCATTCACGAATAAGCATTAATCTACAAAACACAGGCATGAAATTTTTAAGCAAAGCATACTTTAAACAACTATGGAAGGTGCTGCTGGCATCGTTCACGGGCTTTTCAAAAGATAATGGCTTGAAATTGAGCGCCTCGCTGGCTTATTACACCGTTTTTTCAATTGCCCCTTTATTAATTATTGTAATATCTGTAGCCGGCCTGGTTTTTGGACAGGATGCCGCAACCGAGCGGTTGTACCCTGAAATTGTCCGTTATGTTGGCAAAACACCGGCAGCACAAATTCAGGATGCGTTAAAGCACCTTGCGCTATCCGGGAAATCGGGCATAGCAGTTGTTATTGGCGTGGTTACGCTATTATTGGGCGCAAGCAGTATTTTTATCGAGATCCAGGATTCGCTTAATATGATCTGGAGGGTTAAAGCCAAGCCTAAAAGCGGCTGGATGCAATTGCTAAAAAACCGGTTTGTGTCCTTTTCGCTCATCATCAGCCTGGGCTTCCTGTTGCTGGCATCGCTTATTATCAACCTGGTCATAAGCGCCCTGAAGGATCAGATTCAGCATTTTTTTCCCGGTATCGATTCTTTTACTAAAGTATTTGTCCAGGCGCTAAACCTGGGCATTACCCTGGTGGTGATCACTACCTTGTTTGGCATCATATTTAAGTTTTTGCCCGATGTTAAAATCAAATGGCGCGATGTGCGCAGCGGCGCGGTATTTACAGCTATCCTGTTTATGATAGGTCAATACCTCATCAGCCTTTATATCCAATATACAGCGCAAGGGTCGGCCTATGGTGCTGCGGGTTCTATTATTGTGATATTGGTTTGGATCTATTATACATCGGCCATATTGTACATTGGTGCCGAGTTTACCCAGGTATTTGCCGAGGCCAGCGGGAGCCATATTGAACCCGCAGATTATGCCGTTCATGTTCAGCAAACCGAGGTTGAACACCGCGTAAAAACCCTTCCACCTCAAAACCCGCAGCTTGAAGGGCATTTGAAAAAGAATGAGGGAGAGAAAAAGGGATAGGAAACATTACATATACCTGCCGTCATGCCGAATTTATTTCGGCACCCCATAGGACAGGTGGCCGTTTTGCTTAGCATGGCCGCTTAGCGAGTGGGATGCTGAAACAAGTTCAGCATGACCTTGATTTTTATTATGTCATGGGTAGCCTGTCGAGGCATGGTAGGCTGGCCTTTGCGCGCGATCCTTCAATTGGTGCCATGATATGTTGTAGAATCCAGACTTACGAAGTTTTCAAAACTTCGTAAGTCTTCCCCGGATTTGTCATTTGCACTAAACTATAAAGGGAAATGAAAATAAGACGCGTACAAATCAAATCCCGCCAATCCAAAAAATCCGTTTAATCCCGGTTTAGTTTTGCTGCGATCTCATCCGCCGTCAATTTTTCCTGGACCCCGCTTGCCATGTCTTTAAATGTCAATAGCCCGGTTTGCATTTCATCGCCGCCGATAACCACCACATAAGGGATGTGCTTATTGTTAGCATACTCCATCTGCTTTTTAATTTTCGCGCCTGCCGGGTACAATTCCGTGTTAACATTGCTACGGCGGAGTCGCTGTAATAGAGGTAAGCTATAAAGTTCGCCTTCTTTATCGAAATTGCATATAAGTACCTGCGTGGTTTGATTGCTGCCGGCGGGGAAAAGGTTTAGTTCTTCCAGTACGTCATAGATCCTGTCGGCCCCAAAGGAGATCCCTGCGCCGGTAAGGCCTTTTAAGCCAAACATACCGGTAAGGTCGTCGTAGCGGCCACCCCCACCGATGCTGCCCATGTTTACCTCATTGGTTTTCACTTCGAAGATTGCGCCGGTATAATAGTTTAAACCGCGCGCAAGGGTAATGTCCAACTCAAGCTTTGCGGTTTGAAGCGGACAGCGTTCTATATAGCCAAAAACGGTTTCTATTTCGTCGCAGCCTTTTAAACCAATCTCTGATTGGGCTAAAGCCCCGCGAAGGCTCGCCAGTTTTTCGGTGTTGTTGCCTTCAAGCAGGATAACAGGTTTTAGTTTGTCGATATCGGCATCGGTAAAACCTTTTTCGAGCAGCTCTTTAATCACGCCATCAAGGCCGATTTTGTCCAGCTTATCAATAGCTACAGTTAAATCAATGATGTTATCGGATTTGTCTATAACTTGTGCAATGCCTGATAGTATTTTTCTATTATTGATTTTGATGCTGAAATCTTTAAGGCCAAGCTTGGTTAAAGCTTCATCATAGATCATGATAAACTCGGCTTCGTTCAGTAGTGAATCAGAACCAACTACATCGGCATCGCATTGGTAAAACTCGCGGTAGCGGCCGCGCTGCGGTCTGTCGGCGCGCCAAACCGGCTGCACCTGGAAACGCTTGAACGGAAATGTGATCTCGTTTTGGTGTTGAACTACGTAACGGGCAAAAGGCACGGTAAGGTCGTAGCGCAGGGCTTTTTTAGATATTGTTCGAGATAGCTTAGAAGGCACTAAGCTTTTTTTTATTAAGGTTTCAAAATTGATTAGCCGTTCTAATGTAGAGTTTGTTTTAATCAAATATTTGAATCCTTTTAAAATCTCATTAGACCTTTCGTTTATATTTCTGATTGATAGGTAATATCTAAACCGATTTTTAAAAGGCTTAAATTTGTCAGCATCGCCTTTATCAAATAAATATTTTACAAAAGCGTGCTTAATGGAATAAAAGTATTGAGGGGGGCTGCTTATTTCGGACAAAAAGCTATTTGATTTCAATAACCAATGCAGGTCTTCTTTGATTTCGGAATCTTTTTTACTTGTGGTAATATCATCGAGATTTGCAACTTGTATTGAAAACTCTTCGGCGAGTTTAATGAAAACTTCTTTTACTTCGTTTTCAATAGATGTATTTTGATACTGTCCTATTAATTCCTCTGCAATTCCTGATGAAAACTCGCCAGACTCTAAAACTTTAAATATTAATCTGTCTCCTTCTTCACCATATTTACCCATCAAAGTGTCAGAGTTTTCCATGGTCGGTGTTTCTATCTGCTGATAGCCGTATTTGCGGAAAACTGATTTAATGGTATCGAAAATATAATTGCGTTTCACCATTTCGGCGGGTGAAAAATCGCGTGTGCCTTTGGGGACGGATGGTTTAATGGATGCCATGCGGCAAATGTACAAAAAAGAGGGTTATGCCGGGTTGTGCGTTTGCTTTGCATGTCTGTTACTAAGCATGCGGGCCACAAGCCGGGAGGCTTGCGGCAGCGATTAAAAAAGAAAAGCGGTTTCGCAGGCGAAACCGCTTTTCTTTTCCCCTTTTGCTAACGCCCGGCTCCTGCCGGGTGTTGACTATCAAACGGCCTCCGGCCGCCGAAGCCATGTTACGCAGGCCAGAAGCCAGGGAATAGTTGCCACCCGGCAGGAGCCGGGCAGCGGCGTAGTTTTTTTACTTATGCGTATGAAAACTCAAGCTTGTTGCAAAGCCAATAGTGACATAACCATAGCTATCTTCAAAAAACTGGTTGTAATCATCCTGTCCGCGGTAGCCTCCGCCAACCATAAGGGCGGCATCAGGCATAAACGGAAACTGGTAATAGTATTTCAGGCTTACATTTAAACGTTTCTTGAAATCAAAGGTTGAGTAATTATCGTACTTGTCGGCGATGTAAGTGAAGTCGAAGCGGATACGCTGCCAGTTTTGGTATACTTTTTTGTTCTTATCAATAGGGTCGGTATAGGCTTTGGCGAAGTTGTACATACGGCTGCCATTAATGCGGATAAAGCCGTAATGATCTTTCAAGCCTTCGGATAAACCGAGGTTGAATAAACCGGCATGAACTTCTAAGCCCAGGTTATCATAGCGGTTGATGATGAGGTCTTTTTTATCAAAGCGTTTGCCGCTGTAATAAGTTAAAGTATAAAAGTTGGTGGTGAACTTGCCGCTATCGCGGTTAAAGCTGCCGTCGGGATTAAGTGATGGTCCGCGTACGCCGTTGGAATGATGCGAGTAACCAAACGAAAAGAATTTTGGATTGTAGGTATCCTCATTCACCCTGAAATACACTGTACCGCCCGGCATAAAGCTTGGCGATTTTACCGGCGCCCCGTGCGAGGCCAGCAGGCGGATCTTCACCCTTGGGGTAAACACAAAAAAGAAACGCGACTTTGGCGTGCTGAATAAAACAAAGTTCGGCGCCAGGTCGGCAGTGAGCTGCGTTTTTATTTTGTTAAAGTAATCGTTCCCGCCTTCGGATACACGCAGGTTTTGCTCGTAAATGTGACCAAATGCCTGGTTGATTAGCCGCTTTTTCATCAGTGCGCTGTCGGCCAGCGTATCGGCCGGGGTAACAGTGCGGGTATTCGCGGCCGCTGTTAAATTGTCAACAGTAATAAAAATAAAAAGTATGCAAATTGCTTTTAATGCAAACGTTAAACCAGATTTCTTGAAACCAGGTTTTATAAAATAAAAATTGATCAATGTAGTAAGTGTTAATTACCGATAATGCTTGGGTTATAGTTATTTTTGGATAATCTTATGCGTTAAGATAAGGTTAACCACAACGGCGCAATATTACCTATTATAAGTTTTTTTGCAATTGGGCATATGTCAGCATTAAGTAAATGTATCGGCAATCGGCATCTTGTGACATTAGCCGGAAATTACGAGTGCTTGCCGGCTGTTTTGTGGTAGATTTATCAAATCGGCACGGGTGTGCCACAGAAAAATTGCATTAAAAATATATGCTATCAGGAGGCGAACGAATAAGAAATTTTTACACTAATTTTTTCAAATTAATCGAATTACACGAATTTTTCACTTGTATAAATTTGAAATTCGTGTAATTCGATTAATTGTGGTAAGTGAGAAAAATAATTCGTGTGAAAATTTCTAACCGCGTTTTTTTTTCGCGAACCGGCACAAGTACATGGCGCTGGCTTGCAGGCCGGGCACCCGTGACTTCTTGATCAACGAAGATTATCAATCGTGTTTTGCTAAACGCAGGCTTATTTTGCCCTTTGGGCAAAATAACGCATTTCAATCCCAAATTATAGTGGCGATATTTTGTCAGTACTTAGTACTATTCATTCCGGTATTTAAAAAAGCCTTGAAAAGTCCATAAAAAACAGCTAAAATAAATACGGTTTCTCTGGCCGGCGTGTGAGACGCTTTTTGACTCCTTCTTTAAGTTTATTTGTTGATAACCAGTTATTTAATAGTGTTTCATGTTGCGCCTTAGGCGCTTGATTATCAATGTGTTTCATAAAAAAGGCGTTTCGCTGTTTCACTCTCAAAAAATGGAACATTATTGTTTTTTAAAAAAATAGCGGCCGGCGGTTTTTCACTTTTTTGTGGGGAATCAAAAAATTGGGACACCTCATTTGTTACAATCAGGCGCCCGCTCTATGTTACCCATCTGCCATAAATTGTCTATTGTAACCAAGCTTTTACCTCAGTTTTCGCAGGCTTATACTTTATTTTTGCGATAATCGTTTTAGCATTAAAAAAAGCCGATATATTTAACCCAACCTAAAAAAATGTTCAGTTAATTTGCAATTAAAACGTTTTATCAAAATACGCCCTTAAACAGTTTTATACTTTTTAAGTCAGATACCTTGTACAAAGCAAAACAATGAAACCAACAGGAGCCGCCTCAACCAACCAACGCTATTTTAATGGCGGTTCTGATACTATAAAAACAACTATAATTTTATGAAAAAAATCATGCTTGGCCTGATGGCCATCCCGGCTTTTTGCCTGTCGGTATCGGCACAAACCAAACTGTTCGATGGGAAAACCACCAATGGCTGGCACACCTACTTAAAAAAGGAAGTTGTGGGCTGGAAAGTTGTTGACGGTGCTTTGCAACTCGATCCGCAGGCAGCAGAAGGTCATGGCGATCTGGTTACCGATGGCGAGTACGAAAATTACGAACTTACCTTAGAGTGGAACATCAGCAAAGAGGGTAACAGCGGTATCATTTTCGGAGTGCATGAAGACCCTCAATTTGGCGCAACTTACTTAACTGGCATGGAAATGCAGGTGCTTGATAATAAAGATGCGAGCGACAACAAAAAAGCCAACCACCTTGCGGGCTCATTATATGATATGATTGCCCCTTCAAAAGATGTATGCAAACCGGCCGGCGAATGGAACAAAGTAAAATTGCGCAAAAAAGATGGTCAGCTTACTTTCTGGCTTAATGGTACCCAAATTGTTGATGTAAAAATGGGCAGCGACGAATGGAACAAAGTATTAGCTGATAGCAAGTTTAAAAACTGGAAAGGTTTTGCCCAATATCCTAAAGGCCACATTGCTTTGCAGGATCACGGTCACCTGGTTAGCTACCGTAACATTAAACTGAAAGAGCTTTAATATTTTTTATGAACAGGGTACGGATATAGTGCCCTGTTCATATCTTTATACCATAACTTAAATTGTGTTAACATGCTCCAGGCATGTATAATTTCTCTTCGTATAAGAAAGAAGGATACTTTGATATAATATGAGCGATCTGCAAATTAAAAAATCATCAGCCACCTATGATGTGGTGATTGTTGGTTCGGGTGCCGGCGGGGGTATGGCCGGTTACGTATTGGCCAACGCCGGCATAAAAGTTTTAATGCTTGAAGCCGGTGCTTACTTTGACCCTGCTAAAGATTCACAACAATTAAAATGGCCCTGGGAGTCGCCACGTCGTGGTGCCGGTACAACCCGTCCTTTTGGCGATTTTGATGCTGCTTATGGCGGCTGGGAAATTGACGGCGAACCTTACACAACAAAAGATAAAACAGAGTTTTTCTGGTTCCGCTCGCGGATGCTGGGTGGCCGTACCAATCACTGGGGAAGGATCTCCTTAAGGATGGGCCCGCGTGATTTCCAGGCTAAAGACGGCCTTACCGACGATTGGCCAATCACTTACGATGATGTAAAGCCTTACTATGATAAGGTTGACCGTATGATAGGTGTTTACGGGACCAAAGAAGGTTTGGAGAACGAACCGGATGGCATTTTCCTTCCTCCGCCCAAACCGAGGCTTAATGAGCTTTATATAGTAAAAGGTGCTCAAAAAGCTGGCGTTAAAATTATTCCGGGCCGTGGTTCGGTATTAACAGAAGCTTTGCCTGGCAATAAAGACCGTGGCGCTTGTTTCTTCTGCGGGCAGTGCGGTCGCAGCTGTAAAGTTTACGGCGACTTCTCGGCATCATCATGTTTGGTGATCCCTGCTATCAAAACAGGTAATTTAAAAGTGATCACCAACGCCATGGTGCGCGAGGTAATAACTAATGCCGAAGGCCTGGCTGTCGGTGTATCATACGTTAATAAAGAAGATTTGCAGGAATACCAGGTAAACGCTAAAACAGTTATCCTTGGTGCAAGCGCAGGCGAATCGGCCAGGATCCTGCTTAACTCAAAATCGGCCCAGCATCCGGGCGGTTTGGCTAACAGCAGCGGTGTTGTAGGACATTATCTGCATGACTCAACCGGCTCAAGCGCCGGTGGTTTCCTTCCACAGTTGATGGACCGCAAGCGTTACAATGAAGACGGCGTTGGCAGTGTGCACATCTACTCGCCATGGTGGTTAGATAATAAAAAGCTGGATTTCCCGCGTGGTTATCACATCGAATACGGCGGTGGCTTACACATGCCGTCATATGGTTTTAGCGGTGGCATCCAAAACATGAATGGTGTAGTTCCGGGCCGCGATGGTAAAATGAAAGAGGCAGGTGGTTATGGTGCTTCGTTGAAAGACGACTATCGTCGTTTTTATGGTACCCAATTTGGCATGGCCGGTCGTGGTACTGCTATTGCCCGTTATGATAACTATTGCGAAATTGATCCTAACGTAGTTGATAAATACGGGATCCCGGTATTGCGTTTCCACTATAAATGGGCCCCTGATGAAATTAAACAGGCCAAACACATGCAGGAAACCTTCCAGGAAATTATGCACAATATGGGCGGTGCAATATACGGTCCGCCGCAAGGCCCTGAAACCAACTACGGTTTGGAAGCTCCGGGTAAGATCATTCACGAAGTAGGTACTATCCGTATGGGTAACGATCCTAAAAAATCGGCCTTAAATAAATGGTGCCAGGCGCATGATTGTAAAAACCTGTTTGTGGTTGACGCTGCTCCATTTGTGCAGCAGGGCGATAAAAACGCCACATGGACAATCCTTGCGTTATCGATGCGTACTGCAGAATATATTATTCAGGAAAGAAAAAAATTAAACGTTTAACAAGCTAACATAACAATTTTATGAACAGACGTGACTCCCTTAAAGCCCTGGGCTTAGGAACACTTTCGGCAGGATTATTACTGGAGGCCTGTAAAACCGATACAAAAAAAGGTGCAGAAGAAACAACTACCGCAGCTGCCGGTGACGAAGTTGGTCGCCAGCCGTTTGAGGTTGAGCGGGATAAAAAACTGCATGCTGATAAATTTTTTACCGCTGCCGAAATGGCTACCATTACTGTACTGGCCGATATCATTATCCCAAAAGATGAAAAATCGGGCAGCGCATCTGATGCCAAGGTGCCGGATTTTATTGAGTTTATCGTAAAAGATATGCCCGATCACCAAACCCCGATGCGTGGTGGTTTGCGTTGGCTGGACTTGCAGTGCCTTAACCGTTTCGGCAAGCCATTTACCGACTGCACTAAAGATCAGCAGATCCAGCTAATTGATATGATCGCTTACCCTAAAAAAGCCAAACCAGAAATGGCCCAGGGTGTAGCTTTCTTCAACCGCATGCGCGATCTTACTGCTTCAGGCTTTTTCACCAGCGAAATCGGCGTGAAAGATATTGGCTACGCAGGTAACCAACCCGGCAAGTGGACAGGTGTACCTGAAGATATCCTGAAGCATTACGGTATGGAAAATGTGAAGGCTTCCGCTTCGATGTAAGCAGCCCCACCCAAACCTTCCCCGCATGGGGAGGGCTTAAAAAAACTATTCTTGCTATTCTTGCGCTCGTTTGCAACGAGTGCTTAACTTGGGTTTGCGTTTATAACGCAACAGGCGATACAATCGCCAAACCATATTAAGCGCTCGTTGCAAACGAGCGCAAGTTTTTACCTCAACTCCCAAGCCCCCACCCCAAACGCCGGCAAATTAACCGCCAGCTTTCCTCCCTTTGCTACTGGTTTTGCATCCCCAATAATATTAAGCGTATTTCCGTCGGCATCAATGCTTGTCTCTGTTTCTTTATCCGATAGGTTTATAGCCACCAGTATGGTTTGTCCGGCATCTTTCCTCATAAATGTAAAAACATGATCGTTATCATTATTGACGGTTTTATAACTGCCATCAACAAATGCCGGATTGGCTTTGCGGATGGCGATCATCTTTTTATAGTAATTCCATAATGAGTTTGGGTCCTGTTTTTCTTCTTCGAGGGAGATACCATCATTAGGCTTATCGTTATTAAACTGATCTTTCCAGGGGCCGGTTTGTTTATACCACAGGGCCATACCTTTGCCGGCATCGCTTTTGTACCATTCAAAAGCTTCCCTGTCGGGAATTTCATTGGCATCGGTAGCACCAAAATTTGTCGTAGTGCCGGTCATGCCCAACTCCTGCCCGTAGTAAATGGACGGGATGCTGCCCATCAGCAGGTTAAAAGCGCAGCCAACTTTCATTTTTGCCAAATTACCCTTTACTGCATAGCTAAAGCGGGGCACATCATGATTTTCAATAAAAACCACCTGTTGTTTACCGGGCGGCAGCATGGCCAGTGTTGAATCGGCATTGGCCAACAGCAGTTTTTTGTCAAACGACCGGATTGCAAAACACAGCCTTAAGCCAAATACCCGGTCAACGCCGCCGTGCTCCAGGTATTCAGTGCCAAGGCTAAACCAATTGGCTTGTTCAGCTACAATCTTAATTTGAGGGTTGATGGCCCTTAGCTTGGTTAATAATGGGTTCCAGAAAGTATCG
Organism: Mucilaginibacter sp. Mucisp73; assembly: GCF_059491465.1. Lineage (NCBI taxonomy): Bacteria > Pseudomonadati > Bacteroidota > Sphingobacteriia > Sphingobacteriales > Sphingobacteriaceae > Mucilaginibacter > Mucilaginibacter sp. Mucisp73. The sequence continues at coordinate 6,000,809 of NZ_CP168507.1, read as the reverse complement.
AATAAATGTGGAAGACGGCCTTTATTATCCAGGTCGTCCATCATATGGTCAAGCCTGAAACCGTCTACCCCATCATCAAATTTGCCATCGCCGTTGGGGTCTATCCAGTAGCTGAACAATTTTAGATTATAAGCCTTAGAAGCCTCGCTGTTAAGGTTTGCGGTAGTTATTTTGCGGGATACGCTGTCGTAGCCTGTCAGCCCGGTAAGGTTATATACTATGGTTGATGGCTTTTTGTTGTCCTTGTCGTCCCATAAAATATAATCGCTGTACGGTGATTTTGGATTTCCGAAAGCCTCCTTCCACCAGCGGGAATCTTCGGTAACATACTGGGTTTCCATGTCCATATAAAACTTCATGCCCCGGCGGTGCAATTCGTTAATCAGCTTAAGATAATCGGCAAGGGAGCCGTATTTAGGGTCGATCTTTTCAAAATCAACGGCAAAGTAATTATGATAAAAAGCAGATTCGTAAAGCGGTGTAAGCAGTATGGATGTTACACCAATTTCCTGCAAATAATCAAGTTTTTGGTGGATGCCATTCAGGTCGCCGTGATAATCGCCATCGCTATCGTAAAAACTTCGCTGGAATATATGGTAAATAATTTCGTTGTTGCCCGGCGCACCCGTTTTGGCTTTAACACCGGAGGGAATTAAGCCGAACAATAAACAGCCCAGGATAATAAGCTTATTTAGTTTCATGGTTGTTATAATTGGAGTTTAAAGTAACCTAAAGGGTTGATTATTAACAATAACTACAGGTGTGAAAAACTGGTGTATTTTATCCGGGGATCCTTTAAAAATATTGTCAAATGCTATAAAAAGCGCCTGCGCGGATAATATAGGCTACTTTTTGGACAATTTGCTAAAGTTTTAGAATCATAGCTTAACCTATTTTTGTTGCATTCAGCACTGTTAATATGGCAAGCTATAGTGATTGCTATTATTTGCTCAACTGGTTTAACGGCGTATGAAAAGCGTTTAACATATCCCCCAATTATGGCTATAATATGCAAGGCGGCTATTGCCAATGGAAAGGGTGGTTTTTCGATACAGGATATTGTGGTGAACGAACCGAAAGATGATGAAGTGCTGGTTAAAATAAGAGCGGCGGGACTTTGCCATACCGATCATGACTCGTTAAGCTGGGGAAAGCAGCTCATTATAGGGCATGAAGGTGCAGGTATTGTAGTTTCGGTTGGGAAAAGTATTAGCAGTGTACTACCTGGCGATAAGGTGATCTTAAACTGGGCCATGCATTGCGGCAAATGCTTTCAATGCCTGGAGGGTAACCTGCATTTGTGTGAAGTAGCCTCGCCGGTTGCAGCCGGCGGCAATGGCTACACTCCGGGCCATGCCGGTCTCGACGGAACAACGCTTAATGGCGATCCCATTTTAAGGTCGTTTAATATTGGTACTATAGCCGGATATACTTTGGTAAAAGAGTCGGCGGTGGTAAAAAACACATCGGAAACCATGTCATTCCCTGCTGCAAGTATCATCAGCTGCGGGGTGATGACAGGCTACGGCTCAGTTGTAAATGCAGCCAGGCTAAAAGCAGGTTCATCGGCAGTGGTGCTGGGTACCGGCGGTGTTGGCCTTAATGCGATACAAGGTGCAAAAATTGCCGGCGCAGAAAAGATTATCGCCATTGATATTAATCCCCATCGCCTTGAAATGGCTGTTAAGTTTGGTGCAACCCACACCATTCTGGCTGCCAAAGATGATGCCGGCTTGCTTAAAGCCGCCGAAGAAGTAAAAAAACTTACGAGTGGGCGCGGGGCAGATTACGCTTTTGAATGCACCGCCATTCCCGAATTAGGAGCAGCCCCCTTAGCAATGGTGCGCAATGCCGGTACGGCCGTACAGGTAAGCGGAATTGAACAGGAAATCACCATTGATATGCGCCTTTTTGAATGGGATAAGATTTACATTAACCCGCTTTATGGTAAGTGCCGCCCGCAAATTGATTTTCCGGATATAGTACAACATTATACCAGCGGGCACTTATTACTTGAAGAAATGATTACACGTACATATTCTATAAACGAACTTGATAAAGCTTTTGACGACATGCTGAAAGGCAGGAATGCCAAAGGAGTTATCGTGTTCGACTAAAAAAGCTCATGCCATTTAAAACAACAGAAATTTCCAATCCGCAATATGAAAGTAATCAGCTACGGTTTATAACTGTAAAAACGCCCAATTTAAAGGGCCGGGGTGATATTTGCGTATACGTTCCGCCCGGAGCCAATAAAAACGAGGTTTTACCTATTGTAATATTACTGCACGGGGTATATGGCAGCGCCTGGAGCTGGGCCATGAGCGGGGGCGTTCATTTAAAAGCCAATGAGCTGATTGAAAAAGGCGAATTGCCAAGAATGATATTAGCCATGCCGTCAGACGGGCTTTGGGGCGATGGCTCAGGTTATTTGCCGCATAGCGGCTTTAATTTTGAACAGTGGATAGCGGAGGATGTGCCTACGGCTGTAATGGAAAATATTCCGGGTGCAAAAGAAAATTCACAGCTGTTTATAGCTGGCCTCTCTATGGGAGGATTTGGCGCTTTGAGGATCGGCGCAAAATATGGGCATAAATTTAAGGCCATTGCCGGCCTGTCGTCTATAACAAGCCTGCCGCAGATTAAACTTTTTGCCGGTGAGCCTTTAAAAACCTATGCTCAGGATATTGTGGCCGATGAAGATGTGTTTGCAACATTTAAAAAATACAGGGCCCAGCTGCCGCCAGTTCGGTTTGATTGCGGTATAAATGATTTGCTGATTAACTATAATCGTGACCTGCATAAAAAGCTGGATAAGGAAAAGATCCCTCATATTTATGAAGAAAACCAGGGTGGACACGAGTGGTCATACTGGGCAAAACATATTGTTTCAACTCTTAAATTTTTTGCCGGTAAGCTGTAGATAAGGCAGTTAATATAAGCGAACGACCGGCTTGTAATGTGCGAATATCATTATTTTGTCAGTTTTAATTAGGCATACATACCATTATTGCTCTTAGTAACGTTTATCTACTTTGTAGGTTAACGCCTGCAAATAGTGATAAGGTTTAGGTTTAAAGCCCCCAAGCAGCGAGTGCAAGGGGGCTTTTATTTTACCGGCAGATTTCCCGCGCAACAAAATTTGATCTTTTCACCTATTTTAGTCTTTTGTTTGATATCATAATGAGCGATCTGAAGAAAGAATTACATCAGCTATGCATTAATTACGCGCGTAAAATTATGGAGGCCACAGAGCTTGCCATAGCCGATGCGCAAAAGGCATCAACCGATGATACCAAAAGCAGCGCGGGCGATAAATATGAAACCGGCCGCGAAATGATGCAGCAGGAAACCAACCGCAATATGGCGCAGTTAAATGAAGCCAACAAGCTATTGGTGGCCTTAAACCGCATCAATACCACCGGGGTGTCGATGCATGCCGAATCCGGCAGTGTGATATTTACCAATAATGGCAATTTTTACCTGGCCATAAGCGCGGGCGCTTTAATGCTTGATGGCAAAACTTATTTCGCGGTGTCGCCGGCATCCCCTATAGGGAACCTGCTTAGCGGCAAAAAAGCGGGAGAAGAGTTTACGCTGAATGGCAAACGCTATAAAATTGAATCGGTAGTGTAAGTTTTTACTGCTGATTTATCTCCGGAATAAATTTTTGTTAGGTTAATATTAAAAAAATACATACAGCGCTTTCTTTACATATTTATTTTACAGAAACATCATGCTTTTAAAACAAAAGCAATTAACCTTTGTATTAATAGGTTGGCTTTTTTGATTTATCTTCCCAAAACGATCAAAAAAAATATTTTTTTTAAAATAAAAGCATTCATTCACATAAACATGCAGTAATCATCAAATATCTATTACTATATTTGATGTTAACAAAACGTGGGTAATTAACAAAGCATGCCCATTAAAAACTAAATATTAATGAACATATTCGTAGGAAGTCTTCCTTTTTCTTTAGGGGAAGCCGATTTAAAGCAGCTTTTCGAAGCTTATGGTGAAGTTAACTCCGTAAAAATTATTATTGACAGGGAATCAGGAAGAAGCAAAGGGTTCGGATTCATTGAAATGGCAGATGATGAGGCAGCACAACAAGCTATAAGCGGCCTAAACGGTTCTGAAGTTAAAGGAAGATCAATTGCAGTAAGCCAGGCAGAAGAGAAAAAACCAGGCGGCGACCGCAGGAGCAGTGGCGGTGGCTACGGTGGCGGTAACCGTGGCGGCGGTGGTTACGGTGGTGGCAACCGCGGTGGCGGTGGCGGCTATTCAAGAGATAACCGTGGCGGCGGCAAAAGCTGGTAAAAATATAACCTAAAGTAAAGTACCGGGCTTTTAGGTCGGTATTTTACTTTAAGTATTGCATCTATAATCTACCTTCAGGAAAACAACTTATTTAGGGATTTTTTTGCCTACGCAAACCTCTATGCCCTATTATTACTCCGGACAGGTTCTTTTTATGGTTGCATTTTTTGCGGCAGCCTTACCTCAAATACAGTCCCCTGGCCAGGTTTTGAGTAGATATTGATTGACCCTTTAAGGGTTTCAATCAGATGTTTTACTAATGCCAGCCCAAAGCCAAACCCTGCTTCGCCGGTTGTTCCTGTTGTTGAAGCTGCATTGCCTTTCAGTATTTTTTCGATTGCTTTTTCATCTATACCGACACCGCTGTCTTTCACCTGTATTTGCAGTATATGGGTATGGTCGTTCAGTTCGAGGCTCAGGTCTGCACTAACATAACCGCCAGCCGGAGTAAATTTTATAGCATTTGAGATGAGGTTCCCCGTTATTTGTAACAGTTTATTCCGGGCAAAGGGAATCCGCTCCGATTCGGATGAGGTTGTAACCGTAAGCAAAATGTTTTTATTGCGGGCTTGCGGAATAAAAAGCCGTTCAATTTTATCTTTAAATACCAGCAGGTTAAATTCCGCCCCATTGGATATGGGTTTATGATCATTTGTATCAGCACTAAGGATCTCATCTGCAAGCTCAAGTATCGACCGCCCGCTTTTATGGATCAGGTTGGTAAACTCCAGCACCTCTTCTATCTGGTTTGACTCTCCCTGTTCGCTGATCAGCTGGGCAAGGCCGATGATTCCGCTTAACGGCCCGCGGATATCGTGAGCTACCTTTTTTTGAATTTCGCTGGCTTCAGCAAGCTTACTTTTTAGTTTGTTAATTACTTTCAGGTCTTTTAACCTGCTTAGTATTTCATTGGCAATGATCTTTAAAAGTTCAACCTTTTCAGGTGTGAGTTCCTTAACGTTTTTATCAAGCACACATAAGGCGCCGATATTATGATCGTCGCCTACCTTTAGCGGTATGCCATAATAATATCTTAATTTGGGCCCGTCGGTTACATAAAATTTATCCCGGAAACGTTCGTCATTCCGCAAGTCTTCAACCTCAAAATACTCTCCGTCTATAATAGTATACTGACAAACCGAATCCTCACGGGGCATTTGTTCAATTTCTAAACCATGACCACTGATACTCCATTGGGTATAGGAGTCGATAAGGTTAACCAGCGAAACCTCCGTGCCGGTAACTTTGGCTGCCAGCTTGGCCAGGTCCTTAAAGCTTTCTTTGTGTTCGGTATAATCAAGATCAAACTCCGAAAGGCTTAAAAGCCTTTCCATTTCATTGTCAGGGATTGGCGGGACAGGCATATTAAATATATATTGATAACTGTTATATACGTGTTTTTTACCCACATAAGATTCAGTAGATAATAAACAGGTGTGCATTAAATTTTAGGTAAGTGTGTATACATTATCATAAATTTATGCCGGTTAATCACATTATCCCCCGTAACTAAAACTATATTATCAACGTAATTGTTTTAACGCACACCAGCATTCGTTAACATAAAATTGAACCCTATGAAAAAACTACTCTTATTAACATTATTTATCAGCTTAACCACTATAACTTTTGCGCAGCGCAAAGTAGTTTGCTGCAGCAATTCATCGGCAACACAGCAGTTTGCCATGCTGGCCTCCGATACCCGGTTCAAAATGTCGCACAAAAATCCTTTGCCAATCCGCTTTCAAAGCAGTATCGGCGAGGCCATCACCTACAAAACGCCGGATGGTAAACAGGCATCAGCATTTTTAATGAAAGCTAAAAAGCCTACTAATAATTATTTATTGGTGATACATGAATGGTGGGGCCTTAATGACTATGTAAAAAAAGAATCAGAAAAGCTATATAATGACCTGGGTAACGTCAACATCATTGACCTCGACCTATACGACGGCAAGGTAGCTACCACACGCGAAGACGCGGGTAAATTTATGCAGGCGGTAAATGACGACAGGGCCCGTGCTATAGTAAACGGAGCCATAGCATATGCCGGCCCCAAAGCACATATTGCTACTATTGGCTGGTGCTTTGGCGGCGGGTGGAGTTTGCAAACCAGCTTACTTGCGGGTAAAAAGGCGGTAGCTTGTGTAATGTATTATGGCATGCCCGAGCAGGATGTAAATAAACTAAAAACCTTAAACGCCGATGTGCTGGGGAACTTCGCCAATAAAGATCAGTGGATTAACCCTAAGGTTGTAGCTAAATTTGATGCTGATATGAAAGCCGCCGGAAAAAAGGTTTACCTGCACCAGTACGATGCCGACCATGGTTTTGCAAACCCGAGCAATCCTATTTATAACAGCGATGCTACGAAAGACGCGTATGCAAATACGCTGGAGTTTTTAAAGGCGAGATTGAAGTAAACAAAATTAACCGTGCAGTGTTGTATGGGGCAAGCTTTAGCATGCCCCATTTTTTTGTAACATTGCATAAAATTTATCTATTTGACACGCTCTGCTAAAAAGGTTGTTTCGTATCTTCTTAAGGCCGGTATATTAATAATTGCAGGGTGGTTTATTTACCGGCAGTTCAACAAAAAGAATAACGACCTAAAGCAGTTTGAACATTTCGCATCGCAAATAAGTACTACCCATGTTGTTATTGTTATGGGGCTGGTGGTTATATTGATGTTTTTGAACTGGTTTCTGGAAGCGCTTAAATGGCGCTATGTAACCAAAACATTAATCAATATTTCATTATGGGAAGCTGTTGAGGCGGTTTTTTGCGGCCTTACCTGGGCAGTAACCACACCAAACCGGCTGGGCGAATATGGCGGCCGCGTTATGTTTTTGCCGCCCCGCAAACGTATTCCGGGTATTTTTGCTATGGGCGTAGGTTCATTTAGCCAGGGTTCGGTAACCAATGTTTTGGGCGTAATAGCCATGACCTGGTTCGTAGTCAATTTCATTCATGCCAATTTATTGCTGGCCTGGGGGGTAGTTGCTATCGGCGTTATAATTGTAGCTATGCAGCTGATATTTTATTTTCATATCAAGTGGGCGGTTACTTTGCTTGACAGGGTTCCGTTCATTAAAAAATATCATCGCTTTTTTGAAGTAATGGGCCGGTATCACACCCACGAGCTTATCAAGATCATGGGTTTTAGCATTGCGCGGTATATCACGTTTTCAATGCAGTATTTCCTGGTTTTTCAGTTGTTGATGCCGCATATGGTTGTTGTACCGATGATGCTGATGCTGATGCTGTTTTTCGTGGTATCATCAGCCATCCCATCGCTTGATCTTTTTGATATTGGTGTACGCGGCTTCACTGCTTCGCACCTGTTTGTGTATGTAACCGATCAAAATATCGCCGTAATAGCCGGTGTATCGTCAATATGGCTTATTAATTTATTTATTCCTGCTATTTTAGGATCGTTTTTTGTTTTAAAACTCAAATTCTTTTGACCGCGCTGATTAGTATTATTTCATTATTTTCCATGGGCCTTTATGTGCTGTTGCTCATCTATCTCCGGATAGGCTGGGCAAAGGTCACCACCCCTCCGGTTATCGCCCAAACATTTAGCACCAAAGTTACTGTGCTTATTGCGGCCCGTAACGAGGAAGAGAAGATTCACCTTACCATTGAAGATATTTTGGCCCAGGATTATCCCAAGCACCTGGTGGAGGTCATTATTGTTGACGATCATTCAACCGATAATACCGCGGCCATCATCAGCAGTTATGCGGCACAGGGCGTAAAGCTGTTGCAACTTAGGCTTGGCGAAACACTTAACTCCTATAAAAAGAAAGCGATAGCCGAAGCCATTAAACTTTCAACAGGCGACTTAATGGTAGCAACGGATGCTGATTGCCGTATGGGTAATCAATGGCTGCGTACTATAGTTGGCTTTTATGAGCAGCATGACCTGGTTATGATTTCTTCGCCGGTAACTTATTTCCAGGAGCAATCGGTATTTGAGCGCATGCAAACGCTTGATTTTTCATCGCTTATTGGCATGGGGGGCGCGTTTTTAGGTCATGGTTTTGCCGCCACCTGCAACGGGGCAAATTTTGCCTATCGTAAAGATGTATTTTATGAAGTTGGCGGTTTTACCGGCATTGATGACCTGGCCTCGGGCGATGATGAACTTTTGTTGCACAAGGTTGGGGAGCGTTATCCTGGCAGGATAGCCTTTTTAAAACGGCGTGAGGCAATTGTATATACACACGCAAAGCCTAATTTAAAAGAGTTTATGCAGCAAAGGCGCCGCTGGGCATCAAAATCAACCAAGTACAAAAATAAAAAAATGGTTGCCTTTGCGCTCAGTATCTGGCTGTGTAATTTTATGCTATTGTTAACCGCCGTGCTGGGTATTTTCGATAGCTGTTTTCTGAAATTGTTTTTGCTTACTATCGGAATTAAATATGCGATAGACTTGTTATACATGACGCCAATCATGAACTTCTTAAAACGGCGCGAACTGCTGCTGTACGTAAGCTTTGTTTTGCCGCTTAATATCCTTTATTTCGTCATTATCGGTTTTTTAGGAAAAAATAAGAAGTATGCCTGGAAAGGCAGAATCGTTAAATGAGCTAAAAGCTGAAAGCTCAAAGCATAAAGCTGAAATTGGGGCTTAACCAAAGCAGATTGGATGTACTTGATTTAGTCATGCCAGGCTCGTAAGCTTTATGCTTTCGGCCTTCAGCTTTCCGCTTTGAGCTTTCGGCTATCTAAATGTAAAGAAAGCCGTCCTTATTGCTAATTGCACCTATTTAAGCGATATTTAGCCAGGACACATGAACTATTAACACATTGGCCGAAATTACACCAGCAAAACGCACCTGGCGTGTTTTTAAGCGTAATAAAATTGCTTTAGGCGGGCTTGCATTTATCCTGCTTACGCTGCTTGTTGCGATACTGGGCTACCTCATTATGCCCGATGATACGCCCCTGGCCAATAATATGGTCATACAGCTCAGTATAAAAAAGCCAGGCTCAACCTATATGATGTTAAAGCTCAGGAAAGCGGAGGCTGTTGATACTGTAAATTTGTTCAGCAGGATGCTGTATGGGCAGCCATCGTTTTATAAAGAAGTTCCTGTTACGGGGTATCATTTCGTTAAAGATTCTATTTACGTTAACGGATATATTGGCGATGAAGATAGGCCCGAGAAAAAAGCCTACAATATTTTTGAGGTAATGACCGGGCAAAAGCCGGTTTATAAAAACGGGAAGGTTATTTTTAATTATAACGGCCAAACAATTGCCCAGCCTGCAATCCCGGCTGTTTATCAAAAGTTTGAGGCTCGCTTACGGGAGGAGAATATCGGGGCTAAAACCTTTTTACTTGGTACTGATGGTTATGGCCGGGATATGCTAAGCCGCCTGCTGCTGGGCACACGGATCTCGCTCGCTGTTGGTTTGATGTCGGTTATCATCAGTATGCTGCTGGGCGTAACTGTAGGTGCTGTAGCGGGTTATTTTGGAGGATGGGTTGATTCATCATTAAGCTGGCTGATGAATATTTTATGGGCGCTGCCTGCCCTGTTATTGGTGATCGCCATATCATTTGCGCTGGGTAAAGGATTATGGCAAATATTTATAGCCGTTGGCCTTTCCATGTGGGTTGAAGTGGCGCGCCTGGTGCGCGGCCAGGTAATGGGCCTTAAACAGGTGGAGTACATTGAGGCCGCACGTGCATTGGGTTTTAGCAACAAGCGTATTATAGCGAAACATATTTTGCCTAACATAACCGGGCCAATACTGGTTTTGGCCTCCTCAAATTTTGCCTCGGCTATACTTTTAGAGGCGGGGCTTAGCTTTTTGGGTTTTGGTGCACAACCGCCTATGCCAACCTGGGGCGGCATGATCAAGGAGCATTATGGATATATTGTTATGGACTCGGCTTTTTTGGCTATCATTCCTGGTATGGCAATTATGCTGCTGGTTTATGCTTTTAACCTGGTTACTGTTGGCTTGCGCGATGCCTTTGATATAAAATCACAAAGTACTCGTATTTAAAAATTATTTCTTCTATTTTAGTCAGCGTACTTATATCAATATGCTGAATATAGACGACGGTTCCGGCGAAGACGAATTGATCAGGCTTTTGCTCAAACGGCAGTCGGAATTAAATTCTTTATTGGAAATTACGCGGGCCATAAACAAAAACACCGCTACTCCTATCCTCATTCAAATGCTGGAAGTTATCCTGCAAAACTATTTGCAGGTAGGTAAACTCAGGTTTTTGATTGAAAAAGATGATAAATTTGCCTGTATAGCCAAGTATGGCGGCGACGTTGAATCGTCGGTAGTGCTGGCCCGTGCGTGTAAAAAGCTGAGTAAGGTTAAAGCACCTATAGCTATTGCCGGGCACCGCGACCCTGTCCTTAAAAAATATAATTACTTTATCCCGGTATATCACAAAAGCAAGGCACTTGCCTACGCCCTTATCGGCGATTTTAATACCTCGGGCGAGATGCTTAATAATGATCTCAATTTCATCCAAACGCTGATGAACGTGATCATTGTGGCACTTGAAAATAAAAAACTTTTCCGCGAACGGCTGCAATCAGAACGTTTTTTGCGCGAGATGGAGCTTGCGGTGGAAGTGCAGAATATGCTGATCCCCATGCGTGAACATAAAGACGACAGTGTGGAGATTGGGGCTAAGTATCTTCCGCATCAAAACATAGGCGGTGATTATTTTGATTTTATCCGCCTTAATGAGCATGAGTTTTTATGGTGTATTGCCGATGTATCGGGTAAGGGTATTTCGGCTGCTTTGCTGATGGCCAATTTCCAGGCCAGCCTGCATGCCTGGGCGGCGGTTGAGGATGATTTGACCAATATTATTGACCGTTTAAATAAGATCGTGCTCAGCAATACCAAAGGCGAACGGTTTATCACCCTGTTCCTTGCGCGATATAATCAAAAAAAACGGCGGCTTAATTATATCAATGCAGGGCACAACCCAACTATACTTTATTCAGAAGGCGGGGCCATTCCACTTAAACTGGGTACCACCATGATCGGGATTTTTGAAGATCTGCCTTTTTTAAACGAGGGCGAAGTTGATGTGGAGCCCGGCAGCCTGATCTTTAACTATACAGATGGGCTCATGGATTTTGAATCGCCCAGCACCAAAATATGGAATGAGGATAAATTACTTGATTTTGTGCTTGCGCATGGCGAGCTATCGCCCGATAATTTTAACCAGGCGCTGTTGGATTATTTGAGCAACGTTTATAAAAGCAAGCCTATTGATGATATTACCCTGCTTACACTAAAAATTTTTTAAGTAAAGGATGCGTTAACCACATGTTGAAAAACTCATCATACTAATTGTTTTACTAACACGTTTACAACTCTTATTATATTTGTCGGATGTTATCAGCCAGGTACCAGTACGAATTTTTGGAAGCAGGATGCGATGAAGCGGGACGAGGATGTTTGGCCGGGCCTGTTTTTGCCGCCGCAGTTATTTTACCCCCTGATTTTGATCATCACCTGCTAAACGATTCCAAACAAGTTACTGAAGAGATAAGGTACCAGCTTCGGGCCGAAATTGAGGAAAAAGCGGTGGCTTATGCCGTAGCATCTGTTGATAATCTGGAGATAGATGAGATCAATATTCTCAACGCGTCATTCCTGGCCATGCACCGGGCCATCGAAAAATTACATCTTGAACCCCAGTTTCTGATCATCGACGGCAATCGCTTCAAAAAATACCGGAACATCCCACATGAGTGTATTATACAAGGCGATGGAAAATATTTCAGCATAGCGGCCGCATCTATCCTTGCTAAAACCTACCGGGACGATTATATGATGCAAATAGCGGCCGAACACCCGGAATATGAATGGCATACCAACAAAGGCTATCCAACCATTAGGCACCGCGAAACCGTAATGAAGATTGGTTTTACGCCCTATCACCGCCGTACTTTCAGGGTTACCGATCCGCAGTTAAGTATTTTTTAATGAAGTTTTGAATACCACGTTCAGGATGGTATTTTTGTTAAAAACCAATCCACCGTTTGAAGATCCTAATTTTAACACATCGTGTACCATTTCCGCAGAATGGCGGTTACGCTATTGTGGTTTGCAATACCATAAAAGGGCTGATTGCACTTGGGCATGAAGTTGCATTGGTAGCTTTAAACGGGAAAAGATATCATGGCAGTGTACAAACAAACGAAGATGAGCTGATGCAGAAGATCAGGTACACATCATATGACATTAACATTAATATATCTGTACTTGATTCCATAACCAATCTGTTCAGCAAAAAATCAAACGACGTTGATCGTTATTACAATGCCGAATTTGAAAAACTCCTGCTGCGCGAATTGCGCCAGACATCATACGATGTTATCCAGTTTGAAGGCCTGTTTGTAACGCCTTACCTGGCCGCTATGCGTAAGCATACCAAAGCCAGGTTGATTTACCGGTCACATAATATTGAACACCAGGTATGGATGAGGCTGGCACAACGAAAAAGCGACCTGTTTAAGAAGTGGTACTTGCATTTGCTGGCCCGCCGGGTGAAAGATTATGAACTGCAGCAGCTTAATAAATTTGATGCCATTGCTGTATTTACCAATGAAGATAAAAAAACGCTGTTATCATACGGTGTTACCATTCCGGTTGATATTTTTCCGGTAGGTATTTCCCTGACCGATTATAAGCCGGACTATAATAAAACGGAATTCCCAAGTTTGTTTTTTTTAGGTTCGTTAGATTGGATGCCCAACCGGGAAGGGATTGAATGGTTTATTGAGAATTTTTATAAAGACCTTACCGAGGGCGACCTCCGCGTAAAATTTTATGTTGCCGGGCATAATATCCCCGATAGCTTTGATGAGTATGAAGCGATGGGAAAGATCTTTATCCAGGGTGAGGTTGACGATGCTTCTGAGTTTGTGAACAGTAAGGCTATTATGGTGGTGCCCTTGCTTTCAAGCGGTGGCATGCGGGTTAAAATAGTAGAGGGTATGGCGATGGAAAAATGCATTATCTCTACCTCATTAGGTGCCGAAGGCATCAATTTTACCAATGGCACTAATATCCTTATTGCTAATAACCGGCAGGAGTTTTATGATGCCATTGAACGCTGTATTACCGACGAAGAATTTTGCCGTAATATTGGCCTCAACGCCCGCCGTTTAATTGAAGAACAGCACGATGTACATGTAATAGCACCGGGCCTTGTTGCTTTTTATCAAAGCCTGAACGTTGATTTACCTGAATGAGGGATTCCCTATACCGTTGTTGGTGTGACAACAATTTCTCCGCTGCCAACTGCCACTGAAAACTGCCACTGCCAACTAATCTACTGTTGCTGTTGTTGTTGCTGCTGAATGATCTCCATATATCGCTGATAGCTGTTTTTAGGAAATTCGGCTACCGTGTGCATAGCCGGCGATTCGTGGGTTTTATCCTCAAAAACAATAGTATCTGCATCGTCAACAATTACTGACACTTCCAGCTTGTGGCCGTAGGCGCCTTTATAAACACCTTTAACCGGCGAACAATCTGAAAAATTGCGGCCCACAGCCAGGCGTACGTGGGTTTCATTGGCAATACAGTTATTTGTAGGGTCGATGCCAAGCCAGCCATAGTCGGGCACATACACTTCGGCCCAGGCATGGGTTGCTCCTTCGCCACGCATAGCGCTGCTATGGGTACAGATATAACCGCTTACATAACGGGATGGTATTTTAAGCTGGCGGAGCATCACCATTAAAATATGGGCAAAATCCTGGCAAACGCCGGCTTTAAGCTTCCATACTTCATCCAGTGTGGTTTCAACCGTGGTAACGCCTTTGATGTACTCAAAGTTTTTGTAAACCCAGCCGCAAAAACGAAGTGCAATCTGAAAGGGCGTTTCATCTTTACGCCGTTCCTGCTCAACTATTTCCTGTAGCTCGGGCAGGCCTTCAAAATATTCCTGCTTTAAAAAATCAATATAGGGCACCATGTATTGAAGCCGCTTAAGATCCTCCCATTGCTGCTCCGGAAAAATATCATTAACCGGAAGGGGGCGCTGGCGGGTAATAACAACCAGCTTTGAGTTAATGACCAGCATGTTATGCTGGTCGCTGTAGGTGAAACTGCCAACCTCGTTGCCATAGTAATCGGTATGAGTATCAACTACCGGGCTGCCTGTTATACTTAGCTCCTGTTTTACCACTTCCTGATATTCATCTTTTATCGGGAACAGGATGATTTGGTTGGCGCTATCACGAACAGGGCCTTCATAAGTGTATTTGGTGATATGTTGGATCTTAAATTCAGGCATTTTTTTAATTTTTTAATTTGAGGATTTGAAAATTTGAAAATGAAAAGATAGACTGGCATTTTCAAATCTTCAAATCAAAACATCTTCAAATTGTGATCATGAATTAGCAAAGTAATGTTGGTTTAATGAATTGCCTATGCCGTATAGCTCACTCCTGATCTGGGTGAGGAACAAGTGCAAGCCCTCCTGCTTGATACTTTTTACCGAACTATACTTTATGCGGCTTTGCAACCGGCCTATCTGAAACGACATTTCCCTGTAGTCATCGGCATTGCTGTCATTCTTCAATCTGTCGAAATAGCGCTGAATATTATTTACCGAATAAATAACCGAGCGCGGAAAATCGTTGTTCAGCACAACCTGCTCCAAAACATTTTCGGCCTCAAAGCCTTCTCGGTATGTTTTTAAATACAGCTCGTAGCCACCCAATGAAAGCAGCAGGTGTTTCCAGTAAGTGGTATCAGTAAGCAGATCGGGGTTATCACTTATCGAGCTGAATTTAGTATCCAAAATATCAACCGACTGGATGGCCCGCTCCAGGTATTTGCCAATGTTCATAAATGCACGGCCTTCGCCGCGCTCCATAGTAATCTCCACTGTGCCGTAATAAAGCATTACTTGTTTTATCAGCACGTCCAGTACCCCTATCGGGTCTTCCCGGTGCAGGGCGCGTTCCAGCCGCGGATCTTTTACAGTGTGGTAATATTCATTCAGGCATTGCCAAAGGTCCTTGGTAATGTGCTCCTGTACGCCGCGTGCATTTTCACGCGCCAGTGTGATGATATTGAGTATGGAATTAGGGTTGTTTTTCCCGGTAACCATATACTTTAAAACCGACCGGCTGTCGTTGTCCAGCTTTTCGGCTTCACCGGCGTTTAGTCCGGCAAAGATCCGCATTACGGGTTCCCAGGTAAATTCCTGCACCGTATCCTGCGATGACGCATAATTAATTTTGAGCATCCGCAGCATACCATCGCTGCGTTCAATGTAACGGCTTAACCAATAAAAACTTGCTGCAACCCTGCTTAACATAAAAGCCCCCTAACCCCCTAAAGGGGGAATGATTATGCCGGCGGTTTTGTCGCCGGTATTTTGTTGTTTATATTTTAATTACTTTGTTCAATTAAGTTTCTGGCCCGCACACCCCCTCCCGGAAAAAAATTTAAAAAGCATACGCTCTGCAATCCTCCCCCTTTAGGGGGCCGGGGGGCTTAACACCCATGTATCCTTACTGCCGCCACCCTGCGAACTGTTTACCACCAGTGAACCTTCTTTTAAAGCCACACGGGTTAAACCGCCGGGTACTATCTCAATGCCATCGGGGCCGTACAGCGCGTATGGCCTTAAATCAACCCTGCGTGGCTTCAGTTCGCCCTGCATGTAACATGGCGCCGCCGAAAGACTGATGGTTGGCTGTGCTATGAAGTTACGCGGATCTTTCAGGATTTCCTTTTTATACTCGTCTATTTCCTGCTCGCTTGCCGCATGTCCCATCAGCATCCCGTAGCCGCCGCTACCATTGGTTTTTTTAACCACCATTTTATTGAGGTTTTTAAATACCATTTCGCGTTCATCCGGATTGCCTAACTGGTGTGTTGGTACGTTTTTGAGTATGGGTTCTTCGTTCAGATAATAGCGGATCATATCCGGTACATACGCATAAACCGCCTTATCGTCGGCCACGCCAGTGCCTGTTGCATTTACTATGGCTACATTGCCTTTGCGATAAGCGCCCATAAGGCCTGCTACGCCAAGCATACTTGCCGGGTTAAATACCAGGGGATCGAGAAATTCATCATCCACCCGGCGGTAGATCACATCAACCTGTTGCAGCCCGGTGGTGGTTTTCATGTACACTTTATGGTTGTTCACTACCAGGTCGCGTCCTTCTACCAATTCAACCCCCATTAGGCGGGCCAGCGTGGTATGCTCAAAATAGGCCGAATTATAAATACCCGGCGTAAGTAAAACAATGGTTGGGTTATGGATTTGCCGGGGTGAAAGCGCCAGCAGGTTTTTATATAGTATTGACGGATATTCGGTAACGCTGCGCACACTGCATTGCGGCAGCAGGTCAGGAAACAAGCGTTTGGTGATCTCCCTGTTCTCGAGCATATAACTTACGCCCGATGGGGTGCGCAGGTTATCTTCGAGCACGTAAAAAGTGCCGTCTTCATCACGGATAAGGTCGATGCCCGAAATATGTACATAAATATCATAAGGCACCTGGAGCTGGTACATCTCGCGCAGAAAGTGCGGACACGAATAAATAATATCAATAGGTACTATGCCGTCCTTTACAATAAACTGATTATGGTATATATCCTTTAGAAATAAATTAAGCGCGTTAAGGCGCTGCTTGATTCCTCTTTCAACAAAAGCCCATTCATCGGCAGTGATGATACGGGGGATAATATCAAAAGGAAAGATCTTTTCAATGCCTTCGCCGCTGTTATAAACGGTAAAGGTGATGCCCTGGCTCATGAAAAGGCGCTTGGCAAGCTCCTCCTTTTTGTTCAGGTCGTCGGCCGATTCCTTCGAAATGTAGTCAATAACTTTACGGTAATGCTCCCGAACATTAGCATCCAAGCCATACATTTCGTCCCAAACATTATCAATTGGGCTGTACTTGTCAAAATAAGCTGATTCTTCCATGAAAAAATTACAATAAATTAAAAATTGACAATCAGTTATCTTTCAGAATTGTAATTTATGAAGTGTTTTTGAAAAAAAAGCAAATTATTTTGAAATTTTTGAAGATATTTTAATCAAATTTTCAATTCATGGCAATTTTTAAAATATAATTCTTGTTTTATAGGGGTGTTGATACAAAACTGACGGGCTTCAAAGTATTAAACAAAGGGATGCAATTCTCCTCCCGCTTTCCTAAAATCCGAAGGATTCATACTTCTGTATTTTTTAAAAATACGGTTCAGGTGGCTCTCATCATTAAAACCAAGTTCATTGGCAATTTCAACCATACGCATGTTGCTGTGCAGTAAACGGTTCTCAATCAGCTTCAGTTTGTAATTGATGATATACTGCTGCATAGTTTCGCCGGTATGTTTTTTAAAATACTGGCCAAGGTAGTTTTCAGAGATTCCGGCTTTATCGGCTATGACTTTAGCTTTTAGTTTTTCGGGGAAGTAGATATTGGCCTGGATGTATTGCAGGATATCAAGCGTTTTTTCTTCGGTGTTCTCACTAACATCATCGGGCATGCTCATAGCCACATTACGGGCGGCGATTACTATAACCGTATTGATATATTGCTGAAGGAGCGCTTTACTGTAAAGCCCTTTTTTTTCTTTTTCACTGATGATGGCCTGCATAATGGGTTTTACAACGGCCTTGTCTTCATCGGTTTTTAATATGCATCCCGGTGCCTGGCCTGCGTTTTTTAGCAGGAAATCGAGGTGCTGGGCTGTTTCGCCGCTAAGGCCGCGATCTTTAATATAAAGTGGGTTGAAGCGGATAAACAGGAACTGCGTTTCAGTTAGTATCTCAAAATAATGTGAGTCATCAGGAGTAAGTAAAAACAGGTGACCGGGTTTATAGGTAAACTTGCTTTTGTTTATGCACTGCTTTCCGGTGCCGCTTAGGATATAAATAAACTCGAAAAAGCTGTGTGAGTGTTCGCTGCGGGGACAAGCGCTGAGTGGTTCGCGCAAAACAACTTCAAAAGGCTGGTATAAATTATCTTTTACCATAGTGTAAATGTACAAATGTTACGAGGGATTGTACAAGAAATATGGCTGCCTGCTTGTATAATTTTGTATTGTAATTAAACAACAACACAATGGAAGCTCAAAATACAACAATGCAGGCCCTTATCGCTCCTGAAGCAAATGCGCCTTTCACAATAACCGTAGTTGACCGCCCAATTGCCTCCAAAGGCCAGGTACTGGTGCGTATTATAGCCAGCGGCGTCAGCGTACTGGATAATAAGATCCGTACCGGTAAAGGCGGGCATGCCAGGCAGCCCTTACCTGCTATTTTAGGGATGGACTTTGCCGGCATAGTTGAAACCGTTGGTGCTGATGTAAATACTTTTAAACCTGGCGACGAAGTGTATGGCCTTGCCGGTGGTATTGGTGGGCTACAGGGTACTTACGCGCAATATGCTGCCTTTGATGCGGACCTGCTTGCTATTAAACCATCTCACTTAAGTTTCAGACAGGCGGCTTCGATGCCGCTTAATTTTATTACTGCCTGGGAAGGCCTTGTAGACAGGGCAAATGTGCGTGAGGGACAAAAAGTGCTGGTACATGGTGGTGCCGGAGGCGTTGGCCATTTAGCGGTTCAGGTAGCGAAAGCCTTTGGCGCGGATGTATATGCTACCGGCAGCGCGGCCCAGCAGCAATATATCGAAAGCATTGGCGCTACCTTTATTGATTACCGTGCCACAACTGTTGACGAATATGTGAACAATTATACTAACGGCGAAGGGTTTGACATTGTATATGATACCCTGGGCGGAGCCACTTTAGATGCATCATTTAATGCGGTACGTTATTATACCGGTCATGTGGTAAGTTGCCTGGGCTGGGGAGAGCATAAGCTGGCGCCCTTATCATTCCGGGGAGCTACATACTCAGGAGTGTTTACTTTGATGCCGATGCTCACCGGTAGAGGCCGCAAACATCATGGTGAAATTATGCAGGAGGCTACAAAACTTGCTGAGGCCGGCAAAGTTGTTCCGCTGGTGGACGGGCGTACATTTACATTGGCTAACGCCAATCAAGCCCACGAGATCTTAGAGAATGGTAAGGCAAGCGGTAAATTGGTGATTGACGTTGCTGAGTAAGGTGATTCGCCCTAAAATAAGTTGACCTCTCCGTTTTCAAGGCCCAGGATTTTAAAACGGCCTGAATAACGGGCGGCTGATCAACGGCGAAAACGACCAGGGGATGGAACTTAAAATAACCAGCAGGGCAATGGTTAGCCAAATGGCCGTGGTTTTAAATTTGTCCTTATCAAGTGTTTTTCGTTTGGCTTTTGATGAGGCAATGGTGATCAGCGTAATGCCGATCAGCATCATGGTAACGTGCTCCATGCCAAAAAACCTGATCTGCCGCTCGTGCACCGCCTCTTTAAAATGGCTGATGAAATAATTGGCTATCGGGCTGATGAAATACAGCCAGAGCCCAATAGTTAGCTGGATATGGGCAATGTTGGTGGTAATAACCCGTACGCGGTCGTCGAATTTTGAATAGCTTTTGTTAGTAAGCCATCCGCTGTAAGCGCGATAAATGGCAAAAAGCAGGCTGGCCAAAACAAACCAGCGCGTAAGAGAGTGTAATGCTAAAATAAAAGCGTACATATATTATATGTATGACAACCGGCAAAGGAAAAGATTTTATCCGAAATAAAATTATTTTGATACCAATCCCCTTATGTAAATTTCACCGGGTTTATCAGTTGGGCGCCTTCCGGCAACAGGGCCTTTGCGGGCTTCAGGCGCCAGTATCCATATGTTGATCGTTACACCCGGCGACCCATCTTTATTCTTTTTCCAGGTTAGGTTTATTTCGTTAATGTCCTGCGCTGAAATGAGCATACTTTCATCGTCAACAAAATAGCCGTCAACAGCAAACCTCACATTACCACTTACTCCAAACCTCCTTTTTATATCGTCAAAAGTATTTGTTTCAATTTTCACTCCTTTTTTAAGGGTTATCATTATTATACCAAACCTGCTTAGGTTAGCCAGGTTTGGAAGAACAGCCTCCCTGTCTTTCAAAACCGATAATGAAGTGATATCATTTGGATTTATATGGCCAAGACCAGTAATGATTTTGGAGTTAACAATAATTAATGGCTGCCGTTCCTTTGCATCAGGTAAATGGCGGTATAAGGAATCGGCGGGAGAATTAGACTGGTAGCTTTTATATGTATTAGTTGTGTCTTTAAACGAGGGGCTTTGATTGGGGTTTAACAAAGCTTTGCCGGTATCTGGCTTTGCCGGCAACGGTTGAGCTGATTTACTTTGCGGCGGTGGCGTTTGAGGTAGGGCTGCCTGGGCAAAAGCAGTAATTCCATAAAACAAACACACTAAAACAGGTAAAAGATTTTTCATGGTTGTATTTTATGGATAAGATGCAGACGCTGTGTGATTTCCATAAATTAAATTAATTAAAAGAAAGCAATTTGATATTTTAGTGCTCTACTAAACCTGGCCTTAAATATGAATAAAATTCAAGTCCTTTTGATCTGTTTTGCTTTATTTTTCATTGCACTATTCTGCTATATATACTATGAATATTCTATATTTGACGACAAGCAGATTAGAGCGTATACACACACCAATCACTATAAAATAAAATCAGTTAGGAACGACCATTACCAATGGTATGTTCATATTATGGTAGATAAAAGCGATGGAAAACGAATCTTTAAATTATATCCATTTGAGCATAAATATTATTCGCAGGAAATAACCCTTATCCAAAACAGAGCTGATTCATGGTATTACCGTATTTCCCAAAAGGGGGCATTATATAGCGTAATTGCACTAAGCTCTGATATGCGATCCGTTGAGATATATGAATTAACGGGCGACTAAAACCCTTTTATAACGGGTTAGTAATCCACCATGTATTTCCGAACGGATCTTTTACCCCTGCGCTCCTGCCGTATGGTTGATCGGCCGGCGGCATAATGCTTTCGGCCCCGCTATCAATGGCCTTCTGGTAAGTTTCGTCACAGTTTTCTACATATACAAACATACCTGAATTTTGCTGTTGATAAGTATCGGTACAATCGGCAAACATGATGGTGCTGCCATTGATGTTAACCTCGGCGTGCATAATGGTGTGTTCATCGCGCATGGTTTTAAACTGTTCCGTTGCACCAAAAACCTTTTGGGTAAACCCGATAAACTGCGCGCCGTTTTTAACAATGAGATAAGGCATAACAGCCTGGTAATTTTCGGGAATGTTTATTGTTGCCATAATTTGTTTTTTTCTCAAAATTAGCTGTCCCCCTGTTCTCAAAATTGTAAAAACCGGACATTATGTGTTCCGGTATTCAGTTCCCTCAGCTTTGCCTGAAAAATAAAAGCCCGGATGATAGCCTGTAAACTCCTTCACGTCATGAATAAAGTGCGACTGGTCATAATACCCGCATTCCAGCGCTATCTGCGTTAATGTTTTATCCGTATTGTATTGCTTTAACGCATCCTGAAGGCGCGTGAGCCGCATATAGGTTTTGGGGCTAAAGCCCGCGGACTCCTTAAATTTACGGTCAAACTGTCGTGCCGATAAATTATAGGCATCAGCCAGTTGAGCAACCGTTCTGTATTGTTTATTATGGATCACATTCCTGATCGCAACCGCTATGCGATCGTCTTTTAACACATTTTGACGTAACCGGGCTATTAAAAATGCAGACAGGATCTCTGCCCGTTTATAGTTATTTCCGGCTAACATGATCTGCTCTTCCAGCTCCCGGCCGGGCCGGCTTAAAAACGTATCGAAATCAAATGCGAGGTTACTGGTTTGGCTGCTGGGGGTATTAAAAAAATAAGGCACGGCAAAAGGATAAATATAGGCGCCAAAAATGCCAAAGCTTTCGGTTGTTATAAACCTGCGGTATTGTGTAGTTTGAAATTGAATGCCTGATAAGCTTGGGCTTTGCTCATTCTTCTCCTTCAATTCATTAAACGATGAATGGTAGTGAAATACCAATTCGGCACAGGCATCAGCAACAGAACGATAAATATATGACGAATGATCCGGCTCCAGCTCATGCTCCAACACCCAGTAAAATCTTACATAGGGTTTCAATTCGGCCGGTGGCTGGATCGTGAAATAGCGCATCGTTCTGATTTGGGATTGCGGATATTCGATTTCGGAATTAAATAAATTTAGGGTTTTTATTTTCAGATATTTAAGTTCTTATTCCTATTGCTGCGACAAATGTAAAATGAAAGTACCATTTACAAGAGTGTGCTCCGTTTTTATAAATTAGTTTTTCAATCTTTAAGTTTTTTCAATTCGTTATTCTAATTTAGCTACTAAATGAACCTTTCACTTTCAATTCAGGAGCAACTACAATTTCTTCTCGAACAAATAGGATATATTGATCAACAGTACCGAAAATCAAAAGAAGATAACCGGTTTAACGTTTTCAATATTCTTTCCAATAAGTTCGACGAAGTAAATCTGCATTCTAAATTTCTTTTTGAATTACTTAATCCTAAAGGCAGTCATAATTGCGAGTCTGCCTTTTTAACTCAGTTTATCAATCTGATGAATATTTCAGATTTTCCTTTAGAAAAGGCTATTGTTAGGAAGGAATACAGGAAAATTGACCTTTTGATCTCCAATGGAAAACAGGCAATCGTTATTGAAAATAAACTTTGGGCAATTGATCAGCCTGCACAATTGCAACGATATTACGAAGTGTTGATGGCTGAAGGGTTCCAGGATGTCAGGATTCTCTATTTATCGCTTGATGGAAAGGAACCGGAAGAATATAGCATCGGCACTCTTAGAACACATCCAAATCTAAACGCACTAATTACGTGTATATCTTATAAAGTCGATATTGAACAATGGCTTGAACGTTGTATAAAAGAAGCTTACTCAAAGCCAGTGCTTCGTGAGACGCTTGTTCAATACCGTGCACTAATCTGGGAAATTTCAGGAAAAACTATGTATAAGGAAGAAATGGACGAAATCGTTGAATTCCTTGCCAAAGGCGATAATATGATTAAGGCAAAAAAGATCGCTGAAAACTGGAACCACGCCCGGTGGTTCACTGAATGGTATTTCTGGCGGGATCTTGAGAAACTGATATCTCAATACTATGAAATTAGCTCCGTGATGAAATACAGTGCAGAAAAGCTGAACAGTGTTATTCACAATCGGAGGAACCAAAATCCCTGGTATGGCATTATGTTCAAAATAGGAACTTATTTAGACGCAGATGCGTGCATCTATATTGAAAGAGGTGATGGCTCAGAAAATGTTTATTATGGCTTGGGGATGGTAATTGGCAATTCTAAGGAACAAAGCGGTGATGTGCGCTTCAAACCATTAGCTGAAAAACTGGAAGATTTTTCTGATTGGCACCAAGAAACACACTGGATCGGAGGGAATTATTGCAAACCAGAAATAAATTTCTCTGAATTTTCCAATCCAGAAACATTAAAACTTTTAAATGACGACTTTAGGTTAACATATATAACTGGCCTGTGGCAACAGATAACAGAATTTATAAACAAAGTCATTCCATTAATAAACCATTTGTAAAATAATTAAAAACAATATTGGTGCCTTGTAGCATTTAGTGGCTTTCAAGATCGAGGTAAAATTTATAGCTTCCATATATCATCAAGGTTAAGTTTGGTGACTTTACCTTGATGCTCTTGCTCAATTGATTTTTGCAGATGCTGAGCATTTGCTTCTGAAGAAAGCAAGTAAGCAGTATCATCCGTTATTTCACTCGTTTTATAATCAACATGCAGGGCGTCCAAAAAAATCCGGATAGCAGTTTCCTGATCTGCATCTGCAGGATGTATGGTTAATGTTGTCATATATCAAATATACCCGTTTTTATTTCAACCGTCAAATCTGTCTAAAATACAACCCGATACAGCCCCTGCAAATAATGGGGCAAATCCGAAATCAAAATCCCTAATTTCGAAATTCCCTTACAACCCTTTAGTTATAGCCTCATATACCACGTCCTGAATCCTCGGCCTGATATTAAGGCTGCCCAATTTACTGGACACCGAGGGGTTCACCCTGTTTGACAGGAATACATATACCAGGTTATATTTAGGATCAACCCAGATACAGGTGCCTGTAAAACCGGTATGTCCAAAAGCCTGATCTGATGCCAGTTTTGAAGGATAATGTCTTTCGGCTATCGGGTCCCAGCGGTCAAAGCCCAGTCCGCGGCGGCTCACCGGCGATTGTTTGGAGGTGAACAGGTCAACAACCTCCGGCTTAAAATATTGGGCACCGCCATAGCTCCCCTTGTTTAAAACCATCTGGTATAATATAGCCACATCATTGGCACTGCCAAACAGACCGGCATGCCCGGCAACACCGCCTAAAAGCGCTGCAGTTGGATCATGTACATATCCATCCAGTAATGACATGCGGTACTCCTTATCGTTTTCGGTAGGGATTATCCTGTCGGGCGTAAAGCGGTATAAGGGTAAAAAGCCTGCAGTTTGCATCCCCAGCGGGGCATAAAAATGCTGCTGTACATAAACGTTGAGCGGCACGGCGGTAATGTTTTCAACAACCTCCTGCATAAAAAGCATGCTTACATCGCTATACACGTACTGTCCCCGTGTTTTCAGCGGCGAGTTCAGCATGTCGGGCAGCATTACATCTTTATAATAGTCTTTACGCAGGTAATAATGATCAGATACTTTTGTTGGGTAAGCGGCAGACGAATCGGTACTGTGATCAGTTGGCTTTACCTTTTCAAATGACTGGATATCGGGGATCAGGCCTGCCTGGTGCAGCAGCACTTCGCGGATCCGGATGTCGTTTTTATTGCTTTTACGGGCAAGGGGAATATAATCGCCAAGGGTTTTCTCCAGGCTTAATTTACCCTGGTCGGTAAGCTGCATGGTTTCCATGGTAGTTGCCGATACTTTGGTCATGGAGGCAAGGTCAAAAATATCGGTCAGCTTGTCTGGGATCACATTATCATAGGTGTGATAACCGTAAGCTTTATTAAATATCACCTTACCATCTTTAGCAACCAATACTACGCATCCCGGGGTGGCATGCTCACGGATAGCTTCCTGTGCTATTTTATCAATGCCCTGCAGGTTGGCAGCATTTATACCGGCTTCTTCAGGAACAGTATATTGCAGTCTCGTTTTCTCGGTAGCAAACCCCATCCCGGTTTTATAAACGGCACTATAGCTTTTTGCTAATTTTTGAGAGATACTTACCCCGCCGAATATAGCTTCGGCGCTGTACATGGCCGACACCTCGGATACCCGTTCTGTCCAGATCACGGGGGCGGTTATAACATCAAGCTTGCCCAATAGCGAACCGCTGCCAAAAGCCGCGACAATTATATTCTTGTTTTTTTGATTGGTACTGATAAAATCAATCACATCCGGATTGCTTAAGTCGGCATCGTTTACCTGTACTATAATGGTGTTGTAAAACTTCAGATCGGAAGTAAGATTGGCCAGCGTTTTATTACCCCAATAAGCGGCACCATCAAACAGCTGTACTTGGTTATATTTATTAAGCAAGCTATCAAAAACGGCGGCGTACTGGTTATTAAAATGCACACTGGCAATTTTTAAATCCTCCAGCTTTTGCAGCGGCACCAGGTATGAGGCATTGTTAAGCAACACGGTAGAGTTGCCAACCAACCTTTCTTCGGCAATGAAGGCCTGCCCTGTTAACGGCGGATTTTGCGCACAAGCGGTATTAAATAATGCAAACCCTAATAGTACTAAAGGAACACGGCCCCATTTATTTTTTATCATATACTTTAACTCCGTTTATATAGGTTTGGGTCACTTTGGTTGCCGGGATCTCGCTGCCTTTTACTTTCATAATATCTTTGTTCAATATCACAAAGTCGGCGTATTTACCGGGTTCAATGCTGCCTTTTTCTTTTTCTTCAAAATTGGCTTTGGCAGCCCAAATGGTCATTCCCTTTAATGCTTCAATCCGGCTTAGGGCGTTTTCAGGCTGAAAACCGCCTTCCGGGAAACCTTTCAAATCTTTGCGCTCAACCGCTGCATAGAACGTATAAAGCGGGTTAATGTTCTCAACCGGGAAATCGGTACCCAAAGGGATCCAGCCGTTTTGCTTTAACAATTGTTTATAGGCATAAGCAGTTTTAAGCCGTTCGCTGCCCAGTCTTTTACCGGCCCAGTACATATCTGATGTCGCGTGTGTAGGTTGTACTGATGGAACAATACTGTATTGACCAAACATGTCCAGGTCTTGCGGTGATACGATCTGCGCGTGCTCGATACGCCACCTCAGGTCGTTTTTGCCTTTTAAATTAGCCGCATAAATCTTAAGCATTACCCGCACTGCCGAATCACCAATGGCATGGGTACACATCTGGAAACCGCGGGCCGCTATTTTTGGAGCTATTTCTTCAAAATGTTTTGGGTTACTCAACAAAAAGCCGCTCCATTTGGCCGAGTCGGCATAAGGTTTTAGCAGGCAGGCCCCTCTTGAACCGAGGGCGCCATCGGCATAAACTTTAAAAGCCCTTACATTTAACCGGGGTGTTTTAACAGCTCCCTTCTTAAACAGGTAATCATAATTTTCCTGCCTGTCGGCCAGCATCACGTACAGGCGCATTTTCAGGTCGCCTTTATTTTGCAGCTCGGCAATGGTGTTTACCATGGTATAAGGCAGCCCGCAATCATCAACAGTAGTTAGGCCAGCGGCAAAACAATTTTTCTGTGCCGATAGCAAGGCTGTATCTATAATAGCAGCCGTAGGTTCAGGGATTTTACGGGTAACTATACCAACCGCGTTGTCAATCAAAATACCGGTAAGTTTCCCGTTACTGGTTTCTATTTCGCCGCCATTAATGGTTTGCCCCGGTTTAACACCGGCAATGTTCAGTGCGGCCTGGTTAGCTATCGCCGCGTGCCCGTCAACACGGCTAAGGATCACCGGCCTCATCGGGAACAGCGAATCCAGCTTTGCCTTATCGGGGAAATGTTTATTAGTCCAGTCGTTTTGGTCCCAGCCATTACCAATGATCCAGCCATCGGTATTACGTTCGGAATAAGCTTTTACCGAGTCGATAATTTCGGGCCAGCTGTGGGTGCCTACCAGGTTTACTTCCTGCAGGCCCAGCCCATAGTCATAAAAATGGGCGTGGGCATCAATAAAGCCGGGATAAACCGCGGCGCCCTGCGCGTCAACTACTTCGCGGGCGTTGTATTTTTGTTCAAGGGAATCGGCATTGCCTACTGCAAGTATCTTTCCTCCGCTTACTACAAATGCGCCTGCTGTTGTAAAATTGCTATCTACGGTGTACACAACCGCGTTTTTTACCAGCATATCGGCATTGTATTCCTTTTGTTTGCAGGCCGCTGCCAGTAATAGCAGCGCGGGCAATAGTCTCTTCATAAAGTAATTGTATGTTTATTGTAATTGTATTAAACCACAAAAGTATATACAACTATCAAATCATAAAGTTATGCCTTCAAATATTTAATTTAGCATCGAAATAGAAATTGGAGGGAGTTTTTTTTAGATGTCAGACATTATTCAGCTTTTACCGGATGCCGTTGCCAACCAGATTGCCGCGGGCGAAGTAGTGCAGCGACCGGCTTCTGCGGTAAAGGAATTGGTTGAAAACGCTATTGACGCAGGTGCGGATAAGATCCAGCTTATTATTAAAGATGCGGGTAAATCACTGATCCAGGTTATTGATAATGGCTGCGGCATGAGCCTTACCGACGCCCGTATGTGCTTTGAGCGCCATGCAACTTCAAAAATACGCAAGGCCGAAGATCTGTTCGCGATCCGTACCATGGGTTTCAGGGGTGAGGCTATGGCATCTATCGCCGCTATTGCCCAGGTAGAGCTGAAAACCCGCCGCCATGAAGACGAACTGGGCAGTTGTATAACTATTGAAGGCTCTGAAGTGATAAGCCAGGAACCATGTGCTGCTAACGCGGGCACATCAATCTCTATAAAAAACCTGTTTTATAATACCCCTGCCCGCCGTAATTTTTTAAAGAGCAACCCGGTAGAGATGCGGCATATTATTGACGAGTTTCAACGTGTGGCCTTAGCACATCCCGAAATCTTTTTCACCCTTCACCATGATAGCCAGGAAGTTTATCATTTGCCTGGCACCACGCTTAAACAAAGAATAGTACACCTGTTTGGTAATAATTATAACCAGCGGCTGGTACCTGTTGAAGAAGATACAACCATTATCAAGCTCCGCGGCTTTGTAGGCAAGCCCGAGTTTGCGCGCAAAACCCGTGGCGAACAGTTCTTTTTTGTAAACAACCGCTTCATCCGCGATTCGTACCTTAATCATGCTGTAACTACAGCGTTTGAAGAACTATTGCCCGATGATTGTTTTCCGTTTTATGTTTTGTTCATCGATATCGACCCTTCAAAAATTGATATCAACGTACACCCAACCAAAACAGAGATCAAATACCAGGATGAAAAGGCTATTTATGCCATAATCCGGTCGGCAGTGAAGCGGTCATTGGGCAGATATAATATTACGCCCAGCCTGGATTTTGACCAGGAAAACAGTATCGAGCACCTGATAACCCCCAAACCATTTGAGGAGATCATCGCCCCTACTATTTCCTTTAATCCAAACTTTAACCCCTTTGCCGATAAAGCAGAAAAACCCCGGCAGGAGCATCCATTTTTAAGAGAGAGCGGGGGTTATAAAAAAGACCCTATTCCACAAAACTGGGATACTTTGTATGAGATCAGCAAAAAGGAAACCCTTTTTCAGCACGAGATCCACGAGGAAAAAACCATAGCGGTTGATGAGCAGGATGTAAGTAAACCAAGCGAGCGGCAACTGTTCCAGATCCATAACCGGTTTATCCTGTCGCAAATAAAATCGGGCTTTATGCTCATTAACCAGCAGGCCGCGCATGAACGTATTTTGTACGAACGCTTTTTACAGCAGCTGCAAAATCATTCGGGGGTGAGCCAGCAAAGCTTATTTCCGCAATCGGTAACACTAAACGGTGCCGATTTTGAGTTATTGAAAGAGCTTTTGCCCGATATCCGGTCGCTGGGTTTTGACATCCGTGAATTTGGAAAAAACACCGTGGTAGTAGAGGGAATCCCGGCCGAACTGAACAACGTTGGTGAGCATGAGCTTTTAGAACATTTACTGGAAGGTTTTAAAAACAATATGGCCATCCTTAAATTAGATAAACGGGATAACCTGGCCAGGTCACTGGCCCGTAACGGCGCTATTAAATCAGGAACAAAGCTATCCCTGGAGGAAATGAACCAGCTTATCGACCAGCTTTTTGCCTGTGAATCACCTAACCAGGCATTGAATGGTAAGCCCGTAATCAGTACCTTTACGATGAACGAATTAATGGAACGATTTGAAAAATAGCCCCAGGCTAAATTATATATGAACGGATACAATCAATCGCCTTTTGCTAACCTTACACCTGTTGTTAAAAACCTGCTGATTATAAATATAATATGCTTTTTGCCATTTGTATTGTTTGGGCAATTTTATGAGGCCAAAATAGTGCCATTGTTAGGCGGCTTTTATTTTAATTCACCTTATTTCAAGCTATGGCAAATCATTACTTACATGTTCCTGCATGGGGGGTGGGGCCATATTTTCTTCAACATGTTTGCCTTGTTTTCTTTTGGCCCTATTGTAGAATATGCTATCGGCTCAAAAAAGTTTTTTAACCTCTATTTTTTATGCGGAATAGGGGCAATTCTGTTTCAAATTGCGGTACAGGCCATAGAGGTGCATGGCATAACCGGCAGCTTTACCATTGCCCATCCCTCACTTCAGTCATCATATGCAGAATATGGCGAAAATGCTGAAAAACTTATTGATATTTATTCGACACCGATTGTGGGGGCATCGGGAGCAATATTTGGTTTGCTGATTGCTTTTGGCATGCTTTTCCCAAATCTTGAACTGATGATATTGTTTATACCTGTGCCTATCAAGGCAAAATATATCATTCCTGTATATGTAGTGATAGAATTATTTTTAGGGGTAAAGCAATTTTCAGGAGATTCGGTGGCGCATTTTGCACACCTTGGCGGTGCGCTTATCGGGTTTTTACTGGTTAAAATTTGGCGATTACAACGGCCAAACAATTTTTATTAATAACAGTAGTTATCTTTGTAATACAGCTTTATTATGAGCACCCTTTGGCAAAATATCCACTACAAAATGCTGCGCTCCGGCAATAGGCTGAACCTGCTTATCGGCATTAATGTGATTGTTTTTCTGGCGATAAACATTTCGGCAATAGTTGAACAGTTACTAACGCATTTTGGGGGCAGTATCATTTTACTTTATGCCGATAAATATTTAAACATGCCGGCATACCTGCCCGATTTGCTGAAGCGCTTTTGGACGCCTTTAACCTATATGTTCATGCATGCAGGTATACTTCATATCCTGTTCAATATGCTTTGGCTTTATTGGATGGGGCAGATATTTGAAGAGTACCTTGGTAATAAACGTACTATAGGTTTATACTTAATGGGCGGCCTGGCCGGTGCTTTGTTATACCTGCTGGCCTTAAATCTGCTGCCTGCATTTACCAGTGCTAACGCTGCACAGAACAGTACTATAGTTGGTGCATCGGCCAGTGTAATGGCTATTGTTGTGGCAACGGCCACACTGTTGCCCAACTACACCATATCGTTAATTTTATTTGGGCCGGTAAAATTAAAATGGCTGGTATTTGTAATCCTGGTTATTGATTTTTTGGGTATAGTTGGTGCAAACGCGGGCGGCGAAATAGCCCACCTGGGTGGTGCTTTAATGGGGTTTGTGTATATTAAGCAATTACAAAGAGGCCATGATTGGGTGGGCGGAATAGCCGGGCTGTTTAAACGGAAACCCAGGTTAAAAGTGGTTTCAAATAATATGGGCAAAAACGCATCCGACTACCCGCGCCAGGAAGAAGTTGACCGTATTTTAGACAAAATATCGCAATCGGGCTATAATAGCTTAAGCAAACAGGAGCGGGAAATTTTATCGCGTGCAAGCAAACAGGAATAAATGATAAAAAAAAAGCAAAGTATTTTTAGCAGGGTGTTGTTATGGATAAACCTGTTTTTTTGTTTTGCTTTACTAATAGGATATTTAGCCCCCTCGGTTGATCCGCGCAAGTATTGGTTATTCGCTTTCTTCGGCCTTGCCTATCCTCCTATACTGTTGGTTAATATAATCATGATGCTGTATTGGCTGCTGCGCAAGCGCTGGCAGTTTTTATTTTCGCTGGTCAGTATTTTAATTGGCTGGGGAGTACTTAATAATAATATCGGGTTCAGATTTAAATCAAGTTTTTCGCTGCCCCCCGGGCTCAACGTTGTACATGTCATGACCTACAACGTGCATAACTTTAAACATTTTGGCTTCAATAACGATATATCAACCAAACATGAGATCCTGGAGATCATCAATAGCGAACAGCCGGATGTGATAGGGTTCCAGGAGTTTTATACCCGCAATAAAGGGCAGTATGAAACACGCGATTCGATCAACAAAATATTAGGCAGCAATAACTTTTACTTTGAACCCTTTAGTTTTAACAGCCGTGAAGCCATTGGCATGGCTATCTTTTCGAAATTCCCTATTCTATCAAGAGGTATGATCCGCCTTGCGGCCGACAGAACATCCGGCAACCAGTGCTTATATGCTGATATAAAAAAGGGAGATAAAATTTTCAGGTATTATAATATCCACCTGCAATCCATTAATTTTAACCCGGACGATTATAAATATATCGACAGCGTATCAAAAAAAGGAAAAACCGACATTAAATCAACCAAGCGCCTTGGGAGCAAGCTTAAAATAGCTTTTATGAAAAGGGCCGAGCAGGTTTTTAAAGTAAAGGCGCATGCTGCCCAATGTCCATATCCTTATATTATAGCCGGTGATTTTAATGATACCCCATCATCATTCGCGGTTAACCAAATGGCCAAAGGCTTAAACAACTCATTCCGCGAAAAAGGTTCGGGCTTAGGGCGCACATATAACGGCGACTTTCCCAATTACCAGATAGATTACATTATGAGCAGCCCGCAATTCTCAGTTTTTAACTACAAGGTGATCGAGAAAAAGCTTTCAGACCATTATCCTTTACGCAGCGATCTCGTACTGAATTAACATAGGTCATTGCTCTTGGTTTGTAAAAATAAACCTGAAAGCCGGCAGGCAGTAACTTAAAATTGAAAAAATCGTAAGTTTGCGCTCATGCAACAAAATTTGTTTGTTTACAACACTTTAACCCGTAAAAAAGAATTATTTAAGCCCATTAACACGCCGCATGTTGGCATGTATGTTTGCGGGCCTACTGTTTATAGCGATGTTCACTTAGGCAACTGCCGTACTTATATATCTTTCGATCTTATGTTCAGGTACCTTACAGCTATTGGCTACAAGGTACGCTACGTACGTAATGTGACCGATGCGGGCCATCTTGAAGGTGATGCCGGCGACGAAGGTGAAGACAAAATTGCAAAAAAGGCCAAGCTTGCACAGCTTGAGCCAATGGAGATAGTGCAAAAATACACCGTTGGCTTCAGGGATGTGATGAGGATCCTGAACAACCTGCCCCCAAGTATTGAACCTACAGCTACCGGCCATATCATTGAGCAGATAGAAATGGTGAAGGAAATACTTGCCAGGGGCTATGCTTACGAGGTGGATGGTACTATTTATTTTGATGTTGAAAAATATAACAAAAGCCAGGATTATGGCATATTAAGCGGCCGTAATCTCGAAGATCTTTTAAATAATACCCGCACGCTTGGCGGTCAGCAGGAAAAACATGGCAAGCTTGATTTTGCCCTGTGGATAAAAGCCAAACCCGAACACCTGATGAAATGGCCTTCGCCATGGGGTGTGGGCTTTCCGGGCTGGCACCTGGAATGCTCGGCCATGAGCCAGAAATACCTGGGCAGCCACTTTGACATTCATGGCGGCGGGATTGATCTTGTGCCAACGCACCATACCAATGAAATTGCCCAAAATGTAGCTTGCTGCGGTACCAACCCGGCCAATTACTGGGTGCATACCAATATGCTTACGGTAAACGGGCAAAAAATGTCGAAATCATTAGGTAACAGCTTTTTACCGCATGAACTGTTCAGCGGTGAAAATTCGATACTAAATAAAGGCTACAGCCCTATGACGGTAAGGTTCTTCATGCTGCAGGCCCATTACCGAAGTACACTTGATTTTGGCAACGAAGCAATGGAGGCATCCGAAAAAGGGTTTAAACGCCTTATGAACGCCTTCACCCTGCTAACCGATGGATTAAAAGCCTCTGCCACTACCGAAGTTGAAATAGCACCATTAATGGAGCGTTGCTATGCGGCTATGAACGATGATTTTAACAGCCCCGTTTTAATAGCCGAGCTCTTTGAAGCATCGCGCATTATCAATTCGGTGTATGATGGTAAATTGAAAATTGATGCCGCTAACCTTGAGCAGTTAACCGCGCTTATGAATTTATTTGTGGTTGAAGTACTGGGTTTACAAAATGAGCAGGCAGCTAATGACGATCTGCCAAAAGTGTTAAATTTTATCGTCGATCTGCGCAGCGGTGCTAAAGCCAATAAGGATTATGCCACGTCGGATAAGATCCGTGACGGTTTATCACAGATAGGTTTCCAGCTAAAAGATAGTAAAGAAGGTACCACCTGGAGCAAAGCCTGATAACAGGACATGATTTTAAAGCGAGTTGTAGTAGCTGAATAATTTAGCTAAGGCAGCATCGCTTTTAAAATTAACTTTGTTGGTTTTGATATACTCCTGCATTTTATCGCCCTTGTCGCTCATTGCTGCGAGGATGGTTTTTTGCGACGGCCTGATCTTTGTCATTTGGTTATTGGCAAAAATGTAATAGCTGTTGGCCAGCGTGAAGGTTTTGGTGGTCACCTGCGAAGCAAAACCCGTTGATTCAAGTACTTTTTTCTTGTAATAACGGAGCAGTTTAACCTTTCCGTCTCCTACTACCTGGTAAAAAGTTTTTGAGGTTTGATCGTCCACAGCCGGGAAGCCGCTGCTAAAGTTCATATCCGTTTGGTCACTTTCATCAAGCGCAATGCCTTTTATTGAAAAACCTTTCACCGGGTCAACAAAGGCCTGTACCGATGAATCCCGGGGGCTTTTAAACAAAAGTTCATCCCCGTAAATATTATAGTTCAATATTGCATTAGCTGTTTTGCCGTTAACGAAATAAACAGTGCCATTCAGCCAGTTATCGGTAAGGAGGGCGCTGCCTTGTATGCCATCATTGGTTTTAAGATAATATGGACGGCCGGTATAGTCAGAAAGGTATTGCGCTTTAGCCTTTGTACCTAACAATAAAAGTACAAATACACAGTATAGCTTATACTTTTTCATGAAAGCAATTTATATTGATTTAAACAAAAACAGGTTAATTGGGTTATGAAGTTAAGTGTTTTTTTATTCAACTTCATTATTAAGTAAATTTAAATATTTACGCATATTTTATATGATCAAACCCGCGCTCTGCAATTATTTGCCCATATCTTCGTTTCAGGATAAAACAAAAATAATGCAATTGTTAAATTATGCCATGCTGTTTAATGCATTTTGACTATTGAGTTTCCGACTTAAAATTTATTACTAAATTGCTCCCTAAAACCCGAATATAAATATGAAGAAAATAATATTAGCTGCTACATTTATTGGTTATAGTGCTTTTGCCCTGGCGCAGGACGCTGTTAATGTAAACAAGGTGGTTAGTGTTGAACAAGCTTTTGATAAGTTAGTTGAACGTAAAGGAATAAAAGATGGTTTCCTGGCAGTTGCCGATCCCGATGGCATCATATTTAAGCCCGATGTAGTAAAGATTGTTGATTTTTATAGTAAGATTGATAAACAGGCAGGAAAGCTTAGCTGGCAGCCCAAATTTGCCCGGATCTCGGCCAATGGCGACCTGGCTTTCACCGCGGGCCCTTATATATATCAAAACGGAAAAACTGATGATGATAAGGTGTTTGGCGATTACGTATCTATCTGGCGTACTAACGCCGATGGTAAATTAAAGCTACTCATCGACCTTGGTATCCAGCATCCTGAAGCTGAGGAAGAAGTTGTTACCGATTTTAAAGAACCCGACCCGGCGCACCGTTCAGGCCCAAGTAAGGATCCATTCGGCGCCAAAAATGTTATTATTGGTACCGATAAGACATTTAATCATGGGTTAACATTATCTGCCATGGCCAGCTATAAGGAGTTTTTAAGCCCTGAAGGCCGCTATTATTTCCCCGGCTTTCCGCCAATGACAGGAACCGATGTGGTGATGAAATTTATCAATAACGAAGCCATCAGCATCACTGCCGAAACTACTGATGGCGGCCGTGCCGCGAGTAATGACCTTGCTTATACCTATGGCCACGCCCGCATTACCAAAGGAAATGTTGTAGGCAACTACAATTATGTAAGGGTTTGGGAAATTGACAAAACAAAAAAATGGAATATCCTTCTTGAGATTTTCTCGCCTATTGAGAATGAATAATTAGTTTCAGTGATTAGAGGTTGGAGATCAGAGATTAGTTCTCAATAAAACTCATAAAGAAATAAAAGGAAGGCCTTGCAAATTAACTTTGCAAGGCCTTCTCTTTTTTATCATTGTATTAAAACTAATCTCTGATCTCCAACCTCTAATCTCTTGAAGCAAGCAGCCTCTAATCACTAAAATCAAAACAACTGCTCAATAATATCAGCTGCTGATAATCCTTCGGCTTCCGCATGATAGCTTCGCACTATACGGTGGCTTAAAATAGGTTTGGCCACTGCCTGTACATCTTCAATATCAGGCGAGTATTTACCGTTAAGTACCGCGTGGCATTTAGCACCTAATACTAAAAATTGCGATGCTCGTGGTCCTGCGCCCCAGCTTAGCAAACGGTTAATTTGTGGTGTGGCAAACTCGCTGTTTGGACGGGTTTTGGATACCAGTTTCACCGCGTACTCCATCACATTATCGGTAACCGGAATATTGCGTACCAGTTGCTGAAAATAGATGATCTGCTGGGCGTTTAATATTTTATTTACTTCTGCTTTATTAGTACTGGTGGTGTTCTTAACAACCAGCAATTCCTCTTTAAATGAAGGATAGCTGAGGGCTACATTAAACATAAACCTGTCCAGCTGTGCTTCGGGCAATGGATAAGTACCTTCCTGTTCAATAGGGTTTTGGGTAGCCAATACAAAAAAAGGCTGTGCAAGTTTGTGTGTTACGCCGGCTGCGGTAACCGCTTTTTCCTGCATGGCCTCAAGCAGGGCTGCCTGCGTTTTTGGCGGTGTACGGTTTATCTCATCGGCCAGGATAATGTTTGAAAAAACCGGCCCGTGGATAAATTTAAAATTGCGGTCTTCACCTAATATTTCAGAGCCAATGATGTCTGAAGGCATCAGGTCGGGCGTAAACTGAATTCTTTTAAAGTCAAGGTCAAGCACCTGCGATACCGTTTGCACCAGCAGGGTTTTTGCAAGCCCGGGCACACCAACCAATAAACAATGCCCGTTACTGAAAATAGAGATCAGCACAAATTTTATCACTTCATCCTGGCCTACTATTACCTTACCTATTTCGGCGCGGATTTGCTGGTAGGCCTGTTTTAAAGCGTTTGCGGCTTCTACATCAGAGCTGTGTTGCATAAAATTATTTAGATGATGATTTGGTTTTGGTTTCGGGTATTACAGGCGAGGGATTAGTATTTACCCATTTCTTCAACACATCATATGCCTGATATTCTTTATCAATTTTAATGAAAGTTTCCTTGCGGCGTTTTTCGAACCATTGAGATACAGTTCTGTTAACTTTATCATTATAGGCATATTCCTTAAGTTTAGGGAAATCCTGCTCTAAATTGGCTTTATGGGCATTTGTGGCCGATTTAAGCATCAATATTTTGTAGCTCTTTTTACCATCGGCACCGGTAAACAGATCAGGTTTTGAAATGCTGCCAATTTTCATCGTATCGGTAATAAGCGCCACTTTAGGATCAAGTTTATCGGTAGGGATAAATGTTGAACGGCTTTGTACGTCTTCGGCATTAAGCATCATACCACCGTTGTATTTAGTGTCTTTATTGTCTGAGTAATAGGCTGCGGCGCTTGAAAAATCGACACCTACATTTTTGTCTTTTATAAGTAAGTTGTAAATACTATCGGCTTTTGCTTTTGCCCTATCCAAACTGGCCTGGGTAACAATGGGTGTAATGAGAATATGCCTTACGTGAACCTGTTCGCCGCGGCGCTCAATCACCTGTAAAAAGTGGAACCCAAAATCCGTTTCAAACACCGGGGAAATTTCACCAGCTTTTAACTTGAAGGCGTTTGCGGTAAATTCCTTTACAAAAGTGGTGCGGTCGGCAAAACCAAGATCGCCTCCTTCAGGTGCCGAACCCGGATCCTGCGAATAAAGCCTGGCCAGTGTACCAAAGTCTTCGCCCTTTTTAACACGCTGCCTTAACTCTTCGGCCTTAGCTTTGTAAAGGTCTTTTTCTTCTTTAGTTAACTTAGGCTGAAAAACAATCTCACCAACTTCAACTTCTTTATTAAATGAAGGCAAGCTGTCCTTAGGGATTCCATCGTAATATTTTTTAACATCCTGAGGGGTAACATTCAGCTTCTCGGTAATGTGCTGCTGCATTTTTTGAGCAACCATCTGCTCTTTCAGGTCGGGCCTGATCTCATCTTTGTACTGGATAACCGAACGCCCTAAAAATGCTTCCAGTTTTTCCTGCCCGCCCGCGCGCTGTGTCATTTCGCGCATACGGCGGTCAACGTTGGCGTCAACATCTTCTTCCTTTACTTCAATACTATCAATTGCGGCTTGCTGGGCAAGCAGTTTTTGGGTTAACAAAGTTTGTAAAATACGGGCTTTAACAGATGGGTCAGGTTGGTTTCCCTGCACCAGGAAGTTAGCGTAAGACAGTTCAATGTCTGATAGCAGTATCGGGCTGTTACCAACTACCGCTGCAATTTTATCAAGCGTTTTGCCGGGTGTGGGGGCAATAACCGAATCTGCCTTAACCAGTTTTTTTGCTGCTGTATCTGATGCTACCTGTGCCTTTGCAAATGTTATTGTTAAAATAAAACTTAGTACTAATACTCCTAACTTTCTCATGTAACGCTGTTATACTAAATAAAACGGGATAGTTAACCCGTTAAAAACTACGAATTTCGGTAAAATTTATTAATTATAACCGAACAAATATTTTCTGCAAAACCAACCGGCTATAATTGTGCTAATATGCCTATAAAGCTTGAAACCGTTTAACTACTTTTGGTTAAAATTT
This sequence comes from Mucilaginibacter sp. Mucisp73, assembly GCF_059491465.1. Classification (NCBI taxonomy): domain Bacteria; kingdom Pseudomonadati; phylum Bacteroidota; class Sphingobacteriia; order Sphingobacteriales; family Sphingobacteriaceae; genus Mucilaginibacter; species Mucilaginibacter sp. Mucisp73. Next base: position 5,962,163 of record NZ_CP168507.1, on the reverse strand, counting down.
GTTAAAGTGAAAGTTGAGAACCCCGCCGCGTTTCGTTTTGTATTAGAGGATGAGCTTTACCTGCTCAATGCAGATAAACTGTTATATGATAAAATTACTGAATCCGAACCTGCCGCGGCGGTACCACTACCTCCTGTAACTGAAAATGCCAAACCGGCCCCGGTAACCATTATTACATCTTTAGCTCCTGAACCTCAGGCTGTAATAAAAACGCCGGTTGATGACTTTAAGTATCTGGGTAAAAACTTAAAGAATTTTTTGGTGCTAACATGGTATAAAAATGCCGGGTTTATAATAGCCGAACATTTGACTGCCCTTGAAAACATCTTGAAGCGTAAAGAACTTAACCCCGACGACGTGGCGATATTCAATCTGGCAAATTATAGTGAAACCAAATTCAGTCAGTTAAAAACATTTTTTAAACCAACCAAGGTGCTGGTTTTGGGCGGGCACGCCCTGCCGCAGGATATAAAGGTGCTTAAACCAAATAAACCGGTAACCTCAAACGGGATCACTGTGCTTTACAGTTATTCATTTGATGAAATGATGGATAATGTGGAGTATAAAAAAACCTTTTGGGAGTTGGTTAAAACATTATAAATAAAACACGCCACTAAGATATATGCAGCAATTAGTTTTTGCTACCAATAACCGCCATAAGCTTGATGAGGTTTCGGCCAAGCTCAATGGAGCTATCCAGTTACTAACCCTGAACGATATTGGTTGTCATGATGATATTGAGGAAACAGGTACAACTTTTAAAGCTAATGCTTCCATCAAAAGTCACCATGTGTATGCCGAATATAAGCTTAACTGCTTTGGCGATGACAGCGGGCTGGAAATTGATGCCCTGAACGGAGAGCCGGGCGTATACTCGGCCAGGTATGCTGGTGCCCATGGCAATCATGCAGCAAACATCAGTAAAGTGCTCGATAATTTGAAAGGCGAAACTAACCGTAAAGCCCGCTTTCGTACGGTAATTTCATTGATATGGAACGGCGAAGAGCATTTTTTTGAAGGCACTGTTGAAGGTAGCATCCGGCAGGAGTTAAGCGGGAGCGGCGGTTTTGGTTACGACCCCATTTTTGAGCCCGAAGGATATGACATTACCTTTGCCGAGATGAGCATGGAGGAAAAAAATGCCATTAGTCACCGGGCAAAAGCTATGGAACGCTTGATCGCTTTTTTAAATGAAGCCGGTGAATGACCGCTTTAAGGTATCAGCCTCAATTTTAAACTTAGCACTTTACCATACGGAAGTTTACCGGTTGTGAGGTTTTTTTTCTGTTTGGAAAACGTTAAACTAAGTTTATTCGATATTCGTGGCATAAACGAAACCTTGCCGGCATATCCCTCGTAAAATAGAGCTATAAGGAATAACCTATGAACATTATTAAGCAAATCGGTAAAATTTTATCGGAAAGGGATACTAATCCTAAGTTTATTAGTAGCCTTAAAAAAGTGCGGGAAGCCGACCAGATTGCCGAAACAATCAGTAAAAGGCTAACTGAATTAGAAAAACGCGCCCGCAAGCAAGCGGTGAATTTATAATTACACACTTTGGCAGGATTTATGCTATTTATGCATAAAAATATACTGTCATGAAAAAGTTAATTCAGACCTCAATCGCAATCTTTTCACTTGTTTTGGTCATTTCGGCCTGCTCGTCAACCAAAAGCACAACTACGTCTAATGTATCGCGCGGTAAATTTGTTGGTACCTGGACCTGCAATAATGTAAGTTATGACGGCCTTGTACAAAATGCAGTACAGAGCGTATTTGATCAGGCTCCCCCCGAAGCCTTTGTTGGCAGCACATGGAAACTCACCAACAGCGGTAACGGTATCTACACTTTGACCAACGGAACATCGCAAACCATTTTCTGGTCGGTTTATAACGGTGGTACAACCGGTACCCAATTCCAGTTCAAAAAACTTTTTGAAGGTGATAAAGCCAAAAACGTATCAGAAGGATATCGTTTGGATATTGCCAGCAACGATGGCTCAACCATGACCCTGAAATCACCCGTTACTGTAGGCAACAGTACCGGATACATTGTTTATTCGTTTACTAAAAACCCTTAATTGAGGTTAAAGGTAAAAGGCGAAAGGATAAAGGTTAAAGGTTTCCTTTCCAGCTGATAAAATGAAAAAGGCGAAGTTCGGAATATCTCAAACTTCGCCTTTTTCATTTTCAGCGCGAGGCCAAACCTTTCGCCTTTTACCTTTATCCTTTCGCCTTCTTACTCCGCTGGTGCAAATTTTAAGCATACCGGGTTGCCAATATCAACTCTGATACCTGTCTGGGCAAGTTTGCCGGTGTTTTGATCTATTTTGAATACCCACATGTTATCGCTGTTCTGATTAGCTACTATCAGGAAATTACCTGTTGGGTCGATAGCAAAATCGCGTGGGTTTTTGCCATAGGTGGACTGGCGCGCTACAAAAGTAAGCAAGCCTGTTTCCTGGTTAACAGCATAAATATTGATCTCGTTGGTTTCTAAACGATTTGAAGCATACAGAAAACGGCCATTGGGCGATAGGTGGATAGCGGCACCTGCAGTTTGGCCGGTAAAGCCATCTGGCAGCATGGTAATGGATTGTTTTTGTTTTAGCTTGCCGTTATTGTAATCAAACGCGATTACGTTCGATCCCATTTCAGTTACCAGGTAAACAGTCTTTTTGTCGGCCGAAAATTCCAGGTGCCTTGGGCCCTCACCTGCAGTAGCACTTACAAAGGCCGGTGTTGCGGGTACAATACGGGGCTCTTTTGAAGGACGGTAGCGGTAAACATTTATTTTATCGGTGCCAAGGTCATTATACAATACATATTTTTCATCGGGTGTAAGGACCGCCATATGCGCGTGTGCAGATTCTTGCCTTTCCTTGTTTATGCTATGGCCATCATCATGTACCGTTTGAATTCCGTTAGCTATCGAACCATCTTTATTTAAAGGCATCACCGCAACGTTGCCGCTTGAGTAGTTAGCTATGATCAGGTTTTTCTGTGCTTTATCAACCGAGATATGGCACGGATCGGCGCCCAGTGTTGATTGCTTGTTGATAAAAGTCATTTTGCCCGTTTGGGGCTCAAATGAAAATGCGCTTACCTCGCCCTTAGGCAACTCATTAACTGCATAAATAAATTTATTATTGGCGCTTAATGTTAAATACGACGGATTATTTACGCCATCAATTTCACTAAGGTAGGCCAGCTTGCCAGTTTCGGCATAAAAACGGTATACCACAATACCTTTACTTTTGCCGGTGGTGTAAGTGCCAACCACAAGGTCGAAAGTTTTAGGCCCTGTTTTTTTATTTTGTGCAAATGTTAGCGCCGGTGAAAGCATAGCTATGATCAAAAGAAATTTCTTCATGGTCGATTATATAAGGTCTATTTAATTAATTCACAAATAGCAAAAATACTGACAATCATATAGCTTTCAGCTTTATGCATTCAGCTTAGCCTTACAATTATTGCTGTGCAAGATAACAAAATAGACAAAAAAAATGCCCCGTTGTTTAACGGGGCGTTTTATTATTTCATCAGGTGTTTTAACTGTATCACCTCTTTTTCATCAAGGTAACGCCAGCGCCCCCGTGGAAGGTCTTTTTTGGTTAGGTTGGCATAAACCACCCTGTCCAGTTTTACCACTTCATATCCCAGGTGCTCAAACATGCGGCGCACAATACGGTTTTTGCCGCTGTGGATCTGGATCCCAACTTCACGTTTTGATCCGCCGGCTACATACGATACCGCGTCTGGCTTAATTACGCCATCTTCCAGCTCAAGGCCAAAAGTTAATTTATTCAGGTCGCCCTGGGTTAAGCTTTTGCTCAGTTCAACCTGGTATAATTTAGTGATGCTGTTACGCGGGTGCGATAGCTTATCGGCCAAATCACCATCGTTGGTCATTAATAACAAACCGGTGGTGTTACGGTCAAGGCGGCCAACAGGGTAAATACGTTCGCGGCTTGCCTTTTCAACCAGGTGCATTACGGTACGGCGCTCCTGCGGATCATCTGTAGTTGTGATATAATCCTTTGGCTTATTTAACAATACATAAACCATTTTCTCGCGTTTCAGCGTTTCGCCGTTATATTTAATAGTATCCTTAAACGGATCAACTTTGGTACCTAATTCTGTTACCACTTCGCCGTTTACAGATACCACGCCCGCGGTAATCAGCTCATCGGCCTTACGGCGCGAACAGATACCCGCGTTTGATATGTAACGGTTCAGGCGGATCAGCCCATCGTCTTCTGATTTTTTTGCAGGAGAATTTTTACGCCCGCGCATGGTTTTAGGGGCATCCTGTTGGTTTTCCCTGTCATGCGGCCTGTGTGCCGGTCTTTCGCCAAATGGTGATTTCTCTTTAAAGCCGCCTTCGCGCTTTTTGAAGCCGCCCTCGGTTCCTCTTGGTGCAAATTTACGTTCGCCCCCTGCATCACCGCCAAGGCTTCTTTTAGGTTTGCCTTCAAAGCTGGCTGATGAACGGGTACGCGGAGATGAGTAAGGTTTTCTTTCGCCTTGTGATTCGCCGCCGAAACTTCTTTTCGGCCTGTCGTTATCACCGGCTGTTGGCCTGCCGCTGTAAGGTTTACGCGGGCCGCTGCTAAATGACTTCCTTTCGCCTGTGCTATCGCCGCCAAAATTTCTTTTTGGCCTGTTGTCGCTGTCGGCTGCCGGCCTGCCAGAGTAAGGCCTCGGCTTAGCGCCTGATCTTTTATCGCCAGATGATTCACCGCCCCTAAAATTGCTTTTGGGCTTATCGTCACTGAATCTATTGCTTTGGAATGTTTTTTCCGGTCTGGAAAGTATTTTTTTCTCTCCGTTTGGAGTAGCTTTACCTTTTGGGGTTGATGCTGATTTTTTTGGTCGGTCGTCGGATCTTGAACTCCTTGATGACGACTTTCCGGGTTTGTCGTCGCGACTACCTGCTGGTCTCTTAAATACCATAATTTTTTGTTTAGCGCTTTCGCAGCGTGAGGGTCAAAGTTACGCTTTTTTGCCAATTTTTATCTAAAAAGATCAAAAAAATATCCGCTTGCAAAATCGCCGTTTAAACGGTTTTAAACGCCGTTTTTGAACCAAAAACCAACTCTAAAAAAGTTAGCAAAATGGTAAGTATTTGATTATGTGATCTGTATAGCCTACCTTTGCAGCACATTCTACCAAATGTATAGTTAAATGATAGGAAAAGAAATGATTAAAAAACACTTACTTACGTGCTCCGTAACACTGGTGCTGGTTCTCATTTCAGAGCTTAATATTTTCGGTACAACGATCATCGAAAAGGCTGCAAAAGCGGCAACTTTAAGCGCCCGAACCTCAGATTTTATTTTTCTCAAAAGCTCAAAGGCAGTTGCTTACAACTTTGCCAATGAGGCTTTACCAGTTAATGACGCAAGGGTTACACGTAAACTCAACAAATCGCTTAGGCAGCACGACTTTAAAAGTGTGCAGAGCAATGTATTGCACAGGAAAGCCGAGCTATGGTTTCCGATCATCGAGCCCATTTTAAAGTTTTACGGTATCCCGGAAGATTTTAAGTACATCCCTTTGGTTGAGTCGGGCCTTAAATCGGGCACATCACCAAAAGGCGCGTCGGGTTTTTGGCAATTTATGCCGGGTACTGCACGTACCTACGGACTTAGAGTGGGCCATGGAGTTGATGAGCGGAAAAACCTTCGCAAATCAACTATTGCAGCCTGCAAGTATATCAAAGAACTATACGATGAATTTAACAGCTGGACACTGGCGGCTGCCGCTTACAACAATGGCTCGATCAAATTAGCGCGTGCCATTAACAAGCAAAAAGAAGATAACTATTTTCGCATGAAGCTGAACCGCGAAACCGGTTCATATGTTTACAAGCTCATTGCAATGAAAGCTATTATCGAGCAGCCAAAAGAGCACGGGTATGATAATTACTTTGTCATTCCGCCTGCATCACAGTTGCTGGCAATTAATTAACAGCAGGTAATCATACTGTAAATTAATTAAAAGATTACATTACGGAGCACTTTGAGGCCGGTCATCCACAGTGGATAACCGGCCTTTTTTGCTTATATTTGTAGCAAATTGTTGATGGTTTAAGCCAAAAATTTTAGGAAAGCAGGTTTTGTAAAAAACTGGTAACTATAATAATTAGCTTCAAACAATGTCAATAAATCCATATTAATAAAGTATGAGTACAAAACCTCTTGTTGACCTGGGCGAGCAAAGTGAAGTTGAAGTTTATGGTGCCCGGGTGCATAACCTGAAAAATATAGATGTTTCGTTTCCTCGCAACCAACTGGTGGTAATTACCGGCTTGAGCGGCAGCGGCAAGTCATCACTGGCGTTTGATACTATTTATGCTGAGGGCCAGCGCCGTTATATGGAAACATTTTCGGCCTACTCACGCCAGTTTATGGGCGGGATGGAAAGGCCGGATGTGGATAAGGTATCAGGCTTGAGCCCCGTTATTGCTATAGAGCAAAAAACTACCAGCAAAAACCCACGCTCCACTGTAGGTACTATTACCGAAATCTATGATTTTATGCGTTTGCTCTTCGCCCGTGCGGGTGATGCTTACTCGTACACCACCGGCGAAAAGATGGAACGCATGAGCGAAGACCAGATCCTCAAAACCATCAGCGAAAAATTTGACGGGCAGCCGGTTAATATCCTGGCCCCGGTGGTAAAGGCGCGTAAAGGCCACTACCGCGAATTGTTTGAGTCTATCCGCAAGCAAGGCTTTTTAAAGGTTTGGGTAGATGGCGCCATTGCCGATGTTGAACCCAAAATGCAGGTTGACCGTTACAAGATCCACGATATTGATATTGTGGTTGACCGCCTGGTGGTAAGCGAGAAGGACAGCAAACGTTTGTACACATCCGTTCAGCAGGCTTTAAAAATTGCCAAGGGCATTATCCGTATTGCCGATAAGGATAATAATGTATCCTATTATAGTAAATACCTGATGGATCCGGTTTCGGGCATCTCATATGATGAGCCTCAACCCAATACATTTTCGTTCAACTCGCCTTATGGTGCCTGCGAAAAGTGTAACGGACTGGGTTATATTTTTGAGGTTGATGAAGCTTCGGTAATCCCTAATCCGAAACTGAGCATCATGAATGGCGGTTTAGCCCCTATTGGTGAATACCGCGAAACATGGATTTTCCAGGTGTTGAAATCGCTGGCTAAAAAGTATGAGTTCTCGCTCTCAACCCCTATCGAAAAGCTGAACCGCGATCAGTTGGATATGATCCTGAACGGCGCCCCTGAAACATTGAGTGTTGCTGTAGAATATAACAAGTGGAATGTTCAAAGCTACCAGATCACGTTTGAAGGCATCATCCGTATGCTGGAGGAGCAGCAGGAACGCCGCAATGACGAGGGGATGGACGATATGGAGAACTATCGTGTGCTCCGTACCTGCCCGGTTTGCGAAGGCGCAAGGCTTAAAAAAGAGTCGCTGCATTTTAAGGTAGATGGTAAAAATATTTTCGAGCTGGCCTGCATGGATATCAATCACCTGCAGGAATGGTTTGATGGCCTGGAAGACCGCCTTAATGAACGCCAGAATGTGATTGCTAAAGAGATCCTGAAAGAGATCCGCGCTCGTATTGTGTTTTTGCTGGATGTGGGTTTGAGCTATTTAACGCTTGACCGTACAGCCAAGACCCTATCGGGCGGTGAAGCGCAGCGGATCAGGCTGGCTACACAAATTGGTTCACAGTTGATGAATGTGATGTACATTTTGGATGAGCCAAGTATCGGTTTGCACCAGCGCGATAACGAACGTTTGATCAACGCCCTTAAAAATCTGCGTGATTTAGGAAACACGGTACTGGTTGTTGAGCACGATAAAGACATGATCCTGGAGGCCGACCACGTAATTGACATGGGCCCGGCGGCAGGTGTACATGGTGGCCAGGTTGTTGCCGAAGGTACTCCGGCGCAGCTAATGGAAAAGCATACGCTTACCACTTCATATATCAATGGCGAGCGCGAAATAGCTGTACCTAAAAAACGTCGCGAAGGTAATGGAAAAACCCTGAGCCTGAAAAAAGCTACCGGTCACAATCTTAAGAAAGTATCGGTCGATTTCCCTTTAGGTAAACTGATCGGCATAACCGGTGTATCTGGTAGTGGTAAATCAAGCCTGATCACTGAAACTTTATACCCAATCTTAAACCACCATTTTTTCAGGGCGAAGAAACAACCGTTGCCTTATGAAAAAATTGAGGGGTTGGAGCATATTGATAAAGTAATTGAGATAGATCAAACACCAATCGGTCGTACACCGCGCTCAAACCCTGCCACCTATACCGGGGTGTTTTCGGACATCCGCAATCTGTTCGTGGCACTACCGGAGTCAAGGATCAGGGGATATAAACCAGGTCGTTTCTCGTTTAACGTAAAGGGCGGCCGTTGCGAAACCTGCCAGGGTGCAGGCATGAAGGTAATTGAAATGAACTTTTTGCCCGATGTGCAGGTACCATGCGAAGAATGCGGCGGCAGGCGCTACAACCGCGAAACGCTGGAAGTGCGTTACCGGGGCAAGTCCATCAGCGATGTGCTGGATATGAGCATTGAGGATGCTACACCATTTTTTGAGCATATCCCCTCTATCTATCGTAAAGTAAAAACGCTTAACGATGTAGGTTTGGGTTATATAACTTTAGGACAGGCTTCAACCACACTATCGGGCGGCGAGGCGCAACGTGTTAAACTGGCTACCGAGCTATCTAAAAAAGACACAGGAAACACCTTTTATATATTGGATGAACCTACTACAGGTTTACACTTTGAAGATATCAACGTATTGTTAGGTGTACTTAACCAATTGGTTGATAAAGGCAATACTGTTTTGGTAATTGAACATAATCTTGATGTTATTAAAGTGGCCGACCACGTAATTGACCTTGGCCCGGAGGGCGGCTCGGGCGGCGGTAATATCCTGTTCTCCGGTACACCCGAAGGCTTGTGCAAAGTGAAGAGCAGCTTTACAGGCAAGTTTTTGAAGAAGGAAATGGGATTGTAATCCTATCAAAACTTACGAAGTTTTAAAAACTTCGTAAGTTTGAAACAAAAACAACATGTACAGAATCTTGTACATATTGTTTTTGTTTTGTACCTTTATAAAAAGCATTCAAATGGAGATCACAACATATACGACTTTCAGGCAGCAACTAAAATCTTTTTTAGATAAGGTGCGTAATGATCATAAACCTCTTATAGTGACCAGTGCTAATGCCGAAGATATTGTGGTAATATCGAAAGCTGATTATGAAAGCATGGAAGAAACTTTCTATCTTTTGAAAAACCCTAAAAATGCAGAACGATTACTTCAGGGTATTCAAGAATATGAGAAAGGTTTAGGCAAGGAAAGAAAGCTACTTGAAGAGTGAAGATAATTTTCCAAAGCCCTGGTTGGGAAGACTACCTGTATTGGCAAATTACAGATAAATCCACTTTAAAGAAGATTAACTCCCTCATCAAAGAGATAGAAAGAACCCCATATGAGGGAAGCGGGAAACCAGAGTCGTTGAAACACAATTTAGCTGGCTGGTGGTCACGCCGGATAAACCTCGAACATAGGTTAATCTATAGGGTTGAAACGGGCTCAATATTTATTCTGCAATGCAGATACCATTATTAAATCTCCATTCCATTTTCTTAGCTTTATCTTTTTAACAACGCCCTCATGAAAAAAATACTACTCATGCTATTCATAGCAGGTTCGTTTGCAGCCTGTAATCAACCTAAATCAACAGACACCGCCAGCGGCATTCCGGCCAATAAAGACCTCGCCAAAGTTTTTGAAGATTATTTTCAGGACGGCTTAAAGCTTTACCCACTAAATGCCACCTACATTGGCGACAGGCGCTATAATGACTTGCTACCTAACGATGGGTCTGCTGAGTTTTTGAAAAAGGCGCATGATTATAACTCGGTTTACTTGTCGGAAGTAAAAAACTTTGACCGCGCAGAACTGAACGAAGACGATAAGCTATCATATGATATTTTCACTTATGAGGTGCAACTGGCCCTTGATAATTTCAAGTATCATTTTGAGTACATGCCTTTTAACCAGTTTTATGCCCTGCCAATTACCATGGGGCAGCTGGGCTCGGGCTCTGGCGCGCAGCCCTTTAAAACGGTTGTTGATTATAACGACTGGCTGAAACGTTTATCTGCTTTCCAGATCTGGGCGGATACCGCCATCTCCAATTTTAACAAAGGCATCAAAACAGGCGTAGTGCTGCCAAAATCGTTAGTTGTTAAAATGATTCCCGAAATGCAAGACCTGGTATCAAAAGATGTAGAAAAAAGCTTGTTCTACGGACCAGTTAAGAATATGCCGAAGGATTTTTCGGATGCAGATAAAAAACAGCTGACCGAGGCTTACAAGAAAGCCATTACCCAAATTGTTAACCCAACCTATCAAAAACTGGCCGATTACCTGAAAAACCAATATCTGCCCCACGCACGTGCAACCTCGGGCTTTTCATCCCTGCCGGATGGTACCGCTAAATACACCTATTTAGTTAAACAACAAACTACCACAGATAAAACCCCTGAAGAAATTTACCAATTGGGTTTGAAAGAAGTTGCCCGGATCCGTGGCTTAATGGATAGCATCAAAAACAGTGTTGGCTTTAAGGGCGATTTGAAGGCGTTTTTCGAATACATGAAAAACGACCCTAAGTTTACTCCTTACAAAACCCCGAAGGATGTGCTTGATGCTTTTGAAAACATTCACAAACGCATGGAGCCAAACCTGAAAAAAATGTTTAACCATGTGCCTAAAACCCCTTTCGAGATCAGGCAAACCGAAGCCTTCCGCGCGGCATCAGCCAGTGCCGAATATAACCAGGGTTCGGCAGATGGTACCCGTCCCGGTATTTTTTACGTGCCGATATTAGATGCCACCAAGTTTAACACCACATCGGGCATGGAATCGTTGTTTTTGCATGAAGCAATTCCTGGTCACCATTACCAGATTTCGTTAACCCAGGAAAACGCTTCATTGCCAAAGTTCCGCCGCTTTGATGGCGGGGAAACGGCCTATGTAGAAGGCTGGGCGCTGTATTGCGAATCATTAGGGAAAGAGCTCGGCTTATACACCGATCCGTACCAGTATATGGGCGCGTTAGGCGATGAGATTCACCGTGCCATCCGTTTGGTTGTCGATGTGGCTATCCACACCAAAGGCATGACCCGCGAGCACGCTATTAAATATATGATGGATAATGAAGCCATCAGCGAGCAGGGTGCAACCGCAGAGATTGAGCGTTATATGGCCATCCCGGGTCAGGCCTTGAGCTATAAAATCGGCGCGTTGAAAATCCGTGAGCTACGCACCAAATATGAAAAACAGTTAGGCAGTAAATTTAATATCGCCGAATTTCATGACCAGGTGTTAAAAGATGGCGCCATGCCAATGGCGGTTTTTGAGGCTAAAATGGATGCCTGGGCTGCGAAGAAGTAATATTTGATGATATTAATTTAGTATAGACCTCGTGGATGAATAAACCTCAGTTCAAACTATCAACGGTAATAGTCATCTTGATACCATTGTTGATTTTTTTTGCCGTTTTACGATCTGAGTATTTTGATATTTATTTGTTATCGTTGAATGGGAGGGTGAGTAGCATCAGAATTGATATAAAAGAATCAATGTATATTACTGTAACTGGGGAAGAACACATACTTTACCACGATTGGCCGAAGTTTCAGAGGAATGTTAAAGTTGGAGATTCAGTATATAAACAGCCGAAGAGTTATGATATTATTCTTGTAAAGAAGAATGGGATGAAATTTCTCTGTCCACGTGAAGATAAATAGGTGCCATTAAAAACATACGAAGTTGTTAAAACCTCGTATGTCTGGGCCCCAATTCTTTTATCAACTAAACACCGCCAGCACCCCAAAATAAACCAGCATACAACCCGAGCTGATGAAATTCATACGCATGGCGTTTTTAAAATTAGCGTTGGCTGTCGATCGCCCTACTTTATAAAACCAATAATTAAAAAAGAAAAATATTGGCGCGGCGCATACTATAAAGAAATAAAAGTTAAGCATCATCCCAGCCAGGTGCCAATACCAGTAAGAAAGGGCTATCCCCGCGGCAAACAATACGCCCGAAAAAATAAAGGACCCTTTGTAACCTAAAACGATACTAAGCGTTTTATCGCCCCGCCTGCTGTCTTCTTCATGCTGATAAACCTGGGTTAAGGGGTATGATGCCCCAATGAGGCAGGAGCTGATAGCCCCCGGAATAATCAGGCCTAAATCCCAATGACCAAACAGGCTTGTACCAGTCAAAGCGGTGTAGGTGGTGTAATAAATAAAGCATCCCTGGAAAATGAACACCGTTAAAAAGCTGATGATGGGATATTTTTTTAACCGGGTAGCAGGATGGCTGTATAATTTTGACATAATGCCATAAATGAGCACCGCAAAGGCAAACTCCCAGCTAATGATAAAGCCAAGCAAAAACGCAATAACCTCCAGCAGAATGGAAAAATAATACAGGCTGAGATCCACTTCGGGCGGTTTGGCTAACAGGGCAATGCTATCTTCATCCTTATCAAAATAACTGTTATAGCCATTGCTGGCCGGGAAAGCAAGGAAATGCCATATAAAAAATACAAGTACGGCTGTTGAAGCTTTCACCACATCGGCCTGGCTAAAGGCAAACAGGTACACCGGCAGCAAAAAAACAGAAAACACAAACCTTAAATGCGCAAATGCCGACCGGGTAGGGATAAATTGTTTAAACTTCATGGCGTGTTTTTACATTATAATTACTGCCGGAGGCAACATCAGGTTGCCTGATTACGGTTATAAACATACAACCTTAAGTACAAAATTCCTTCAGTATAAATTATTATGTTTGAAACAGCGTTAATGTAACATGAATAAGAAAATTTATATAGCTGCGCTTTTAATATTGGCAGCAACAACGAGCTTCGCACAAACGGTATCTAAATCAGATATCAGCTTTAAAATTAAAAACCTTGGCTTTAATGTTGGCGGTACCTTCGGCGGTTTGCAGGCCGATATTAAATTTAAACCTAATGACCTGGAAGGCAGCTCTATTGAAGCGTCAGTGTTATCCAACACCGTTAATACCGATAACGAAAGCCGTGATAGGCATCTTAAAAGCGAAGATTATTTTGACGTAATTAAATATCCAAAGATCACGCTAAAGTCAGTTTCCTTTAAGCGTAAAAGCGGGAGCAACTATACCGGCAATTTTAACGTAACTATAAGAGATAAAACAAAGTTGATTGAAGTGCCTTTTACGTATACGGAATCAGGTAATACAGCACAACTGAAAGGAAACTTTATGATTTTGAGGACAGATTTTGGCATAGGCGGCAAAAATCTGATCCTTTCAAATGAGGCCAATGTTTCGGTTGAGGCGGAGATCAGCAAATAAAACGCTTAATCATTTTTAATGGAGAGTTGCATTAGTGCTATCGGGATAGCAAATCCCGCCAATCGGATTGCCCAGCAGGATATTTACCATTTCATGGCTAACGCCTTTGGGCTGGATGCAACCAATGCAGCAAGATTAAAGGGGATTTATGACCATTCGGGAATTGATTACCGCTATTCGGTAATTCCTGATTTTGGCTATCGGGATGCGGCAGATTTCACCTTTTTTGAACAGTCGGCAGGGCTCGAACCATTCCCTGACACACAGAAAAGGTTGAAGCTTTACGAAAAGGAAGCTATCGCCATAGCTGTAAATGCCGCAAAAAACTGCCTTCAAAAATTTGGAGATGACATTACCGGCAACATTACACACCTGGTAACCATTAGCTGTACGGGTATGCACGCACCTGGGATTGATATCGAACTTGTAGACCGGATGCAACTAAACCGCGATACCGAACGTACCTGCATCAACTTTATGGGCTGCTACGGCGCCATAAACGGGCTCAAAGTAGCCGACTATATTTGCCGGGCCGATGCCGGCGCCAAAGTGCTTGTTGTTAGTGTAGAGCTTTGTACGCTCCATTTTCAAAAAGTGAATACGCTGGATAACTGGGTTGCTAATTCGCTATTTTCAGATGGGGCTGCTGCCGTTTTGGTCGAAAATACGTCCAATCGTTTAGGCAGTGGTAATTACTTTTTACTCAAAAACTTCTATTCAGAATTTGTTACTGAAGCACGTAATGAGATGGGTTGGTATGTGGGCAACACAGGTTTTGAAATGAAACTCACCTCCAGGGTATCCAAGCAAATTAAGAAACATATCAAATCACTTACCCAGCGCTTTTTGCAAAAGGCCAAAACTGAGATGGATGATATTACTGCTTATGCTGTTCACCCCGGCGGGCGTACCATTTTAGAAGCAGTGGAAGACGCCTTGGAATTACCTGAAGAAAGCAACGCCTTTGCTTACCAGGTTTTGCAGGAGTACGGTAATATGTCGTCGGCCACAATTTTGTTTGTACTGGATAAAATGCTGAAGGCAGGTAACCTGGTCGATCAAAAGATCCTGAGTTTTGCCTTCGGTCCGGGTTTAACCGTTGAAGGGATGATACTTGAAATGCATTAAGCCATCATGAGCGATGTAGTTGTAATTGGCGGGGGCCTGGCCGGGTTGTTTAACGCCATATTGTTGAACCGTGCCGGTCTGAAGGTTACAGTTATTGAAAAAAAGACTTACCCCATGCACCGCGTTTGTGGTGAATATATCTCGAACGAGGTGATCCCTTTTTTGTCTTCGTTGGGCATCGACCTTGAAGAACTAAACGTTGCCCGGATCAACAGGCTGGAGGTAACAGCAGCATCTGGTACCAAACTTTCGCAAAAGCTTGACCTGGGCGGTTTTGGTTTAAGTAGGTTTACTTTCGATAATTTTCTGTACCAAAAAGCCCTCGCCGAAGGAGTTGATATTTTAACCGGCACACGGGTGGAGGATATTCGTTTTGCTGGCGAAAAATTTGAAGTGGTAACTCCCGGCGGAACATTAACAGCCCCGTTGGCTATCGGCTCGTTCGGTAAACGCTCCAATCTCGATCAAAAACTTAAACGACCCTTCTTTTATAAACGCAGCCCATACCTGGCCGTAAAATTCCATTTGCAGATGGATTTCCCACAGGACCTCATCCAGCTTAATAATTATAAAGACGGCTATTGTGGGGTAAGCAAAACCGATGGCGACAGGTATTGCATGTGCTATATGGCCCATCGTGATGACCTGCGCAAGTATGGTACTTTACAGGCTTTAGAAGAGAACGTGATCCGCAAAAACCCTTACCTCGATGAGATCTTTCGTAACGCCAGGTTTTTACTGGATAAACCTGAAGTGATCAACGAAATCTCCTTTGAAAAAAAGGCGCCTGTTGACAACCACATCCTGATGAGCGGAGACACCGCCGGGATGATAGCCCCGCTTTGTGGCAACGGCATGACTATGGCCATCCATTCGGCCAAGATCCTTTCCGAAAAAATTATTATACACTATAAACCTGGCAGCTTTAATGCTGAAAAGCGCGCCAACCTTGAGCAGGATTATGCCCAAAGCTGGAACAAACAGTTTGCACAAAGGCTTTGGGTTGGCCGGCAGTTACAGCGTTTGTTTGGCAACGATAACATGACGGCCCTTACTTTAAATACGCTCAATCACCTGCCTTCTGTTGCACAATACCTGATAAGTAAAACCCACGGCCAACCATTTGTATAGTTCAGGCGTATATATTATATGCCCGATTTAAGTTACCGTACCGATATGCTGGAGATCATGGATGATTTTGATCTCCCATTAGCCGAAATAACCCCTGTGCTTGAAGGCCTGGGGAAGATGAACGCGCTATTCGGTGGCCATAAAAGCATCATCAACGCATTGAAAAAATTTGCGGTAAGTAATAATTATGCGGTAAGCGATTGGGGGTGTGGCGGGGGCGATGCCTTGATAGCTATTGCAAAATGGGCTGAAGAAAAGAAAATACACCTTAAACTAAACGGTATTGATGCAGCGCCAACGGCAGTAAATTACGCACGGCAACAGGCCTCCGGATATAAAAACATCAGCTTTACCCGGGCCGATGTTATTGACGAGGTATACCTCATTAAACCGGCCGATATAATTATATGCAGTTTGTTCACTCATCATTTTGATGATGAACGCTGGATAACGCTTATTCAAAATATGCACACATCGGCACAAAAAGGAATTATCATTACCGACCTGCACCGTCACTGGCTTTTATACCATGCCATAGTGTTTATAACCCGTGTTTTTACCCGTAATGCCATGGCCCGTAACGATGGTCCGCTTTCGGTTAAGCGCGGTTTTAAAAGGCACGAATTGTTGGCATTATTGAAAAAAGCACAAATTGATAACTTTAAATTAACATGGCGCTGGCCTTTCAGGTGGGAGTTAATCATCTATAAATCGTAGCTTTACGCTATGAATTTGCGTGTACTGGTTTTAACAACCTCGCTTGGCGTGGCAATTACGCTCTCGGCCGTTAATTTTTATTTTCAGCATAAATGGTACGATGTAATGGTTACTTTCTCGGTGGCCCTTGGTGTAAGTTACTTCGTTTTTTACTATCTCATCGAAAAATACATCTACTCCCGTATCAAGTTAATTTATAAACTGATCCATAACCTGAAATTAGGCCGCGACCTCAGGGATGCCCTCGGCGAACATGTAAGCGCCAATCCCATTGCCGATGTAGAGCAGGAGGTAAAGGAATGGGCCAAACAGAAAAAGACCGAGATAGACGAACTTCGCAAACAGGAAAAATTTCGCCGTGATTTTTTATCCAATATTTCGCACGAGTTTAAAACCCCGTTATTTGCTATCCAGGGTTACATTGAAGCCTTGCAGGATGATGATTTTGACGACAAGGAAATGGCCCGCCAGTTTTTGGAAAAAGCTTCAAAAAATGTTGACCGGCTAAGTTACCTGATCAAAGACCTTGATGAAATTTCCAAACTTGAATCGGGCGAGATGCCTATCAATTATACTAAATTCAAGATCAACGACCTGATCAAAGAGGTTTTTGAATCATTGGAGATCAAAGGCAAGCAGTACCACATTAAACTTATATTTAAGCAAAAGTACGATGAGCCTATTGTGGTGAATGCCGACAGGGAAAAAATAAGACAGGTGCTCGTGAACCTGATAGATAATTCGTTTAAGTACGGTAAAGAAGAAGGCAGCACTTCGGTAAGCCTTTTTGTACTGCACGACCAGGTTTTGGTTGAAGTTACCGACGATGGTATAGGTATTGAAGAAAAGTTTTTGCCAAGGTTATTTGAGCGGTTTTTTCGTACAGACAGCAGCCGTTCAAGGCAAATTGGTGGCTCCGGGCTGGGGCTTGCTATTGTAAAGCATATTATTGAAGCCCACCAGCAAACCATCAATGTGCGCAGTACAGAAGGGCTTGGTTCAACCTTTGGTTTTACCTTGGCAAGGGCTAAGCAAACCATTCCTTTCCCGAATTTACCTGTGTTAAAAAGTTAACAATAATTTAACATACTAACTGTACCTTTACACCAATTTCAAATCACTATGTCGCTAAACAGTATATTCCAGTATTTTGTACCCAAGGATAAAAAAATATTCTTCCCGCTGTTTGAACAAGCCGCGGCCAATGTTGTAGCTATGGCTACCATACTGGTTGAAGCAGTTAACTCAAACAACCCTGCAACCCGCGAGGATTTATATAAACAGATTGACAAGCTTGAAAACAAAGGCGACGAATATACTCACCAGATTTACCTGGAGCTTGGCAAAAACTTCATTACGCCTTTTGATCGTGAAGATATCCATGCCCTTGCAACAGCTATTGATGATGTGGCCGACTATATACAGGGTGCGGCCAACCGCATGAGCCTGTACAGGATAGATGATTTGAATGAGCATATCCGTAAGCTATCTGACCTGATACTGCAGGCCAGTGTTGATTTGGAAAAAGCTGTAAAAGAACTGAAAGACCTTAGGAATGTGCGTAATATCGCCGATTCATGCATCAGGATAAACAGTGTTGAAAACCAGGCCGATTATGTTTTTGACCGCGCTGTAGCCGACTTGTTCCTGTATGAAAAAGATGCTATCCGCCTTATCAAATACAAAGAAATATTAGCCGCCCTTGAAACCGCTACCGACATGTGCGAAGACGCAGCTAATGTTATGGAGTCAATCTTAGTTAAAAACGCTTAAGTAAATCTTATCCCCAGCTAAATGGTTACTTCCCTACTTGTAGTTATTGTTGTACTCGCCCTGTTGTTTGATTACACCAATGGCTTTCATGATGCCGCAAACTCTATAGCTACCATTGTATCTACCAAAGTATTAACACCGTTTCAGGCAGTGTTAATGGCCGCGGTATTCAACTTTGCAGCTTACTTTTTTATAAAAGATCATAAGGTTGCTAATACCGTATCTAAAATCGTACTGGCGCACTATGTTACCCTGCACGTGATCCTGGCTGGTTTGGTAGCCGCCATCACCTGGAACCTGTTTACATGGTGGTTCGGAATCCCTTCAAGCTCGTCGCATACCCTTATTGGGGGCTTTGCCGGTGCCGGTATGACTAACGCGCTTTACATGGGTGCCAACGCACTGCATGCCGTTGAAATGCAATACGTGCTTAAAATTATTGCCTATATCGTACTTGCCCCGTTTATTGGTTTAATTATAGCTTATGTGGTAACCATTTTAATATTACACCTGTGCAAAGCTGCAAGGCCTGCCACTGCCGAGCGCTGGTTTAAACGCATGCAGTTAGTATCGTCGGCAGCTCTGAGTTTTGCTCACGGTGGTAACGATGCACAAAAAGTTATGGGGATCCTGTACGTAAGCCTTATTGCTTCAAAAGTGATAAAGCCAGGCTCAGTAATGCCGGAGTGGATTCCTTTAGCTTGTTACTCAGCTATTGCTGCAGGCACCATGTCGGGTGGTTGGAAGATCGTTAAAACCATGGGCTCAAAAATAACCAAGGTTACCCCGCTTGAAGGTGTAAGTGCCGAAACTGCTGGTGCTATCACCCTGTTTATTACCGAACGTTTCGGGATCCCGGTTTCAACAACACATACTATTACCGGCTCAATTATAGGCGTAGGTTTAACTAAACGTGTATCGGCCGTGCGCTGGGGCGTAACCATTAACCTGGTTTGGGCCTGGATCATTACCATACCTATTTCGGCCCTGATTGCCGCCGGTGTATTTGCATTATTACATTTCTTTGCTTAAACAAACCGGTAGTAATTTTGTTAGTTTTACTACTATGAAAACAAGACTACTCATTATCCCCATCTTAATAGCTTTAATTACATTTACCAGCTGTGATACGCTAAACCAGGTAGCTAACGCAACTATTCAAAACCAGGGAACACCAACGTCGCTTGAAATAGGCAACGGTTTAAAACAGGCCCTTGAAATAGGCACAGGTAAAAGCTCGGATCAACTATCGGCAGTTAACGGATTTTTTGGCAATGCCGCTATCAAGATCCTTTTTCCGCCCGAAGCGCAAAAAGCTGAAAGAACCTTACGCGGACTTGGCCTGAACAGCCTTTGTGATAATGTGATCCTTTCGCTTAACCGCGCAGCCGAAGACGCTGCAAAACAGGCAAAACCTATTTTTGTTGATGCTATTAAGCAAATGACCCTGCAGGATGTTACCAATATTTTATTGGGCAGCCAGGATGCGGCAACACAATATTTTAAACGTACCACTACCGCGAAGCTAAGCCTGCAGTTCAAACCCGTTATTCAGGGAAGCTTAAATAAAGTGAACGCTACCAAATACTATACTGATGCCGCCCAGGCTTACAATAAGATTCCGTTTGTATCAAAGCTTAATCCTGATATCAGCGATTATGTGACCCAAAAGGCTATCGATGGCTTATTTGTGGAAATAGCCAAAGAAGAGCTTAATATTCGTCAAAATCTTGGGGCTCGTACAACGCCTTTATTGCAAAAAGTATTCGCTTTTGCTGATAGGAAAAAAACTACCGGACAATAAATAGAAAAAAGAAAGAGATACAAAAAAGGCTGCGTCGATGTTATTCAACGCAGCCTTTTTATTGGGCATATTATTTTTGCTTTTGGAATTTAACCTTTACAGTAACAACTTCGGGTTTGTTGTTAGTGCTACCAACCCATGAGGGGCCATTTTTGATAAGCTCGATAGCTTTTTGATCGGCCGCTTCATTCAGGCCTTTTTTAATGCTAAACTCATCTGTGATGCCGCTCGGGAATACCGTAAATGTTACGGTCACAGTGCCGGAAGTACCGTCGGGCAGCACAGCATTAGTTTGTAAATATTTTTTCAGGCTGCCCCAGCCCAGTTGCGGATGTGCCGCGGTGACACTTACCTCACCGCTGTCATCGTCTTTTTTAGTTACAACCACCTCGCTAAGGGCCCTGGAATCGGGCTTAAGCGCTACTTTAATACTATCGCCGCGTGTGGCGTTAACCTGCCTCGGCTCATACCCAATATAAACCACATCAAGCGTAGCCTTATCCCCCGGAGAGCTTAGCGCGAATTTTCCGTTAACGTCAGTTACCGTGCTCCGGTTGGTGCCTTTGATCCTGATTGCCGCACCAATTAAAGGCGAGCCGTCATCTCTCGAAATAATAGTACCGGCAATGTATAATGATTGTGCCGCCGCTTTACTGCTGCCAAAAATAGTTGCTGGTGAAGATGTAACACCGTCAACCTTTCCGGGTAATTTAAATTGCAGCGGAGCTTTTGCTTTCGCGACGGTCGTATTCGCTCTTAACGCTATCACATCCTGGCTTACTGTATCTTTTTTTGCAATCGGCGCTGTGTATCCTGCCACTATCCGCTCACTTAAATTGCCTTCTTCTTTCAAAACAACTTTATCTTTAGCGGCAGCGGGCGGAGTTGCCGGTTCTGCTAAAGGATTGCTGCCCACAGGAGGCGGAACATCATTCGAAGCTGTTTTATTGTCGCCAGCGGAGATTTCCTGCTGATAAAGCGCATTAGCCGATTGCTTTGCCCGTCTTGATTTTTTATTTACTGCAACTGATGGGGCCTGTATGGGCGTATTGGCACTCGCTTTTTTAACTGTATCGCCGGTCTTTACGGTATCGGCGGCAGCTGCCATGGGCGGAATGGAATTTTTGTTTCCTGTAATGTTATTACTTTGCAGCTCAGCTTTAGGAGATCTGTTAAGATAAAGGCCTCCCAAACTTAGTGCTATTAAAACCGAAGCCGCTATGGGCCAAACGGTCCACGGTATTACACGGCCTTTATTTTCTCCGGTGCGCTGCCGCAGTCTTGAGCTAAGGTCAGCAAGGTTTAATTGTTGACTTGTCCCCATGTTTTCATATCCTTCCAATGCATCCATCAAAAAAGGGTCGTTTAGTGCCTCCATCTCCAGTTTATGCATAGCACGGGCATCAAGCTCTCCGTTGAGATACTTCTGTATTTGCAATATATTTGCCTTTTTACTATGCACTGTTCCGTTCGAGGCAAATTTTCAAATTCCTCTTACCGTTCTGGATATAACTCTTTACCTCATTTAAAGTATATCCTGTTATCCCGGCAATTTCTTTATAACACTTCTCTTTTAAATAAAACAGGTGAATACTTTGTTTTTGCCCGCCGGTTAACCCTGCTATGCAGTGCTCCAAAGCTTTCAAAGCCTCTTCCCTGTTATTATCCTCAGGATGCAAAAAGGGGGTAAATTCCATAACTTCATCTAAATTAACCAACTCCATCTTTTTACCGCTTCTTAACTGCATCAAGCAATAATTGCGCCCAAGTACATACACCCAATTCCTGAACTGGTTAATCTCATGCTTTTTAACCTTATCAACCAGCTCCTCAAAAATGCCCATTATCGCGTCTTTGGCCAGTTCTTCATCTTTCAGATATTTATGGCAAACGCCATAAACAAGGGGCATATATCTTTCATATAAGCTGCCCAAAACTGTTAGGTTACCGCTTGCGCGATAATCACTAAGTAGTTCTTCGTCTGTTGATTTCCCTGGTTTTTGGGGTTTTATAAATAGGCTCATTAAACATACAAAATTAATTTATTAAAATGGTTTATGGAAATTAACTGCCTGCAGACCATTCTATTTAAAGAAAATAAGCTAATAACAAGGTGTTTTTACAGGTATTGGTTCATTCCTGTTATAAACCGTGGATACACTAAGTCAGGGCTGGAATAACAATAGCATAAAGCACAAACAAAAAAAGCGATGCCCGGGAGCATCGCTTTTCTATAAATATCGTAACAGTTTTACCTTGCGGGTTGTGGCTTTGGCAGCTCTTTGCGCGGGATCATTTCGGCACGTTGTGCCGTATGGTAAACAAATGAAGCAACAATAGTAGCGGCTTGTTTCAGGTCGTCTTCAATAAGGCGATCGTAAGTATCCTGATTACTATGATGGGTACGTGAACCGTAATCAATAGCATCCTGGATAAACTGGAAGCCCGGAATACCAACGGCATCAAATGAAAGGTGATCGGTACCGCCGGTATTACGAATGGTAAGCGTGGTGGCGCCAAGATCTTTAAAAGGTTCAAGCCAGGCTTTAAAGATAGGTGCCGCGGCCGAATCTCCCTGCAAATACACTCCACGGATCTTGCCGGTTCCATTATCAAGGTTGTAATAGGCCGAAAGCTTTGCTTGTTCGGGTTTAAGCTCCATCGTTTTAGGATCGCCAAAATGATTGGCCACATAACCGCGCGAACCAAATAAGCCCTGCTCTTCCGAACTCCATAAAGCTATGCGAATGGTGCGTTTGGGTTTAAAGTTAATCGCTTTTAAAATACGCATGGCCTCCAGCATTACCGCGCTGCCCGCTGCATTATCGGTAGCACCGGTAGCGGCATGCCATGAATCAAGGTGGCCGCCAAGCATTACTACCTGGTCTTTCAGCTTTTTATCCGTACCGGGAATTTCAGCGACTACGTCATAGCCCTGCAGGTCGTCTGTAATGAATTGGGTTTTAATATCAGCTTCCAGTTGTACCGGCTGACCGCCTTTTATAAGGCGCAAAATGCGCTGGTAATCTTCGCTGCTGGTTTCAAGCTCGGGTGCTACCGCTTTTGCGGTATCGGCGTAGGAAGCGCCGTTGGTGGTAAACACTGTACCATCAGTACCGCGGGCCTGGCTTAACACCAGGGCAGCTTTTTCATCAACCAAAAATTGGCTTAATGCCGTCCTGAAAGCACGTAGCTTACGGAAAGAGGCCATTTGAGCGGCGTTGGGGTCCACAGCGTTCCTGCGCGGGCCGGCAGGCGTAGCTTTCGCGTTGGCCATTTCGGTAAGTTCCTCATCGGTATAACGGGCGGCATCCACTTTCCAGGTACGTTCTGTTGGTGCTTTAGTATCAAATATCACGATCTTGCCGGCCAGCTTACCTTTATATTGCTCAAGCTCTGCTGCCGAATCGGCTTTGATTATCATCACTTCGCCTTTGATCAAACCATTTGTACCCGGTGTCCATGCTTTAGGTATGGCGATGATAGCGTGATAGTAAGGAACCGTGATAGCCGCATAGTTTTTTTGAACCTCCCAGCCTTTGCCAAATTTACCCCAGGCTTCCAACTTAGAGTTAGCCATGCCCCAGGTTTTAAGCTGATTAACAGCCCAGTTTTGGGCGCGCTTCAAGCCCGGAGAATTGGCAAGCCTTGGGCCCGAAACATCTGTAAGATAAAAAGCCGTTTCCATTACCTTTGAATGGTTAAGGCCTTCTTCCCTTATTTTTTGAACCATTGCCGCATCAACAGGTTCCTGTGCAAACGACGGTACTGCAATACCAGCCGTAATTAAACACGAAAAGAGTAGTTTTAATTTCATATATAATAAATTATAAGATCAGTTAAAACAAACCTATTTATTATAAATTAAAATTGGGAATATATTGTGTTAACAAAGTTGTTACACGAGAGTGGATTACACAAGGTTTCTGGCGGGATACAGTAACTTGTTAAAGTCACGCCATTGCTAAACTTCGACCAGTCCCGGAGTCCTCCTCTGGGAATACAGACTTACGAAGTTTCAAAAACTTCGTAAGTCTCCGCTTTGTGAGAAAGCCCCAACAAAAAAGGGCTTATCCGTTACAGATAAGCCCTTCAATATTATAAAGCTGATTTACTTAATTACAGCTTGCGTTTAACTTCCACATTTTCGTACGCTTCAACAATATCGCCTACTTCAATGTTGTTAAAGTTGTTGATGTTCAAACCGCACTCGTAGCCTGCGCTTACTTCTTTCACGTCATCTTTAAAGCGTTTCAGTGAAGCCAGTTCGCCGGTGTAGATCACCACGCCATCGCGGATGATGCGGATCTTGCTATTACGGTTAATTTTACCATCCAGTACCATACAGCCTGCAATAGTACCCACTTTGCTGATCTTGAAGGTTTCGCGGATTTCAACGTTAGCCACGATTTTTTCTTCAAAGGTTGGTGCAAGCATGCCTTCCATCGCCGCTTTAATCTCATTGATCGCGTCGTAGATGATAGAGTACAACCTGATATCGATCTGTTCAGCTTCGGCCAGTTTACGGGCGCCACCTGATGGGCGTACCTGGAAACCGATGATGATCGCGTCAGATGCCGATGCCAGCAATACGTCTGATTCGGAGATCTGACCTACCGCTTTCGAGATGATGTTCACCTGGATTTGCTCGGTTGACAGCTTCAGCAATGAATCTGACAGGGCCTCGATAGAACCATCCACGTCACCTTTAACAATGATGTTAAGTTCCTTAAAGTTACCAACTGCCAAACGACGGCCGATTTCATCAAGGGTGATGTGTTTCTGAGTACGTAAACCCTGCTCGCGTTGTAACTGTAAGCGTTTGTTAGCAATTTCACGTGCTTCAACTTCGCTTTCAAGCGCGTTGAACTTATCGCCCGCGGTTGGCGCGCCCTGCATACCTAATACCTGTACAGGTGTTGATGGTCCCGCTGAATCTACACGCTGGCCACGCTCGTTGGTTAACGCTTTAACACGACCGCTGTAGCAGCCTGCCAGTATCGGGTCACCTACTTTTAAGCGGCCTGCCTGTACCAGGATGGTGGTAACAATACCACGGCCTTTATCTAAAGCTGCTTCAATAACAGTACCTACGGCACGTTTGTTAGGGTTAGCTTTCAGTTCAAGCAATTCGGCTTCAAGCAATACTTTTTCCAATAGCAAGTCAACATTTAAGCCGGTTTTGGCCGAAATTTCCTGCGACTGGTATTTACCGCCCCACTCTTCAACCAAAATATTCATGGCCGATAACTGTTCCCTTACCTTATCAGCATTGGCACCTGGCTTGTCAATTTTGTTAAAGGCGAAGATGATTGGTGCACCTGCAGCCTGCGCGTGGTTTATGGCCTCGCGGGTTTGCGGCATCACGCTGTCATCGGCAGCTATCACTATAATTACAATATCTGTAACCTGCGCACCCCTTGCACGCATCGCGGTAAACGCTTCGTGACCCGGCGTATCCAGGAAGGTGATCTTTCCTTTGTTATCAGGCAACGTTACTTCGTAAGCACCAATGTGCTGGGTTATGCCACCCGCTTCGCCGCCTATTACGTTGGTTTTACGTATAAAGTCGAGCAATGAGGTTTTACCGTGGTCAACGTGGCCCATGATGGTTACGATTGGTGCACGAGTCACCAGGTCGGCCGGATCATCAGGCTGGTCAAGGTTGGCTTCCTCATCCTGCGGCTTCACAAATTCAACCTGGTAGCCAAACTCATCGGCCACAATTGAAAGTGTTTCGGCATCAAGCCTTTGGTTAATGGAAACAAACATACCCAGGCTCATACAGGTAGATATAATCTGCGTTACAGATACATCCATCATGCTTGCCAGCTCATTTGCCGTTACGAACTCCGTAACCTTCAATACTTTTGATTGCAGTTCCTGTTCCATTGCCAGTTCTTCGGCACTTGCAGCAACGTCATCACGTTTTTGACGACGGAATTTAGCACGCTGTGCAAACTTGCCCGACTTACCTGCTCCACTTAAGCGTGCAAGTGTAGCCTTGATCTGGTCTTGTATGTCTTTTTCTGAAGGTTCTTCCTTCGGTCCTATATGTTGAGGCGGATTATTGCGGTTGTTCCTGAAATCCGGGCGGTTACCACCGCCATGACCTCCCTGGCCCTGACCTGGCCCGCTGTTTCCGGGTGCTCCATGTGTACGGTTCCTGAAATCCGGGCGGTTAGGATTAATGGTACCACCACCGCTGGGCTGTTGACCTTGTTGCGGGTGATTGCCACCACCGCCCTGCTGGCCATGCGGATGGTTACCGCCGCCTTGCTGCGGGTTGCCCTGGTTATCTTTACGCTTACGTTTGCGTTTGTGATCGGCCGAGTTATTATTTGAATTTGATGATGAAGCTACCGGGTTGCGCTTTGGCGCATTAACCGGCAACTGGATCTTACCAATAATGTTTGGCCCTGTTAAACGCTCAGCTTTAGCACGGATCACGTCTGGCTCCTGGCTGTCATCAGCTACTGGTGCAGCCGGAGTTTCGGGAGCAGCCGGAGGTGTTGCAACCGGTGCTTTTTCAGCAACAGGCGCTTTAGGCTCTTCAGCTTTAGGTGCTTCGGCAACCGGAGCTGCCGGTTTTGGCGTTTCAACCTTTGGTGGTTCGGGCACAACCGGGGCTACCGGCTGTGGCGCTTCAACTTTTGGCTCGGCAGGTGCCGGAGCCGGTGTTGGCGCAGGTGCCTGTGCAACTGGCTCGGGTTGTTTAACAACTACTTCCGCTGGTTTTTCCGCAGGCTTCTCCGCCTGTGGCTTAGCATTCAGGTTGTTAAGGTCAATTTTTCCAACCACCTTAACACCAGGTAATACGTCATTGCGCTCATCAGAACGTGCAGGGGCTTGTGCTGCCGGAGCAGGCTCGGCCGGTTTTGGTTTTTCAACCTGCGGCTGTGCAAAGTGCCCTGTATTCTTGATCAGTATCTCTTCGTTCTCAAAATCGCGCGAACGGCGGTTCTCAACCGGCTTTTCAGGAAACTGTGCAGCAGGCTCTTCTTTCCTTATCTTTCCGATACT
This sequence comes from Mucilaginibacter sp. Mucisp73, assembly GCF_059491465.1. Taxonomy (NCBI): domain Bacteria; kingdom Pseudomonadati; phylum Bacteroidota; class Sphingobacteriia; order Sphingobacteriales; family Sphingobacteriaceae; genus Mucilaginibacter; species Mucilaginibacter sp. Mucisp73. Next base: position 5,935,140 of record NZ_CP168507.1, on the reverse strand, counting down.
GATCTGCTTAGCTTCCTCCTTAATACTTTTGTCAACAGCAAATTCCTTTAACAGGGCATTGTACATGTCATTATCCAGCTTGGCCATAGGATGCTTGTCAACCTTGTATCCTTTGGTAGCTAAATAATCGACAAGGGTACCCATGCCAATGTTCAGTTCTTTTACTGCTTTAATTAATTTTATGGATTTGTCTTCTGACATTTAATATTACTTTCTCTGCTTATTTAGTGCAAAAATACGATTTTAATTTGCTTATTCCGCTTATTCAAACTCCGCATTCAATATTGATAGCACTTCTTTTACTGTTTCTTCCTCTAAATCGGTACGTTTTACCAATTCACCAACGGTTAAGGCCAGTACTGATTTTGCTGTATCTAAACCAATACGTTTAAATTCATCAATGATCCAGCCTTCAATCTCGTCAGAAAATTCTTCAATGTCCACATCCTCGTCATGCTCATCAGCCTCACGGTAAACATCAATTTCGTAGCCTGTCAATTTTCCTGCCAGCTTAATGTTGTGCCCGCCACGACCGATAGCTAATGATACCTGGTCGGGTTTTAAATACACAGCAGCTGTTTTTTTCTCATCATCTAATTTAATAGAAGTGATTTTGGCAGGCGACAATGCACGCTGAATATATAGCTGAACGTTGTTGGTAAAGTTAATAACGTCGATATTTTCATTTTTTAATTCCCGTACTATACCGTGGATCCGTGAACCTTTCATACCTACGCAGGCACCAACTGGATCGATACGGTCGTCATATGATTCAACGGCAACTTTAGCACGCTCGCCCGGTTCGCGTACAATTTTCTTGATGGTAATTAAGCCATCAAAAATCTCAGGAACTTCAAGCTCAAACAAACGCTGTAAAAATTCAGGCGCTGTGCGTGAAATGATGATTTTAGGATTGCTGTTCAGCATATCTACCTTTGATACAACAGCTTTAACGCTATCGCCTTTCTTAAAGTAATCGGCCGGGATCTGCTCTGTTTTTGGCAGTAACAGCTCGTTGCCTTCATCATCAAGAACTAAAGTTTCTTTTTTCCAAACCTGGTAAACCTCACCTGTAACAATTTCACCTACGCGGTCTTTATATTTTTTGAAGATCTCGTCTTTCTCTAATTCCAGAATTTTTGATACCAGCGTTTGGCGGGCGGCTAAAATAGCACGGCGGCCAAAGCTTTCTAAAGTGATCTGTTCAATATAATCATCACCAACTTCAAGGTCGGCGTCATACAGGTGTGCTTCGGCAAGTTCTATCTCCAGGTCATCATCTTCGCTAAAGCCATCTTCCATAACTTTACGTGTGCGCCAGATCTCTAAGTCACCGTTGTCGGTGTTCACAATTACGTCGCAATTTTCGTCCGTACCGTACTTTTTCCTGATCATGCTCCTGAAAACGTCTTCCAGAACGCTCATCATGGTAGGGCGGTCAATGTTCTTGAAATCTTTAAATTCCTGAAAAGAATCAATTAAATTAATATTGCTCATTTTTTACTTAAATGATATTAAAACCTTTGTTTCTGTTATTTGGTCCATTGGGATAACGCTTTCTATAACCTGCGCTTTTTTCCCTTTTTCTTTTACTTTTTGTTCAATAGTGATGGCATCCTCTGTAAGGCCGGTTAATGTGCCTTCGCGTTTAGCGCCATCTTTCATTTTAATGCCCAGGTTACGGCCAACATTCTTGGCGTATTGCCTTGGCGACGACAGCGGATAATCAATGCCCGGCGATGAAACCTCCAGGTTATAAGCGGTTTCAATCACGTTTTCCTCTTCCAGATGGAAACCTACGTGCCTGCTTACCTGTGCACATTCATCAATACCGATACCGTTATCGCCATCAAGCAGAATGATCAGCTTCCCGTTCGAGTGCATTTTAATATCCACTATAAACAGGTTTGGTTTATCTGCTATCTTCTCTTCTACCAGTTCTTTTACCCTTTTTTCAATATTCATTACCCACCGGTGTTTTTGACAGAATAATTTTGATTGATAAAATAAAAGAGGGGACTAATTGCCCCCTCTTTTATTAACGGTTGCAAATATAATCAAAAATATTAAATTTTCAAGCATATAGGTAGTTTATTGCTTAAAAATCAAATCTGTATAGTGCAAGGTTCCGGGTTTGCTGCGGCTTTTTATCAAATCGGTCAGCGTACCACCGGCACTGAAATCATAGTAACGAAAAAAATACGTTTGCTGTGTACTAAAGGCTGTATCCGGCGTAAAAATAACAACATTATCTTTAACGGTGTAACTACCCGGCTGTGCGGGCTGCAGGTTTCGCATGCTGGTATCGGCAGGCATGCGGTAAACAGCCATCAGCGTTTCCCAGGCTGTCGCCGATGAGTCACGGCTGATCTCGTTAATGATGGCCGGATCGAAGCCTGTTATCTGCAATGCGTTTCCGTTATTAACTGTCTTAATGGTTACCAGTGTTTTGGTTGATGTTTCTGTACAACTGAATAAAAACATTAACGGAAGTAATAAAGGAAAAAGTTTTTTCATTTCACAATAATAGGTTTATTGTAATAAAAAGCGGATATTTCTGTTTACAACACAAAACCTGACACAATTGAAACCGAGATTTTTATTCCTGCTCTTCTCAATGTTTTTTTGCTGTATTAAAACATACGCGGATGCACCTCGGGTAGACCTTAACCGTGTTAAAGAAAAAGCCAAACAAAGCCTGGCGTTTTGCCGGCAGCGTGGTTACAACACCCGCTATTGTATTTTAATTGATATGGCCCTGCCGTCGGGTGTTAAACGTTTTATGGTATGGGATTTCAGGAAAAACGATGTGCTGGTTTCCGGACTGGTGAGCCATGGCTGCGGCCGTAACCCCTGGAGTGGTGAATGGTCGAAAGACAAACCGGCGTTCAGTAACCTGGATGGCAGCCATTGTACTGCTCCCGGTAAGTATCAAATAGATGGGCGGGCCTACAGCGCCTGGGGAATCCACCTAAAGTATTACCTCACCGGATTGGAAGCAACCAATAATAACGCTTTAGCAAGGCAGATCGTTTTTCATTCGTGGGAACAGGTAGCCGAAACGGAAGTTTACCCTAAAGGGACACCAGAAGGCTGGGGCTGTCCGGCTATATCAAATAATACCATGAAAATTGTGGATGCTTTGTTGAAGAAACAAAAGACGCATGTGTTGATGTGGATATATCAATAATAGTTCGCGACTGCGGGACACGGCCGCGAGGTTAAATTACACTCCTCCTTTCACTGTCAATATAATTAAACTGGCTTTCTTCTAACTTTTCTTCTAAAGCGTCCAGCCCATTTTGCATTTTATAGTTCCGTTCTTGTAATGTTATAGGGATAAGCCAATAAAAAAATATTGTTTTATGGTTATTGCCAGGATCAAACAATTCAAGATCAGGTCCATCTAAATAAGGTAAAGAAATTAAACCATAGCTGCACTCTGAATTTTCCTGCCATGGCCGGCCAAAATTAACCGTATGCCCTAAATTGAGATTTTGATTTAAATTATGGAAGTAAACTACACTTGTTAATAATTCTAAAATAGAACTATTTTGAATGGCGGAAAATAAATGTAGTTCGACAGGTTTTTCATGTGAAAATGTAGACATGCCGCATGTTGCGTAGGTCCACATTTTTCTGTTGTCAGTTGGTTTAAATTCTAAAATTGTAAGCGTATTATCAAGTTCATTGATAGGCCCCGTAGTCCATATCTTCTCTTCATAATTGCTTCCCCAATTTGATATGTAGTGCTCTTTGATCAGTTTGTTGTAAATGCTCATCATTGTAAAATGCATTTTTATTAACTTGTCTATCTGGCTAAGCACATGGGATCCCGAAATAAATTCGGGACGACGGGTGGAGGTAATTACTCTACTTCTTCAACGTCCGCTCAAATAATTTATAGATCCGTTTATACTCATCGGCCCAGCTGCTGGGTTGTTCAAAGCCGTGGTCTTCCACAGGGTACGAGGCCAGCTCCCAGTTTTCTTTGTGCAACTCTATCAGTTTTTGAGTCAGGCGGATAATATCCTGGTAGTTTACATTCTGGTCTATCATGCCATGCAGCATCAGCAGGTTGCCTTTTAAGCCGCTGGCAAAATAAATAGGCGAACTTTTGCGATAGGCCTGTTCATCGGTAAAAGGCTCGTTAAGTATATTTGAGGTATATTCATGGTTATAATGCGCCCAGTCGGTAACGGAGCGTATGGCGCCGCCTGCCGCGAAAACATCCGGTTCAGTAAACATACCCATAAGTGTGATGAAACCACCGTATGAACCGCCGTACAAACCGACATGCTTCGGGTTAACACCATGTTTTTCAACCAGCAATTTTACGCCGTCAACCTGGTCGGTGAGGTCTTTGCCTCCCATGTGGCGATAGATCCCTGTTCGGAAATCCCGGCCATAGCCCGCGCTTGCTGTGTAGTCAATGTCCAGCACAGTGTAGCCATTATCGGCAAGCATGTTATTGAACATGTACTCGCGGAAATAGTAACTCCACGAATAGGTAACGTTTTGCAGGTAGCCCGCACCGTGGACAAAAACCACAGCTGGTTTCGCGGGATCTTGCTTTTTAGGCTGATACAGGCGAGCATAAACATCGGTACCGTAGCGGTTTTTAAAGGAAATAATCTCGGGGTCGCGCCATGGGTATGACAAGTATTCGGCCGAAACGGAATTGGTTATTTTTACCGCCTTTGCACCGGGTTTATTGGCCTGGATATATAGCTCCCATGGCCTGTTTGAATAAGAATAGCGGATAGCCAGCCACTTTTCATCGGGCGAAAGTGTTACCTCGTTACCGCCTTTCATACCGGTAATTTTAACGGGGGTACCGCCGCTAACCGGGATATTGTAAAAATGGGTAATGCCCGGGTGATCGATATTGGCGGTAAAATAAAACGTCTTTTTATCCTGGCTTAACTGTAAAGTTTGTACTTCCCATTTGCCGTTGGTGAGCTGCTTTTTAGCGCCGCTGGTTACATCAACCACATAAATATGCGAGTAACCGCTGGCCTCGCTCTGGTAATAAAAATGGTTATCATCAATAAAACCTGTATTCCCGGGATCATCAATGCCGGGGCCGCCAATCCAGGCCTCATCCCGCTGACGGTCAAGCAGGCTTAGTTTGCCGCTTACCGGGTCTAAGCGCATGATCCAGCAGTCTTTATTATCCTGTGCTGAGATAATGACCACGGCATTGCTGCCGCTTTGATTCCATAAAACGCCATCGATATTTACCTGCCTGTCGGCGTTTTCCTTTTGACGGGCTTTTAATTCATCGGGATAATCTTTTAAATAGTCGGGCAGGTCTTTAATGCCGGGGATCTCTGATGTAATAACCGGGTAAACTGCTTCACGGCGCTTGTCGTAAATAAACGTCTCTGAGGTTGACGATGGCCGGCCCACTTTTGAACGGTTCGGAATATCCTCGGTAAAACCCGATGCGGTAACATAATTAGGTACTATGGCATTCTGAACGCCATCGGCGCGTTTGGTAAGGCGATAGGTGATAAACCTGCCATCCGGACTGATCTGTACAGCGCTCAGTCTTTTATCGCCATAGGCAATCTCTTTCAGCTTGTCGGGCTTAAGCAATGCTGTTTCTGTTGAATCTTTTTTATCCTCCTTTGCTTCCTTTTTGATGATCTCAAACAACTCAAGCTGTTGTTTTTTGAGCCATTGTTCCTGCTCGCCGGGTTTATCCTTACTTTTTTTATCGCTTGCTGTCCGTACAAAATTGGTGAGCTGTACCAGGGTGCCGCCATTCAGGTTCAGGGCAAAGAGATTATTATCTTCTTTGTAAATGATCTTTGTTTCATCACCGCTGAAAACAGGGCTGTCTTCCTGCGCTACGGTATTTGTTAGCCGGGTGGTTTTGTTGGCTTTTACATCGTATAAAAATAAATCGCCGTTTTTACTGAATACCTTTTGGCTATGCTTTTTGTTCCATTCGCCGTAACCGGCTGCCAGATCGCGCTGCTCGGCAATGCTAACTTTTTGTACCTTGTTGTCGCCGGGGCTAACTGAATATAACCGAGTATCGCCCGAAGCATCATCATCCCATTTAAAATAGATCTTTTTACTATCGTTAGCCCAACGGATATTGGACGGCGAAACCCCGATCCATTTAGGGTCGCGCATAATTTTTTCGATGCTAAGGGAATCCAGCTTTTGGGCAAAGGCGCCCGTTACCGGGATCAGGAACAATAAGCCTAACAGTTTTTTCATATCTCAATAAAGCATGCAATTTAACAGTTTGGCTAATGATTGTTATTTTTAAGCATTTTATTGTTACAAAATGGAACTACAGGGCAACGGATTTTTATTGAGGACGTGGCAACCGGGCGATGAAGCATCACTTCAAAAGCATGCGGATAACCCTAAAGTATCGGCTTTTTTGCGCGACAGGTTCCCGTATCCTTATACTATGGAGGATGCCCTGTTTTGGGTAAACCTGGCCCAAAATCAGCAACCTTTAACCAACTTTGCCATAGTAGTTAACGGTGAAGCCTGCGGCGGCATTGGTGTTGAACTTTTTACCGATGAAAGCCGCATAACCGCCGAAATAGGCTATTGGCTTGGTGAAGAACATTGGGGAAAGGGCTTAGCAACCGAGGCTGTAAAACTGGTAACCACTTATGCTTTTGAACATTTTTCGCTATTGCGTTTAGAAGCCGGTGTGTATAATAGAAACACGGCATCCATACGGGTGCTCGAAAAAGCAGGCTATATTCAGGAGGCCGTACTACGAAGGTCAGTTATTAAAAATGGCGAGGTGATGGATAAATATATGTATGCTATTTTTAAGGATGAACAACTAAATTCACAGGATGCCTAATTTGTATATCATAGCAGGTGGTAACGGTGCCGGTAAAACCACGGCAAGCTATACAGTTTTGCCCGAATTGCTTAACTGTAATGAGTTTGTAAATGCAGATAACATCGCGGTGGGACTATCTCCCTTCAATCCGGAAAGTGTTGCATTCGAAGCCGGACGGATCATGCTGCAACGGATTGATGAGCTGCTGAACCGGGGAGTTGACTTTGCCTTTGAAACAACGCTTTCAACCCGGAGTTATGTATCTTTGGTTAAAAGAGCTCAGCAAAAAGGATATGAAGTTACTTTATTGTTTTTTTGGTTGAGCTCTCCTGAAATGGCAATGGAACGAGTAGCTAAACGAGTGAGTAAAGGAGGCCATAATATCCCTGCCGATGTAATAGAACGGAGATATTACCGGGGAATAAGAAATTTAGTATCTTTGTATATACCTCTTTGTGATAAATGGCTGATTGCAAACAACACGGATCTTGGGCCGGTGTTTGTTGCACAAAGTGCGGATGAACTTAAAACCAATATTATAACACCCGATATTTGGGAAACGATTTTATCGCAAGCTAATGACAACAAAAACACATAAAATGGATATAAACGAGTTTGCTGAAAAAGTGCTTGAAGGCATGAAGCGGGCAAACCGCAAACTGGTTGAAACTGCCGCTGCCAACAACGAAAGCCTTATCATTGGAGATAAAGACGGCAGTTTCAAAGCTGTACCCGCAAAAGAGCTTTTAAAAACCCTTCCTGCCAAATAACAATCACTTATAACTCTTTCCGCATTACATAATCGTTCATCCAGTATTTACCAATGGCTATATCCTCTTCATAGGCTATGGTAAACCCCATTTTTTCATAGAATGATTTGGCGTTATTGTACCTGTTGACGTTAAGTTCCAGCGTTTTCTTACCGGCATCTTTAGTTTTTTGGGCTACCTCGTTAATCAATACTTTTCCGTAGCCTTTGCCCTGGGTTTGCGGCAGGCAGTATAGCTTGTGCAGCTTATAAACCTCCGGGTTTTCCTCGCGGGGCGAATAGGCTGCAAATGCCACCGGATTGCCTTCTTCCTCCAGTAACAGGTAAGTTTGCTGATTTTCCTGAATCTGTTCGCTGATCTTATCTGCCGAATAGATCCCGCTCAACATAAAGGCAATCTGTTCATGTTGAAGGATGGGGCTGTAGGTTACCCACCATGTTTTATCGGCTATATCACGGATGGTTTCCACATCATTTATAGTGGCTTTACGTATTGTATACATCTCAAATTTAATTTTATGTTAATAAAGAAATGCCCGGTACTAACTTCTTTCTTCCCAGATCATGCACAGGTGCAAAATGGTTTCAACCGCTTTTTGCATATCCTGTACCGATACCCATTCGTGCCGGCTGTGAAAAGCATGTTCGCCGGCAAAAATGTTAGGGCAAGGCAAGCCCATAAACGAAAGCCTTGAACCATCGGTACCGCCGCGGATACTGCATAACTTAGCGGTTAAGCCCGTGCGGTTAATGGCCTCCATAGCATAATCAACAATTTGCGGGTGCTGATCAAGCACACCTTTCATATTGCGGTATTGCTGGCTCACGGCAATATCAAACGTTGAGCCCGGAAATTTCTTTAATACATCATCAGCAGTGCGGCGGATAACATCAACATGATCTACGAGTTTACTTTCATCAAAATCCCGGATAATAAAATCGATAGCGGCGGTTTCTACATGGCCTTCTATACCTACCGGATGCACAAATCCCTGCATGCCTTCGGTATACTCCGGCGAAAGTTCATCAGGCAAGGCGGCAATAATTTGTCCGGCAATTTTAATGGCGCTTTCCATTTTGCCTTTGGCAAATCCCGGATGTGAGCTTACGCCATTAACGGTAAGCCTGGCCCCATCTGCCGAAAAAGTTTCATTCTCCATATTACCCGTGCTTTCTCCATCCATAGTATAAGCGGCAAAGGCACCCAATTTGGCAATATCCACATGATCTACACCATGGCCAACTTCTTCGTCGGGCGTAAACAGGATCCGGATATCGCCATGTTTTATTTCGGGATGGCTGATGAGCTGGTAGCAGGCATCCATTATTTCGGCCACACCGGCTTTATTATCGGCGCCGAGCAGCGTGGTACCGCTGGCTGTAATAACATCGTTACCCAACTGGTTCTTCAGATCGGTATGCTCGGCCATGCGGATCACCTGGGTGTTATCATCAGGCAATATTAAATCCTGGCCCTGGTAATTTTTATGTACAATTGGTTTTACATCTTTTCCGCTGCAATCGGGCGCGGTATCCATATGCGAGCAAAAGCAAATTACGGGTACCCTTTTATCAGTATTTGACGGAATAGTAGCATAAACATAACCGTACTTATCCAAATGAGCGTCGGCTATACCCATAGCCAACAGTTCATCAACCAGTAGCCGGCCAAGATCTTTTTGCTTTTCTGTTGATGGAAATGAAACCGAAGAAGGGTCTGATTGCGTATCAATGGTAACGTAGCGCAGGAAGCGTTCGGCTACTGTGAACTTAATGAATGAGTTAAAATTCATATAAAGCTTTTATATTAGGGGAAATTTAGGCGGTGGTTAATGCCATCTCCAGTTGTAAATATTGATTAAAATTATACATTGAAAAAATATTTTCTACTTTTTGTTTTGGCTTTCGTCACGTTTATGGCTGAAGCCCAAAGTGGTTACAACTATTATGAATGGGGCTTTGGCGGAGGTGTCAATTACGCTCGTGGGTTCGATGACCTTAAAAAGCAGGTTTGGCACCCGGGCGGCACGCTTAACTTAACCTATAACTACAGCCCGTATGTACCGATAGCCCTCGATTTTCATTTTGGGACCATTGAAGGCGGAGGGCTTACTCCAGCCACGGATCAATTTGGCCGTAAATCAAAAAATAATTTCCTGGCACTTGCCCTTCGTGCTGATTTGCAGATGGGAGAAATTATTGATTACGACAACAGTAGTGTTTTAAATGTACTTAAAAACTTTTATATAGGATCGGGCATCGGTGCGATAAAAAACAAAATGGCTTTTGTGCAGCGTTCAAACCCGCCAGGATATGAAAATAATGGGCCGGTTGGCGAAACAAGAGGTTTTGAGGGGAAAGATAAAAGTACTAACCTGATGATACCGATAAGGTTTGGTTATGAATTTAAGATTTACGATGACTATGACCAGGTAGGTTACACCATAACATTGGGTATACAGCATAGCTATACTTTTGGCGAAGGGCTTGACGGATACAATGACAACCCTCAGATTTTCAAAAACAACGCGGCCGACCAGTTTGTTCAATATAGCATCGGTTTTAAATATAATTTTGGCAATACGGTATCCTATACCAAGCTGGTCAGAAACTTCAGACGATGAATATAGAGGAACTACGTGATTATTGTTTGCAAAAGCCGGGTGCAACGGAAGGCTTTCCTTTTGGTGAGGATACCCTGGTTTTTAAAATTGCCGAAAAGATCTTTCTGTTAACCGGTTTACAAACCGGCGACAGGTTCAATGTTAAATGCGATCCTGAATGGGCTGTTGAACTCCGCGAACGCTATCCCGAAGTGCAGCCCGGTTACCACATGAATAAAAAAATGTGGAACACCGTGCAAATGAACGGTTCCCTCAGCCGTAAACAACTCTGCGAAATGATTGACCACTCATACAATGAAGTGGTTAAAAGCCTGCCTAAGAAAGTGCAGGCGGAGATAGCTGTATTATAAAACGGTCCTCCCGTCATGCTGAACTTGTTTCAGGAACCCACAGCACAGATCGCCTCTAAGCAAGTCTGAAACGTAGCGTATGGGGTGCTGAAACAAGTTCGGCATGACGATAAATTAAATCATCTCTCCAGTAAAAATCACCTTATAGCCCCTTCCTTTGCCACACTTAAACTATATTTGAGCAACGTATTTACTTATGAAGATAGTTTTCGCTGCCCTTATTGCCTGTTTCGTTGCCTTATCTGCCCAAGCCCAGCTTACCCCCTTTGAGTTAAGTAAGGATAAAAATTATACCGCAACCTACGCCCAGGTAATTGATTACTATCAAAAGTTAAATAAGCGGTATCCGCAGCAAATGAAGCTTATCAATTACGGCACAACCGATGTAGGCAAGCCTCTTACACTCGTTGTACTTTCAAAAGATAAGATCTTTGATCCGGCAGTTATTAAAAAGCAAAACAAAAGGGTGCTGCTCATTAACAACGGCATTCACCCTGGCGAACCGGAGGGCATTGATGCAAGCATGATGCTTGTACGTGATCTGCTTAAAAATAATACCCTGCCAAAAGATGTGGTGATTTGCCTTATAGCGCTGTATAATATCGACGGTAATCTTAACCGCGGCCTGAGCCGTGTAAGCCAGAACGGCCCATCAGCCTACGGTTTCAGAGGTAACTATCGCAATCTTGATTTAAACCGGGATTTTATTAAGGCCGATAGCCGCAATGCCTTAGCCTTTACACAGATCCTTACTACCTGGAAACCCGAGATCTTTTTAGATAACCATACCAGCGATGGCGCCGACTATCAATATGTGATGACGCTCATCGAAACCCAGAAGGAAAAGCAAAACCCCATCCTGGCCGACTATACTACCAAAACACTTACCCCATATCTGTACAGCAAGATGAAAAAGAGCGGGTACGAGATGATCCCTTACGGTGCAGGCGAAGAAGGGCTTCCTGATTCGGGTATCGTTAGTTTTCTGGAAACCCCACGCTTTGCCACTGGCTTTACTGCCCAGCATAATATCATCAGCTATATCACCGAAACGCATATGCTGAAGCCTTTTGATAAACGTGTGTATGCTACTTATGATTTTATGCAGCACCTTATTGAAATTAACCAGCGGGATGCCAATCTGATTGGAGAGTTGAAACGCAAAGCCGATGAGCAGGTAGCCAATCAAAAAACGTTTGCATTAGGATGGACGGTTGATAAAAGTAAGGTTGATACCATTACTTTTAAAGGATATGAGGCAGGCTATAAAACCAGCGGCGTGAGCGGATTGCCAAGGCTATATTATGATCGGGATAAGCCTTACACCAAAACCATCAAATATTACAATACCTATAAAGTTACCGCCACTGCCGATAAGCCGGTGGCCTATGTAATCCCGCAGGCATGGGGTAAGGTGATTGACCTGTTTAAGCTGAATGGGGTGCAAATGAAACAACTGGCCCATGATACCACGCTTAGCCTGCAAATGTATTACATAGCCGATCTGAAAACACCGGCCCGGCCATTTGAGGGCCATTACCTGCATACCGGCGTAAAACTTAACCCGGTGGATATGCCTGTTAAATTTTATACCGGCGACTATGTAGTATATACTAATCAGCCAATAAACCGTTATATCGTGGAAACGCTGGAACCGCAAGGTGTCGACTCGTTTTTTGCGTGGAACTTTTTTGATTCGGTGCTGGGCGAAAAAGAGTATTTTTCGGATTATGTTTTTGAAGATATAGCCGCCGATCTGCTAAAAAAGGATCCATCGATTAAACAAAAACTGGACGATGCCAAGTCAAAAGATCCGCAACTGGCCAAAAATGCCGAAGCGCAATTATTCTTTGTTTACCGTAATTCGCCCTACTTTGAAAAAACTTTTATGCGCTACCCGGTAGGCAGGCTTTTAACAAATACTAAACTCGACCTTAAATAAATGGAATACTTACAAACGGCCCCGGTGGCCTGTGCTATTTTCGCAATAACAATTATTACTTCGCTTTTAGCTTTTTCAAATAATAACCTTTATGGCCGCATGATGCTGCACCCCTATACCGTTTCGCGCGGTAAGGATATTCACACCATCATCACCAGCGGGCTTATTCACCGCGACTGGATGCATTTGTTTTTCAATATGCTGTCGTTTTACTTTTTCGCGTTCGGGTTGGAGCCGTTATTAGGCCACGTTCAATTTGCCATATTGTACACTGTAAGCTTAATTTTAAGCGACATGCCTACTGTGCTCAAACACAAAGATCATTACAGTTATTATAGTTTGGGTGCGTCGGGTGCGGTAAGCGCGGTTATTTTTAGTGCGATATTATATAATCCCCTGGCTCAAATGATGATATTGCCGATACCGATACCTATTCCGGCAGTAATATTTGGTGTATTATATCTTGTATATTGCCATTATGCCTCAAAGTATTCGCGCGATCAGATCAACCATGACGCGCACTTTTATGGCGCACTGAGCGGCTTGATGATCACCATTATATTTCACCATGAAATTTTGCCCGATTTTTGGCAGCAGATTACAATGGCAGTTTCAAATCTTGGCCGTTAATAAAATCCCCATCTGCATTAAACAAAAAGCTCATAGGTTTTTCGGGGTTCCTGATAATCTCCAACAGCAGGAACCCCCAGTTTTTCCAAAAATTTTCCAGTACTTGTCCGTAGGTTTTGTTCATCCAGTCATCAAATAGCGGCTTGCTGCTTGTGCCACGCAGGGGCAGGGCTTCTAAGGATATGGTGTCACCAATATGGAAAATATCATACTCGGGCAGGCGGTTAAACAAATAAGCCGAGTAAAAGAAGCGGGCGTTTAATTCTTCAAACTGAATGGGGTGCAGGACATGATCTCCAATTTTATCTAAAGCTTCTTTGTGGTAGCGGGAATTGGCGCCGTTATCCTGCAGGCAAAGGATCAGGCCAAAATCTTTTATCCTCAATGAAAAGGTAAGCGTATTGATCTCATCGCGGTAGCCAAAAACGTTCTCAGCATTATCAACCTTAAACAATACCAGGCTATACGGCTTAAAACCATCAAACTCAACCGGCAGATTGAGGCTTTGCAGCATCATGTGCAGGTTATTGAATTTATGGATGATGGATTGAGATATATTAAACTCCTCGCCCTGCGAGTGTTGGAGTTTGATGCCTGCCTGGATCTCGTTAAAGATTATTCCATACAATAATTTACCCGCCCACAGAAACAGTTTATCTTCATCAAGCGCCTTTACAGCTTCATAACCGGTATCAAAAGCAGCAGCAATTTCGTTTTCGAGCGGTTCAAGATAGCGTTCGTTAACTTCGGCTGTGCAGGGCAGTTTCAGGTCTTTATAAGTAGCCATGCTTTCGTCGAGCAACTTAAAAGGCTTGTCTTCCAGTTCGTAACGGCTCATGAGCCATTGTGGAAATACCTGGATCTGTTCCTCGGGCGAATTAAGGTTTTGCCCGGTAAGGAAACATTTATTGTTGCTGAAATTGAAATTAGTGAACGGTGAATAAATTTGTGCCGGCATGGCCGCAAAGATAAGCACGATTTTCGTACTAAAATTTTAGCTTTGGTTTTTAACATGGAACTGACATATCAACCTTACGAGCTTCAGCTGAAGCATGCTTTTACGATAGCCAAATTTTCGCGTACCTCTACCCCGGTTATGCTGGTGCAGATCAGCCACGAAAGTAAAACAGGTTACGGCGAAGCCTCAATGGTGCCTTATATGGGCGAAAGCCATCAAAGCGCTACCGAGTTTTTAAGCAAGGTTGATATCAGCAGATTTAGTTATCCTTTTGATTTTGGAGCAGTCATTAATTACCTCGACAGTATTGCTCCCGGCAATCCGGCTATTAAAGCAGCCATTGATATTGCCCTGCATGATCTGGATGGCAAACTAAAACAACAACCTTGCTGGCAATTACTTGACAGCAGCCCTGCGCTGATGCCTGTTACCAGTTTCACAATAGGCATAGATACGCCCGAAATGATCATTAAAAAAGTAAAAGAGGCGGAAGGTTTTAAGGTGATCAAGGTAAAACTGGGCCGGGATACGGATAAAGAATTGATCTCTACCATCCGCTCTGTTACCGATGTGCCGCTTTATGTAGATGCAAACCAGGGCTGGACAGATTTACAGCAAAGCCTTGATATGACCCACTGGCTGCACGAACAAGGCGTACAATTGATAGAGCAGCCCATGCTCAAAACTGATCCCGATAGCAATGCCTGGCTCACCGAACGGAGTCCTATTCCTATTATTGGCGATGAAGCCGTTCAACGTTTTGAAGATGTGGAAAAAGCGAAAGGTATTTATACCGGGATCAACATTAAGCTCATGAAATCGGCCGGTTTATATGAAGCGAAAAGAATGATCGACAAAGCCCGCGAGCTTGACCTGAAGATCATGATTGGATGTATGACCGAAACAAGCTGTGCCGCTTTAGCAGGTTTAGCCATTGCTCCGCAAGCAGATTGGGTTGACCTTGACGGCCCCTTTTTAGTAAGCAATAACCCTTATGTAATGCCGGAATTTAGTGACGGAAAATACATACTAAACCACGATCCGGGCTTAGGGTTAAGATTTAGTTAAGTAGCTTTGATAACCATTCCAGGGCTTTCAGCTTTCGGCATTCTGCTTTTGGCTTTTTTTCAAACCATCCTTGGCCTCGTCCGTTATCCTGATACATCTAAATAAAAAACATTATGGACAAGTTAGAAATAAAAGGCGGATGGAATGAGCTGAAAGGCAAAATCAAACAAGCTTACGGCGACCTTACCGACGATGACCTTGCCTGGCAGGAAGGTAAAGATGATGAAACACTTGGCAAGCTTCAGCAAAAAACGGGCAAAACCCGCGATGAGCTGGTGAAGTGGATAAACAGTTTATAAAATTTGAGAAGCTCCGGGAACGGGGCTTTTTTATTGGAATAGCTTTGAAAGATCCAGTTTAAAACCTGGAATTACTATTGATGTTAGGATTTCTGTTTTAAAGGCCTTTTGCTGTAAACTATAACCCTCATGGGTTAATTTATATATATCAGCATTTTCCTGTACGGGATCTATAATGATATATTCTGCTACGCCGTATTTTTCATAGATATCTTTTTTCTGCCTTAAATCATAGTAAGCGGTAGAAGGGGAAAGGATTTCGATGATTAAATCTGGGGCTCCTTCTATCCTGTCTTTTACAAGGTCGGCAACCCTACCTTCTTTTATATAAAGTATATCTGGCTGAAGCACATTTCCATCATCAAATTTTACATCCATTGGTGCGCTTACAAGAAAGCCATTATCATTTATGCTATCTAAAAAGTTAGACAATAGCTGTATAATTTTAGCAGATAACTGTTGGTGGGCAGGAATAGGAGAAGGCGACATAATTAAATCATAGTTGATCAGCTGAAACGGCGCACCTTCCTCAAGCATCATGTAATCCTCCACAGTGTATTTCTTTTTTTTATCAGCCGTCAGCATAAATCAAATATAACTAATTTCGCACAATGAAAAAAGCTTCTCCAACCATACTTGTTGTAAATGACGATGGCATCACCGCGCCGGGCATCAAAGCCCTGATGGATGCTATGGCCGAAATTGGCCGTGTTGTAGTTGTTGCTCCGGATAGCCCGCAATCAGGTATGGGGCATGCCATTACCATCGGCAAACCTTTACGGCTTGACCAGGTTGACATTTACGAGGGCATTGAAATGTACCGCTGCTCGGGCACTCCGGTTGATTGCGTGAAGCTGGCTGTTAACAAGATCTTTAAAGGCAAAAAGCCTGATCTTTGTGTTTCGGGCATTAACCATGGCCTTAATAACTCCATCAATGTGCTGTATTCGGGCACGATGTCGGCGGCGGTTGAGGGAGCCATTGAGGGTATCCCGTCGATAGGTTTTTCGTTAGATGATTATACTTTGCAAGCCGATTTTGAGCCTTGCATCAAGTTTGTAAAAGAACTTGCTTTACAGGTTTTAGCCCATGGTTTACCACAAGCCAGTTTGTTAAATGTAAACTTTCCTGGTACCAAACACATTAAAGGCATTAAAATATGCAGGCAGGCGGCTGCCAAATGGGCCGAAGAATTTGATGAACGCATGGATCCGCATAAAAGGCCATATTACTGGCTTACCGGTGTTTTTCAATTGAATGATGGCGGCGAGGATACCGATGTGTGGGCTTTGGAACAGGGTTATGCTTCGGTTGTGCCGGTGCAGTTTGATATGACTGCACACCACGTTATCCCTTACTTAAACAACTGGAAATTCAACCTGTAATTATGCTAAACAAAAACGACGTATCCTTAGGCCTGCTCATCGGCGCTATACTGCCAGGTGTTAGCCTGTTTGTTTTTGGATTCCTGCTTAAAAATCAACTGGTTTTCATGCACAAGCCGGGCATCCCCTACTTTGTAGCTTTTGCTATCAATTTGTTTATCATCCGTTATTTTTATGGCAAAGGGGCTGATAAAACGGGAAACGGTATCGCTATGATCTCGCTTTTGTTTATGCTGGCCATATTCATTTTTAAATTGCAATCTCTATAATGAAATATTACCTGGTAGCCGGCGAAGCTTCGGGCGATTTGCACGGAGCTAATTTGATGAAAGCCCTGAAAGCGCTTGATCCGGCTGCTGATTTTCGTTTTTTTGGCGGCGACCTGATGCAGGCCGAGGGCGGCACACTGGTAAAGCATTATGCCGATATGGCTTTTATGGGCTTTGTTGAAGTGGTTGCCAACCTGCAAACCATTCTTAAAAACATGCGATCGTGCAAGCGGGATATCTCTGCTTACCACCCTGACGTATTGATCCTGATAGATTTTCCCGGCTTTAACCTCAAAATAGCCGAATATGCCAAAGCTAACGGCATACCGGTTAACTACTATATTTCGCCCAAAGTTTGGGCCTGGAACCAGAAGCGGGTGTTAAAGATCAAACGCATTGTTGACCACCTATTTTGCATATTGCCTTTTGAGGTGGCATTTTACAAAGAGTGGGGAATGGATGTTGATTACGTAGGCAATCCTTTACTTGATGCGGTTTCGGCATTTAATCCTGACCCTGCTTTCCTGCAAAAAAATAAACTCGGCAAAAAAAAAATTATAGCACTGTTACCCGGCAGCCGCAAACAGGAGATCAGCAGACTGCTGCCCGATATGATCCGGGCATCGGCCAATTTTCCTGAATACCAGTTTGTAATTGCCGGTGCACCGGCTTTTCAGGCTGATTATTATGCGCCGTACTTAAACGGCGCCGAGATCCCCGTTGTATTCAACGGCACTTATGATCTGCTGAATCGTGCCCATGCAGCTGTTGTAGCTTCCGGCACCGCGACACTTGAAACCGCGCTGTTTAACGTGCCGCAGGTAGTGGTTTATAAAGGCGGGAAATTAACTATTGCCATAGCGCGCATGCTGGTTAAACTTAAATTTATATCGCTGGTTAATCTGATCATGGATAAGGCGGTAGTGAAGGAGTTGATCCAGGAAGAGTGTACGGCTAACAAGATAAGTGAAGAGTTAAAACTGATTGTCAATGATGTAACCTATCGCCAAAACATGCTTAATAATTATGACGAGCTTGATGTGCGCATGGGGCAACCGGGGGCATCAGCCAAAACAGCCGGGTTAATTGTTAAATATACTGAAGCAGATAGGAAATCATAGTAAATTCAGCGGCTTCCTTAAAGTAAAAGACCATTATTGCTGTACGCAATGACGCCGGGATATGCTATTTCGCCAGGTTGTTTTTAACAACAAGCTCAGGATTCTATTTCCTTATCATTATTTTCTTCTGGTTTTAGTTCGGATTGGATGATATCCTGTTCCAACTTTTTTCATCTTTCTGGTTTCGCCTGATGATCCAAACCAGCAAAATAATAACAGCAATAACTACAATTGTTACTATGGGATAATTAACCTGGTCCATAATGTTTGTATTTATGTAGAGTATGTAATTTCACAGACAGCAATACACCATACAGACAATCAGTCTTTAGCTCCTGCTCATGCAGGATCAATTGACCGTAACCGATTTGTTCATCACCTGGTTAACGATACCACGCGTAAATAGATGGTGCAATATGGTGTTTAACTGCATAGGTCATTCGCCCGCCGTTTTACCCAAATAACCGTTTCAGGCATTTCCTTTAGGTGACCAAAGTGTTAATATATTGTTATTTAATATTATACAAAGATAGCATTAAGCTTGCCCGGCTTTACTAAAAAAATAGAGCCCTGTTTTTGCAGGGCTCCACGTTTTCATAGGTGATGTTAGTACTCGATAGGTAGATATATATATGTTGATCAAGCGGCAGACAGCGTTTGCTGTGCTGCTACCTGCTTGTTGTTGCTCATGAATTGGGTTTTGGCCCTGTAGTTTTTCAGATCTTCCCTCAACAGCTCCAATAATTCGGCATCAAAGCGTGCAAGTAATTTAGTTATTGCGGGTGTTGGTTTATATGCTTTCATAGGTAGATGTAGTGTAGGTGATGTTTTTTATATTTAGTTTAAGCTGCCGGCGTTAAATAGGGCGTTTTAGTTTTGATAGCTTTTAAGTCGCTCATGATGATGTTTTTAAGTGCATTATCAAAGCTTGCTATTAGTTTGGTGGTTGATGTTTGTTTTTGCGTTTTCATGTTGTAGGTTTTGAATGTTTTAATATTTTAATGTCTTCGTTTTAGTCTTTCTTTTTTTCGTTCCCGTTTTCGGTGAGGTTATCGTGGCGGCGTTTTGCTTCTTTATACTGCCTTAATATTTGTTCCTCATCGCGTGGGTCTGAAGTTTTTGTCGGTTCCACTGGGTTTTCCCACTCTTTCTCTTCTTCAGGTTTAACCGCTTTGTCTTTTGTTTTCATAACAACTGCGTTTGATAAGTACTAATCTAAATCAATGCCAAACTTTTATCGGAGAGCAAAAAAAGTCATTAAAAATTCAGATTTATTTTACAATACGATGTAAATGACTGTAATACAGTGATATTTTTTTAGAAGAAATTTTTACTTTTTTTGATCAATTCAATACCGGCAACTATTCAAAGCAGATAAACAGGCATACGTTACCGAACATCAGTAGCAGTAGCGGACGATTTTTTGTAGTTTAACAAATGCACTATGATCACTATTACTGATAAGGCAGCTCCAATAGCACACACTCCGTTCCACTCATGGTTTTTCCAAACTAAGCTGGCGAAGAACGTGCCTAAAGCCCCGCCTATAAAATAAGACACCATGTACACTGTATTGATACGATTGCGGGCTTCCGGGATCAATGCAAAAATAATAGACTGGTTAGAGATATGAGTAGCCTGCACACCCATATCAAGCAGAATAACCCCGATGATGAGCCCTATTATACTATGGCTCGAAAAATAGAATACAATAAAAGAGATCAGGATGAGCGAAAGTGTATAAATTGATAATTTGTATGCGTCCATTTTATCACTCAGGCGGCCCATAAAGCCAACGGCTACCGCACCGAAAGCGCCAACAAGGCCAAACATGCCCGCAGCGGCGCTGCCCTCATTAAACTGAGGCTGTTTTAACAGGAATACCAGCGTTGTCCAAAATGCGCTGAAACCGGCAAAACATAAAGCCCCTCTGAATGCTGCCAACCTTAATTTAGGCTGGGTTTTTACTAAATGGATCAATGACTTCATTAATTTACCGTAATTGCCTTTATAATCGGGTTCAATTTCGGGCAAAAACAAAAATATCATAACCCAGATGAGCAACATTAACCCGGCGGCTATATAAAACATGCTTCGCCAGCCGAAATGCTCGCCTATAAAGCCGCTTAATGTGCGTGACAGCAAAATGCCGATTAATAAGCCGCTCATTACAAAGCCAATCTTCTTACCCCGCTCATGTGGCCTGGCTAAGTGGGCCGCCATTGGGATCAGCAATTGCGGAATAATCGATGATACGCCCACCAAAAAACCCGCTATCATAAGTATAATTACGGAAGGCGCCATGGCGCTGGCTATTAACGATATGATCATGAGCACAAAATCAATTAAAATAAGACGCTTACGCTTAAGCATATCCGCCAATGGCACTATAAATAATAAACCCGTAGCGTAGCCAATTTGCGTTAAAAGCGATATTTGCTGCGCTTTTTTATCGCTTACGCCAAAAGTATGCGCCATATCGGCCAGTAATGGTTGGTTATAATATATGTTGGCTACCACCAAACCTGTAGCTATGGTCATGATCCATAAAGTTAATGGCGTAAGATGCGGGTGTTGTTTTGCGGTATGTGTTGATGACATATTTTAAAAGGCAGTATATTTTTGCTGCAAAAGTGTTAAAGCATCTTTAAAAAAAAGCCTTTGTAAAGTAATTTTTATTATGTAACTGCGTTTAGAACATAAATTGTTTTAGCAGACAATCGTTCTTTAAAGAGCTAAAAGCAGTATTAAGGCAAAAAAAATGTGGTATTTTGGAGTTTTCTAAAGAAAAATTGGCGATTGTTTTGCTTTAAGCATACGATATGCTTTGAAATTTAATTTTAATATAGGTTTGGATCCTAATTTTACTTTAAAAATCATTTAAAATTAAATTTTTGTAAACTTTATAAACAAAACCGCATCTTTTTTTTACTAAAATGAACGATGTGGAGATTATTATAAAATAATTTGAAAAAATTGGTAATTTAATAATGTTTTATTCTTATTTTTGACAATAAGATACCGGATGGCAATGTAATTGATAAAACTTACAAAACAATTACAAAATATATTTTCCGAATATCAAAACTTAGTGTTACTTTTACACCGTGTTAAAAATAACAATACATAAAGTAGTCTTCTCATAATTTAGGTTTATAATTGGTTAGTAAAGGCCCCTGCCCATCAGGGGCTTTACTTTTTTATTAAGCTTTCGTTCCGCCGGAAAATTAAGGCAAACCAACAGCATATATATTTTAAGTTTAAATTAAACAAACCGATAGTAATGGCAGCTGAGACAGGATTGGATAAAATAAATAACAATAGAATTTCATTTTAATTCACAAAATTCTATATTTGCAGCCCACCACGGGGGATTAGCTCAGCTGGCTAGAGCGCTTGCATGGCATGCAAGAGGTCATCGGTTCGACTCCGATATTCTCCACTTTGACAATCAAGCATTTACGATTTGTAAATGCTTTTTTTGTGCTTTATCAGGTTGTTTGGGGGCTTGTTCAAGAAATTTTTTTTCAAAAATTACGTCATATTCACCACCAAAACAGGCTAAAATCGCTTAGATAAAGCTTTCTAAAAGGTTCTTCATGAAAAAAGCATGCAAGAGGTTGCTCCGGACCGCTTAAGGTCAATTGTTCAGGGTAATCAATCAACGCGTCTAAATGATAAACCGACAAAGCACTTTCGGCGTTGATCTTTGTAACCATTAATAGAGATGAAGAGGTCTTGCGTATTTTAGGTATTTGCCGCAAAATGGGCTTATGCTCGACAAAGCGGAAAGGATCCTAAGAGTTTCAACTTAGTTGGCGTCAGTATGCATAATAGAATTCCTGTTTAGCTTATTTTTTAAACAGGAATTTACGGTGCGTAACTCCCCAGGCCGAAATAGCTTCAATTACTCCGCTTAAAGTCTTACCATGTTCTGTTAACTCATATTCCACCGTTATCGGCTTCGTAGGCATCACGGTCCGGGCTACTATTTGATTTTGCTCCAGTTCCTGTAACTCTTTAGAAAGCATTTTGGCAGCAATACCATCTATTCCACGCAGCAGATCCATAAACCGCACCTTACCATATAGCAGAAGCCATCCGATAATCTGAATTTTCCATTTCCCCGATAATAAGATCATCGTATCCTTTATCGCAATCAATTGCTCTTTACAATCAGGTATTTCCGGCGCTTGCTTTTTTGTATTCATATACTGCAAAATTACGATGGTCGATTTATGGTTAGCGGCTTAGTTTCATAGAGGAAACCGGTTTCCAAAGGGTAACAGATAACATTTATAAAGTTACTTCAAAATAATTTTGTGCCGTAAATATTTGAACCATGCAGAAAGAAAAAAGAATTTATTGGATAGTTATCATTATCGCCATGACGCTGATTGTGCTGCCGTCCTATTTTGCTCCGAAAGCGTATTTAATAGAGTCCATACACAGACTTGGCTTCCCGGCTTACTTTGGTCTGGAATTAGACATCTGTAAGATCGTTGGCGCCATAATTATCCTCATCCCCGCCGTACCCGTTATGTTCAAAGAATGGGCTTATGTCGCTTTCGGAATATTGCTGCTTTCCGCAAGCCTGGGGCACTGGCTCGCTGATGGCCCCGCAAAAGGTATAGCACCGCTGATCCCGTTTGCCATACTATGTGTATCCTACTATTATTTCAGAAAACTAAACTATCCGGTGACCGCAAAACGCTGAAAAATGAAAATAGAGATCTGGAGCGATGTGATGTGCCCGTTTTGTTATATCGGCAAGAGAAATTTTGAAGCTGCCCTGGCAAAATTTCCTGACAGGGATGATATAGAGGTAGAATGGAAAAGTTTCCAGCTTGACCCTGCCATGCCGGAAGTGCCGCGGTATCAGGAAAACATGTACCAGTTTGTGGCTGCACGTAAAGGGATCAGCTATGACCAGTCAGTTGCCATGCATGAACAGGTAGCAAGGATGGCTGAGAATGCAGGTCTTGACTATCAGTTCGATAAAATGCTTGTCACTAACTCGCTGAAAGCGCATCGTATTATCCAAATGGCAAAAACAAAGGGACTGGGAGAAAAAGCAGAAGAACAACTGTTTTATGCCTATTTCACAGAGGGCAAGAATCTTTCTGATGATGCGGTTCTAACAGAACTTGGAATTAGTATAGGCCTGACGGCTACAGAGGTAAAAGAAGCCCTCACCAATCCTGTTTTTCAACATCAGGTGGAAGCAGACGGTGCAGAAGCATCCAGGCTGGGGGCAAAAGGGGTTCCTTTCTTTGTAATAGATCGCAAATATGCCATCGCTGGCGCTCAGCCCGGTACTGAAATTCTTAAAGTACTGCAAACTGCTTACACTGAATGGAAGAAGGACAACCCCGGCCCGATCCATGTTAGACAGGGTGATACCTGTGCGCCCGGTAATGACTGTACAAATTAACTGATCAATGAAAAAACAAAAAAGAATAAAGATGAAAAAAACAATAGCCATTGTCGGTGCGGGTCCGGGTGTAGGATTTGCCGTGGCAGAAAAATTCGGAATTGAAGGCTACAATGTTGCGCTGCTTGCGAGAAATGTGGAAAAACTAAATGCGCTGAAAGACGATCTGTTAAAAAAAGACATTGAGGCTGCAACTTTCCAGGCCGATATATTAGACCGGGGGCAGTTGACACGCGCGCTGCAAGAGGTTATCCACCATTACGGAGCAATTGATATATTGGAATTCAGTCCGACCCCCACCTGGGAAAGTATGCGGACTGCCCGGAATATAGATATAGCAAATGAACAATATCATCTCGACTACCAGGTACTCGCTGCAATAACTGCCGTGCAGGTTGTACTCCCACAAATGCTGGAAAGGAAAGACGGTGCGTCTTGTTTACTACTGCGTCCTCCGCCCAGCATCCAGTAAACAGAACCGCCAGCTTCGGCGTTGCCGCAGGCGCTTTATTAAATTATGCGCGGTTGCTCAACATGGACCTGAAAGAGGACAGCATTTTTGCTGGTATTGTGTCAATTGGTGCTTTGGTTGTAAGTGAGGGTAAACACAAAGGAGATTTTCCGGATGGAATGCCAACGATAACAGCAGCAGAGGTGGCAGAAGCGCATTGGAATCTTTATAACCAACGCAATGTTGCAGAAATCATGTTGCCTTAATTTGGCGGCGGAGTTTGATTGTCAGCGTTGAAGCAGATCCATGCAAATGCAATCGAATAAAAGTTTTTCGCGTTCGATTAGATCAAATATATGGATATTTCGGAGGTCTTGGCCATTATGTTCCATGCGCTTGAGGGCACCGTTTTGTGTTGATAGTAAAGACAATCAAAAGTCAGTCAAATTCACAATGAGGGAATAAAAAACTACTCCCAGAGCCCAAAAACCGTGTTTGGGAGTTGTTTTTGAGGCCCTGAATAATCCGATCTCCACATCTTTTCCGCAAAATCCGCCGAGTTTCGCACGAAATCGGCGGATTTTCTTTTTTTACATACGTTTTTAAACAGTCTGGGATGTCCCAAAAATGATGGCGAATAAGACCCACTGCCGCCTGATAAAAAGACGAAACCTTTGAGGATAAGCCTGGAAATACCCTATAGTCATAAATTAACAATGATATTTGCATCAACTGGGTTATATTTGTCAAAACAACACCAATTAAAATAAATTACTGAAGCCTTTATTGGTTGCTGCGAGTGACTATTCATCATATTTTATTATGCTTAAGTTTAAAAGCTGTTATATATTGACATGCCTGCTCTTTTTGTATGTCCCATCTCAAATTTATGGACAGGCTGCTATAAACTTTACATCTATTACAATAAAAGAAGGATTGTCTTCGAATACCGTAAATACCATTATAAAAGACCGGTTTGGATTGATGTGGTTCGGAACCGGAAACGGCCTTAACAAATTCGATGGCAGTAATTTCGTTATTTACAGGCATGGCGCATCTGGTAATAGTATTCCTTCCAACGAAGTCTTGTCCATGTTTGAAGATAAAAGTGGGCGGATATGGGTTGGTACCAGCGGAGGGGGGCTTTCTTATTACAACCGCAAGTTTGATCGGTTCGAACCTTTCAAGGGAGATGGTTCCTGGCGAGAAATTTCAGACATATCAGTCAGGGCTATTTGCCAGGACCACCAGGGCAAATTATGGGTAGGCACCTACGAAGATCTCCGAATAATTGATGCGAAAACCGGGAGAATTACACCTGTTAAGATTCCGGAACCTGATAAAAAGGATGCGGGCGCGTTTGTCGTGCTCTCTTTGTTCGAAGATAGTCGACAGCGGATGTGGGTTGGTACCAATTACGGGTTATACCTGTATGAATGGTCATCAAATTCCTTCAAGAGGTTTTCGCACAATGAGCAGGACAGGTACGCATTAAGTAATAACACGGTTAAAGCAATCATTGAAGATAAAAAAGGCAGCATTTGGTTTGGTACGTACGACGGGCTGAACAAGTGGACAGACGATGGGCATTTTGAAATTTTTCGTTCTGGCAATCAATCGCCCCTGGGTCTGGACAATAATGCAATTTTCACGATGTGCCTGGCTAAAGACGGAAAGATCTGGATCGGAACAGAGGGTGGGGTCAATTTATTCGATCCTCAACTGGAGGTTTTTCAGCAATTGACCGCAGATCCCAGGAATGCGGGCAGCCTGAAAAGCAATTCCATACGCAGCATATTTATTGACCCTGCAGGTATATATTGGGTTGGAACTTTTACCGAAGGGATCGGAAAATACGATCCTCATCTTGCACTCTTCAATCACAAGAAAAGTGACCCTTTCGATCCTCTCGGCTTAAAATCGCCGCTTGTAACCGCTTTCGCGGAATGCAGCAGTGGTGACATTTTTGTAGGGACCGACGCAGGTATTGCTTTGCTCGACAAAAAGACAGGCCTTTTGCATTCGTATGATGATATACAAAGTAAGTTGAAACGCCGTGGAAGCTCACTGGCCGTAACATCACTTTATATCGATAGGAAAGGAAACTTGTGGGCGGGAACTTACCATAACGGGCTTTTCCGAATCGATACCGCTACTCATAGATATGTACAATATACAGCTGACGGCAATGGTCATGGAATTTTTAGCAATGATATTACTTGTATTAACGCCGACGCGAGTGGCAGAATTTGGATAGGTACACTGGGCCGGGGAATAGATATATATGATGAAAATAGCCATTCATTTTCACATCTGACAAGTCAAAACGGGGCCGGCGGCCAGAGCCGGAGTTTACCCGTTAACGGTTTTATTTCTTCTGTTATTCCGGGTCGGGACGGGCGTATGTGGATTGCTTCGATGGGAACTGGAATCGTAGTGCTTGATACTGAGCATCAAAAGTGGACGCATTACAATAAAAAAAATTCGGCACTGGCCGACGACGTGGTACTGAACTTATTTATAACTAATGATGGCAGTGTTTGGTCTGGCACCAAACAGGGGATTAGCTACTTCGACGAAAATCAAAAAAAATTCATTTCTTACGGTGAAGATCAGGGCCTGGCTAATTCCTTCGTAAAATCAATTTTGCAGGACGATAAAGGTTTCCTGTGGTTAAGCACAGATCGCGGAATCAGTTCGTTTGATTACAAAAGAAGGGTTTTCCGCAATTTTACTAACGAAAACGGCGTACAGCAAGGAGCTTTTTCTTCAGGCTCAGGAATAAAAACCAGGGACGGCAATCTTTATTTTGGAGGTCAGGACGGCTTTAATTTTTTTAATCCATCGAGATTACCGGTTGTCTCTCGTCCCGGACGGGTAATTCTAAGCAATTTAACCGTTGATAATGCGATAGTAAATCCTGGAAATGAGTCACCGATTCATGAGCATATCAGTACCGCAAAAGAAATCACTTTGAAATATGGCCAAAATTTTTCCATCGGCTATGTGGCACTGGATTATACATCTCCTAAACAGAATTTATATGCTTATCGGTTAAAAGGTTTTGATAAAGCCTGGAATTATGTTCAAAATATTCGGACAGCCAGTTATACCAATATTGATCCCGGGACATACAGTTTTGAGGTGATGGCCAGTAAAGATGAAAACCACTGGAATAACCCGGTGACGACCATCAGGATAACTATATTGCCGCCGTTTTGGCGAACAGTTTATGCCTATATTGCTTACGTGGTTATTTTAGGATCGGCTTTGTTTTTCATAAGAAGACGTGGTATTCAGAAGATCCGGAGGCAATTTGAGCAGGCCCAGGAGAAACTTCAAGTCAGTCAGCTTATTGAACAGGAAAGGCGGGAAGCTGAACGTTTGCATGAGCTGGACTTGCTGAAAATAAAGTTTTTAACAGATCTAAGCCACGAGTTTCGAACCCCGGTGTCGCTGATCCTGGCTCCGGTCGAAAAACTGCTTGAAAAATCTGTTCCGGGGAATGACATCGAGGATCTGAAAATGATCAATAGAAATGGTCGCAGGTTACTCAACCTGGTCAACCAGTTGCTTGACTTTCGTAAAATGGAAGAGCAAAAGTTGAAGCTCAGCCTTTCGGCGGGAGAGATTATGTCTTTTATCACCGAGTCGTGCGAAGCATTTCAGGACCTTGCTTTAAAAAAACAGGTTACACTGGAAGTTGATGTGCAACAGGAAGAGGTGCGGGCCTACTTTGACCCGGATAAACTGGAGCGGGTTATTTTCAACTTGTTGTCTAACGCATTTAAATTCACCCCTGCCGGCGGGGTAGTTTCTGTCAGCGCCCGGGCTGAAAAGAATTCGTTGTTGAGCACAGGCCTGCTGCTTAAGGTTACTGATACCGGAATTGGCATACAGGCCGATGATCTCGAAAAGATATTTGAACGCTTTTATCAATCGCGCCAAAGCAGTGCAATAGTCAACCAGGGTACCGGCATAGGCCTCTCCATAACCAAAGAATTTGTAGAACTTCACGGCGGCACCATTCAGGCGGAAAGTATAGCCGGACAGGGAACAAGCTTTTTAGTCAGGCTTCCGCTCACCGATGCAGTAGAGGCCGGTACCTGCGAAACAGCTCCCGTTTCTGATAGAGAAAACGCTAAAGACAGGCAGACCAACAGTGAAAACCCTGAACTAAAGCCAACCGTACTATTGGTAGAGGACAACGACGAATTCCGCTCCTATTTGTCAGATCACCTGGAAAAATACTATCATATTATTGAGGCGGCCCACGGTAAAGAAGGATGGCAAAAAACACTTGGCGCACATGTTAACCTGGTTGTCAGTGATATCAACATGCCCCACATGGATGGGATTGAGTTGAGCAAAAAAATTAAAGCCGATAAGCGCACCTGCCATACCCCTGTAATATTATTAACGGCAACAACCGGGGAAGAGCATCAGTTAAAAGGCCTCAAAACAGGCGCTAATGATTATCTTACGAAGCCTTTCAATTTCCAAATCCTGCAAACCAAGATCGATAACCTTCTTGACCTGAACAAAAATCTAAAGGATACATATTCCAGGCAGATACAGATGGTTAGCCCACAGGTTGAAATGGAGTCGGCCGACGTAAAGCTTTTAAATTCGATCATGAAATATATAGAAGATCAATTAAGTGAGCCGGGGCTGTCAGTTGAAGAACTGAGCCGGCATGTGGGCATGAGCAGGGGGTCACTTTATTACAAACTTCTGGAAATTACGGGGCAAACCCCGGTGGAGTACATCCGCAACGTCAAACTTGACAAAGCAGCCCAGTTGCTGGAGATCAGTGATTATAATGTAGCTCAGATCGCCTATATCACAGGCTTCGGCACACCCAGTTATTTTTCGCGGATCTTTAAAACACGCTTCGGCATGTTACCGTCGGAGTACATGATCATCAAAAGGAATATGTCTAAAAATAAGGCCACTCCTGCAATTTAAGGCGTCCTATAGCCTCCGCAGCCATCTTTTTACACAATGGTACATGTATCGGAAGCAGCATTCCGGATATTCGCGTGGTCGCGCGCTCAAGGCAAAGTAATTCGGCAACACTGCAGAAACCACCCATAATGGCATCATTGAACAAATGTATCACGAATTTTGCGATTTGTCCTACCCTAATCCCTTTAAAGCGATGATCTTCGGCATAGCTATGAGGGCATTCCTGCCGCCATATCCAATTTATAAACTAAAAAAAACATTCTGATTTATTTGATATCGTCCGGATTAAGATCCGCATTATGTCACCATCAATTTCGCAATCGATTGCGAAGCTGATCATAATAAAGTTATCGTTGTGATTTAACAAACTATAAAATGAAAAACCTGATTAGGGGCCCGGACGGGAAGCATATTAAACTCAAACCTGGGCGAATTGTTCCATGGCACAAAAACTTCAATTTTTTTAAACCTGAATTATGAAAAAATCATTACAAACTATTCAAAAGAAACCTTTCTTGCTGCTGCTGGCGGTTTTGCTTTCCAGCCTTACAGCATTTGGGCAAGGCAGGAAAATAAACGGTACCGTAGTCGATGAGAAGGGCCTGCCTTTACCGGGCGCTACCGTAAGGGCAAAAACAGCTAAAGCAACATCAGTAACCGATGTTGCCGGCAATTTCACCATAACTGTTCCTCCAACCGAGAAGGCGCTTATTGTGACTTTTATTGGTTATGCCGACCAGGAAATCCAGATTAACGGGCAAACACATTTATCCATTCGTCTTAGCCAAAGCAGTAACAGCCTTAACGATGTGATCGTTATTGGCTATGGTAGCCAAAGGCGGGAAGCTGTAACGGGTTCAGTCGCGTCGATCAGCGGCGAACGGATCCGTGATATTCCCGCGCCTAATATCAGCCAGGCCATACAAGGCAGGTTACCCGGCGTAGAGGTTTCTCAAACTTCTACAAAACCAGGTGCAACGATGCAGATCCTCATTAGGGGCCAACGGTCGCTTACTGCAAGCAATGACCCTTTGATCGTACTTGACGGCATCCCTTTTACCGGCTCTCTTGGAGATATTAACCCTAACGACGTTAAAAGTATCGATATTCTCAAGGATGCTTCAGCCACAGCTATTTACGGCTCGAGGGGAGCAAACGGCGTTGTACTTATTACCACGAATAGGGGCCAGGTGGGAGGAGCCGCGAAAATTACCTATAACGCCTATTATGGGGAGCAAAAACTTTTCGCCAGGTACCCGATGATGACCGGTCCCGAATTTTTAAAACTACGTAAAGCGGCAGGCCTGTACACCAACGCCGTAGACGAAGCTGATGACGTAAATACCGACTGGCAGAAGCTTTTTTACAGAAGCGGCATGGTTTTCAGTAATGACGTAGGTGTTTCCGGAGGCAGCCAAACGGGTACATATAATTTCGGCGGCGGCTATTATAAAAATCAGGGCCTTATTCCTACGCAGCAATATACCCGCTACTCCATGAGAGGATCAGTGGACCAGAATGTAGGCAAATACGTTAAAGTTGGCTTTACCACTAACAATAACTATAACCTTACGGAAGGCAGCCAGGTTGGCGTTGGCAGTGTTTTGGGACTTTCTCCCCTTGCCAATCCCTATAATGCGGACGGAAGCCTGAAAAGAACGGTTAAAACGCCATTGTCCGAAAGTTTCGTTTTGACCAAAGGTATCATCAATAATCTCCACGATCAATGGCTCAACGAAACAAGAAATTACGCCACATACAACTCCGTTTATGGCGAAGTAAAAATTCCGTGGGTAGAAGGCCTGAAATACAGGGTAAACCTTGGTCTCGATTATGTGCAAAGCAACAACGGCAATTATACCGGAGTTGGGATTGGCAGTGCCACGCCGACAACGCCGTCAACAGCGGGCGTAAGCAACTCAGCCCAATATCACTGGGCGGTTGAAAATTTGCTGACCTACGACCATACTTTCGCCCAAAAGCATAACATAAATGTCGTGGCCCTGTATTCTACCGAGCAAACCAGGTACAATTCTTCCAGCATGTCGGCCAAAGATATTCCAGCTGATGCTTTCCAGTTTTATAACTTGGGTGCAGCAACCGGCGAAATCACAATCGGCAACGGCAACTACAGCCAGAGCGGCCTGATGTCCTACATGGGTCGTGTGATGTATTCCTACGATGACCGCTTTCTGCTGTCCGCCACCGTGCGCTCGGATGCCTCTTCCCGGTTAGCTCCAGGTCATAAATGGCACACTTATCCTGCGGTTTCAGCAGGCTGGAATATCATGAACGAGTCTTTTATGAAAGGCATTTCGGTCATAGATAATCTGAAACTGCGCGCGGGCTTTGGGCAAACCTCAAACCAGGCAGTAAACGCTTATCAGACATTAGGTACTTTGGGTACACGTCAGTATAATTTCGGCGACACAAACTATGCGACGGGCTATTATGTAACCCAGCTTCCAAGTCCAACTTTAGGTTGGGAATACTCTAAGACATGGAACTATGGAATAGACTTTTCTTTGTTTAAACATCGCTTATCAGGTACTGTTGAATATTATGTTACAAATACAAACGACATCTTACTGGGCGTAGGACTGCCTCCTACCGCAGGGGTTGGAAGCTATACAGCAAACGTTGGGCGGACTCAGAACAAAGGGCTTGAGTTAAGTTTGAATGGTACGCTCATCAATAAAAACGGGTTTACCTGGGATTTGGGTATTAATATCTATGGAAACAGGAATAAACTTGTGGCGCTTGCTTCAGGGCAGACACGTGATGAGGGCAACGCATGGTTCGTAGGCCATAATATAAACGCCATATACGATTACAAGAAAATAGGATTGTGGCAGTCTGGCGACCCTTACCTGAGCACCCTCGAACCGGGCGGAAATGTGGGCATGATCAAAGTGTTGTATACCGGAACTTATGACGCCAACGGTCAGCCAACAAGGGCTATCGGGGCCGCCGATCGTCAGATCATCGATGTTGATCCTAAATTCGAAGGCGGCTTTAATACGCGTGTGGCCTATAAAGGCTTTGATTTTAGTGTTGTAGGTGCCTTTAAGAAAGGGGGCACGCTCATCAGTAGCCTGTATGGCTCAGGTGGCTATCTGAACCTGATGACAGGCCGCAGTAATAACGTTCAGGAAGATTACTGGACGCCTGATAACACAGGAGCAAAATACCCGAAACCAGGCGGTATCCTGAGTGGCGATAATCCGAAATATGGCAGTACGCTCGGTTACTTTGATGCATCCTATCTCAAAATCCGGACAATGACGCTTGGCTATGATTTCAGCAAGCTGCTCTCAAAGCACGCGAACATGCGCCTGCGCACTTACTTCACCGTGCAAAATCCATTTGTATTTTTCTCCCCTTACCACAAAGAGTCCGGTATGGATCCTGAACCAAACTCTTATGGTAATGAAAACGCAGCGGTGCCCCTGTCTAACAGTCTAAGACGATTCCTGACAGTCGGCAGCAACGCCCCTTCGACCACGAATTATGTACTTGGATTGAATTTGACATTTTAACATTATCAACATGAAAACTTTAAAGATAAAAAGCGTCATAAAATCCACGCTTTTGCTAACGGTGTTATCTACGGGATGTAAAAAAGTGCTTGATGAACAACCGCGTTCCTCCTTCAACCCGGAATATTTTAAAACGGTACAGGGTGTAAATGGTGGATTAACAGCCATGTACGCGCACCTGCGTAATATTTACGGGCAGGCTTATTACTATAATTCGGGTGTTACCGGTACCGATGAAGCTACATGGGGCCAGAGCGCCGACGGAAACTTCAAAGATCTGGATTGCTCAGGCGTGGGTATCATATCTTCAACCAGTTATCCTACCAGTATCATATGGGGCGAGTCTTTTACAGACATCAACACTGCCAGCGGCGTAATCGAAAACGCCAGTGCCGTGGGGATTTCCAGCGCTCTGATTGCTGAGGCCCGCTTCTTCAGGGCATTTGATTATTTTTTGCTGGTGCAGTCCTACGGTGGCGTACCGCTTGATCTGGGTTCGGGAGCGTTGAAATTTAATATCACGCCTTCAAGGACTTCAGTGCGTAATACCGTGCCCGAAGTTTATACAAAGGCGATTTTCCCGGATCTGCTGCAGGCGATCAATGATCTGCCGGAAACCGGCCGGGTAACCGGCGGACTGACCAAAACGGCAGCTCGTCTTTTCCTGTCTAAGGCCTATTTAACTTATGCATGGTGGTTGCAAAATCCCAATAGTATCCCGACCTATCCCGCAAGTAACCGGACAGATCCCAATGGACACGATGCTGCGTGGTATTTTCAAAACGCCTACGATATCGCCACCACCGCAATTGATAATCCGGGCTCGTTCAAATTACAGCCAACATTTTACGATGTGAATGTTGGAACAAACGACCGTAACAGCGAAATGGTGCTTTATGCAGACCATACTCAAAGCAGTGAAAAATATAACGGTTCGAGTTTGACCTATGGAAGCGGCGGCGCTCCGGATAACTTTGCCGGCTGGATGATGACCTGGAACTATCCGAATATAATCAGTGGCGGGGTGAACTCTGTTCTGCGTGAGGCAGATCAACATTTGGGCCGGCCCTGGGTTCGTATGGCCCCTACTGTTGAAGTACTGAAAAACACTTTCGCTGATAAAGTAAACGATTCACGATATGACGGAACTTTCACAACCGTATATCGCGGAAACTGGCAAAAGGGCGGAAATACGGCCCAGACCTTAGCCAATGCCAACGGCTTGCCCGTTGCACAGGGCGGCGCGATACTCTCGTTCCTGGATAATGACGATCCGAACGTGGTGTATGCCAAAGGAAATGGGAATGTTGGTGCCGGGTTACTGCCAGGGAGATCAGATTGGGTGGTCAACCCTGGCGATATAAGCCGGATAATTTATCCGGGACTCTGGAAACTGGGGCC
This sequence comes from Mucilaginibacter sp. Mucisp73, assembly GCF_059491465.1. Lineage (NCBI taxonomy): Bacteria > Pseudomonadati > Bacteroidota > Sphingobacteriia > Sphingobacteriales > Sphingobacteriaceae > Mucilaginibacter > Mucilaginibacter sp. Mucisp73. The sequence goes on along the minus strand of NZ_CP168507.1, from coordinate 5,901,106 downwards.
GTATCGTACAGATAACGGCACAGGTTTGGGACAGCCAAATGCCGGTAGTACGCGTCCTTATCCAATAGCAAAATTCTCGGAGCTATATCTGATCGCAGCAGAGGCCGCAGTTAAAGGCGCCACTGTTAAACCAGGAAAATCAGCACGGGAACTCGTTAACGTGCTGCGGGCGCGCGCAGGAAAGTGGCGTTTCAATAATAATGGTAATGTAGTAAAGATTGAAGACGATAGCCAGGCTATGATGGCGGCTACTCCCGCAGTTATCGACATGAACTATGTATTAGCGGAACGTTCCCGGGAATTTTATGCAGAAGGCGGCCGCTGGTTCGATCTGGTACGGACGCAAAAGTGGGGGGAACTTGCTGCTTCCTTTACAATTGCAGGAACCACCTTTGGAGACCATACGCCGGTTAAAGTTACACGCTCCATCGACTCGCATCTCTATCTTCGCCCTATTCCGCAGGGGCAGATAGATGCATTGGTTATGAGCGCTGCTGATAAGGCTGCCTACCAGAATCCGGGCTACTAAGCTGGAGAAATAATGATTTTTTAACGAGGCTGTTCAATTGTGAACAGCCTCTTAATTTCTTCCGGTCGGTAATGCTTAGCGCACAGCATTTGCATAAATTATACGATGATCTTTCTCGTGTTTGAGGGGCAATTTATACGGCTTAATTCAGCTTTCCGGTTTAACATTTGCGCAATTGTATTGCGCAGGCCTATTCGGCGAACCCTGTTTTCTTTAAAACGGAGCTTGTTCGAAAATCAATCAATTAATCCGGGGATAAAATATTGTTCATAAGGCTAATAGTCAATATATTGTAAGAAAAAAGCAGCCATACTTAAAAAAGTGACTTGCGCTATAACCCAATAAACTGACTTGCAAACCGGCACGGGCTTGTATACCCCTGTCATAACTAAACTGATAAAATTGAAAAAGACATTTTTAGCAATAATTGCAGGCCTTTTTTGTGCCGTCGCCTGGGGACAAAATAATCAATCCGCTCTTCGGGATCTGCGTTATAAGTTATGGTACACCAGGCCCGCGACCACCTGGAATGAGGCCCTGCCGATAGGAAACGGTTTTATAGGCGGAATGGTCTTTGGCGGCGTACAGCAGGAACGCATCCAGCTCAACGAATCTACCATCTGGGGAGGCGCCCCCAACAACAACATTGATTCGGCCGCTAAGCCTCATATTGAAGAAGTACGCGTGCTTTTAGCGCAAAAAAAATACCTGGAGGCGCAGGCGGCTGCCAATAAATATCTCGGCCCGAAAGGCAACAGCGGCATGCCCTATCAACTCGCCGGCAATTTGTATATCAATTTTCCCGGCCAAACGGACGTCAGCAATTATTACCGCGACCTGGATATCGAACATGCTACAGCCACAGTACGGTACAGCTCGGGAGGTGTTCAGTATAAGCGGGAATACTTTACCTCTTTCAAAGAACATGTGTTACTGGTACGGCTGAGTGCCGATAAACCGGGAATGATCAATTGCAAGGTAAGGCTCCAGAGCCCGCTTGTACAAGAGATTACCGCAGCTAACCAGGAAATCGTTCTTTCAGGTAAAAGCAGCGATCACGAAAATCAAAAAGGCCAGGTTAGGTTTAACATGATCGCCCGTGCAAAAAATCATGGGGGTACTATACAAACGGATACTTCCGGGATGACCATCGCTCATGCAGACACGGCGACTATTTATCTCTCCATCGGCACTAATTTCATCAACTATCACAACCTGTCAGGAAACGCGCCCGGGCGGGCCCGCAACGATATGCAGGCTGCCTGTTCCAAATCGTTTAATACCCTGCGCCAATCTAATATCAGGTTTTATCAATCGTACTTTAACCGGATAAAACTGGACCTGGGCATGACAAACGCGATTAAGCTGCCCACAGATGTGCGGATACAAAACTTTGCAGGTAACAACGACGCCCAGCTGGCCGAACTGTATTTTCAATTCGGGCGTTACCTGCTGATCTGTTCGTCACAACCGGGATCACAACCGGCCAACCTCCAGGGCATATGGAACGGAGAACTGAAAGGCCCGTGGGATAGTAAGTATACCGTCAATATCAATACTGAAATGAACTATTGGCCGGCTGAGGCCACCCGGCTGTCTGAACTGGGCACGCCTTTATTTAACCTCATCAAAGATGTTTCCGTAACCGGTAAGGCGACAGCCAGGCAGATGTATGGGGCAAGGGGCTGGATGCTTCATCATAATACAGACATCTGGCGGATTACCGGTATAGTGGATGGCGCATTCTGGGGTTTATGGCCAACCGCAAATGCCTGGCTGTGCCAGCATCTGTGGGAGCATTATCTTTTCACAGGAGATAAAAAATTTCTGAAGCAATATTACCCGGTAATGAGAGGTGCCGCTACTTATTTCGTTGATGTGTTGCAAAAAGAACCGGATCATGGCTGGCTCGTCGTAAGCCCGTCCGTTTCGCCCGAACACGAATATATAACCGGGAGCCATGAGGTTTCGGTTGCTGCCGGGACCACGATGGATAACCAATTGGTATATGGCTTATTTACAGATGTTATATATGCTGCGGCAGACCTGAATACGGATAAAACATTTGCCGATTCGCTGAAAGCGCTGCGCGAAAAATTGCCGCCAATGCAGGTGGGCCGGTACGGGCAATTGCAGGAGTGGCTGGACGACCTTGACCGGCCAACTGACAATCACCGCCACGTATCGCACCTTTACGGACTTTTCCCGGGAAACCAGATCTCTCCTTTTATACATCCGGAATTATTTGCCGCGGCCAAAAATTCATTGGTATACCGTGGTGACGTATCTACCGGCTGGTCAATGGCCTGGAAGATTAATTTGTGGGCCCGGTTATTGGATGGCAATCACGCTTACAAGCTAATCAAAGATCAGATAAAACCGGTCATGACCGGATCCGGCGGTACATATCCCAATTTATTTGATGCACATCCCCCCTTTCAGATTGACGGCAATTTTGGCTGCACTTCGGGGATCACCGAAATGTTGATGCAAAGCCATGATGCTGCGATCTATCTGCTGCCTGCTATGCCCGACGACTGGGATAAAGGCAGTGTAAACGGACTGATGGCCCGTGGCGGATTCAAGATAGACCTGGCATGGTCAGGCCATCACCTAACAAAACTCGTTATACATTCGGCCCTTGGCGGGAATTGCCGGCTGCGTGTTAACGAACTGCTGAACAACCGGATGTTAAAAAAAGCGACCGGGGTTAACAGCAATCGATTCTACCGCATCACCGACATCGCGCAACCCATTATCAAAAAAAACGATAAAGATTTAAGCGTAAAACTCCCGAAAAGTTATTTATATGATCTTCCAACCCTGGCAGGTAAAACATACCGCGTTATTTGAGTAATTAATACGATGAGTTGTGGTAGCAATTCCGCTATAAGCATATAACAGGCAATTGGCCGGCGATATGATAAAAAAATGCCGGACAACCCGGGCTATCCAGCCCCGTCAAATTAAACATCGAAGTATAAATGCTCTGCCTGCTGCCTTTGGAAAACAATATTAACAAAGATGAAACAAACCCAATTTAAACTTATCTGCACACTCATGGCGGCGGTTTTCACCGTAAATCAGGCCGCCGCCCAAACAAAACAAAAACAAACCTTTTTATCTCCTCCCCTCATCAGATCGATTTATACCGCAGATCCCTCCGCACATGTTTTCAATGGTAAAATTTATATTTACCCTTCTCATGACATTGACACAGCCGTAACCGACAACGGCAGCGGCGATCACTTCGCGATGAGGGATTATCATATCCTTTCGCTCGATCATATCAACGGGCCGGTGACCGATCACGGGGTAGCCCTCGATATAAAAAATATCCCCTGGGCGGGAAGGCAGCTATGGGCGCCGGATTGTGCTTACAAAAATGGCGTATACTACCTTTACTTCCCGGTGAAGGATAAACAAGATGTTTTCCGTATTGGCGTCGCTACTTCCAAAAATCCCGCCGGGCCTTTTAAAGCGGAACCACAGCCGATTGAAGGCAGTTTTAGTATCGATCCGGCGGTTTATACAGACTCGGATGGCCAAAGTTATATGTATTTTGGCGGTATCTGGGGAGGTCAGTTACAGCAATGGGCCACGGGTAAATACCAGCCCAACGGTTCCAAAACCGACCTTCAGAACGACGACGCCCCGGCGCTCAGCTGTAAAGTGGTCAGGCTAAGTTCGGATATGAAGCATTTTGAGGGGCCGGTGAAGGATGTTATTATCCTGGACGAGAGCGGGCGCCCGCTGCTGGGAAAAGACCATGACAGGCGTTTTTTTGAAGGGCCCTGGATGCATAAATTTAAAGACAAATACTATTTCACCTACTCTACAGGCGACACGCATTACCTGGCATACGCTACAAGTGATAAGCCATTCGGCCCCTTCCGCTATAAAGGAATATTTTTGAAACCGGTGCAGGGCTGGACCACGCACCATTCTATCGTAGAGTTTAAAGGAAAATGGTACCTGTTTTACCACGACACGGAAATTTCCGGCAAAACACACCTGAGAAATGTTAAGGTAACGCCGCTTTACCACCGTTCAGATGGCAGTATTGCCCTGATTGACCCGTTTAAATCAAAATAAATTAATTAGCTACGGTCTTTGGTTCAATTGAAGACCGTAGCTAATTAATTTATTACCTTTTTTCCGCCCATGGATAGCAATCGGAAAGCACTGAGAGCGCCTGCCTTTATGATCAATTAGTTTGGGGCAGGGACAGCTTATTTAAACAATAATGATCTTATTGCCAAAGCATTCTTAGATCCTTTTATCTTAACATATAGATCATGCTGACCGGCAATGGCGGGTATCTTTGCAGATATGGCCGACCATTTATTCAATGAGCCTGTACTTTTAACCGGTATAACCGCGATTCTCCTGCCGTCTTTGTTTAGGTCTTCGATCCATACTTCAACGCTGCCGTTACTAAGCGCCGCGGCGGTCAAAGAAATACTGGTTGCTTTGTTTGTCCCTCTCCCCATATCCACTCCGCCCAGCATCACCCAACCTCCGGCATCATTGTTTAAGATAGCGCCATCAACCTGAGATAACGTAACGCCCCAATAATTATTGGCACCTGCTAAAGACTGCTCCGAATAACCGTCTTTATAAACGAAAAGATCGAAATCAGCTTCCCTGCCTTCAGCAAAAAGGCCCAGGCTGGTACCTACCCACGAATTAAAATTAGGCTGGGCTTTGTCCAGTTCACTTGCATTGATGACCGTACCGATTTGATGCCATTGCAGACCATCAGAACTGTAGTAACCGGTTAGCTCATGCGCTTTTCGCTCCAGCTTTAGCCATACGCTTTCCCCAATTTTGTTTTCTGTGCTGAACGACTGGCTGCCCATCGCGAAATTGAATGTTTTTCTGCCTTCTTCAAACCCCGTACAAAGACGCACGTTTACCGATTCATTGCCGGAAGCAAGGTAAATCCCCGCCTCTTGTCCCGATGCCAGGGCATTCAGCCTTACCCGCGTAACGAGCGAATAATAATGTCCCGCCTCTTTTTGCAGAATGTGGGTCCTGCCAATTTTCGGCTTAAGCCTAAGCCAGCCTTTATTGTCAGTGATTGAATACTGTTGTGCAGCGTTCTTGTTGAAAAAATGCCAATACAACGACAAATTTGAACTTGAAAATTCATCCGACCTCGGTAAGCGCCAGGCCAGGCCGTTATTTGTAAGATTTGGACGTGTAAGGGGCATATCTGAGGGATAAGGAACAAACGGACGGCCGTCGGCTGTCCACTGAACCTGCAAAATCAGGTCCTGCCTTCCCTGGCCGCTCCAGTCATCCCCTTTGGGCGCATCGTAACTTTGAGCGATACACCACCAGGTACCGTCACTTAACCGAAATGGAGACGACATGTGATTGACTGATCTGAACCTGTTATCCGGATCTTTTGAAAATGCGAATATTTTTCCAAGGTTCTCCCATTTCGCTGAATCCGCAGTAAGTGATCTTGAACGAAGTACGTACTGCCCGCCTGTAACATCACCAGCCATGAAGTAATAATACCAGCCGTCTCTTTTACACATCACAGGGCCCTCAGCCCAGCTATATTTCTTGTCGTGATTGATCCAGTCCAGGTTAATCAATTTGCCTGTCAGGTGGCCGGAACGATCGATCTGCTGTATGCGGTTAGCTGTCTGACTGGCTTTAATGATCATGTAAGGTGTGCCGTCGTCATCTACGAAAATAGAATTATCGTAGCCGATAGGCCCTGTATCCGGGGTTGTTTTAACTTTTTCAGGCGCAGACCATGGGCCCGACGGTTTGGTTGCGCTTGACATGTATTGCCCGCCCCCTGCGCTGTTTGAAAAATAAATACGATAAACGCCATAAAAATAGGTTATTGCGCCTTGCCAAATGCCGGCACCCGGCGCCCCGGACTTTAACTCATCCCAATCCGCGGGCACAACCCTTGAAATGAGCTCCCAATGCAACAGGTCTTTGGAATGGAGAATCGGTAAGTTAGGGACGAAATGAAAACTGGAGCCGCACATGTAAAAGTCATCGCCAACCTTTAAGAGTGTCGGATCCGGATGATCCCCGGCGAGCACCGGATTGACATAAGTTCTAACCAGGGTTGCTGCATCCTGGGGGTAAGGGGCCGGCTTGATATCTTCAACCTTATTGAACTGGGCCATAGCGCCATGATACCAGAAGAAAGAACAAACAACTATTAAACTACAACGGGAAATAATGGATTTGAAAGTCATCAGTGTACAAATGAATATAAGACCTAAAAATATGATTACAGCGTTGGCCCGGATGTCCTGTATGTAACTAATCGTACAACGAATGTGCAAAACCGCCATATTGATAACGCTTGTTGCAGATTTCGAATAGCTGATTATCCATATTGTCATTAGACTTTAGGTGACATGATCAAAGGTGCCGAATTATCAAAACAAGACTATTGTTCCATTTTTAAGTCATTGCGGCAATAGTAATGAGTATAAAAAAAGGTAAAAAATGTCTTTCCTGTATGTGCCTTTTTTATAAAAACTGTTAAGAGTTGTACTGTGTGCTTTCTTGCTGATATAGTGAGTATCTTCCGGGCTGAACGTGTGCAAGGCGTCCGATTTGTCACTTATAATGACTATAACAAATGATAAACATTAGGCACAATTGGCGTATTACCGGGCCTTTTGTAATATCCGCAGGGCCGGTTGGTTTAAATTTTCGGCGAATTAAAAAAATATTCAATTTTAATTATTTAAGACACGTTTATGAAAATAGTTGTCAGGTATCTTATTAATGCTTCAGCGCTGTTGTTTTGCTTTCAAACTTCAACAGCACAACAGTTTGTCCATCCGGGGCTGCTTCAAGGCCGCGAAGACCTGGCCAGAATAAAAAACGGCGTTGCCATGCGCATTGAGCCCATTTTTACGGGCTATAATGAATTAAAAGAGAATCGCCAGTCGCAGTTCGATTATAAAATGCAGGGGCCAATGGAGATGGTTGGCCGAAATCCTACCGTGGGCCAGGGTGTTTATGATGCTGACGCCAATGCGGCCTATCAGAACGCCATCATGTGGATCATAACAGCCGATCAACGTTATGCGGAAAAAGCAAAACAAATTGTTGATGCCTGGGCATCGACATTAAAATCCATAACAGGCCGTGACGCCGTATTAATGGCCGGTCTTGGGCCGTTCAAAATGGTTAATGCCGCGGAAATTTTGCGCTATACCAATTCAAACTGGGCACCTGTCAAAATTAAGCAGGCTGAGAAGCACTTTAAAGAAGTGATTTATCCGGTTATTAAAGATTTTGCACCTTTTGCCAACGGCAACTGGGATTCAGCTGCACTAAAAACAATGATGGCCATAGCAGTATTCTGCAATGACCGGCCAATGTTTGAACGCGCGATTGTTTACTATCAATACGGCGAAGGCAACGGCAGCCTTCCTAATTATATTATTAATGAAGAAGGACAGTGCCAGGAAAGCGGAAGAGACCAGTCGCATACGCAATTAGGTATTGCGCATCTTGCCGATTGCGCCGAGATAGCGTGGCAACAGGGACTAAACCTTTACGGTATACTCAATGATCGCCTGCTCAGGGGCTTCGAGTATACCGCGAAATATAACTTGGGGGAGGATGTCCCCTATTTGCCTGCAATGGACCGGACCGGAAAATATTTGCATGCGCAGATAGCTACAGAAGGGCGCGGCAAACTGCGTGCGGTTTATGAAGAGGTATTTAATCACTATGTTCACCGGGCGAATAAAACGGCCACTTTTACGCGGAAAGCTGCTGAAAAGGTACGGCCGGAACCGCAAGGCACGCCAGGTGCAGACCATATTGGCTTTGGTACTTTATTGTACTCACGCAGCCTGCAAACTATTGATCCTTATACAATGGTTACGCCGTGCACACCGTCGGGATTGACGGCCGTGCCCGAGAATGGGTCCATTCAATTGACGTGGGTACCGGTACGGGGAGCCACTTTTTATCAGGTTAAAAGGGCAGTCAATAGGAAAGGAATGTTTAAGATAATTTCCACCAGGGTTACTAATGCACAGTTTCAGGATAAAAACGTAGCCTCGGGGCGCAAGTATGTGTATACGGTATCGGCGGTGAATAATAAAGGTAAAAGTATGGACGCCTGTCCTGCTGCTGTTACAGCGGGATTGCCCGCCGGATGGTCGGTTACCGATCTCGACCCCAAATCAAAAAAAGGACAAGCACGGTCATTGGATTCTGGTTTTACTGTTGAAGGTACCGGCATGGGATTTACCCGAAACGAAGAGCAGGCTACCTACATCCATCACAAATTAGTGCCTTATCAAACGCTCGCCATTCATTACCAGCCACAGTTGACTTCGCAGTTCACCGGTTTCGGCATTTCGTTCCGGCAGTCTGCAAAGGAAAAGGGGACCGGAGTAAATTTGCTGATCTATCCAGAAGTTTCGCAACAACTTGAGGCTCCAAAATGGGTAGTAACCTGTACGGCTCGGCTTCACCCGGGCGACAGTTTAACACAGGTGGGAGCGACGCTCGATATAAAAGAGCCCGTCGTATCTTTTAACCGCATGACGGGCGGTTGCTGGTTGAAGTTGGTTCAGGAACAAAACCAGGTAAACGCGTTTTATTCCGCGGATGGCAAAGAGTGGCAACTGATCGGGACTGTTGCGCGAAACCTATCGCTGACAGAAGCCGGCATAATTGTTTTTTCAGGCCTTGAAGCGGTATCTACAACGGTCAGGTTTGATCAGGTTAGGTTAGAATAACCTTTTAAAAATATTAGTATAGCCAGAAATGCTGACATCGTCAGGTCGGGTTTATATAACAAAAAGTCTATTTGGAACAACAATATTCTTTTTGATACCCATAAATTCGTATCAACCATTTAGCCTGAGCAAACAAACCCGCGATCATATCTGCTGGTTGCACCATCAATTTTGGTATGCCTGCGGTTGAAAAGCCCGGATTTTTACAGGACTTGATAAGCCGGGTCAATTGAGGTGCAATTATAAACTTTGTTTAAACTGGTTATGATGTTACAGAATTTTAAACCGGAAAAATGAAAACTAAGCTTTCCCTGATTTTTTTAATACTATGTTCAATAGGTCGCCTTGCATACGGCCAGAGCGATACTTACCTGCTTGCAAGCACTAAGATTTCGCCATTCCCGGATGAAGCGGTCGTATTAAAACCGTCCTGGGTAAAACAACGGGAAGCGTTAAACACAGCATACCTGCTGTCACTTGATCCTGACAGGCTGCTCCATAATTTCCGGGTAAATGCCGGGCTGCCCTCAACAGCCAAACCATTATCAGGGTGGGAAGCCCCCGGGGTTGGCCTCAGGGGACATTTCACAGGCCACTACTTATCTGCCGTTGCGATGCTGGCAGAAAGGGATAAGGATACGGCAGCAATGCGCCGGCTCAGTTACATGGTTAACGAATTGTACAAATGCCAGCAGGCTTTTGGCAATGGTTACCTGAGCGCGTTCCCGGAAAAAGATTTTGACACGCTTGAGCAAAAGTACGGAGGCGTATGGGCGCCCTATTATACCCTCCATAAAATTATGCAGGGGCTACTGGACGTTTACGTCCGTACAGGTAACCGGAAAGCATACATTATGGTGAATGACATGGCGGCTTACGTTGACCGAAGAATGAGTAAGCTCAGCCCGGAGGCCATTGACAAAATGCTTTATACCCCGGAGGCCAACCCGTCTAACGAGGCAGGCGGTATGAACGATGTATTGTATAAGCTTTACGAAGTGTCCCATAACTCCAGGCACCTGGCCCTGGCCAGGCTTTTTGACAGGGACTGGCTTCTCAAACCATTGGCAAACAACCAGGATATCCTTTCAGGTCTTCATGCAAACACCCATATCGTACTGGTGAACGGGTTTGCGCAACGCTATATCATTACCGGAGATACGCTGTATCAGCATGCCGCACAAAATTTTTGGGATATGCTGACCGCTCATCATGCCTACGCCAACGGGTCCAGCAGCGGCCCGCGCCCGAACGTAGTTACACCAACATCGCTGACCTCCGAACACTGGGGCGTACCTGACCACCTCAGCAACACGATGACGAAAGAGATCGCCGAATCGTGCGTATCACACAATACGCAAAAACTCACAGCGATGCTGTTTTCCTGGAGCGGCGATGCCAAATACGCGGATGCTTACATGAACACCTTTTACAATTCAACCATGGCCATTCAAAATGCCCAAAACGGCGCAGTGGTTTACCATTTACCTTTAGGCTCCCCGCAAACAAAAAAGTTTCTGCAAAACGATGACTTCCGCTGCTGTAACGGCTCATCCGTTGAAGCATTCGCAGCCTTAAACAGCGGTATCTATTACCACAACGATTCCACCTTATGGGTAAATTTGTATATCCCCTCCCGGTTAAACTGGAAAGCCAGATCGCTTGTTTTAGAACAAAGCGGAAACTTCCCGACGGACCCGGCTGCAGAATTTACTTTCAAAGAGGTGAAAAAAGCCGGGCTTACCGTTAAGCTGCTGATACCCGACTGGTCAAAAAAATTTGAGGTGTACATCAATGATCAGAAGCAAGCGGTGAATGCTGCGCCGGGTTCTTATCTGTCATTGCAGCGGGAATGGAAGACCAACGACAAGATCAGACTGGTATTCCATTACGAGTTTTACCTGAAGCCAATGCCCGATGATGAAAACGTTTTTGCTATTTTTTATGGCCCGCTTATGCTGGCGGCTGAAACGGATTCCGAATTTATCCTGAAGGGACACAGGGATGACATCTTAAAAAACACAACTGCTGCAGGTGGCAATGCTTTCCGGTTGAAGAACGGCGAAAAGACATTTGTTTTGCGCCCGTTAAGCGAGATCAGCCAGCAATCGTATGGTGTTTACGCAACAATCAGGAACTATTGATCACCCGTTATGTATCACGTACAACACAACGGTTGCCAAGCCAATTATAAAAACTAAACTTCAGCTGTTAGTCCGCATACAAATAAGTATGCTGTCTTAACGCTGTAACATATCTGAATATCAAATGAACAGAAGAAATGTACTTAAAAGTATGGCGTTAGGGCTGTCGTCGTTCTACCTTTCCAAAAGTTATGCAGGCCAGTTGTTGAAAGCGCCGTACGCTGCAGGTCCGTTTAAACCAACCTGGGATTCGCTGGCACAATACCGGGTGCCCGAGTGGTTTCGAGATGCCAAATTTGGGATGTGGGCACACTGGGGGCCACAGTGCCAGCCCGAACAGGGTGATTGGTATGCACGGGAAATGTATATGGAGGGCGGACGGAAAAATAAATACCACCTGCAGAAGTATGGTCATCCCTCAGAATTTGGCTTCAAGGATGTGATCAATGAATGGAAGGCAGACCATTGGGACCCTGAAGAACTGGTAGGGCTTTATAAGAAAGCAGGCGCCAAATATTTTATGGCGATGGCCAATCACCATGACAACTTTGACATGTGGGACAGCAAACATCAACCATGGAATTCCGCCCGAATGGGCCCTAAGAAAGATATTATAGCCGGATGGGCCAAGGCGGCAAAAAATAACGGGCTGCGGTTCGGCGTGAGCGTACACGCCGCCCATGCCTGGAGCTGGATGGAAACCGCCCGGCGGGCCGACAAAGCCGGCCCGCTGGCCGGAGTGCCATACGATGGCAGCCTCACTAAAGCCGATGGCAAAGGCAAGTGGTGGGAAGGTGAAGACCCGCAGGAGTTGTACGCGCAAAATCATCCGCTGAGCGAAAATAGCCAGGATAACGGCATGATCCATAAACAGTGGGCCTGGGGCAACGGTGTATCAATGCCATCCAATGCGTATTGTGAAAAGTTCTATCGGCGTACCATCGAGCTGCTCGATAAATATGGTCCTGACGTTATTTATTTTGACGATACCGTGTTGCCATTATGGCCCATAAGCGATGCCGGGCTTCGCATAGCCGCTCACATGTATAACACCAGTATCAAACGTCACGGTAAGTTGGAAGCTGTTCTGTTTGGAAAAATGCTGAACGAGCAGCAGCGCAAATGTATGGCCTGGGATATAGAGCGGGGGCAGAGCAACAGCATAGAGCCCGAACCCTGGCAAACAGATACCTGCCTGGGCAACTGGCATTACGAACGCTCTTTGTACGATAACAACGGCTATAAAACTGCTAAAACGGTCATACATACATTGGTTGATGTAGTGAGTAAAAATGGCAACCTTATGTTGAACGTTCCGGTGCGCGGCAACGGCACAATTGATGCTAAAGAACGCGCCGTGGTAGAAGGCATTACCGACTGGATGCGCATCAACAGCGAGAGCATTTACAACACCCGCCCATGGACCACCTTTGGTGAAGGCCCGGCTATTGAAGATGCAGCGCCATTGAACATGCAAGGGTTTAACGAGGGAAAGGGCAAACCTTTTAGTGCAGCCGATTTCAGGTTTGTCAAAAAGGATAAAGTTCTGTATGCTACCATGCTGGGCTGGCCTGATAATAACGAAGCCGTTATCAAAAAACTGGCGCTTAACAATGTACCTAAAGTACAGCGCGTAAGTTTGCTGGGTGCTGATGCTCCGCTCAATTTTGAACAAACCGAGACGGGACTCAAAATTAACCTGATGCAAAACCGACCCGGTGATATTGCCTATGTATTTGAAATTAACGGCGCTGTTGCCTGATTATTGCAGATTATGGATCGTCAAATCATTATTGCGGGCCTTGTTTTAGCCCTGCTTTGTTTTAATAAAGCCAGTTGCCAGCCTAAACAATTAGCCCCGCTATGGGGCAACTGGACTAACTGGGGCGACCAACCCGACGGTACTTACCGTAACCCTGTCTTACCCGGTGATTACAGCGATGTGGATTGCATCCGGGTGGGTACCGACTATTATGCCGTATCATCTACGTTTCAGTATTCGCCTGGTTTTGTGATCCTGCACTCCAGGGACCTGGTTAATTGGCGCATCCTGGGCCACGCCGTCAACGATATTTCGGTGATTTCGCCGGCTATGAACTACACCAAAATGGACCGTTATGGCCGTGGGATCTGGGCGGGGGCCATACGCTATCATAACAACCGTTTCTGGATCTACTTCGGTGATCCGGACGAGGGCTATTTTATGAGTTCAGCCACACGGCCCGAAGGCCCCTGGGCACCTTTAAAACATGTACTGAGCGAAAAAGGCTGGGACGACTGCTGCCCGTTTTGGGATGATGACGGCCAGGGCTACCTGATAGGCACCAGGTTTGCCGACAACTATAAAATCCACCTGTTTAAAATGTCGGCCGATGGCTCGGTGATTGACCGGGAAAGCGACAAGGTGATCTACCAGTCGCAGGGCAGCGAGGCAAACAAGCTGTACAAAATTAATGGCTATTATTACCACCTGTTTAGCGAGGTGCGCAACAACGTAAGGGTGCTCATGATGGAGCGGGCCAAAGATATCCGGGGCCCTTACGAAGGCCCACAGCAATTGAGCGAAGGTCAGCCGCAATTTAACGAACCCAACCAGGGCGGATTAGTGCAGGCAGCTGACGGTAAGTGGTACTTTTTGACCCATCATGGCTCGGGCGATTGGTCGGGCCGGATATTGAGCCTGTTACCTGTAACCTGGACTAATGGCTGGCCTATCATTGGCCAGCTTAACGCAGCGGGCCTTGGCGAAATGGTGTGGCAGGCCCCCATGCCCGTAACCGGCACCGGCCGGGCTGTTCCGCAAAGCTCGGATGAGTTTACCGGCAACACGCCGGGACCACAGTGGGAATGGAACTACCAGCCCCGCGCCGGCAAATGGTCCTTAACCCAACGAAAAGGCTGGCTCAGGCTGCACGCCTTCAAACCGCTCAAAAACGATTTGCTGTATGCCGGTAACACCATAACCCAGCGCTGCTACCGCACCGGTGCCAACGAAGCCACCGTTAAAATTGACCTGAGCGGTATGGCTAACGGCCAGCGCGCCGGGCTATCGCACTTTGGTGCGCCCCATTATGCGGCGGCCGGTGTAGTGCAAACCAGCAGCGGTAAACAGTTGCAGTTTTTTACTGAAAATGCCGTAACCGACGGCCCCATCATCAAGGGCAATAGCATTTGGTTACGCACAGTGTGGGGCCTGGATGGCAAAAGTAATTTTACGTACAGCACGGATGGCAGGAATTTTAAACCCATTGGCGAAACCTATCAGTTAAGATGGGGATCTTACAGGGGCGACAGGCTGGCCATTTACAGTTTTAACGATCTGCAAGATGCCGGTTTTATTGATGTTGATTACCTGCACTATCAATATTCCAATTAACAACAGCTCTAAAAGGGGTGCAGACTGACTGACCCTATAACATGCATAATCCCTACCAACCCGATGATCCGCTTAATATCCGCACTGCAATTATTATTCGTTTACAGTATATTGACCACGGCCCCGGCCGCCGCGCAATCCTGGACGGCCGACAACGGTAACGGCACCTACACCAACCCGTTGTTCTACGACGAATTTTCAGATCCCGACCTGATCCGGGTAAATAACGATTTCTACATCACAGGTACCACCATGCATAGCGTACCGGGCCTGCCGGTGCTGCACTCTACCGATTTGGTGAACTGGCGGCTGGTGAGTTACGCACTTCCGCGTTTTGACGACAGCGATGATTTTAACCTGCGCAACGGTAAAGAAGCTTATGGGCAGGGGATCTGGGCGCCCTGTATCAGGTACCACAACGGTACATTTTATATTTTCTCCAACATAAACCGGCACGGCCTGCAGGTATTTACCGCTAAAAGCGCGGCCGGCCCCTGGAAACAATATGACCTTAAAAAGCCTGTTTATGACCTTTCGGTACTGTTCGAAAACAACAGGATCTACATCGTTTACGGGCAAAGCGAAATCAGGATGATTGAACTCAAGCCAGACCTTAGCGGCTTTGAACCCAATACCGACAGGCTGCTCATCGCACGAACCGAGGCTATGGGCGAAGGCAACCATTTTTATAAAATCAACGGTAAATATTACATCACCAATGCCGATGGCGGCCGCTTGCAGTGCGCCCGGTCTGCCAATATCTACGGCCCTTACGAAACTACGGTGATAAGCGCCAAAGAGACCATGGGCACCTCGCTGGGCTGGTTTACCAACAATATGGGCCAGGGCACGCCTGTACCTTCCCCCACCGAAAACCTGACCATGGTTAAGCGTAATGACCAGCTGTTAGCCTCCGTGCCCATGCACCAGGGCGGTATTGTAGATCTGCCAAATGGCCAGTGGTGGGGCTTTTCGATGATGGACTTCAGGTCGGTGGGCCGCACTACGTTCCTCTCGCCTGTTACCTGGCAGGATGGCTGGCCTTACTTCGGCCTGGCGGGCAACCAGGGCCGCTCGCCCAAAACCTGGTTTAAGCCTAACACATCAGCACCGCATGCCCCTTACGTGCGGAGCGACGATTTTAAATCGGGCCGGCTGGTATCCGCCTGGCAGTGGAACCATAACCCCATCAACACTCACTGGAAACTTAAAGCCGGCGAACTACAGCTGCGCACCCTGCCCGCAAAAGATTTTTTATGGGCACACAACACACTTACCCAACGCTGCGTAGGCCCCGAGAGCGAAGCTACAGTAATCCTGGATGCCTCGCACCTGAAGGAAGGAGATATCGCCGGTTTAGGCCTGATGAACATCCCCTACGCCTGGGTGGCCGTACTGCGTGAGGGTAACGGGTATACGCTGCGCTTTTTTGACCAGTATAAGCATCAAACTATTGATAAGCCGCTACAATCGCCGCAGGTGAGCTTACGGGCTTTTGGCGATTTTGATAACGATATTGCCAGGTTGAGCTACAGCATTAACGGAACGGGGTTTGAAAGCCTTGGCGATACCATTCGCCTGCCTTACCAGTTAAAAACATTCCAGGGTACCCGTTTTGCGCTGTTTGCCTATAATACCCAAAATAAAGAAGGCGGCATAGCCGCATTCAGTAAATTTGAACTGAAGGAGCCCCTGGCTGACCGATCCAAAAACCTGCCCATCGGAAAAACAATTACATTAACCAACCTGGCCGACGGCCGCATGGTACGGGCCGATCCCCACGGCATGCTCGTCCCCGGACGGAGTTACCGGACCAACGAAAAAGACGTGGGCTGCAATTTCAGGGTGATTGACCGGGGAAATGGCCGCGTTGTGCTGCAGGCCATGAACGGTACCGGCTTTGTAACCATTACCGGCCAGGGTATGGCGGCCGATGTTCGGCTCACTCAGAAGGAAACTGCCGCCAGCCTGCTGCTGTGGCAGGATATGCTGCGGGGCCAGTGCATGCTGCTGTCATTACATACCAACCGTTTTGTGGGCCTGAACCCCCATACCGGCGAATTGTATGGGGCCGACTGGCCCGGAACCCTGC
Organism: Mucilaginibacter sp. Mucisp73; assembly: GCF_059491465.1. Taxonomy (NCBI): domain Bacteria; kingdom Pseudomonadati; phylum Bacteroidota; class Sphingobacteriia; order Sphingobacteriales; family Sphingobacteriaceae; genus Mucilaginibacter; species Mucilaginibacter sp. Mucisp73. The sequence continues at coordinate 5,884,212 of NZ_CP168507.1, read as the reverse complement.
CCGGCAAAAAAGATGGTACCGTTTTTAGCTGGCGGGAAATTGCCCCATAAACCCGCGGCAAGTTTACCTGTATGATGCAGGGCTATATGGTGCAATTATCGGCTGTTTCATTGGCCAGCGATGCCTGTCTATGAAAAAACTTAGCTGTTTTTGAACTGGTGCCCTCCCTTATTTACCTATAAACACAGGATGTGAACCCTTTGATTTAACACCAATTCGATTTAAAATTTAATTTTTGATTAATATTAATTCTGGAGAGTATAAACAATTTGCTTTATTGTCTTATAATGGAGTTTTGCTCAGATTATAAGCTAAAATATTGCTCATTAAATTTAATTATATCTACAAAATGAAAAGTAAATCAATTCAATTGGCTATTTGTGTCATAGCCTCGCTTTGCGGATGCAGCAAACCGGTATCTGTTCAGAGCGTAACAACCGGCGGTAAAGACAGTGTAGCAGGCAAAAATTTAACGTCATATTCGTTAGGCAGCGTAACAACCATTGTTCACCCGGGAATGCTGCATTCGGCAGCGGATTTTGCCCGGATGACGGCCAAGGTGAATGCCGGGGCGCAACCCTGGCTCGACGGCTGGAACAAGCTCGTCGCTAACGGTCATTCATCTGCTACGTATGTTCCCAGGCCGGTAGATACTATTGTGCGCGGGAAGGCGGCAAGCGGAAAGGGCGAGAATTATATACTGGCTTGCCAGGACGCGGCCGCGGCTTATCAAAATGCATTACGCTGGAAAATTAAGGGCGATACCGCCTGCGGGAATAATGCCGTAGCTATTATGAACGCGTGGGCCGCAAAATGCAAACTGATTGACGGCGATAGTAACAAACAGCTTGCAGCCGGCCTGCAGGGTTACCAATGGGCCAACGCGGCTGAAATTATGCGTAGCTACAGTGGCTGGTCGGCATCCGATTTTACCGCTTTTAAAAACTTTATGCTTAATGTTTATTATCCCGTATCAAGCGATTTCCTGGCGAGGCATAACAATACCTGCGGAACACATTACTGGTTAAATTGGGATATGTCAAACCTTTGTACCGTGCTGGCCATTGGCATTCTTTGTGATGATATCAGTAAAGTTAATTACGCTATCAATTATTACCAGCACAGTGGTGTCGGTACCGCGTATATAGGGCGTGTAACCACCGCCACCTATCCCAACGGAATGGACCAGGCGCAGGAAGCCGGAAGAGACCAGGGGCACGCCACCATGGAAGTTCCGCTCTTTGGCACTTTTTGCCAGATGTTATACAACCAGGGGCAAAACTTTTTCGACTATAATCCCTGGAACCATGTTAACCCGCCGCTTTTGGGAGTAAGCGAATATATCGCGGCTTACAACATCAATACAACCAACACTGTTCCTTATACAACTTATAATAACTGTGAAAATTCAAACCAAACCGTTATTTCAAGCGGAGGCCGGGGGAATGTTCGCCCGGGTTGGGAACTTGTTTATAACTACTATGTTAAAGTAAAGGGGAAAACAGCCACCTATACTACCCAATTTGCAACTAAAGTACGCCCCGAAGGAGGAGGTGGCGATTACGGAGGTAATAGTGGCGGCTATGATCAATTAGGCTTTGGCACACTAACCTTCTCCCGTTAAACAACAAACAACTAAACAGGCTGCACTGGCTTTGTCAAATATCGACGAAACCAGTGCTTTTCTATGATAATAGATACGCGCAGTTTAAATCATAAGCAACAAGCGCTGGCGATGGAAATTGTAGCCACGTTGCGACCCAAACCTGCAAACTAAATAGCCGCTTCTTGATATTTCGAATTAAATTCTATCTTTGCATCCAATTCCTGATTTGTTAATCTTTTAAATATCAAGGAATCATGACAGAGCAAATCTACATATCGCCCCTTTCGCTCATTGCCTGATCAGGCAGGCAAACCCTGTATTTTATTAAATAATTAAACGGTTGCATCAGTAACCTGTGCATTATTTTGCCTGCCCCCCAAATTCACTGGGGTTTTTGAGCGCTCTAAAAAGGGTATATCCTTACTCAAGGACGAACTGAGATCAAAAATCAAATTCAGGAAAATTAAATGAAAGTGTGATGAACACACATGAATGGCCGCGCTGTATCAAATCGGCACGGCGCAAAAGGCGGCTCGTTAAAACCGGTCGGGATAAACAACTGATACATCTGTACAAACGGCGTGATGAACTAAGTGAGCAAAGAAGGCTTTTGCCTATGGTTGCGCTTGAACACCCGTATCAACGTGGCTGGAAACGTTTTTTTGTGTTGCGGGATGACCAGAAGCATAACCCCAGGAAGGACTTTTATGAAGCCTTATTAATGAAAATTAACACGGTTGAATATCATCAGGACAAATCCTTCAAACGGAAAAAACGACGCAAACAACGTTATGTGTACCAGGCAAAACCGCAAATGCTGCGTGAGCTGTCGCAACATAGCTGGGATATCAACAGGATCAATTTAACCGAGCAGGAAAAGGTTTGCTTTACCCGTGTTGAAACTTTTGATGTTAAAACCTACCGTACCGAGGTAAAATACGTGTTTGCCGAGCCCTGGCGATATGTGCTAAAGGTAGCGCCGCATATGGTTACGCATATTAAAATGATCGATACGGATATTGAAACGGAGTTAGCGTGGATAGACGAACACATTGGTAACAACTACTTATGGCCGCGCATTAACCTGTTAACCCGTGGCCGGAGCTATCGCTGGAAAGATGAGTTTAACGACCGGCCAAAATACATTAACAAATTTAAAAACACACCAAGGTATGCCTGTAAAGAAGCTTACCTGGAATTAGAAAGATAACCCACATGGGCAATTTAAGAACAAAAGATTTAAGTAAAATAGGTTATCATAATGATCAGCTGCGAAGCCTGGTTATTGGTATAATCTCTAAAAATTTCAAGCACCATAGTAAGCAGCAGCTACTGGACCTATTGGTGGATATTAAGAACGATCCGGAAGCATTTCTGGATGATGAGCTAACAAGCAAGATAGCCGAAAAGGTAATTGGCAAAACGGACGCACCATCCTTTAAAACGTTTGCACTGCGTGATGAACCGGTGTACTGCAAAACTTACGGTGGCAAGGGCATTGAGCAATCGGCCAAAAAACAGATGGAGCTGGCTAATATGCTGCCCGTAAGCGTTCAAGGTGCATTAATGCCTGACGCGCACATGGGTTTTGGTTTGCCTATTGGTGGCGTACTCGCTGCAAACAACGCGGTAATTCCCTATGCTGTAGGTATGGATATTGGCTGCCGCATGGCGCTGTCGATTATCGATGAGAGCGACGGTTTTCTAAAAAGGTTCGAATATCAAATTAAACAAGCCTTAAAAAATCATACTCATTTTGGTATGGAAGGAGGCCTGGATGTAAGGCAGGAGCATGAAGTGCTGGATAGCAGGGTATTTGATGAGATCCCATTTTTGAAACCGCTGCGAAGTAAGGCGGTACGGCAATTAGGCACCTCGGGCAACGGAAACCACTTTGTGGAGTTTGGCGAGATCGAACTTTTTGCTGATAACGCTTTAGGTTTACCCGCTAAAAAGTACACAGCCTTGTTAACACATTCGGGCAGCCGGGGTTTAGGTTCGGCAATAGCAAGGCAGTACACGCAGATAGCCATGAATACCTGCAAACTTCCGCGCCACGCACAGCAACTGGCCTGGTTGGATATGAACAGTGAGGCGGGCCAGGAATACTGGTTAACCATGACCCTGGCCGGAGATTATGCCAAAGCTTGTCACGAGCGCATACACGCCAACCTGTTAAAGGCTTTAGGCTTGAAAGCTTTACATGTAGTAGAGAACCACCACAACTTTGCCTGGAAAGATCAATTGGCCTACGGCCGGGATGTTATTATTCATCGCAAAGGAGCGACACCAGCGCATCAAGGTGAGCTGGGTATTATCCCCGGCAGCATGACCACGCCGGCTTACCTGGTATCGGGCAAAGGTGCAAATGATGCTTTATATTCTGCATCGCACGGTGCCGGCCGGGCCATGAGCAGGCAAAAGGCTAAGGACAGCATGACGGTTTCGGCCATGAAAAAGTTGCTGACCAATGCAGGTGTAACCTTAATTGGCGGTACCGTTGAAGAGAACCCCTTAGCTTATAAGGATATCGAGGCCGTAATGGCGAGGCAAAGCGACCTGGTTGATATCCAGGGCAAGTTTTATCCACGTATCGTTCGGATGAATAAGGAGTAGTGATGAAAAAGATGATGATACAAATCACTTCAGGCAAAGGCCCGGCAGAATGCTGCCGGGTTGTAGCCCGCGTACAAAACCTGATGTTGAAGCAAGCCAAACAGCAAGGCATTCAGCTTGAAGTACTGGAAAACAAAGCCGGCGGGTTAAACGGCACTTTACTATCCGCTATGATGATGGCTACAGGTAATAACCTGGATGCCTTTGTAAAAGAATGGACCGGCACTGTACAATGGATAGCGCAAAGTCCGTATCGAAAATACCATAAACGTAAAAACTGGTTTGTGGGCGTATCTGTTTTTGACGTAAAAGAACTGATGCAATGGAACCCTAAAGATGTAAAGCTAGAAACCTGTCGTTCGTCGGGGCCAGGCGGTCAAAATGTAAACAAAGTGGAAACCGCGGTTCGGGGAACCCATTTACCATCTGGGCTGCAAGTTATGGCAATGGATACCCGGTCGCAGCTCGAAAACAAAAAGCTTTGTTTAGCCCGGCTGGAAGCCAAAATACTGATCTGGCAAACAGAACAATTGATAGAGCAACAGCAAAGCCAATGGCAGGAGCATAACGCCCTGGAGCGTGGTAATCCGGTTAAAACCATCAGGGCAGTAATTTAAAACAGGCGACAAAAGTAACCGGGTTTTTTCGTAAAAGCCTCAAAACGGCGTTTGGCTGTTGTTTTAGAGGTTTTGAATATCCTGATATTCTCCATCTGATAAAAAAGCGGTCTTCAACCTGAAGGCCGCTTTTTTACTTTAGCCTCGATTTTGAATCAATTTTATTTTTACATAACCCACCCCACCCATCCAAATCCACTTTAAAAAAATATCATCAACAGCAATGAGGGTAAAACGCTTCAGGCGTGTTTAAGAGACAAATTTTAATAATCGTCTTAACAACACAAATGCTATGAAAGCAACATCTCTGATCTATCTTGTTATCTTTTTGATTTCGTTTAAATTTACTGCAGGTGCCCAGCAAAAAACGGCAACCAATGCCGATTCTGTATTTAAGCCCAAAATCGGATCATTTGATGCCGGTTACTCCTACTCGCCGTTTACCGTTAAAAATAAAAACATGAACATCAGGCAAGTGAATGCTTCGCTCAACGTACCGCTGATAAATAATTTCAGGGACGGAAAGCTTGATTTTTTACTTGCCGGCGTTAGTTACAGCGGGCTTTCCTTATCCGGAACAGGAAAATCATTCGGCGGTACTGATTTTTATTCTATTTCGGTGCCCATCACTTTTCAAAAATCGTTTTCTGCAAAGTACGCGCTGCTGGTATCAGCAATCCCTACCTTATCATCCGACCTGAAAGATGTTTCGGGCGAAGACATGCTATATTCAGGCTTTGCCATGCTCAAGATCCGTAAGTCTAAAACCTTTTCCTACGCCGTAGGTGTGGGTTATTCAAGGCAGTTTTTTGGTACGATACTGCTACCGGTTATCGGGATAGAATGGCAGATCAGCGAAAAACTGAGCCTTAGCGGCACCCTGCCCGTTTCCGAAAAATTAAAGTACCAGCTCAACGATAAAAGTATCATTGGTTTCAGCAGCGACTTTGGCATTGGCGGGGGCTCGTATCGCCTATCAAAAAAAACCGGGTCAAATTATTTACAGGTACAGCAGTATAAAAACACGCTTTTTTATAATTACCAGCTGGCTAAAAACTTTTCGGTACAAATAAGCGGTGGTTACAATTTTGTGCAGCAGCTTGACTTGTACAACAAAGATCAAAAAGTTAACTGGGCTCCATTTAACGACCTGAACAAACGTGTTCCCCTGGCCGAATTAAAAAAGACCGGCTTCACCGTCGAATCGGGGATCAGCTACCGGTTTTAACCCGAAGCAGGCGCAAGTATTCCTTATCAACGTATAACATCAATCAACCGCAGCAATGGAAACAACTATTAATTTAATGGTCGAGGTTTTTAAAACAAATGTTGAGGATCCGGCGCAGGCAGCAAAATTGGTAGGCCTGCTCCAAAACCGCATTACCAATAGCAGTGTAAATTTTGACCTGGAAGATTGTGATAAAGTATTGAGGATAGAGGGCCCGGATGTTTCACCGCAATCGGTCGTGGGCATCCTTAAAGATTATGGCTACAAATGCCAGCCGCTCGAATAAACATACCCGGATTATAATGCTTGTATTCCTGTTCGCTTGTCAAATAAACCCGAAGAGCTGTTAAAAAACAGATGAAACGCGTCATTGAGAAAGCATCAAGGTAACCTGAAAAAAGCCGTTATGGCATGTAAAATATATTTTAGGGATATTATGTGTGGGGCCGCGTTAAGGATTGCAGTGTAAAGCCCACAGCGTGGATTGGGATTGCGGGCGGGAAAAGCGAGGACTTGTAACGTAAAGCCCGGGCCGCAGGCAACGCCCAAATCTATAAAATCAATCGAAAAATATACTTAATAATCAATAGCTTACAATCATGCCATTATAAGAAACGAAGCAATCCCGAACTATACGGAGCAACTCTGCTAACCGGGGATTGCTTCGTTACAGCAATGACGGCTTTTTCAATAAGATTTTATCAAACCATTTTAAACTGCATCCAGGGCAATTATTTCAGCACAAAGCAGGAAGAAGGATGGGTCCTGTCGTTGTAAATATCGTTAAGCTGCGTTGGTCCCGAAACGGTATCAAAAACCATGATATTATTTTCGCCTGCTACAAAATGAGGCCATTGCTTATCATTAACCTGGCCCGGAGCTTTGCCTTTTATAAAGTTTACCCAGGTTTGGTGTATTTGGTTAGCCAGTTTTAGTTCTGTATCGTTAAAATTGTTTTGTTTGGGTAAAAACCAAACATAGCCTAATTCATCGGCATGGGTTGCACCGGTACCATCGCGCTTGTAATCAAAACGGTACATCCAAACGTGGCTGCCTGCCTGTGCTAATGTGTTAGCCAGCCGGTAGCTGTGCATCTGGTACATGTATTGGGTGAGTACTTTTATGGCAGCGCTATCTGCATTGCCATTTTTAGCCTCACTTTCAAAGGTTGATAAAATATAACGGTAATTATCACCAAACCAACCATATAGCACGGTGCTATCGGGGTGGTTGAGGCGTTTATCAAAATTCATAAACATTTTACTTTCAAACTTATTGGTACCGATCAGGAAGCGTACTTTATCATTCCTGTTTTTGAGGATATATTGATATGGATCCTGCGAAATCACCGCGCCATCTATCACCGGGCCAAAATAGTTGGTACCCTGTGCCCCATTTCTGATGTTTGCCTGTGCTGCTATAAGTTTTTCGGCGGAGATTTTGAGGAGATCGGCAGGTTTGCTAACACCCAGCTCGGTCATTAGCCGCTGCCTGATGCCCTTAGCCGTAACAGAATCCCGGATGCATTGCACGGCGCCACTTTCTAAAATCTGCTGGTTGAAATAGCCTTTGGATTGCGGTGTTGCCAACAGGGCACTGGTGAGTTTAGCCCCCGCCGATTCGCCCATGACGGTAACCTTCGAAGCATCGCCGCCCATAGCTGCAATATTTTGCCTGATCCATTTCAGCGCCATGATCAGATCGAGCAATCCATTATTGCCGGATGATTGGTAGGATTTGTTTACATCGCCCAAATACATAAAGCCGAAAACGCCAAGGCGATAATTAATGGTAACGGTAACAACGCTGTCATCGTCGGCAAAGGCGTGCCCGTTCATCCCCATACCCGAGCCGCCTGTAAGCGAGCCGCCATGTACCCATACCAGCACCGGAAGCCTGGCATCCCTTGCTGTTGTTGGTGTATAAACGTTCAATGTCAGGCAATCTTCGCTGCCTTTTAGTCCGCCTGTGCCGCCACCCTGCGATGCCGGGCTTCCAAATTTTTCGCATGAAAGCGTGTCCTTCCATGCCGTCATGGGCTGAGGGGGCATAAAACGCAAAGGGCCAACCGGTGGTTTAGCATACGGGATGCCTTTAAACACCAGGGTTGACCCTTCTTCGATGCCTTTTATCCATCCACCTGATACTTTTGTTACAACTGTTTGGGCAGAGGTGGTAAAACCTAAAAATATGCCCAGTAAAAACGTGTATACCGGAATCAAGCGGATGATATTTTTCATAAAATGGTTGATCTTAATAAGTGGCAGCCAGCTGTAGCGCGTTATAAGCATTAACAACGCCGCCGGTTACACAAAGATCGGTAAACGGAACTTCTTTTTTAGTCTCTCCATCTTTAATCTCCACATTATGTGATATTTTCACTACCGATTTCATGATGATCTCCTTAACCTGTACAGCCGTTAATTTTGGATAATATGAACGGATGAGCGCCGCCAGCCCGGTTACAACCGGTGCCGCCATACTGGTACCATCATGCTCGGCATAGGCTGATTTTGGTGTGGTTGAATTGATGGCTACTCCCGGTGCAAACACATCAACACTGGTTTTGCCATAATTGGAGAAGGACGCTTTCAGCGTTTCATCGTCTTTAGGGCCCGATGCGCCAACTTCTATCCAGGCACCGGCTACGCCGCTTTTGTCCTCATAAATACGGTTAGGGACGTTCAGTTCAACTTCGGTGTTATTGTTGTCATTACCTGCGGCATGTACAAGCAACACATCCTTGCTTAACGCAAATTTTACTGCATCATCAACTGCTTTTTTATTGTACGAGTAACTTTTGCCGAAGCTCATGTTGATGACCTTAGCGCCGTTAGCCGCAGCATAACGAATGGCGTTTGCTACATCCTTATCGCGTTCATCGCCGGTAGGCACTGTACGTACCGACATGATAGCTACATCGTTGGCCACACCCATAACACCAAGATTGTTATCCCGTATCGCGCCAATGATCCCGGCAACGTGGGTGCCATGATCAGCATCCGGGCCGGTTACGTCATTATTGCCATAAAAACGCTCATTAGCATTGTTATAGTTATCGCCCACGGTATCTCTTGAATTGAAATTAAGGTTGAGGTGATAATCCAACTGCTCTTTAAAGTGAGTTAAGCCGCCGTTTACCTCTTTCTCCCTGAACTCGGCTACATTTTTAAACGAAGGCAGGGCGCTTACCAATACACGTTTAACATAGGCCTCGCCATTATCTTTAGGCTCAAATTTGGTGATATCATCAAGGCTTGGGTTTTGATTGCCCAGCTTCGTCAATACCCCATCAAGCAGGGTGTTGAATTTATTGATCACCGTATAGGTTTGCTGTGCTTTGGCAACCTGCTTATCCATATCAGCTTTCATAGCGCTGTATGCTTTAAAATCGGCAAGGTCTTTACCAGTAAGTTTCGTACTGTCGGCATTGGCAAAGCGGGCGTTGTTGATCCGTACAAGGCGGGTTAGCTCCAGGTTATCATAATGTACATCTCCCTTGGCCGAGCCAATAAAATCCCAGCCGTGCATGTCATCAGCATAACCGTTTTTATCATCATCCTTTTTATTCGCGGCGGTTTCTTGCGGGTTGTTCCAGATCACCTTTTTAAGGTCCTCATGGTCCACATCAATGCCCCCATCAATTACGGCTACCAGCACGGTAACGTGTTTTTTGCCTTTTAACAGTTCGTTGTATGCTTTTTCGGTACTGATCCCAAATACAGAATCGGTTTTAAGATCAAGGTTTTGCCAGTTAGGTTTTGTTTTTGGAGCTTCCTGTGCATAAGTGAATACAGGTAAGCAAAGCCCGGCTACCAGCACAAGCTTTTTAAGCGGAAAATTGTTTATCATTAATACTTTCAGTAATAGTTTATAAGTACAAAAACTCTAAAGTAGGTTTTTAATTGTTTAAAAAATGTGCGGGTTTGGTGATTTTAACACGTTTTCAGGAAAAAATATCTTTCTGATCACTCTACTTTTTGCTCAAAAATATGTTCAATTATAAATTTTGATTCTTCTACGTAAACCTTTTTCCTGATCAGTTCCCGTAAATCGTCGGTGGCACCATCCCTTATCTCATAGTTCTTTTCTTTACAGATTTTTATAAAACCTGTATACAATTGTTTCGCTTTGCCTGTTTCGCCTTTTGCAAGTGTGGCAAGCGCTATATTAAACATGGCGTAAGTGGCGTCATCCTGATATTTCAGCGCCTTGTAAGAATATTTTATACAGTCATCAAATTTACCAGCACAATAACATGACCACCCCAGGTTACCCAAGGCATTGGCATAAGTGCTGTCAATAGCTATTGCTTTTTTGGCGGCATCAATAGCTGCCAGGTAGTTACCCGATTGCGTATAACTTAAATTGAGCCCTACGTAGGCGTATTTATAGGTTGGGTCGGCCTTTACTGCTTTCTGATGATAAGTTATGGCTGTTTCATATTGCTTTTTCTGATAGTAGCAATCACCTATCCTGTCGTATGGAAAAGGATATGATTTATCAATGCTGATAGCTTTTTGGAGATCTTTTATGGCATCATCCAATTTATCTGCGTAATAATAAGCGTCGCCGCGATCAACATAAAAAGTCCGTCGGTCGGGTTCCAGGTTGATGGCCTGTGTGTAAAGACTGATAGCTGTTTCGTATTCGTTTCTGTCGCAGTAAATATCACCTTTCAGGTTATAACCATCACCGTCGTCGGCATTTTGGTTAATATGCTGATTGATAAAATAAAGGGCGCTATCCGGCATATCCATATTTTTGTAGCACCTGGTAAGGTTGTAGTAAGTCCAACTATAATTGGGCTTTAACCGTAATGTCAATCGCAGATCAGTTGCTGCTTCCTTATATTTTTCAAGGTCGATCAGGCAGTCGGCCCGGTCATAATAAAGTACAAAATAGCCCGGGAAAAACTTAATGGCCTGGTCGTAATCAGCTACCGCCTTGTCAAGCTCATCAAGATTATAATAGCACTTAGCCCGCATCTGGTATGCATGGGCATACTGTGGCCATACCGCCAATATTTGATCACAATACGTTATACATTCCCGGTATTTATGTTCATCAAACAACATTTCTGCTTTCATTGTGTTGGCCGAAATCAATCCCGGGCTGTCCTTTAGCAGCCGGTTCAATTCAGTACCTGCAGCCGATTTTCCTTTAAATGACGCGGTAAGTAATTTTAATCGTTTAGCAAAAACGGTGTTAGGGGCATTTTTAAAAAAGCCGTCTAAAATTTTATCGGCATTTTTATCGCCGGGCTGTGATGTGAATACCAGTTTAAAAAAATCTTTCCCCAGTTGTTTTTCCGCAGGCGAAAGATTGCTATTGTCGGCAATATCCTTAACAAGGCTAAAAACTTCATAGCCCTGATAGGGCATGATCCGCGTTACATCTTTTTGTAAGGTGATGTTTTTAATGCTTTTGGATAGTAACATCATTCCTTTATCAATGCTGTCTTGCCTGAAACAGGTGATAGCCTCTTTTAAATAGGATGCATAGTCGCTGATCTGGTAACCAGGTGCAGTTATTGGTACGGAATTTTTTTTACTGGAAGTATCCGCCGGTACTAAAGCCCAGGTGGTTAAGGGGGCTAAAATTAACAGCCAAAAAGCTATTGGTTTGAATGATAAGGTCATGCTATAAAAATAGCATATCCGGTTAATATTAAAAAATGGAAATGGGTTCCCGGCTTAATCCTATTTGCCCAGCTCGGCCCTAACCTTTTTTACCTCAGCCGCGGTAACCAGGCTGCTGTTATTACCAAAATTATTGCGGATATAGGTAAGTACCGCAGCGATATCAGCATCGCTTAAAAAATTATGCTTGGGCATGGCGCTGTTGTAAGGCCTGTTTTTCACTTTGATAGGGCCATCCAGGCCGTTAAGCAGTACCCTTATAGCGAGGTCTTTTTCCATAAACTTACCACCGGTTACCCATTCCGATCCGCTAAGCGGCGGGATCATATTACCATCGCCCCGGCCGTTTTTTTGGTGACAGTTGGCACAATAGGTATTGTAAATTTTAGCGCCACCTTTGAGCATGCCGGTTTGCAAATCGCTCTTTAAAACATCGGGCAACCTGAAACCCGGAAGTTTTTTACGGAGCTCCATTTTGGCAAGTTCGGCCTTGCCAAACCCGGCTTTGTTACCCGTGTAGGAAATTTTCCAGATCTTTCCTTCCTCTGTTTCGCTGATGTATAAGGAGCCATCCGGCCCCATGGCCAGCCCCATTGGCCGGTAAGCCGCGTCACTTACGCTTACTACCGTGTTTTTTCCGGTAAAGCCATCGGCAAAAATTTCCCATTGCCCAAAAGGTTTGCCGTTTTTAAAGGGTACAAAGCATACAAAAAAGCCAGCCTGTGGGTAAGGCGATCTGTTGGTTGAACCATGAAAAGCAATAAAAGCCCCGTTTTTATATCTTGCCGGGAACTGATCACCGGTATAAAAAAACAGGTCGTTGGGGGCCCAGTGCGCGGGGAAAGCCATGATAGGCTGGGTGTATTTAGCGCCGTTGCCGGCTTTTATGCCATCGCCGCCATATTCGGGGTTCAGAAGTTTTTTCTTTTTAATGGGATCATAATAGTAGTAGGGCCAGCCTACATCAGTGCCCTTTTTTACTTTTATAAACTCTTCAGCAGGCAGCACCGCGCTTTGCCAGGCGCTGAATATTTTAGGAAACTGCAGACGCAGGTCGTCGCGGCCATGGGCCACCACGTACAGGCAATTGTCGGCAGTATTCCAGTCCATAGCAACAACGCTGCGCATACCTGTGGCATAGCGGATCCCATCAGCCTGTACTTGATTAGGTTTAGCCTCATCAAATTGCCAGATGCCCCCATATTGCTGCAGCAAGGGGCAACTCTTGATCCCTTTTGAACCGGGCACCCTGTTTTGCTCCTGGCAGGCGTTTGAGGGTGCGCCAAATGCCACGTACATGTGCCCGGCATTATCAAAGGCCAATGGCTTAGCGTCATGCTCATGCGGGGCGGTAGCATCATGTAAAATCAATTCGAGCGGGGCATCGGGTACCAATGTTTGCGGATTTAATTTGGTTCGATAAACATTTACCTCCGAGCTGAAGTACAGGTATCCTTTATGTACGCGCATGCCTGTACCATAGGGGCCTTTATCTTCGTAATTGGCAAACTTTTTAATGATGTCTGCCCGGCCATCGCCGTTAGTATCACGCAGGGCAACGTTGCCGCCGATAGAATCGGGGAAGCGGAGTTTTACATAAACATCGCCATTGGTGTTCACCGCGATATGACGTGCGCGGCCTTCCAAACTATCTACCACCACAACCGCTTTAAATTTGCCGGGCAGGAATAAGCCGCCATTGGTGGTGTCAGCAGCAGGCGGTACAGTGTTATGGCCTATATTTTTAAAACTGATAATCAACAGTGCACACAGCACCAGCATCACGCCGGTCAGAGTTTTTTTGCTTTTCATTTGAGACGAACAGGTTATCTAAATGCAGGATTGGTATTAAACGGCAATGTCCTGCTATAAAAGCGATTTTGCAGGTAAATGTTTAGGAAGATTCATTTTTATTGCCTGAGAGACTAAATATTATAACATGGGCCGGATGTAAGGATATCATATTATCCCAAAAAGTCCTATCTTTTCAACAAAACAAAAGATCCATGCCCGAAACACATCCCGAAAAAAACAAATTAGGCCTGTGGACCAGTACTTCGCTGGTGATTGGCAATATGATTGGCGCAGGTATTTTCCTGATGCCGGCGGCTATGGCTTCGTTCGGGAGTATTGGTTTGCTGGGCTGGGTGTTCTCGGCAATAGGCTCGTTCTTTTTAGCCCGGGTTTTCAGTAACCTGAGCAAGCTGTTGCCCCATGCTACCGGCGGGCCGTATGCCTACACCCGTGACGGGCTGGGCGATTTTATTGGATTTTTAGTGGCCTGGGGATATTACCTTGCTGTGGCCTGCGCCAACGCGGCCATTACTATTTCGTTTGTGAGCGCCTTAAGTACCTTTTTTCCAATATTGGGAAGCAGCAGTGTTATTGCTGTGATTACCGGTTTATGTTCTATCTGGTTATTAGCTTATATCAATACATTGGGCGTCGTTACCGGCGGCAAGCTGCAATTGGTTACCACCATTTTAAAGGTGTTACCACTGTTGCTGGTAGCTATCGGCGGTTTGTTTTTCATTAAGGCGGCCAACTTTAAACCTTTTAACGCCAGCGGGACAGGCATAGTCAGCGCCCTGCAGGCAACCGCTACCATGACTATGTTTGCGTTTATTGGTATTGAAAGCGCCACCGTACCGTCGGGCAGCGTGGCCAATCCCGAAAAAACAGTGGCCAGGGCAACCATGCTGGGGCTGCTCATCACCACCTTTATCTATATACTGGGGAGTGTAAGCGTTATCGGTATTATCCCGGCGGCGCAGCTGCAAAAATCACTTACGCCCTATGCCGATACCGCGGTGATCATCTACGGCAGCAGCGCCCGCTACTGGGTAAGCGCAGGTATTGCCATCGCCGCTTTCGGCTCGCTGAACGGCTGGACGTTATTGCAGGGGCAAGTGCCTTATGCCATTTCAAAAGATCAACTTTTCCCGCCGATATTCAGCCGCACTAATAAAAAGGGTGTACCTTATATGGGTATTATCATCAGCAGTATCATGGTATCACTGTTCATGACCATGAATTATACCAAAGGCCTGGTAACACAATTTAAATTCCTGCTGCTGCTTTCGCTGTTGAGCGTTTTGATCCCCTATTTGTTATCGGCAGCGGCTTACCTGGTTATCCGGGTACGAAAAAGCCCAAAGGCAGGGGGCTGGGCCGGAGCTATAGCACTGGCTATGCTGGCTTTTGCCTATGCGCTTTGGGCTATTGCGGGAGCCGGGCAGGAAGCTGTATATTACGGCTTTTTACTGCTGATGGCCGGGATCCCGTTTTATGTTTGGGCCGCATTCACAAAAAATGCGAATTAGTTTTTCTTAAATATTATAAGGCCCCTGCCTTGATCTCGTCAACTACTGCCGGATCAAGCAAGGTACTGGTATCGCCCAGGTTTGAGGTATCACCTTCGGCTATCTTGCGCAAAATGCGGCGCATGATCTTGCCCGAACGGGTTTTTGGCAAGCCGGTTACAAACTGGATCTTATCCGGTTTGGCTATCGGGCCAATGATACGTGATACCGTCATGATGATATCCTTGCGGGTAATGTCCTCATCGCCATGCTTATCGGGGCTCACCACATAGGCATAAACACCCTGGCCTTTAATATCGTGCGGATAGCCAACCACCGCCGATTCAACTACGCTACTATGCATGTTGATGGCATTCTCCACTTCTGCAGTGCCTATACGGTGACCGGATACGTTCAGTACGTCATCCACGCGACCGGTAATGCGGTAATAGCCATCCTCATCGCGCAGACAGCCATCGCCGGTGAAATACATGTTTTCGTAAGTGGCGAAGTAAGTGGTGCGGCAGCGCTCATGATCGCCATACGTAGTGCGCAGCATGCCCGGCCACGGAAATTTGATACACAGGTTGCCGCTTACACCGTTGCCTTCAATCACTTTGCCGTTTTCGTCAACCAACACGGGTTGCACACCTGGTAACGGTAAGGTAGCATACCCCGGTTTGGTTGGGGTAATGCCGGCGATAGGAGAAATCATGATACCGCCATTTTCGGTTTGCCACCAGGTGTCAACAATCGGGCAGCGGTTTTTGCCGATATTGTCATCAAACCAATGCCATGCTTCTTCATTGATAGGCTCACCTACGGAGCCCAATTTTTTAAGCGAGCTCAGGTCTTTATTATTTACGTTATCCAGCCCGAAACTCATCAGTGAGCGGATAGCTGTTGGCGCGGTATATAATATGTTTACTTTGAATTTATCCACAATCTCCCAGAAACGACCGCAATCAGGATAAGTTGGGATCCCTTCGAACATCAGCGTGGTAGCCCCCTGCGAAAGCGGGCCATATACGATATAAGAGTGACCGGTGATCCAGCCGATATCGGCAGTACAGAAATATACCTCGCCCTGGTTGTACTGGAATACGTTGGCAAAAGTATAACCTGTATAAACCATATAGCCGCCGCAGGTATGTACCACCCCTTTGGGTTTACCCGTTGAGCCAGATGTGTACAGGATGAAGAGCATATCTTCAGCATCCATTACTTCGGCAGGGCAGCTTGGGTTACCTTGTGTTTCCACTTTTTTGATCTCGTCTTCCCACCAAACATCGCGGCCTTTGATCATGGATACCGGCGTGCGGCTGCGGGTAAGCACAATAACTTTTTTAACCGAGCGGCATTGTACCAAAGCATCATCAATCACAGTTTTGAGCGGCACTTCCTTGTTGCCGCGTTTACCGCCATCGCAGGTGATCACGATGTTGCATTCGGCATCATTGATCCTATCGGCAATGGACTGTGCAGAAAAACCACCAAACACTACTGAGTGGATAGCACCGATACGCGCACAAGCCAAAACAGCAATAGCCAGCTCGGGGATCATGGGCATATAAATACAAACACGATCACCTTTTTTTGCACCGTTGTTTTTAAGTACGTTGGCAAACTGGCAAACCTTATCATGCAACTGGCGGTATGTTAAAATGCGGTGATCCTCTTCCGGGTCGTTAGGTTCCCAGATGATGGCCGGTTTATCGCCAAGAGTTTCGAGGTGACGGTCGAGGCAGTTTTCGGTTATATTGAGTTTTGCACCCTGGAACCATTTGATCTTAGGCTCCTTAAAGTTCCAGTCCAGTACGGTGTCCCACTTTTTTTGCCATAAAAAATTATCGGCAATGCCGGCCCAAAACTGCTCGGGCTGCTCAACACTTTGCTGGTAAACTTTTTTGTACTCTTCAAATGATGTAATTTTCATCGGTTGGTTGTTTGGTTGATGAAGCTGTTCCGGGTTTAAATTGTTTGTTTTTTTGTTGCCCCGCACCAGTTTCATGCTGGTTTAAATGGTGGGCGTAATTTAATAATTTATGTGTGATGTATATATTAAAATTCTTACTTTTTAAAATATTTTAAAAAGTAAGAATTGGACGATTGCAGGCTTTAGATTTTGGTATTGTTATTGGTTTGTGCAGGAGGCGCGTTAGGGATAGAAGTGGAAAGCCCGCAGCGAACGAGGGGGAGCGTAGGGGCCAAGCGAGGACTTGCAACGGATAGCCCGGGCCGCAGGCAACGCCCATGTTATAAACCCGATTGGGAGGCCATCTCCTTGCATTGGATACCCGAGGTGTGGGGCGCCGATATATCCGGCATGGCTTCCTGTTTTGATTGGCTAATAATACACAACCGAATATGCTATGATAATGCGCGCAGCCGCCTAAAATTTTGTTACTTTTGCTCATATTGCTATACTAATTTATGAGCGAAGAAAGATCACTGAACTTTATAGAGGAAATTGTTGAAGAAGATTTGGCTGCCGGTAAAAACGACAACCGTGTACTTACCCGTTTCCCGCCCGAACCTAATGGTTACCTGCATATTGGTCATGCCAAATCAATTTGTCTTAACTTTGGTTTGGCAAAAAAATATAATGGCCTTACCAACCTCCGTTTTGACGATACCAACCCCGTTAAGGAGGATATTGAATATGTTGACAGCATTAAGGAAGATGTAAAATGGCTTGGCTTTGATTGGGCTAATGAGCTTTATGCTTCTGATTATTTCGATCAGCTGTATGCCTTTGCCGTTGAACTGATCAAAAATAACCTGGCCTATGTTGATGACAGCACAGCCGAAGAAATAGCCGCCCAGAAAGGTACACCTACCGAACCAGGCACGCCAAACCAATACCGCAGTCGCTCAGTAGAAGAAAACCTGCAGCTGTTTGCCGATATGAAAGATGGCAAATACCCCGACGGCGCGAAAGTACTGCGTGCAAAGGTTGACCTGGCATCGCCCAACATGCACCTGCGCGACCCATTGATGTACCGTATTAAACACGCTCATCACCATCGTACAGGCGATAAATGGTGTATTTACCCCATGTATGATTTTGCTCACGGGCAATCGGATGCTATTGAAGAGATCACACACTCTATCTGTACGCTGGAGTTTGTACCTCACCGTCCATTGTACGATTGGTTTATTGAAAAACTGAATATTTTCCCGTCAAAACAATACGAGTTTGCCCGCTTAAACCTTAACTATACGGTAATGAGCAAACGCAAATTGCTGCAACTGGTTAACGAAAACTATGTTGATGGCTGGGACGATCCACGTATGCCTACCATCAGTGGTTTACGCCGCCGTGGTTATACCCCTGCTTCTATCCGTGAATTTTGCGAGCGTATTGGCGTTGCCAAACGCGAAAACATGATAGATGTCGGCTTGCTGGAATTTTGTATCCGCGAAGACCTGAACAAAACCGCATGGCGCCGTATGGCTGTGCTTGATCCGGTTAAGCTGATCCTGGATAATTATCCCGAAGGCGGAACCGAAGTGATGCATGGCGAAAATAACCCCGAAGTTGAAGGCGGTGACGGCGGCAGGGATATCCCTTTCGGCCGTGAGTTGTGGATAGAGCGTGAGGACTTTATGGAGGTTGCGCCTAAAAAATTCTTCCGCCTGGGTATCGGGCTGATGGTTCGCCTAAAAAATGCTTATATCATTAAAGGCGAAAGCATTGTTAAAGATGCTGATGGTAACATCACCGAGATCCATTGCAGCTACCTGCCCGAATCAAAATCAGGCCATGATACCAGCGGCATTAATGTAAAAGGCACCATCCACTGGGTGAGTGTTGAACACGCCAAAACTGCCGAGGTGAGGTTATACGACCGTTTATTCCAGGTTGAAGACCCTTCAAATGAGGACGGCGACTTTAAAGATTATATCAACCCTAACAGCCTGCATGTATTGCCAACAGTATATATTGAACCAGACCTGGTTAACGCCGAATTGGGCAAGCCGGTTCAGTTTATGCGTAAAGGCTATTTTACTTTAGATAAAAACTCGACTGATGATAAACTGGTGTTTAACCGCACCGTTACATTGAAGGACGGTTGGGGTAAAAAGTAAGCTCTCGCCCCCCGGCCCCTAAAGGGGGAGTTTGAAAATTTTAAAGCGGGTTGAGCCAAAGGCTCAACCCGCTTTTTTTAATTCCTGATCTTCGTTAGCATTATGAAGTTTTAATTCCCTCCCTCGGGAGGGGTGCGGCGGCGGTGCGTAGTGGCAGGGAGGGGTTAGGCACCTTGCAAAATCAACACTTATCGATGAAACCCCTCCCTACACCCTCCCAGGGGAGGGAATCGCACAATCCCCCGCTTTTATTCTTACAAACGCTTGTCGTTACACCACGACGGCATAGCTTTAAGCTTTCTGCATTCCGCTTTTAGCTTCTATTCTCCTTTAAATTCAGCCTTCCGTTTTTCCATAAAGGCTGCTACGCCTTCTTTAAAATCTTTTGTGCCGAAGCATTTGCCAAACTCGGCTATTTCGGTTTCATAGCCGTTAACGCCATCGGTATAAGCGGCATTGATACTGCGGATGGCTGCCGCGAGGGCTAAAGGGGCACGGGATAATATTTTATTCAGGATTTCTTCGGCTTTAGTTAATAGTTCTTCGGGGTTAACTACGTGGGTAACCAGGCCATATTGCAGGGCATCACCCGCGGTGATCATATCTGCGGTCAGGATCATTTCCATCGCTTTGCCTTTACCAACCAGTTGGGTAAGGCGCTGTGTACCCCCATAACCGGGGATCAGCCCTAAAGTTACTTCAGGCAGGCCCATTTTAGCATTGTCAGATGCTATGCGGATGTGGCAGGCCATGGCCAGTTCGAGCCCACCGCCCAAAGCAAACCCATTTACCGCTGCTATTACAGGCTTGCTGCCGTTAGCTATTAAATCAAAAACTGCGGTGTGGCCAGTACGCGAAAGCTGCATGCCGCCACTGGTATCTAAGGCTGCAAACTCACTGATATCAGCCCCGGCAACAAATGCTTTTGGTCCGGCTCCGGTAATGATGATCCCACCTACCTCCGGATTTTGGAAAGCTTCGGTAAAAGCGCTGTGCAGTTCGGCCAGCGTATCTTTATTAAGAGCGTTCAGTTTGCTTTCGCGATTAATAGTGATTTGTTGAACGCGGCCCTTGTTTGTTATCAGTAAATTTTGAAATTCCATAGGTATTAGAAATTGCGGTGTTCATGTACCCAACCGGTTATATATTTTACAATATCCTGCGTACTGGTGCCGGGCGGAAAAAGCTCGCCAACGCCCAGTTTTTGCAACTCGAGCATATCTTCATGCGGAATAATACCACCGCCGGTAACCAAAACATCATCCATTTTTTTCTCTTTAATAAGATTAATGATGCGCGGAAATACCGTCATGTGCGCGCCCGAAAGTATAGAAATGCCAATGGCGTCCACATCCTCCTGCAGGGCAGTGTTCACCACCATTTCGGGGGTTTGGCGTAGCCCGGTATAAATAACTTCCATACCTGCATCGCGCAGCGAAGTGGCAATAATGCGCGCACCGCGGTCATGGCCATCGAGCCCTACTTTGGCAACTAAAACACGGATTGGTCGGTTAAAGGTATTACTCATGAATAACCTATTGGTTTTTGTAAAAGTAATAAGAAAATTATGGAAGTTTATTTATGTTTCATGCAATGTAGGGAAACCTCATAATTCGATCCGTTTTACCAATTTTATATTAAAAAATTTCTACACAAATGCTTTACAAGCTCTCCACAATTAATCGAATTACACGAATATAAAATTGATTCAATTCGTGTAATTCGATTAATACGTAAAAATTAGTGTAAAATTTTTCATTTATTATTTTTCAATCCGCATGTGGTTAAAAGCGATTGCCCTGTCTCACAAAGGCGCTAAGAAGCAATTTATTATTGTTTAATAGCTGGTGACTTCAAAAAGGCCGGACCCCTCCATAAAGAAGAGCCCGGCAGATATAGTGATTAGGATTAGGCCAAGTTTAACGGTGCTATCTTTAAATAAATTTGCTTTAAGGTTTTTCATATTTTATAAATTAAAAGCACTTTGTATTTCAAAGTTTGTAGATAAAAAAAATTACAGTTTTTGTTGTTTGATCAAATTTTCGAGGGCAAGGAGGTGCAATTTGAAGGCGGCCCGGCCTTTTTCGGATGCCAGGTAACGTGTATTGGGTTTGCGGCCGATGAAAGTTTTCTCCACCTGGATGTATTCTTCCTTCTCCAGCGCTTTCAGGTGCGATGCCAGGTTACCGTCGGTAAGGTTAAGCAATTCTTTAAGCGAGTTAAAGTCGTAGCTTTCATTAGCAACCAATACGCTCATGATTTGCAGGCGGATGCGGTTTTCAAAGGCTTTATCAAACTGATCTAATGATATCTTCACTTATCGTATCTAAAATGCATTACTGTACCATAAATAATGTGGAGCAGACCGAAACCCACACTCCAGAAAATTAAGCCGTAACCCGGCATTACAGCACACAGCAAACCTAATAAAATCTCCAATATCCCCAAGCTTCTAATCCCCGAATATGTATAATGGCTGCCTGCAACTAACGACATGCCATAAAATATCAATGTAGCAGGCGCTACAACACCATAATAACCGCGATAAACAAGTATAATAGTAAATAAACCGCCGCTTACCAATGGGATTGCCATATTAATGAGCAAGCGTTTGCTGCCGGCGCTCCAAAATGGCTGACCGTTTTTTTTAGCTTTGCGTACCGATAACCAGATCCCCGTGCCAATGGACAGTACAAGCACCGCAATTGCCACGATAAATAATTTTATGATCAGCAATTCTTCATTGTAAGTATGGCGCTCCCTGAGGGTAGTATACTCGCCCTGCAGCAAACTGTATCCTATGCCGGCGCCGGCGAAGGCATAGATACCCGCCATCACACCCGAAAGGCCGCTAAGCGAAATAAACTTGGCCGAACGTTCCATCAGGTCGCGGATGGAACTTAACTCTGCATGAATATCTTGTTCTTTCATCAAAAGTACTTTGTTGTTCAAAGTTAAATATAAGATTTGATTTTGCAAGAGAGGGATTGAGTTTTCTCAAATTATTTGCATCGCGCATAGTTAACTCACCCGGTCTACGCTTCGCTGGAACACCCTCTCTTCGCCTTTGGCGGAAAGAGGGCAGGGAAAAAAAACCTCTTTACGCTTGCGTAGAGAGGGGTGACAAGCGCAGCGATGTCGGGGTGAGTTAATACAATGAGTTGTTTTAACTTTAATTTTCAGTATTTATTGAAAGTTTAAAATATATTGTATATTTGTTTCAGAAAACACTGAAAATTATGAAAACGCTCAAGAACCACATGATCCTGTTTGATGCAGAATGCCCCATGTGCCGTGCTTATACCGGTGCCTTTGTAAAAGCAGGGATGCTTGATGCTGATGGCCGCGCTGCGTACCAGGAAGCACATGCGGGTACCTGCCCTGTTTATGACAGGCAACGGGCTGTTAACGAAATAGCCTTAATTAACCTGAAAAGCGGCGAGGTTACCTACGGCGTTAAAAGCCTTTTCAAAATAATTGCCAATACCTGGCCTGTATTTACTCCCTTATTTGCTTTTAAACCATTCATCTGGCTCATGAGCAAGGTTTATGCTTTTATATCATACAACAGGAGGGTAATTATCCCTGCTGCCGAAACCGGCTTCGAATACCAGCCTACGTTTAAGCTGCATTATCGTTTATTGTATTTGCTTTTCACCTGGTTTTGTACCGGTTTTATCTTAACAGCTTACGCACATCTGCTTACTGGGATTGTTCCTTTAGGCAGCCCATACCGTGAGTACCTGATCTGCGGCGGACAGATCCTTTTTCAGGGAGCAGCTATATGCAGTTTTGACCGCCGTAACCTGTGGACCTACCTCGGCAACATGATGACCATCTCTTTTGCCGGCAGCTTATTACTGCTGATGGGGTTGGTTGTAAATCATTTTTTTCAATTCGGTCCGCTGATTTACACCCTGTATTTTATGGCAGTAGCGGGATTGATGTTCCTTGAACATATCCGCCGTACCAAATTGCTTGGGCTTGGCTGGGTACTTACCGTTACCTGGGTAACTTATCGTATCGTTTTATTATTACTTATTTTAAACCTTAACTGATCATGAAAGCTTATAAAAAAATCGTACTGGCCGGCGGCAACGGTTATCTCGGTACCGTGCTGGCCAAATACTACCGCGATTTGGCAGACGAGGTGATCATCCTGGCCCGCAAACAAAAACCTGTTGATGGCAATGTACATACCGCTGTTTGGGATGGTGAAACCGAAGGGGGGTGGACGGTTCACCTTGCCGGTGCCGATATGCTGATTAACCTGTGCGGCAAAAATGTAAACTGCCGCTATACCGAAAAGAACAAGCGGGAGATCATCCGTTCAAGGGTGGTACCTACCGAACTATTAGGCAGGGTGATCCATAAGATGGAAAACCCACCAAAAGTTTGGATCAATGTAACTTCTGCCACCATTTACCGCCATGCCGAAGACCGTCCGCAGGATGAGGATACCGGTGAGATTGGTTATGGCTTTTCTATTGATGTTTGCAACATCTGGGAAAACACTTTCTTTAAAACAGATACGCCCCATACCCGTAAAATTGCCCTGCGCATGGGCATTGTGTTAGGCCGAAGCGACAGTGTTTTTCCGCGGTTGCTTAACCTGGTTAGGTTTGGCCTCGGCGGCAAACAAGGCGATGGGCAGCAATACATAGCCTGGGTGCATGAGCATGATGTAGCCCGGAGCACCCAATGGCTGTTAGACCACCCCGAATTAAATGGCATATTTAACTGCACTGCTCCCGAAAGCATAAGAAACACCGATATGATGCATATCATCCGGCGGGCCTATGGCGCACCATTCGGCTTGCCCGCACCGCAGTGGCTGCTGGAAGTCGGCGCCATGGTAATCGGCACCGAAACCGAACTGATATTAAAAAGCCGCTGGGTAATGCCCAAACGCTTATTGGATAGCGGGTTTATATTTCAATACCCAAAAGCGGAGCATGCGGTACATGATATTTTGAGCATCACAGGGTAGGTTAATCAACTATTAGCTTGCCGTGTTGCACTTCTTCAACACTGATGCTGTAGGGAGTTTGGACTTTAAATAGCGAAACTTAATAAGCAGGTATTGGTAAGAATAGTTTTTACTATGAACTAAAACTACTTCAGCCCCTGATATACTTCGCTATCCAAAGTCGGAGACTTCAGCAGCGCTACCATTGCTGAAACATTTAGGGCTATGAACCATCAACTATGATCCATGAACTAAACATTACTTGAGCCAGTGATACACAATAAAGCTCGCCGTATAAGCCAGCGCGGTCATATAGGCAAACTGGGCAGCGGGCCAGCGCCAGTCTTTGGTTTCGCGGTAAACAACGGCCACTGTACTGGCACATTGCATGGCGAAGGCATAAAACATCATGAGGGAGAAAGCCACCGCTAAGGTAAACACCGGCTCTCCGGTTTGCGGATTTTTAGCCTCGTGCATTTTTTGCTGAACCGATTGCATCTTATCGGCATCACCCTCCACGCTGTAAATGGTGGCCATGGTGCCCACAAATACCTCGCGGGCAGCAAAGGAGCTGATGAGTGCTATCCCTATCTTCCAATCGAAGCCAAGGGGTTTAATAACGGGTTCAATAACATGGCCAAATACGCCGGCGTATGAGTTTTCCAGTTTTTCGGATGCGATAACTTTGCTGAGGCTATCCGGTGTCATGGTTTTGGTATATTGAGGCTGGGCGTATTGTTTATCTATCTGGGCAAACCTGTCGCCGGGGCCGTATGATTTCATTACCCACAGGATCACCGAAACCGCAATGATTACTTTACCGGCCTGCAGTACGAACGTTTTTGAACGGTCATACATCGTAAAGATCACGTTTTTCCACCTTGGCATCCGGTAAACGGGCAATTCCATAATAAAGTAACCGCGTTCGCGGGCTTTGAGGATAAACTTCATCACAAACGCCACAATAACCGCCGAAAAGATGCTGAGCACATACATGGCAGTAAGCGCCAGCCCTTGCAGGTTAAAGATCCACCACACGTTGCGGTTGGGTACAACCAATGCAATCAGTAGGGTATAAACAGGCAGGCGGGCTGAGCAGGCTACCAGGGGGGTAACCATAATGGTGATCATCCTGTCCTTCCAGTTTTCGATAGTCCGGGTGCTCATGATAGAAGGCACCGCGCAGGCGAAACCGCCGATAAGGGGTACTACTGATTTGCCGTTAAGCCCTACCTTGCGCATCACCTTGTCCATCATAAAAGTAACGCGCGACATATAGCCTGTATCTTCCAAAATGGAGATGAGCGCGAACAGGATGGCGATCTGCGGGATAAATACCAATACCCCACTCAGGCCGGCGAGCACACCATCAATGATCAAACTACTCAGCGGACCGGCAGGCAGTATTTTAGCAGCACCGGCCTGCAGCCAGATGAACAGGTCTTCGATGAGCGACATCGGGTATTCCGACCATGAGAAAATAGCCTGGAAAATAAAAAGTAAAATGGCGAAGAAGATCACAAAGCCAAATACTTTATGGGTAAGGATCTTATCTATCTTGTTGCTTATGGTTTCGTCGTGCGCTGTTTCAGCTTTTTTAACCGTATCGTAAAGGAGGTCGTTGATGAAGTTGTAACGGGCGATGGTTTCTGTAGCCTGCGCCTTTTGCGAGTGGAAAGAATGCTCCTGCTCCAGTTGTTCAATCCGGTCGCTCTCGGCTGCTGAAAGGTAGCTCAGCGTTTCGTGCTGGTGGGCAAGCTGCAAGGCAATATATGGATTTTCAACTTGCATCTCCCCTTTTATTTGCGCTATGATGCCCGGGGCAATGCTTTCGATATCAATGGTATCCTGTTGCAATGGTACGCTGTTGGCAAAAGCTATGGCGCTTTTTAGTTTGTCAATGCCTGTATTTTTCCTGGCGGAGATAGGGACTACCGGAACGCCCAGTTTTTGGGCAAAAAGATCAATATTGATTTTGATGCCCGCCTTGTCCGACACATCTACCATGTTGAGCGCTACCACTACGGGGATCTTGAGGTCCGCGACCTGGGTATAAAGCAGCAGGTTGCGTTTTAAATTGGATGCGTCGAGGATCACCACAACCAGATCGGGCACCATGCCTTTTGATTTATCGGCCAGTACCGAAAATACGATGGATTCGTCTTTACTTTTGGGATAGATGCTGTAAGTACCCGGAAGGTCAATTATTTCGGCCGTGCGGCCGTCAGGCAGTTGGCAAAAGCCTGTTTTTTTATCAACAGTAACCCCCGGAAAGTTCCCGATTTTTTGATTTAACCCGGTTAATATATTAAAGAGAGTTGATTTACCGGTATTTGGATTTCCTACAAGTGCAACTCTTATATTGGTTTTCAACGCTTACAAACTACTGCAAAATGATGGTGGATGCTTCAAACCTGCGTAAGCTAAGCTGGTAGCCTGATACGCTGATGGCAATAGGATCGCCAAGAGGGGCGATGCGCGAAATGCGAACCTCTTCGCCGGGTAAACAGCCCATCTCCATCAGTTTTACTGACATTTCAAGATCGGTAAATTCCTTTACAATACCAGTTTCGCCTATTTCCAGTTGTGACAGCTTCATCATTTATAATATAAAACGTAGCAAATGTAAGCTTATTTATATTAAATCCAAATAAGATTTGCTATGATGTGCAGATTTTAAATGTGCAGGTGATTTTTGATTTGTAAATGACAATTCGAGATGCAGTTGTGAGGATTTAGATCTGCAGATTCCGGATCGGCAAAGCATATATTGGGTGCCTTCACTGACACAATTATGTCAGTGTTCAATTTTTAAAAAGGGGGTGTTCAACGTTTAATTTCTAAAAAATGCAAGTAGCTGATTATCAATGATGATGTGTTCATGTTGGGTACTTTGCTAATAGTTAGCAAAATTAAGTAGCTGATTATCAGTGGTGTTTTTTTTGAAAATAATGGCAAGTGTTTACACTTTAAAAAATTGAACACCCGCAAATTGAATAGTAAATGTGCTTTGCTAATATAGATTTACCTGGCTAAGCCATCATTTGCACATCTGCACATCTGGAGTCGGCTGATTTAATTTTCCCGAAATGCGGACAGCCGCAATCCTTATGAAAAATACCGCATGATGAACCGGCTGTTAACAGCAGCGCTCCCAATAAAATGACCAGTTTATTTTTTTTCATTTTTTTCCAATTGCCTCAACAGTTAGCATTACACTAAAAATCCCCATACAAGCTCCAAGCACATCGCAAAAAAGATCGTTCCAGTCGCCGCTGCGCCAGGTAAAAACAGATGCCTGCAGCACTTCAATAAGCCCCCCGAAAAATACGCTGGTTGCCCATATCACGAATGCCCCTGTATACGTAATCTGCCGTGGTTTTTGTTGCCTTATAACGCCAAAGCAAACCAATACAATAAGGGTGAAAAATAAACCGCAGTGCGTGAGTTTATCAAAGCCCCTAAAAAACAGCGGGGATTTATCAACAGAATCAAGATGTACCGAGCAAATAATTAAAACAAATAAGGCCCACAAAATAGCGGGCCCATGATATTTTAAAAACAGCTTCATCTTATACGCCGATAACCGTTTTATAATCGCCGGCAGATAAAAGTGAGTCAGCATCGGCAGCATCAGCTACGGTGATCTTTACCATCCAGCCTTCGCCATATGGGTCGGTGTTAACCAGTTCGGGTTGGTTATTTAATGCCGGGTTAACTTCGGTTACGGTGCCGGCAACAGGCATAAACAGGTCTGATACCGTTTTTACTGCTTCAACGGTGCCAAAAACTTCGTCTTTAGCAACCTCTTTACCTAATGAAGTAATATCAACATACACAATGTCGCCCAGTTCACTTTGAGCAAATTCGGTGATGCCTACGGTAGCTACATTGCCTTCAACCTTAATCCACTCGTGGTCTTTGGTGTATTTTAATTCAGCCGGAAAATTCATGTCGTTAAATTTTGTGTGCTCAAAAATAGTAAAACTTTGGCTTTCGCAATTATTGATATGTAAATTATAAAATCATCATTTTCTATATGGCATAGTGATGATTTATCGGCGATAAATTTGCAATTAAAACTTTCTTTCAGCAGATGCCATCCAATCCTCCAGGGCCTTCCGTTGGTCTGCGTTGTTTTGCAGCCACTTTGCTCCCGCTGTTTTATCGGCGCTTAAGCCAATTAATTTAACCGCCGTTGAAAAGCTTTGAGATTGGGACAGTTTATAGAAAAAAGCTGCATAGTAATTCCAAAAGAAGGTTTGTCTGCCCGGCTTTTCACCAAGTTTGCCAACGGCCGTAAAAATGTTTTTCAACTGGGTTTCCAGCTGACCGCCAGAAACCGAAACGGCGGTGCTTAGGGTTTTATTGAGTAACAGGGTTTCCGGATCAGCTTTAGCTGCTTTCAGGTCGCCGCCTTTTAGTAAACTTTGCAGGTTGGTATAGGCTTCATCTGCACGGGGCCCTTCCGGGTCAAGTAAAAGGAAACTACACAAACCCATTAATGCCGGTACCCTTTTGTTTTGGTGGAAAGTAACCAGTCCGTATAAGCGTTGGCTATTAGCATGTTTAGGATCGAGTTTAATGGCTTCAATGGCAGCCAGCTCGGCATCGGCATATTTTTGCGCGCGGAAATAGGCTATCCCCAGGTTAAAATACAGCGGCTGATACCCCGGCTTCAATTTAATCCCCTCTTTATAGGCGTCGATGGCCTGTTGGGGTTGACGTGCAGTATCATAAATGCTGCCCATTAATTCATAAGCAGGCCCAGTTAGGTCGCCACCTGTTTTTATCACTTTGTTGAGATAAGGCACCGCTTCCGTACCCTTGCCTGATGCAGCAAGGCTGAAGGCCAGCTGATAGTTGGCCTGCGCGTTATCTGGCTCGGCGGCAAGTGCCTCTTTATATTTTTCAATAGCCGCCGAATAATTTTTATCGCTGTTAAGCCTGATGCCTTCCTTAATAATACTATTGACATCTGTATTTTGAGCATGCGCCAACCCTGTGCTAAGCACGAGAGCTATAATAAACAAGCCTTTTTTCAACAAAATCATACTTAAACATACTAATTGTGCTAACTAACAGAAAATTTTAAAACTTTAATCAATACCTGCTGTATAATTTCTAATTTTCGCATTCGTTTAGTGTGAGATAAATTGATTTATGAGATTAGTGTACAAAAGCCTGGTAGTGTTTGCTGCCCCCCTGTTACTGTTAGCCTGTTCATCCAAAAATAAAAACAAAGACCAATCGCAATCGCAGGTTGCCGCCAGGCCGCTTGATACCACGGCATTGCTGGCCTACAATCCTAAAAATGCTGATAAAAAGATAGACGCCGTAATGCAGGAGCTGCATCGTACCCGCGGTTTTAACGGTAATGTGCTGGTGGCAAAAAAAGGAAAAATAGTTTATGAAAAAGCCATTGGCTGGGCCGACTACCTGCATCGCGACAGCCTGAAAATCGGTTCGCAATTTGAGCTGGCTTCGGTAACTAAAACTATGACATCAACCGCCATCCTCCTGCTGATGGAACGCGGCAAATTGAAGCTTGACGATGACGTTAAAAAGTTTTTCCCTGATTTTCCATACGATGGTGTAACTATTCGCTTGTTACTTACGCACCGCTCGGGTATGATGAATTATGTATATTTTATCGACGATATTTACCGGAAAAATCACCTAAACCAACGCAAAGGGCTTACCAATGCTGAGGCTATGAAAATGATTGCCGATTATAAGCCAACGCGCTTCAACGAGCCCAATAAGCGTTTCCTGTATAACAACTCCAACTTTATGGTGCTTGGTTCCATCATTGAAAAAGTGAGCGGAATGAGCTATGCCCAATTTATGCAGGAAAATGTGTTTAAACCAGCCAGTATGGCACATACCCATGTTTACTCAAAAGCGGTTTATGATAAAATCCCGGTTGATGTAGTTGGGCACGACCGCGGCCAGTGGCGTTATTCGGTAGTGCAGAACTTTTTGGACGGCCCGGTGGGTGATAAAGGCATTTACAGCACGGTTGGTGACCTGTTCCTGTTTGATCGTGCCCTGCGTGCGGGGTTGTTATTAAAACCGGCTACGCTTGATTCGGCCTACGTGCCGCGCAACCCGATGGTGCACGGGCATTTCAACTACGGCTACGGCTGGCGTACATTTACAGCACCCGGCGAGGAGGTAATTTATCATACCGGCTGGTGGCATGGGTTCAGGCATATTTACCTGCGGGATATGAAACACGACATTACCATAGTATTGCTTACCAACCTGGCCAACGGCAGTTTATTAAAGCTCGATGACTTGTTTAAAGCTGCTGGCATGCCTATTGTACGTAAAAGTGCATACAATGGTAATGGAGATACCAGTGATGATTAATTTTTTTGGTGAATGGTTTATTGAGTTGATTTGGTGAGTGGTTTTAATAAACCGATTGATCACCTTTCCTCAATCCGTATTCCAACCATTCACCTAATCAACCACTCACTAAAAACTAAAAAATCATGTTTGATAAATTAATGGAAGCCCAGCAAAAAGCTGGCGAAATGAAAAAACGCCTGGATGCCATCAGTGTATCAGGCACAGCCGAGGGCGGCAAAATAGTTGTGAACGCTAATGCCAATAAAGTGATCCAATCGGTACAGATAGATCCTGATTTTTTAGCTGATGCCGACAAAGAAGAACTGGAAGAGTTGCTGGTTGTTGCGATCAACAAAGCGCTTGAACAGGCTGAAAACATCAGCCAAAGCGAAATGGCTGCCATTACCCAAAGCATGTTTGGCGGCTTAGGAGGCTTGGGTAATATGTTTGGTAAATAAAATTATACCATCCCATCTTAAAAATGTCATTTCGATGAGCGAGGGCGGGCAACAGCGGCAGCGCTAAGAGAAATCGTATACGCCATTCATAACAAACTATTCATGGCGGGTTCACAGGCTTAGGAGATTCCCCCTCGCACAATGCACAAGTCAACATGGCTCGCTCTAAATGACATTTCTTTGAACTTGCAATTCTCTCTGTCTGTTTGAACACCTATGTGTAACTTTTCTGCCACTAAATCAAATCGTTGACATAACTGTTTACTTTTGATCAGATCATAAAATAACATTCTATGAAAACTACTTATTATGGGCAGTCGGCCCTTGAGATTGCAGCTGGTGGAAAGAAACTGCTTTTCGACCCATTTATAAGCCCTAACCCACTGGCAAAGGATATTGACATTCACAGCTTAAAACCCGATTATATCCTGGTATCGCATGGGCATGGCGACCATGTGGCGGATCTGCTGGAAATTGCTAAAAGTAGCGGTGCAAAGGTAATTTGCATTGCCGAAATTGCCGGATGGCTTGGTACTAAAGGCATTGAAAATGTACATGGCATGAACATAGGCGGCGGTTTTAACTTTGATTTTGGCAGGGTTAAAATGGTAAACGCGGTACATTCAAGTACCTTGCCTGATGGCTCGCCGGGCGGTAATCCTGCCGGATTTTTAATTTATGCAGAAGGAAAAGTGATCTATTTTGCAGGCGATACTGCGCTTACCTATGATATGAAACTCCTGGCCGATGAAAATCTCGACTGGGCATTTCTGCCTATCGGCGATAATTACACTATGGGAGCAGATGATGCCATTAAAGCGTCGGCGTTTATCAATTGTAAAAACATCATCGGCATTCATTATGATTCATTCCCGGTTATTAAAATTGATAAGGATGAAGTAACAGAGAAGTTTATCAAAGCAGGCTTGAATTTGAAGTTGCCGGCTATTGGCGAAACTATAGAGTTGTAAGGGAAAATCGCATTAAAATAATGGCCTGTCGGTCTGAGCCTGTCGAAGACTCGTGCGGAGATGCCTCACACCATGCTTCGACAAGCTACCCATGACATAATAAAATTAAGGTCATGCTGAACTTGTTTCAGTACCCCACTCGCTAAGCAACCATGCTAATCAAATTTGCCACTTTTCTTGTGAGGTGCTGAAACAAGTTCACTGTTGTCCGGTAAAGTTTGTTATTGTTATAAAAAGACTGCATTATGATATAAAAAGAAGGGTTTAGGTTTTAAAGCGGATGTCCAAGGCCCCCAATTTTAGTTGCCGTGAGTGATTTGTTGACATGACGGACAGTTTCTCCGGATCGTTCAGAAAGTTAAATAGGTGGATATAACTCATCAGATGGAGTCTTATAATTGAACTCAGATTAGAGAAAGACCATTGTCTTTTGAGTTGTACCTGGACAATTTTGATTAGAAGATCGGCAATAAAAGCGCACCATATCTGTATTTTGATTGCATTCTCATTATCCCCCAGGAAGTATTTAAGCGGGAAATTTTGCTTTACCCGCTTAAATAGTATTTCAATAAGCCATCGTTTCTTATAAAGATCGGCAATAGCTTCAGGAAGTAACGAGAAATTATTGGTTAAAAACTCAAATGTCCTTTCGGTTTCTTTGTCAAAGAAAGTAACCAGGCGAATCTCCAACTGGATAC
This sequence comes from Mucilaginibacter sp. Mucisp73, assembly GCF_059491465.1. Classification (NCBI taxonomy): domain Bacteria; kingdom Pseudomonadati; phylum Bacteroidota; class Sphingobacteriia; order Sphingobacteriales; family Sphingobacteriaceae; genus Mucilaginibacter; species Mucilaginibacter sp. Mucisp73. The sequence continues at coordinate 5,851,656 of NZ_CP168507.1, read as the reverse complement.
CCTCTTTTTGAGTACGTGTGCCCTGGAGGAGTAGTTTATCTTCGATGACACCGTGTGCCTTGCTTTGTTCGCTAAGCTCATTCAGCCACATTGTTGAGTATTTGGCATCTTTTTTCTGCCTGGTGACAAAGAATACGCCTTCATTTGTCATTCTTTGATATTCAGAATAGTCTACGTAACCTTTATCGAAAACGATAAAGGACCCTGGTTCGAGTTTGATTTCTTTAAGGAAAGGCATATCGTTAGCACTGGCTGCCGTGAAGCTGATTTTCAGCGGTACATCATCTGCTGCCTTAATGAGCGTATGAACTTTGATCCCGCCTTTTCTCTTACCGTTGGCCTTTCCCGGGCTTGGGGCTTTCAATATTTGCTGAAATAAGGTAATTGTTGAAGAATCGGCAATGAATAGCTTAGGATCGATCTTTAATCGGCTGTCCGGTAAAAGTTGCTTATGCCGCCTATACAGGTTATCATAAATACGGGCGAATACTTCAAAGCTACGCTGGGCATTAGCATCACATAAGGTGCTTCTGGCCGGGCATTTACTTATACCGATATGATAAAGCTTATGCAAGCTTGCTTTCATGCCGCTGATTACTTCTCTGCTGCTGGTGCATCTGTTAAAAACGCAGTAAAGCATCGTTACAAGATGTGTATAGGTATCAAAGTAACGGTAGTAGAGATCGTGATCCCCACGTCTTGCTAATGATCGAACATTATTACGATCTATTAAACCTAATAACTGATTCAGGACCGGCTGTCCGGTAAAAAAAGTACTTTTGCTCATGTTGCGTATTTAAGTGTGGTAACTCAAATATCAACACAAAGGGGTAGTCTTTCGGCTATCCCTTCCTTTTTCCCTAAAAAATCTTTTACCGGACAACAGTGAAACAAGTTCGGCATGACTAAGGAGAGATGTCATACTACCTTCAGAGGCCGCCGGATTTAAACACTCAGCATGACACCCTTTTTAAAACAGAAACAGCCCCGGCAAAATGCCGGGGCTGTTTCTGTTTGATACCACCGGACTTAAAACTTCCGGCTTCAGACTAAAGACTTATTTCCTTTTCATCTTCATGGTGTCTTTTTTCATGATGGTATCTTTTTTCATTTTCTTCGTTTTCTTCTTCTTGGTAGTATCAGTTTGCATAATGCCTTTTGAGGGGCGAACTACTGTACCGTAAGCGAAAACGCTGCTGAACGAGATCGCTGCTAAAGCGATCATACATAGTGCCTTTTTCATAGTTGATTATGTTTTAGATGGTTAGTTCTATCTATAACAAATTAACTATGGTTTGTTTTTTTTATTTTTTTAATTAAATAACTGTGCCGCTCGGTATTATAGCCCGTTTTTTTACTACAACAATACCGTCTTGTACAGTATGGGTGCCGTAATCACCATCTTCAAGCTTCTCGCCGCAGTTAATGGTTACATTATTACCGATGTAAGTATTTTTATCAATAATGGCGTTTTGGATATGGCAATTATCGCCGATGCCCATAATTGGCGAACCGCTTTCTTTACATTCGGCAATTTCCTCAAGGGTTTGATAATTGTCGCTGCCCATTACGTAACAGTTTTCGATAATGGTATTAACTCCAATGCGGGTACGAATCCCTATTATAGAATGGATGATCTGTTTGGCATTGATAATACAGCCGTCGGCAACAATAGATTTTTCCATCAGCGTGCCTGATATTTTTGACGGCGGCAACATGCGCGCACGGGTGTAGATCGGGTTTTTATCAAACAGGTTAAACTTGGGGATGTTATCGGTTAAACCCAGGTTGGCCTCGAAAAATGAAGGGATAGTACCAATATCTGTCCAGTAGCCTTCGTATTGATAGCTGGCTACGCGATGGCCTTCAATTGATTGTGGGATGATCTCTTTACCAAAGTCGGTACGCTCGTTGCCTTCAAGCAATTCATATAGCAATTTTCGATTAAAGATGTAGATACCCATTGACGCCAGGTATACACGGCCTTCAGCTTCCATCTCCGGACTAACCTCTGACGCCCAACTTTCAAAATTGCTTTTAGGTTTTTCGATAAATGAGGTGATCATGTTGTTTTCGTCAGTTTTCAGGATCCCGAAACCCGGAACGTCAGCCGCATCAACAGGGATGGTAGCTATCGAAATTTCGGCATTGGTTTCGATATGATGGTTGATCATATCTTCAAAATCCATTTGGTACAACTGATCGCCCGACAGGATCAGCACATAATCAAACTCATGCACCGCCAAATGGTGTAAGCTTTGCCTCACAGCATCGGCCGTACCCTGAAACCAGGCTACGCTTGACGGTGTTTGTTCTGCCGCAAGAATATCAACAAAAGCATCACTAAAACTGCTGAAGTGGTAGGTGTTTTTGATGTGCTTGTTTAACGAGGCCGAGTTAAATTGCGTTAACACATAAATACGCGTAATACCCGAGTGCAAACAGTTTGAAATGGGAATATCCACCAAACGATATTTACCCGCGATTGGAACTGCCGGCTTTGACCGCGTTGCGGTAAGCGGTGATAAACGGCTGCCCTGGCCGCCACCGAGCACAATGGAGATTACTTTGGATGTCATAAAGTTAGTTTTAAGCTTTCGTATAGTTCAGTGTATTTTTGTGTTGAGCGTGCCCATGAAAAATCAAGGGCCATCATTTGCTTGCGGAGCTGCTGCATTTTTGCGCTATCCTGGTAAAGTTGTTTTGCCCTGAAAACCGAGTGGCAAATATCTTGTACGCTGGCCTGTACAAAGCGGATCCCGTAGCCTCCCTCATCGCCAAAATCAATGACAGAATCTTTCAATCCACCAGTAGTACGTACAATTGGCATGGTGCCGTAACGCAGTGCATAAAGCTGATTAAGGCCGCAGGGCTCTACCCGCGATGGCATCAGCAGAAAATCGGCCCCGGCATAAATCAGGTGTGCCAATGACTCGTCATAGCCAATAAAAGCATTACAATGCTCAGGATATTTATTTTTAAGCTGAAGCAGCGCCAGTTCATTTTCCTTATCGCCAGCCCCTAATATGATAAAGTTTACTTCGCCTTCGTTTTCGAGCAGGCTGCGTTCGATAGCGGCAGGCAACAGATCAGCTCCCTTTTCAACAACCAGGCGACCGATAAAAGTGAATAACGGTTTTTCGGGATCGAGCTCAAAGCGTTTGCAAATAGCTTCTTTATTAGCCCTTTTACCTTTAGCCAATGTTTTAGCCGAAAATTTGGCTGGGATCATCGGGTCGGTTTGCGGGTTCCAAACCTCGGTGTCGATGCCGTTCATGATACCGTAGCCCTTTGCCCGTTCAATGTAAAACAGGTACTCCAAACCATTGGAGTTATAAGTGAGCTCCTCCAAATAAGTTGGAGACACCGTTGTATAACGCCAGCTGCATTTAACCGCAGCTGCCAGTGGATTGATCCCGCCGGCCCAGTCAAGCAAGCCTGTTTTGGTCAGGTCAATTTCAGGTAATAAGGATAGCCTGTCCCAGCCGAAAGCGCCGTGGTACTGGCCGTTGTGTATGGTAAATATGGTTGGGGTATTGGCCAGCCTTGTATATAGTTTGGAATGATAAAGTAAAAACGGGACTAACCCGGCGTGGTGGTCATGACAATGGATCAAATCTGGCGTTTGCTGTGAATAACTGATCCAATCTAAAAATGCCAATTGAAAAGCCATGAACTGGTCGCGCTCATCAGGGTAACTGTAGATATTTTCCCTGTCGAGCAAGCCAGGAATTTTTACTAAATAAAGTTCAAAACCGAGTTTGTTTGTTTTCTCTTTCAATATCTCGAAGAAAAGTCGGCGATTACCGAGTAAGGTTGCAGCAGCAAACACAATTTCAAAGTCGTTTTCCTGGGTAAACTTACGATCGTAAAAAGGCATAACAACCGCAGCCTGCAAACCTGCAAGGTTCTGGTACTTAGGCAATGCGCCAACAACATCGGCAAGCCCGCCAACTTTAGCAACGGGATAGCACTCGGCACTCAAATGGTATATTTTCATTCAGGTTTTATTGGCTCAATTTAAGCAAAGATTACCAAAAGAGAAACCCGCGGCAATTAATATAGTTTTGTAAAATTTAGATTAAAAGCGCTGAAATTTTATTACCGTTAAGATGTTATAGTTGTAAAAATGATAGGGAAAAAGGAAAGGGATAAGTATAGGTTAGTGTAATATGAAGGGGGAAAAATAGTCTTATATTGCAAAATGCATCATAAATTATAGATATGTCATTGCGGTGTCCGCCAGGATAGCCCGAAAAATCGTGATGGCGTGTAAAATATATTTAGCGATATTGTGTGTGGGCCGCGTTAGGGATTGCAGTGAAAAGCCCGGAGCGTGCGCCGGACTTGTATGCGGGTAAAGCGAGGACTTGTAGCGGAAAGCCCGGGCCGCAGGCAACGCCCATGTTATACAATCGTTCAAAAGTACAATTAATAATCAGTAGCTTACAGTCATGTAATTATAAGCGAAGCGTGGCAATCACATACTATATAGGTTCGCTCTGTACAGCATGCGATTGCTTCGTCGTTTCTCCTCGCAATGACATTTTAGTCACTTTAACAACGGGCGCTTAATGCGCTTCCAGCCAGTTTAAGCCAGTTCCAATCTCAACCATGATCGGCACTTCGGTTTTAATGGCGGTTTTCATGTTATGCATAATGATCGGTTTCACGATCTCTACTTCATGATTCGGAACGTCAAACACCAACTCATCATGTACCTGCATAGTCATGCGGGTATCCAGTTTTTGTGCCTTAAGTTCTTTGTGGATATTGATCATGGCTATTTTGATCATATCGGCGGCTGAACCCTGTATTGGGGCGTTAATAGCATTTCGCTCGGCAAAACCACGAACGGTTGCATTGGCCGAATTGATATCGCGCAAATAGCGGCGGCGGCCCATCAGCGTGCACACGTAGCCATTTTCGCGGGCGAAGTTCATGGTATCGCTCATGTATTGTTTAATGCCGGCAAATTGGATAAAGTATTGCTCAATGATTTCGGCAGCTTCTTTACGCGGAATACCCAGGCTTTGCGATAAACCAAAGGCCGATTGCCCGTAAATAATACCAAAGTTTACGGCCTTAGCATTACGGCGCTGATCGCTGGTTACTTCATCAAGCCCGATGCCGTAAACATTAGCAGCTGTTGCCGTGTGGATATCGTGGTTATTGATAAAGGCCTGCATCATGTTAGGATCTTTGCTGATCTCGGCAATGATGCGCAGTTCTATCTGCGAATAATCCGCAGATACGATGGTATGATTGCTATCCCTTGGGATAAAAGCTTTCCTTACTTCGCGGCCGCGCTCGGTGCGGATAGGGATATTTTGCAGGTTGGGGTTAACGCTGCTTAATCGGCCTGTTGCGGCAACAGCCTGGTTGTATGATGTATGTACTCTGCCTGTTTTAGGGTTCACCATCTGCGGCAGCGCGTCAACATAGGTCGACTTTAATTTTTGCAGCTGGCGGAAATCAAGGATATCACGCACAATATCGCTCTTGGCGGCTAATGAAAGCAATACGTCCTCTCCGGTTTGATACTGACCTGTTTTGGTTTTTTTGGCTTTAGGGTCAAGCATCAGTTTTTCAAACAAAACCTCGCCCAGTTGTTTTGGCGATGCAATGTTGAATTTTACGCCCGCTTTTTCATAAACCGTTTTCTCATATTGGGCAATGTCGGTTTCCAGTTGCTTGCTAAAATCGCGCAGTGTATCGTGGTCTATTTTTACGCCTTCGTACTCCATATCGGCCAGTACGTAAATAAGCGGGTGCTCTATTTCATTCACCAGTTTTTCGCCTTCAACCTCTTTTAGTTTAGGCTCAAAAACATCTTTTAGCTGCAGGGTGATGTCGGCGTCTTCGGCTGCGTATTCTTTAATTTTTTCAAAATCAACATCGCGCATATTGCCCTGATTTTTGCCTTTTGGCCCGATAAGTTCTGTTATGGAAACCGGTTTGTAGCCAAGGTAATTTTCCGACAGGATATCCATATTGTGGCGGGTATCCGGATCAAGGATGTAATGGGCCAGCATGGTATCAAACAGAGTTCCTTTCACTTCGATGTTGTACCACTTCAGCATCAGGATATCAAACTTAATGTTTTGCCCTATTTTGCCGATATTTTCATTTTCAAGCACCGCTTTAAATTCGGTAACAATGCTTTGCGCCCCTGCCTGGTCAGCGGGAACGGGTACATACCAGCCCTGGCCAGGTTTAACAGAAAACGACAGGCCTACCAGTTCGCAATGATTAGGATCGGTACCGGTGGTTTCGGTATCAAAGCAAATGGTTGGCTGCTGCGCTAATATTTTGATCAGTTCGGCCCGTTTTTCAAGGGTGTCGGCCAAATGATACTCATGCGGCGTATTGTTGATGTTTTTGGCAGCGATGATAAGGTCCTCACGGATATCTTCCACATCAACCGCAATGGTGGTACGACCGGTTGCCGTTGGATTGCCAAAAAGATCGATCTGGGTTCCGGCAGGCTTTAACTCGGTTATGCTGAAATCATCGCCAAAAACGCGCTTGCCTAAGGTACGGAACTCCAATTCGGCAAAAAGCGGCTCTAATAGTTCCTTACTTGGAGCGCATACTTCGAGGCCTTCTTCATCCAGTTCAACAGGTACATTTAGCAATATGGTAGCCAGTTTTTTCGACATCAGGCCCTGCTCTTTAAACTGTTCAACGTTTTCGCGCTGTTTGCCTTTAAGCTCATGGCTATGCTCAAAGATGTTTTCCATCGAGCCATATTGTTTAATAAGCGCCTTGGCCGTTTTTTCGCCGATGCCCGGAATACCCGGAATGCCATCAACCGCATCACCCCATAGGCCTAAAATATCTATCACCTGGTCAACACGCTCAATTTCCCATTTGGCCAGTATCTCTTTAACGCCTTGTATTTCCATCTCGTTGCCCATGCGGGCCGGTTTGTAAATGAAAATATTATCTGATACCAATTGGCCAAAATCCTTATCGGGAGTCATACAATAAACAGTGTAGCCCTTTTGCTCGGCTTTTTTTGCAAGGGTACCGATGATATCGTCGGCCTCGTAGCCATCTGAAGTAATAACGGGGATGTTAAAGCCCAGGATAATTTTTATTACATAAGGTAAAGCTTTTGCCAAATCTTCGGGCATGGCTTCGCGGTGAGCTTTGTAGCCTTCAAAATCGGTATGTCGTTCGGTTGGTGCTTCGGTATCAAAAACCACGGCCATGTGGGTGGGGGCCTCCTTTTTCAAAACATCCAGCAGGGTATTGGTAAACCCCATCATTGCCGAGGTGTTTAGCCCGTTTGAGGTAAACCGCGGTGTTTTACTTAAAGCAAAATGCGCCCGGTAAATAAGGGCCATGCCATCCAAAAGAAATAGTTTTTTCATAGTCTATGATTACACCGATTGATTAGGCGATTACACTGATTTTATTTTTTGGGATTACACCGATTGATTTATGATTACACTGATTAAAAAAGGGTGATTATAAGCCAATTATCCAATATTAAGCTAATGAAATCAAGTAATCGATGCGATTTCCTCGTTTCAAAAATACAATTAATGTTGACGAATAGTTGTTATTCCTATCTCTAAAATCAACCCCAATCAATATTCAGCTATCAAAAAAATCGGTGTAATCATTTTATAATCTGTGTAATCCCGGAAAATAAAATTATTTGAAGCTGCAATCAGGAATATGATCATTTACCATACCGGTGGCCTGCATGTGGGCATAACAAATAGTACTGCCGAAAAATTTAAAACCCCGCTTTTTCATGTCCTTACTGATGGCGTCAGATTCGGGGCTGGTAGCCGGTATTTTGTGCGAATGATTTACGATTGGCTTTCCATCGGGCATAAAGCTATACAGGTATTTATCAAACGAACCAAATTCTTTTTGTAAATCGATGAACAGTTTAGCATTGTTGATAGCGGCTAATATTTTGAGCCTGTTGCGGATGATACCCTCGTCATGCATTAAGCGCTCAACATCTTCATCGATAAAAGCTGCTACTTTTTGCACATCAAAATTGGCAAATGCCTTACGGTAGCCTTCGCGGCGGCGCAATATAGTGATCCAGCTAAGCCCGGCCTGCGCGGATTCTAATATCAGAAATTCAAATAAGGTATGATCATCATGAACTTCTTTGCCCCATTCTTCATCGTGATATTTGATGTACAGTTCGTCGGTGCCTGCCCAGGAGCAGCGGATTAGGTCTTTTGGATTTGTTTGATCGGTCATGTTTTACAAGGTTTATGTTGATTATAAATCACGTCATTGCGAGGAACGAAGCAATCCTCGATTAGCGGAGCCGCTCTGTATAGTTCGCGATTGCTTCGTGCCTCGCAATGACGTGGTGAGGTTATTTTATTGTTCGTTCAGCTCATCCCAATATTCAACAGCCCTGCGGTAATGCGGGATAACTATTGAGCCGCCTACCAAATTGGCTATCATAAAAATCTCGTTCATTTCATCGTGATTAACGCCCGCTTCGTGGCATTTGCCAAGGTGGTATTTAATACAATCGTCGCAGCGTAAAACCATGCTGGCTACCAGGCCAAGCATCTCTTTGGTTTTTACATCAAGTGCACCTTCGGCATAACTGGTTGTATCGAGCGCAAAAAAGCGTTTAATGTTGGTATTGGCGGTTTCCATGATCCTGTCGTTCATTTTAGAGCGATAGGCGTCAAATTCTTCTACAAGTTTTCCCACGTGGTGTTGTGTTTGTTAATAAAAATTTAAGCTAATTAAGCTAAAATATTTAGCATTTAAAAGATTGGATCGTTATTTTTATGGCATTAACCAAATTCTTTACACACTAATTATGGAAAGTTTATCACCTAACATTTTTGTAAACGATATTAATGCAGCCATCAGCTTTTATGAACTGCTTGGTTTTAAACTGGCAATGAGTGTTCCCGAAACCGGGCCTGATCTTGTTTGGGCCATGATGACTAACGGAAGCGTTACCATGATGTTCCAAACCTTTAGCAGCCTGGCCGATGATCTGCCGGAGATAAACCGCACCGACGGCGGCTCATTACTGTTGTACATCAACCTAAAAAATATCCGTACTTTTTTTGAAGAGATAAAGGATAAGGTAACCGTACTAAAAGGCCTCGAAACTACTTTTTATGGTGCTACCGAATTCTCCATAAAAGATAATAACGGTTATGTGCTTACTTTTGCCGAGCATGAATAACCGAGGTTATCATAGAAATTAATAATTTAATTAAAATCGCCTTCTTTAGGGGGGATTTAGAGGGGCTTATGATCAACTTTAAACGTGCCGACCATATCCAGGTTTGCGTTCCGTTAGAACGGCTGGAAGAAGCAAGAATTTTTTATACCGACGTTGTGGGGTTACAGCGGATAGAACGACCGGCCTTTAATTCAAAAGGCTATTGGTTTCAGATATCAGATATCCAGCTTCATTTAAGTACTGAAGATGCTTTGCCGCGCACATCGCGGCATACGGCCTTTGAGGTTACCGATATTGCAGAAGCCCGCCGGCACCTGGAAAGCCATGGCGTTGAGTTTTGGGAAGAACCTGTTCTTCCGGATCGCACGCGGTTTTCATTTATTGATCCATTTGGGAACAGGATGGAGTTGTTGCAGTTTACGGAGTAAACTAATAACTGCTGCTGGAGCCAACAAGTATTGGGAAGATGAAATTATCTATATCTTGAAATAAAAAAAATGTCATTGCGAGCGTAGCGCGGCAATCTCGTCGCGTATAGGTCGGTCTATACTTGACTTTTATGCATTGGCTACGAGATTGCCACGTCGCGCTCACGCACTATCCAGCTCGCTCCTTACAGCAATGACATGGTTAAATGAGTTTAGCGGGAGATTACAACGCCAGCTCTACCGTAGGGTCCCAAAAAACTGTTTTAAAATCCTGCACTTGATCGTCAACTACTTTTACGCCTTCACTTTCCAGCATTTCGGCCATGCGGTTACCGCCGAAATGGGCTTTTGCAGTTAACAAACCCTGACGGTTTACTACCCTGTGTGCAGGTACCGGAGGTTTTACATTCCCGGCCGCCTGCATGGCCCAGCCTACCATGCGCGATGAGCCTTTGGTGCCAAGATAGGCTGCAATAGCGCCATATGAGGTCACCCGTCCCGGCGGGATGAGCCGGGCTACCTGGTAAACTTTTTCAAAAAAATTAATATCCTCCATCAGGCGTTTTCGGTAAATGAAAACTTAAGGTAGTTAATGTTCTTGTTATCCTTTAAATATTTTTTCTCGTAGTAGGTTTTAATAGAAAGTACCTCGTCCGCATATGCTGAATTGTAGAGGTCTTCAGTTTTAACGTGCAGATTCAGCTTCAACTCGTCAATTTTTTCGGCGGTATAAGCATGCAATCCATCGTTATCTGTTTTAAGGTTAACACAGCCACCTGGTTTTAAGACGATGATATATTTATCTAAGAACCGTGGTGAAGTCAACCGCTTTTTCTCTCGGCTTAATTGCGGCTGCGGGTCGGGAAAAGTGATCCAGATCTCGTCTATTTCGCCGGGAGCAAAATAATCAAGCAGGTTTTCGATCTGGATGCGTAAAAAAGCAACATTAGGCACTCCGTCTTCGATAGCAGTTTTGGCGCCGCGCCAAATGCGGTTGCCCTTGTAGTCGATACCAATGAAGTTTTTATTGGGGAATATCCGCGCGAGGTTCACGGTATATTCGCCTTTGCCGCAGGCCAGCTCAAGCACAACTGGGTGCTCATTCTTAAAAAACTCAGCGGCCCACCGGCCTTTAAACGGTTTGCCGGCATCTAGTTGCAATACATTACTAAAGGTTTCAACCTCGGCAAAACGCCTTAACTTATCTTTTCCCACTTTACGTTTTTAAAATAAAGCGCAAAAATATTGAAATTATTTTAACACGAATGATTTGCTTGTTGCAGAACAATTAAATCGAATTGCACGAATTGGTTTAATGGATCTGTATAGCAGGTTTGAGAAATTCGAATAATTAGCAAAATTCGTGTGGGAATTTTTAACACGAATTGATTTGCAGATTGAGTAGCAACAATCGAATTACACGAAGTTCAAAGATTAAACTTAATTCTAATTCGTGAAATTCGTCTCAATTCGAAAAATTCGTGTAAAAATTATTATACAACAGCCCCGCCCACAGGCTTAACATATGGCGTAGGTTTATATGCAGCGTCATCTTTCTTTTTGGTGAACTTGGCGAAAAGCGCTTTTGCTTTGTCCCAAATGCTGCTCACGGTATCCTCATTAACATAATTTGAAGCTTTTTGTGATACCAGGCCAACCAGTGTTTTTACCAAAAAGTTGGAGTGTTTAAAAAGCGTTTTATTCAAGGTAAGCGGAATCACGAACCTGGAGATGAGGTTGAGAATATCGGGATGAAAAAAACTGGTATTTTTTACACCATCAGTATCATTTGAACGCGGGAACAGCGTAAGCACAGTTGAAAATAAAGCAGAAGGGCTGTTAACGCGCGCCTTCAAAGCCACCGATTGCTGTTTTTCAAGCGTTTTTAACCTGAATATTTCGGCTTGCAGATCGCTGATGTTGGTGATATGAAGATCCATGGTTTATCTTTTAAATATTTTTTGAATAAAGATGTTGATAAGCGGCCTTTCAAGGTGTCGTTTAAATATCTTGATAAACATGGCTATCAAAAAGTAAAGCACGGCAATACATCCAAAACCCATCCAGTAAGAGTGTAAAATATCGGCAAGAAAAAAGCCTAAAGTAACACTTGCAAAAAGAAAAGCCAGTACCATGCTTATTACAGTCACCAGATCGGCAATGATGCTTGCTAATATGGAGGTACCACCTTCAATAGCTTCGTATTTTAAAAGCTTAAACCGGGTTTCGGCATATTCCTTTAACTGATCAACTATTGGGGGTACTGGTGGTTGAGTCTCTTTTTTATCTTCCATGAGTAAGGTTATATATCCCGGATGTTTTATCCGCATCCGGGATTGGTGTTATACATGCTTAGGCGTGCTCCAGGTCGTCCTGGTATTCTTCTTCGGCACCTTTAATTTTCGACTTGATGTTTTCAACAACTTTGTCTTTTAAGCCAACCAGATTGTCAATTTCGGCAGCGGCAGTATCTTTTATCGACTCTCCAAGGTTTTTTAATGATTCGGTAAGCTTGTCGCGGGTTTCATTGCCTTTATCAGGTGCAAACAAAATACCTAACGCTGCCCCTGCTGCTAAACCGGCAAGCAATGCAACAACTACTTTTGAGTTATCATTCATTGTAATATAATTAAAAGTTGAACATTTTATTAGTTACGTGTAAATATCCTGCCAAATATGTGCATTTGGCACAATTATTTTTATTTAAGTATAAATTAACTTTTATCAGTCAAATAAATTTTACCCTGTGTTCACAAAACTATTCAGGGCTGTACGATATATTTTATACGCTGTTAATCCGTTCAAGCCTGTCGGCCGCCATGCGGTTTGTTTCATAAATTTCCATCAGCAGCAGGAAATAGGATAGCAGTACCGGGCCAAATACCAGGCCCAGGATCCCGAAAAGGGGCAGGCCTATAAAAACGCCTATTATCGAAATAATAGGGTGTGTGTTGGCAACGCGTTTATTAATGATCATGCGCAAAAAATTATCAATATTGCCAATGAACAATAAACCGTAAGCCAGTAATGCTACTCCCTGCCAGTTGTGCCCCTGTGCAAACAATACAATGCTTGCCGGGATACATAGCGTTGGTGCTCCTACAACGGGTAAAAACGAAATAAAGATAGCGATAACCCCCCAAAAAATCGGGTCGGGAATGCCAAATATCCAAAATCCGTTGGCGAGTAGTATTCCCTGTGTAAGTGCTATAATTCCCTGGCCTAAAACGTTTGAATAGGTAGAATCGCGCAGGGCATTGGCAAATTTCAATGCGTGCTGCTCCCTGAATGGCGCATATTTCAACAACCCGGCCTCAAATTCACGTATTTGGGTAAACATGAAATACAGTATAATATACAATACCAGCAGGGTCAATATGGTGTTGGCCGCGCTGCCCAGTATAGACGGGAAAAGACCGGTGGCAAAAGTGCCTAATTTTTGTAATGTCTCTTCGGCAAAATGAGGTTGATTAAGGTTTGCGCCGGCAAATGCGTCAATTTTTGAAATCCATTGGTCAATCGGGAGATCTTTAAGGTTGATGCTTGAAATTTTGCCCACAACCATTATGCTTAGTGTTAAGAAAGGGATCACGATAACAATAAGCGATATAAAAATAATAAGCAGGGCCACCAGCGAGCGGTTCCACCCTTTGTTTTCGGCAAGATTAATGTAAAGGGGACGAAAAATGGTGAACAGCACTACTGCGCCAAGAATTGAGCTAAACAAGCTGCTGAGCGCATATAATAAGAAACAGCCAAGTATAATGATACTCGCCAGGATAATATTGTTGCGCTGCTTATAATTGAAGACTGACATGTAGGCTGTTGATTGATACTTGCTTAAACAAAAAAACGCCAAAAAGTTTTAGCGTTTCAAGCATTAATTGCAACGCCTTTAATTAGTATCGTTAAGCAGGGTATTGATCCGGATTGAACTTATTTCTATGGTATCCATGTAAAACAAACAATCTGATGTTGGATTGGGTATTTCATACCGTAATTGCTCAAGCGCCAGGTGAATGTTTGATAATTGATTTTTTATATCGTGCCTTAATTTGCGCATGGCCTCAGCATCGTCCTTTTCTTCATGAGCGCCCATTTTACTTAAGGTTAATGGCCTTCATTTTATTATAGAGGGTTTTGCGGTCGATATTCAGGATCTCGGCAGCTTTGGTTTTGTTGAAATTAACTTCCCTTAATACCCTTATAATTGTTTCATATTCGGCCTCGAGCGCGGCATTTTTAAGGTCATGACGGGGTTCTTTTGCCTCGGGGGCTTCTGCCACGTGCGCTGTGGTATGATGCTGCTGCGTATAATGATTAGCCGTTTCGTACGATAATTTATAGGTCGACATTTCAAGCGGCAATGCTTTAAGCGTGATCTCATTGCCCTCGGCCAAAAGTGCTGCACGGCGGATCACGTTTTTAAGCTCGCGGATATTGCCCTGCCAACGGTAATTCATAAAGCAATCCACAACCTCCTGCGAAAACGATTCAACATTGCGCCCGAGCTCCTGGTTGGCTATTTTTAAAAAATGTTCGGCCAGTAATATAATATCATGGCCGCGCTCACGTAATGGCGGCATGTAAATGCTAAACTCGTTAAAGCGATGATAAAGATCTTCGCGGAAACGGCCCTTCTGAATCCCTTCCTGCAGGTTCTCGTTGGTGGCTATGATAATGCGTACATCAAGATCTATCTCTTTGGTGCTGCCTATTCTTTTGACTTTACGTTCCTGTACGGTACGAAGTAAAGCTGCCTGGATCTCGTACGAAAGGTTGCCCACTTCATCTAAAAATAAAGTGCCTCCGTTAGCCATTTCAAAGTGACCTATTTTAGTATATAAAGCGCCGGTAAATGAACCCTTTTCGTGACCAAAAAATTCACTTGCCGCGAGCTCCTTGGTTAAAGAGCCGCAATCCATTGCTATAAAAGGCTGGTTATGCCGCGGACTGTTGAGGTGAATGCTTTTCGCTACGGATTCTTTTCCGGTACCGCTTTCGCCTAAAATAATAACACTGTAGTTTGTTGGTGCCACCAGTTCTATCTGCCGGGCAAGCTCTTTTGACGCGCGGCTGGTGCCGGTTACAAATTCGGCTGCAAAAACGGTTTTTTTTACAGTGTTAACTTTAGTTTTCTCAGGTAAAATAGTCGCCTGGGGCTCCTCGTCAATTTCAACCAGGGCATGGTGTGTTTCAAGGGCCTTATTAATAGTATTTAATATTTCATCGGGATACAGCGGCTTGGTGATATAATCATAGGCCCCCATTTTAATAAGCTCAACCGCCATTTTAATATCTGAATAGCCGGTGATGATAATAACCCCTGTTTTAGGATATTGAATTTTAATATTGCGGAGCATTTCGCGGCCGTCGGTATCTTCGAGCCTGAAATCACATAGTACAAGTTGATATTCACCATTTTTCAACGCTTCCATCCCCCCGGTACCGCTTGATGCCGTACTAACGTCAAACCCATTCCGCGTCAAAAACTTCGATAGCAATAACGCCACATTAACTTCATCATCAATGATGAGGATCCTTTTCATATTCAGCAATTATTGTGCGGTAAATGTAATATTACGTGTCAAAATACAAACAATGTGCTAATTTATACGATTTATTTAATTATAAAGGTTCATATCAACTAAAAAAACATAATAAAAAAGGGGAGCCCAAATGAGCTCCCCTTTTTTATCAAGGTATGTGTAGGGCCATATATTAAAAGCCGTACGCTACACGTAAACCTATAAAGTTAACCTTGCTTGCGTCAACGCCGGTAGCATATTTGGTAGTTGCTTCGTAGCGGATACCAGCATCAATAAAGCTGCTTGCACTTACCGGGAACTGAACACCAATTTGCGGAGCGTAAACAAATGCAGTTGATTTATTGGCGCCAACGTCAGATTTGTTTAACAGGAATGCAGCACCGGCTTCACCTTGTACGTAGAAGTTGCTGATCGGGAAGTATTTCAAACCTGCTTTAACCGGGATCAAATGAAAATCGGTAGGGCTAACAGTTGTATTACCTACAACCACATCATTTTTACCAAAAATATTGTTGTAACCTGCGTTAACAGTAACAAATAACTGGTTTGAAACCACCGGGATATCAGCTTGTACCGAACCGCCTAAATTCCACTTGTAGTTATCTTTGAAATCGCCAAGAGGAATGCCTGCGTCAACACCGATGCTGTAACGGATGCCGCTTTTAGTTGTAGTTGATGTTGTAGTAGTGGTGGTAGGTGTAGATGTTTGTGCTTTTGCACCAAATGCTAAGCCTGCAAATGCAAGGGCTAATGCTGAAACTTTGAATAAATTTTTCATAACTATTGTTGTGTTTTTGATATATGTTGTTTTAAACACACAGCAAATTAACAACACAAATCAGATGCGATTTTTCATCCAAAAGTCATGAATATTTAATCGATTGATTAATAGTTATTTATTTTTTGACTCTATTGGTATGTTAGTCAGGGCAGTGTAAAATGCCGTTGTAATTGCTGTTTTTCTGTCAAAATTAACATTGGCTTAACATGTGTTTTTGACCCGAAAAATGATGAATTCTGCGTGAAATTGGGCGAAACGACTAAAATACCAAAAAAAATCCTGTGAATTTAATGTACAATGTGCATCCGGTAATTATTATAGAACTGCCAAAACAAAAAGGGCTTAAGCAAATGCCCAAGCCCTTTAGTTGCTAAAATAATAACGGGTATTATTCTTTATTTTCCAATTCGGCAGCAGCCGGTTCGTCGAGGAACCATTCTACTTCGCCGGATATGGAATCAATAAGCTGCGCCGGATAAAGCTCAATATCCTCATCATCTTCCAGGATGTGTTTTACAGCTTCGGCCTTACCTGCACCATAAACTAAGAATGCTATTTGAGCAGCATCATTAATAAGCGGTGCGTTGAGGGTAATGCGCCATACCTGCTGATCTTCAAGCCATACTTCTTTTACACCGGGCACACGGTCATGCAACACCGGCGTATAAGGGAATAATGATGCGGTGTGCGAGTTATCGCCCAAGCCTAACAGCACGAGGTCAAAGCTTGCTTCGCTATCATCAAAAAACGCCGAGATCACTTCCCAGTATTTGGCAGCGGCTTCGGCAGGGCCAAACGATGTCTCAACCGGGAAAATCTGCGCCGGACTGATCATCAATGGCTCAAACAACGCCTTTTTTGCCATCAGGTAATTGCTATCCTTATGGTCATGAGGTACGTTGCGCTCATCGCCAAAAAAGAAGAAAACTTTTTCCCAGTTCACCTGGTCGGCGTATGTTGTTGAAGCTAATAGTTCGTATAGCTTTTTAGGTGAGCTGCCGCCCGAAAGCGCCACACTGAACTTTCCGTTTTTGTTAATGGCTTCGGTAGCCAAGGTAACAAAGTGATCGGCCAGCCCGGTTAAAACTTCACCTTCCGTGTTATAGATATTCAGTTTCATCAGCTTTTTATTTTTTACCGTTTACAGGTAAAGTAAACCAATTATAACCGTCGCGGGCAATTAAAGCTTCTGCTGCTTCAGGGCCCCATGAATCGGCCGAATAATTAGGGAAGTTAAGGCTCTTTTTATTTTGCCATGTGTTTAGTATCGGCATTACCAGTTCCCATGCTGCCTCAACCTGGTCACCACGCATAAACAGGGTTTGATCGCCCATCATGGTATCCAGGATCAGTGTTTCATAAGCTTCAGGCGCCTGGTTGGTATAAGTACCTTTATAGTCAAACACCATATCAACGGCGTTTAATACCATATCGATACCCGGGCGTTTAGCCTGAACCTGTAAACGGATGCTCATCTCTGGCTGAATGCTGATGATCAACCTGTTTTGCTGCCAGCTTTCAGTAGCTTCGGCCGGGAAAATCTGGTGAGGGACATCTTTAAACTGGATAGTGATAACTGATGATGACTGGTGCATTCTTTTACCTGTACGCAAGTAGAATGGTACACCCTGCCAGCGCCAGTTGTCGATGAAGAACTTAATTGCTGCAAAAGTTTCGGTATTTGATTCCGGATTAACTTTTGGTTCTTCGCGGTATCCCGGTACTTCTTTACCTTTCATCCATCCGCTGCCGTATTGGCCCCTAACTGTTGAGTTACGTACGTCTTCAGCGGTAAACTTGCGCATTGCTTTCAATACGTCAACTTTGCGGTCGCGTACTTCGTCGGCGCTAAAACTGATAGGAGGTTCCATAGCCACGTGGCAAAGCAATTGCAGCAGGTGGTTCTGGATCATATCCCTCATCGCACCTGAGCCATCATAATAGTCGCCGCGTTCTTCAACGCCCAATTGCTCGGTAACTGAAATTTGTACGTGCTCAATATGGTTACGGTTCCATAACGGCTCCATAATGGAGTTGGCAAAACGGAAAGCCATGATATTTTGAACAGTTTCTTTACCCAGGTAATGATCGATACGATAGATCTGGCATTCATCAAAAATGCTTTTCAATAACTGGTTCAGATCTTTTGCAGTTTCCAGGTCGTGCCCAAATGGTTTCTCAATGATGATCCTTACACGTTTTTTATCATCGGCCAATTTAGCTTTTGATATGTTTGAGGCAATGATCGGGAAGAAATTAGGCGCTACCGCAAGGTAAAACAACACGTTTGCCTTAGTTTTCCACTCGGCGTTGTGTTTTTCAATGCGTTTGCCAAATTCTTTGTATGTTTCAAAATCAGTGGCGTCAGATACCTGGTAATAAACGTTTTTTACAAATTCGGCCCATTGTTTATCATCCGTTTTACCGCTGCGCGAAAACTGGTTGATATCTTTATATAGGTTTTCTCTGAACTGCTCGTCGGTTAGCTTGGTACGACCGGTACCAATAATGGAAAATTGTTTGGGCATCCATCCATCTAAAAATAGATTATATAGGGCCGGCGCAATTTTCCGGGAGTTCAAATCTCCCGTTCCACCAAAAATGATAAATATGGTAGGGTCTGATTTAGCTGTTGTGCTCATTGTTTTGTTTTAATTAATAGCGTCAATTAGTCGTTTGCCGGAGCCCATTGTGTATGGAAGGTGCCTTCTTTACCAATCAGCTCATAAGTGTGCGCGCCAAAATAATCACGTTGGGCCTGGGTAAGGTTGGAAGGCATTCTTTCGCTGCGGAAAGCATCAAAATAGCTCAATGCTGAAGCATAACCAGGAGCAGCAACACCGGCAGCAATAGTAGCCGATAATACTTTCCTGATGCCTGGTAAGGTACCGGCAACCAATGCCTGGATATCACTGTCAAGCAACAGGTGAGGCAGTGCCTGATCTTTATTGTAAGCATTGTAAATGTCATTCAAAAATTCTGAACGGATGATACAGCCGCCTCTCCAGATCTTGGCAATTTCGCCCAAATGAAGGTCATATTTATACTCTTCAGATGCTTTGGTAAGCAGGTGCATACCCTGTGCGTAAGTAACGATGCTGGTGAAGTAGAAAGCCTGCTCTAAAGCAACCAATAACTCTTCTTTATCGCCTTTAAGCTCGATAGGATCATTATAAAGTGTTGAAGCTTTTTCACGCAGTGATTTGTATTTAGACAAGTCGCGCATTGATACAGATGTATCGATAGTTGGGATTGGGGTTACCAAATCCATAGCCACCTGCGACGTCCATTTACCTGTGCCTTTAGCTTTCGCTTCGTCTTTAATATCATCTAACAATAAATGATCGGTTCCAGGTGCTTTGTATTTGAAAATATCTTTGGTGATATCTAAAAGGAATGACTGTAAACGGCCTTCGTTCCATTTAGTGAACAGATCGCCAATTTCATCGTTACCTAACTTTAAGCCTTTTTTAAGGATCTCATAAGTTTCGGCAATTACCTGCATAATACCGTACTCGATGCCGTTGTGAACCATTTTAACAAAGTGACCTGATGCGCCAGGGCCAATGTAAGTAACACAAGGTTCGCCATTAACTTTAGCAGCGATGGCTTCAAAAATAGGTTTCATCACAGCATAAGCATCCTTATCGCCACCCGGCATCATGCTTGGGCCACGACGGGCACCTTCTTCACCGCCTGATACGCCCATACCGAAGAAATGCAGGCCTTTGGCCTCCAGTTCCTCAACACGACGGTTTGTATCAGTGAAGTGCGAGTTACCGCCATCAATCAGGATATCGCCTTTTTCCAATAACGGGGTTAATTCCTCAATTACAGCGTCAACAATTTTACCGGCAGGCACTAACATCATGATAGCCCTTGGTGTGGTAAGGCTCTGTATAAATTCTTTAACATCGGCAAAGCCCTTAGCGGCCCTGTCACCAGCTTCCTGGTTCAATGAATCTACTTTACCGGTATCTTTATCGTGCCCGGCCACCGCGAAGCCATGATCGGCCATATTTAGCAGCAGGCTGCGACCCATAACACCCAGGCCTATCATGCCAAAGGCGTATTTGTTTTCTGTTGCGCTCATTTTGTTTTGAGGTTTTCTTTTTTAAGAGTTTCTAAAATTTTCTTGGTGCTTTCGAGGCTGGTATGCTGAAAAGAACGGATCCCCAGTTTTTGGGCGGTATCAACAAACATCTTTCTGTCGTCAAAATACACGCATTGTTGAGGCGATACCTGGGCTATACCCATAGCTAACTGCCAGATACCCGGATCAGGTTTACGCATTTTCACTTCGCATGATGATACAAAGGCATCAAAACACTCATGCAGCTTAAATTTACGTACCCTATAATCGTTCAGCTCCTTGCCTTCGTTGTTCACTGAAATAATACGGAAGCCACAATCTTTTTTCCAGTCTTTAAGGAATTGCAGCATAGGCAATTCAACAGAGGTAGAATAGATAAAATCCTTAAAATCTTCGCGTACAAAATCCCGCGGGTGGTTAAATATCACCGTATCAAGGTATTCGTCGAGCGTGATACTGCCAATTTCATATACGTTAAAAATGAAATTATGCAGCGCGTTAACTTCGTCGTAATCAAGGTTAAAACGTTTGGCCGCTTCTTCGCGCGCCTCATGCCCCCATCCGTTCGACAGCAAAATGCCGCCCACGTCAAAAAAAAGGATCTTTAGATCAGCAACTTCCATAGATGTATTTGTATTGAAGTCCTTAGTCTAAAGTCGTAAGTTCAAAGTCAAAGAGATAATCCCGACTTCGAACTTAGGACTTTCGGCTTAAGACTTCGAACTTGATTACTTATTCTTCTGTGTTTCGATGGCGTTCAACAACTTTTCAAATGGCTTGTTGAATTTCTCGATACCTTCGTCTTCCAGTTGCTGGGTTACAGCAGCAAGGTCGATACCTAAAGAAGGTAGTTTGGCTAAGATCTCGGTAGCTTTATCTAAACCGGTTTCTAACGTGTTGGCAGCAACACCGTGATCACGGAAAGCGTCAACAGTTTCCAGAGGAACGGTATCAACCGTGTCCGGGCCAATTAATGCCTCAACATATTTAGTATCTTTAAATGCAGGGTTTTTGCTGCCTGTACTTGCCCATAATAAACGCTGTGGTTGTGCACCTTGCTCGGCAAGTTTTTTCCACCTTTCACTGCTGAATACCCTTTTATAAATTTCGTATGCTTTTTTAGCTGATGCGATTGCGACCTCACCATACAACTCTTTTTCGCCTTTTGCTTCAATGATCGGGTCCACAATGACATCAATACGGCTCAGGAAGAAACTGGCTACTGACGCAATGTGGGCAATTTTATGACCTGCAGCTAAATGCTCTTCCAGGCCTGCTATGTAAGCTTCAGTCACTTCCTCATAACGCTCTAAGCCAAACAGCAGGGTAACGTTAATGTTGATGCCTTTTGCAATAGATTGCTGAATAGCAGCCAAACCTGGTTTAGTACCAGGGATTTTGATCATTACGTTTTCACGGTTAACTTTTTTCCAAAGTTCTTCTGCTTGTTTAGCAGTACCTTCGGTATCTAAAGCCAGGAACGGAGAAACTTCAAGGCTTACGTAACCATCAACTTTGTTTGATTCTTCGTAAACACCTTTAAACAGGTCGGCAGCAGCCTGGATATCTTTAACAGCTATTTCAAAAAACAGCTTTTCGTTGTCGCTTTCAGATTTGAGCGCGGCAATATCAGCATCGTAATCAGAACTGCTGCTGATAGCCTTTTCAAAAATTGCAGGGTTTGAAGTAACGCCGCGTACGCCGTCAACGTCAATTAATTGTTTAAGTTTTCCTGATGAAATGATCTCACGGTCAATAAAATCAAGCCAGATACTCTGACCAAAACCATGTATCTGCGCTACGTTATTAGTTGCCATAATAGGGTTTGTTTTTGTGTTTGTTAATTATTTTGTTAAAAGCGCGATGAAGGTAGTAAAAATTGCTACCAAATCGGTCTATTATGTAAAGTTCTTAATAAGAATGTCAGTAATTGTAAGATTTATATCATACTTTGTTAACATTTCCGGGTTAAGTCTGCAGTTTTTAGCAGTAAATGCCGGTTTTTAGTCTTAAATTAGAATTAGCAAATCAAAAGTCTCATTTTCTTTAAGATTTCGGACTAAAGACGTCAAACTTAAGGCTAAATCTAACTGTTCGAGGCCATGATAATATTCACATCAAAGCCGATAAAAAGTCCGCTTTCAATTACCCCTGTTATCGATTTAATATCCCTTTCAAAACTTTTACCAATTTCATCGAATTTGCAATCCAATACAAGGTTGCCATTTTCTGAAATTATTGGCCCATCCTTACCTTTTGCCGGACGGATAGCTATTTCGGTGGCCCCTAAACTTTTCAGCTCCTTTTCCACATAAGGCAATGCCTGCGGAAAAACCTCGATAGGTACCGGAAATTTCGAGCCTAATTTATCAACCATTTTCGACTCATCAACTATAATATAACTTACTTCACTTGAGCTGATGAGCAACTTCTCTTTAAACATAGCCCCGCCGCGCCCTTTGATCAGGCTTTTGTCGGGGTCAACCTCATCAGCTCCGTCAAAAAGCCAATCGGGTTTATGTTCATACAGCGTTGTTATTGGCAGGCCCAGTTTACTGCAAAACATAGAAAGCTCTACCGAAGTGGGGATTGCTTTTACATTCAGTTTTTCATCTTTTACCCTTTGGGCAATCGCCACCAAAGCCAGGTATGATGTTGAACCCGAGCCAACACCTATAATATCGCCATCCTTAACTTTTGCTGCTATTTCGGCAGCTACCTTTTGTTTGCCTTCGATATTGATAATCTTATCGGCCCACTCCAGGTTATTTATCAGGTTGCTGTTCCAGTTCATTTTTATTTAGATGTGAGATCTGAGATTTGAGACGTGAGATTTGATTACCGGATAGGTTTTAAGCTATGCTTGTCTCAAATCTCACATCTAATATCTCAAATCTATAACAGAGCTTTTGCTTTTTTAACAACGTTATCAACAGTAAAGCCGAAGTGTTTGTACAGATCTTCGGCAGGGGCCGATTCACCAAAGGTGGTCATGCCCAGCATATCGCCTTCGTCAGTGATATATTTGTGCCAGCCCATTGGTGATGCCATTTCAACTGCCAAACGTTTTTTGCTTGCTTTAGGGAATACCGACTCTTTGTAAGCCTCATCCTGTTTTTCAAACAGCTCCCATGACGGCATACTTACCACGCGGGTTGAAATGCCTTCAGCTTCCAGTTTTTCCTGTGCCTGCATAATTAAAGCTACTTCAGATCCGGTAGCTATCAGGATCAGATCCGGGCCTTTGCTGCCTTCTGAAAGCACATAGGCACCTTTTTCCAGGTTTTCGGCTTTGCCGTATTTATCCTGGTCAAGGATAGGTAAGCCCTGGCGGGTGAAGATCAGCACAGTTGGGCCGCCTTTTTTCTCGATGGCAACACGCCATGCATGCGCGCTTTCGTTGGCATCAGCCGGACGGATCACGGTTAAGTTTGGTATCGAACGTAAAGAAGCCAATTGCTCAATAGGCTGGTGAGTAGTACCATCCTCGCCCAAACCAATACTATCATGCGTATAAACAAAAATCGGGTTTATTTTCATGATGGCCGCCAGGCGGATTGGCGGGCGCATATATTCAGAGAACATCAGGAACGTAGCGCCAAATGGCAGCAAGCCTTTGGTTAAAGCCATACCATTTAAAGCCGAACCCATGGCATGCTCACGGATGCCAAAGTGGAAGTTGCGGCCTGCACGGTTTTCTGATGTAAATGAATCAAACTCTTTCAGGTTTGTTTCTGTTGATGGAGCAAGGTCGGCCGCACCGCCAATAAGGTTTGGCAATGCCGGCGCAATAGCGTTTAATACTTTGCCTGAGGCCTGGCGGGTTGCCATTTTAGGGTCCGAACCTTTAAATACCGGCAATTTATCTTTCCAGCCTGCAGGTAGTTCGCCTTTCGCGGCAGCTTCGTATTCGGCGGCTAACTCAGGAAATTTTGCTTTATAATCTGCAAATAATTTGTTCCATTTTTCTTCAACTGCAGCGCCGCGTGCACCTTTTTTGTGATAGTAATCCAGCACCTCGTCAGGTACGTTGAATGATTTTTCAGGATCGAAACCGAAGAACTGTTTTACCAGTTTAATTTCGTCGGCGCCAAGCGGCGAACCATGTGAACCTGCAGTGCCCGATTTATTAGGGCTACCATAGGCAATCAGCGAGCGAACACGGATAAATGACGGTTTCTGAGTTTCGGCTTTGGCATTGATCAAAGCAAGCTCCAACGCGTGGGTATCGTTTACGTCAGTAAGGTCCTGCACGTGCCAGCCGTATGCGCGGAAACGGGCGCTTACATCTTCATTAAAAGCAATATCAGTGCTGCCTTCAATAGAGATGTGGTTGTCATCATATAAATAGATCAGGTTACCCAATTGCAGGTGACCAGCCAATGATGCCGCTTCGGAAGTTACACCTTCCATCAAGTCGCCATCGCTGCAGATGGTGTAAATATTGTAGTTGAACAGCTCAAAACCAGGTTTGTTGTAACGGGCAGCCAGGTGTTTTTGAGCAATGGCAAAGCCCACAGCATTGGCAAAGCCCTGTCCCAGCGGACCAGTAGTTACTTCAATGCCCGGAGCCAAACCATATTCGGGGTGACCGGCCGTTTTGCTGTTTAGCTGGCGAAACTGTTTGATGTCATCTAACGAAAGATCATAGCCCATTAAATACAAAAAGTTGTACTGTAAAATACAAGCGTGGCCCGCCGAAAGGATAAACCTGTCGCGGTTTGCCCAATCGGGGTTTTTAGGGTTATAATTTAAAAACTTTGTCCATAAAACGTGGCCCATTGGTGCCAGCGCCATCGCTGTACCAGGGTGGCCTGAATTTGCTTTTTGCACAGCATCGGCTGCCAATACCCTTACGGTATCAATCGCCAATTTTTCTATGTCTTGTTGGTTTTCCATTTTGTTATCAGGTATTGTAGTTAGTGTTAGTTTTTAATTTACTCGGTAGGTGTTGCAATTTTGCGCTTGGTTTTACTTTCGTCCTCACTGAGCCAAAGCCTCGCGCCACCCTTGATACCATCGGCATTGGTAACTATTTTCATGTTTTTATCAAGCTTAAAAGTAAGCTCATCTGAATTGCCGCCGCCAATGTATAAAGTATCGTAATTGAATACAGTTTTCAATATTTTGAAAACCTTCTTCATGCGTTTGTTCCATTTCTCTTTGCCTTCTTTCTCCAAAGCCTTCTCGCCTATATAGTTATCATAGGTAATACCTTCTTTTATCGGAAGGTGCGCCAGTTCAAAGTGGGGCAATAAATGGCCATCCATTAACAAAGCAGTACCAAAACCTGTGCCCAGGGTTATCACCATTTCAAGACCTTTCCCGGCAACAACGCCAAGGCCCTGCATATCGGCATCGTTTACCACCTGTGTTGGTTTGCCTAATGCTTTTTCCAGTTTTTTGCTTAAATCAACGTCGGTCCAGTATTCGGTACCAAGATTTGGCGCGGTTTTAACAACTCCGTTTTTTACATAACCCGGAAAACCAACCGATATTTTATCATATGCCGGAAAATCCTTCACAAGGGTGTTGATAGCTTTTATAACGTTTTCGGGATTTGCAGGAGCGGGAGTAGGTATCTTGTCGTACTCCATTTTTAAATCCCCTTTTTTATTCAGGATAGTGGCTTTAATGTGTGATCCACCGATATCGATTGAGAGAACCCTTAATTGGGATGGTGTTTTTTTCATTTAGCGTAATTTATTTAGCTGGTTAGCAATTTGGTGAAACCCTTAGTTCCCAGCGCATAAATATCACATTTTAATAATATCAAATTGTTAAATAATGGGATAAAATCAATTTATCCCATTAAAGCAACAAAGGTAAAGTTAGCGTTGCTTTTATTTAACAAGCCAATTTTTAAAAGTATTTTACTTATGCGTGGCAAAAACAATGCAATTAAGGTAAAATGTAAATACCCTCGTTAATTTTTTCAAATGCTTAAACTGTTATTACCTGTTTTAAGTGTAAAAGTTTTTCCTTTCCACACAAAAATGCCAGATGTGTTTTTGGGAAGGCTAATGTTGATACTCCATTTTCCTTTATCGAACACGTATTTGGCGTAAATTTTTCCGTTAGGGTGCGGCATTTCTCCGCTGATATTTCTGATCTGGCCCAAATGCGGCTCAATTTTTATTTTGCTGAAACCCGGCGCATACGTATCTACACCTAAAATGGTTCGATAGAACTCAATGTTAGGACTTCCTCCCCAGGCATGGCAATCGGAACGGTTATGGTCAAGGTCGGAGATTTCGGCCCAGGTGGTTAAGCCCATTTTGATATTATCGCGCCAGATGTTGAGCCAGTTTAAGTAATCATCGCCCAAACCACCCTTAACCATGGCTTGATGAAGATAATATTTAAAGTAGATGGTGCATTGGGTAAGCGTAGTATCATTCAATAGTTTTAAACTGATATCATGGGCAGTCGCGCTATTTACCATACCCGCTAATACAGCTATGGAGTTAGTATGCTGAGAAAATAGTTGTTTATCCTCGGTATCGGCAAACAGTTTTTTGCCAGCATCCCAGTATTTACTTTGGATAACGGTTTTTAATTGCGCTGCTTTGGCCTTGTACATTGCAGCAAACGCGGGCATTCCCATTTTTGCTTCCATTTCGGCGGCCTGCCGATAGGCCCACATCAACTGCAGGTCTAATATAGCCGAAGTGCCTTTGGCGCTTTTGGGGGCCTGTCCAAAATCCCAGCCTTTGTCGTCCACCCAATCAACAAATGTCCAGTACGGGGTATCTTTTAATGAGCCATCGGCCTGTTGATATTTGCTGAAAAAGTTGAGCACATCGCGCATCCCCGGCAGTTTATCTTTTATAAATAAACTATCGGGCCGGTACATCCAGTAATCATGCAGCATGCCGATATACCAAAGCGAAAAGGTGGAAATAATTTGGGGCGAGAACGAGGGGTGACGGCTTAGCGTGATCCCTTCGGCCAGGCGGGAATGATCCATCTGGTTGATGGCGTTGCGCACCAGGCGGTCATCGCCGCTATTATAAAAAGATACCAGCGCCTGGATGCGGGTATCGCCAACGTATTGCAGCTGTTCGTAGTATGGACAGTCGGTATAGGTTTCACCAGCGCAAAGGCGGGCGGTGCGCCAGCCAATATCCAGCATCTGCTGCATTTCGGGGTTGGAAGTTTCCAGTTTAGCATTCATTTTAAATGGATACCCGGTGAATGTTCCGTAGATATCGTCAATAACCAATGGCTCATCTTTGGTGCTTACTTTTACTTCGATGTACCTGAAAGTGCGCCATGTTAAGGTAGTAAATGAATTGCCGGAGGCTCCGTCAGCAACTATACTATCCCGCCTGCCCACAAAGATCTTTCCATCCACCTCATTACGGTTACCTTTAACCGGGCCTTCCGGGCCGCTTAAACTTTTAAAAAGCGATTCGGTATAAGTAATGCCAATACCGGCGTTTTTGCCCTTGCTGAAATTGAGGGTTAAAAACGCGTTGGTTAAATACGTTTGATCGAGCAGTAAAGTAGCCGAAGTATTAGCCGGGATAGTGACAGCTGTTTTGCTTGCCGGGAATGAGGGTGAAACAGCTACCCCATCCGCCTTCCGTAAAACCGGGATCCTTTGCAAGGTCATTTCCATGGCGGGTATTGACGATGGAACCAGCATCCAACCAAACGCATTGGTTACGCCTTTGGGGTTTCCTTTATCAATTTGGATCGCATCTTTCCAGTTGCTGTCGTCAAGCCCGGTCGTGTTCCACTCTTTTATAGAGAGGTTTAAATCTATCCGCTCGCCCGGCCCGGCAACATAATAGGGATGCCAGCCTATACCGGTGATAGGCTTAAATGATTTATCACGGATACATTTCCAGGTTTTATTGGTATTGATTATTTCTTCATTTGGCGTATCGCCCTGCATAATAAAACCTGTTTGTAAGGAGATCTGTGCTTCGGGACGGTAATCGCCATCGTTCCAAACTACAGCGGCAACAATATTTTTACCCGGCTGAAGATATGGCGCCAGATCAACCGTTTCATAATTCCAGTAATAAGTATCTCCGCGTGCAGGGCCTAATGAAACCAAGGTTTGGTTAACATAAAGCTTATACCGGTTATCGGCAGATACATGAACAATAAAGGATGAAGGTTTAGCGGCAAGGTCAATGTTTTTCCTGAAATAATAAACCCCGTATTCCTTTAAAGATTCCTGCGGAACGGTGATCCAGGAGGCTTTCCACTGATGTTTTAAAAGCGCCGGACTGATGGTTTGCGCATAAGCTGATGCTGTAATAAACAGAAAGACTGCAAAAAAGCTGCGTTTTAAGAAAAGCCTCATGAAGTAGCGTGGTTTATAGGTGATTGGCAATTGCCTGCACAGCTAAATTACAATTAAAGCGGGATTTTTGTACACCTGATCAATTTTCGGTTCTTGAAGAAACAGGTAGAAATTTTCACACAAATTTTTTCGAATTAATCGAATTACACGAATTTTTTATTGATGTCGATTTTAAATTCGTGTAATTCGATTAATTGTGGCCGATTTGAAAATCAATTCGTGTAAGAATTTTTCGCCCCAATTTATTCACAAGTCTGATCTTTTAAGGGCCATATCCCCTGCCGTTATCTATCCCGATAGTGGATTGTTTCATAATTCCGTTATCTTTATTTTTTACAAACCTAAAACTATGGATGTATTAGCCGTCTTTTTATTAGTGGTTGTCATTATCATGATGCTGAACCACAAGGGCAGTTTAAACAATAAGATCAAAGAGCTTGAATTTAGAATATTCGAACTAAAAGGTATTATTGAACAGCTTAAGATAACCCGGCCGGGTGCTGAAGATGTCAAAAAAGCAGAAGAACGGGCACCTGCAATTGTTTCGCCTCCTGCGCCTGTTATACCACAACCTCCTGTTGAAAAACCGAAAGCTCCTGTTGAGGCAGAGATAAAACCAGAACCTATTACACCTCCAAAAATTGAACGGCAACCCGAAGTTATTGAAGACAGCTTATCAATCATCAATCGCCCTATAAAAACACGCGATTTTGGGCACGTGAAACCTTTGCAGCCCAGGCCGTCTTTTTTTGAGCGCCATCCCGACCTGGAAAAATTCATCGGCGAAAATCTCATTAATAAAATAGGCATAGCCATCCTGGTGCTGGCCATTGGCTTCTTTGTAAAATATGCTATCGATAACGATTGGATAGGCTTAGTAGGCCGCGTGGGCATAGGTATTGTTTGCGGCGGTATTTTAATTGCTGTTGCACATGCGCTGCGTAATAGTTATAAGGCCTTTAGCTCGGTATTGGTGGGCGGTGGCCTGGCTGTGTTTTATTTTACCATAACGCTGGCATTTCAGCAGTTTCATTTGTTTAATCAAACAACGGCATTCATTATTTTAATTGTGATCACCGTTTTTGCGGTACTGCTTTCCTTATTATATGATAAGCAGGAGCTGGCCGTGATTGCATTAGTTGGCGGCTTTGCCAGCCCGTTTATGGTAAGTAATGGCAGCGCCAATTATAACGGTCTGTTCATTTACCTGCTGATATTAAATACCGGCCTGCTCATTATTGCTTATTACAAAGCATGGCGGGTGCTTAACATTGTTTCGTTTGGGTTTACGGTAATTGTTTTTTCAACGGTGCTGTATACACTTACACCTCCTACCTACCATTTCGGCTTTATTTATGCCAGCATTTTTTACGCGCTTTACTTTGTTATCAACATAGCCAACAACGTACGCGAGAACAAAAAATTCATCGCCTCCGATTTCAGCATTTTGCTTCTTAATACCGGGTTATATTTTGCTACCGGCCTGTACCTGTTAACCATGATGCATGATGAGCAATACCGGGGTTTGTTTTGCGTGAGTTTGGCTGTGGTAAACCTGGTGCTGTCATACGTGCTGTTTCGTAATCGTAAGGTGGATACCAATATTTTGTACCTGCTTATCGGCATTACGCTCACGTTTATTTCGTTAGCTGCTCCTATTCAGTTGCATGGCAATAACATTACCATTTTCTGGGCTTCAGAAACGGTGTTGCTTTATTGGCTGTACCTGCGCTCTGGCATTCAGCTCATGAAATATACAGCTGTGTTTTTATGGATAGCCATGTTGCTAAGCTTGCTAATGGACATGTACCAGACTTATAGTAATTACAGTTTGAGTTTAACCATAATTGCCAATAAGGGTTTCATCACTACGCTATTTGCTGCTGTAAGTTCATTTTTACTTTCGGTATTGGTTAAAAAGGACCCAACCAAGGTGGAGCACACCAATATTTTTACTGAGCAGCTTTTTGGGGTAGCCGCACTTGTGCTTCTTTTTTTAAGCGGCCTGCTGGAAATCAACCACCAGTTCCTGAACCATTACACGGATACCAACCTTAATATTTTATATGCGATGGTGTATACGCCTGTGTTTGTATTTATCTACTATACGTCATCGCCCAAAATACAGGTTATCAATTTTAGCAGCGACGCAAAGTTTGTGATACTACTCGTCTGCCTGATTGTTTACCTGTTGCTTACGCCACAATATTATTCGCTGCAACATTTGATGCTCGAAACTAAGAAGCCGTCGACCAGTCATTTTATGGCACATTGGATTGGTGCTGTATTTATCGGTCTGTTGTTTTACAGGGTGATCCGCTTATGTCAGCAAAATTTGAACGAAGGCCTGAAAAAAGCGTTTACCTGGGTATTAAGCGCGGGCGTTGTATTGTTTTTAAGCTTTGAAGTAAGCCTGATGAGTAACCTGCTATTTTTTAGTAAAGCCAATTCTATCGATCAAATAGAAACCGTGTACATAAAAACCGGCTTACCTGTATTATGGGGACTGCTTTCCTTCGCCTTGATGTGGCTGGGGATGAAATACAAGCTCCGGGTAATGCGGGTGGCCTCATTAACATTGTTCTCGCTTACTTTAGTAAAATTATTTTTGTTCGATATTAAAAACATCCCGGTTTGGGGTAAAATAGCTGCTTTCTTTTGTTTGGGGGTACTGCTCCTTATTGTGGCATTTATGTACCAGCGAACAGCTAAAAAAAATATTGCCGATGATGAGGCTAAAAAAAATGAATAAGCTAACGCTTTTAACGCTGCTGCTTTGCGGAGTCATATTACCCGCATCGGCACAAAAAAATTTTAAATATAAAGCCGCGCTGCACAAGATTGACAGCACCGGCTTTTACCGTATTGGCTTGCAGCCGGAATTGGTAGCGAAAGCCAAACCCGACCTGTCGGACATTCGCATTGCAGACGCGAAAGGCAACTTTGTGCCTTACATCCAGGCCGGTAGCCTGCCGCAAAAAAGCCAGCAAAGCTTTGTTGTTTTCCCGGAGATCAGCAACACGCCAAAAACCGATACCAGTACTGTTTTTATCATAGAAAATAAAACCGGGCTGGTACTCGACCGCCTTTGGATCAGGCTGCAAAACACAGCCGTAAAACGTAAAGTGAACCTGCTGGGCAGCGATGATCTGAAACAGTGGTTTGCCATCCAGGAAGAGATCCCCTTGCAGGAAGCTGTACAAAACAGTGAAGGCACCTACCTGCAATCGTTGTCGTTTCCGGCGAGTAACTATCGCTATTTAAAAATCCAGGTAAACGATAAAAACAAAAACCCGGTTAAGTTTTTGGAGGCGGGCATTTATACTGAGTACGCGTCGACAGCGCAAAGTTACACGCCTGTTTCGCCTTTAAACATCATCCGTGCCGATAGTAATAAAACCACCTTTATCGACATTAAGCTGAACGATAATTACCAGGTAAACAAGTTGCACCTCAATATCAGCGCGCCGAGGTATTATAAACGAAGTGTTACCGTTTACCAGTTTGTAAACAATGGCAGGGAGCTCCTGAGCGAAGCCGAACTGTCATCAGATAAAACAACTGATCTGTTAATTGCTGCAAAAGCCAACCACCTGTTAATAGAGATAAGCAATGGCGATAACCAGCCGCTGAGCATCGGCGAGATCAAAGCATTTCAATCTGACGAATATTTGATCAGCTACCTTGAAGCTAAGCAAAGCTACCGGTTCCTGGTCGGTGATCCTTCAGCTCAGGCACCGGAATATGATCTTAAGTTTTTTGCTGATAGTATTGGAGGGAACACCCCGGTTATTAAACACGAAGCTGTTGTTAAAAACACCGGCTATGCAGTGGCAGTAAAACCTGCCGGGAAAGATTACATCGGATTAATTTGGGTAGCTATTATTGTTTCATTAGGGTTGTTGTTGTTGTTGACTTTGAAGATGACCAGGGAGGTGAAGAAAAAAGAGGAGGAAAGATAAAATTTCCACCCTTTAAATTTAGAATGAGATTGGATGTAGAGGCTTGCCCATCCCGGCAGACTTATACTTTAGAGCAAATAACCGTCAGCAGAAGCTTAGAGAGTAAATCAAAGTTTTACAAACCATCGACTATGGTTTATGGACTATCAACCACAAATCCTTACATTTGTATTGAGGTAAAAATTGGATAAAGTAAAAGTTTTAGAGAAATATCTACCGGCAGAAGCGGCCCCGCTCATTGCCCGGTGGATTGACTACTTTAAATGCGAATTTAAAATTTCGCGCAACCGTAACAGTAAATTTGGCGATTACCGCTCACCCTATGGCGGCAAAGGTCACCGCATCTCGGTTAATTACGACCTTAACCCCTACGCTTTCCTGGTAACAACAGTGCACGAGTTTGCACACCTGCATACCTGGAACGAGCATAAACAAAAAGCCAAACCCCACGGAACAGAATGGAAAAACAATTTCAAAAAAATGATGCAGCCATTTTTTGAAAAAGAGATTTTCCCGGCAGATGTTAAGAAGGCTATCGTAAACTACCTGGATAACCCGGCGGCGTCAAGCTGCTCAGATTTGAACCTGTACCGCTCGCTGCGCAAGTATGATCCTCCCAAAACATCCGAAGCAATTTTAACGGTAGAAAAGATCCCGCTTAAGGCATTGTTTAAGCTAAAGGACGGTAGAGTGTTCCGCAAAGACGAAAAGCTGCGTAAGCGCTTTAAATGTACCGAAGTAGCTACTAAGCGTATCTATCTGTTTAGCCCGGTAGCGGAGGTGGAGTTGATTGAAGGGGCAACGGCGGCGTAGCATACTTTTTTATTTAAGCCGTTTTAACTAAATTAGCATAAAAGTATTTACAACATGAGTACTACCATCCCTGCAACTGCTGTCGATATATACCGGATGCTGCCCGAGGGTACCAGATGCGAAGTGTTGTACAACCAACTCATCATGACCCCGGCACCCAACACCGACCATCAATTCATTTCCGTAAAACTTTCGGCCCTGCTTTATAATTTTTTGGAAGAGACAGGTAAGGGCGTAATACTGCATGCTCCTGCTGATGTTTATTTCGAGGAGGAACAATCCGTTTTACAGCCGGATGTACTGGTGATCCTGAACGAAAATAAGTCAATTATCCAAAAGGATGGCATTCATGGTGCACCTGATGTTGTTTTTGAAATACTATCAAGCAATCGTATTCACGATACTTTAAAAAAGAAAAACCTGTACGAAAAAGTGGGGGTAAAGGAATATTTCATTATTGATCCTGAAGATAAAAAGGTGGTCATGTTCGCTTATAATGAAGCGCACCAATACGAACTGGTATATGAACTAACCGGCAAAATCACCTCTGAAGTTTTAGGGTGTAGTTTTAATTTGTAGCCGTCGGGATTTGCGTATATGATTCGCTTCTACGGATCGTACCTATCCCAATCAATTTATTCCGTACTTTTACCGCATGGCAAAAGTTATATCATTTGTAAATAACCCTTACCAGGAGAATACCTATATTTTGTATGATGAAACCGGCGAATGTGTGATCATCGATCCGGGTATGTATACCGCTCCCGAGCAAAACACCGTGGTCGGCTTCATCAAAAACAATAACCTGAAGCCTGTTATGCTGCTCAACACCCATTGCCATATCGATCATGTGCTGGGCAATAAATTTGTGTTCGACCAGTATGGCCTTAAACCCCGTTTCCACGTTGGTGAGTCGGAAGTATTGGCGGCCGTAGTAGCTTATGCTCCCTCTATGGGCTTCCGTTACGATGTATCTCCTATGCCTGATGAATTTTTGCCTGAAACCGGCACCATTCACTTTGGCAACACTACGCTACACTTGATATTCGCGCCCGGCCATTCGCCTGCTCACTTGTGTTTTTATGATAAAGAGGCTAAGATCCTGATCGGGGGCGATGTGCTGTTCAGACAAAGCATCGGTCGCACGGATTTGCCGGGAGGTAACTTCACCCAACTGATTGATAATATCGAAACCAAACTGTTCACCCTTCCCGATGATGTTACCGTTTATCCCGGCCACGGCCCCGAAACAACCATCGGCTACGAAAAACAAAACAATCCGTTTTTAACTTAGTTAACATCATAGTGACGTTTTACTGAGCATAAGCAAACCTGAACGCATAATTCCCACACAATTGAACACCTCCATTTACATAGCAAAGCGTTACCTGTTCTCGGGCAAAAAAATGCATGCTATCAATATTATTTCGGGTATATCCATGTTGGGGGTGCTCATTGGCAGCGCGGCTTTGCTTATCATTCTTTCGGTGTTCAATGGCTTTGAAAAAGTTATCCTTTCGTTATACAGCAACTTTACGCCCGAAATAAAGATAGAAGCTAAGCTTGGCAAAACCTTCAATCCCAATACACCTTACTTTGCTTCCCTGCATAAAGATGCGCGCGTATTTTCATTTACCGAAGTATTGCAGGAAAAAGCCCTGATCAAATATGGCGATAAACCGTTTTTAGGTACCGTAATGGGCGTGAGCGATGATTTTTTGAAAAACAACCAGCTCGATAGTACCATAGCCAGCGGCTCATTCACGCTTAAAAGCGGCGATCAAAATTTTGCCGTTATTGGCGCTACCATACAGGGGAGCTTAGGTATTAATGTTCATGACGAGCTTTCGTCCATGCAGATCTATTCGCCGCGGCGCGACGCGGAAAACTCGGTCAATCCTTTAAATGAATTTGTTGTGCGCAGCATTAACCCATCAGGAGTGTTTGCCATACAGCAGGAATTTGATGACATAGCTGTAACCCCCATAGAGTTTGCCCGCGACCTGCTTGACCAGCCGGTAAATGTTTCTTCACTCCAGCTTAATTTTAAGCGCGGCACCAATATCGATGCCATGCAAAAAGACATCCGGGATAAAATAGGGAATGACTTTACCGTAAAAAACCGCAAGGAACAAAACAGCGAGCTTTACAAAACCCTTAATTACGAAAGCTGGGCGGTTTATATGATCCTTACCTTTGTGCTCATCATCGCAATATTTAATATCATTGGCTCGTTAACCATGCTGGTTATTGATAAGCGCAAGGACATAGCCATTTTAAGCGGGCTGGGCGCCAATAAAAATATGATCCAGGGGATTTTCTTTTTTGAGGGAATGATGATCACCGCTATTGGCTGTATTATCGGCATAACGCTGGGCACCATTTTTTGCCTGCTGCAGCAGCATTACGGATGGATAAAAATGGGGGCCAAAATGTCGGTGTTAGACTCGTATCCTATCGACCTTAAAATTAAGGATTTTGGCCTGGTACTGCTAACCGTTGGCGGCATTTCGGTAATAGCTGCCGGCATCAGCGCCCGTTTAAGTATTAAAGGATTGGATGAAATCAAACAGGATTTGTAAATTTGTTAAATGGGTATGAGGTATATCAAAGTTTTTGTTTTGCTGCTTGTTATTATTGCTGTTTACGCATGTAATAATGATGCCCATAAAAAAGACGGGGTTACACTTTATAAAGGCTTGTATAGCGCGGGCCCCGAAATTAAATCATTTAAAGATTGCGATAGCGGCCAGGAGTTTTGGGCTGTTGACAGTTCGGCTCAGTTGGAGCTTCAGTATTCCCAACTCAATTTCGAAAAACCCTATGAACCTGTTTACGTGGAGGTTGAAGGCATCAAATCAAAATCGGGCGATGTTGGCCGCGGGTCTGAATATGACAGTACCCTCGTTGTAAAAAAAGTAGTAAAAATAACCAAAGAGATCCCGCAGGACGTATGTAATTAACCCCCTGCCGCCATTGTTAATAAAAGCCTAAAACAATAACTTAGGCTTTTGCATTAAGCATTAAACACTCATCTGCCTTATCGGCGTAACTAACAACCCATGGAATCAAAACGTCAGCAAAAATTTGCCGGAGTAATACAGGAAGACCTTGCAGCTATTTTTCAGCGCGAAGGCATGAATTATTTGCCTAATACACTGGTAACCATAACCAAGGTACGTGTAACGCCCGATTTGGCCATAGCTCGTATATTTTTAAGCTTTTTGGGCAATCCTAATGTGCAAACCGCTTTGCATACCATCAAATCGCACGCTTCGGAAATCAGGTACAAACTGGGCGCCCGCATCAAAGACCAGGTAAGGATCATTCCGCAGCTTGAGTTTTTTGTTGATGATACCAGCGAATACGTTGAGCGTATGGACAAGATCTTTGATAAGATCAGTAAAGAGGAACGCCAGCCCGATACCGAAGAAAACTTATAACCACTGATGGACCGGCACACGCTGTTTGCTAATTACGTTAACAATCATCCCGAAGCCATTGGCAAAGTGGTTGATTTTGATGCAGATCATGACCGCCTTTATCATTTTGACCTTACCGCCGCCAATAAGGAGTTGACGGCTGAGGTTATTAACAAGCCGTGGATGTTCAGCCAGTTAGTGAGCGAAAAGCTGCGCGACTACAATTGCCGTTACGGTATTGGCGGGTATATGGAACACCGTACCATTTATGCCTTTAGCAGTCATTTTGATACGGATGATGAGCCCCGGCGCCTGCATTTGGGCGTCGATATCTGGAGCGATGCCGGAACGCCGGTATATGCCCCGCTTGATGGCATTGTGCACAGTTACCAGGATAATAATACCATTGGCGATTACGGCCCAACCATTATTTTACAACACGACCTTGATGGCTTAACCCTTTATAGCCTGTACGGGCATTTAAGCCGTAAAAGCCTGAACGGGCTTTCTAAAGGTATGCCTGTGTCTAAAAACAGCCAAATAGCAACCCTTGGCAATACCGATGAAAACGGCCATTGGCCGCCGCATTTACATTTTCAGCTTATGTTTGATATGGAAGGTAAACAGGGCGATTATCCCGGTGTAGCTAAGTTTTCAGAAAAAGAGATCTGGCAGAAAAATATACCCGACCCCGGCTTGATATTGAGGTTTCCGGATGCGGTGAATGTGGGGTAGGCCCCATAGAGACGCATAATTGCGTCTTCCCCACAACCCCGCGGCTGGTAAACCTTTTTAGGACGATACATTCGGAAAAGCACAAGTCATCCATGCTTATATCCCCCACACAGGACTTGCGCTAAAAAGGGATTGCCGGTGCTGGGATAACTTTTGCATCCTGCTGTTATTTCTCCGTTAATACCGTAAACTTAAAATCAAGCGGTTCAAACAGGCGAATGAGTTCATCAATAAAAGTTTGCCCCCATTTTACATACATGAGGCCGAAGTTTTCAGAACGCTCCTGCAAACTGTCTTTCGGGAAGAGCTCGGCTTTAACGGCGGTGAGTTGCTCCAAGCGTACACTGTAATTTCTTTTTTCGGCACGGATCAGCTTCTTTTCAAGGTTATCCATGGCCTTTTTAAGGCGGGCCTGTACAGCCGCCGCTGAGGGTGAAAGGGTAGGATCTATCTTGTAGGCACGTAGTTTTATTTTCTCAAAAAGGTTTTCCATTTCCCTCCATTCTTCGGCAATGCTCAGGTTATGGCCGCTGTGCTTTTTGATCCAATAGGTTTGCAGGGCATCGCTTTGTTTAAACAAGGCAAGTGCATCCAGATCCATACGTGATATCTTGGAAGCTTGTTCTTTCTTGATTACCAAAGCCGAGTTGCGAAGGATGAGGATAGGGAAATCAATTTTATAATGATCAAAATTAGATTTCAACTCGAGCCAGTAAACTACTTCTGCACCACCGCCGATGTAGGCAATGTTTGGTAAAATACATTCCTGGTATAGCGGGCGCATCACCACATTAGGGCTAAAGCGTTCGGGATACGCTGCTATTTCCTTTTTTAGCTCAGCTTCAGTAAACCTGATTTCGGTATTGAGCACATGATAGCTGTCATTTTCGAAAACTATCCGCTCGCGAAGCTGATCTTTCAGGTAAAAGAAATTGATCTCGCGCGGGTTAACCTGGATGTGTACACCAAGTTCATGCAGCTTTTGGTTGGTTTCGGTAATGTTTTTAAAACTGTGCTGACCAATGATATCCTGCTCAATAATGGCCGCGAACTCTTTTTTAAATTCATGGTCATCGGCATCAATGATAACTAAACCATATTGTCCGAAAAGTGAATTAACAAGATATCTGGTAGCATCAGCAAGTTTATCAAATTTGGTATAGGCAGTTTCAACAATTTCGGCAAGGTCAGTAGCGTGACCTTCCATGCCTAAAACGCCTTTGTATTGGTTAAGTGCCTGGCGCATGCTCACCGGGTCGATACGACCTGTGGCTCCCGAAGCCTCATACCACCAGTGTACTTTTTTACCGCCAATGTTGGTATAGTTGATCTCGGCAAAGTCGTGGTCTTCGCTGGCCATCCAGTAAACAGGCACAAAATTTTTATCGGGATGGGCGGCTTTTAACTGCTGCGCCAGTTTAATGGCCGTTGCAATTTTATAAAGGAAATATAAAGGTCCGGCGAAGATATTCAACTGGTGGCCGGTTGTAATGGTATAGGTATTATCCTGTTTTAACAGCTCCAGGTTTTGGGCTGTAAGGGCAGTTGAATAT
The DNA here is from genome assembly GCF_059491465.1 of Mucilaginibacter sp. Mucisp73. NCBI lineage: Bacteria > Pseudomonadati > Bacteroidota > Sphingobacteriia > Sphingobacteriales > Sphingobacteriaceae > Mucilaginibacter > Mucilaginibacter sp. Mucisp73. The sequence continues at coordinate 5,812,804 of NZ_CP168507.1, read as the reverse complement.
GTACATAATTTACCCGGCTCTTTGCCTAAACACTCGTACTGCTTAGTTAAAACACGTACCAGCACTTCGCGATCAGCAACTACCTTTTTGTTTTTCAAAAACCCGGCAAAACCGGCCATATCCGGGCGATAACCATAAAAAGGCCGTAGTTCGGGTTTATTGTCGATATATTCGGCAACTGTGCTTGAAAAAAAACCGGTGTCTTTATAACTTATACAGGATGCGTCCATTTTCGATTTCGGATTTTTCACTTTTTAACTTGCTTTCTATGGTGTTCAAGAAGGCTTCGCCGTTTGAGATGTTCGATTTCGGATTTGACCTAAAACAAAACATCAGCAAATAAAATTAAATGCTGATGTCGAAATTAGATTATAAATCGCAAATCGCTTTACAGCCGACCGCAAATTAACATTATTTTACAATTTGTCCATAAAGGTCAAAGTCTTCGGCGCTGTCTATCTTTACGTTAACAAAGCTGCCAACGGTAGCATAATCAATGCTGGCATCAATCAAAACTTCGTTATCAACCTCGGGCGAATCAAATTCTGTACGGCCAACAAAATAGCCACCATCCTTTTTGTCAATCAGCACTTTATAGGTATTGCCGATCTTTTCCTGGTTTTTATCAAAAGAAATGCCCTGCTGGATTTCCATAATGGCATCGGCACGCTCCTGTTTCACTTCTTCAGGTACATCATCAATCAAAGTATGGGCGTGGGTTTTTTCCTCGTGCGAATAGGTGAAACAGCCCAATCGGTCAAACCTGGTATCCTCAACCCATTGTGCCATCTCTTCAAAATCCTGCTGGGTTTCGCCCGGGTAACCGGTGATTAACGTAGTACGCATAGCAATGCCCGGTACACGATCGCGGATCTCGTTCACAATATCAATGGTTTTTTGTTTGGTGATGCCCCGGCGCATTGATTTAAGCATATTATCGGTGATGTGCTGCAAAGGCATATCCATGTATTTGCAAATATTTTCACGCTCGTTCATCACATCCAGGATCTCCATTGGGAAGCCTGAAGGGTAAGCGTACTGCAGCCTGATCCACTCAATACCGTTCACGTCAGATAAGCGACGAAGCAGCTCATCCAGGTTACGTTTGCCGTAAAGGTCGAGACCATAATAGGTTAAATCCTGTGCAATCAGGATCAGTTCTTTTGTTCCGTTTTTAGCCAACTTCTTAGCATCCTCAACCAGTTGCTCAATAGGTGAGCTCAGGTGCTTGCCACGCATCAGCGGAATAGCACAAAATGAACAGGGACGGTTACAACCTTCAGCAATTTTAAAGTAAGCAAAGTGCGAAGGTGTGGTTAATAAACGCTCGCCTATCAACTCGTGTTTATAGTTTGCGCCTACAGTAGCTAATAAATTTTGCAGGTCGTTGGTGCCGAAGTAGGCATCAACATTGGCGATCTCGGCTTCAAGCTCGGGTTTGTAGCGTTCGCTCAGGCAGCCGGTCACAATCACCTTTCCTACTTTGCCCTGCTCCTTAAGTTCGCTGTATTGTAAAATAGTATCTATCGACTCCTGCTTGGCATTATCAATAAAGCCACAGGTATTAATTACTATAATATCATTTTTGCCTACCTTCTCGGCCTCATGCACCACATCAAACTGGTTGCCCTTCAGTTGGCCCATTAATATCTCCGAATCGTAAATATTTTTTGAGCAACCTAACGTAACCACGTTTACACGGGGTTTGGCTTGCTTAACCGCAGGGCGTGAAATTTCCTTTGTCTTCATTATTTTTTATTGATTTCAGTGATTTTTTTGATTTCACTGATTTCGTTTATACAGACATCCGTTTAATTGAACAACTTACGTTACCGAAATTGATCAATAAGCCTGTTTTTATTTTACTTGCTTTTAAATAAGATAAGAGTTGTTTTTGGAAAATTACAGGCATGAAAGGCCCTGTTACAGCTTTTATTTCAAGAATGACTTTTCCCTCAATAAAAAAATCGCATCTAAATTCCCCAACACACTTTTCCTTAAAATATAATTCGAATTTCTTTTCTGTTTCGAAAGCTAAACTTTCCAATTGTAACTGATGTTGTAAGGCTTTTGAGTATACTTTTTCAATAAAGCCCGGCCCTAAATGTTTGTGAACCTCAAAACAACATCCTATTATTTTTTCGGTTAACGAGTCGTTTTCATAAGCCATAAATAATCTGTGAAATCAAAAAAATCACTGAAATCAAAAAATCAGGCTTTAAACAAGCTATCTACAAACGCCTGCCTGTCAAACAGCTGCAGGTGATCCATTCCCTCGCCAACACCTATATATTTAACCGGAATCTTAAACTGATCTGATATTCCTATAACCACACCACCTTTAGCTGTACCATCCAATTTGGTTAGCGCCAGGGCGTTTACATTAGTAGCATCGGTAAACTGCTTGCATTGCTCAATGGCGTTTTGCCCGGTTGAGGCGTCCAGTACCAGCAGTATCTCATGCGGAGCACCGGGGATCACCTTTTGCATCACGTTCTTGATTTTGGTTAGCTCGTTCATCAGGCCAACTTTATTATGCAAACGGCCGGCAGTATCTATAATAGCCACATCATCGCCATTGGCCACAGCCGAGCGAAGGGTATCATAAGCAACCGAAGCCGGATCGGATCCCATAGCCTGGGCAACAACTTTTACCCCAACACGTTCGCCCCAAAGTTTAATCTGGTCAACCGCGGCTGCGCGAAAGGTATCGGCAGCACCTAAAACAACCTGGTTGCCAGCCTGCTTTAGTTTATGGGCCAGCTTGCCTATAGTAGTGGTTTTACCTACGCCGTTAACGCCAACCACCATAATTACGTATGGCTTATGATCGCCATATTCAAAATTGCGGAAGTCGTTACTGTTGTTTTCGGCAAGCAGTTGCTGAATTTCATCTTTTAACAGGGCGTTCAGCTCGTTGGTGCTTACGTATTTATCGCGGGCAACACGTGCCTGGATCCTGTCAATGATCTTAAGCGTAGTGCTTACGCCAACGTCGGATGTAACCAGGATCTCTTCCAGTTCATCCAACACATCATCATCAACGGTTGATTTACCGGCGATGGCTTTGGTGATCTTTGAAAAAAAGTTATCCTTGGTTTTTTCCAAACCGGTATCAAGCGCCTGCTGTTCCTGCTGCGTGTTTTCCTTTTTCTTAAAAAAATCAAATAATCCCATGGTGATCAGAATTCTCAGAATTATAGAATTTTCTGAATTTAAATATGTTTTCAGAAATATCAGATATTAATTCAAACAGCATTCTGTCAATTTATTAATTCTGTAAATTCTGATTCAGATAACATTCAACAAAAAAAGCCCTCTCGTTAAAACAAGACGGCTTCAATATTTTAATCAAAGAGTGATTATATAGTTTTACCTGCAATTGCATCCTTAACTAAATCGTTAGGGACAATTTGCTCTTTGAATGAATAAGCACCAGTTTTAGGTGATTTATTCATGGTGATCACTTTTGAATATTCTTTGCCTTTACCTGCTACTTTCAGCGTTGCAACTACTTTCTTTGCCATGTTGTTTAATTATTGATTTAGTGAATTATTGAGTTGGCTATATCAAATTAAAACTTAATGAGCCAATCAATCCGGTCAACTAATTATTTAATCTCTTTGTGAACGGTTACTTTCCTCAAAACAGGGTTGAATTTTTTCAACTCTAATCTTTCAGTTGTATTTTTTTTGTTCTTAGTGGTGATATAGCGAGACATGCCTGGCATACCGCTTGTTTTGTGTTCGGTGCACTCTAAAATCACCTGAACCCTGTTGCCTTTTTTTGCCATTTTCTTTTTATGTTGTACGTGTCACCTCACGGCTTACGTAATTTTTCAATTTTATTATACTGCTAAACTTGAAAGCCAACTACTAAATGTAGCCTTTTTTAACAAATTTATTGATGCAGGCGGTAATACCGTTTTTGCTGATAGTTTTTACAGCAGAAGTAGATACCTTTAAGGTAATCCATTTATCTTCTTCAGGAATATAAAACTTTTTAAGTTTCAAGTTAGGATGAAACCTGCGTTTTGTTTTAACGTTTGAGTTTGAAACGTTGTTACCTACGATAGATCCTTTTCCTGTTAGATCACAAATTCTTGACATGACAAATATTTTTAATTATCAACCCTTTATCCAAAAAGAGTTTGCAAATATCAGACTTTTAAATCAAATATTCAACAGTGATTTGAAAAATTTTCAAAAAAGATTTGCGGTAGTGCCAGGCGCTTATCTATTTAGCTAATAACAGGTTATTCTTACCGGTGTTGCTGTTGTCTGAACCCGGCTTCTGGAATTTGATCAATTAACAGAATGCTAAGCAAATTCGATGAATTCTTTTAATTTCATAAATTCGAGTTCAGACAAAATCGGCGAGTAATTTACCGGGTTCTTGAAAATCAATTACTTACGAACTAAGTAACAACTCTGCCACTTCCTCACCTACCAAGCTCCCCATGGCAACGCCCATGCCGTTGCATCTCACAGCGCAAAAAATATTAGGCTGCACTTGTTTTACTATCGGGCTGATCTCCTGCCCGAAACCCATGATGCCGCTCCACCAATAATCAATCTCTACATTTTGGCCGGGGAGGATCACCTCGTTCAGATAGTTTATCAATTGCTGTTTAACTTCATCGGTATGCCCAAAATCCCAGGTTTCTTCTGCTTTATAATTGAGGTTACGGCCGCCGCCAAACAACACCCGCCCATCAATATTGCGGAAGTAATAATAACCCTGATTAAAATGATAAGTGCCTTTAAGTTTTAACCCGGGAACAGGCTTGGTAACCATTACCTGTCCGCGGCCGGGCACTACATCAAGCTGAGGATATAGCTGGCTTGCAAAAGCATTGGTAGCCAGGATCACTTTGCCCGCTTTAAAAATACCTTGCGAGGTGCTTAACCTGATGTGCTGATCTTCCTGCCCGATAACGGAAATACTGCAATTATTAAGTACCAATACGCCGAGTTGGTATGCTTTATATAAAAGAGTACGCATCATTTTGCCGGTATGGATCTGCCCTTCAAAAGGGTTGTATATGATATGCTTTACTTTATTAAAGCCAAAGTCTGCAATTTTTTCATCGGCTACTGAATAAATGTCAGCCCGGCCTATAGCTTGTTTTAATAATTTGTTAAGGTGGTTTATTTGATCAATACACTCACGTGCATGGCTTTCCTCATGATCCATAAACAGTTCATATCCGCCATATTGATAATAATCGATGTTAGCGTCACCCAAATTTTCCCTTAATCGTTGCAGTCCTTTCCACTTGTAGGTCACCAAGCGCATCGCCTCTGTTTCTGATGAATGATTTATTGCCTCAATTTGCTCCGAAACTGTACCAAAACAGGCAAAACCAGCGTTTTTAGTACTGGCGCCTGACGGTAGGAAGCCGCGCTCCAACACTAAAACTTTTAAGGTTGGTTGCTGTTTTTTTAACTGAAGGGCGGCGCTAAGGCCAACAAGGCCGCTGCCAATAATGATAACATCGGCATTATCAGTAAAGGCTGTACGCTCCCAGTATGAAAATGATGGCTCCAACATGTTCAAAAATAGCTATTCGGGAAGCAAAAACTTTGAGGTAGCCTAATGCTTTTAAACTTTTTGCTTAAAGCGGAATAGTTTTTGAACAAGCGCTGTAACGTTTGTAAGGTTTCAACCTACTTAGTTTTAACTTAATATTTATCAATCATATGAATCACATGTCATTAATTATGGGATACATCGCGCCGAACTCGGCCTGGTTCCTGATGATTATTGTTGCCCTGGTAAGCTTTATTGTACAATGGCGGTTCAGGAGTAAAATTAAGCAGTATTCTGAAATTGGCTTAATGTCTGGCTTATCGGGACAGGAAGTAGCCGTGAAGATGCTGCGCGCCCATGGTATCTTTGATGTACAGGTAATTTGTGTTGAAGGACAGCTTACGGATCATTATAACCCCGAAACAAAAACAGTGAACCTGAGTACCGATGTTTTTTACAGCCGCAGCATTGCCGCTGCCGCTGTCGCCGCACATGAATGCGGCCACGCCGTACAACACGCCGAGGCTTATGGCTGGTTAAGTTTCAGATCGGCTATGGTGCCCGTTATCAACGTGGCATCAACTATTACCCAGTGGACTTTGTTCATCGGCATTATGCTGTTATTCTTTTCAGGTAGCCCTTATGTTTTGGCAGTTGGTGTTGCCGCGCTTGCACTGGTTACATTTTTTAGCTTTATAACCCTGCCGGTTGAGTTTGATGCAAGTCGCCGGGCGTTGGCGTGGCTGGATAACAATTATGCTGTGGTACAAACCGGACAAGAACATGAAATGGCAAAAGATGCCCTCTGGTGGGCTGCCATGACCTATGTAGTTGCCGCGTTGAGCGCTCTGGCTACGCTGGTTTACTATGCATCGTTTTTATTTAACAGGAGGAATTAAGCTTCAAGAGGCGAGAAATCAAGAGCCAGGAGGCAAGAAATCAAAAGTTAAAGAAGGAAGAACGAAATTAAGACGCAAAAAAAGCCCTAACCGAATTGTCGATTAGGGCTTTCTCTTTTTAAGTTTTCTTTTCTTGCCTCCTGGCTCTTGACTTCCTGCCTCTACTTCATGATCTGTTCATTTAACAGGCCGAAACTTAATGTAATGTTCATGTTACACGGGTAGGTTTGGGTAAAATCATATATCATGAAAAAAATAGCAAGTGTATTTATGGTGCTTTTGATAGTGTCAGCAGCATCCGTTAAAACCTATGCACAAATCAGTATAGGTGTTTCTGTAAATATAGCGCCGCCTGTATTGCCTACCTATACCCAGCCGCCCTGCCCTGTTGATGGATATTTATGGACACCTGGTTATTGGGCTTATGACCAGGATGGCGGATATTACTGGGTTCCGGGTGTATGGGTAAGTCCACCCAGGGTGGGTTATTTGTGGACGCCTGGTTACTGGGGGTACGATGGTGCAGTATACGTTTTCCATGAAGGCTACTGGGGCCCGCACATCGGATTTTACGGCGGTGTAAACTACGGCTACGGTTATGTTGGAACCGGCTATGTTGGCGGGCGCTGGGCCGGCAATTCATTTCAGTACAATACCGCTGTTGTGAATGTTAATAACACGGTTGTGCATAATACCTATGTCAACAAAACTGTTATCAATAATAATGTTACCGTTAATAATAACAGTTTTAACGGGCCGGGTGGTGTAACCGCAAAACCGCAGCCGCAAGAGCAGGCTGCTGAAAAGGAAAATCACATACAGCCTACGGCTGATCAGATTACCCACCGGCAGGTTGCGGTAAAAGACCCAAGCCAATTTGCGAAAAATAATAACGGGCATCCGGCAACCGCTGCCATGAACAAGGTCAACGGAAGCCGTTTTACACCGGAAGGAAGCAGGGCGCAACCCTCAGTAAGAGCAAATGCAGCAGCTAATCCGGCTCATGCTGGTAATGCTGCACCATCTGCCGACAATTCCGCTAACAGCCATTCTGCAGCCAGGAGGTCAAATGTCGCGGCGGTAAATAATGGTGCCGCAAGGGCTGTCGCGCAGCATAGCAACAGAGTTCCCCGCAGGCAAGCTTTGGCTCCGCGCGAAGAAAAACCGCACAGGGAAAGGCAACGATAGCTGGCCCCCTAACCCCCTAAAGGGGGAACAATAGCGGGTACTTTGAACAGAAAAAGCCGAGTGAAAAATCATTCGGCTTTTTTGTATCATGAAATTTATTTCTTAAACTCCCCCTTTAGGGGGCGTGGGAGCAACTAATTCAGCCTGTATGGCGCTATCAGATAAAACTCCGGGATTTGTACATTGAAGTTGGCGTTATCCAACAGGCGGATCATGTGGTATTCGCCTTTCATGTTGCCCATGTCGGTTTTAAGGTTACAACCTGATACATACTCATGAGTATGGCCCGGCTCAATAACAGGCTGCTGGCCTACTACACCTTCGCCTTCCACTTCGCGCTTTGCACCGTTTGAGTCAAATATATACCAGTGACGGCTCATCAACCTGATGGCGTAGTTGGTCATATTTTCGATGCTTACCTTATAGGCAAACATAAAATGATCGTTTGCCGGGTTTGAATACTCCGGCTGATATATGGTTTCGATGGAAACCTTAACACCCTCAGTTATAGTGGTAACCATGTGACAAGTATCGTTTATTTCAAATATATGGAAAGGGAGCAAATATTAAGCCATTTCGATGGCATATTTTTCTTCGATCTCGGCCAAAATCTGGTCAACTGCTTCAAGATCAGGGGCGGTAACAAAACGCATCCTGAACTCTTTGAAATGATCTATCCCTTTAAAGTAGTTAGAGTAATGCCTGCGCATCTCAAAAATGCCTGTTTTAGGGCCTTTCCACTCTATTGATTTGTACAAATGGGCACGGCAAGCTGCCACACGTTCGGCAATTGTTGGCTTATCCAGGTATTCGCCGGTTTTAAAATAATGCTTTACCTCACGGAAAATCCATGGATAACCAATCGCCGCACGACCGATCATCATGCCGTCAACCTCATATTCCATCCGCCATGCGGCCGCCTTTTCGGGCGAATCGATGTCGCCATTGCCGAAAATGGGGATTTTTATCCGCGGATTTTTTTTGATATCTCTGATCAACGACCAATCGGCTTCGCCTTTGTACATCTGCGAGCGGGTACGGCCGTGTATAGTAAGTGCCTTGATCCCCACATCCTGCAGGCGTTCGGCAACTTCGTAAACATTTTTTGTGTTATCGTCCCAGCCCAGGCGGGTTTTTACAGTTACCGGCAAATGTGTTGCATCAACAACCGCTTTGGTCATGGCAACCATTTTATCGATATCTTGTAAAAGACTTGCACCGGCACCGCGGCAGGCCACCTGTTTTACCGGGCAGCCATAATTAATATCCATTAAATCGGGATTGGCCAGCGTAGCTATTTCGGTAGCTTCGCGCATGTGGTCAATATCACTGCCGAAGATCTGGATGCCAATAGGCCTTTCGTATTCAAAAATATCCAGCTTTTGCCTGCTTTTTGCCGCATCGCGGATAAGGCCTTCGCTTGAAATAAACTCTGTATACATCATATCCGCGCCGTTTTGCTTGCACACGTAACGGAAGGGCGGATCACTCACATCTTCCATCGGCGCCAGCAATAGCGGGAACTCACCTAAATCAATATTTCCTATTTGTACAGACATCCTTATCTTTAGCCTGCAAAAATACGAATTTTACATCGAATGATAAAAGACTCATATCAAAGCCCTCAGCCACAGGGAAGTCAAATAACACCGTTTTTACAATTTATAATACTGATTGCGCTAACTATAGGGATGCTGATTGTGTGCGGCTTGGTAGCTGCCGGGATTATCGGGGTAATATTCGGATCACAAACACTTACGGATACATTTACTTTTAATACCCGAAATCCGCATGTTGGTGCCGCTTTATGGACGTTGCAAATCATCAGTACTACGTTGCCCTTATATCTTGCCCCTGTAATTTTTGCGCGCTTTATAGTAAGGGAACCTGTAGATTATTTGAAGATTACCCCCAATTTTCCACCGGTGCTGTTATTGCTGATCCTCTCTATCATGATCTGTTCGTCGCCGGTTATGGAAGTATTGGTAAATGTTAATCAGAAACTGGTTTTGCCGGCCCAATTAAAAAGTTTGGAAGATGCGTTGCGCGCAATGGAGGCCCAGGCCCAAAAAGCCACCGAAGCCATGCTTCAAATGAAGACCATATCCGACATGCTTTTTGCGGTTTTGGTAGTTGGCTTGTTAACTGCCATTGCCGAGGAGTTTTTATTCAGGGGATGTTTGCAAACCATCATGATCCGGTGGACGGGAAATCCGCATGCGGCTATCTGGATCACGGCGATATTTTTCAGTGCTTTCCATATGGAGTTTTTTACCTTTTTACCGCGTGTGGCGCTGGGTGTGTTTTTTGGCTATTTTGTAATGTGGAGCGGCAGTATCTGGACAAGCGTTTGGGCGCATTTTTTAAACAATGCCACCCAGGTGGTGATCCTGTACCTGTATTCGCAAAAGCGCATTACGCTTGATCCTAACGATCAGCACGTTTTTAATTATCAGAGCTATGCGTTAAGCCTGATAATTATTTTAATTTTGCTTATTATGTACAGAAATACTGCTAAAGGAAAAAGCCCGCTGTTGAGTTAAATGGAAAAAAACTGGGTCAAAATTTTTACTTCAACTAATTTTTACCAATCAGAAATTGTTAAGCAAATGCTTACCGGGAATCATATTGATACCGTTTTGCTGAATAAACAGGATTCATCGCACCGCAACTTTGGCGAAATAGAGGTTTATATTCACCAGGAGGATTTTAGTAAGGCTATTGAGATCATGATCCTCAATCAAATTAATATATGAAACAACGCGCCATCACTGGCTTATTTTTTATTATCGTAATGATCGGGTCTAATTTGTTAGGTCCGTATGTATTTAGTGTTTTTTACCTGTTATTGAGCCTGTTTTGCTTGCTGGAGTTTTACAAGCTGGTTAAACAGGGCGGTACGCAGCCCGAGCGTTTTACCGGGGCGCTTGCCGGCGTAATCATGTTCTTCTTTTTTGCGGCTAACTGCTATTTCCCGGCATATAGATATATTATCCTGCTGCCCATACTGCTTAGCTTTATTCCGATAGGCGAGTTATATAAAAAATCTACCGCGCCATTTACTAATATTGGCTTCACTTATTTGGGTTTGCTGATGGCTGTTGTGCCGTTCATGTTTTTCCATGCCATGGCTTTTACGCGGGGAGATGGTGTTTTTAACTTTCACGTGCCGCTTGGCTTTTTAATTATGCTGTGGAGCAATGACACCGGGGCTTACCTGGTGGGCAGCAAATTTGGCCGTAACAAGTTATTCGAAAGGCATTCGCCTAAAAAATCATGGGAAGGCTTTATCGGGGGCATCCTGATCTGCGCTTTGGCGGCATATATTTTGAGCCGTTTTTATACAGAATACAATTGTTTCGACTGGATCATTATGTCGCTTATCATCTCAAACTTTGGCACCATGGGTGATCTGGTTGAATCCATGTTCAAGCGAAGCCTCAACGTAAAAGATTCGGGGGGCATATTACCAGGCCATGGCGGCCTGCTTGATAGGTTTGACGGGTTGCTGATGGCCGCGCCAATTGTATATGCATACCTGTACTTAATTTCAAATTAGTAGTTTTGTATTAAATACAATAAATAATGACCATACATAAAGAAGGCTATACCTCGCTCGCTATTACTATCCTGTTCATTTTTGTTTTAAATGCGCTCATCCAGTTTTACATGCCAACTGCGCATACGCTGAAATGGATAGTTTATATTTTTTCGGGTGCTTTATTTTTGATCATCCTACAGTTTTTCCGCAGTCCGTTCTTTGATATTGAAACCGCCGAAAATACTATCCTTTGCCCTGCCGATGGCAAGGTTGTAGTGATTGAAGAAACTGAAGAAACCGAATTTTTAAAAGATAAACGTATTCAATTATCGGTTTTCATGTCGCCGGTTAATGTGCACGTGAACCGTAACCCTATTGCAGGTGTGGTAAGTTATTTTAAATACCATAAAGGTAAATACCTGGTGGCCTGGCATCCTAAATCATCAACCGAGAATGAGCGTACTACCATAGCTATTGAAAACAGCAAAGGGGTAACTGTATTGTTCAGGCAGATAGCCGGTGCATTGGCGCGCCGCATAGTTTGGTATGTTAAACAAGGGGATATTGTTGAGCAGGGCCAGCAGTTCGGTTTTATTAAGTTTGGCTCGAGAGTGGATGTTTTCCTGCCGCTGGGCACTAAGATCCTGGTAAATATTGGCGATGTAGTAAAAGGCGGTCGTACCATTTTAGCCGAGCTGGTTGACGCTGAGCCTTTAAAAGAAGCTGCGAAACCTGATGCCATTGTTGTTCCCGAGCCGCCTGCAGCACCTGTTGAACCAGCTGTTTTGGTAGAGGAAACACCTACTATGAACAGCATTACTCCTGCTCCGTCATTGGTAGTTGATCATCCTGAGACAGCTGAAAATCCGGCAGTGGAAGAAAGCGCCGCAGAGAAACCTGTTAAGAAAAAAACAGCATCAAAAGCTAAAAAAGTTGATAGTGGTGATGCGGCAAAGGAAGCGGATAGCGAATAATTAGAATTTTATATTAAAAAAGCAGTTGGGTTATCCATCTGCTTTTTTTTGTGCCCGGATAGTTGCTTGTGCTATGAAATCTACATAAGCAAAACCTGTTGTCATTTCGACGAACAGGTGGAGGGTAAAGTAATGGGGCGAAAGAGAAATCTTCTACACCATGCTTTAACGTTTACAGTGGCTTAACAAGGTGTATAAGGTTTCTCTTTCGCCCCGTTGCGAATCCTTCCCTGCTCACTCGAAATGGCAATTTTATTTATTGGAATTAAAAACGCTGTCGCAGGTTTAGCGATAGCGTGACCCGTGATTCGGCATGATTGAAGCTTTCAGCTTCAGTGGCATCTTAAGCTGAAAGCTTCAGCCATGGTTCACCACGGGTTACAAACCCGCGGCGGTTTTATAGTTTACTTTGATAGCTTGCCTTTACCTTCGTATTTGAAAATCAACGGATTAAGAGGACCGTTTTTCAAAAACCATCACATAGCAAAAGGCCTTACCGAAATTATTTCAGAAAGGCCTTTTAATCTTTTATATACCGCTAAGCGGTTGGGTAAATTAAACGCGTTTTGATTTGATACGAGCTGCTTTACCAGTAAGGGCACGCAGGTAGTATAGTTTAGAACGACGAACTTTACCAACGCTGTTAACTTCGATCTTGTCGATGTTTGGAGAGTTAACAGGGAAGATACGCTCAACGCCAATGCCATTTGATACTTTACGCACAGTAAAAGTTTCGCTTACACCAACGCTGTTACGCTGAATAACAACACCTTGGTAAACCTGAACGCGTTCTTTATTTCCTTCTCTGATTTTATAGTGAACACTTACAGTATCACCAGCTTTGAAGGATGGAAGCTGCTTTTTTTCTACTGATTGCTCTTCAACAAATTTTACTAAATCCATGATTTTAAGCTCTTAATGCGATTTTTAGCCCGTAAAAATCGGATTGCAAGTATAGGGATTATTTTCAATAAAAGAAAGCCAAATTTAAAAATTTCCACATTTAGTTTTTTTATTAACAACGCGTTGTGGTTTTAATAGACTTACGAAGTTTTTAAAACTTCGTAAGTCTGGCCTAAGATTAAGGGAGGTCTTCATCTTTCTATAATTTCCGGTACTGGCCTCTTCTCTGTAAAGAAAGCGATAAGTGTATACACCAGCCCGATTAAAAGCAGGTTGAAGACAAAATTAATGAGCGTATCACTCACCGAATGCGAGCGTTTATCGATATCAATAAACGTAAAAACAGCATAAGCAAGTGCAATGATCAGTATGATCCAGCCAATAATGGATACAGGCAGGTAGATGATCCCTTTGCGGGTAAACCAGGTTAATTTCATGATGATTAGTTTTTGATGGAGATGTTTTCTGTCATGGCGAAATTGATGAACGCGAACACAATGGCAAGGCTGATGAGGATCAATACAATGTTCCACAGTTTTAACCTGATACTGATATTGAGCTCTTTTACTTTGCGCCTGTCGGGATCTATTGGCCGAACCTGTACATGAGTAATAGAAAGCAGGTTGATAACTATGCAAACAACAGGCAGTATGAACAATACCAGCGGGCCGATATAATCGATATAGGGCACTTTTTCCAGCTGTACCATCACGCTGAACATGGCACTAAACCAGTTTGCATTAATGTGGAAGTGATAATACATAAATACGCACAGCAAAAAGTAGCAGGGCACGATCACCAGCCACAATCCCAGGGCTGCCGAACGCCCGGCGTTCATGATGGCCATTTTCACCATGCCCTGGTGTTGGGATGGGTTTACATCGGGTACTTTTAAATTTTCCATTTGCTTTAAAAATTCGTCTTGATCTTTCATATTAATTACCCTTATAATGCATTAATTGATTTTGGTTGCAGCGGCTACAGCATATTTCTTAATTTCTCTAAGCCCCGCGAAAGCAACGATTTTACGGTGCCTTCATTTTTATCCAGGATCTCGCTGATCTCGGTATTTGTTTTCTGTTCAAAATATCTCAAAGAAATAACCTCCTGGTATTTAATATCAAGCTTAAGCAGGTTTTGACGGATCTGGTTGTAATCATTGTAAGCTTTCAGTTCCTGCTCCATCATCTCGCGCTCGTTGCCGGCATGGTCATGCAGCAGCTTTTCCATCTGCGGGTTTTCCAGCAGTTGCTGTAACGATTCCGGTTTGTATTTACTGCTGCGGTAATACTGATTAAGCTCATTGGTGGCAATGCGGTAAAGCCATGACGACAGGCCTATCCCCCTCCATTTAAATGAACCTATCTTCAAAAAAGCTTTTAGGAAAGTTTCGGCTGCGATATCCCTTGCCAGGTCATAATCCCCGCAGCGGCGCATAATGTAGCCGAATACCGGTTTATACCAACGATCGAACACCTGCCCGAAAGCAGCCGGGCTGGTTCGGCATTGTTCAATAAGCTGGCCTTCGGTATGGTTAGGGTTCATAGCTGCAACGCCACTATAATGCAGTGAGCATTATTTGGTTGCAATCTAATTTAAGGAAAAACACAGTATTAATATAACCGCGATGTTTTAACAAAGCGTTGAATTTTGAATAATTATATCCGGAGATAGGCTATAAATTGGTATCATTGATACATGCCATATCATATGCGTTTTAATGTAAAGCAAAATCCCTATTTCCTGTTTTCACCGTTCCTTGTTTATTACGTTTATCGTGTATTGAAATTTAAATATCCTGTGTTATATGGCGATGAGCCCAGGTACGTTGGTTTTGCATCCAACTTAATTCATGGTTTTTACTCGGCCCCCGCGCCTGATATTAATTTGTGGAGCGGTCCGGGTTATCCTGTTGTACTTATGCCTTGTGCCGCTTTGCATTTACCGGTTATTTGGTATCCCTTATTAAACGCGCTTTTCTTTTACCTGTCGGTCGTGTTTTTGTATCAGGCCCTGCGCTATCTGGTTAAGGAAAAGCTTGCCATGTTATTTGCCATTATATGGGCATTTTATATTAATCTTTACCAGTTTTTGCCCGCTATTTATACTGAAGTTTTTACTTCATTTTTAATAGTAAGTATTGTATACAGCGTCACCTTGTATTTTGTGAAGCATAAAACAATATACCTTGTACTTTCAGGTTTTCTGATTGGTTTCCTGGCCTTAACCAAAATCATTTTCGGTTATGTAATATTGCTTTGTTTGATTATCTGTTTGCTGTTAAGTATCATAAAGGCGATAAGAATATCTTGTATTAATGCGGTATATATCTTCGCTATAGCCTTGCTTACTACAGTGCCTTACCTTTCTTATACCCAACACCTTAGCGGAAAGATTTTTTACTGGGGAAATTCCGGAGGGATGAGTTTGTACTGGATGAGTTCGCCTTATGATTTGGAATATGGCGATTGGAAGGCTCCCTATCTGTCTAACTCAATACTCCCGATGCCGTTTAAATCAACCGAAGGCGATTCGCTGCTGCAAGCAAATCATGCCAAAGAGATATCTTTTATCATGGCGCATCAAGGTGTTGAGCAGGATGAACTTTTTAAAAAAGCGGCAATCAGGAATATTAAATCCGCACCTAAAAAATTTGTAAAAAATTACTTCTACAACATCTCGCGAATGCTTTTTGATTTTCCTTATTCATATACCTACCAGGTTACTCAAACAGTAAGCAACATTATCACAGGATCCTTGCTTTTGTGGGCTTCCGTTATATGTTTAGTTATAAGTGTAATTAACCGAAAGCAGATCATCTATCCGGTTAAACTAACAATGCTGCTTTTTACGGTTTACTTTTTGCTTAGCGGCTTTGCAAGTGCTTACGTGAGGCAATTGGATGTTGTGGTGCCGATACTGCTTTTTTGGATAGCCTGTACTATTGATAAACTTCCAAAAATGAGCCTTAAGTTTAAAGAAGCGGCTGTTTAATCTTTATCCAAAAGATCCGGCCGTCGTGCTTTTGTACGCTCTAATGCCTGCTCATGGCGCCATTTTTCTATTTCGGGCGTGTTGCCTCCTAAAAGTATTTCGGGGACCTTGTGCCCGTTCCAGTCGGCCGGACGGGTATAAACAGGGGCATCCAGCAGGTCATCCTGGAAAGAATCGGACAGTGCGGATGTTTCATCACTCAGCACGCCGGGGATAAGCCTCACTACGGCATCAACCAATACGGCGGCGGGCAGTTCCCCGCCCGAAAGTACGTAATCGCCTATCGAGATCTCGCGGGTAACGTAAATGTCGCGGATGCGTTGATCGATACCTTTGTAATGACCGCAAAGGATAATGATGTTTTTTTTGATGGAAAGCTGGTTGGCAATAGCCTGGTTGAGGGTTTCGCCATCGGGCGACATGAAGATGATCTCGTCATAATCACGCTCTGATTTTAGTTTTTCAATACATGCCGCAAAAGGTGGAATGGTCATCACCATACCGCTGCCGCCACCGTAAGGATAATCATCCACGCTTTTTTGCTTGTTGGTGGCATAATCCCTCAGGTTATGAACAACAATTTCAGAAATCCCCTTTTTCTGCGCACGCTGCAAAATAGAATGTGCAAAAGGGCTTTCAAGCAAACCGGGCAATACAGAGATGATATCGAAACGCATATTTTCTTCAGACTCAGGATAAAAGAATCAGGATGCAAGATTACTGAAAAATGTCCTCTCTCCGAAATTGTCTTGATTCCTGAGTCTTGCAATCTTGCTTCTATGACTATCCTCTATGCTGATAAATTCCCCATAAATTACCCGCCGGGTCAGTAAAATGTGCGGTAATTTCCGGGAAATCCTTACCAATGGGTTGAACAATGATACCTCCGTTAGCTTCTATCAGTTTAAGTGTTGCTTCTGCATTATCAACCATAATGGAGATCAGTAACCCTGCTTTGCCCATCGGTTCGCGACCGGTTACCCACATGCCGCTTACTTCGCCTACGCCGTCATCAAACGAGGCGGAGCCGTGATTATCCGTACGGATGTGCCAGCCGAAAACAGTTTCAAAAAACTTTGAGGATATGCTGATATCAGTAGCTGGAATCTCGATATAACATATTTTGCCATTGCCGTAGGTGGGTTGCTTTGCCATGGGGTTATTGGGTTAAAGTTTTAAAATCTACGCAAAAATTATGTCATTGCGAGGAGGAACGACGTGGCAATCGCATGCTATACAGGGCGGCTATGCTTCCGTGCGGTTGCCACGCTTCGCTCGCAATGACATGGTTTATAAAAGTATTTTGTTTAAATAACCTTCTCAATCATCCATCGATGCCCGAAAGGGTCAATAAAGTCACCCTGGCGGTAACCATAGTCCCAGTCCGTTACTTCCGAAGCTATTGTTGCGCCTGCCTGCCTCGCAGCTTCCATTACCGCATGTACATCATCAACAAAAAGACCGATGGTAACGCTGGTAGCCTTTGTAGTATCGGGACAAAGCACAGCCGTTCGTTCGGTTTCTTCATGCAGGTGAAAAATAGTTCCGTCTATCGAAAGCTCCGATACATGGATGCTGCCATCATCATTGCTAAAACGCCTGAGTTCTACCGCGCCCAAAGCTTTAATGTAAAAGCTGATATCGGTTACACCATGCGGAATGGTTAACTGCGGTGCGAAGCTTGGTTTTGTTGCCATGGTTATATTGGTTTAATTAATCCTCGTCGTCTAACGAAAAAATGTCCTCAACAGGTTTGCCAAATACGCGGGCTATTTTAAGGGCCAGCACGGTTGATGGCACATACCTGTTGCTTTCGATGGTATTGATGGTTTGCCGCGACACCCCGATAAGCTCTGCAAGCTCGGCCTGGGTTATGTTTTTGATGGCCCGCTCAACCCTGATGTTATTTTTCATGCCTGCCCCTCTTCCTTATTGATGAGGCGGTTGTTCTGAAAAATCTTCCACCTGAAACGCACAATGAAAAACACAAGCGGTACCAATAAATTTAAAAACAAAATATGTTCGGTGTCTTTACTTAATATTAAACTCACCACCAAAAGTATATAATTTACATAAATAGCCCACTGCAATGAATCGAGCCGGAGTTTAAAGATCTGTTCGTCTTCAATGCGTTCTTTTGCGA
Organism: Mucilaginibacter sp. Mucisp73; assembly: GCF_059491465.1. Classification (NCBI taxonomy): domain Bacteria; kingdom Pseudomonadati; phylum Bacteroidota; class Sphingobacteriia; order Sphingobacteriales; family Sphingobacteriaceae; genus Mucilaginibacter; species Mucilaginibacter sp. Mucisp73. The sequence continues at coordinate 5,794,630 of NZ_CP168507.1, read as the reverse complement.
AAGCGATAAAGAATAAACCTATGGCCATGAGCAGTGTGGTAGTCATGAAAAAGATATGATGGCTGTTAAACAGGTCGTCGCTTACAGGTTCTTCATGCATGCTAAAGCCCATCTCTTTTTTAAACATTACGATGGGGATATGGATCAGGAACAGCGCAAGCCCCAGGTACCTGAACCAGTGTGGGAATAGAAAACGTGATTTCATAATTGTAAAGTTTGGCTTACCAAAAGTAAAATAAACTTTACAAATGTCAAATATTTTTGACAAATATTTTTTAAAATTCCGTTAAATAAAAAATGCCCGTGAGGGGACACGGGCATGGGGGAATCTTATTCTTTAATCTAAAAGTCTTTACTCTCAAACTTATCCTTCCAGGTAAATATCCAGCAACCCTTCGGGCAGGTCAATGTAAATCTCACCGCCTTCAACATCAATACCTTTAATGATCTCTAAGTTAAGCGGGAAAAGTACTTCCTTATTTTTGTATTGAACCGTGGCTATCAATTGCTGCGGATATTCCTGCACCGATAATATTTCGCCCAGTTCACCGTGGGTTTCATCTATCGCGATAAAGCCTTCCACGTCATTCAGGGTAAACTCGTTCTTTTTCTTTTTGGGCTTTAGCTTAGCGGGCAGGTAGATATCCCGCTTTACCAGGGTTGATGCTTTTTCAATGGTATCAACATCTTCCAGGTTTAAGTAGGCGTTGTTTTTTTGCAGGTACTTTATTGATGATACAAAATAAGGGATCATTTTACCCGCAATGTCAATAAACACCGCGTTAAATTTAATGGCTTCAATGCCATCAAAATCAACGTAGATCTGTAGTTCGCCTTTTAAGCCTTTGGTTTTTAGTACGCTGCCTATCCTGAAATGCTCTTCGGTTTTCATTTAAAAATATAATTAAACAATAATGGCGAAGCTGTTTGCCTCGCCATTATTCGGATTTAAGAAATCAAACGTATAGATTCAAGATAAATTACTTTTCCTGCGTTCTGTACGCTCTCTTCAAAATTATTCTGCGCTTTCAGCTTCTGGTGCTGCATCTTCTGCAGGAGCTTCTTCTTCGGCAACAGGAGCGTTTTTAGCAGCAATAGCAGCAGCTTTTTCTTCGCTCTTTTTAGCTTCAGCAGCTAAAGCGGCTTTGCGGGCTTCGTCTTTAGCAACGTTAAGGCTGGTTTTTTTACCGGTGATTTTGCCTTCTTTCTGGTCAAGCCACTCAGCAAATTTGGTTTCTACCTGCTCTTCGGTTAAAGCACCTTTTTTAACACCACCTTGTAAGTGTTTTTTGTACAGCACACCTTTGTATGAAAGGATAGCACGACAAGTATCGGTAGGCTGGGCACCGTTGTTAACCCAATCTAAAGTTTTGTCGAAATTGATGTCAATAGTTGCGGGGTTGGTGTTTGGGTTGTATGAACCTAAACGCTCAATGAAGCGTCCATCACGTGGAGCGCGTGAGTCTGCTACTACGATATAATAAAAAGGTTTGCCTTTTTTACCGTGTCTTTGTAGTCTGATCTTAGTTGCCATTGTAAATTTTTATGTATTCAACATTATCCCCGGAGTTCTTTCTGCGGGGATGCAAAGGTATTAATTTTTATCATAATTAAAAATGGTTGATAATTAATTATTTATGGTTGAAGTGAATGGCTGATTGGGTTGACTGGTGAATGGTTGTTTTTGTAGGACATAGTTTGGTTTATTTAGCTGTTTTTAAAACTTAACATTGCAATAATTTAAAAAAATCGGAACTTACCCGCCATGAGCATTAACAGAAAAATACGGATAGCTATTGATATGGATGAAGTTATTGCCGATACCATTGGCAAATTCATCAGTACGTATAAAGAAAGGCATGGCGAAGAAATAAGCCTGGGCAATATGGAAGGTAAGGAGTTTAGGGAGATCCTGCCGCCGCACTTAAGCGAAACTTTGCGGGTTTATATTAATGAACGGGGCTTTTTCAGGGATATCCCGGTAATGGCGGATGCACAGGAAGTAGTAAAGGCCCTGCACGAAAAGTACGATGTGTACATAGCATCGGCCGCTATGGAGTTCAAGTACTCGCTGGAGGATAAGCAGGAATGGCTGGAAGAACATTTTCCATTTATTTCGTGGACAAACATTATTTTTTGCGGGCACAAGATTTTGGACGTGGATATCATGATAGATGACCGGATCAAAAACTTCACCACGTTTAATGGCCGGAAGATCCTGTATACCTCACCGCATAACATGCTGCTTACCGACTATGAGCGGGTAAATACCTGGAAGGAAGTTGCAGCGAAATTATTGTAGTTGTTTGTTTATCATGTAAATAGCCATATCTTTAAGTATTCACAGCTTGTTTATATGTTTAACCCAAACCCGGCTGCAACCGGAAATTGTACAATTGTTTTTGATATCGATGAACAGAAATACCTGTTTGTAAGTGAAAGCTTTTACAGCCTTTTTGAAATAGGCGCTGATCATCTTCGTCAAAATGTTGATTTTTTGATTGGATTGGTAAAGCCCGAAACGTTTGCCGGTGTAAAGCAACTTACTGAAGGGCTTGCTATGAACGAGTCGATCCAAATAACTTATCACCTGGAGGCCAGCCAAAAGCAGCTAACCGAAAAACGGACATTTGCTACTGATGGGCTCACCGGTCATAAAATTATATTAAGTAACATTACCTCTGCCCTGGAAGGTGTACGTACCCCGATCCCTTTTATCAAACCCGGGCTAAGCGAGCAGTTTCTCAATTCGCTTATTGATTCGCAAACAAATTTCCTGGTACGGATAGATATTAATGGCAGATTTAGCTTTGCTAACCGCAGGTTTTTTAAAACCTTCGGTTATGATGAGGCTGACATAATAGGTCATCACTTTTCCAAAACAACCATTCCGGAAGATGCGCAGCTGTGCCAGGAGGCTTTTGTGGAATGTATTAATAATCCCGGCAAGATCGTCAGGCTCGCTCACAAAAAGCCTGCTAAAAATGGGAACCTGCATGATACCGAATGGGAGTTTGTATCCATCGCCGACGATAACGGAATGGTAGTTGAAATACAGGGCATAGGCAGGGACATTACATCTCAAATGCAAATGCGGGAAGAGGCTTTGCATATGAAAGACAGCCTTGAAGCATTGATCAATAATACCCGTGACCATATCTGGTCGGTTGATAAGGAGTTGCGTTATTTGTACATGAACCAGGCCTATGTTGAGCAGGTGACTCATTTAACGGGCCAAAAACCTTTTAAAGGTGAATACTCCTATAAACATCAGGGCTTTGGCAAGCAATTAATTGACGATTGGACTGTTTACTATAACCGTGCTTTAAGCGGAGAACGGTATGATATTATCAGTGAAAGCATCGATCCGGTAAATGGGCAGCGTTTGTATTATGAAGTTAATTTTAATCCTATTTACACCGCTGCAGGCGATATAATAGGTGCAGGTTGTTTTGGTCATGATATTACCGAAAGGCTCAAAATACAGAAAGAACTCGTGAGCCAGAACGATCGTTTAAGAAATGTTGCTTCTTTAAGCTCGCACGAGCTGCGCCGGCCTGTGGCAAGCATGCTTGGGCTTATCAGCTTAATGGACCATGAAGATTTTTTTAATCCTGAAAACAAGGAGATCATAGCGCACCTGTTTACTGTGAGTGCTGAAATTGATACAGCGATAAGGCTTGTTGTTGACAGTACTATTGCCAAATAAAATAGCCCCGGCTTGATTAAGGCGGGGCTGTTTTTATTTATCGTTTTAGCTTAAATTACATAGAAAGCATTTCAACCAGTTTAATCATGTTTGGATCAATGCCCTGGTGGTGTTTAATAGCATGCTCAAACGGGGTATAAGCAATTTCACCATTGATGAGGCCTATCATTTCATTGCGGTGCCCATCTCTCAAAGCTTCAACTGCAGCAGCGCCAACACGGCTTGCCAATACCCTGTCCATACAGCTTGGTGCTCCGCCGCGTTGTATGTGACCTAAAATAGAGATCCGGGTATCATAATTAGGGAACTTTTCCTGCACTAACCTGCCCACTTCAAACGCGCCGCCCGCATCTTCACCCTCTGCAACAATTACTATACGCGATGTTTTATCTTTACGGCCAAATTCAAGGCGGTTTAACAAACCTTCGAGCCCGGTTTTGCTTTCGGGAATCAGGATAGCCTCGGCACCGGTAGCAATACCGGTACGTAAAGCGATAAGGCCCGAGTCGCGGCCCATTACTTCAACAATAAATAAACGGTCGTGTGATTCTGCAGTATCCCTGATCTTGTCAACGGCGTCAACAACAGTGTTAATGGCGGTATCGTAACCAATGGTAAAATCGGTGCCTACAAGGTCATTGTCAATTGTACCTGGTAGGCCAACCACCGGAATATCATATTCGCTGCCAAAAACTTTAGCGCCGGTAAAAGTACCATCGCCGCCAATGGCTACCAATGCGTCAACTTTATTTTTTACCAGGTGCTCATATGCTGCCTTACGACCTTCGGGGGTTCTGAACTCATCACACCTTGCAGTTTTAAGGATTGTACCACCACGCTGGATAATGTTTGAAACGGATTTACGATTCATGGTAAAAAAATCACCTTTGCCCATGCCGTCGTAACCACGGCGGATCCCCGTGACTTCAATTCCGTAATACATGGCGGCACGTACCACCGCCCTTATGGCAGCATTCATTCCGGGGGCATCACCACCCGAAGTAAAAACGCCGATATTTTTGATCTGAGTCATTTTTTTGTTTTGTTATGAACAGGCTAACCTATTCATAACTAATTAGGGTTGTAAATATTGTTCATTATTCAAACGCCGCGCCTAACCAATAAAACGCGGAATTTGAATTTTGCGCGAATTTACACTTATTTTTTGAACCCGATCTCTATTTTTTGTAAGCAGCTATGCCACTATCCAAAAATTTGAGGTAGCTGGCAATATCATAATTTGCAGGTGATGTAGGGATCTCGGCACCCGACGCATCCTTAAGCAAGTTACCATCACTATTAAGCATAACATATAATGGCTGCGAATTGGAGTTGAAGCGCTGTGCCTCCAGGTTGCTCCATTTACCGCCAAGCGTTGTGATCTTTTTACCGCTGTAATCTGATACAAACTGTTCGGCAACAGGCAATTCGGCTTTGTCATCAACAACCAGCTGCAGCAGCACAAAATCATTTTTAATGCGGCTAAAAACCTGCGGATCTGACCATACGTTGGCTTCCATTTTACGGCAGTTAACACAGTTAAAGCCTGTAAAATCAATCAATATCGGTTTATGCAGGGCTTTTGAAACCTGTAAAGCCTGATCATAATCATACCATGCATCTAAACCTTTGGTTTTAATGCGGGTGTAATTTGCAGCATATTTACGTTCGCCAATACTTGCGGGTATAGCAGCCGATGGAGCTGCTGCCGACGAGGAATCAGAACCATCAGGAATAGCTGAGAGGTTAAAATCCTGGGTAGCCTCCGGAGGTAAAAACGCGCTTATTGATTTTAAAGGTGCTCCCCACAATCCCGGTATCATGTAAATAACAAACGCGAAAGTAATTATAGCCAGGAATGTACGCGGGATACTTAGATATTTAACATCGCTGTCATGCGAAAATTTGATCTTGCCGATCAGGTAAAGCCCGATCAGTAAGCCAATGGCTATCCAAAGCGACAAAAATATCTCCCGGTCAAACCAGTTCCAGTGATAAGCCAAATCAACGTTTGATAAAAACTTCAAAGCAAATGCAAGCTCAAGGAAACCCAATACAATTTTAACGCTATTAAGCCATCCGCCCGATTTAGGCAGGGTTTTCAGTGCTGAAGGAAATAAAGCGAATATGGTGAAAGGCAGTGCTAAAGCCAGAGAAAAGCCGAACATACCCATTGCCGGGCCAAGGCGATCACCTTTTGAGGCCGCATCAACCAGCAATGTTCCTATAATAGGGCCTGTACAGGAAAACGAAACAACAACCAATGTTGAAGCCATAAAGAAGATCCCTGCAAGACCGCCTTTATCCGAATTTGCATCCAGCTTATTAGCCAGCGAACTTGGTAGTGTGATTTCAAATGCGCCCAAAAAGGAAATACCAAATACAATGAGCAGCAAAAAGAAGAAAATATTAAATATACCGTTCGTTGCCAGTTCATTAAGTGCATCCGAGCCAAAAATGATGGAGATCAGCAAGCCTAACGTAACGTAAATTACAATGATTGATACCCCATAGATAAGCGATTGCATAACGGCTTTGCTCTTGCTGCCGCTTTTTTTGGTGAAAAAGCTTACGGTTAAGGGGAGTAAAGGATAAATACATGGCAAAATTACCGCGGTGAAACCGCCAAGTAACCCCTCAATAAAGATTTGCCAAAGTGATTTTGGCTTTTCTGCTGTTTTTGAAGCAGCAGCAGGCGCTTTTGATGTCTTTGCCGCTTCTGTCTTTTTTACCGAATCGGCTTGCTTTTTCCTGATAGCTAAGCTATCGGCAGCGGTGGGGATATCTGTAAATGTAACATCGGCAGCTGATACCGAAGTATCGGCTGCTTTTTTTTGCACAGCATAAGCCGGGTTTGCCCCGGCTATGTTAAAGATGATGAGGGTAATTAATGTGATAAGCCCGGCGCGCAGGTAAGCACCTTTATTTAATAATTTCATGACTGTTACGGATGCTGAATTATTTACCTAAAGGGATAGTGAAATCAACATCTTCTGGTGGCAGGCATTTCATATCGTTACAGGTCATGTAGGTTAGTTTGCCTGTAATTGCTGTTGCTTTGGGTGATTTTAAACTGATTTTTTGGCTAAAAACAACTTCCTTTTCAAAGTAGCTAACATTCATGCTGAATGATTTTTCATACTTGGTTACCGGGGTAGGCTCAGTAGTTTTGCCAACAGCAGCATATAATTTTGATGGAGCAAAATCAAATGAAGTTTTTATTGGGCCGCCGTCTTTTACGGTTTGTGAATAAATGTGCCAGCCGTTTTGTATGGTTGCTTTTAAAAATACAACAGCTTCTTTGTCATTTACCTTTTTTGCCGCGTATGACCACCTCACAGGCGATTCGATCTGAGCGTAAGCGCCAACGCTGATGATAAGCGCGGTTACCAATACCAATAGTTTCTTCATTTGTTTGTTACGGTTATTATTTATTTAAAAATTTCAATTCTTTGAGGTTAAACTCCATTTGTTGCCCGTTAGTATCTTCAATAAGCAATAAGCCATTTGGCAGTACATTTTTTACAATGCCATTGAATACCCTGCCGTTTGACTCAAAACTTTTAACCTCGTTTAACCAGTATAGCCGGCTTAAGTAAGTATTCCTTACAAAATCAATTTGCCCGGCTTTCAGTTTAAGATAGTATACCTCAACGTATTTGCAAATTTCCGATAATAACAGGGTTAAATCATAATCCTTTTGTAAGATTTGTTTTACAGAGGTGGCATTTGAGGCGCCGGGTGGAAAATTTTCCTGGTTTATATTTAAACCAATGCCAATAACCGAGTCTTTGAGCTGCCCGCCCTGTATAGTATTTTCGATGAGCATGCCACCCAGCTTCCTGTCGGCATAGTAAATGTCATTAGGCCATTTTATTTTTAGCTCATCACCTAATAATAGATGCAGGGCATCATACACCCCTAAACTTACCGCGCGGTTCAAATCAAACTGGGCATCAACAGGTAAAAAATGGGGTTTTAATAAAAGGCTGAACGTAAGGTTTTTTCCGGGTTCGCTATGCCAGGTATTTTGTTGCTGGCCCCGGCCGGCGTATTGCTCTTCTGCCATAATGACCGTACCTTCGGGTACTGGCTTGGAATTTGACAGTAGTTTTTTAAGAAAACTATTTGTTGAGTCAACTTGTTTAATTGTTACTAAATTTTGACCAACAAATAATCCTGAAAATATGTTATTTTGCAAAGTGTAATAATTTTATACTCAAAAACGTTCAAAACTAATTCTTTTTGATGGTAAAAAACAAAGTGTTAAGTGAATCTGCCTATATTTCAGAGCTGGCAATACATGGTATCCAGGAAAAAAAAGGCAACGATATTATTAGGTTAGACCTTCGTAATATATTCAGTTCAGTAGCAGATTATTTCGTGATCTGTCATGCTGATTCGTCGACACAGGTAAAAGCTATAGCAAATAGCATTGAGGATGAAATTTTCAAAGCCACCCAAGCCGAGCCCTGGCGCAAAGAGGGAATTGAGCATGGTGAGTGGATACTGCTTGATTATGTGGATGTTGTGATCCACGTGTTCAGGACCGATAAACGTGAGTTTTATGGTGTGGAAGATTTGTGGGGCGATGCAGATATTAAATATTATAAAAGTGCATAAACATCCGTCACAAAAAGGCTCAACGCATAGTCTTACTGTTACCGCGTAAAATTTAAATTATAGATTGTAAGTTTGAGCTCGTTAAAAGAAATGAAAGATATTAAAGATTCTAAATCAGAAAATCCAAGACCTATCCGTAAAATTGTGAACAAGAAGCCCTCACCAAAGCCGCCTAAATTCAATATCATGTGGTTATATGGTATTGTTATTCTGGCTTTTTTATTGATCCCGGCCTTGTTAAACGGCGGATCGGGCAAACCGGTTACTTTCCAGGAGTTTGAAGCCAACATGCTGCGCACCAACGATGTTCAGAAAATTGTAGCTTATAAAAGCGGTGACCTGGTAATGGCCGATGTTTACATTAAACAGCAAAGTTTGTCAAAACCATATTTTGTTAATAACACCTCTAAAGAAAAAAACTTTTTTAATACCAGTACCAACAGCGGTCCGCAGTTTACTTTTACAGATGCCTCTTATGAAAGCCTGAAAAAGTCTATCGCCGATGCTCAAAAAGATGTACCTGATGATCAAAAAGTGTCATTACAATTTGAACAGGGACATGAAAGCCTGTTATCAAACTGGTTGGTACAAGGTGTTATCATGGTGATATTGTTTGCCGGCGTGTGGATCTTTATCATGCGCAGGATGAGCGGTGGTTCGGGCGGTGGTCCGGGCGGCCAGATCTTTAACATAGGTAAATCAAAAGCTACCCTGTTTGATAAAGAAGCCCAGGTAACCGTTACATTTAATGATGTTGCCGGTTTGGAAGAAGCCAAACAGGAAGTAATGGAAATTGTTGATTTCCTTAAAAACCCTAAGAAGTATACTAACCTGGGTGGTAAAATTCCTAAAGGCGCGCTGTTGGTAGGCTCGCCGGGTACCGGTAAAACCTTATTGGCCAAAGCTGTTGCAGGCGAAGCTCAGGTGCCTTTCTTCTCCCTTTCAGGATCAGACTTTGTGGAGATGTTTGTAGGTGTAGGTGCATCACGTGTACGCGATTTGTTCCGCCAGGCTAAAGACAAAGCTCCTTGTATCATATTTATTGATGAAATTGATGCTATCGGCCGTGCCCGTGGTAAAAACAATATCGTAGGCGGTAATGATGAGCGCGAAAACACCCTGAACCAATTACTGGTTGAAATGGATGGTTTCGGTACCGATTCGGGTATCATCATCTTGGCTGCAACTAACCGCCCTGATGTACTGGATTCAGCGTTATTGCGTCCGGGACGTTTTGACAGGCAGGTATCTATCGATAAACCGGATTTGATTGGTCGTGAGCAAATTTTCAAAGTTCACCTGAAACCAATTAAATTATCTGATGGTGTTGATGCCAAGAAATTATCTGCACAAACCCCTGGTTTTGCCGGTGCTGAAATTGCCAACGTTTGTAATGAGGCTGCGCTGATTGCCGCCCGAAAAAATAAAGAGTCGGTTGATATGACCGATTTCCAGGATGCTATCGACCGTGTTATCGGTGGTTTAGAGAAGAAAAACAAAATCATCTCTCCTGAAGAGAAACGCATTGTTGCTTACCACGAAGCTGGTCACGCCATTGCTGGTTGGTTTCTGGAACATGCGGATCCATTGGTTAAGGTATCAATTGTGCCTCGTGGTGTCGCCGCGTTAGGTTATGCCCAATATCTGCCAAAAGAGCAGTTTTTGTACACTACCGAGCAATTGCTTGACGAAATGAGTGTATCTATGGGCGGTCGTGTTGCGGAGGATATCGTTTTCGGTAAAATTTCTACCGGTGCACTGAGCGATTTGGAGCGTATCACCAAACTTGCTTATGCCATGACCAAAATTTATGGTATGAACGATAGTGTTGGTAATGTATCATTCTATGATCCGCAGGGCGAGTACCAGTTTAACAAACCGTACTCAGATACTACTGCCGAAATGATTGACGCTGAAGTACGAAAGCTGGTTGATGTGGTTTATCAAAAAACCAAAGACTTGCTGAATGCTAAACGTGATGGCCTTGAAAAGATAGCTCAGAAACTATTGGAAAAAGAAGTTCTTTTCCAAAGCGATCTGGAAGAAATTTTGGGTAAGCGTCCGTTTGACGAGCGCACAACTTATGATAAGTTTGTAAACGGTGAAGCCGCGTTAAATCCGGATGTGGATAACAATGCTATTCCAGACTCGCTGACTAATCCTGAACTTTCAAGAATAGAAAGCGAAGATCCGAAACTTTAATTTTTAAATTATAATACAAAGCCACCGGCAAAGCTGGTGGCTTTTCTTTTTTAGCCATGAGGGATATCACTACATCAAAAGAAAAACTGCTTAAAAAAATCAGGAAAGCACTTTTGGAGAAAAGGGATAACCCATACCCTCAACTGGAAGACCAGCCCCTTTATCCTGCAACGGATGAAATGCCCGAGGTAGTCTTCGCCGAACAGTTTACCAACGTAGCAGGCCAGTTTGTTTTTTGTGAGGATGAGCTGCAATTTATTGAAAATCTGCTTACCCTTGCCGAAGAACGTAAATGGCACAAAATTTACTGCTGGGAACCTAAGTTGCAGGAGATCCTGAACCAGTTTGAATACCCGCACTACGAAACTGATAAAGATTTTGAACAAGCCGAAGTTGGGTTTACCCTTTGCGAGGCTTTGATTGCCCGTAACGGCAGTATTTTACTTTCAAACGGTAACATGGCTGGCAGAAGGTTAAGCATCTATCCATCGGTGCATATTGTGCTGGCTTATACTTCGCAAATGGTTATGGACTTGAAAGATGGTTTTAAACTTATCAAAACCAAATATGGCAACCAGCTGCCATCTATGATCAGCACGGTAACCGGCCCAAGCCGTACCGCTGACATTGAGAAAACACTGGTATTAGGCGCTCACGGCCCTAAAGAGCTTTTTGTTTTTATGCTGGAAGGCTGATCGCTGATTTTTTTGATTACGATGATTTCGTTGATTTTTTCTTTTTAGGATTACACCGATTGATTTTTTGATTTCTCCGATTGAGGTTAGCCTGTTGTCTTTCGCCTTTTACCTCGGTCTTAAAACAATTCCTCTAATCTACACGCCTCCAATATTATCCTTTCGCTTTGATTTTGTGCGTTGTATTCCCATTTAATTAAGCGTATTTGACCATCGGCTATTTCGATGCCTGTTATATCGCCATCATCGTAGCAACAGCAGCCGCTATTGAAATAGCTTGGGTCGCATGCACTAAAATCGGGAGCCACATCACCTTTCACTTGCCGGTTAACGATCTGTTTATTTAGCTCATCGGCCAGTTTATCGTTTCCTGCTTTCCTTGCTTTCGCTATATCGTTATACAGTTTTTCGAGGTGGGTTAATGACCTGAATACCGGCTGATGTGTGTGCCCGGTTATCAGCAGCGTGTTTTTTTGTCTCTGGCTCCATTCATACATAATGCGGTTATGATCTGTTTTGAGCAAGTCGTTATTTGCCGGGGTATTAATATTAACCTTCAGATATGCCTGGAAAGGTGCCCATACATTGGATACAAACCATTTACTGAACCAGTTGCCATCGCTTTGCAAATCGCCCTGGTGGCCATGCGTCATGAATATATTTAGTGGTTTACCATTAACTGTTGTTTGTAGTACAGCTCCTTCATAGATCTTAATTACTTCATCATAAATTTGCTTTAATCCAACTGCCGCTAAAGGGTCATTGTCCCAAAACAGATCATGATTGCCAAATATTTTCATGAATTCTTTACGTTGTATGAACCGCCTCTCGCTTTCAAATGTGGCTTTGTTATGCTTTTTTATGGTGATGAACAGATTTTCCCAAAGCTCCTCGCTATCACCAAGATTGATGTAGAAAAACTGTTGGCTGTAGTAATAATCAAGTGCTGTAAGGTAGTTCTTCTCGGCAAGGGCGAAGATGTCCATGTCATCACGCGCGCCTTTATGTTGATCGGACAGGATAATGAATTTACCTTTTTCTGCATCGAAAGGTATTAAAAGGCCTTTTTTACCCGACCCGGTTAGCAGGCTTTTGTATAACCGGTTCAATGATCTGTTAACCCGCTTCTTATCCGGTCGTGACGAGAGCCTGTCGGCCAACCGGGCAACCGGCTTGGTTAACAGTTTTTGTAAAAACTTGCGCATGACTTTTTAACGTATGATATAGTGTATTGTGTTGTAAGTTGACAGTTACTTTTACCGTGTTTAAACGGGATATAATACAGTGAAATAACGGATAGGTTGTTTTATTATAATTAGTTAGATTAGGCCTGATTTAAAGACACCCTAAATTATATGGAACCTATTGACTTAAAAACAGCCAGAGAAATGGTAGCCCGCTATAAGCAAACCCGAAAAGCGGTTATTGACAAACATCATGAGGTTAATGATACGGAATCGACATGGCTCCCGATAGACAAACTGAAGGAGTTTATTAATAATCTGCCGCCGGAAGCTACTGGAGTGAGGATACATTTTGGAGTGCACGATGCGGATCATAAAGATGCACCGCATCAAACATCGGTTGCCATAGTTGGTACAGTGGCAGGGAAAGGTGTGGATCAGCATATAGATGCTATACAGAGTGATGATGTGGCAAGCCTGGCGGTAAGTGGGTTAGCTGCTTTAAAATCAAGTAAGGATTGCCCGCCAACATGTCAATCCTGATAAATTTGTAAGCTGCATGAATGCTATTATATATTATTTTAGCGTTCATGCTTGATTCCCTTTATTATGTGATGTTTGTAGTGGCTTTTATATGCTGTATATTCACATATAAGTCGCTTGACAAAAATTTTAAATGGTTTTTGCCTTTCTTAGCTTTTGGGGTATTTTATAATTATCCGGCTATTTTTCAACTGCTTATTATTAACCATACCAATGCTTGGTGTAATAACTTCAATGACATACTGGAGTTTATTTGTTATACAATGTTCATCATGTCATTTGATGATCGGACAAAACGAAAAAAGTTTGTATATATAGCTGCGGGTGTTATTGTTGGGTTAACACTTATTGATATATTTTTCATTCAGGGTTTCTGGCATAGAGCAACTATCGCGATAGTTATACAGAATATATTTGGCCTTTGGCTTGTTTGTGATTATTACTACAGATTATTGAATGATGATAATGACGAATACATAGAATTAATATCACACCCCCCGTTTTTGGCGATAACGGGGATTTTTTTCTATTATTTGGCAATGACATTTTATTACTCTTGTTTCAGCTTCATGGTGTATAAAAACAATTATCATTTTTATCTGATAGCAATGACATTGTTAGATCTTAACTCATTAATGCTATACGGCCTATTTTCATTTTCCTTTATATGCTTTTTCAGGAAGAACAATTTATCCTCATAATAATAGCGGGTACTGCTTTATTGCTTCTGTTAGGGGTGTTCATGGTTAGCTTTATGCTCATGTACCAAAAAAAGCAGAACAAAAACCTGCTTGAGCGCGAAAACCTAAAGGCCTCATTTAAGCAGGAAATGCTTAAAACGCAGATAGAGATTCAGGAGCAAACGCTTAACGATATAAGTCGTGAGATCCATGATAACATTACACAGGTTTTGTCATTTGTAAAATTGAACCTGGGCCTGCTTAACAATAGCCTTGATGACGAAAAAAAAGCCCGTGTAAATGAGAACCGCGAACTGGTTTCGCAAACCATTAACGATTTGAGGCACCTTTCAAAAAGCATGAGTTTTGAGCATATCAGCTCACAGGGACTTATAAAAACGCTTGAAACCGAAACCGAACGTTTAACCCGCAGCGGTATCATCAATGTTATTTTTGATGTTGAAGGTGATGTATATAGTTTAGGCGAGCAGCGCGAACTGGTGATATTCCGGATCTTCCAGGAAGCGGTAAATAATACCCTGAAATACGCTAAGGCAGCTAACCTTAAAATCGGTTTGTATTATACTTCACAAATGTTTAATTTGCTCATCGAAGATGATGGTGCTGGTTTCAATGCCGAAAAGGTTGATAATAAGGGCGGTTCGGGATTGCGGAATATTGAAAACAGGGCAGCTTTAGTAGGCGCGGACGTAATTATTGCCAGCTCGCCTGGTAAGGGTTGCCAGATAAAATTGTCGTTCAATCCCCTGGTACAACAAATTTATGCTAAAGGAACCCATTCAAATAGCCTTAGTTGATGATCATAAACTCTTCAGGAGCGGTATGGCTGCTCTTGTCACCAATTTTAAAAGATACAACATACTATTTGAGGCCGCAAACGGGCAGGAACTGATAAATACCATAAACAACGGCACTGTTCCGGATATTGTTTTGCTGGATATCAGCATGCCCGTTATGGATGGGGTTGAGGCTGCACAGGTGCTACGGGCGAAACATCCCGGCGTAAAAATCATCATATTATCGATGTTCGAGGATGCCGAAAAGGTATTGGTCATGGTAAAAATGGGTGTAAAAGGCTATCTGCTTAAAGATTCGGAACCGCATGAAGTTGAAGACGCCCTTTTGAAAGTTGCGCAGGGAGAGCTTTATTACCCCGAGTTTGTAACCCGTCATCTGATCACTAACTTTAACAGTAAGTTAGAAAACATAAAGCTTAATCCCCGCGAGATCGAGTTCCTTCGTCTTACCGGTACCGAGCTTACTTATAAAGAAATTGCCGAAACCATGAACATCAGCGTGCGCACCGTTGATAGCTATCGCGACCAGCTTTTTGAAAAACTCCAGATCAAAAGCCGCGTAGGGCTGGTTTTATACAGCATAAAAAATAAACTGATTGAATTGTAATTTGCTAATAAAATTAGCAAATTTGTTCGATGTCACATGAGGAAAATCCGGATTTTTTTAAAGGACGAGGGGCGCAGGTAAATACGCACAATAAGTTTCTGAAAAACAAGTATGTACTTGATCATATCGAAGGCATTGACGAGCCTTTGCTTGAAAATAGCAACACGCAGCTTTTTGAAGAAACGCCAAAGAAAATAGTAAGCGAATCCAACAGTCCTGATTTGAGCCATATGTACTCCATAAACCCCTACCAGGGTTGCGAGCATGGCTGCATTTACTGTTATGCCCGTAACAGCCATGAATATTACGGTTTTAGTGCCGGGCTCGATTTTGAACGCAAGATCATTATTAAACCCAATGCCCCCCAGCTGCTTGAGCAATATTTCAACAAAAAAAATTATAAGCCGGTTTGCATCATGCTATCAGGCAATACGGATTGTTATCAGCCTGTTGAACGTAAACTCGGGATAACGCAAAAACTACTGGAAGTTTTTTGGAAGTATAAAAACCCGGTAAGTATCATCACCAAAAACAACGTTATACTGCGGGATATAGATTTGCTTACAGATATGGCCAGGCTGAACCTGGTGCATGTAAATGTTTCTATTACCTCGCTTAACGAGCAGCTGCGTCAAAAACTGGAGCCACGTACAGTGACTGCAACGGGTAGATTGGCAGTGGTTCAAAAGCTTTCGGAAAAAGGCATCCCGGTACGGGTAATGGCGGCGCCTATCATCCCCGGGTTAAACAGTAATGAGGTGCCCAATATCATTAAAGCCGCGGCCGACAGAGGCGCTTTAGCCGCCGGTTTTACCATGGTCAGGCTCAACGGCAGTATAGCCGAAATCTTTAGCGACTGGATCTATAAGGCTTTTCCAGATCGCGCCGAAAAGGTACTGAATATGATCCGCTCGACGCATGACGGCAAGTTGAATGATAGCGATTACGGTCGCCGGATGAGCGGTGACGGTAAAGTAGCCGAATCTATTCACCAGATGTTTAAAATGGCCTGTAAGCGCTTTATGGGCGACAGGCAGATGCCAGAATATGATTATAGTTTATTTGTACCAAGGAAAGGGAAACAGACGAGTATGTTTTGATATTATTTAATGAGTTTGATTTTTTGTAAACTTGATAAAAGTGTATAGCAATGGTACTAATACTAAAAAAAGGAGCATCGAAAGAAGAGATAAGGGCTATTGAGCAAAAAATTTATAAAAAAGCTCCGGTTACTGGTTTTGATGCAAAAAAGTATAACGGCATAATTTCCTTAAACGAGAAGGCTGCGGCTATCCAAACCAAGCTTAGAAATGAATGGGAAAGAGAATTTAGCTAATAGCTGTTTTATGCAATTCTTTTGAGAAATAAGCGTCCACCCCTACGCCTATCCCCACCCCAATAACATAACACAACAAATCGCTCCATAAAAAGCCCTCGCCTAAAACGAGCCTGCCAAACAAGGTATGCCTCAGGTCATTTATCCAGGGCGCTTTATAAAGCTGGCTAAACTCTATCACGAAGCAAAACGCCAACGCAGCTACAACAGTAAACATAAGGGGCTTGCTAATAAACAGGAACCGCATGATAAAGTAAACCATCGTAGCCCATAAGATGTCGCCTATGAATAAAGGGATGAATTTAAAATGGCGGGATAACAAACCGAGGATAATGGTTGCTATTGTTAATATCAAATAGGTTATCCGGCTTTTAGGCATGGAATAAATATCGGCTAAATAAACGCAACAAAAAAGGCACCCGCCGGGTGCCTTTGATATATTTAATTTTATAAATGGTTGCTTATGCTTCTTCAGCTTCTAAAGCCATTTGCTCGTCAACAAGGATCCGTCCGCAATGCTCGCAAACGATGATCTTTTTGCGCTGACGAATATCTGACTGGCGCTGAGGCGGGATTTGGTTAAAGCAACCAGAGCATGAATCACGTTGGATAGTTACAACTGCAAGACCGTTTTTTGCGTTTTGACGTAAACGGGTGTAAGCAGTTAATAAACGCTCTTCGATGTTGTCCATAGCTTTTGCAGCCTGGGCATTCAACTCGGTTTCTTCTTTTTCAGTTTCGGCAGTAATGGTGCCTAATTCTTCTTTCTTGGCGTCAAGGTCGGCCTGGCGGGCTTCCAAATCGGCCAATGCTTTTTCGTAAACCTGGGTTTTGTTGGTGATTTCGAAGCCGTATTCGCGGATCTTCTTTTCGCTCACCTGTATATCTAAGCCCTGGATCTCAATCTCTTTTGAGATTGCATCATATTCGCGGTTGTTTTTAACCTCGTTAAGCTGGCCTTCGTATTTTTTGATGTTTGCCTGAGCTTCTTTGATCAGGTTTTTACGGGTAACTATGTCATCTTCCACATCGTCAAGTTCACCTTTGATCTTTTGGATGCGGGTTTCAAGGCCTGCAACGTCGTCCTCAAGGTCGGCAACTTCCATTGGCAATTCGCCCCTTACCTGGCGGATCCTGTCAATCTTGGTGTGGATAGTTTGTAGCTCGTATAAAGCTTTAAGCTTTTGTTCTACGGTTTGTTCCATTAAATAAAATATTTGACGGGGTTTGTATTTACTTCTGTTAAACGGACGGCAAAGATAGGGAATTTTTTTCTAATTATTTCATACAATAATTGCTGCGTAAATTGTTCACTCTCAAAGTGTCCGATATCTGCAATAACTATCTTTCCTTCGGCATCAAAAAACTCATGATACTTGTAATCGGCCGTGATAAAAACGTCGGCTCCTGCGGCTATGGCATGCTTTAGCAAAAAGCCTCCCGAACCGCCGCACACAGCTACCTTTTTAACGTGTTTGCCCAATAATTTAGTATGCCGTATCACATGTGTGCGCATCTTATCCTTTACATGAAACAGGAAACTTTCTTCATTAAACGGCATTTCCAGCTCGCCTATCATACCCGAGCCTACCTGCTGGTGCTGGTTGGTTAAATTGTAAAGATCATAAGCAACTTCTTCATACGGATGGGCCAGGATCAGCGCCATCAGGATCTTGCTCTCCAAATTGGCCGGATACACCGTTTCAATGCGGATCTCATTTTCCTTGTGGCGTTTGCCAATTTCGCCCACATAAGGGGTTGCGGCATCATTGCCTTTAAATGTCCCTGTTCCCTCTGCATTAAAACTAACCTCGCTGTAATTACCAATATTGCCTGCACCTGCTGCAAACAAAGCATCGCGTACAGTGTCGGCATGGCTTAAAGGAACATACGTAACCAGTTTTTTGATCAGGTTATGTTTGGGCAGCAGTATGCGGCTGTTTTTTAAACCTAAAGTTTCACAAATGCGGGCATTAACGCCGGTCATGATGCTATCCAAATTGGTGTGAATAGCGTATATAGCAATACCTTTACGGATAGCTTTTTCAACCACCCGTTCCACATAGGTTTTGCCGTTGAATTTTTTTAACCCCTTGAAAACGATAGGGTGGTGCGATATGATCACCTGGCAGCCGGTAGCAATAGCCTCATCAACCACAGCTTCGGTACAGTCAAGCGAGATCAGGGCCTGGCTTACCTCCTGCTCCGGGTTGCCAACTATCAGGCCAGAATTGTCGTAATCTTCCTGGTAATTAAGTGGTGCGAGGCTTTCAAGGTAAGCGGTTAGGACAGATAGTTTCATATATACAATTAAAGCTAATCTATTAAATAAATCGTTCTTAAAATAAAAGAAAAAAATAAAACAGTAAATTTGATTTATGGGAATTTTAATTGCACATCCTGAAAATAAAGAAAAGTCAGACGCTTTAAAAGCGTTCATGAAAGCGTTAAAGATTCAGTTTGAAGAAGAAAAATCGGCCTATGACCTGGAGTTTGAAAAGAAAATAAAGCGGAGCAAGGAAGATTTTGAGGCTGGGAAATTCAAGGCGATTAAGACTGATGATCTATGGAAATAATTTATTCTGAAGAATCTCAGAAGGATATTCAATTCTGGAAGAAATCAGGTAATAAAATCATCCAAAATAAAATTCAACAACTCCTAAACGCCATTAGCCAGGACCCGTTTAATGGTATTGGTAAACCGGAAATGCTTAAACATAATCTTACAGGATTATGGTCACGGCGCATAAACCAGGAACATCGGATAGTTTATGAAGTGTTAGAAGAGGAGACCCGTATAAAAATCCATTCAATGAAAGGGCATTATTAATACGATAACCTTAGCTGCTCATTTTAGCCATTTGGTAGCTTTCATAAGCCATATTCTTATTATACTCCAAAGTTATCGACTTATTGTTGATCAGATCCACAATAGTACCAATAACACAAAGCCCGCCTGTAAAAAAATACAGGATCCCCATGCCAATCTGTCCCAATACAAAACGCTGGATACCTGCAAAGCCAACAAACCCAAGCAAGGTAAATAACAATATATCTTGTGAGTTTTTGCGCTTGTTGCTGTAAACCATGTAGAAATATTTCTTTTGATTTTCGGTTAAATCGGGTGTTGCGTGTTGTAAAAAGCCCAACTCCTCGGGCGAAAAACCGGCAAAAGTATTATATGGGTCTTGTAGTGAGCTCATGTTTGGTAAAGGCTTTTGTTATAGCGATAAGCCAAATTTAAATATTTACTGCATTAAAACTATAGGTTAAAAAATGATTTAAAAATTCTTTTCCATACGTAGGGGTAAACAATAGTGAGGTTGTAATACCTGTATGAAAGTTTTAGTAACCGGGGCAACAGGGTTTATTGGCAGGCAGCTCACGTTGTCGCTGGCTATGCATGGTTATGATGTTAAGGCCTTATGCCGCAATACCGATCATCCATATTTAATAAAGCATAAAAACATCGAACCGGTTACAGGCAATATCCTGTACCGGCAAAGCCTGGGAAGGGCTATGCAGGGCTGCCAGCAGGTTTATCATACAGCTGCCATGGCCAAAATGTGGTGCCGCAATCCCGATGACTATCATGAAACCAACGTTGTTGGCACACGTAATGTGCTTGAAGTTGCCGCTAACTCGGGTATTAAAAAAATTGTTTATACTTCTACCTGCGGCGTGTGGGGCCCAACCGTAAAATATCCCATGAATGAGAACGACCCAAGGATAGCTGGTTTCCCTATTGCATACGAGCGTACCAAATACCTGGCCGAGCTTGAGGTGCAAAACTTTTCAAAGCAGGGGATACACATTGTTACGGTAAATCCATCACGCGTATATGGCGAAGGGCCTGTTACCGAAAGTAATACAGTAGGTAAAATGGTTTCGGCCTATTTACGCGGCAAATGGCATTTTATTCCCGGCAATGGCGAACAGGTAGCCAATTATGCTTTTTTAACCGATGTGGTTGATGGACATTTGGCGGCTATGAATAATGGAACCAGCGGCGAACGCTATATTTTAGGCGGAGAGGATATTAGTTTTAATGATTTTTTCAAAACAGTACATCAGGTATCAGGTAAACAATATCGTCTCCTTCATCTGCCTTTAAAAGCTATAGCGTTTTATAGCCATTTTGAAAAGCTTAAATCACAGCTTACCGGGCTGCGCCCTTTCTTTTTGCCTGAGTTTGCCGAACGTTTAAAGTATGATCAAAAATACAGCAGCAATAAAGCCATAACGCAGCTTGGTTACCGGATAACCCCTTTTACAGAGGGGATGCATAAAACCATTAATTACCTTCAACAAGCCTGAAGCATGATAGATCAGACAGCCATTATAACCGGAGCCAGCGAAGGGTTGGGTAAATCGTTTGCCATTGAACTGGCGTCGCGGCAAATAAACCTGGTACTGGTATCATTGCCAGCTACCGGATTGCCTGAGCTGGCATCCTTTATCCGTAAAAACTTTGAGGTTAAAGTGAATTATTTGGAAATTGATTTAACACTTGCCGAAAGTTACCCTGCAATTTTTAATTACCTTAGTGATGAGCAAATTACGGCCCACCTGCTCATCAATAATGCGGGTTTAGGTAACTGGTCGTGGTTTGAAGATTTGAACATTGGGTTTTATAAAAAGCAAATTGAACTGAACGTGATTACACCGGTACTGCTTACACGCTTGTTCCTGGCCCAGGCCGATGTCTCTGCTACCTCTTATATATTGAATGTAGGGAGTTTGGGCGGCTTGTTTGTGGTGCCTAAAAAGCAGGTTTACGGTGCTACCAAATCATTTATCAGGTATTTTACCAAATGTTTGCAGCTGGAACTTCATGGCTCAAATGTGAAGATCAGCTTGCTTAGCCCCGGTGGTATCAACACTAAGCCCGAGCTGCTGGTGATGAATAATAAACTCAAAGGCATATCAAAGGCAACCATTATGGAGGCCGGGCACGTAGCACGTATAGCGGTGGATGGCTTGCTGAAAGGAAAAAAAGAGATCATCCCCGGTATGATAAACCGGATGCTTGTTTTATTAAACAGTTTGCTGCCTGCCGGTGTTAAAGAAATCATTATAAGGCAGCGACTGGCCACCATTATTAAAAGCTGACAGCATGATCATTTCATTACTTACCTATCGGCATATTAAAAACCTTTGCAGCTTTTTCAAGCGCACGCGCAATAGTTTTAAGCTTATTAACAACGAACGCATTGTTATCCTTTCAGGCAGTATGCGCGGGCTGGTATTGTATTTTGACCGGGATGCCTGCGAGGTGAAAAATGGAGAAACAGATTTTATAAGTATTGACATAACCCGCGATTTTTCGGTAGATATGCTGATGCGGATCCTGGTTAATCATAATATCATAACTCCTGTTTTTGAAGGCTGAAGAGATGAAAACAAATCCGCATCATCCCGTTACATAAATGAACACCCACCTGTCCGTATCCGAACGATAGTGTATAGTGATTTTTTATAATTTTCTGATGATTAGCTATTTACAATATTGGCATCATTTTAATTAGGTGTTGCCTGATAAAGCCGATATTATTATGCTGAAAAACTATATCAAAACCGCCTGGCGGAACCTTGTCCGCAATAAGTTTTATTCGGTGATCAATATTGCCGGGTTAACCCTGGGCCTCGCCATTGGGATTCTGATCCTACTTTGGGTGCAGGACGAATTTAGCTTTGATAGCTTTCATAAAAACGCATCAAATATTTACCGGGTAGAGCTTTTTGGCGGTACAGGGGCCAGCAAGCAGATCTGGCAAACAACAGTAGCACCGATGGGGCCGCTGGCTAAACAGGAACTGCCCGTTGTGCAAGATCAGGTGCGCATAACCAATAACTGGTTTTTCTCATTATTTAAATACCAGGATAAAATTTTTAACGAGCAGGCGGTAGGCTTTGCTGATCCCTCCCTGTTTACTGTTTTTGATTTTCCGCTGATTGAAGGTAACAAGGCAAAGCCTTTTACCAGCGATAATTCGGTAGTGATCACAAAAAGAACGGCAAAAAAATATTTCGGTAATGAAGATGCTTTAGGAAAAGTTATTGTGGCCGATAATAAAGAGAATTTTACTGTATCGGGCGTTATTGATGATTTTCCGCTTAACTCAAGCATTAATTATGATATGATCATGCCTATGAGCTATCATATCAAATATATGTTTACCAACAATAAGGTTGATCTGAACCATGATTTCAGCAATTACGCTTATGAAACCTATTTGTTGTTGAAGCCGGGTACTTCTTTAAAAAAGCTATCGGCCGATTTGAATAAAGTTCACCTGAAACGGAAGCCTGAAGATACCGATGCCGATTACCTCTTGCTGCCCGCAACTAAAATGCATCTTTATAATGCTGATGGTACCGACCGGGGGATCAGCACTGTACATATCTTTATCATTATTGCCTTAGTAATATTAGTGATTGCCTGTATCAACTATGTTAACCTTTCAACCGCGCGGGCCATGCTGCGCGCCAAGGAAATAAGCATGCGAAAGATCATCGGCGCGGCAAAAACACAATTGTTTATGCAGTTTGTGGTAGAAACAGCTTTGCTGTTTATCCTTTCGTCGGTTTTAGCAGTGTTGGTAATTTATAACGCAATTCCTGTATTTAATGAAATTGCGGGTAAGCAACTGGTATTTAATCTTTCCAACTATCATATCTGGTTGGTTATTGCGGGTACCATTACTGCTACACTTTTATTGTCCAGTATTTACCCGGCGCTACTGCTTTCATCTTTTGAACCATTAAAAGCACTTAAGGGTAAAATCTCCAATGGTATTGGAGATGTGCTTTTCCGTAAGATCCTGGTAGTGGTGCAGTTTACCTTTTCAGTAATATTGATCATCAGTACCATTGTGATCACCAGCCAGCTTAATTACATCCGGTCTAAAAATTTAGGCTATGATAAAAGTCATGTGTTTGCTTTTTGGATGCGCGATATGAAAGATCATTATGATGCTGTTAAAGCCGAACTTTTGAAACAACCGGGGGTTGAAGCCGTAACGCGTTCAAGCGGCAATATTGTTAATAATGGTGGTATTTCCGGCGATAACGATTGGGATGGTAAAGCCGCCGGTCAAACGTTTATTGTACATCCCCAGGGAATTGATAAAGATTTTATTTCTTTTTTCAAGATAAAAATGGCTACAGGTCGCAGTTTTGATGGCTCGGTGAGTGATTCGGCTCATTATATCCTGAATGAGGCTGCAATTAAGGAGTTAGGTATGAAAGACCCGATAGGCAAACGTTTCAGGTTGCGTAAAACTGAAGGAACTATCATAGGCGTGGTAAAGGATTTTCACTTTGCAAGTATGCGTGAAAAAATTGGGCCGATGGTGTTTTTCTACGCCCCGGATACGTATGCTTCACTGTATATTAAAACAACCGGCGATGGTGCGCCAAAAGCCATAGCAGCTGCCGAAAAAGAGTTTAAACAATACAATGGGCAGTTTCCGTTTGGTTACACTTTCCTGGATGAAATATTCAACAAGCTTTACCAGGGCGAACAGCGGGAAGGTACATTGTTTAACTATTTTGCGGGGATAGCTATTTTAATCTCCTGCCTTGGCCTGCTTGGTTTGGCAGCTTACACCGCTCAGGTACGTACCCGCGAAATTGGTGTGCGGAAAGTTTTGGGTGCTACCGTAACAAATGTTGTTGCCCTCTTAGCAAAAGATTTTATTAAGCTGGTGCTTATTGCTATCGTTGTGGCTTTCCCGATTGCCTGGCTGGCTATGAGCCACTGGCTTGACGCATTTGCTTACCGAGTTGGCATAAGCTGGACAGCCTTTGTATTAGCTGCTGTGATTGCTGTATTGATCGCTTTTATCACTATCAGTTTTCAATCGGTTAAGGCCGCGTTGGCTAATCCGGTTGATAGTTTGCGGAGGGAATAATAGTTGGTTCAAATTGGTAGAGACTCGTCACATGCGTTTCCCGAATAGAAACCAGACTTACGAAGTTTTCAAAACTTCGTAAGTCTTCAGTAATGATTGATATGGAAATGTAGAGACGCATTATATGCGTCTTCCGAATGCAGGACCTGCAAATTGATTGCTTACCCGTTCTCATGGGAAAAGCATATAATGCGTCTTTACTTTGAAAACTTAAAACAATTCCACCAACCGCTCTAAAGCCATTCCTCTTGATCCTTTGATCAGGATAGTTGAATTGGTAATAGGCTGTGCTTTCAAAGCAGCAATGGCATCTTCGGCAGTTTCATAAAACTTGTCCATGGTCCCTGGTCCATGGTCCACGGACTGCGAAGCACCTAAAAAATCCTTTCCGATAAAGATGCGTTCATCAACAGCGGTATCCATAGCTTTGCGGATAACAGATGCATGTTCAACAGCCGCTTCCGGCCCCATTTCAAACATATCGCCCAAAATAAGTACCTTCCTTTTTGCTTCAATTTTGCCCACGTTTTCAATGGCGACAAACATGCTGCTTGGGTTGGCATTATAATAATCGCAAATGAGGGTATTGGTAGCCGTCTGTACAATTTGCGAACGATTATTTTTAGGCTGATAACCCTCGATACCGGCGTTGATTTCATTAGCCGGTAAACCGAGATATGTTCCGATACATATGGCTATTAAAATATTGGGCAGGTTATAAGTACCCGTTAGCTGGGTTTTAACTTGATAGCTGTCGCCGGTTTTATTATTGGTCCACTCCAAAGTAAGTAAGGGAGAGTTTTCCAACAGTTCACCGCTAATGAGATTATCAATGGCATCAGTACCATAATATTCCACATGACGCAAACGACGGGCCGCAGCCATCTCCATTAAAATAGTATCATCGCTATTGATAAAGACAGCACCATCTGTTTTGCTTACGCCCCCTTTACGGGGCAGGGCGGCAAAATAATCATACAACTCCCCTTTACCCTTCTTCACTCCTTCAACTCCGCCAAAACCTTCCAGATGCGCTTTACCAACATTGGTAATTAAGCCAAGCGATGGTTGAGCAATGCTGCAAAGCAGCTCGATCTCTTTTTGGTGATTGGCCCCCATTTCAATAACGGCCACCTCATGGCTGGCATCAATGGTTAAAATGGTAAGTGGTACACCAATATGGTTATTTAAATTGCCTTGGGTAGCCTGGGTTTTAAAATGCTGCGATAATACGGCGTTGATCAGTTCTTTGGTGGTGGTTTTTCCGTTGGTACCTGTAAGTCCGATAACCGGAATGTCAAGCTGACGGCGATGATAACGCGCTAAATCCTGCAAGGTAGTTAAAACATCCTCAACCAATAAATACTGTTCGCCCAGCTGATATTCGGCGTTGTCAATTACTGCGTAAGCTGCACCGGCCTCAACTGCTTTTTGTGCAAAAGTGTTGGCGTCAAACTTATCGCCTTTGAGGGCGAAGAACAGACTGTCAGGGACTATCTTCCGGGTGTCGGTGCTAATTACGGGGTGTTTGAGGTATATATCGTACAGTTGGGTTGTGGTAGTCATGCGTATTATAATGGCAAACGTAAATTAAAAGTACAATTATCTTGCGCTCGTTTGTAACGAGTGCTTAACGTGGTTTGGCGATTGTATCGCCGGACTTGCGTTTTAAACGCAAACCCATATTAAGCGCTCGTTACAAACGAGCGCAAGGTTACATTATGCTAAACTTAACAAAAATTATTCCCCCTTGTTCATCCAGCCAATTACAGCTTTGATTTCACCGTAGCTGTAATCATCGCCTAAAACTTCTTTTAAGGGCGATAGTCTTTCAGCTCCATAACTTTCAACGGCGTCGGCAATAACAGCGATCTTTTTCTGCGGAACTATTTCGGTTATATCCAAATCGCCGTTTTGTACATAATAACTCAGGTGTGTTTCTATGGTAGCTGTAGTGAACCCACGCTCAGCAGCTATTTCGGCAACGGTTTTTCCGGAGCGATATAGATTAAACGTTTCGGCTTTAGTATCATTGCTTCGCGAAGAAGATTTGGTTTGCCCCGGTGATTTCGCCTTTCGCTCCCGTTTAGGCGATTTCTGTTTTATTTTTGAGCCGAGGCCTTTTTCAGCACAATAAGCTTTAACCGGCTGCAGCAGCTCCCGGCCATAGCGGGCAAGTTTAACATCGCCAAAGCCCGAGATCAGGCGCAGCTCATCCAGGCTTTGGGGCAGGTAAGTCGCCATTTCCAGCAACGTAGCATCCGATACTATAATATAAGCAGGCACATTTTCGTTTGTGGCGATGCCCCGTCTAACTTCCTTAAGTTGATTAAGCAGCGCAGCTTCATAAGGCGGGTTTTCTTCATGGTGAACCTCTTCAACTTTTTCTATCTCAATAAACTCAACCTTTTGCCCGCCCTTTAATACGTCGGTGCTCTGCGCGGTAAGTTTTAATACCGGGTATTCATCGCCGGCGGTTTGCAGATAGCCCATACTAATCAACTCGCGGATGTGGTGCTGCCAGTCGGCCTTGCTGATATCTGCACCGATACCGTAGGTTTTTAACTGCTTATGTTCTTCACGGATCTTATCGCTTTTTGATCCCCGCAAAAAATCTATTACATAGTTAGCCCCGAAACGTTCATTTAACCGGGCTACCGCCGAGAGCGCTTTTTGAGCGATCAGCGTGCCATCAAAACGTTTATATTCGGTTAAGCAAACATCGCATGAGCCGCATTTGGCCGGGAATTCTTCGTCGAAGTATTTCATCAGGTATTGCCTGCGGCACGATAGCAGCTGGCAATATTTAACCATATCATTAAGCTTATTAAGCATGATGCGGCTTTGCTGCTCATTGCCTTCTACTTTGGCAAAAGCCTGCAATTTCATTGCATCGCCGGGCGAGTAAAGCAACAATGCTTCCGACGGAAGCCCATCGCGTCCCGCCCTGCCGGTTTCCTGATAGTAACCTTCAATGTTTTTTGGCAGATCGACATGCACTACATAGCGCACGTTTGATTTGTTGATGCCCATGCCGAAAGCGATGGTTGCCACAATGATCTTCAGGTCATCTCGCAAAAATGCTTCCTGATTACGGGCTTTTATTTCGTTACTTAATCCGGCATGGTAGGCTTCTGCAGCAAAGCCTTCATCTTTTAAATCCTCGGCCAATGCCTCGGTAGATTTGCGGGATAGGCAATAAATAATCCCCGACTCATCCTTATGTTCATTTAAAAAGGCGATGAGCTGTTTAAAGCTGTTCTTTTTAGGCGCTACGCGGTAAGTAATATTTGCCCTGTTAAATGAGGATACAAATATTGCCGGCTTATGAAGATTGAGCTTTTCAAGGATATCTTTTTGGGTAAGCTTATCGGCTGTAGCTGTAAGCGCAATAACGGGGATCTTTGGAAATTCCTCCTTAAGGCCTGCGAGCATTAAATATTCGGGCCTGAAGTCATGGCCCCAAGAGGAGATACAATGTGCCTCGTCAATAGCTATCTGTGCAACTTTCAGCGTTTTTAAAAAAGGAATAAGCTTACTTTCTTTATTTTCTTTGCTTTCGGCACTGAACAAACGTTCGGGGGCAAGGTAAAGTAGTTTGATCTCATTATTTCGGAGCCGGTTTACCAGCACCCTCGTTTCCTCGGGATTTAACGACGAATTGAGGAAAGCCGCAGGGATGCCGTTAACGTTCAGGCTATCTACCTGGTCTTTCATCAGCGCAATAAGCGGTGATATTACAATGGTCAGCCCATCGAGCAGAATAGCAGGTAACTGGTAGCACAATGATTTGCCGCCACCGGTAGGCATCAGCGCCATTACATCCTGCCCCTTAAGTATATTTTGAATGATAGCCTCCTGCTCATGCCTGAAGGTACTATAACCAAAGTATTTTTGCAGGGCCTGGATAGGTGTCATGTTTGTTAATTGCAGATATGCAAATGTGCAGATTTCAGATTATAAATGTGCGGATTTCAGATGTGCAAATTTTAAATTATAGATGTGCTAATTCCAGATGTGCGGTTCTCTTCTACCTTAACTAACTGTAATTACATTTATCATTTACATATCTGCACATCTGAAATTTGCACATCTAACAATTTGCCAATATTTTTCTGCATATTAGCTTATCTCTTTTCTCCTATATCTCTATTATTTATTTATGATAAAAAAACATTTACTCCTTTTTGTATTGGTAAGTTTTTTTTGCCCGGCCTTTGCGCAAAAGATCCAATCGCCGCAGGAGTTCCTGGGTTATAAACTGGGTGAGCATTTTACTCCACATTATCGTATCGCCGAATATTTTAGATACGTTGCGTCGGTTTCAAAAAATGTAAAACTTCAGCAGTTTGGTACTACCAACGAGGGCCGGCCTTTACTGGCGATGTTCATCGCTTCTGATGAAAATATTGGCAGGCTGGAAGAGATCCGTCATAATAACCTTAAACTGGCCGGGATTGAAAGCGGTGGCGGCAGCACTGCCATGCCTGTTGTTACCTGGCTAAGCTATAATGTACATGGTAACGAGCCTGCATCAAGCGAAGCTTCGATGTGGACTTTGTTTGACATGGTTGATCCGGCAAATGCTGCTACTAAGGCCTGGCTTAAAAATATGGTTGTTGTTATCGATCCTTGTTTAAACCCCGATGGGCGCGACCGCTATGTTAATTTTTATAATTCGGTAGTTGGCGCTGCGCCAGATCCCAGCCCAACATCTCGCGAGCACGTTGAACCATGGCCGGGAGGCAGGGTAAACCATTTTTATTTTGACCTTAACCGCGATTGGGCCTGGCAGCAGCAAAAAGAAACCCAGGCCCGCGTAGGCTTATACAACCAATGGCTGCCGCAGGTTCATGTTGACTACCATGAGCAGGGTTACAACGCACCTTATTACTTTGCCCCTGCTGCCGAGCCTTACCATAAAGATATTACCCAATGGCAACGCCAGTTCCAGATCACCATTGGTAAAAACAATGCCAAGTACTTTGACCAGAACGGCTGGATGTATTTTACAAAATACGAGTTTGATTTGCTGTACCCATCATATGGCGATACTTATCCTTTATACAATGGCTCTATCGGCATGACGTATGAACAGGGTGGCATCAGTGCCGGTTTGGCTGTGGTTACCCGCAGCGGCGATACCCTTACCTTGGTGCAACGTGTGGCCCATCACCATTCAACAAGTTTAAGCACGCTTGAAATAGCCGCGTTAAATACTCAAAAGCTTTTGGATGAGTATAAAAAGTTTTTTGACAACAGCCGGGCCAATCCCCCGGGCGATTACAAAACCTATGTTATTAAAAACGATAACAATAATAAAATTAACGCGTTGGCAAAAATGCTGGGCCGCAACGGCATCCAGTATGGTTTTGGCTTAGGTAATAAAACCGTTACCGGCTTTAACTACGTTACCCAAAAAACGGAGCAATATAATGTTGGCGCAAACGATCTGGTAGTTAATGCCTATCAGCCTAAAGCAGTATTACTGCATGTGCTTTTGGAGCCCAAAACTTTTATCCCGGACTCTAATACATATGACATCACGGCATGGTCGCTTCCGTATGCTTATGGATTGAAAGCTTACGGATTGAAGGAATCATTTAAACCTGCCAGTACCGAATGGAGCGTGGCTGAACCTAAGCCGCTGGTAAATACACATGCTTATGCTTATGTATCGGCATGGCAATCGGTTAATGATGTGAGGTTTTTGGCCGCTTTGCTTAAAAAGAAGATTAAAGTGCGTTATGCCGAGAAACCTTTTGAAGCAGGGGGAAAACAATTTACAGCAGGTTCGTTAATTGTTACCCGTGCAGGCAACGATCTTGCTGATTTTGACCAGGTGGTTACTCAAACCGCTGCATCACTTAATCAGGAGATCATCCCTATTTCAACAGGCTTTGTTGATAAAGGATCGGATATCGGTTCGGACGCGGTAAGGTATATCCATCAACCTAAAATAGCATTGATTGCCGGCGATGGTGTTAATTCGGAAGCTATGGGCGAGGTTTGGCATTTGTTTGAGGCGCAAATTGGATATCCGGTTACTTTAATAAGGTACCAGGATTTAAGTCGCACAAAACTGGGTGAGTTTGACGTAGTGATTTGCCCCGATGGTCGTTATGAAGATTTCCCTTCAGAGAAATTGCAGAACTGGATCCGTGATGGGGGCAAGCTGATAGCTGTGGATAATGCCGTATCCTTACTGGTTGATAAAAAAGGCTTCCTGATTAAGCGTAAGGAAGAGAAAAAAGAAGACAAGGATAAAGAAAAAGACAAGGATAAAACTGTTAAGTTATATGGAGATCGTGACCGCCTGGCGCTTAGCGAATCCATCCCGGGTGCAATTTATAAGCTGAACCTTGATAATACTCACCCGCTTGGCTTTGGCTTGCCTGATTATTACTATTCGTTAAAGCTGAATGACGATATCTACGATCTTTTTTCGGGCGATGACGGGTGGAACGTGGGTACCATAAAAAAGGATGGCTATGTATCGGGCTTCGTTGGTGCGGAATCAAAAAAGAAGATCAACAATGGCTTGCTGCTTGGCGTACAACCCATGGGGCGTGGTTCGGTAGTTTATATGGTTGATGACCCGCTGTTCCGCAGCTTCTGGGAAAACGGTAAGTTGTTATTCAGTAATGCCGTATTTATGGTGGGGCAGTAGCAGCTCTCGCCCCCCAGCCCCCTAAAGGGGGAGTTTTTGATTAGCATGGTCTTAATAAATACAAAAGGCCTGTTTCCCAAAATGAAAACAGGCCTTTTAATTATAAATGCGATGTAGCTGCTCCCCCTTTAGGGGGTCGGGGGGCGAGACTAATTATTCCCCTTCACCCTTCCTTTTTCATCGTCGGCGCCGCTGCGGTGCTGACGCATTTTGATGGAGCTGTTACCAAAGTTATAAGTAAAAGTAAGGCGCATTACCCGGGTATCATTTTTTTGTTTGATGACAAAGTTATTGTTCACCACCTGGCTGCTCAAATCATTGCGGCGAATGTTGAAGATGTCATCGCATGAAGCTTTGATGTTGAATTTCTTTTCCATGAATGATTTACTGACACCCATATCTACCGAGTAGCGCGGCCTGATCTTGTAAATGCCGTAGGTTAATGATGATTGATAATCGCCGGTTACTTCAAAGCGGTAGCCTGCAAACTTGAATGTTTGTGTTGTACGGCCCTGGAAAGCCCATTGCCCATCATTGAACTTTTGACCGGCAAGGGTATCCGACTTAAAGCCCAGGTAAAACGCGGTTGCGTTAACATTGCCCTCCCACCATTTGGTAATGGTGAATGGTGTGTTGATGTTGACATTGTAACCGGTTTGTGTTTGCAGGTTTTGATGTGTTTCAAATGAACGTTTGCCTTCTGTTAAAATCAGCTCTGTAATAGCATCGGTTGTGTGACTGTAACCAAGGCTTACATTGATAGTTTTATTATAAGTATAATTAAGCTCAAAATTTTGAGTGTATTGCGGGTTCAGGAATGCATTACCTTGCGAATAAGTGTAAGGGTCAAGGTAATAAACAAAAGGGTTCAGGTCGTCATAGCCCGGACGGTCGATCCGGCGGCTGTATGAAAAGCTTACCTCGTTTTTATCATTAATGGTTTGGTTAATGAATACGCTTGGGAAAAGGTTTAAATAGCTCCTCTTAACCGGAGTACTACCAATAAGGTTACCTGTAGATCGGGTTTGTTCGGCACGTAAGCCTAATTGTACAGAGAATTTTTTGAATTGCTTATTCAGGTTCAAATACCCGGCATTAATTTTTTCGGTATAAATAAACCGGTTGGTACGTGTAGTATCATTAATATAAGCACCGTTGCTGAAGATCTGCGCTTGCAGGTCATTATCGGTTTTAACACTGCTGAATTTTACCCCGGCTTCCAGTTTGATGGTTTTGGTAAGCGGTTTGGTGTAGTCAGCCTTACCGGTGTAGATGCTTATGGTTGAAGGTGTTTGGTTACGCAGCATTTGTGGTTCATGCTGTATACTTCCATCAGGTAAAAAATAATCGGTATTGTACATGGCATTGGAGTTGTTTTTGAATTTAGAGTAATCCAAATCAATGCTCAGTTCCTGGCCGCTGGTATCAAGCTTAAGCCTGTCGTTAAGGTTAAGGGCAAAGTTTTTATAGGTTTGCCTGATATCTGATGTAGTGCGCAACGATGAATCAGGCACCCCAAATTGTTTGCCGATAATTGTGCGGTTATCATTCAAGTCTTTTTCGCTGTTTGAATAACCACTTACTACAAAACCGATAGTATGTTTTGGGGTTAGGTCATAATCGGCACCTAAACGATAGTTGTTGTAATGGTTGATGCTTGGCAGGCTTGATTTCTGGTTGAAATAAGTTTTATTGCCAAGCGAATCAGTAATGATACGGTCAATGCCAATATCGTGGCCACGTTTGTTATCACCCCTGCTTAATGAGGTAAATACATTGAGATTGCCTTGTTTGTGATTAAGGTTTAGGCTGCTGTTATCGCGCCAGTATTTGCTTTTGGCACCACCTACAGTGATACTGCCGTTTGTGCCCGATTGTGTATTCTTTTTTAATTTGATGTTGATGATCCCTGAGTTGCCTGCTGCATCATATTTTGCCGATGGGTTGGTAATGATCTCGATAGATTTAATGGTATTGCCATCAGTTGAACGCAGTAAAGTAGCCAGCTGCGCTGCCGTAAGATAGGTTAGCTTGTCATTGATCATGACAGTTACGCCTTGTTTGCCTTTCAGGCTGATGTTATCGTCCTTATCAACAGTAACGCCCGGTGCACGTTCCAAAATTTCCATGGCTGTGTTGCCAGCTGCAAGTACGCTGTTTTCAACGTTCATTACCGTACGGTCAATTTTACGTTCAATGAGCGGTTTGGTAGCAGTAATAGTTACTCCCTTTAATTCGGTACTGCCTGTGTGCAGGTTTAAAGCAGGAGCTGTAACATGCGGTGTATTTGCAGGCACGGTGAAGCTTTTGCTTACAGCTTTTTGATAGCCAACAACAGTGGCTTTAATAATATAGTTGCCCGCTTTTATGTTGTCAAAAACATAAACACCGGCATCGTTACTTAAGGCTCCTTTAACCACGGTTGAATCAGATGCGCGCAAAAGGCTTACAGTTGCATAATCAAGTGGTTTGCCCTGTTCATTGAGTAAGGCCCCGGATACCTTGGCGGCAGGCGCGGCCTGCTGGGCAAAGGATACACTACAGCTGATAGCAACAAGCAGCAGTGTATAAAATATGTTGTGTATGATAGCTTTCATTTTTAGTTCGGTTTAAAAGTAAGGGCAATACAATGCCGTTAAAGGATTGCCCCTTTTTAAAAATTTGTAAATAAGTGTTTTTAGTTTCCGGCGTGCTTTTTCCGGTTTTTTAGGGTTTAGTAATTATGAGATATAGGCGATTGTTTTCATAGTATTCATGCTTTTGATTTAAATTTTTAGCAAAACAATCCCACCTGGCTTTTAGGCCATTTTTTAACGATTATTAAATTTATGTTGCCGGATCACCCGGAAATGGTAACTGTGTTGCTTTTTATAGTAAGATGCAAAAACAGGGGTGTTGGTTACAGATTATTTTCACTTTTTAATGCAGGCATTAAATTTTTTGCCATATTCTTAATAATCCGGAAGGTAATTGGCATTTCATTTTGGCGAATAATCTTTGATTTGAGGTTTGTTACCCTGCTGTTTAAAAGCGGGTTACCGCTTGTTTGAAGCAGGAAATAGAAGGGTATAATAAGCCCGCTAAAAATTAGCAGGCTTATATATTTAAAAAGTGTTTTCACAGGGAAATGGTTTATTGTGCTTTTGCTGTATCGGCGGGGCTTGCCGGTAAGGTATCCTGTTCCTGTTTGAGCGCCTTTAGGCTATCTGCTTTGAATTTGGCTGCCTTTATCGGGTCAACTTTGCATTCCAGCCCATTGGTGGTCATGATATAGGTGGCTGTGGTAATGCCATCACCATCGCTTTTGCACTCATATATGTTAAAGTTGATGTTACGGTCGAGTTTTTGATCAATGATGATCTTAGCGTTAAGCGGTACTTTTAGGGTTAGATGTAATTCCTGCCCGCGCCATAAAAAGCCTTTAGGCATTTCCAGGTGACGATCGAAATTTAAAACAGAATCTTTTTGCTCAAAACGATAGGAAGCGCTGCGGGCGTTGATCAAGGCTTCCTCAAGGTTGCTGCCACGGGCGCTGAAGGTTTCGACCAGTACAGGTTGCGGCACATCGCTTTTTTCGATATCGATAGTAACATTACGGTTCGGCATATCATTGCCATTAAAATCGTCATCTAAAATGATCATGCCTTTAAAGCGTTCATTTATTTTAAGGCGGGTGCTATCCTCATTGCTTAAATACTTGGTGTCATTCAGCTGTAGGTAATACGTGTTGTTTGTAGTTGGCTTAAGTTTAACTGTTTGCGTAAACTTACCACCCTCACGGAAGCTGGCCGCTGTTTTTACGCCATAGTATGAAACCGCGCCCAGCGAGGCCAACCAGATACATAATAAGGTAGTACCAATTGAACGGTTAAATGAAGCTTTTTTAAACAGGAAGCCTATCGTTGATAAAATAATAGCTAATAAAGGTATAGATAACACTAAAAAGCCGCTCGCCATGAAAATACCATTAGCCTGGTGATTAGTGATGTTGAATGGGAACAGGTTATAGATTCCCATATTACCTGCGGCAAATAAACCGATAAGCGAAACTATGAGCGCTATGGTCATGCCAAGGCAGGTTAATAAAATGGCTGCGGCTAATAGTTTACCCAGTAAACTGCCCGTACCTCTTAAAAAGGCGCCAAGATGTTCAAAGATATCGCTGATCAGATCGCGCACCTGGTAAATGAACGGT
This sequence comes from Mucilaginibacter sp. Mucisp73, assembly GCF_059491465.1. Taxonomy (NCBI): domain Bacteria; kingdom Pseudomonadati; phylum Bacteroidota; class Sphingobacteriia; order Sphingobacteriales; family Sphingobacteriaceae; genus Mucilaginibacter; species Mucilaginibacter sp. Mucisp73. The sequence goes on along the minus strand of NZ_CP168507.1, from coordinate 5,759,452 downwards.
TTGGCTTCATGCTTAAAGTTTTGAAGGTTTTCGCGTACAGTGCTCAACTCTTCTTCAAAGTTCTTTTTAAAACCCTTCAAATCCTGCTTTTCACCCTTCATAGCCATACGGTCGGCACGGGTTATGGCTTTCGGCACAACCATCCATAATATAATATATATAACAAGGCCCATGGCGGCAAAAGGCACTAGGATAACAAAGGCCAACCTTACCCAGGCCGGGTTAATGTCAAAATAATTGGCAATGCCGGCGCATACACCACTGATGAGGTGATCGTCCGGATCGCGGAAAAGCCTGCGGCGTTCGGTATTGTACTCAAACGGATTGCCACCTGCAGTTTTGGCGTCGGTTTCGGCGGTTTCAAAATCCTGTACGCTGCCCATTTGTTCTGTAACTTCCTTAACGTCGGTCTCAACAATAACTTGTTTGGCGTCTCGTGCCAGGATCTCGTTAAACATTTCGGCAATGCGGTTTTCAATGTCGGTTGTGATCTCCAGGCTATCGGCCGAAGTAGAAAAATGACGCTTTACATCCGTCATATAGTTCTTCAACACTTCGTAGGCATCTTCTTCAATGTGAAAAACCATGCCGTTTATATTTATGATAATTGTTTTGTTCATGATTATAGTGAGTTTGTAGGTTTTTCTATTTTCTATCGCCGATAGCTGTTTGAACAGCAAATACCAGCTCCTGCCAGGTTTTATCTAATTGTTCAAGTACGGCACGGCCTTCGTCCGAGAGCACATAGTACTTTCGGGGCGGCCCTGAAATTGACTCCACCCAGTTATAGGTGAGCAGTCCGTTATTTTTTAAACGGGTTAAAAGAGGATACAGAGTACCCTCAACTACAAGCAGTTGGGCTTTCTTAAGTTCAGCAATTATGTCTGATGCATATGTTTCGCCCTTTGCTATGATGGAGAGGATGCAATACTCCAGTATGCCTTTCCTCATTTGGGTTTGGGTGTTTTCGACGATCATAATACAAAGATATATGTTTTAGATTGTATTATGCAATACATAGTACTATAATTATTATTCTTTTAGCTGAAACTTGGCTTTTTGAAAAAAAAATGACGTTTTCAAAGAAATTACTTGACTTTTTGATAACGTAACATTACTTTTATGATTAATTAACTATTAACTGATCTTATTATTAACGAAATGAAAAAACTTCTACTCGTAAGTTTGTGCTTACTTGTGTTGTCTATGACGCAAGTATTCGCGCAAAATCGTACAGTTACTGGTACAGTTACGGCCAAAGATGACGGCCTTCCCATCCCTGGGGTAACAGTAAAAGTAAAGGGTTCAACAATCGGGACCCAAACCAACGCAGCCGGTAAATTTTCTCTAAGTATCCCGGAAAATGCGGTCCTTGTTTTCTCTTTTATCAGCTACGAAAGCCAGGAAATCTCTTCAGTTCAGCGTTCTACTTTCAATGTTGTGTTGGTTAGCGCCAGCAGGCAGTTAGGTGAGGTTGTTGTGCAGGCGGCTTACGGCGTTCAAAAGCAAGCACGTGCGGTTGGTTATGCTTCAACTACTGTTGACAGCAAATTATTAACCGAATCAAAAGTAACCAACATTGCTAACGGCTTAACCGGTAAAGTAGCCGGTTTGCAGATCAACACTGTGAATAACGGTGTTAACCCCGACGTTCGTATCGTGTTACGTGGTAACAGAAGTATCAACGGTAACAACCAGGCTTTGGTTGTTGTTGACGGTACGCCGGTATCAAGCAACTTCCTTAACCAGATCAACCCTAACGATATTGATAACGTTACTGTACTGAAAGGTGCAGGCGCGTCAGCAATCTATGGTTCTGAAGGTTCAAACGGTGTGCTTTTGGTAACTACCAAACGTGGTTCTGGTGTTCCAACCATTACTTACAGTAACACTACTCAAATCGAAAACTTCTCTTACTTCCCTAAATTACAAAGGCAATTTGGTGGTGGCGCAGGTGAGGTGATCGATCCTAACACTGGTTTCTACGGTTATGTTCCTTACGAAAACCAGTCTTACGGTCCTAAATACGATGGCTCTACTGTAGATATCGGTTTACCAACAGCAGATGGCAGCCAGCAAAAAGGTGTTTATGCTTCAACAGGCAAAGATCCTCGTATGGCTTTTTTTGATACCGGTTTAACCGAGCAAAATGATATTTCGTATTCAACAGGTGATGCAAATAGTAGTTTTTACATGTCTGCTCAGGATGTTTATACTAAAGGTGTAGTTCCGAATGATAGGAATCGTAGAACAGGTCTTAGAGTGGCGGCTATGAGAAAATTCGGTATCTTCAAAACCGATTATTCAATTGGTTACACCCGTACAAATACTAACGTAGCAGGTCCCGACTTTTTCCAGGGAAGAGGTGTTTATTGGAACGTACTTAACCAGCAAGCTAACGTTGACTTAAGGAAATATCAAAACCTTACTGATAAATATTCTGATGTAAACGGTTACTATAACTCTTATTATCCAAACCCTTACTGGCAAACAGTAAACTCACGCCAGGTAACCAGGAAAGACGCGTTAGTAGGTAACGTTACTTTCTCGGTTTCTCCAACCAAATGGTTTGATGCTTCTTATAAAGTGTCTGCATCTTACGGATGGCAACAATATAGGGCTACCAACGCCGAAGTTGATTTTAGTCCGTATGCATTAAGCGATCCGGGAGGTACCCACAATATCGCTTCTCAGGTTAAATTTAAACCAGGTAGCGTAGCCGATGCTGATTATTTTGGCGATGGTGGTAATGGTTACTCTCGTTTACAAGGTGACTTTTTCTTAACCTTTAAACACAAAATCGGTGATTTTGCCGGCAACTTATTATTAGGAAATTCAATCAATACGCAATATGTTAAGTACGTATCAAACGGCTCCAACAACTTGCTTATTAAAGATTTCTATAACTTAAGCTACAGAACAGGTGAGCCATTGGCGGGGGAAGGCGAATTCAGGAAAAACCTTATCGGTTTATTTGCTGATTTGAACTTATCTTACAAAGATTGGGCATTTTTAGAGGTAACCGGTCGTAATGACTGGAGCTCTTTACTTTCAAGTGCAAATCGCTCATTCTTCTATCCATCAGCTAAATTAACTGTTGTTTTAACCGATGCTATCCCTGCATTGAAAGACAACAAATGGTTATCATATGCCAAAGTAAGAGGAAGCTATAGTAAAGTTGGTCAGGTAAATATTGATCCATACTCATTACAAAATGTATTTGCAAGTACTTTAGGTGCCCCATTCGGTTCAACACCGGCGCTTTCATTAAGCTCAAAATTGAATAACCCTAACCTTAAACCAGAGCTTTCATATGAGCAGGAATATGGTTTGGAGTTAGGCTTCCTCGACAACCGTTTTTACCTTGCGTCAACTTACTATAATACACACACTAAAAACCAAACATTCCCTGTAGCTATTTCTCCTGCTTCTGGTTATTCATCAGCAGTACAAAACTTAGGTGAAGTACAAAACAAAGGCTTTGAGTTTGAAGTAAAAGGCTCGTTGATCAAATCAACTGACTTTTCATGGGATTTAGGTGGTAACTTAGCTTTATTGCGTAACAAAGTATTATCCTTACAAGAAGGCACTACCGAATTCCAGTTATTATATAACAGTGGTGCTGCAAGTAATAGCTATGCTATTGTTGGTCAGCCATTCCCTTATATTAAAGGTTCTGACCTGGTACGTGATCCTCAGGGCCATGTTATTATCGACGCTTCAACCGGCTTACCAAGTTTAACCGCAGGTGTAGTGCCTTTGGGTAATGCTGCTCCAAAAACAATTTTGGGTGTTAATACAGCAGTGAGGTATAAATTCATTACATTATCGGCCGTTGCTGAATATCGTGGTGGTTACTTTATCAATAACATAGTAGGTCAGGCCTTAAACTTTACAGGTACTTCTTATGTATCTGCAACTGCCGGCCGTCAGCGTTTTATTTATCCTAACTCAGTTATTCAAACAGGTCCTAATACTTATGTTCCTAATACCAGTATTTCAATTCCTGATGGTAACTCTGGCTTCTGGACAAGCTCTGCATATTACAATGCTACCAGTACTTATGTAAACAGCGCTGCATTCTGGAAATTAAGGGAGGTTGCTTTAAACTTTGATTTAACCCGTTTCATCAAAGGTCAAAAGGTTATTAAAGGCTTGCAATTTGGCTTAGTGGGTCGTAACTTGTTATTGTTCAGGCCTAAGAGCAACCCATGGACAGATCCTGAGTATAGCATAGATAATTCGAATGCTGTAGGTACAACCAACGAAAATCAAACGCCGCCTACCAGGATCTACGGTGCTAACCTTACAGTTAAATTTTAATTTGTATAATCATGAAAAAATATATAGCATATTCACTGATTTTACTTACTGCCACGCTTAGCAGTTGTAAGAAAAGTTTTCTTGACCAAACCGTAAACCCTAACCAGCCAACTGTTGCTACACCTGCGTTAGTATTAACCGGTGCATTAACAACAACGGCCCGTAACATCAATACAGGTTTTACGCTTGAAGGGTATTTGATGGGGTATTGGTCGCCGGCTGCGGGTTACGCTCCAAGCAACTCATTGCTTACCTATAACTACACCACAGCCGATTACCAGGTATTTACTCCGTATTACCTGAACCTGGCTAACTACGATTATATCATTAAACAGGCATCTGCAGATAAGTCGCAGGTTTATTATGTAGCTATCGCACAAGTTATGGAGGCCTATAACTTCCAGATTTTGGTTGATAATTATAATAATGTTCCTTATAGCGATGCTTTTCAAGGGGCAAAAGGACTTACCCCTAAATATGACAAGGGTACAGATATCTATAAAAGCCTGATCGCAAAAGTTGATGCAGCTATTGCCGCTATAAACGGTGCCGACGCCTCTGTTGCAGTAACGCCTAAAGCTTCGGAAGACGTAATGTTTAAAGGTGATATGACCAAATGGAAAAAGTTTGCCAATACCTTAAAGCTACGTTTGGTAATGAGGCAGGTTCCAAATGTTATAGATGCGGCGGCAGCCAAAACTTTGATGGCCAATAACTTATCAGAAGGGTTCCTTGGAGCTGGTGAAGATGCTACTGTAAACCCAGGTTACACTAATATTGATTCTAAGCAAAGCCCTTTCTGGGAACGATATGGCGCTAACCAGGCTGGCTCTAACGCTGCACCGAATATTACTGCCGGAGATTTTGCCGTTAAATTCCTTAACAACAATAATGACCCAAGAGCTACTGCATTTTACCAGCCACTTTCAAATGGTAGTGTAGTGGGTAACGTGTTTGGTACACTTGTTCCAGTCACCGCAAGTAATATTGGTAGGGTTGATCTTTATGGAAGCAATGCCTCTAATAATATAGGTTTGTTGAAAAACCCATCTATGAACGCCGTGGTTCTTTCTGCTGCTGAAGCCTTATTTTTACAGGCAGAAGGGGTTCAACGAGGAATTATTACTTCCAGCCTTAGCGCTCAGGCTCTTTACGAGGCAGGTATCACCGCATCATTTGTTTATGCAGGTTTGACCGCAGCTCAGGCTACTACCTATTATCAACAGGCTACTACAAACGTTGGATGGAATTCGTCAACCGATAAAATTCAGGCAATCATTGTTCAAAAATGGGTTTCATTAAATGGTTATGGTAACCTTGAAGCTTACAACGAATATAGAAGAACTGGTTTTCCTAACCCTCCGGTTTCAATTTATACAGGTGTAACTACTAAAGTTATACCAAGCAGAATCCTTTATCCTTCTTCTGAGTATTCTCAAAACGCTGTTAATGTTCAGGCGCAGGGAAGTATAAATCAATTTACGTCGAAAATATTTTGGGCGAAATATTAAACTGACTTTTAATCTAAAAAGAAATGAAAAAGAAATATATAACCCTATACTCGGTACTGGCTTTTCTGACTGTGCTTTTTAGCTCATGTCTGAAAAATGAAGCTAACTACACAGATTTTAGTAAAGTAGGAGCTTTAGTGGAGTTGCCATTATCTGCATACACGGGTGCTGGAAAACTTACACCTGTAGCATTGCCTATACAAGCCGCGGCACAACCTATTTCTATAGTTGTTAACCTTGCGGCGCCACAACCACTTAAAAGCAATCTAACGGTAACTTTAGCATTAGATCCGGCTGCATTGAAAGCTTACAACGATAAGAATATAGCTCAATACAAAGCTGATAGTACTGCAGCAGCTAACGATGCTACAGGCGGTACTGCAGAGCCAACTTATCCTACAATTTATACAATGCTGCCATCAACTTTTTTTACGTTGAGCGCTCTTACCGCGGTGATTCCAGCTAATCAAAATACTGCTTCAATCACTGCAAATGTTGTTACTAAAGATTTTGACTTATCTGCTAATTATGTTTTGCCTATTAGTATTACTGACGCAAGCGGTCAAAAAATCAGCAACTATAAAACAATCTTATTTAACGTACAGGCAAAAAATAAATATGATGGTGTATACACCGTTACCGGTACGTTGAGTGATGCTAACGTCGGAACTATTACGGGTAAATATCCATTGACAGGCGTGTATCTGAAGACACAAAGCGCTACAACCGCGGTGATGTTTGATCCAGGATTGAACGGTGGTACTTACGGACACCAGATACTGAACAATGGTGCCGGAAGTTACTACGGTAATTTTGCCCCTATTTTCACATTTGGTGCTAATGATGTAATTACTACCGTAACAAATTATTATGGGCAGGGTACTAACTCTTCATCAAGAGCTGCTCAACTTGCAACCGGAAGCACTCCAACAGCAACAGGTACTCCTGGAACTACCGGATTTTCTTTCACTGTTAAATATATTATGGTACAAGGTGGTAGTCCAAGAACAACTATAACCGAAACTTGGAAATACACAGGCGCAAGACCGTAAGAATATTATTATTTCAAACTTTTACAAGCCTCACATTTTGTGGGGCTTGTTTGTTTAAACAACAACAATTGAATTTTTATATTTGATAATATCATCCTATTTTAAAGCATCTATAACTAAAATAAAATATGAAAGCAATCCTAACCTCAACGCTGGCCTTATTTATTGGCGCTAACAGCTTTGCACAATCACAAAACATTAAAGGTGTAGTAAATGATCAGCAGGGTGAACATGTGCCCTATGCTTTTTTGGTTGACGTGGAACATAAGAATGCTACTTATGCTGACTCAACCGGAGCGTTCAACATGCAGGTCGCTCCTGAGGCAAAAATCGTTGTAATTGCCGGTGGCCATAAAGAATATACGTTTAGTCCGGACAATAAAGCCAATTATAACATTGTTTTAGAAGGAAAAAATGAGGGAGCAAATAGCGATACAAAAATCAAAAGGTCTATAGTTCAAAATTTTGATACGTTCAATTCACGGGTTAACACCATGAACGCGACCGGAAATGGTACTGTATCAGTGACTACGCGTCAGGAAGCTACTCAGGGCAGCAGGTATTTATATGATTATTGGGTACACGGTTATGTGATCAGTGCTGCTGACTCAATAGTGCAAAACACGCATTACCTGTTTAACTACGACAAGATGAATGGCAGCTTAATGGTGAACAAAGACAATAACACCGTGCTTCAGATAGACGGTAACAGCTTTAAATCATTCGTATTGTTTGATAAACAGGTTAGCAACCATGTTTTTGTGAAGGTGCCTGCTATTTCGCTACAACGCTATGTTGAAGTCATTGCTGATGGCCCTAAATACAAAATATATAAAGATGTTGCTACCAAATTCCATAAGGCCGATTTTTCGACAAATGGCATTGCCTCAACAGGAAATAACTACGATGAGTATATAGATCAGAATTTTTATTATGTTATTAAAGATGGCGGACAACCTGTTAAACTTCAATTGAAAAAGAAGGCGCTTAAAGAAGCCTTTGCGGCTGATGCCGATAAATTGAACAAGTTTATGTCAGCATCGGGAGGCGGTGATATTGATGAGAATTATTTGAAACAGTTGGGAGAAGCGATGAATAAATAATGTTCATAGACTAATTTAAACAAACATGCCCGGTATTTCACCGGGCATGTTTGTTTGAATTACGATAAATCCATAGTTTGTCCTATATAGGAAAAGGTGGTACCATCTGTCCTGACAATAGTTACATTGACATTAAATATAAATTGATTTCCTGTCGCCGTGTAAGTTCCTGTTGCTGATTTGCCATCGCTCGCATTTAGCTTTGTTATATTGCCGCTAACTCCGTATATATGATAGAGTTTATTGGGATTAAGAGGGTCAGAGACACCTCCAAGAAATATCGGATTGGCAGAGGATGGAGGGGCAATTGCAGGCGTTGGGTAATCCACAGGAGCCAGAGCCAAATGTGATCCCGTAGTAACCCTGATTAATTTCCCTGTTACATTTACCATACCGGTATTGGGGTCGGTGTACGTGGGTTTAATATAATCATACGATAACGGATATGGATTAAGCGGGAAAAATGCCGGATCAACGGAATTCTTTGCATTCCAGACATCTATTGCATGGTTATATTTCTGAATATCGTCATGCAATGCCGTGATATTGGGTACCGATACCGTTGCAATAGAAAGGGTAAAAAAGTCTTCATCATAAGAGGTGTAAAAAGTTACCGTATTAGGATAGGGTGCAGAGTACCCCAGTCCAAAAGCGGGTACACCGTTGGTAAGCGTAGGGTATTTTATAGTACTCCATGAAGCTGAGCCAGTTACTGTAATTTCTGTTCCCGAAAAAACGCATTTGTAAGTGTCGTAGGTTACACCTGGTTGTCGCGGCTGTAATACAAGATCTACATAATCGTGTTGCACCACATTTACCTTAGTGCTTTTGCCTTTACCGTTTTCATCATTAACGGATTTAAAAGAGTCCTTTTGGCACGAGCTAAACCCTGCCATTAACAGCAGCATGCCCCATAATAATTGTTTTTTCATATTGATTTGTGATATATTTTTTATAAATATATGATATCAATATGTTTCGTAGCAATAGGTGTTTTAACGGTATTTGATAAATATTTAATTGATAATAGCGGAGATGGTTGCTTTAATATTAAATTAATGTAATTATTTTTTATCAACACTATATTTCCCCGGCCCAATAAATATTAAACCGGCAAACGTAACAGCATCTTCAATGGCATGAGCGGCACCGCCCAGCCCGTCGCCGGTACCCAGGTGCATTAAGGCCGCAACTATAAGGTTGATAAGCATTAGGATACAAACCGGCCTGAATGCCAGCCCGATGATCAGCAGAAAGCCTCCAAAACATTCTGTAACAGCTGCAAGTAATCCCCAAACTACAGGCCAGAAATGGATTCCTACATATTTCATTGATTCGCCAATATCTTTCCAGTTTTGGGTACCACCCATTAGTTTGGGATAGCCATGATAGATAAACATAATACCCAACCCGATGCGGATGACCAGAAGTCCAAGATTTTTGTAATTGCTTAAATTGCCTAAAAGTGCCATTTAAAGATATTTTGTTGATATGAGGGCTTAAGGTAATAAAAATGTTGGAGGGTAGTAAAATATGGGACTTAATTCCCAGGGAAATCGCGTTTAAAATAATTCGATCTGTTTTACTAATCTCATACTGAGAAATTTTTACACTAATGCATTGCAAGTTCTCTACAATTAATCGAATTACACAAATCTTAACTTAATTCAATTCGTGTAATTTGATTAATACGTAAAAATTAGTGTCAAAATTTCTCATTTATTGTTTTTCAATCCACATGTGGTTAAAAGCGATTTTCTTGACTTAATTCCGTTTTTGAACGGACATAAGCTTCTTAATGGGAGCTACGCAGTTCTGCGCTTTTTCTTCCTTAAGTTAACGGCTACCCGGCTCCGGTTCATCAACGAATTAGGTAACCCTGTGTTTTTGTTAAATGTTTGATTGTTAGTATTTTATATATTAAAAATCGAAATTGTGTTAACCCTGTTAACCCCCTTTTAGCCCTGAGTTAACGGCTATGTACTCGCATAAAAAGAATCGTGCTTGCCTGCTTTTTTGATTGTGGCTCATAGCCGGTGCCTCTCAATCTACCATATTTAAACTATTGTGCTTATATTACTATCTCCAAACAACCCGTATGAAAGCAAGCCTTATTTTATCACTATGTGTGTGTGCGCTGCAAGCTATAGCTCAAAAAAATGCCTTACGTACACAGGTAAATACCAAAGCCGATGCCCTGCAGGAACAGGTAATAACCTGGCGGCGTGATTTTCATGAACATCCCGAACTGGGTAACCATGAGGTACGCACTTCGGCCATTATCGCCAAACATTTACAATCATTAGGTATTGAGGTAAAAACAGGCATAGCCACTACCGGTGTGGTTGGGGTGTTGAAAGGCGGGCATCCGGGCCCGGTTGTGGCTCTGAGGGCGGATATGGACGGGTTGCCGGTTATTGAGCGTACACCTGTGCCATTTGCATCTAAAGTAAAAACTACTTATAACGGACAGGAGGTTGGCGTGATGCATGCCTGTGGGCACGATTCGCACATGGCCATACTGATGGCGGTTGCGCAGGTGCTATCGTCAATGAAGGCAGACTTGCACGGAACCGTAAAATTCATTTTTCAACCCGCCGAAGAGGGCGTTGAACCCGGTCAGAAAGGCGGGGCAGAGCAAATGGTAAAAGAGGGCGTGCTGGAAAACCCCAAAGTGGATGTGGTTTTTGGTTTGCACATTAATTCGCAAACAGAGGTTGGTAAAATTACCTATCGTCCAGGTGGTACCATGGCGGGGGTTAATGATATGCAGATCATCGTAAAAGGGCGGTCGGCCCACGGAGCTTATCCATGGTCGAGCGTTGACCCTATCGTAACCTCGGTCCAGATCATCAATAACCTGCAAACCATAGTGAGCCGCAATATCAATATAACCGAAAACCCGGCAGTGGTTACCATTGGTGCCATAAAGGGAGGCAACCGCTCAAACATTATCCCCGAATCTGTTGAGATGCTGGGTACGCTCCGCTCCTTCACCCCTGCCGACGAAAGATTACTGATTGCGCGGGTAACAGAAATAGCCACTAAAACTGCCGAAGCACAGGGAGCTACAGCTACGGTAAAAATACCCTACAGCAACCACTATCCAGTAACTTATAACGACCCTGAGCTCACTCAAAAAATGCTGCCGAGCCTGCAGCAAACTGCCGGTGCCGCTAATGTGTTGTTGCGCCCCCCTGTAACGGGCGCCGAAGATTTTAGCTTTTACCAGGAAAAGGTACCGGGCTTGTTCATATTTTTGGGCGGTATGCCAAAGGGGGGCGATCCGCTGAAAGCACCATCGCACCATACACCCGATTTTTATATTGATGAAAGCGGCTTTAGTTTAGGTGTAAAAGCCTTGTGTAATATGACCATTGATTACATGAACAACAAGAAATAAGTATTCAGTATCCGATAGTTCTTTTTAATTGCAGCTGAAACAATAGCGATCAAAAAGTATTTTTACAGTGGCTTATTCGTATATTGAACGGCTTTAATAGCATAGTGTGAAATCGTTAAGATCATGAAAAAGCATTTACTACCCCTTTTATGCCTGTGCATGTTTATGAGCAGTTTGCCTGGTATTGCAGCTTCGGCAAAAATGATGCTGCCTGCCGATACGGTAGCTAAATTAAAGCCCGAGGTACGCCAGGTTGTTGAAACGGTAATAAAAGCTTCCGGCACTTTCAGTATCGAAGCAGTATCCGATCTTTATGCTCCTAATGCCGTAGTGGCCGATGAACAGCCTCCTTTTTCGTGGAACGGGCAACTGGCCGGTGTGCAATGGATAAATTCGGTACAAAAAGCGGTTAAGGATTTTAAGATCAGGGATTTTAAAGTCGATTTGCAGCGTATCAAAACTTTTCAGCAAACCGACGAAATAGTTTACCTCATAGCTCCTGTTGAATATACCGGCCTTGTGAACGGTGAGCATTTTGAAGAACAGGGGGCCTTTTCGTTCGTATTAAGGATAGTGAGCGGTAAATGGCTCATTAAAAGCCAGGCCTGGGTACCGCGTAACGGCATGTAAAACACCAGTCTGTATCATAAGCCGGCCTACTTTTGCAATCTGAATTTAAAATTAAGATTGACAAACTTCCCTTTAGAAAAGGCCTTGGTTTTATTTATAACTTAGCTTTCATGAACGCTATCCTGCATATATTAAATGGCGATGCCGCGTTAGATGGTTTTGATCAAACCGGACTCGACGGGGATGTTATGGTTTGGCGCGAGATGTTTTCTGAAGGCCCTTTACAGGAAAATATCCTTTCAGGAAGTTTCTGGAGCGCACGCCGCGATTGGATTGGGAGAACATTCGATGCCCCGGCAGATGAATATCAGCATAAAGTGATAGATGAGCTTGGCAAACTAAACAGCCGGTATACCGAGATTAACCTGTGGTTTGAATTTGATTTGCATTGCCAGGTAAACCTGTTGGGCGTATTGGAAATGCTTTCGCTGAAAACCGATATGTCGCCCCCGGCCATTTACCTCATTTGCCTGGCCGATTGTGTTCAGTTTGATAATAAGAAAGGCCTGGGCGAATTAACCGGCGAACAATTTGAAGAATTGTATGATGCCCGCGAGCGCCTGAACGAATGGGAACTCGGCCTGGCCGCTGATGCCTGGAGGCTATATGTTAATAATGACCTCGCCGGGTTAGAAAAATGGCTCAATGAAAATACCTTTTGGGGCGGCCTCCCGCTGCTTAAGCCCGCACTACAGGCACACCTTAAACGGATGCAAACCAATGCGGACGGGTTGAGCTATATCGAACAAAAACTACTGGATATTTATAAGGGCGGCGCTAAAACCCCAACGGCCATTTACCACGCCTTTTGGAAAAATGAAAGTATTTTTGGCATGGGTGATAGTGAGATCGATATCTACCTCAATAAACTGAAGGACAAAGGGTTGATTGAGGTATAAATTGTGTCATTTCCTGACTGAGCAGAGAGAGGCTGAACATTGGGCGAAAGAGAAATTATATACCCGGCTTAAACGCCTTGCATAGCCGCTTGATATAGTGCATAGGAGATTTCTCACTCGTTCCTCGTTTCGAAATGACAACGGGATATTAACGTATTATGGAACCGTGACCGCTATTGTTGGCGACCTTTCACTCTCATTCTTCATCCTATCTAATGCTGTGATTACATAGAAATAGGTTTTACCCCTAATAACAGTATTATCGTCGTATCCAAGCGTGGGATCATATTTGATTTTGAGAATGTTTTTAGGATTGTCGATGTCTATCTTTTCACCATCGTTAAAGCGGTAGATCACATAGCCGTAAACCGGCTCTTCGTCTTTAGCTAAAGTTGGAGTAAGCCACCTCACTGCTACACTTTTACCTACGGCTTTGGCCGTAACCTGTTGAGGGGCGTTAGGCGGTATCGAATCGCGCCATAGCATTACCGGCGGCAGTGCAGGGTATTGATAATAATTGTCGCGGAGCGAGTCGGTAAAGCCAAGCGGGTTGCTGGTGAGCGAATTGGAACTAAAGTAAACACTGCCCTGAACCCTTGGGTTGTTGCGAATAAGTTCTATTTGCTGAGGTAGCTGAGCCGGGTTTCTGAAAGCCTGAACTTTGCGCTCATTGATGCGGTAAGCCGCCTGGCCTACATACAAATGCCTGCCATAAGTATTGTCGCCCCACCAGTCGAGCAGCTTTTGAAAATCGGCAGCACGGTTGCCTATCTGCCAGTAAAGCTGCGGATTGATATAATCTATCCAGCCTTCTTTTACCCACTTGCGGGTATCGGCGTAGTTTTCATAATATGAGGAACCGCCATTGGTTTCGGAACCTTCCTCATTTTGCGCTTTATTAGCCCAGATGCCAAAAGGACTTACGCCAAATTTGATGTTAGGATCATGCGCATGAACGCTGTCGGCAATCATATGTATCAGCAGGTCCACATTGTGGCGGCGCCAGTCTTTAATATTATCGTAACCTTCGCCGTACTTTCTAAATGTTTCCTCATCGTTTATTTTTTGACCTGCAATTGGATAGGGATAAAAATAATCGTCCATGTGTACGCCGTCTATGTCGTAATTATCTACAACATCCAGTATTACCTGTACAATATAGTCACGCACTTCGGGCAGGCCGGGGTTAAAAGTTTTAATGCCGCCGTAGGTAAAGAACCATTCAGGCTTTATTTTGGTAATATGCTGCGGACTAAGCGCTGCAAAGTTGCCGTCAAAAGTAGCACGGTAAGGGTTAAACCAGGCGTGCAGTTCCATGCCGCGTTTATGTGCTTCGGTGATGGCAAATTCAAGCGGGTCATAGTTAGGGCTTGGGGCCTGGCCCTGTTTACCGGTTAAATATTTCGACCATGGCTCACGGCTTTTGGCATAAAATGCATCGGCAGCGGGCCGCACCTGTAGCATAACCGCATTGATCCCGGTTTCCTGGTGCGAGTTTAGTATATCTATAAGCTCTTGTTTCTGCTTTTCTGAAGGGGATTTGGAGTTGGTTGGCCAGTCGATGTTAACCACGGTGGCTATCCATACTCCCCTGAATTCGCGCTTAGGCTGCATTTTTACATCAACCGGTGCCGGTACAAGATCGGCCGGCTGCGCATTAACTGTTAAACTTGTAAACAGGATTATAATCAGGAGTATGAACCGTTGGTATATATGCATCAAATAGAATTAAATTGAAAGTTGCAAAGATATAAACTCATAACGTAGCAGGTTTATTATGAAGTATAAAAATTGAAGCCTTATTGTGTTTTAAACATTTTGTAGCTATTTTAGCTCAACGCCTAAAACAATTGATGTAATAATTTTTTAAAAAATCATATTTTTAGTGTTTTAACGTTCAATATGTTAACCATTAAGGATAAACGCATCTGTATATACTTGCAGGAAAGCGCTTTACATCAATTAACAGTTGATATTTCGTTAAAAACTAAACACTATAGCTAAGCTTTTGTTATACCACTTGCTTAACTATGCTAAAACTTAACATTTAATTGCTATGGAAAACCAATCTGGGCAACAACAACCTAAGAAAAACTCAAACGTCATTTATTTTCTTATTGTAGTAGTGCTTGCTTTATTGGGTACCGATGTGTATCTGTACCTGCAAAAAAACAACTCCGATAAAAAAATAGTTTATCAGCATGATGAGCAAACAAGGCTGCAAACCGAGCTCGACAGTCTTGAATCGCAGGTTGAACAGGTCACTGCAGGCAAAGCCAAGATGACCGCGGCACTAACCGCCAAAAACGATTCGTTAAAATCTACCATTAAAGTTTTGAGGGCTAAACTGGCCAAAGGTAAACTTACCGCACAAGAACTTGCCAAAGTACAGGAGGATGTAAAACAACTCCGTTATTTTGTAACCAAGTATACTGCCGACATTGATGAGCTCAAAAAACAGAACACATCGCTCACCACCGAAAGGGACACTTTAAAAACCAATTTGGCAACGGTTGCCAAAAAGGTGGATACGCTATCCAAACAAAATGAGGATCTTGGTGCTAAGGTAAAAGTAGCCCAGGCTCTCAAGCTTGCAACTTCGGATGTGGTGGCCTATAAAATAAAAGGGAGCGGAAAAGAGGTTGACGTAACCCGTGCAAACCCAGCCAAAAAACTGAAGATCAACTTCACTGTGGCCAGCAATACTTTGGCTACAAAAACTATGCATGATATTTATGTACGCGTCATTGATCCAACCGGAAACCTGATCACAGCACCTGATTCAGGAACTTTCAGCGCCGATGGCCAGGACCTGCAATACACCTACAAAACATCCATTGATTTTAAGGATGATGGCACACAATACACCATCGACTGGATAAACCCAACCCTGCCATTCCAGAAAGGCACTTATACCATTATGCTTTATGCTGATGGTGGTACTATGGGTAAAACAGGTATTACACTTAAATAATCATCGGCACTAATTTTCGAATTAAGTCGAATTTTACGAATACACACAAAGAGGCCCGGTTTGCTGCTGCAATCCGGGCCTCTTCTTGTGTTTGATATTCCAAAAGCACGTTATTGCAATTATGGATTATTCCAATTCTTATACTTGGTCGTAATTCGAAAAATTAGGGATCATTACATTTTCATCAATGCAGGGCTTATCCTTAAATAAACTTCAAAGCCAATAGGTACGCTACCGTAAATCGGCTTTAACGCCGATGGTGAAACATTGAGCGTAGCCTGTACGCCGCCGGTAACATTGGTGTTTTTGAAGCTGCTTAAAATACGGGTTGCTCCCAGGGTTAAAGCATTGATATTAAAGTTGGGGTTAAGCGGGTAGGCATCGTGCATGTCCAGTTCTTCGGCGTCTTTTTGCACAAATTCATATCGGCCATAAACAGCGGTTTTATTGAGCTGTAAAGTATTCTCCAATAAAACGGACGGCTGCGTTTTATGATTGTCCGAATAATGGTTTTGTCCGTAAACCAGTGTAGTTGCTACATAGCTGTTTTTGCTTAGCATTTTGGTATGGATGGCTGATGCAGTGAACCTGTTGACGTTTTGCCCCGGCTCAGCTTCTTCCGCGCTGTGGATCCATCCGTCTGATACCTGCACGGCCCACTCTTTGGATGGATTATAGGATAAACGGGCCGAGTATGAGTCAAACCGCATTTTATCAAAATCATAGCGGTGCTCATCCGGCTCACGGCCGGTAAATATGGATCCTTCAAGCTTTACATTTTTGATACGGAAGCCCAATGTTGCGACACCAAAGGTGATATGTGTAGCATCCTGATAATGGTGACCAAGCGGCGCATCGGGGTCATTGATGGCCGAAAGGCGGTGCATAAACACCGGCGGACCTAAAGCCGGCTCTCCCGGGTAGCCGAACGAGAGATAGAGGTCAGCATCCTTAGCCACGCGCTGGGTATAAGCTATACTCAACTCAGCAAAGAGATCATGCGGGTGCTGTTTGTCGACCAATTTTTGTCCTTGGTATGATTCGCCGGTTTGATACAGGAGGGGATAACCGCCGTTGCCCACCAAAAAGGGATCGAACGAGAACATGGTATTAATGGAGAACAGCCCATTATTGCCTACTTTTCGTTGGGTCATGAACATAAGCCAGTTGGGTACATCAATCCTGTTACTGCCACCTCTCTTGCCCGAATTAAACAGGTCCTGGTTGTTATACCGCGCAAAAAAGCTACCATGTACCATGCTCATCCATTTTTTACCATGGATCATGTAGGCATACAGTGGAGTTTCGTCAGGCACCCATGAGGTACCCGAACCGTCGCGGTTCATGGGGAGATCGCGCGAGAACTGGCTCGTCATCATCATATGGTGCATGGACGTATCCATTTTCATATTGCCCATATCCATACCATCCATAACCATAGGTTTGGTGCTGTTCATGCGCATATTCTTTTTTGTGGTATCGCTCATCTTCATATCGTGATGGTGCTGGGCGGATGCGCCCACGACAGCTAGGCTTAAGGCAACGAACACAATATATGCTTTCATAGTAGTGTAGGGTTAAAGATTAAAAAAGTTGTACTCCAGCCTGATGAGGTACATGTTTTTAGTATTCCGTTGCATATCATTATAGATAGGTGTACGGTACGAGAAATCAAGCCGGCAGGTACTGTTAAAGATCAGTTGCAAAGCGGGTGCAACATCCAGATAACTTTCGCTATGGCCCGGGTTGGTTTTGCCCAGCAGTTCACAATACAAGTTTAAATTTACCTGCTTGTAGTCGCGATAATTACGTGGCAAAAGCAAATAGCCGCCAGATAAGGTATAAGCCGTGGCATTACGTACTCTATTGGTTGAAATTTCATAGTTACCACTGTTATTAAACGCCCGCAAATAGCTTGCCGAACCTGAAAGCGCCAGCTTATGCAGTAGCTGGGTGAAAACCACACCGCCCTGTGCACCGCTGTTATCACCTTCTAAAGTGATCTCCCGGTTCACTATAGGATTGTTAATACTTGATAGCTTGGCAAAAAATGCGCCCCTGAAATGCTTTTGAACGGTATCGATAGATAGGAACCGGTACTTGGCGTACACGCTGCCACCTTCAAAGTGCTGGCTCGAATTATAATAATCAGACATGTAAACCGAGCCATGCACCATCAAATGTCGGCTAACACCATACATGGCCTCAATAGTACTGCGGTTTTTGTACGATGGCTTAAAGTATCCCTGGTTTTCCACGCGAATGCCCAATGAGCCGGTTGCCATATTGCTGGCAGGTTCTGTATTTACATACAGTTCCTGCGCCAATACAGGGCGTGCCATTGCCATAAGGCAAACAGCCAATAATATCCTCTTCATAAAAAATGATGTTAAATGAAGAACTTAGATAGCTAAATGATAAACGCGGCCGCTTGCAGGGGCAGTATCGGTAACCTGGCTAAGGTATTTTTTTGATACCGATTTGGGTGCGAAACCGTTGTCAACCACGGTAAAGCTCACATCGCCGGTAAATGATTTATCGGCAGCGTTAAGCAGGCGGTAAGTATCGCCCCCGTAGTTAAATGTATTCTCGGTAACTTTGGTATTGGCAAAATTATAAGTAGCTTTTAAACTGTTAACCGAAAATCCCGAGCCCTGAACCTTTTTGCTGATTTGCTCGAAATTTACCGGAACGTCATTTTTAAAGGTAATGAGGTAAGTGTTACGGATCAGATCAGTTTTGATCTCGCCAATAAACGGCAGTGTGCGTAATGCTTTTTCGGTTGATTTGGCACATAAGGCGCAGGTAAGGCCGCTAACCTGGAGTTCAGCCTTGGTAAATTGAGCTTTAGCTGCTGTTACAGAAAGCGCAAATATGATGATGAATATTTTTAAAGTTTTCATGTTGATCGTGAATTAATTGTTAGAGAATAAACTGTTGATAAGGTTTACCGGGTTTAACAATTAACAGATCAAATGCGGAAGATACAGTTGCGGATAAATGTGGCGATGCCCTGAACCGATGGATCGGGAGGGCTGCGGTCATAAAATTTGTCGGAAGAAGAAGATGGCAAGGCCGGAAACAGGCTATCGAACGACCAGCTTGGCAGTTCAAAGCCAAATATCTTTGCTAAAAACGATGTTGATTCGCTCTGGTGAGCGTCTTTTACTTTTACTTCAACCTGTTTATCCTTGCAGCATTTCATTTTGCCGCCTTTTTGGTCCATTTTGCAGTTAACAGCCGGGGCATCAATTTTTACAGATGCAACATAGTCGCCGCAAATATGGAAATTAAGAGCAAAGCCCAATACTGTAACTGTGTACAGCATAGTGAGTAATATCGCTCCTGATCTTTTTACCATACTGCAAAAGTAGGTGATTAACTTGTTGATTACAAAATGTTTTTATCGGTTGGGACAACACATTGCTTAACAAATGTGCGAATAGTGATTTTGGCATATACCAAAAAGCCCCGGCTTTGCGCCGGGGACTTCTTCTTTAAACTATTAACTGATCTTATTATTAATTCACTGTGTTACTGGGCAGCTTGTTTAGCCTGCTCCTTCATTTTTTCGTTTGCCACAATGGTGATCTCAACCCTGCGGTTTTGTGCGCGGCCATCGGCAGTGGTATTATCGGCAATTGGTTCGCTTTCGCCTTTACCGGTCACTGTCATACGTGATGAAGCTACATTACCCGCAACTAAATATGATTTTACAGCATCCGCCCTCTTTACTGAAAGTGTTTGATTATAACTGTCAGATCCGGTATTATCGGTATGGCCGATGATGGTAATGTTAGTTTCAGGGTTTTTCTGTAATGAGGCAGCCAGGTTTTGCAGGTTAGTTTCCGCAGCGGGTTTCAAATCTGATTTATTGGTGTCAAATAAAATACCTGAATCAAATTTAACCAAAATGCCTTCACCTTCGCGGGTTACTGTGGCGCCAGGCACTGTTTGTTTAATCTCGGCAGCTTGCCTGTCCATGTTACGGCCGATAAAAGCACCTGCGGTACCACCTACAGCACCACCTATAATAGCACCTAAAGCGGTATTACCGGCAGCTTTACCAATAAAAGCACCTACTGTACCACCGGCACCCGCACCAATAGCAGCACCTTTTTGTGTTTTTGTAAGTGAATTACATCCTGAGCCTAATATGCCTGCTGTAGCTAATGCTATACCAAGGGTGGCTACTTTTAATTTAAGCGTTCTCATCGTACTTGTATATTATGTTATACCGTACTTTTTACAAAGCAGATGCCAAAAAAAGCGGATGGCAGTATTATGCGCCGCTTCTATCAAAAGAATATCTCCCATCAATCATAGCAACATTTTTTTAATGATAAGTAAAGTTAATTTCAATGAAGTAAAGAATACGGGATTATTGATTTTTGCAACACTGCCCGATTTTTAGTACAAAGCAGCAGTAAAATTTTTGCTACAGTACAATTTGGCATGCCTTTTTGAAGTTTAGGAAATTACTATCAACGTGGCCGGGAAAATAAGTTTAAAGGTGCTCCCTTTATCTTTTTCAGAAATTACATTGATTTCAATATCATGAAAGGCCGCTATTGATTTTACAATAGGCAGGCCCAATCCAAAGCTGTCTTGTTGTAATGACTGTCTGAATTTTTTAAAGCGGTTAAAGATCAGCGGGATGGCGTCTTCATCTATACCGATGCCGGTATCAGCTATACTGATCATATACTTATCATTTACAGCAATGCCTGTTACCTTAATGCTGCCGCCCTCATGATTGTATTTAATGGCATTGTTGATAAGATTAAAGAACAGGTTAAAGAGTAAAAATTTATTGATGTTGACAAAATGCCAGTTCTCTGGCATCAACATTTCATAGCTGATGTTTTTATCCTGCAGACGAATGGAGATCTCATCATAAACCTCTTGCAACAGTTCGGATACCGATACTTTGTCTTCTTTTAAAAACTGTTCGTTCTCTATCTGGGAAATGAGCAGCAGCGTTTTCGTAATGCTCTTCAACCGGTTCAGGATCTTTTGCATCTCCAATAACCTGCCTTTAAGCTCATCGTTGATATCCTCCTCCTCAAACATATTCTCGATTTTTGACTGAAGAATAGAGATGGGTGTCATAAGCTCATGCGATGCGTTGGAAATAAACTCCCGCTCTTTATGAAACTTATCGGCAATGGTTTCAATCATGTTATGGATACTGATATCCAGGTGCTGAAAATCTGATGTGGTAGTACGTACCTGCCGGTAGGTATGAAAATTAGGAAACTTTTGTCCTACAAGCTTAGTTTTAATAATAAGCCGTAAAGGCTTAAGTACGTAGGTTGAATATACCTGGTCGGCCAGTACGGTCAACAAGATCATTCCCAGCAATACCTGGAAAGCTATATTTTGCAGTGGGACGCTGGTTTCATCCAAAGTATCTACACTTTTGCCAATTTCCAGCAGGTAATTTTTGTTCTTAACCTTAAAGGTGTGGCTTAGTATGCGATACTCTAAAGTATCCCCTTCACTAAAAAGGCGCTTGCCTCTTTTTATAGTATCCAGGAAATAATCGGGATCAACTTCGTCCAGGCTGATATATTCCTCTTTAAGCGGGAGGTAGCTGCCGTAGCCTTCGCCGTTTTCGATGTAGGTTTCAATGCCCTTGCTTTTTACAATTTGCAGCAGCTTGTTTTTTTGTTTGATAAGCTTGCTGTCGACATAATTACGGCTGATATTTTTGATCAATACAGGAACAAGCAATACAAACAGTATCACGATAACCAGCTTGGAGATGGCGTTAAAAAGGGTAAGTTTTGTTCCTAATTTCAAATACTCAGGCGTTGATCTTTATTTTATAACCCAAACCACGTACCGTTTCCAGCCAGTCGGGCGGGGCATAGGCATTTAATTTTTTACGGATATTTTTAATATGCGCGTCAATATAATTGCTGTCATAATCATTATTTACCACGCTGCCCCAAATATGCTCGCTCAGCTGCATGCGGGTAAGCGTACGGTTTTTATGTAATATCAGATAGGCTATGAGGTCAAATTCTTTTTTGGTAATGGTATTAACAACGCTGTTATAATGGGATATAGTACGTGCGGTAAGGTCGATCAGGAAACCACCCAGTTCAACAATGTTATTTTTAACACCAAACTTACGCCTGATGATGGCCTGCATACGGCTTTGCAGCTCAAGCAATGAAAAAGGCTTAGGCAGATAATCGTCGGCGCCAAGGTCGAGGCCTTTGATCCGGTCGTTGATCTCTGCACGGGCGGTGAGTATAATACATGCCGCCTCCGAATTAGTCTTTTTTGATTCCCTAAGCAGATCAAGGCCGTCATAATCGGGCAGGCCCAGGTCTATCAATATAAAATCATACAGATTTGTGGCAATTTTTTCGGATGCCGAAGTGCCGTCAAAACAAACCTCGCAGATATAGTTATAGTTTGAAAGAAAAATTTCAAGTTCGTGGGCAAGTGCTGTTTCGTCTTCTATTATTAAAACATTCATGTATTATGACTAATAAAAAACGTAGTAAAAAGTTAAATTATAAAATGACTCGCGCCGGTTAAGCAATACTCCTTCTACGTTAACTGGGATAGAATATTTGTACGAAAATTCAAACGTATAATGTGGCCGGTTATAAGCCACCGGGATTTTGAAGCTGTAATTAAGCATGTTGAACCGGCGGTTACGGCTCGCATAACGCGGGTCATATTGTATAGAAATATTGGCGGCCTCATCCCTGAAATGATGATCAAGTGAATAGCGCTGAACAAAATTCTGCGTGCCCAAGATAAAATTAAAGGAAGGATTAAAGGAAAGAAAATCCTGGTCGTCAAAAATGCTCCAGCTGCTTTCCCAGTATTTTGAATTGCTTATCGTTAAAAAAATGTCGTTCGATTTGCCGAAAAGATAATCAAGCACAGCACTTGTTTTCAGGTAATGCCAATCGTATGAATTTTTAAAATTGATATCATTTGAGGAGGCCGACTTGATAACCTGTGCTGCATCCCTGGCAAAAAAGAACCGCGTATAACTTACTGAGCCGGAAAAGGCTTTCGAAAATTTGTAAAAATACCCTCCGCCCAAATCAACCTCATCAACAGGGGCATACCCCAAAACTTTAAAGGCCGAGCCATATAAAAAGATACCCGACTTGGTATTATAAATCAGATCGGCAGTAACAAAAGGATATTTTACCGGGCCGGTACGACCAAAAAACAGCACGTCGCTGCCATAACTTACCCCGGCCGAAATTGACCGCTTACGAATAATGGTATCAGTATCGGCTACTAAGGGGTGCTTACCGGCAAAAAGGCGCAAATCAGTATCCGCACCAAATACGGTACCGCTTGCAGCCATAAAAAAAAGTAAGCAAAAGTATTTCATCAATATGGTAAATTGTTTAACCGGTTTAACTGCCATTTCTCCTCGGTATTTCGGGCGGCCGCTCCATGCCTTCGGGGCGGCGCTGCCTTTTGGGTTTGGGCTTAGGCGGTACGGCATCATCGTCAACAGTAGCCGGCTTAGCCTGCCGCTTTGCTTTGGCTATTTCTTTGATTTTTTTCTTTTCATCCTCCAGTTGCTTTTTGGTTTTGGTAGTAGTATCAGCCGCTAATAAAGTATAAGACAACGCACCCGGTTTTTTGTTACCGGCATGAGCAAGCGCATCAATGTTTTTTGTAAGGGCATTGGCAAATGATATACGTGTTGCAAATATCAATAACAGGACAATATACGCAAACCACTTTATCATTGAGGAGAAGAAAAGGTAAAAATAAGGCTCAAATAAAGGACAATTTAAATGTTTACACCAAAATGAGAAAGGTACAACAAATAACAATTCATTTGCAGGAGCACTTGTAAAAATGCCGATGCAAATGAATTATCCGAATCACAATTATGATGAAAGGTTTATGAGTGTACTTTAATGTTTGAAAGTCAGAGAGCGATGTCTTTTGACGGATAAACCCGGTTTTGATCATCAATAATAACGCAGGCCACCTGGTTAAGCTGATTGATCATGTATAGGCCGGCGTTAACACCTATGGTGAGTATTGGTGTGGCCAAAGCGTCGGCAAATTCGGCGGTAGGGCTAAGGATGCTTACGCTTGTAATACCGCTAACCGGAAAACCTTTTTTAGGGTTAAATACGTTGGTGAATTTTTTATTGCTGATACTTGCATATTTTTCGGCATTAACCGATGTTGCAAAAGCAAGATTACTGATCTCCAAATCAGCAAAGGGTTGGTTTAGCTGGCTAATGTCGGCATCGGCAACAGTCCAGGGCTGCAGGTTTGGCTGTAAGCCCCATGCAAGCAGGTCACCACCAAAATTGATCACGCCGCTGCTTACACCGTTCATTTGCAATACATATTTGGCCCTGTCGGCGGCGTAACCTTTGCCGTTTGCGCCAAAACCTATGCGCATCCCTTTTTCTTTCAGAAAAACAGTTTGTTTTACAGCATCAAGCACTATGTTTTTATAGCTGGCCAGTGGAAGCGTACGTTTGGCGGTTTTTACCGAATTGTTTTCGGCTGTGGTTTCGTTAAACGCGTTATCAGCCAGGTAAGTAATATCAAAAGCACCGTAAGTAAGTTCTGATATTTGCAGTGCCCTGTTAATGAGCCTGAATGTTTCACCATCGGCTTTAACCGGGGCAACACCGGCATTACGGTTTATGTGGTTGATGCTGCTGTCATCGCTAAAAGCCGAAAGCAATTTTTCAACCCTGTTAATTTCATCAATGGCAATGTCAATTTGCTCATCGGCCAGCAGGGGGTTATTGCCCACTACACTAATCTCAAATTTATCGCCCATTAAACGTATGTTGCGTTTGTAGACTGTTAAATTATCGGTTAAAGTTTTTATAGCCAGCATAATAATAATCTTTTAAGTATCTAAAAATGAACACACAATGCACCGTAAATTACCTTACGCGAGTTTGATCAATTACGCTACATCACTCCTTTACAAAAACTAAAGTAGCGGCGCTTTATGAAATTGAGATGAAAAAGGCTTTTTAATTAATATAATTAACTGACTTTGACATTTTTTAACACTTAAATGATAAAAAGAGTTAAAGCGGACAGAAGCGCTAACTGAAGAGGGCAGTGTTGAAGCAACATCGAAATAAAATATCTTTTTTCCTCTGCTTTTATAAATCTTCAGCAGGATATGGTGTTGAAGATCCTGAAAGTAATATAGTCCATATAAAACCTGATTATGTCCATTTATCAGCTTGTTTTATTATCGAAAATTACGGACCAATTATCAATCAAAGAAAAGTTTATGAGAAAGAATCAAATCCTTTCAGCGATAGCTGTGACACTGGCTTGCGCTGTTTTGTCCTGTCGTAAAAATGCTGTCCCTCCTGCACAGCAACGCGTGAATCAGCCAGTTATAAATTCCGTTCAAAGCGGGGGAAGCATAACTGTAGGAATAGGAAGCCCCCTCCAGAAGATTGACCTTATAGGGGCGGGCTGCTATTTTTATAGTGGGCACCTGGTAAACGGGATAACTAATTTTACTGATGCAAGCAACTGGCTTTGGCATGACCTTAATGTAAATGTTTTTAAAATTGTACTTAGAGCTGATGGAGTGGAGGATGTGAATGATAACACAGACCCGAATAACACAGATTTTTCTAAATTTAATTTTACCGGCAATTCTAACCTGGTTGATCAGATAACAGCGTTAAAAAAAGCGCAGCTTATAAATCCGGCTATTAAAGTTTGGGCTATTGTATTATCTCCGCCTAAATATTTGAAGACTAACAATAGCGTTAATAATGGAGGAACGCTTAATGCCAGTGTAACCAATGCTTATAGCGAGTTCGGCGAATTTTTGTACGCTCATATTAAAAATCTAAAAGACAATGGAATAACTGTTAATTATTTGAGCTTAATGAATGAGCCCGATTATCCGTCTTCGGGTATAGCATATGAATCGGCGGAGTTTACCACAGCGCAAGCCCAAAGTGTATATACAAGCACTGCCGGATGGTTTAAAACTAAATTACAGTCATTGAGTATCTCTGTACCTGTTTTTGCATCTCCGGATTGTATTGATGTAACCCATACCGGATCATATGTTTCGGGGCTTAATGCCTCGGGGAACGTAAGTCTTTTCACCACTCATCAATATTTAAATAGTTCGGCTGCTAACTTTTCAGCAGCCTCTTCATCAGCGGGTGCCAAGGGCCTGTATATGACGGAGTGGCACGCTGGCTTTGGTATGGGAACTACACCGGATGAATTAACGGCTGCCCTTGACCTTGTTAATAAATTTCACGATGCCTTTAGGGGCGGAGCGAAAGGCTGGCTGTATTTTGAATGGGGTAATCCTGAAACTAATTTTGGCGGGCTGCTGTATACTCCCTGGGGAGCACCGGCGGTACGAAAGAAAAATTACTATGTTTTTCAACAATATACGGCTAACCTGCTTAACGAAAATTATATTCCTACAACCTTAACCGGCATAACTAACTTTGGAGCGGATAACGTAAGCGCTTTTACAACCTCAAACAAGGCCGATATTAATGTAGTTAACTGGAATGCCGATCCCCAAAACAGGGTTAGGCTGTACTTTGGCGGCAATATAAGTACAATAAGGATTTACAGGACCAGTGCAACGGAAAATAACGTGTTGATTTGGAGCCAGGATAATGTGAATCAAAATTATTACGATGTTGATTATGCCGGAAAATCTTTCACTACAGTAAGGGTGACATGGTAATCGGGTCATGAATTTTCCCTTTTCACGTTCAATGGTCCGTTTTTTGGGTAATTCAATTTAAGGTTTTCATAAAACAAACGCCTATAGCCCGGTAAAAACCAGGCTGTAGGCGTTTCAATAATTTGAGTAAAATTTATTCCAGCGTTATTTGCCTCCTGATACTTTCTTCAAGCGAAATGAAGGTTTCGGTACGTTGAATGCCTCTTACACCCTGGATCTGCTCGTTCAAAACTTCACGCAGGTGAGTGGTATCATGACATACAATTTTAGCAAAAATGCTCCATTCGCCGGTAGTGTAATGCAACTCGACAATTTCTTTAATTGTTTTTAATTGCTTTACAGCTTCATTATACTGTGATCCTTTTTCGAGGTAAATACCCAGGAATGCAGTGATGTCATATCCTAACTTTTGCGGATCTACCTCAAGGCTGGCCCCTTTTATTACACCCATCTCCTCTAACTTTTTCATCCGCACGTGTATGGTTCCGCCAGAAACAATCAACTCTTTAGCTATCTCGGTGTATGGAGTGGTAGCATTTTTCATTAATATTGATAAAATCTGGATGTCAAGATTATCAATTTCTAAATTTTGAGCTTTTCTGTGGGACATAAATTTGAATATCTATATTGAAATACAAGTTTAATTAAAATTCGATTAAAAATAAAATATTTTTGTTGAAATATTTGCAAGAAATAGATAGTCCTATTAAATTTGTATCAAGCAAAAGGGAAATGCTTAATGTTCTTTAAAGTAAAAACAATGTTGGGTGGTGAAATTTTTGGCAGACACACCTCCTTGTCCCGGTGGCGGAGATCATGGAAAACCCGAAGCGGGCTAACCACTCTGTGAAGGTTCGAATCCTTCCCCAACAGCGAGTTTAAGTACAAAGTCAGAAGTCTTAAGTCAAAAGACTTAGAACTTCAGACTAACGACTTAAGACTTACAACACTGTAGGATGGTGAAATTTTTGGCAGACACACCTCCTTGTCGCGGTGGCGGAGAAATTGGGAAACTTTTAGCAATAAAAATAACCACTCCGTGAAGGTTCGACTCCTTCTCCTACAGCTCTTCTCATAATTTAGGTTTATAATTGGTTAGTAAAGGCCCCTGCCCATCAGGGGCTTTGCTGTTTTTATAGCTTTTTTATTTTGCATTCGCCAAAATATTGTGATCAGCCTAAGCCAATTGCATAACCTCATCCTGATATCTTCAGGGGCATCTGTCGAAAAAAGCAGGAAAAGAAATGGCCTTTCTGTATATATGACCGGGCGCAACAAAAACCGTCAAGATTACAGTAAAAAATAATGTGTCATTTTTACACATTGGATATTGTTTCGTAAAGATTTAGTTATAAATTTGGTTGGCAACAATTTATTGCAATCGATTGTGGTATATTGCTGCCTTAAGTCCTGAAACCGATCCGAACACCAATTAACCCAATCTGCAATTAAGTCGATATGAAAAAAATCGTCCTGATGGTTCTTGTGGCATTCAGCTGCATTTACTTATCCTGTAACAAAACACGCCCCAATAAACCGCGCGTGCTTATCTTTTCAAAAACCATGGGCTTTCACCATGCATCCATCGATGCAGGCATAGCCGCTATTAAAAAGCTTGGCGCCGAAAATGGCTTTGAGGTAGACACTACAAAAAACTCGGCAATGTTTAACGAGGATACCCTCAAAAAGTATTCAACTGTTATTTTCTTGAGCACCACCGCCGATGTACTTGATTACAGGCAGGAAGCGGCTTTTGAACGTTATATTCAGGCGGGAGGCGGTTATGTAGGCATTCACGCCGCCGCCGATACAGAATATGACTGGGGGTGGTATGGTCGCCTGGTTGGCGCCTGGTTTTATGACCACCCGGGTATCCATGATAAAAACCCGAATGTACAGCCCGGCACTTATAATATAGTTGATGCCAACAACGATGCAACTAAAGATCTGCCTAAAGTATGGAAACGCACCGATGAGTTTTATAGTTTCCGCAAGCCATTAGCCACAGATGTACATGTACTCATTACCCTTGATGAAAACAGTTACAAAGGAGGGAAGCGTATGGGTAACCACCCTGCCACCTGGTATCATGATTTTGACGGGGGCCGTGCATTTTATACAGCCATGGGCCATACCGACGAAAGTTATAAAGAAACAGGCTACCTGAAAATGCTGCTTGCCGGTATTAAATATGCCATAGGCGAAAATAAGGAATTGGATTACAGCAAGGCTAAAACCCAACTGCCACCCGATGAGGATCGCTTTAAAAAGACACAATTATCAACCGGCGAATTTTTTGAGCCAACCGAGATGACCATATTGCCGAACCTGGATATTATGGTGATCCAGCGCCGCGGCGAGATCATGCTGTACAAGCACGATACCCAGAAGGTAAAGCAGGTTGGTTTTTTTGACGTGTATTGGAAAGCCCATGTGCCCAATGTAAATGCCGAAGAAGGGATGCTTGGCCTGGCCAAAGACCCTGAGTTTGAAAAAAACAACTGGATTTACATTTATTACAGTCCTGCCGATAGTTCGGTAAACCGCCTTTCAAGGTTTACGTTTAAAAACGACACACTGGATAAAAAAACCGAGAAAGTTATTTTGGAGGTAAAGGCACAGCGCGAGATCTGTTGCCACACAGGGGGCTCGATAGCCTTTGGTCCGGGACCTGATAAAACCCTGTTCTTCTCGGCCGGGGATAATTCAACTCCGTTTAATGAAAAAGGACAGAAATATGTAAGCAGTGGTTATGCTCCGCTTGATGACAGGCCGGGTCACCTGCAGTTTGATGCACGCCGCTCGGCCGGTAATACCAATGACCTTCGCGGTAAAATTATGCGTATCAACCTTAAGGATGATGGTACATATGAAATCCCCGAAGGCAACCTGTTCCCGAAAGGTACGCCAAAAACCCGCCCGGAGATTTATGTAATGGGCGACAGGAATCCATACCGGATTTCGGTAGATCAGAAAAACGGCTACCTGTACTGGGGCGAAGTGGGTCCGGATGCGCATAATGACAGCCTTGACAACCGTGGCCCCATGGGATACGACGAGGTTAACCAGGCTAAAAAAGCGGGTAACTTTGGCTGGCCATATTTTGTAGGCGATAACAAACCGTACCACCTTTATGATTATGCCACAGGCAAATCGGGCCCGGCGTTTGATCCTAAGCACCCGGTTAACAACTCGCGTAATAACACAGGTTTAACCGATCTGCCGCCGGCGCAACCTGCATTTATCTGGTACCCTTATGGTCCATCGGCAGATTTTCCGCAGGTTGGCGCAGGTGGCAGGAACGCTATGGCTGGTCCGGTTTATTATACCGATATGTTCCCCGAAGAAACCCGCCTGCCTGATTACTATAACGGCAAGTTTTTAGCATACGATTGGATGCGCGGTTGGATAAAAGCCATCACGCTAACTCCTGAAGGTGATTTTGACAAAATGGAACCTTTCTTCCCTAAATTGAAGGTAAACTCCATGATTGATATGGAAGTTGGTCCCGATGGCAGGCTTTATGGTTTGGAGTACGGCAGCGGCTGGTTCTCGCATAACCCGGATGCTGGCCTGTTCCGGATTGACTATATTTCAGGCAACCGTCCTCCCGAAATTTCATCTTTCAAGGCTGATAAAACATCTGGCGTACTGCCTTTTACTATTAAGCTGACTGCCAAAGCCGCTGATCCGGAAAAAGATAATATTTCTTACACCTGGAACCTGGGTAATGGTGTAACTAAAGAAACAACCACCCCATCGCTTAGCTATACTTACACAACAGTTGGCGATTACAAAATTACTGTTGAAGCAAAAGACGATAAAGGTGCAGCAAGCAAAAGCGCGCCGGTTAATATTTACGCGGGTAATGAGCAACCAACTGTTACTATCGCTATTACAGGCGGCAATAAGTCATTTTACCTGCCTGGTGTGCCGTTCAAATACGCGGTTAACGTAACCGATGGACCTGACACCAAAGCGATAGATCCAAAACGCATTTATGTTGGGCTTGATTATATCGAAGGCTTCGATAAAGCACAATCAGCCACGCAGCATGAGCAGGGTGAGCCCGAAAATCGTGGTAAAACCCTCATGCTAACTATGGATTGCAAAAGCTGCCATAAGGAAGACGGTAAATCAATAGGCCCGTCATTTGTACAGGTTGCCGCCAAATACAAAAAAGATCCTAATGCCATGGCCAAACTCACCCAAAAGGTAATTAAAGGTGGTGCCGGTGTTTGGGGTGAAACAGCAATGTCTGCCCATCCAAACATTAAGCAGGGCGACCTTGATCAGATCATTAACTGGGTGCTTTCCCTCGATAACAGCAATCAGAAACCTTCGTTAGCTGCATCTGGCACTATTATGCCTGCTCCGCCTGAAAAACAACAAGCGGCGGCGCTGGTACTATCGGCCAAATACACAGATGACGGCGGTAATGACATTAAGAAGTTGACCGGAAGCGCCATTGTATCATTAAACAGCAGTACTTACCAGTTTAAAGGCACCGAGAAATTCAACGGGTTTACCGCCTTTAAATACAATGGCATTAACCTGATGATCTATCCGGGTACCGACGGTTGGTTTGCATTGGAGAATATCGATTTAACAGGCGTACGCTCCATTAACCTAACCAACTTCTGGCAAGCACCACCTACTGCTCCGCTTAATTTTGAATTAAGGCTCGATTCGGAAACAGGAACCCTTGCAGGTAAAGGAAGTATGCCTGTGCCTGCTAAGGATGCTAAAGGCGGTGCTGTTCACCTGGTACTTACGCCGGTAACTGACGGTAAAACGCATAAGCTGTTCTTCATATACAAACCGGCAAGTAAAGCCGCTATGACAGCAGGGGTAACATCAGTTGTGTTTAGTGCGAAGTAGATGCCCCCTCTAAATCTCCCCCTAAAAGGGGAGACTTTAAAGAATGCAACTCTTTTTTCGGAGAGAGCCTTATAAAACAAAACGGCCCGGCAGGTTAACCTGCCGGGCCGTTTTACATTCCCAAAGTTCGTGTTCCCACGAACTCTCGATAAATCTTTAAAAAATCTTAAAGCCCACACTCAGTGCCCAAAGGTTTTGGCGTTTAGCAAAGCTATCGCTAACTTTGGTTAAACCGCCTTCGTAACGCAAATCGGCAGTGATTGAACCTATATCAACACCGGCCCCGGCTTGGAAACCAATATTGCTTTTGTTAAAATCATTGAATGCATTACCCACGTTATTACTTACGCTGGTGCTTTGATCAAGCGTGTAAGTATAAATAGGCCCTGCCATAATGCGGAAGTTCAGATCTTTTTGACCAAATGACTTACCTACCAATAA
Organism: Mucilaginibacter sp. Mucisp73; assembly: GCF_059491465.1. Taxonomy (NCBI): domain Bacteria; kingdom Pseudomonadati; phylum Bacteroidota; class Sphingobacteriia; order Sphingobacteriales; family Sphingobacteriaceae; genus Mucilaginibacter; species Mucilaginibacter sp. Mucisp73. The sequence continues at coordinate 5,727,512 of NZ_CP168507.1, read as the reverse complement.
CGGCACATTCAGGTTAGTGAACCTTACCTTGCCACTAAATGCGGTATTATTATCATTTGATTCAAATTTACCGCCGGTGCCGCTCAGGTAAAGCTCTGGCTGTAAGTAAACGCCGTTGCCTACGCGGGCAAATAAACCAGCCTGGTAACCGGTCAGGTTTTTGTCGTTAAAATTATCGGAGCCAATTTTTGAAAAATTGACACCCCCCTTTACGCCTAAAGAAAATTGTGCTTTTGCACTGATGCTTACAGCTATCAGCAATACTGCACTTAATAGATACTTTTTCATGATTTTCGATGTTAAATGTAAAGCCATAAACGCACGTTATCCTTTAAATTGTATACGGCCCTACGCTATTAATTTACTTTGGTTATAAATCCGGCCCATATTTGAGCCGTATTACGTATTATCAAGACACGAGCCAAACAATTAGCAGTAGCAACTTGGTATTTTTTATATTTTTGCTGAAAATAAATTGAACATGGCTGAAATCAGTATTACCAACAAGGATTGGGAACGCGTAAAAATTAAGATTCAACGTAAATACAACCACCTTACAGACGAGCAGTTAAAATACAGCGAAGGACAGGAAGAAAGCTTGATTACCAAACTGATGGACCTGGTAAACCGCGACCGCAAATACGTGGTTTTCACCCTAAAAAAGGCCCTGGTTAATATTGATACCAACCGACTGTAAAATAGACACTGCGGTTATACAAACTGGATAGCTTTTTTGTATTTTTATTTTTTTCGAGGATAAATGATGAAACAGGGTTTAGTGTTCAAAAAAGAATACAAAAGAGCAGGCTTATTTGCAGGTATTGCATTGCTGGCCGCGGGCATAGTGGGTTTTAATGACGACCTGTTCCAGATCTCGAAGAACCTTGATGTTTTTGCCTCTGTTTATAAAGAGGTTAATATCAATTATGTTGATGATATCAATTCGGCCAAGCTGGTAAAAACCGGTGTTGATGCTATGCTCGACGGTCTTGACCCTTATACCGAGTTTGTGCCCGAATCGGAAATTGAAGATTATAAGCTGCATTACGTAAGTACCCAGTATGGCGGCATTGGCGCCAGTATTTTTTTGCGTAACGGTAAAGTATTTGTATCGGAAGTGTTTGCGGGCTTCCCGGCCCAAAAAGGAGATGTACACCCCGGCGATCAACTCCTGAAGATAAACGATGTTGACCTTAACGGCAAAAATAATGACCAGGTGAGCCAGCTGCTGAAAGGCTCAAAGGGCGCAGCCATAAAACTGTTCATCAAACGGGATAACACACCTCAGCCATTTGAAAAGAACCTGGTTCGTGACGAGATCAAGCAGCCCAACGTATCATACTTTGGCATGGTTGATGGCAACATGGGGTACATTAAACTGGATAAATTCCTTGAAAATTCAGCTGCCGAAGTTACCAATGCGCTCGTCGAGCTAAAAAAGAAAAATCCCAACGGTATCATCCTTGATCTTCGCTCAAATGGCGGGGGCATACTACAGGAAGCCGTAAAAATAGTGAACCTTTTTGTGCAGAAAGATGTGGAGATCGTATCGCAAAAAGGAAAGATAAAGGAAAAGAACTTTACTTACAGCACCATCAGCGCACCGCTCGAACCCGATTTACCTTTAGTTGTATTGGTAAACAGCCATTCGGCATCGGCAAGTGAAATTGTCGCCGGCGCCCTGCAGGACCTCGACCGAGCGGTGATCATCGGGCAGCGCAGTTATGGCAAAGGCCTGGTACAGCAAACTTTCAATTTACCATACAATAGCCTGGTAAAAATTACCATCGCCAAATACTATGTGCCTTCGGGCCGTTGTATCCAGGAGCTGGATTATACCCACCGTAAGGATGATGGCAGTGTGGTAAAAGTGGCCGATTCGCTGATCCATGAATTTAAAACAAAGAACGGCCGTTCTGTTTATGACGGCAGCGGCATTTACCCGGACCTGTTTATCAAACAGGAAAAATTTGCCAATGTTACCCAGGCATTGGTGGGCAAACTGCTGATATTTGATTATGCCACCGTTTACCACGATAAGCACGCTAAAATTGCCGATGCCCGTTCGTTTACGCTATCTGACGGTGAATACAATGACTTTATAAAATACCTGGCCGATAAAAACTATAGCTACATCACCGCATCCGAAAAATTGTTAAGCTCCTTAAAAGTTGAAGCCACAAAGGATAAACAGTTCAACGATATCCAGGCCGAGTATGAAGGCTTAAAAACCAAACTTATTGCCAGCAAAAAGAATGACCTCATTCAACACAAGGACGAAATAAAACAAGTACTTGAAAACGAAATAGCGTCACGCTATTACTACGAAAAAGGACGCTACGAAACCAACTTTAAATACGATAAGGAACTTGCGCAGAGCGTAAAAACCATGCAGGACAAGGCTCAGCTGGCGTCAATACTAAAAGGCGAAGGCACCTATAAAGTTATCGGGAAACCTGTATTGGCCATGGCAGCTAAAAAAGCAGCCGATAAAGATAACGACGACGAATAGGCTGAACACCAGTCTGTTTCAATTCAAAATACACATTGTATCTAATTAGTTAACCGTTGCAACATGTAGCGGGTTAAACTTTTATGCACGGTTATTGTCATACCTACAAACAAAACAATAACACAACATGAAAAAGATAATTTTAACAGCTGCTATTTTATTAAGCAGCTTAACTGTAAAAATAGCCAGTGCCCAAATAAGCTTAAATATTAATATCGGTAGCCAACCTGCCTGGGGCCCCGTAGGTTATGACCATGTAGATTATTATTACCTGCCCGATATTGACACCTATTACGATATCAATGCCCACCAGTATGTTTATTTTGATAATAATGTTTGGGTTCATGGGGCTATGTTGCCGCCACGTTTTGGTAACTATGATGTATATCGCAGCTACAAGGTAGTAGTTAACGAGCGCACCCCTTGGGTAAGGAACGATGTTTACAAACGTAAATATGCTTCATACAAAGGCCGTCATGATCAGGCAATAATTCGCGATAGCCACGATGAAAAATACCGTAACCATTGGGTTGAACGTAAAACCGTGCGCAGGGTTGACGTAAAACAAAAATCAAATGGTAATAAACGCGGACATGATGGTCATGACAATCACGGCAATGGCCACCGCGATTAAGTTTTTATATTGTTATAATTTTGATTGTTTTTATAAAGGACTGTCCTTTTTGGGGGACAGTCCTTTTTTCTTGCAATTCCCCTTATATCTTCCCTTAGGGGCATAGTTGGCCTTCGGCACAAAAGTTGCCCGTTTATGTCACATTTGGGTTAACTTTTATAGTTTGTTTACTTAGGTTTAGCTATAAACAAACATTATATTCGTTACTTAGTTAACCGATTTATTGTTAAACGATTTAAATCAAATTACACCATGAAATACCGAATATCCATTTTGGCACTGCTTGTAACAGCAGTATTAGGCCAAAGTTGTGTAAGCAGCAAAAAGTACAAAGAACTGGATGCTAATTACACCCAATTACAAAACAGTACCAAAGACCTAAGCATTAAGTACCAAACCAGCGAACAGGCCCTTGCCGTAGCACGTAGCCGTAACAAAAGCCTTGAAGAGCAAATTGAGCAGCAAAAAACAAATGTAACCGCTTTGCAGGATGCTTTGAACAAATGTTTAAACTCAAGCAGCCAGGGCAATGTGAATATATCAAAGCTGGTTGATGAGATCAATGCTTCAAACCGCTATATACAGCAACTGGTTAACGCTAAAAACAAAAGCGATTCGCTCAATATGGTGTTGACCAACAACCTTACCCGCTCATTAACTCCGCAGGAAACCCAGGATGTTGATGTAAAGGTTTTAAAAGGAGTTGTGTACATCTCATTATCTGATAACATGTTGTATAAATCGGGCAGTTATGAAATATCTGATAAGGCAGGTGCTACTTTAAGCAAGATAGCCAAGATCATTATGGACTATAGCAATTATGACGTGCTGATTGAAGGTAACACAGATAATGTCCCTATTTCGCAGAAAAATATCCGTAACAACTGGGATTTAAGTGCTTTACGTGCCTCATCAGTAGTGCAGGCCCTGCAAACCACTTACCAGGTTGATCCTAAACGTTTAACTGCCGGTGGCCGTGGTGAGTATAATCCTATCGCGGATAATTCAACCCCGAGTGGTAAAGCACAAAACAGGCGTACTCAAATTATCATAACACCAAAATTGGATCAGTTTATGGACCTGATAGGCAAAGCACCAGCCGATCAGCCCGCGCCGCCTAAACAATAATTGTAGTTTAGCTATCAATATTTCAAGCCACCCGGTTAGGGTGGCTTTTTTTATGCAGCTATTTTCGTATGTTTTTGCATACAGTATTGCAAGGGCTGAAGCAGGGCTCGGGGAATCCCGGAAAGCTTTTATTTGCCATATAATTATTAACCGAATGATAACAAAAAAACAGTTTTTTTAATTTGGAATATTGCTCATTTAATTAAGACAGAAAATAACTAACATTTGCTGTGTTACAATTAATTGAGCTTGCTTCATTACACTAAGGTTGCCATTACAATGGCATTTGTTTTGAATAAATGGAGCAACAGATATTAAGACAGGTTAAACCATGGGCTTTAACCATAGTCATATAAATATAACTTATTACACGCGTTATGAAAAAGATGATTTTATCGGCAGTTATTTTGTTAAGCTGCTTCTCTGCAAAAATAGCTTCTGCACAGGTTAGTATTGGTTTAGGGATCAACATAGGCAGTCAGCCCGATTGGGGGCCTGTAGGCTATGATCATGTTGACTACTATTACATGCCTGACATTGATGCTTACTACGATGTGCCAACCCATAATTATATTTACTATGAAAACAACGTATGGGTACACCGCAGGTATTTACCTGTAAGGTATCGTAACTATAATGTTTACAATGGATATAAAGTTGTGGTAAATGAGCGTAACCCATGGATACGCAACGCGTACTACAGGGATCATTATTCCGGCTATCGCGGCCGTCATGATCAGGTGATCATCCGCAACAGCCGTGATGTAAGATATGCCAATCACTGGCGCGGCGGCGACCGCGGATGGCATGGCGGTAACCCAAACAGAGGCGGATGGCACGGTGGCGGTGATCATGGTCATGGTGGCGGTCACGGTGGTGACGGCGGACATGGTCACGGCGGTGGTCACGGACATCACTAATAAACATTATTATATAGCATAGGCTTCCTGAAAAGGAGGCCTATTTTGTTTCCATGGCATATCTATAAGTTCATTGAGGCTCAGTTTAAGGCATATTTACCTTCCAGCCTTCAAATGGTTTGACCGTAGCACAAATGGGACTGCCGTCTTTTGCTGTTCCCGGAAAGCTCGTTATAAGGAATGCAGTTGGATGATGGCTAAGCTGGGTTATCATGTCCCAGGTTACTCCGGAAAGTGGAATTTTAACTCTGCGGCTCCAGCCTCCCACCTGGCCTGCATATTCACCCACGTCAATATAAAGGAATTGGCTTGCGGGCTTTCCCTGTACAAACGGCCCCGAAAATCGAGGTTCATTAATCTTCTGTGGATCGCTTTTTAATTGAATCGTCAGATTAAATTGCATATCCAGCCCATCGGACCGTTGTGTTTGGATTGTCTCATATCTGTTTCCGCTACCCTTTTGAATTCCGAAATCTACCCCCACCGGAGGATTTTGAAGAAGAATACAAAGTTGAATATCCATATACAATTATAATACAAACCAATCTTCAAAAGTTTTATCCGGAGTATTTTCTTTTAAGCTGAGGCACTACCTAACGTTCAGGATGTAATAAGCGTTTTACTTTTGCTTATGTTTGTATTTTATCAAATTGAATACTGATGTATACGCTTTCGGAAGAAAACTATTTAAAAGCTATTTATCGCCTTGCATTACAAGGGAAGGATTTTAAAATAACGCCCACCGCCATTGCCGAATCACTCAGCAATAACCCAGCCTCGGTGGTAGATATGATCCGTAAGCTTACCGAAAAGCAATTGATAGAATATGATAAAAAGAATGGTGTAAGGTTAACCCAGCAGGGCTTAAAGGATGCTACATTAATTGTACGTCGCCATCGACTCTGGGAAGTTTTTTTACTGGAGAAATTAGGCTATCACTGGGATGAGATCCACGATATTGCCGAAGAACTGGAACACATTAACGACGCCACCCTTGCCGACAGGCTGGATAAATTCCTGGGCTTTCCCGAATATGACCCGCATGGCGACCCTATACCAAAGGCGAACGGTAAAGTGCCTAAATCCTATTCCGTAAGCCTTTCTGAGCTTAAACCTGGTGCCCAAAGTCATGTTGCCGCCGTGCGCGACACCAGCAGTTCATTTTTGCAATACCTTCAACGGTTGAACATCGGAATAGGCACAAAAATTCAGTTGATTGAAAAAATTCCGTACGACAGTTCGCTGGTGATAAAAATTGAAAACCGCGGGGATACCACGGTTTCGCAAAAGTTTGGCGAGAATATATTAGTAGATTAAGCTTAAAGCAGAAAGCCGAAGGCTTAAAGCTTTGGAGAAAAAGAGCAGAATGCTTAAAGCTAATCTGTAAGTTTAAAAGCTTTTAGCTTTCTGCCTTCGGCTTTCAGCTCAAACTAAGGTTTCCCCGTTACTCTTGATGATTCGGCAAGTTCACCATCAACGTCTACATCAAAGTAGAGGCGGTAGATCTCCCATTCATTTTTGGGTTTGTAAAACATAAACGTCATGCGGGCCGGTTGGCCTTCGTGTTTAAGCAGATAGCTGTACAGTACCAGGCTATTTGAAGCCTTGCGTTGCATGATCAGGTCCTTGCCGAGATATTTGCCTATTACACTTCGCATGGAATCTATTTTGACAATAATCCCGGTAAGCCGGGTTGAATCCATCTGCTTGTTGCTTTTAAAAATATCAATCACTGCACGGGCTGTGCCTTGCTTGTCGTATTCTTTAAAAAACTTATCAATAAAGGTTTGTACCCCGGTTACCGGAGCCGCAGCTGGAGCTGCGGTGGCAGCAGTCGCCTGGGTTTGTGCCGAGGCAACATTGCCAGTAAATACCAGCGCCGATACAATAAAAAATAAGGGTTTAAATGCTTTAAAGTAGGTGTATCGCATGTTCAAAAATGTTAATTTTTAAAAGTAGGTATTTTTACAGAAATACTTTTAGCGCCGGCATAAAATTTTAGTCGGGTAACACAGTAATGGCCTTTTCAAGTTCAAGAAAGAAATAATCCTCCCTTAGCTTTTTATCAAGCGTTGCCTTATCAGCCTTGAATGACGGTGCACCGGACTCAAAGTGCCATTGCCCGAGATATGTGAGTGTATTTTTATCAATCTTGAAAACAATGCGGTGCAGGTCTTCCCGTTTGATGATGCCGCTATCCACTTTGTTTTTAAGGTTGATCTCAAAATCAATACCTCTAAAAACGGGCCTTATATTATTCTCGATTCCGTACCATTTGCTTTTTGAATAGTAAAAGTTTACTATTTCATATGTGCCCGGCTTTATAAAAAAGCAAAATGGATTCTCTTTTCTTGATCTGAGTGGGGGCTTTACTTCAAATGAAAATACTTCGTTTGTTTCCAAATTTCTGACTCTGATCGTTTGCTGATAGCCTGTTTGCCAAAAGGTAAGGCGTTGGATAAAACTCCCGTAAATAATGGCTTGATTTTCTTTTAAAATAGTTCCGGGATACACATACTCCAATGGGATTATTTTTGTTTTTTGCCCGTATCCAAACAGGCCTGCTAATAAAAAAATACAAGCAAAAAGGTACTTCATAATGATAAGGAACTTTAAAATTTAGGTTGGGGGTGATGAAAAATAAAGAGCCCGGTATTCTCATATCGGGCTCTTACATATTTTATATTAAAATGATTACTTGGTAACGTACATTACTTCTTTAACCGCTTTGATCACCCTTTCAGGGTTTGGCAGGTACTCCTGGATCAAAGTTGGAGCGTAAGGAAGCGGAACATCGCCACCCATGATACGCAGGATAGGAGCGTCAAGGTAATCGAACGCATCTTTTTGAACTTTGAAAGCAACCTCGGTAGCAATTGAACCTAACGGCCAGCTTTCTTCAATAATTACCAGGCGGTTTGTTTTCTTTACCGATTCGATAACTGTAGCATAATCGATAGGGCGTACAGTACGCAGGTCGATCACTTCAGCGTGGATACCTTCTTTTTCAAGTTCGGCAGCAGCAGCGATAACCACTTTCATGATCTTGCCAAAGCCAACTAAAGTAACGTCAGCACCTTCTTTAACAACTTTTGCTTTACCCAATGGGATATAGTAAGTTTCTTCAGGCACTTCACCTTTATCGCCATACATTAATTCCGACTCCATAAAAATAACCGGATCGGGATCAAGGATGGCTGATTTTAATAAACCTTTAGCATCGTATGGGTTTGATGGTACAACCACTTTTAAGCCAGGGCAGTTGGCATACCAGTTTTCAAAGCACTGGCTGTGCTGTGAGCTAAGCATACCTGCATTACCGGTAGGGCCGCGGAAAACAATCGGCACCGAAAACTGGCCGCCGCTCATTGACATCATTTTGGCAGCGCCATTGATGATCTGGTCGATAGCCACCAGTGAAAAGTTGAAAGTCATGAACTCGATGATAGGGCGTAAGCCGTTCATTGCCGAGCCGATGCCGATACCGGCGAAACCCAATTCAGAGATGGGCGTATCTATAACACGCTTTGCGCCAAATTCGTCCAGCATTCCCTGGCTCACCTTGTACGCGCCGTTATATTCGGCAACCTCTTCACCCATCAGGTATATATTCTCGTCGCTGCGCATTTCTTCGACCATGGCCTCTCTTAGCGCTTCTCTGAATTGTATTTCTCTCATTATAGTAAAATGATGTTTTTTTGCGAACGCAAATATAAACACTAATGTGTTAAATGCAATTAACCGTGGTATTGGTTTGATTTTTAATACATATATTTTACATTTTCATCATACTGCAAGAAGTAAAACCTCAAACCGAACCTCAAAAACACAAATAAATACTACATTAGTTCCTAAACCTCACACAAATGAAATTCCCGTCATTAAAAAACCTGTTGCAAAGCGCGGTAAATACCATTAAACGTTATCCGTTTGAAACACTTTTTGCCTTAGCTGGCACCATAGCAGCTACTATAGAGATCGAACTTAATCACCTTAACCGTATAAGCGAAAACTGGTGCATGCGCACTATCATGATAGCCAGCCTTGGTTTCCTGCTTAGTCTTTCAGCTACGCTGTACACGCGAAGCAAAGGATGGAAAACAACCAAAATAGTATTAGCAAAAATTGCAGCGGCTGTGATAGCTGTACTGTTTATATTTATTATTAATCCCCCGGAGCGACAGGCTGATTATACCCGATTCTTTCTGCTTAGCCTGGCTTTTCACTTGATGGTTTCTTTTGCTGCCTTTACCGGCAAAGGCCAGATACAAGGCTTTTGGCAGTTTAATAAAACTCTTTTTTTACGCTTTTTGGCATGTATGCTGTATGGCGTAGTATTGTTTGCTGGGCTGGCCGCAGCAATAGGAGCTACCAACTTTCTGTTTAATTTTAAGTTTGAGTGGGATACTTATCAGATTTTATGGGTATGGATCACAGGGATGTTCACCACTACCTTCTTTTTAGCGGGAGTACCAACAAACACTCGCGCGCTTAATGAAGATGAAAGCTACCCCAAAGGCCTGAAGATCTTCACCCAATATGTACTCATCCCGCTATCAACAGTATATGTGCTCATTTTACTGGCTTATGAAATCAAAATTCTCATTGAATGGAAGCTCCCTAAAGGCCTTGTATCAAACCTGATATTAGGTTATGCCGTATTTGGCATATTATCGCTCCTGTTGGTATACCCCATCCGCGAGCAAAACGAAAATAAATGGCTTAAAACCTATACCCGTAGTTTCTACTTTTTGCTTATTCCTTTACAGATATTGCTATTTGTGGCCGTTGGTACAAGAGTATTTAGTTATGGCGTTACAGAGTTTAGGTATTTTTTGATAGCACTCGCTTTGTGGCTGCTGTTCATTTCGCTTTATTTTTTATTATTTAAAAAGCAGAATATTAAAATCATTCCAATCTCACTCTGTATACTAACCCTGCTTAGTATTTATGGGCCACAAAGTGCATTTACCATGAGTATGTATTCGCAAAGGGGTATGGTGATTAGCTTTTTTAAAAAGCATAATGGATTTAAAGATGGAAAGCTGATACTTGTTGATAGCACAAAAATCAACATGAAGGAAGGAAGCCTCGGCGCAAGCAGGCTCAGCTATTTCATTTATCATTACGACCTAAAGGGCTTGCAACCCTATTTTAAAAGAGATTTAAACATAGTTGCTGATTCATTAGCAAAACAAAAGGGGGAGTACAACAACCTGCTGGTTGACAGGGAGGGGTTAAGGACTTTAAAATATCAATGGGCAAAAAAACAATTGGGCCTAGGCCGTTTCAGTGATTATTATTATCCCTTTGCCGAGACAACAACCGATTTTTCAGAGAGCGAAAGCTATATGTTTAGTCAAAAAGAGAATATCACGGTTGTTAAAGGATATGATATTGAACTTGCAAGCAACCTGGGGGCAGATACTGTGATTAATAACTATAATGGCATCACTATAAAGCAAGTTCATTTTTCCGAAACACACAGGTGCAGCTTAATGCTTAATAACGATATAGTTAAATTTGATCCCATTGAGATTGTGAATAAAATGATGACCGATACTACTACCCTCGAAAAATATCGTAGCAAAAAGAATAAAGATAACCTTTATATGCCAAAAGGCTATGAGCTGCCAGCAAATATGATGCAGGTAACCAGACAAACGCCCGGTTATACTGTAGTATTTCAATTCAGCAGTATTTACTTTGATCGTTCAAAAAAAGGAAACCCAGATATAAAAAACTTTAGTGGAACATATCTCATCAAAATAAAGTAAACAGTCAGCTTATATCTTAATCCTAATATTGATTTTATCCAGCAACCCCGTGAGCCATACCATTACAAAAGCAAATACAATACACTTGATTAGGCCGCCGGTACCCTGGCTCAGGTATTCGGGGTAGCCTATCCTGCTCATTTCATATATGGGATAAAACAGGAAGGGCACTATGTAACAGGTAAAAGTGTTGGTGCCGGCGGGCTCTATCACCTTAAACCAGTTGTATTTATTTTTAACATCAACCAGAAAAATAAAGAAAGCATATACCACCAAACTAATGCCGGTACAAATGAGCACCCATGAAGGGGTATCGCGCTCTTTGGAAATGCCGCCACTAAAATAGCGCACTATAAAGCCCAGGTTAAACAAAATTATTGCAATCAGGATCATGGCCACCCAAAGCATCTTCATTTCGTTATTGGCCTTGAGGCGCATATACAATACCGAAATAAATACCCCCGCCATGGTGAACGACTGCATAGCGCCGTTGCCGGCTATCCAGATATAGCCCTGCAGCTTATCGATAAAATCAAGAAAGCCGAAGTGCACATCCAGGTTAAAGAAAATGAAGAACATCCAGGCCGCCAGTTGTACCCATAAATGCCCATCAGAATAGTAATAGATAAGCGCACAAAGCATGTATGACCATCCTATCAGGCCTAAAATACCCCACCAGGTAAAGTGAAGCCAGGTATGCCCGGGGTCGCTGGTACGATACAGAGCCGCCATGCCTGCAAGTAACAATATACCGAAGCCCTGCAACATATAGCGTTTAGTGGCTGACGTATCCTTGCTGTAATCTAAAAAAATAAAGAAGAAGCTGAATGTAACCAGGCTTTCCCAAACTGGTTTGGGTAACAGGGTGGTAGCTTCATTGTAGGTTTCCATGTTGGCATGAAAGAAACCTATAAAAATGAGCGCGAATGAGCGGCTCACTATCCGTGATAATAATTTGAAATTATCGCCCTGCTTTAACCTGTTTTGAAAAGCAAAGGGAATTGAAAGCCCGACTATAAATAAAAACGCGGGGAAAATAGTATCTGCCAAACCCAGCGCATCAACATTTGAGCCCGCGTGTTTAAGCCATGTTGGGGTATTCGGAATGCCATCCAGGTCATTCACAAATATCATGAGGAACATTGTTACAGCGCGGAATGCATCTATTGAACGTATGCGGCTAAGAAAATTATTCATTCAGTCATGTAAATGCAACAAGCAGCGTAAATGTTTTAATTTAACGGTAATTAAATTGAAACATTACTATTACAAGGCTTTTTTAATCTCTGTCGCGGCTTAGCTTGCTGAATAAAAGTGGATTTTCATTAAGTTCCAGCCCTTCCCTGCGGTTCTTTACAATGTGGATAGCTGTAAACAGCGCTTCGCGGAAGGAGACCTCAGAAGCCTGGTTTTTTCCTGCTATATCATACGCTGTGCCATGATCGGGCGAAGTGCGCACAAAGTTTAGCCCGGCTGTAAAATTAACACCTGTTTCAAAGGCGATCTGTTTAAAAGGGATCAGGCCTTGGTCGTGATACATAGCCAGTACAGCGTCAAACTGCAGGTAAGTGCCATTGGCAAAAAAGCCATCGGCCGAGTACGGGCCAAATGCCAGGATATTGTTTGTGCGGGCTTCTTCAATAGCAGGTATAATGATATCTTTTTCTTCGCTGCCGATAAGGCCGTTATCGCCGGCATGCGGGTTAAGCCCCAATACCGCAATTTTTGGCTTGCGCACCCAGAAATCATTTTGCAGGCTTGTGTTCATTAGCTTCAGCTTGGCCAATATTTTTTCGGCGGTAATGCTTTCGGCAATTTTTGATACCGGGATATGACCTGTAACCACGCCAACACGTAAAGTATCGCTCACCAGAAACATCAGCGATTCGGCAGCACCATCGTATTGCTGTAAATATTCGGTATGGCCGGGAAAGTGGAATTTATCGTTCTGTATATTATCCTTGTTAATAGGAGCCGTTACCAGGGCATCTATATAACCTTCCTTCAGGTCATAAACAGCGCGCTCCAATGATTTGAAGGCGTACTTACCGCCCGCTTCCGTAACCTGCCCTATATCAATCTTTACATCTTCCTCCCAACAGTTGATCATGTTAGGTTTGCGGAAATGAGTTTGCGAAGGATCATTGATCACCAAAAAATTAAGCTCATTAACCTGGGTTGCACGGCGGTGGAACGAAGCCACTTTGGTATGCCCGTAAACAATAGGCGTACAATAATCATAAATCTTACTATCGGCCAAAGTTTTAATAATTATCTCTAAACCGATGCCGTTTACATCGCCAATGCTGATCCCAATTTTTAATTTATCGCTCATTATTTTTTTATGATTTCACCGAGTTTTATGATTTCACCGATTTTTTTAAGCGGTGATTTCAATATTTTAACAGTGATGATTATTAATGGTTTATAAAGCTAAACGGCCTTTGGCCTTTTGCTTTTCGCCTTTAACCTTCAACTTAGGCAAACCTTTTACCTTTAACCTTTCGCCTTTAACCTATCTTTACACCTGCAAATAAAAGATTTTAAGCTTATAGTTCCTGATAAAAGCACAAATATGATTTAATTTGCTCAAATATTTGATTAATAATGACATTGGTAAGGGCAAAAAAACATTTAGGGCAACATTTTCTTACTGATAAAAACATAGCAGCAAAGATAGTGGACAGCCTGAAACCCGAAGGGCGTTTCGGCTATGTGCTTGAGGTGGGGCCGGGCATGGGTGTACTGTCTGATTTTCTGCTGCAAAAAAGCGAGTACGAAACATCACTCATTGATATTGATACCGAATCGTACGATTTTCTGAAAAAAAAATACCCGCAATTAGGTGCCCGCCTTATCAATGCGGATTTTCTGGAGCTTGATTTTAAAAGCATTTTCCCGGAAAACTTTGCCATTATCGGTAATTTCCCCTATAACATCTCATCGCAAATACTTTTTAAGGTGCTTGACAACCGCCAGCAGGTGGTTGAGGTAGTGGGCATGTTCCAGAAAGAGGTTGCTGAACGCTGTGCCGCCAAACCAGGCAGCAAGGAGTATGGTATACTCAGCGTGTTTTTACAAGCTTACTATAAAGTGGAATACCTGTTTACGGTGAAGGCCGGTGTATTTAATCCTCCGCCCAAGGTGCTTTCGGCAGTGATCAGGCTTACACGCAACGATAAGCATACGCTTGATTGCGACGAGAAACTGTTTTGGCAAATTGTAAAAGCCGGGTTTAATCAGCGCCGCAAAACCCTGCGCAACGCCATATCATCGCTCATCAACAAAGAAAAATTGACTGATGAGCCTGTCCTCGATCTGCGTGCGGAAAGATTGAGTGTGGAGGATTTTGTTAAACTTACTAACGCTGTTTCAGCGAGCAGGTAGGTAATTGATGTTTAGCCCTTTAATCTCCCATCAATTAGCGACTACTAAAGCCTGCAAACGCTGCTAAAAAATCAATGTTTATTGCCAAATCCAAACTCCCTGTATGAATTTGGTACGTCATCGGTATTACTGAAGGCAAAGGTGAAGGTAGTGCTCCAGTTTTCATAATCGGCTTTTTTATCCTGCGATGGTTCAACATGGGTTGAACTGACCATATATACCCCCTCCCGGCTCAGTTTAAAAAACACCAGGCCATTGCTGTCGCTCAATAATTTTTGCGGAACGATGGTGCCGTTCAAAGTGCGTACATATTGCATTACCACAGCGTCCTTCATAGGTTTACCTTTAAAAAGCACCTGAGCGGTAACATCATCGCCATAGCTTGATTTATAGGGATTTTGCTGTATTACAATTTCATATTCCTCACCCAGGGGTTTATCAAAGTCCTTACCGTTAGCTTTATCAACAGAAATAAGGGTTTTGCTTGACTGGTGATACTTTTCAACGAAGTATTGCTGGCTGCTGGCCCGGGCTTCTTCGGCCATTTTATCGAGGCCTTCACTTTCAAGCGCCCTGATAAATTTATTCCTTTCCGATTCTGTTTCGTCATCCCTTACCAGTTCAAAAAGGGCAAGCCCGGAGTTTTGCAACTCATAAGTAAGCAGACTGCTATCGGCGGAGTTACTGACTTTTGAAAGATCTGTTTTCTTTGAGCCTTCATACAGCATAAATTTAGTTGCCTTTGCTGTGGCAAATTTAAATTCATTTTCGGGTTTAAACTCATTGCCGCTCAACAAGTGCAGGTTAAGCTTATCGCCTTTGTGAACGTAAAAATTATGTGGCAATAAAAAAAAATCCTGCGAACTGGCCGCAAAGCCGATCATGAGCAGTAATATAATGATGAAAATAGAGGTGCGCTTCATAGTTTTTGGATAGTATCACCAAACATACAAAGTTTTAAAAACTTCAGTAGTTTTACGTTATGATTTTTGACAGGAAAAACCTCGATAATGATACTTTGCTGGCATTTTATAAAAAATTGCTGTTTCCGCGCATGGTTGAAGAGAAGATGCTGATCCTGCTGAGGCAGGGCCGCATTGGCAAATGGTTTTCGGGTATTGGCCAGGAAGCCATAGCAGTTGGCAGCGTCCTTGCTATGAATGCCGACGAATATATTTTGCCTATGCACCGCAACCTCGGTATTTTTACATCGAGAAATATCCCCTTGTCGCGGTTAATGGCGCAATGGCAGGGCAAACCTTCGGGCTTTACTAAAGGGCGCGATCGCTCCTTCCACTTCGGCACCCAAGAGTATAAGATCATTGGGATGATATCCCATCTCGGTCCGCAGCTTGCCCTGGCCGATGGCATTGCCTTAGCGGATGTATTATCGGGTAAAAAAAAATCAACCCTTGTTTTTACCGGCGAGGGTGCTACCAGTGAAGGGGATTTTCACGAAGCACTTAACATAGCCTCTGTTTGGAAACTGCCGGTAATATTTCTGATCGAAAATAATGGCTATGCCCTTTCAACCCCAACCAACGAACAATATAATTGCCGCGAACTGGTTGATAAAGCCGTAGGCTACGGTATTGAAGGCCGCCGTATTGACGGCAATAACCTGCTTGAAGTTTATAACACCATAACCTCACTTAATAAAGCTATTCGTGAAAATCCGCGCCCTGTTTTGCTGGAATGTATGACCTTCAGGATGCGTGGCCATGAGGAAGCATCAGGCACCAAATATGTTCCCACTAATTTATTTGAGTGGTGGGCAGGAAAGGACCCGGTTACAAACTTTGAAAAGTACCTGATTACCGAAGGGGTTTTGTTTAAAGACATGATCTCTCTTATCCGTAAGGAGTTCGCCGCCCTTATTGAAACCGAAATTGAAAAGGCTTATGCCGAAACAGATATTATACCGGATGTGGACACCGAAGTGCGGGATATGTACAAGCCTTACAGCTTTCCTGCTGTACAGCCAAAATCATCGCCGGTTACCAGTAAGCGCTATATCGATGCCATTAGCGACGGGCTTAAACAAGCTATGCGCAAACACCCCAACCTGGTGATCATGGGGCAGGACATTGCCGAATACGGCGGCGCATTTAAAATTACCCAGGGCTTTGTTGAGGAATTTGGTAAGGCCCGTGTACGTAATACCCCCATTTGCGAATCAGCAATTGTTGGTGCAGGCATGGGACTTGCACTTAACGGTTACAAAGCTGTGGTTGAAATGCAATTTGCCGATTTTGTTACCTGCGGCTTTAACCAGGTTATTAACAACCTGGCAAAAACGCATTATCGCTGGGGGCAGAGCGTTGATGTGGTAATACGGATGCCCGCGGGTGCAGGTACCGGGGCAGGCCCCTTCCACTCGCAAAGCAATGAAGCCTGGTTTACCAAAACTCCTGGCTTAAAAGTGGTTTATGCGGCTTTCCCGGCAGATGCCAAAGCGCTGCTGCTTGCCGCTATTGACGATCCTAACCCGGTAATTTATTTCGAACACAAATACCTGTACCGCAGTATCAGCGCCGATGTGCCTGATAATGATGTAATGATAGAGATAGGCAAGGCTAATGTGATTAAGCAAGGCGAAAAGGCCACTATAATTACATTTGGCCTTGGTGTACACTGGGCATTGGAGTATGCAAACAAACATCCCGATCAATCCATAGAGATCGTCGATCTGCGCAGTCTGCAACCCTGGGACCAGGAAGCAGTGGAAACCAGTGTTAAAAAAACAGGCCGGGTGCTGATTTTGCATGAAGATACGCTTACCAACGGTTTCGGCGCCGAAATTGCGGCCCATTTGGCCGAACATTGCTTTAAATATCTCGATGCCCCCGTAATGCGCTGTGGTAGCCTCGATACAGCCATCCCCATGAACAAAGCTTTGGAAGATCAGTTTTTGGCCAAGGCACGATTGGAAGAAAGCATGGAACGGCTGCTGGCTTATTAGGCAGGGCCCCCGAGCTATACTTCTATTCCTTTAGAGTTTCATGTTACGCTGAGCAGCACCGGAAATATTGATCTTAACTGATTATTGGCGATTAATTTGGGGTATAATGAAAGACTATACTGCTTATCCCGTTGCCTTTGGGTTTAAGTGAACCACATTGAGTTTTTAGAGGAAGCATAACTACGGTTAATATTTTAAGTGTTTCAATTATTTTTCAATAAAAAAAGATTGTTCAACGGGTATTGCTGTTTGCAGTTTAGGCTCATGGCTATTACCATATTGCCAGGCCACTACCGTAACCTTTACCGGGAAACGGCTGCGCGGGGGAATAGCTGTAATATTTAATGTATTGCCTGATAGCTCTGCAGGGCCTTCTAATACATAAAACCCTACAGGCACCTGTGCATCTGAGCTGGCATCCAATTTTATTCCCTTTGCATGTGCCTTTTGGTTGGGGACCGGTAAAAATGTAATATGCTGCTCCTTCCCCGCTGTATTGTGTGGCGGCACAAGCATCTGTGATTGCTGTACGGCCGGTTTATACTCGGCATCTCCAGGATGGGTAGCAGCAAACCACAACTCATAACTATGCGGGTTCTCCCAAAAACCGGCCTGCGGGCTCAATCTGAAAGTGGAGTCATTTAACTTAATAACCGGGCCTGTAATGCGGTTAATGGCAATAGGAATATTCCCGGCAGCATGCCCTATAGCGGAACCAACCGGCATGCCAGCCCAAACAGGTAAGCGGGGACTGCCCCCGGGTACGGTATCATAAAATGCAGCATGGAGTTTAAAAGTGATGCCATCGGCCTCAGGTTCAAATTTCAGGTTTACCTGCTGGTGCGTATTACGCTGTTCAACCATTTGGCCATGCTGTACATAACCTATTAACTGGGGTTTTTGATTGCGATGTTTTGCCTGGTAGGTTATTGTTGCCCGAGCTGTTTCTTCATCAAAATACCAAAAGGCTTTTGAAGCATCCTCCTTATACCTTCCTACAGGTGCTGCATCCGCGGCGGGCAATTCATTATAGCGCCATTTATCAACCAGCCAGCCGGTTTTTGTCGGATCGATATCAATCAATTTCGGAACATTACCCGGAGGTGCATTTTTTGGCAAGCGGTACTCCATGGCTTTTTTAATGTAGAAGGCCAGATAGCCGGTTTTTTCAGGCGTGGCAGCGAAATGCCCCTGTGCCGGGTTGGATAGCATACTCAACGGCAGCAGCGGATGTTCCTGTCTTTCTTTTAATCCCTCATCGCTCCAGGTGTTTGCAGCTTCGTATTCGCCCATTGTTTCCAAACAAGGGACATAATCCAGGCTTTGATCTTTACTCCAGATATCGGGAGCAAAAATGTTTCTTACATATGGCCATTGCCCGCTTACCGAGATGCAAGCAAGCGTACGCGAAGGGTTCCATACACCGAAATAATAAGGCGCGCTTGCCGCTGCCGAATGCCCGATAGGGATCACCGGCGCTGTTTTCAATTCGCTATAACCTGAAATATCAGCGAGGTCATTGATCAACGCGTTAAACTGATCTCCGGCGCCTTCGTTAAATAAAAACTTAAGATTGAAAGCCGGGCTAACCCAGATTTCCGCAACACCCAGCTTGCCCATCTCCCCTCTGAATTGAGGATCTTCCAATATGGATTGCTCCTCCATATTGTTTTGGGCGAATATGACGGCCTTCACTTGCTTACAATTCGGCGATATCCATAAGAAAGCCCTTGACGGGTCCCGCTTAGTACCAGCAGGCTTAACCGGCATCGACCATTGCCAAACAGCAGCTTGTGCCATCTGCCGATCCGCCAACATCAGCGAACTTAAAAAAATAAAATAAAGACAATACCTTTTCATAATTCTAATTCAATACAATTTCAGTATCGGCGCTTGCCGGCATATTAAACACCATTGTTTATTGAAGCCCTCGTTTACCGGATCGCCTTTTATCGTTACATTATTGAGTGTGATAGTATGGGGGGCAGGTAATATGAGGGTTGATATAATTCTCCGGGCGCTTTCCATTAATGCTTAACTTTATAAAATTTGGCACCGAATAAAAAGATCACTGCGTAGCAGATGATCGGAAGGTAATATGCATGAGCCACGCTATGGTTGGCTATCAGACCCATTACCATTGGAAATACCGCGCCGCCTACTACCCCCATCGCTATAAAAGATGAAGCCTGTTGTGTATGACTGCCCAGGTTTTTGATCCCCAAGCTAAAAATGGTGGGGAACATAATGCTAAAAAAGAAGTTGATCATCAGCAGGGCGATGTATGATGTCCAGCCCAGGCTCTGTGCAACTATCAGGCACATTAAGATGCTGCCGCAGGCAAATGCCGCTAATAATTTATTGGGTGCGATATAGGTCATTAACGAAGTGCCCACAATACGCCCTAACGCCATCATCCCCATAAAAATAATCATAAAGTAACCGGCCTTTTCATTACTGAAATGCATAATATCCACACCGTAGTTGATAAAATATGCCCAGGTGCCGGCCTGTGCCGCCACGTTAAAAAACTGTGCCGTAACCGCCCATACGAAATGCGAATGCTGATATAGTTTTTTTGACGGCTCCACGTCTATGTTAACCGCATCAGGATCGATGGCCGAAGTTTCTGCATGAGGATCTGTTAAAACCGGAATTTTCAAAAACATAAAAGCAACTGCTATAAGTATAATCACGCAGCCGATGGCCACATACAGCGCTTTTACTGAGCTTAGGTCGGTTGTGTGGATAGCTTTAGGTCCGAATAAAAAATACGTGCCAATACCGGGACCAATCATAGTACCCAATGCATTAAAGGTTTGCGCAAAATTTACCCGCTGGTCGCTTCGGCGCTGATCGCCCAGGGCAGCCGCAAATGGATGCGCAACAGTTTCTAAAGTAGCCATACCGCAGCCCATAATAAATAAAGCTATCCTGAAAAAAGTAAATGAAGCCGCGTTGGCCGCAGGCACAAACAGGAATAAGCCCGAGGCAAATAAAATCAGCCCCAGGATTACGCCGGGTTTATAGCCAAACTTCTTTAAAAAATATCCTGCGGGGATACTCATAATAAAATAAGCCCCAAACATGGAGAACTGGATTAAGCCGGATTGGGATTTGGAGAGATTAAGCACATTTTGAAAATGCTTGTTCAGGATATCGCTCATGGAATGCAGTAAGCCCCACATTAAAAATAGTGAGGTTACAAATACAAAGGTTACGATGAATTTTTTCTCGGTAAAAGCTGGTTTATTGGTCATATTGTTATTAAAATTAATTACCCGGATGATTGGCGTTAAATAAGATATTAAGTCCTCGCCTGCTATCAAAAGCCGTAGCAGCACCCATCAGCGCCGCGTCTTCTCCCAATAAAGCTAATTTTATTTTTAAACTTTCAGCATATGCTGTTAACCTGATGGTAAGTTCATCCAGAAACATGCCCGACGCTTTTGCAATATTGCCACCGATAACAATTACATCAGGACCTTCGGTTTGGATAATATCCCGGAGGAATAAAGACAGGTTGACCGTAAACTCATCAAAGATGTTCCGGACCACAGCGCTGTGTTTGGACATTGATATCAGCGCGCTCACCCCGGTAGCAGACAGCCCGGTTATTTCATGATATCGCCGTAAGAACCATCTTGTTGAGAAACAATCATCTGCAATGCTATCTTTATAAGGTCCGCTGCCCAGGTTTAAATCGTTCACAATACCATCAACACTCAAAGCTGAACCAAATCCTGTGCCCAGCGTAAGCCCAAGAACCTTACGGGAGCCGGTGCCTGCTCCCGCCACAACTTCCCCTTGTAAAAATGCTTCGGCATCATTTCGGAACAGGATATCTGCAGCATCTATCCTCAGCTCTTCCGACAGGTATAACTTAATATTTAAACCATAAATGGCCTCATACTTATGCAGGTCTTTGATCAGTGAAATCCCATTTTCATAATCAAATGGGCCAGGCATGGCCAGGGCAACCTGCTGAGCCGGAGATCCGAATTTTTCATAAGCCTGTGTTAATGCTTCCGCCCAGGTTTTAAGTATTTCAGTTGCCGTTCCATGGGAGTCCACAGTTAACCTGGTACGGGTATCTTCAATGATCATTTTTTTTTCCAGATCAATGACCGCTGCCGTAATATGCGTACCGCCGATATCTGCACTGATTACATAATTATTTTTATTCTGTTGGCTCATGTATGCTATATATATTATGGATTATTTTTCCGGGGTAAGATACACCGCCTCGCCGCCTGATGGCAGCAGGGCAAATTTTAATACTGTTTTACTATTAACAGTTTTACTGCTGACCCTAACATGTGTCTCAGTGTTCACCGATGGGTCATCGCTGTAAATAGTCGCTTTATACTTTTTACCGGGCTCTAAAAAATTTAGGTCAAGTTTAATTTCACGTGCATCATTGTTGGTGATAATGCCTACAAACCAATCTTTTCCGCTTCTGCGGGCTGTAGAAATGTATTCGCCGGGTGTTCCCTGCACTATTTTCGTTTCGTCCCATGTGGTTGGGATCTTGTCCCAAAATTCCAGTTCGGGCTCATTATGCTCCGCCGAAGGCTTATCATACCAATACAGCGTTTGCAGCGGGCTGTAATAAATTGCGGCCAGCGCTAATTGATGGGCATGAGTAGTTTTAATACGTTTATCAAAATAACAGATGGTATAATCGGCTGCTCCGGCAATGTACCGCGTAAAAGGCAGCACGGTATTGTGCGTAGCATCGGGCATTTCCTCGTTACCACGGATCCCTTCGGCCGACATCAGGTTTGGCCAGGTACGCTGCTCGCCGGTTGGCCGCCAGTCGTCATGAATGTTTACCATGATCTGGGCAGCTGCCGCCTGCTGAATTGCCTTTTCCACCCAGGTTGTCCAGCGGTGGGATCCCTGCTGCACAAAACCAAATTTTACGCCTTTAACTCCCCATTTATGGTAGATGGTAAATAAACTATCACTTTGAGCTAATAAACCCTGCTGATTAACATATAACCAAACACCAACACCCTTATCCTTGCCATATTTGATTATACCGGGCAGGTCAAAATGAGGTATAGCAACCTTGGTAGCATCCGAGCTGAAGCTAAACGCCGGTCCGTACCATTTCCAATCAAACAGAATATATTGCAGGTTATGCTTTACCGCGAAATCAATAGTTGTTTTTGCATCATTTGTTGTCAGGGCCATTGCCCGCATGATCTTACCGGGTTTAATCCAATTGGTATTGGCTATTGCCGATGACTCATTAAGATTCAATATCATATAATTATGTTCAATCAGGTCACCCGGTTTTTCAGCTATTATGATTGCCCGCCATGGTGTGCCTACCGGCGAGATGAGCTGCGCCCCGCCAAACATAGAGGTTACCAGGGTAGATGGTTTATCGGCACTCAGCTTAAATTTGGTGCGTGCATAATCAATTAGTTGTGCTTCCCCCAGCGCTGCAAAAAGGCCGTTAGGTAATTCGATGGTTAATGGCCGTTCGCTTTCGCCGGGCCAGTTTTTTAGCGGCAGTTTGTAATATGGCGCTTGTGCCCAATTGGCAAACCAGGCTTGGGTGCCTTCAGGCAGGTGAAACTCGGTATTTTCCGCAGTGATGTTGTAGTAGGTTCCTTTAGGGTTTTCGGGGAAATAATACCGGAATGCAACCCCCTCGTTATAAACCCTTACCTGAACCTGCATCACATAAATGGGATTGTCATCCTTTACCAGCGTAATATTCATTGCGTTGTAATGATCCCGGATCATAGCCCGCTCTCCGGTAACTGGTGCCCATGTGGTATCATGCCGGGATGAATCAACTCCGGTGGTCAACAGGTTTTCGCACCAGTTTTTATGCTGATCTACCTTCAGCGCCATTGCTTTTTCTGAAAGGTCATTATCCAGTTGCAGATCGAGGACAGACTCCAGAATTACCGGTTTGTTTTTATAATCCACGCTATAGTACACGGCACGTTTCCCGGCCTCAACTTTTTGACGGAACCTGAATGTTATATTTTTATCCGGCGACCGAAGGCTAAGTACAGAATCTGTTATTCCCTGTCCCCGAACCACACTGATAAAGCAGCTTAACCATAAACCCGTAATCAATATTATTGCGTTTTTTTTCATGTCAGCTAGTATTTATCCAGGTAAGACAAATAATTTCACGATTTATAATCATATGAAAAGCAATTAGCAGTAATAATTATAAAGAGGATTCGGATCTTACTGATAGATAGTATATTACAGATAGGTAAGGGTAGGTAAATAGGAGCTAAAAAAGTGAGAGCCTGACCTGTGCGAGCATGTGCAAATTGAACCGGACACTTTTAACCGCCCATTGGCAGCCTTCAAGGTTGAATTTCGGCCCATGGTATGATTCTCCTTCCGGAGAGTTCATCAAACTCTCATCTTAAATGCCCGGGCTTGCCATAAGCTCTTAACGTTGCAAAAGCCTAACCGGGAGGAGCGTTGTTTCATGCACGATTCAAGGTTTGCCCGATAGGTAAACGTAATGGGCAACAGTGCCACCCTTGCTTCCTGAATAAAAATAATTTGATAAGCACTTACGCAGCATTCGAAATATACTTCACCAGGCTTCTTTTGGCCACCGGCAGCAGCGTTTGCTCAAGCGGAAAAGTGATATCGCTGTGTACGTAATAAACCGCAGGATTGGGCATAAACTTGTTCCGGTTTATGAGATGCAGTTTAATGCTTTCGGGGGTATTGGTGATACTTTGCTCGTAGGCATCAACAAAAGCTACGTTAATGCCGCGGTATTTATCATCCTTGCCTTCAAAAATAGTGATCTGGTACTCGTAGATCCGGTTGGTGCGTTCCTTGCCATTCTGTAACGAAAAATAACCGTGATAGGGCATTAAAGGGATAATGCCCACCGGATCAATATTCACATGGCTTTCTACAAAATCATAAATGTCCCTGCCGGTTTTTATAGCCGGGTCCATTTTGCCTAAGGCATAGGTAATGATCTGCTCTATCTCCTGCATGCTTTGATCATCCATAATGATCTTTTGATAGGTAAGCTTTACGGCGTCGATATCAGCCTGTGTTAAGCGTTGCGGAAAAGCCTGCTGTAACAGCGATTTATTCTTTTTAAAATCGATGAGGTTATTGTAATGAAATATCAGGTCGGCCAGGTTGGGATATAACCGGCTGTTATCGAAGTGACTGTTAATCTCCTGAAGGTAACTTAACAGGATATATTTTTTGTATTCAAAATCAATATGACCTTCAATAAACCAGTTTGCGCCTAATTGCCTCATTTTTCAGACTCCTTTTGATAGCTTAAATTAAACAAAAAACACCAACTTTGCAATATGCCCTATGGAACCCTTTATTTAATTCCCGTACCGCTGGCCGATGACGCGGCTGCAAAATCATTTACACCATACCTTACTGATACCATAAACAGTATCAAGGAGTACATCGTGGAGAATGAAAAAACCGCCCGTCGCTTTTTAAAAGAGGCCGGCTTGAAAACCCCGCAAAGCGAGCTTTTGATCCATGATTATGGCAAGCATAACCGCGACATGGGTAAGGCTGACTTTTTTAAAGGCCTGCAAGCAGGTAATGATGTGGGTTTGATGAGTGAAGCTGGCTGTCCCGGTGTTGCTGATCCCGGTGCCGAGATTGTGGATAAAGCCCACCGCATGGGCATTAAGGTTGTACCCCTGGTTGGCCCAAGTTCTATTTTGCTGGCGCTGATGGCTTCAGGCTTCAGCGGACAAAGTTTTGCATTTCACGGCTATCTGCCTATTGATAAGGTGCTTCGTGCTAAAAAGATCAAAGAGCTGGAAAGCACAGCCATAAAGCTTGATCAAACCCAGCTATTTATCGAAACACCTTTCCGCAATAACCCCATGCTTGAGGAGATCCTGAAAACAGGCAATCCCAAAACCAAGCTTTGTATAGCCTGCGACCTGACCGCTGCAACCGAGTTTGTGCAAACTAAAACCATTGCCGAATGGCAAAAGAAAGTGCCTGATCTGCACAAGCGCCCAACCATCTTTTTACTCTATCACGGCAATAAATGACCATAAGCCAGCAGCATACCCCGGTTGTAATAGTAGGCGCGGGCCCATCAGGTTTGATGATGGCCGCCCAGCTTTTGCGCTATGGTGTGCAGCCGGTAATTGTTGATAGCAAGCAGGGACCAACCACCCATTCAAAGGCGCTTGCAGTTCAGGCACGGTCTATGGAGATTTACCGGCAGATGGGCATTGTCGATAAAGTGCTCAATGATGGTAAACGGGGAGGAGGTGTACAGTTTAACCAGGACGGTGAAGAGGTTGCCAGTCTTTCGCTTGCCAATGTTGGCGAAATGCAAACGGCTTTTCCATTTATCCAGATGTACCCGCAGAGCAAAAACGAGCGGTTATTGCTGGATTTTATTACCCTCAACTGCTGCCCGGTATACTGGAACACATCGCTGCTGTCACTAAGCCAGGATGCTGATAAGGTAACACTGAAACTGCAAAGCGGCGAGGATAAAGAAACCATTACCTGCGATTGGCTGGTTGCGGCAGATGGTGCCCATAGCACTGTGCGCAAGCAACTGAATATTCCTTTTAATGGGGATACCTACCAGCACCAATTTTATTTGGCCGATATAAAAATAAACGCCGACTTTGGCGATAAGGTTAACCTGTTCCTCTCAAAAAAAGGTTTCGCGGGCTTTTTTCCCATGCCCGATGAACGGAGTTATCGTGTGGTAGGCAGCCTGCCCGATGAGTTTGATAAAAAAGACGAGCTTCAAATTGGCGAGGTGTTACCTCATTTGCGGGATGTAGCCCAACAACAGATCATTGTTGAACATACCAACTGGTTCACTACCTACCGTCTGCATCACCGCATGGCCGATAAATTCAGGCAGCAGCGCTGCTTTTTAATTGGTGACGCCGCGCATATCCACTCGCCGGTTGGCGGACAGGGAATGAACACCGGCTTGCAGGACGCCTATAACCTGGCCTGGAAACTGGCAGGTGTGGTTAATAACCAGCTTAAAGTATCGGTGTTAGATAGCTATGCGCAGGAAAGGATGCCGGTAGCAAAAGAGCTCCTTAATACTACTGACCGGATCTTTAAAATGATCCTGTCGCATAACTGGTTTATTAACTTACTAAAGAAATATTTGCTGCCTATTGTTTTAAAATGGGCATGGGGGAAACCCAACCTTCGCGAAGCTTTTTTTAAACGGGTATCGCAAACCGGTATCTCCTATCGCGACAGCACCATAAACCTTAACTTAAGCCATGCCGGCCAGATCAAAGCAGGCGACAGGCTGCCTTACCTCAAAGTGTTCGACGAAAAACGGGAGGTGGAAACCGACCTGCATGAATGGTGCAGCAAACCGGGTTTTACGCTCATCTGCTTAGGCAAGCTCAAAGAGCTCGACCTGTTTACCATCGCCAAATGGATAACCCAAAACTATGGGGCCAGTCTCAACTTTTTTTACCTGCCGCCTTCGACAAAAAATCAACACATTTTCGATGCTTTCGCCATGAAAGAAAACCAAAAAAAAGCGCTCATCACCCGTCCGGATATGCATATCGGTTTTTTAAATGATGTGGTGGATATTGATATGATGGATAATTATTTGCTGAATGTAGCGGGGGTGAAGTCCATAGACGATGGTCAATAGTCCATAGCTCTTGAAGTTAAAAGTCACCTGTAGAAGTCAAAGCCTCATTTCTGTCACATTTACCATGGACTATCGACTATTGGCCATGGACTAATAAACCACCATCACCCAGCCGCTCATTACATTCCCATTCTTCAAATCTATTACATAATAATATGTTCCTGACGGAATACCCTGGCCGTTAGATCTGCCATCCCAGGCTTCAGGATAGCCTGTGCTTTTAAACACCAGTCCGCCATAGCGGTTAAATACCTGCGTTGTCGAGGTTTGGTAAGTATTCAACGCCTCTATCGCCCAGGTATCATTAACCCCGTCACCATTGGGTGTAAAAGTATTGGGGATAACTACTTTTTTATAAACACGCACAAATACCTGGTCGGTTGCTTCGTCACCGCAGCCTGAGTTTGATACCACGTGCAGGGTGTAGGTGATATCTTCCATTGGTGAAGCTGTAGGCGTAAGCTCAAGGCTGCTGCTCAGGTTATCGGTCGGTGTCCAGTAATAGCTTACGTTGGTTCCTTTGGTGCTGCCGTTAAGTGTTGTTGACTGGCCCTGGGTAATGTACCTGTTGGGCCCGGCATTGGCCACAGGCTTTTTTATAACATCTACTTGTACTGTGGCTGTCGAGATACAAGTGCCGTTACTTACTGTTACAGTATAAAGTGTATTATCTGTTGGGCTGGCTACCGGGTTAGCGATACTGGCATCTGAAAGGCCCGTTGCCGGCAACCATGAATAGGTTGAGCCTCCGCTGGCATTTAATGTAACCGAACTCCCCTCGCAAATTGGCTCAACAGCATCAACAGCCGCAACGGGCTGGGCGTTTACTACAACCGGCACCGTTGCTGTGACTTGGCAACCTGATGATGACTTAACAATAACTGAGTATGTACCCGCAGCAGCAGCAGTAACGTTATCGATAGTTGGGCTTTGAATGGCCGATGTAAAACCATTTGGCCCTGTCCATTGATAGCTCACCCCGGTTGACGCACTTAGCGTTAACGTTGTGCCTGCGCAAACCGGTGTATTGGCCGTTGCTGTTGATTGAGGTGGTGCGCCAACCGTAAGTGTAAGCACATTTGATGCAGACCGGCAAAGTGCCGAATTAATATTACCCGCCTGCGCCGTTACTGCCCGGTAGTAATAAGTACCAGCCACTGATGGCGATGTTATCTGGTAATTTGAACTGGTGCTGTTTGCTCCGGTAAGATCCGTCCAGGCCCCACTGCCGTTTTTGTATTGCCATAAAACGGTATAGCCACTGGGGATGGTCGTATTGAGTGTATAGGTCTGCGGAACATTTGAACAGGCCGATGCTGTATTGGCTGAGCTTGAAGTGCTGAAGCTGGCCTCTATCACAGGACCATAAGGTCTGAAAACAATATCATCAATGGCAAGGTCATTGGCAGGGGCACCGCCGGCGCTGTTATTGATCATTTTGATCACCACATCGCCGACACCAGCCGGTAGTGTAAAATTGAACGACTCCTGCACCCATTGATAATTGTTGCTTGTGCGGGCAATAGTGCCGGTATTAAAGCTTTGAATAATTGTTCCGTCAGTTTTTTCGATGGCGAAAGTGATGTTAGGCGGGCTGATATCATTGCTTCTTAACAAATTCACTACCCAGGCCGAAAACTGGTAAGTTGTATTAGAGCATAAACCGGTAATGGTGCGCTTATAAAAATAGTCGGTTTTGGATACGCTGGCATTTACCACCATCATATAGCCGCCTGTGTTGCCTGTATGGTCTGTGGCCGACCACCAGACATTGCCTGCACCCGCGGTAGTATTTTCAATGGTATAAGAGCCGTCGCTGGGGAAATTGGCACTGCTATATGTATAACTGGTTGAGCCTGAATCGGCAGGCAAGGCACCCGAATGTGTTGAACTGCCTGAGCCAAAGGTGATGCTCACCACAGGATCGCCAAGGCTTTGCGCGTTTGTTTTACGAACTAATAAAATGAGAAAAAAGCTGATTAGGGGGAGTAACTTTTTTGCTTCCAACGGAATACTGTTTTTAAAAAAGCGCCTGCATGTAACTACTAACATACAGACGCTACTATCGCAACTATTATGAAAAGGGGTATTAATAAACCATTTATGGGGTTATAATTGGTTTATGATATAAATATGGGGACAAAGCCGGGTTTCATCAATAATGTATCGATGAATAGCGCTTTTGTATTGGTGAATGTGAAAAGGAGTGGAAAATAGTTTAAAACGCCTGTAAATAACCGGTTAATCAGTATCTGATCCGTTTGGATAACCGTAAACAGGGCAGCTCCACCAGGCGATAAAACAGGTAAGCAAAACTGATACTCACAGCAATGCCTGTTAAAAATTCAAACGCCCTGAATCCAAATGTTTTTGGCAGGTGCATACCCATAAAAGCTACAAGACTACTCCCAACAACATCATGAGTAAGGTATAGCGAAAAAGAGATTTTGGAAAAAAACGCAATAACCGGATAGCGTTTTAACGGCAGTATTAAAAGGACAAGTGCCAGAAGGCCGGCAGCCATAGGAAGCCACCCCGCACTATAAAAACCATAAGCGCTTACAGCTACACCGTATATCGAAACTTCAGCTACCCCCTTTTTACCTGTAAGGTACAGGTAATATAATATCCCAAGAGCAAAAAAAGGAAAAACGTTTAACAGTGTTGATCCGGGCACGGGTATAAATAAAGGCAATAAGCAAATCAGGGGCAGGGAGATGGCGCCCCATTTTTTTATAATAATTGGAAAGAAAACGCCGATGAACAGGTAATATTGAAACTCAATCCCCAGCGTCCAGTAAACGGGGTTCAAATACGGGCGACCAATAAAATTGTTGATATAAGCTAAGTGGGTTAATATGTTACTGATATCAGGCCGATAATTTGCGTTTAATAAATACCCGGCCAAAATGGTCAATAATATGGAGGCTATGTAAGGGGGCTCAATGCGTGTAATTCTTTTTAAAATGTATTTGGGAAATAAGGCCCAGCTATAATTTTCAGGAATAGCCCAGCAAATTATAAAGCCTGACAGCAGGAAAAACATTTGAACGCCCAGCCAGCCATAGTGCAAGCCGGGCAATGATTTGCCGCCAAGATGAAACAAAGCTACTGCCAATGAAGCTATTGCCCTGATATAATCAACCTGCTGAATATGTTGCCTTGTTTTATTGTTTGCTAAAGTCATTTATATAAAAGCTAAATGCGTAAAGCTTAAAGTCAATTGATTAATTTTATTGATAAGCCAATCAAGAGAATTGCGTTCATTTTACTTCTGTTTTGACCAGTTGCGTGCAAAATCATTATAGCTTTCGCTTACCGGGAGCTCAACATTTGTAAGCCGCACCTTACGGTTTTGGATAGACCGGATCTTATTAACAGGTACGATATAGCTGCGGTGAATGCGCTGAAATTTGGCGGAGGGCAATTTCTCCAATACCTTTTTCATGGGTATCAGCGTAAGGACGGTTTTATCATTAGTGATATGGATCTTGATATAATCCTCCATACTTTCAATATATTCAATAGTATCCAGGTCTATTTTAACCATGCGGTATTCGGAGTATACATACAGGCTTTCTTCAGCTTCGTCGTCGGTGGGCTTGTTTTTGTACTTGTAGTAATCAATGGCCTTTTCAACGGCTTTGGTAAAGCGTTTAATATCTATCGGTTTTAAAATAAAATCAATCGCTTCCAGTTCAAAACCCTCATACGCAAACTTTTTATAGGCGGTAGTAAATATTACCATGGGTTTTGCCTGCAAAGAGCGCACAAGGTCAATGCCGGTAACATCGGGCATGTTGATATCAACAAAAAGAAGATCTATTGGGGTGTTTTTTAAAAATTCGGCGCCGGCTATAGCATCTTCAAAAGTATTAACCATTTGCAATGCCGGGAAGCGTGATACATATTCGCTTATAAGCCTTAAGGCCAGAGGTTCATCATCAATGGCGATACATTTAAGCACCATAATTTAAGTTTGTAAAGTAAGTTGAACAATATACTCATTATTCAGGCTGCTTATATTTGACAAATGCTTGCCGGGATATAAATGTTCCAGGCGCTGCTTGGTGTTGTTTATGCCGATGCTGATACGCTGGTAATCTTTGTCGTACACCAAAGACCCAGTTTTTGCAGTAAAATGAAATATTGCGTTCATTAATATTAAACCTGATATCAATAGCAGCAGGTTAGCGCTTGCTTACGCCATATTTGTACTGGCCCCGGTATTTAAAAAAACAGCGGAAAGGCCATGAACAGTCTTAAGCTAAAAGTCTGTAGTCTTAAGTAGCAAGTGAAGCTTACAGGTCAACACGTCAGAGCTTCGATTCAGACTCAAAACTTACCCATGAATAGTTTCACCCTTACCGTAGTTCTGAATTACCTGGGCTTCATACTCCAGAAATTGTTTCCAGCGGGCTTCAACATCAATTTCTTCAGCGTATTTTTTGGCCAGCCGAATAAACATGGAGTAGTGGGTTGCTTCGCTTACCATTAGTTCGTGGTAAAAAGTTGCCAGTTGTTCATCATTAATATTTTCGGACAGCACTTTGAAGCGTTCACAGCTCCTGGCTTCTATCATAGCCGAAAATAGCAGCCTGTCAATCAGCTGGGCTTCGCGGCCACCGCCTGTGATGATAAATTTTCTCAGCTCGTTCACATAGTTATCCTTCCGCTCGCGGCCGAGGAGATAACCGCGTTCCAATATAATATCATGTACGCGTTTAAAATGATCCATTTCTTCCTGCACCAGTAGGGCCATTTCCTGTACCAATTCGCTCAGGTTGGGGTTTTGAACAATAAGCGTAATGGCATTGCTGGCTGCCTTTTGTTCACAAAAAGCATGGTCGGTCAAAATTTCTTCAATATTGCTCTCGACCACGTTTTTAACCCAAAGCGGATCGGTAGGCAACTGCAGTTTTAGGATGGTTTTCTCACTCACAGCACAAAGATAGTTTTTGGAGGTGAAAGGTTAAAGGCGAAAGGTAAAAGGTATTTTTACCGTGGAGATAAAAAAAATGAAGACCATCTTTGCGGGATAGCCTTCGTTATTGGCGCTTGATCCGGTATGAGTGCCGGTTGCCGTGTTCAGCACATCATGCCGGCAGTAAAAGCCATAACGGCTAAGTTTTTCTATATCATTAATTAAATCAACTAAAACTAAGCAGATCAATTGTAAATACCAAAACCGAATTTGCGGGAATGCTTCCGGCCGCACTGTTGCCGTAGCCTTCTCTTGAGGGAATTACCAAAATAATCCGACCGCCGGTTTTTACATACGGCAGGCCCGATTGCCAACCCTTGATAAGGCCCTGCAGGCTTTGGTTAATGGTGCCCGAGTCAAATGTAGTTCCATCCAATAGTTTGCCGGTATAAGTTACTTTAACGGTCGATTTAATGGTTGGATTTGCACCTGTTCCCTGGGTTACTATTTTGTAATAAACACCAGAGCCATCAGCTGTAGCATGAAAAGCAGTGTCAGTACCGATATAAGCTTTAATAGCGGCATCATCCGTGGCTGCCTGTTTTGAGGCGTCGAATTTGTCTTTTGAGCATGAGGTGAGGATCACCAATGGGGCGAATACGAATAATAGAAATTTCTTCATTAGTTAATAGTTCTGTTTGGATTAATTTGACGCGCAAAAACTACAGAACGCTACAATAATTCAACTTATTTTGGGAAGATTAGTTAAATTCTGTTAAATCGACGGTGAATACCAATACCGAATTTTCGGGGATACGGCCTACGCCATTGGCACCATAGGCAAGGCCCGAGGGTACAATGAGCAATATGGTGCCGCCCTCTTTTACCAATGGGATGCCTATTTGCCAACCTTTGATCAAACGGTCTAACGAGCTTGAAAAACCGCTTGCTTTATCAACTGCCATATCATTTAACAATGCGGCGGTATAATTTACAGTGACTAACGAATTTTCGTTAGGATTCCTCCCCTTACCTTCGGATAAAACCTGGTAATAAATACCGGAGGGGTGTTTCTGCACTTTGAGCTGAGGGTTGGCCTTCAGGTAAACGCGGATCAGCGAGTCATCTGTTTGGGCTTGTTTAGCCCGGTTTAATTTCGCTGAGTTATCACATGACATCATCAGTGTAATGATACCCGCACTTAGCAACAAAAGAATTTTTTTCATGATGGGGGGCCAAATAAAAGCCCCCTTTGCAATAAAGGAGGCTCAATTTATGTTTTGGGTTGATTAAACCGTTGTTTTTATTTTTAGTTCGATCATTTGTGCTTCGGCAATGGTTGATGGCGAATCGATCATCACATCGCGGCCCGAATTATTTTTAGGGAATGCGATCACGTCGCGAATTGAATCCAAACCTGCAAATATCGATGCCAAACGATCGAAACCAAAAGCGATACCACCATGCGGAGGTGCTCCATATTCAAAAGCATCCATCAAAAAGCCAAACTGTTTTTGTGCTTCCTCCGGCGAGAAACCAAGGTGCTTGAACATCAATGATTGCAAGCCGCGGTCGTGGATCCGGATAGAGCCACCACCAATTTCGGTGCCATTGATCACCAGGTCATAAGCGTTAGCGCGTACTGCACCTGGTTCAGTATCTAACAAGGCAATATCCTCGGGTTTGGGTGAAGTGAACGGATGGTGCATAGCATGATAACGGCCACTTTCTTCGTCCCACTCCAGCAACGGGAAGTCAACGACCCATAGCGGCGCAAAAGTATTTTTATCGCGCAGGCCTAAACGGTTGCCCATTTCCAAACGTAGCTCATTCAGTTGTTTACGCACCTTATCAGCACCACCGGCCAGGATCAGCATCAAATCGCCTTTTTCGGCATTGAAAGCAGCAGCCCAGTTGGTCAGCTCATCTTCACTATAAAATTTATCGACTGATGACTTCAGGGTGCCATCCTCATTGTAACGGCAATAGATCATGCCGGTTACACCGATTTGCGGGCGTTTTAACCACTCGGTAAGCTCATCAACCTGTTTACGGGTATAACCTGCGCAGCCTTTGGCGTTGATGCCAACAACCAGTTCTGCATTATCAAAAATGCTAAATCCTTTGCCTTTAACAATATCATTCAATTCAACAAACTCCATCCCGAAACGCAGGTCGGGTTTGTCAGATCCGTATAAACGCATAGCCTCTGAATACAACATGCGCGGCAGTTCAACCAAATCAATACCTTTTACAGTTTTGAACAGGTGACGGGTTAGGCCTTCAAAAATATTCAGGATATCTTCCTGGCTCACAAACGAAAGCTCGCAGTCGATCTGGGTAAACTCTGGCTGGCGGTCGGCACGCAAATCCTCATCCCTGAAACATTTTACGATCTGGAAATAACGGTCAAAGCCGCTCACCATCAATAATTGCTTAAAAGTTTGAGGTGATTGTGGCAGAGCGTAAAATTCACCTGCGTTCATGCGGCTTGGCACCACAAAGTCGCGCGCACCTTCCGGGGTCGATTTGATCAGTACCGGGGTTTCAACTTCAATGAAATCAAGCTTATCTAAATATTTACGCACTTCCTGCGCCATCTTATGGCGAAGTACCAGATTGTTGCGAATAGGGTTACGGCGCAGGTCGAGGTAGCGATATTTGGCACGCAGTTCCTCGCCGCCATCGGTTTCGTCCTCAATCAGGAACGGCGGCAGCTTGGCGGCATTAAGTACTTCAATATCAGTAACGGCAATTTCAATTTCGCCGGTTGGGATTTTGGTATTCTTGCTGGCCCGTTCAATTACATCACCGGTAACTTTGATCACAAACTCACGACCAAGCCCGCGGCTTTTTTCGCGCAGGGTAGCATCTGTATCTGTGTTAAATATCAATTGGGTTAAACCATAACGGTCGCGCACGTCGATAAAAGTGGTACCGCCCAAATCGCGCGATTTTTGTACCCAACCGCATAAAGTAACGGTTTGGCCTAAATGGCTGATATTTAATTCGCCGCAGGTATGAGTTCTAAGCATAACAATGTTTTATAAAAGTCTGCAAAAGTAGGGTTTTAGTTGGAAGTCTGGAAGTCCGAAAGTCGGAAAGTCCGAAAGTAACAGGATTCTTTCTGCATAATCTATAGGATTACTGGCTTTTGAGTGCAGATATTCAGCTTTCGGACTTCCTGACCATTGACTTTCGGACTTAAATCCTATCTTTGCCTCAATAATTCTCAAGGGGTGCCTTGCTTTGGTTGCAAAACAAACTGCAGATTGTTTTACCAAACTGAAAGACGGGCTGAGATCATACCCAGGGAGTAAGTCAATAAGTACTAAGTTTTAAGCCTTAAGTCAAAGCGACTTTGGACTAACGACTTCCGGCTCACGACTTCCTCCCACACCTGATCCGGATAATGCCGGCGGAGGGATAAAGGTAAATAAGTTAAGTGTACTGCCGCGTTACCCTGGCGCGCAGATGGTTTAACTCAATTTTTGTTTTACAACATTTTGAAAAATTTATTTGTGGCTGTTATGGCCCTGTTGTTGCCTGTTATGGCATCGGCCCAGCTTTCCATTTCGGGGAAAGTGACCAATCAATCCGGCGAAGCATTGCCTGGCGCAACTATTACTATTTTAAACCCGCAGCAAAGCACCGTTACCGACGCTGCAGGTAAGTATAGTTTTAACGATCTGAAAAAAAGCAATTATACCGTTAAAGCCAGCTATATCGGCTATCAACCTTTAACCAAAAGTGTTACACTTGCTGCTAATCAATCAATCAACTTTTTATTGGGCGGCAGTACATTTACTGCTGATGAGGTTACTGTAACGGCTACCCGCGCAGGCAAAAACTCGCCTACAACCTTTACCAATCTCAGCAAAAAAGATCTCGAAAAAAACAACTTCGGCCAGGATCTGCCTTACCTGCTTAACCAAACGCCATCGGTAGTGATCAACTCTGATGCAGGTACAGGTATAGGTTATACAGGGATCCGGATCCGCGGGTCGGATGCATCGCGCATTAACGTAACCGTTAACGGCATTCCTTTAAATGACGCGGAAAGCCAGGGCGCATACTTTGTTGATCTGCCCGACTTCGCATCATCTATCAACACCCTGCAAATCCAGCGTGGTGTGGGTACCTCAACCAATGGAGCAGGTGCCTTTGGCGGTAGTATCAACGTACAAACGGCTACTCGCAGGGATACCGCCTATGCTCAGCTCGATAACTCGGCAGGTTCATACGGTTCACTAAAAAACACCGTAAGCGTAGGGACTGGCCTGCTTGGCGGCAGGTTTAGCATAGATGGTCGCTTATCTCGCATCCGTTCCGACGGGTATATCGCCCGTGCATCGTCCCGGTTAAAATCATTTTTTGTAAGCGGTGCTTATTATGGTGATAACAGTACTTTAAGATTAAACGTGTTCTCGGGCCATGAGCGTACTTACCAGGCCTGGAACGGCGTTGCCGATTATGTAATAGGCGATGATACCCGCCCGGATAACCGTACTTATAACGAACTGGGAGATATGGGTAACGGAGCCTTTTATAAAGACCAGGTTGACGATTACCTGCAAAACCATTACCAGTTGCTATACGATAAAAAGTTTTCGGATAAACTGTCGTTCAGCGGGGCCCTGCATTACACTCATGGCGAAGGATATTACGAAGAGTACAGGAAAGGAGATGCTGTGAGTAATTATGGTTTATCACCTGTTATTTATGGTACCGATACCATTTCAACCACTAATCTTGTTCGCAGGCTTTGGCTTAATAATGATTTTTATGGTGTTACTTATGCCTTAAAATATCAGCCTACTACCAAACTGAACTTCAACCTTGGCGGCGCCTATAACGAATATAAAGGTGCGCATTATGGTAATATTATTTCTGCCGAAGAAAGCATAGGCGTTGGGCCTAATTATCAATACTATCGTGATGATGCTAAAAAGAAGGACTTTAATATTTTTGGCCGCGCCGAATGGCATGTAGACAAATTTTTGTTGTATGTCGATATGCAATACCGTCACATTAATTATTCATTTTACGGTATCGACAAAAACCTGAATAATGCCCAGCAAACAGCGCAGTTAAACTTCTTTAACCCTAAAGCAGGTGTTACTTACCAGTTTAATGAGCACAGTAATGTGTATGCCTCCTTTGCGGTGGGCAACCATGAGCCCAACCGCGATGATTATGTCGACTCGCCTCCGCAAAACCGGCCGAAACCAGAAAACCTGAAAGATTTTGAGGCCGGCTACCGCTTTAGCTCACCTGTTTTTAGCGGGGAGTTGAATGGTTTCTACATGCTATATAAAAATCAGTTGGTATTAACCGGCTCATTGAATGATGTAGGCAGCCCGGTGCGTACCAACGTAAAGGACAGTTACCGAGCGGGTTTGGAGTTTAGTGGAAAAGTCAAAATCACTGATCAGTTAAACTGGAGCGTTACCGCAACGCTCAGCACTAACAAGATTAAAAACTATCACCAGTTTTTCTCTAATTATGACGATGGCTCACTGGTTGAGGAAACATTTTCCAAAACAGATATTGCCTATTCGCCGTCATTCACTGGTTCAAGCGTAATCAGTTACAGCCCTGTTAAAGGGGGAGAAATTGCTTTCATCAGCAAATATGTAGGCAAGCAATACTTAGATAATACCATGAACCGTAATCCCGAAGGTTTTGGCATAGCACCTGATAATGCTGCTAATCCTTATGCTGCCAACCGTTTGCTGAACAGCTTTTTTGTGAACGATGTGAGGTTGAGGTACAGCTTCAGTGTTCGCTCAGTTAAAAACATAACTGTTGGTCTGCAGGTTAATAATATCTTCAGCGAGAAGTATGAAAATAATGGGGCTACCTACCCGGATATTGAAGGAGGACATGTAATTAACTACAACTATTACTTCCCGCAGGCGCCCCGGAACTTTATGGCATCGTTGAGTCTGGGATTTTAATGGGCACTAATTTTATATCGACACAAATTTTACGAATTGGATCGAATTTCACGAATTGAAAATTAGGATATGCAACACTGGCTCGACCTGTTCATTGAACAAATAAAGGAAACCACCTGGCTGCAATGGCTTGCTGTTGCGCTGGGTGTTACCGAGGTGCTGCTGGCCCGCGTAAATAACATATTGTTGTACCCGGCAGGAATATTGGGTACGGCCATCTCGATATTTCTGCTGATGGAAGTTCATTTGTATGCCGAATCGGTACTGAACGGCTACTACATTGTAATGAGCGTTTATGGTTGGATCTACTGGGTAAAGAAACGGAACGAGCCTCCGGTAAAAATTACCTACTCCACCAAAAATGAATGGATAATAAGTTTGGCGATCAGCATTGTGGGTTGGGTGGTATTTTATTACATGATCAAAAACCTACCTGCTAAGTATTTTACACCGTCAAACGTGCCCGGCTGGGATGCTTTGGTATCCTCTACCGCCTGGGCAGGTATGTGGTTGCTGGCACGCCGTAAAATGGAGAATTGGATTTTTTTGAACATTTCCAACTTCTTCGCGGTGCCGCTTCTGTTTTACAAAAAGCTGCCTATGTTTGCCATGCTCACTATCTTCCTGTTTATTATAGCG
The DNA here is from genome assembly GCF_059491465.1 of Mucilaginibacter sp. Mucisp73. Classification (NCBI taxonomy): domain Bacteria; kingdom Pseudomonadati; phylum Bacteroidota; class Sphingobacteriia; order Sphingobacteriales; family Sphingobacteriaceae; genus Mucilaginibacter; species Mucilaginibacter sp. Mucisp73. The sequence goes on along the minus strand of NZ_CP168507.1, from coordinate 5,689,014 downwards.
ATATGGGGGTATTTTGAGTGGAAGAAACAGGTAGAGGCAGAGCGGGTGGCGGTTGGAGATTAGGGGTTAGGAAAAATGTTCAATGGCCAGGTTGTACCAGGTGTTCAATTTTAAAAAGTGTAAACACCCGGCGTTTTTTGAAAAATAAACATGGTTGATAATCAACGCTTTGCGGATTGATTAAAATTCAATTTTAGTCAAATTGAATGCCTTGGTTCTGGTAATCAGTGCTTTGTGTTTTTAAGGAGCCGAAACATTGAACACCCGTTTTTCAAAAATTGAACACTGACAATATACTGTCAGTATCTTTTGTTATCCTGATGGTAAATTGAGTATTGTCTGTTACGCTTTAAGCCTTTTGCTTTCAGCTTTAAGCTAAATAAAAAATGCATCCATCACAAAATTTAAAACCCGAATGGGTTGATATCATCCGGAAAGATGCTCCTGCAGCCGAACAGGCCGGCAAGTTGCAGCCCGATCAGCTGGCGCTTATTTATGAGCAGGGCTGGTTTAAATTTTTAGTGCCGCAGGCTTATTCCGGTTTGCAATTGGCGTTGCCGCAAATGGTACGGCTGGAAGAAAGTTTGGCCTGGGCCAATGGCAGTTTGGGTTGGGTTGTGACCCTTTGTGCAGGCGCAGGTTGGTTTGGTGGATTTCTGGATCCGGCTTTAGCTGCAGAGATCATGACCAATCCGCAATTGTGCCTGGCAGGTAGCGGCGCATCAACAGGTACAGCTACCATCAGTGGTGATGGTTATATGATCAACGGTACCTGGAAATATGCCAGCGGTGCACATCATGCCACACATATCACTGCAAATTGCATCATTAAAAAAGGCGATGACACTGTTTTGAATGATGAGGGCGAACCGCTGATACTTCCTTTTGTTTTCGACAAAAAAGATGTTAGTATTTTTCCGGCCTGGAAATATGTTGGCATGATGGCTACCGGAAGTGATGCCTATGAAGTAAAAGACCTGTACGTTGATAAAAATCGTTGTTTTAAGATCGACCCGCAGTATACGGTTGTAAACGAACCTTTATACCGCTACCCCTTTCTGCAATTAGCCGAAGCAACGCTGGCCGCTAACCTTTCGGGATTAGCTGTTCATTTTCTTGACCTGTGCGGACCGGCCTTTGATGAACGGATGAAAAACCCGCGTTTAACCGAGCCGCAAAAAGGATACATTCAACAACTTCTGGCCGATCAGATCATTTTACTCGATGAAGTCCGCGCCGAATTTTACCAGGCTGTTGATAGCTCATGGAACAACTTTGACTCGGATGATAATGATGGCTTACAGGAAGTAAGTTTAATGAGCCGGAAGCTGGCCAAAGTTTCGCGCGAAAGTGTGGATAAGCTTTATACCTACTGTGGTTTATCTGCCGCCAACCCCGATACGGAAATTAACCAGGTATGGCGGGACCTGCATACCGCAGGTCAGCATTCGCTGTTAACCTTTGAATCGATTGATTAAAAGATATTCAGTTAGCTCGTTCGTAACCCCGTAAAAAAATCGGAATGACATTTGAAATTTATTTAAAGATGGTACATGGGGCTGCGTTAGGGATGGGAGCGGATACCGGCCTGTGGCTAAGGCCTTGTGCAGTATGAGCGTACAGCCCGGGCCGCAGGCAACGCCCATATTTATAAATCAATTAAAAAACGCACCCGATAATCAATAACTTACATTTACGTCATAACGTCCCTTCAGAGCCTCTCGCAGAGAGACCCTGAGGGAACATAAACTTGATTCCGGTAAAACACACCTTTCACCTTTTACCTTTATCCTTTCACCTCAAATCAAACCTTCGCAAACTTCTTCACCGTTTCGGTTACATGTGCCAAATGGTGGTTGCTGTGCCATGCGTACAGGGCCAGTCCTTTTTTCAGCGATATCGTTTCGCCCGAGGCCGGGTGAACAAATGTGCGTGCCCATTCGTTTTCGGTGAAACTTTCAAACAGGGCTACAAAATGCTGATGGATGCCTTCCAGCATTTTTAATGATGGCTCAACCGGCAGGCGATAATCTGGTAGTAGCGCCCAGTCGGCCTCTTCATATGGCTTTATAGTTGGGTTATTTTCAGTAAGGGCAAGCTTAAAGCGGGTAATGGAATTCATGTGGCTATCGGCCAAATGGTGAATCACCTGGCGTAGTGTCCAGCCGCCGGTGCGGTATGGCGTATCCAGTTCCTGGTAATTAAGGCCGGCAATTGCATGACGCAGCTTCCCCGGCAGGGTAGCAATATCTTCGATCCAGCCGCGCATATCTTCGGTAGTGTAAGAAGCCGGGGGCGCAAACTTCCCAATAGGGTATTTCATTTGTTCGTCTGTCATCATAAATGTTAAAAAAATTTAAATTAGGTATTATTTTATACTACCACAAGCTTTTGACCTATTTTAGCGTTCTGTAGATTGTTAATTTAACTAATGATAAAAAAGTTACTGGCGGTACTTTTAGTTTTTAACTGTACGCTATCCTTTGCGCAAACCATTAAAACCGATATATTAGTTGTAGGCGGAAGCGCAAGCGGAACAGCCGCCGCCATACAGGGTGCACGAAGCAAACTAAAAACCATGCTGGTTGAACAAGGCCCCTGGCTTGGCGGCAGCATGACGGCTGGCGGGATGTGTATAATTGAAGGTAACCGCAATTTACCAACAGGCATCTGGGGCGAGTTCAGGCGCAGGGTAAGGGATTTTTACAGCAAAACCCCGGGTTATGATACGGCTTACAATGCTACGCTAAGATTTGAACCTTATACCGGGGCGGCTATCCTCAAAAAAATAACCGATACGGTAAAAAACCTCACTGTAAAATTAAACACCCCATTTACAGGTATTAAAAAAGATGGCACCGGCTGGGATGTAACTATTACCCTCGACGGGAAAACCGCTACAGTAAAAGCTAAAGTAGTTATTGATGCTACCGAAACCGGCGATGTGGCTGCCAAAGCAGGCGAAACCTACGTTTATGGTTTTGAGGGTAAAAAGCAAACTAACGAAGCCCTGGCTCCTGATAATGAATCGGCACAGTTGCAGGACCTTAGCTGGATTGCTATTTTGAAAGATTTTGGTGCCGCGGCTGATAAGACCATTGCCAGGCCCGATGGCTATGATGCCGCGGCGTACACTTGTCTTAAGGGTAAGAATATTAAAAAAATGCTTGATGATGGCAGGCTGCCCAATGATAAATACATGATCAAATGGGCCGGATGCGGAAACCAGTTCCCAGTTGCCCCTGATAATTTAAAGCCGGAAAACCGGGAAGCTTTTTATGCCAAAGCACGCTTGCATACTTTAGGATTGATCTACTATCTGCAAACCGAACTGGGCTACAAAAACCTCGGTTTGGACGAAGACTTTACTACCCCCGATCATTTGCCATATCTTCCATATTTGCGCGAGGCAGGTCGCGCGACAAAAGGTTTGGTGAGGATGATGCTGGATGATGTGTACAAACCTTACGACCGCGAATCAAAACTTTACCGTACAGCCATTGCCGTTGGCGATGCCTCGCCGGGGCAGCATTATACAGATGCCAATGCTCCGAAAGTTATTTACCCGCCTTTTCCCGCCTATGGTGTGCCGCTGGGAGCTGTTGTGCTGAAGGATTTAGACAATTTACTGGTAACGGAAAAAGCTATGTCGGTAACCCATTTGGTAAATGCCAGTACCATGTACCCATCCGTACAAATGGCCATTGGTCAGGGTGCCGGCGCTACTGCCGCGTTTTGCGCCTTTTTTAAAACCACCACCCAAAACCTGAACGTGCGGATAATCCAGGGCGAGCTGCTCGACTTTAAAGCCTGGATCATGCCCTTTGCCGATATTAAACCAACTGATCCGTATTTCCGGGCCATGCAACAGATAGGGGCTTCAGGGTTATTAAAAGGTGTACAAAAAGCAGATGGCAATACCGCGCGTTTGTTATTTCAGCCTGATTCCTTAGTTGCCACAGCCGAAATCAAACCAACGCTGGAAGAGATTTATACCCGGGGCTTTTTATGGTTTAATAAAGAGAAGCCCGGCCCGGTGTTCACGGTAGGAAACCTATTATCGTTTATCAGCGAAACTACGCTAACCGATCCGCATACTTTGGAGATTGCCATGCAAAAGGCCTGGAAAGATCAATATAAATTCAGTTCTGCTTTTGATATGAAACGGCCGGTAACCCGTCGTGAATTTGCTATACTGGCCAACAGGTTTTTTAATCCTTTTGCACGGTCGGTGGATATTGCGGGGAGGATGGTGAATTGACGATCATTTAAAAATATCATTTTGACCTAAAAAGAGAAGTACTGTTCGACGTCTCTGACTTCGAATTAAGTATGCCTGTAGTCTGAGACGACAGAACCCAAAACATTTCCTGTAGTTACAAACTACAAATATAATGGTCCAAAGTCAAAGACTTCGGGCAGTGGGGGTGACATGATTGAAACGGGTGTCATGCTGAGTGATTTGAATCCGTTGGATTCTGAAGGAGCAATGACATCTCCTCCACGTCATTGCTGAGTTACGAAGCAATCTCTTATAGGCAGACAAGGTGCTTAGTGGTATTGAACTTACATCGTCGCGCTCTTGGCCGCGCGGGGCCAGATACTTTTGTCTTGACACAAAAGTATCCAAAAAGTCAAGTCAGCAGATAGGCTTCTTTGCGCTCACCCACTCCACAACCCGTCGCGCCGGCCTTTGCCCTGCAAAACGGGCAGAACCACGGGCTGCAATTATTTTGCCCCGCTACGCTCGCGCTTTCCCAATGCTTCTGCAAAAACTTGCTATGCCCCTTCCAGCGCTCAAGGCCACCATTGTTCTGCCCGCTTTCATCCGAAGCTTACCTGCTGACGGGAACATTCTTTATTTATTATGTCATGGGTAGGCTCTCGAAGCATGGTGGGCTGGGCCTCTGCGCGCGAGTCTTCGACAGGCTCAGGGTGACAGGCCCTCTTTTGTCATTTCGCTTTGAGAGCCCGCCGGATTTAAACGCTACTCATGACAAAAAACAGGTAATGATAAACTGTCTCGGCAATCGTTAACATGCCCCTGCAGAACCAAGTTTTTATAACTCCAATTCCAACTGATCTCCCGGCCCAAGCTCTTTATCATCCCGCTGCTTAACCGGCAATTCGCCAAAGTTTGAAAGCGAAATGCCCAACAGCCGCACTTTTACATCATCAACACCTGTGGCAGCCATCAATTGTTTGGCCGTATGGCTGATTGTTTCCAGATCGTTTACCGGTGTGGGGAAGGATTGATTGCGGGTGATCTGTTTAAAATCGTGGTATTTTACTTTGAGGGTAATGGTGCGGCCTTTCAATTCATATTTAAGCAGCCGGTTATGTACCGTGATCGCTATTTTATCCAGTTCAGCCTCCATTTCCTCAAGAGTTGTCAGGTCATAAGCGAAAGTATCTTCGGCGCCCAGTGATTTGGTTTCGCGGTGGGGTTGCACTTCGCGGTTATCAATGCCGCGCACTATCTGGTAGTAAAATTTGCCAACCTTGCCAAAGTGTTTTACAAGGTCACTTTCTTCCATTCGTTTCAGATCGGCTCCGGTGTGCAGGCCCATCTGTTTCATTTTTTGAGCTGTTACCTTACCCACGCCAAAGAATTTTTCGACAGGTAACTGCTCCATAAAGTTCTCGATACTTGATGGGCCGATGAATTTCAGGCCGTCTGGCTTATTAATATCAGAGGCTATTTTGGCTACAAATTTATTGATAGACACTCCTGCCGATGCGGTGAGCTGCAGTTCGTCTTTAATAGCCTGTTTGATAAGTTTGGCTATTTCGATGGCCGAGCCGATGTCCTGCTTATCGTTGGTTACATCCAGGAAAGCTTCATCTAAAGAGAGCGGTTCTATCAGGTCGGTATAACGGCTAAAGATCTCCCGGATATGCTGTGATACCTCCCGGTATACATTAAACCTTGGCCTTACAAACAAAGCATGCGGGCAAAGCTGTAATGCTTTTTTCGATGACATTGCCGACCGGATGCCAAACTTCCTGGCCTCGTAACTGGCGGTGGCCACCACACCTCCCCGACCTTCGGGCAAACCGCCCACCACCAAAGGTTTACCCCGGTATTCCGGAAAATCCCGCTGCTCAACCGACGCGTAAAACGCATCCATATCAATATGGATAATTTTACGATGGGTATTGGGTGATTGCTCGGTCATGGTGATAAGAACAAATATAGGCGGGTTGCAGGTTTGCTGCAATTGAGCTAAGGCTGCAATTGTGGGGATTGAGCAGAAAGTGGCTGGATATGCTCGAACAGCTTCCATTTTATAAACCGCTTAAAGAGCAGAAAAAAGGAAGGTCCAAAACAGGAAAATTATAATTATTTGATAATCAATATATTAAATGCTATCTTTAGGTGTAAATAAAAAGAAAGGCAGAACCCTTCACCGGTCTGCCTTTCAAAAAAATAGAAATAAAACTATGAGAGCAAAAATACATATAGTTTGCCTTTACGGGCAAACTATATTCTGCCCTCAATCTCAAAAAAACAAACTCATTTTTATTGCTTTCGCTTAAATTGACGGTTATGCCCGGAAGGGAGTTGGGTGGGGCCTTAACTCACACTCGTTACCGTTTTCTTCAGTTCTGTTTCCAGGTTTTGAAGCTCGGTATTTAACGTGCGGCGATTGGCCGTGCCTTCATCGTGGATCCGTTTTACCTCAGTAAGGGTTTCAATAAGAGATGAAGTGGTCTTTTTCAGTGTATCTAACGATACTACCGTTTTTTCATTTTCGCGGGCTACATCAATACTGTTTTGTTTCAGCATTTCGGCATTCTTTTGTAAAATTGTATTGGTGGTATCCGAGATCTTTTTCTGCATCTCCACATTCTCTTTCTGACGGTTGAGGGCAACAGCTATGGTGAGCTGGTTTTTCCAAACCGGGATTGTGGTTGATACAATAGACTGTGCTTTTTCGGCAATGGTGGTATTGTTGTTCTGCACTACACGGATCTGTGCCAGCGATTGCAGCATAATAAAGCGAACCACTTTCAGGTCGGCAAGGCGTTTATTAAGGCGGTTCACAAAATCGCGCAGATCGGCAATTTCATAGTCCTGGTAGCCTGTCGGGTTACCGTCCATCACAGCCAGTTTTTCGTTAAGCTCATTGTATTTGAGCTGCCCGGCAATGATCAGGTCTTCCATTTGCTTGATATAAGTAACGTTGCTGTCAAACATGGTTTGCAGCGAGCTGTTATCCTTTAACGAATTAACACGGCCTGCCTTGATCTTATTGGTGATCTTATCGATGTTATTAACCACGGTATCGTATTTCTGGAAAAGCTTTTTGGTATCAACCACCAGCTTTTTCATGAAGGGGATATGTGATATAAATGAGGTGAATGCGTTTTGGTTCAGCTCGTCAACGTCAATATAATTAAGCTCGGTAAGTAACTCGTTAATCAGCCCGCCTACCTCGCCAGAGTTATAGGTACGTACCGAAGTAAGGAAGTTGTTGCTGTATTTCTCCATGGAGTTTTGTACCTCAACACCATAGTTCAGTATCGAGTTAACATCGGCTGGATTGATATCTTTCCCCATTTCACCGTACTTTTGTAGGTCCTGGTTTGGTATAGCGTCAAGGTTTACATTGCCCTGCTTATCTACCTTCATAGGCACATTGCTTGTCGGTGAAGCTGCCGCCGGAAGATCCAGATTGGTTGGAGTGATCAGCGGTGGTATATTCAGATTTAGTTCATCATTGTTTGGTGCACTTTCCATAATCTTATTATTAATGATTTAGTAGTACTTAATTAGCTGATCTTAAGCGCCACCCGGCTTAATACTTAAGATCAATGAATTAAACTTTTACAAGTAGGTTGCGGTTACAGTTTTCACTGTTTCTTCCAATTTACGGTCGCGGGTTGGTTCGCCGATGGCATTAAATTTCCACTCGCCGTTCTTTTTGTAAAACACGCCCATCACCATAGATACATGGCCTGCAAAATCCTTGCTGTGCGCAATATCATAAGTAGCGAAGATTTCGTTAACGCGGGTTGGCGTACCTTCATAAATACGGATAGAGGCAAACGGTATAGTGCCAAAGTCCTGACCACGGAAGCTGTTTAACACAAAGGCTACATAGCTTATGGTTGGGCTCAGCGTAGCAAAATCAACGGTGATCACTTCATTGTCCAGGCCGTCGTTGCCGGCCATATCGCCGGTTAGGTCATCACCGCTGTGCCTTACAGCGTGGTCTTTTGAACGCAGGTTTCCGAAGTAGATTACATCAACCAAACGTTTGCTTTCATCATATAAAATGCAGCTGGCATCAAGGTCAACGGCCTCTTTGGTAGTGCCAAAGCCAAACAGGCCTTTTCTTTCTATCGCGCCCCAGTTTATCCCAACGCATACATTTTGTAATTTGCTGCCGTTACTTTTTTCAAGGCTAATCCGCTGTCCTTTTTGAAGATTGATAGCCATAATTTTAGTTGTATTTGTTTAAATAATCCTGTAAGCCGCCTTTCATACCGGCACCCACAGCTTCAAATTTCCAGTTGTTATCTTTTTTGTAGATACGGCCAAATTCAACCGCGGTTTCTATCGAAAAGTCTTCTTCCAGTTCGTATTTCAAAATATCGACGTTAGTAGCCGAGTCAAAAATGCGGACAAAAGAGTTGCGTACCTGACCAAAGTTTTGGCGGCGGCTTTCGGCCTCATGAATGGTTACCACAATGCAGATCTCAGTAGCACGTGGATCGATCTTCGAAAGATCGACAATGATCTGCTCATCGTCACCATCGCCGGCACCGGTCAGGTTATCGCCGGTATGCTCTACAGCGCCATCCGGAGATTTTGAGTTATTATAGAAAACGAAAAATTCGTCGGCCAGTATTTTCTTATTATCGCCCATGATGAACACCGAAGCGTCCAGGTCAAAGGCCGAGCCTGTTGATGAGCTGTTTGTATCCCAACCAAGGCCTATAGTAAATTTGGGGGCACCAATGGTTTCCCTTTGGCCTTTTTGCAAGTTAATTGCCATGCTGAATTAGTTTATTATTGTTTATTAATAGGTTTTGTTTAATAAAGTTTAAGTTAGGAGTATAGGCTTCAATGGTATGATAGCCATTACCCAAAGCCATATCATACAGCAAGTTTATGAAATTGCTGCCTTGATCTTGTATAAAGATGCAAAAACTTTCGTGATCGTAATTTAAAATATATTTTACTATGCGGGTGTTGATGCAAAAATTAGTGCCCTTAATGATATCATTTAAATGGTAAATGTTTTTAACATGATGATAGTTAAGATAATTCTCAATATTGGGGTGGATATTTTTGTTCACCAATTCGGCAAAGTACAGCATGTAAATATCGTTCTGTAAACCGTATTCATTTACCATTTTCATGATCATGCGCTCATGACTGCCGGTGATCTTGATGTCATCTAAAAAAAGCAGGGTTTTGTCTTTAAGAAAATCCTTATCAATATGAAACGAATCGTTACCTATTAAATTAATCCTTTGCTCGGCATCCAGCTCGCCATAATCTTCTTTGTAGGTTATGGTACGGTGAACCTTGGTTTCCTGCACTACAGGGTAACCATGATGGGCCAGCCAGCGGTTAAGCCTGCACACAAAGTGGTTTTTCATTGCAAAAGTAGCCGTAGGAATAAATGAGTATGGGCTTGATATAACTACGATCTGTTTTTCTATTGGCTGTTTAGTTAAGATTTCGCTGATAAAGCCATCGGCCAGATCGGTGCCGAAGTAGCGGGATACCTCGCCATCGCCAAATTTAAAGCGACTGTAATCATCGGCATCGAAACCAAAATGTGTTGCGCTGTTGATATGATGTAATGAGTAGGTAGCTTTCATAAACTTAATAAGGTTAAAATGGATAAGTTGTTTGAATTGATGAGCAGGCTATCAAGGCCTGCATCTTTAGCCCCCGCTATATCTGCCGCCGGGTTATCGCCTATATGTATGATACCTGACCGGTCTATCTGCTTTGGTTTATTACACTCTTTAACTTTTTGCACCATCAGCTTAAATAAATCCCCGTTTGGTTTCGACATCCCCTCCTCGTCCGAATAGATCTGAAAGTTAAAGAACGTATCCAGCCCCAATTTAACCATTACCTTGCGGAGCGTTTGTCCTTTTATAAAGCCGGTATTACTTAAAATACTCAATGAGCAATCACCTTTTTGTTTTAGATGCTGTAGCACCTCAATTGTTACAGGTGAGTAAAGCACCGGCAGATAGTAAAACAGCAGGGTTTCCATGTCGGCATACAGCTTATCTATATTAACATCGGCAAGCGGATACTGGTTATCATTAATTGCGCTGATCACCATCAGGTACATTTCATCCGCGTCAATGTTTTTACCAGTACGTTCGTTCACGGCATTGCACATGAGGTCAACCTGCCTGAAAGCCCTTGCCACATCGTCGATGCTTTTACCGCCGGGATTAAAATCCCGGTGAAAGATCTTGGTACGTTCTATCTTAAAGTACGGATTTGATTTGATGAGCGTAAGCCACAGATCAAATGAATAGTGCTGGTACATTTATGTTTAGGTAGAATTAAACTTAACCAAAATGTCATTGCGAGCGTAGCGTGGCAATCGCTTGCTATACAGAGCGGCTATGCTTACGTGCGATTGCTTCGTCGTTCCTCCTCGCAATGACATGTTTTTATATTAATAGTTCCGAAGCAATTCCGAAAGACTATCAGTACTATGCGGATCACCTATGGCACGGAATTTCCAGGTGCCGTCTTTGCGGTATACTTCCGCAAATGTCATCGAACACATACCGTTATAGGTTGAATCGCCGGAGAGACTGAACTTAGCAATCTCTTTACCATGGCTGTCAACCGCGCGGATGAAAGCATTCTCCACCATGCCAAAGTGTTGATTGTTTTTACGGCCCTGATAAATGGCTACCAGGAAAAGGATGCGGTCATATTTCGGATCGAGCGAATCAAGCTTTACGATGATCTGCTCGTCATCGCCCTCACCGGCCCCGGTGCGGTTATCGCCGGTAAGCCAGATGTGTCCCGAAGGATGGCGCATCGAGTTAAAGTAAATCACATCTCCCTCGAACATATTGATGGTACGCCCATTAGCGGTTTGTTTGGCATAGCCGCGATTCGCTACTTTACCGTTCTTGTCCAGCAAAAATGCAATCGCATCCAAATCATATTCTGCCTCTTCGGCACCGCCAAACAGCTTGCCTAAAAAGCCGCCATGGGTTTTCCTAACGTCCCAGCCCAAACCTATAGTTACTGACGACAGGTCGAAGCTTTCGCCTTTATCATTTTTACGCAGGTCAATTGTTTGACCTTTTACCAAATTTATAGCCATTGCCTTATTTGATTATTTGCCCTTTAAAATATTTACTTAAAAAGAAGGCCAGGTCTTCTTTGTAACCCACACCAGATGCTTCAAATTTCCATGCGCCACCGCGTTTGTATAATCTGCCAAACTCAATGGCTGTTTCGATAGAAAAATCCTCGCCCAATTCATACTTGCATACTTCGGCACCCGTTTGGTTATCTAAGATACGAATGTATGAGTCACGCACCTGGCCAAAATTTTGACGACGGGCTTGTGCTTCGTGAATAGTTACCACAAACAGGATCTCCTGGATGCGGGCATCTACTTTAGTGAGGTCAACAGTGATCGATTCATCATCGCCGCCGTCGCTGTTGCCGCCTGTTGGGTCATCGCCGGTATGATGTACAGATTGCTCGGGCGAGTCGACATTATTATAGAATACAAAAAATTCATCCTGGGGTACCAGTCGGTTAGCATCGATCATGATAGCCGATACGTCAAGGTCGAAGTCATAACCTGTGCCTTCGTTTGGGTTCCAGCCCAAGCCAACTGTCATTTTTGAAAGGCCGATATCAATTTTCTGCCCTTTTTGTAAGTTAATAGCCATTTTAGTATGTGTTATTTTTAGGTAAAACCTGTGTAGCCTATTGGGTTTGCGCGGCGCTGCAGGTATTGAGCCGGAGACAAACCGGCAATTAAACGCTTAATCTAAGGTAGATGTTTTATTGAGGTGATATTGTAAAATTGTCTACACAAAAATAAGACGATGACAGGGAGCGGTTGTTACAGAAGAGGGGAGATAATTTAGTTGCGTAATACGCAATTATTTAACAATGGTTGTTGCATCTGTTTTAGCTCATTCGTAATAGTACGTTGTAGTCGCCCAGTCGCTTTTTTATGTAACACGATTAATACACTTGCTTTAGCATATTAAGGGAAAGTGGTTTGGTAATTAAGTGAAAGTCATGTAAATTCCGTTTTTATAAAAACCTAAATGGTAAAAAAATCACTCCTGGCCTTAGTTATCACCTGGGGCATAATGGCAAACGGTCATGTTTCTGCACAAACGGGTCCCGATAGCACGGGTTTAGGCCTCGTAATTGCTAATTATCACACTGCTATAGGGCAACAATCACACTTATATAACGGGCCCGAATATGAGTTTTATGATCCCATAATAAAAGGTAACGCATATGTTTTTGACAATAAGTCATTTACGGCTGGAGATGTAAAATACGGGGCAGCGGTTTATCGCGATGTCCCGATGTTATATGACCTGAATAAAGATTTGGTGGTTATACTGCTTTATAATCACTTTACAAAAATTTCATTACTAAGCGAGCGTGTGCCGGAGTTCTGGCTGCTTAACCATCATTTTATACGCATTACTACCGATTCAACAGGCCAGGCCCGCCTTGTTACCGGTTTTTATGATCAATTATACCAGGGAAAAAAGATCGGGATCATTGTAAAAAGGGCCAAGAGCATCCAAATCAGCACGGGAAACAACACCATCGAATCTTTTTTTAGCGAAACCAAAGATTATTATGTTAAAAAAGGGGATAACTATTTCAGCTTTAGCGGAAAGAGCGGACTGTTAGATATTTTTAAGGATAAAAAGAAGGAGTTGCGGCAATATATAAAAGCCAATCATATCGACTTTCGCGAAAATCAGGAACAGGCTATAGTGGATGTAACTACTTATTATGATCATTTAACTAATTAATGCGGCGTGCCTTATTATTTAATAACAGGGCAAAAAATAATATAGCATTAATGTATACGGCAGGAAAATAAAATAACCGGATGAAAAAAATTTACTTTCTAAGTTTCTGTTTTTTGATTTTAATTAAACTGTGCCAGGCCCAGCAGGGTCCGGTAAAATCAATCAGCGTAAACTTTCAACAAGCTACGATTGAGCAGTTTGTAACAGAGCTGGAAGCAAAATCAGGCTTTCATTTTTTTTACGACGCCATGCAGTTTGACAGTTTGAAAGTAACTCTGCAGGCAACCAATAAACCTATTGAAACCATATTGAGCCAGGCTTTTAAAAACACCGGTTTTAGTTTCGCCATAACCAAACACCAGCAGGTGTTTTTAACTAAAGGGCGCGAAATACAAACCGGACTGGCGGTAGGTTATTTTGGCATTACAACTGCCAATGCAACTGCAGCAAATATAAGTGTATCCCCCGCTAATGCTGATCTTGATAAAGATAAAAAGATCCCCGAAGCAACAACCGAAAATAAGCTATACGAAATAGGGATCAAAACCAACACTATTGAGGCGGGTACGGCAACGCTTTCGGGGTATGTAAAGGAAGCCAAATCAGGCGAATCTGTAACAGGTGCCAGCATTTATGTAACCAATACCAAAACGGGTGTGGCTACCGACCAGTTTGGCTATTTCACTATCAAATTACCCAAAGGCAGGCAGGTTTTAAGCGTTAGGGGTGTTGGCATGCGCGATACCCGCAGGCAGATCATCCTTTATTCGGACGGTAAGATCATTATTGAAATGCAGGAGCAGGTAACCAGCCTTAAAGAGGTAAAGATCTCTGCCGAGAAAGTGGCTAATGTGCGTAATGTTCAACTGGGGGTGAACAGGCTTGATATTAAAAGCATTAAACAGGTACCTACGGTATTTGGCGAAGCCGATATATTAAGGGTAGTGCTTACCCTGCCCGGCGTTCAATCAGTAGGCGAGGCTACCACGGGTTTTAATGTACGCGGGGGCTCGGCCGATCAGAACCTGATCCTGATGAATGACGCCACCATTTATAACCCCTCGCATTTTTTCGGCTTCTTTTCATCATTTAACCCCGACATAGTTAAAGATATCGAACTATATAAAAGCAGTATCCCCGAAAGGTTCGGCGGGCGTTTATCATCGGTGTTGGATGTTACCAATCGTGAGGGTAATAAAAAGAAATTTACCGGTTCGGCAGGCATTGGTTTAATTACCAGCAGGCTTAATGTTGAAGGGCCTATCATCAAGGATAAAACCTCGTTTTCATTCGGAGGCCGTACCACGTACTCCGACTGGCTCCTTAAACTCCTGCCCGATGCCTACAAGCACAGTTCGGCTTCATTTTATGATCTTAACCTGGATATAAGCCACCAGATTGATGATAAAAACAACCTGTATCTAACCAGCTATATAAGCAGAGATAAATTCAGGCTTAATAGCGATACTGCTTATAGTTACAGCAACAGGAATATCAACCTAAAATGGAAGCATAATTTTAATAACAAACTATTCAGTGTTATTACGGCCGGGATAGACAAGTACCAATATGATGTTTCAAGCGCCGATAACCCGGTAAATGCTTATAAGCTGAATTTTGATATTAACCAAAGTAATTTTAAAACGGATTTTACCTATTACCTTAACCGCAAAAATACTGTCGATTTTGGGTTAAGTTCCATTTATTATAAGCTCCATCCGGGCAGCTTTCAGCCTCTTGGCGCCCAATCATTGGTAGCTCCTGATGTTATCTCCACCCAACAGGCGCTGGAAAGCGCCTTATACCTGGGCGATAAGTTTGACGTGACCGACGATCTGTCGATAAGCGGTGGTGTAAGGTATTCGATCTATAATTTCCTGGGGCCGCAAACAGTGTATAACTATGCGCCTAACCTACCCAAAACAAGCGCCAACCTGTTGGATAGTACCTATTACGCAAGTGGTAAGTTTATTAAAACTTATTCGGGGCCCGAAATCAGGCTTTCGGCCAGGTACCAGTTGGGCGATAACCTATCGATCAAGGGCGGCTATAACACACTCAGGCAGTATATTCACCTGTTATCAAACACAACTGCCATATCCCCCACTGATGTTTGGCAACTGAGTGATCCCAATATCAAACCTCAATATGGCGACCAGGTATCACTTGGTCTTTATCATAATTTAAAATCAAATACTATTGAAACGTCGGTCGAGGTTTATTATAAACGATTAAGGGATTATCTCGACTATAAGAGCGGTGCTAACCTCGTATTAAACCATCATATTGAAACGGATGTGGTAGGTACAAAAGGCAAAGCATATGGAATTGAGTTTTTAGTAAAAAAAGCCACCGGGAAAGCCAATGGGTGGATCAGCTATACTTATTCGCGCACGTTTTTAAGACAAAATGATCCTAATGCCGGCGATTTGATTAATGGGGGGGCTTATTATCCTGCAAATTTTGATAAGCCACATGCTTTTAATTTTATTGGTAACTACAGGTTTTCACATAGGTTCAGTGTTTCTTTAAATCTTACTTACAGCACGGGCAGGCCTATTACCCTGCCTATTGCCAAGTATGAGTATGGTGGTTCCGAGCGGGTATTTTATTCGGACAGGAACCAATACCGCATTCCGGATTATTTCAGGTCGGATTTTTCAATGAACATAGAGGGCAACCATAAAGTGCACCAATTAACCCATAACTCATTTACAATAGGGGTGTATAACTTAACCGGCAGGCAAAACGCGTATTCGACATTCTTTACAGAGCAGGGAGGGGTCATTAACGGGTATAAGCTGTCCATATTTGCCAAGCCTATTCCATTTATTAATTACAATATCAGGTTTTAATTGAAAGCGATGAAAGGAAAACGATATATATTAATTTTATTATTGCTGGGGGGCATATACAATGCCTGTAAAAAGCCTTATAACCCTAAAATTGTTGACTCTCCCAATCATTACCTGGTTGTTGAAGGGGTAATAAACAATGGCAGCGATTCAACCATAATAAAATTAAGCAGAACGGTTAACATCTCAGGCAATGTAAGCACAAGCGGAGTTGATAATTGCGCGGTATCTGTTGAAGCCGAAGGGGGAGCAGCATATTCACTTACGCCCCGGGGAAATGGGACTTATGTTATACCGGCGCTTAACCTGGATGTGTCAAAAAAGTACCGTGTGCATATTATCACTAACGATAATAAAGAGTATGCGTCTGACTATGTTGAGGTAAAAAAGACACAGCCAATTGATAGCATAGGGTTTAATATTAAAAATGGCAACATGCAGGTTTATGCAAATACGCACGATGCTTCCAATAGCTCCCGATATTATAGGTGGAGTTATGAAGAAACGTGGCGCTTTCATGCTAAATATCAATCGGCCTATATGGTTGATCCTGTGGCTAAAGCAGTTGTTTTTCGGCCACCCAGTGAGTATAATTATTACTGCTTTGCGGGGGCCAAATCCAGTACCATAGTTATAGGATCATCAGCTAAGCTGTCACAAGATGTAATATACCAGCAACCGGTAACAACCATAGCCTCAACATCTGAAAAAATTGAAATGCGTTATTCTATTTTGCTGAAGCAGTACGCTTTAACAAAAGAGGCTTATCAGTTTTGGGAAAATATGAAGAAAAACACGGAGCAATTAGGAAGTATATTTGATGCGCAGCCATCGCAGTTAACCGGGAATATCCACAATCTTAAAGATCCGGCTGAGCCTGTTATTGGCTATATAAGTGTAACCAACATTCAATCGAAAAGGGTATTTATTGACAATGCCGATCTCCCTCGCGATTGGGCGCCTACATATCCATATGATTGCGGTCCCCTTGATACTGCACTCTTTTTTAATCCCAAAACCAAACAAAATGATGTACTGGGCATCATAATTAATGGTAATGCAATACCTGTGCTTGATATAACCGAGAAAATGAACGTAATAGGTTATACTTATTCATCAATTGAATGTACCGATTGCAGGATCAGGGGACGAGTACAAACTCCTTCATTTTGGAAAGAGAGATAAAAAAGTTTATGAATGATGCCATGAAAATAAATCAATAAGGTTTGGCTATGAAAGAAATTAAAAAACTTGCTATCGTTCCGATGATTTCCGGTATGTTACTGTTGTCATTGAACGGGAAGGCACAAACTATAAGCCAAATCTCCGACAGCTTTACCAAATACAGCCAGGCTACCGTACAGGAAAAGATTTTTGTACATACTGACAAAAGCGCCTATATGACCGGCGAAATTTTATGGTTTAAAGCGTATAACGTTGACGCTACTTATCATAAGCCGCTTGGTATTAGCAAAGTTGTATATGTTGATGTATTGGACAATAAGCAAAATGCCATAATCCAAACTAAAATAGAAATGAAAAACGGCCTCGGGAGTGGCTCTGTTTATATACCGATATCAGCAAGCAATGGTAATTATAAGCTAAGGGCCTATACCAACTGGATGAAAAATTTTACTCCCGATTATTATTTCGAAAAGAATATTACCATTATTAATCCTCTAAAATCTCCCGAAGCCATAACTAAAGCACAGTCACCGGGCTACGATATTCAGTTTTTCCCGGAAGGAGGGAACCTTGTTGCGGGTATTAGCAGTAAAGTTGCTTTTAAGGTTACAGCATCAGACGGTACAGGCTTAAGTGAATGCAGAGGTTTTATTGTTGATCAGAAGCACGATACGGTAGCGCGCTTCCGGCCATTGAAGTTTGGTATTGGCAGCTTTTTATTCACCCCGATAGCCGGGAATGTTTATACGGCTGTTATTAAATCGGGCAATACCCCGGCTGTTACCAAAGAGTTACCTGCCGTTGAAAGTCGGGGTTATGTAATGGCTGTAAAAGATGCAGGTAGCACACGGGTGGAGATCACAGTAAAAGGCGCCGGCGTTGAAGCTGGCGAATTATATCTGTTTGCTCATACAGGCCAATCGGTTAAAGCCGGCATGACAGCACCTTTTAACAACGGCAGTGCCATTTTTACGCTTGATAAAGCTAAATTGGGCGAAGGAGTGTCGCACTTAACAATTTTCAATAGCGCCAGGCAACCCGTGTGCGAAAGGCTTTATTTTAAACGTCCCAAACAAAACCTCATTATCGAGGCCTCTGCTGATCAGCCTTCATATACCCGCCGTAAAAAGGTAAGTGTGGACATCGCTGCCAAAGATTTTTCGGGGCGCGTAAAACCTGCTAACCTGTCAATGTCGGTTTATAAGATTGACTCATTACAAAATATTGATGCCGGCGAAATATTCAGCTATCTGTGGCTCAAGTCAGATTTGCGTGGAAATATTGAATCGCCAGGCTACTACTTCAAAAATACCGATGCTGAAGCCGACACGGCCCTTGATAACCTCATGCTAACACAAGGATGGCGAAGGTTTCAATGGGATAATGTATTTGGTAATAAACAGGCGGCATTTAGTTTTTTGCCAGAGTATGACGGGCACCTGATTACCGGTAAAATAACCAATACGCAAACCGGTGGTATTGCCAAAGATATAGTAGCTTATTTAAGTGTCCCGGGAAAACGGGTACAGCTGTATGCCGCAAAAAGCGATTCTACAGGCAGGTTGATTTTTAATACAAGACAACTTTATGGTCCCGGCGAAATAGTAGTTCAAACCAATTCAGAACGGGATACCACCTATCATATTGATATTTTAAGCCCTTTTTCTGAACAATTCGCAAAATCCCCTATGTTAAAATTTAACCTAACCCGGGGCATGCAAAGCGCCATTGAAGAAAGAAGCCTGGGCACGCAGGTTCAAAATATTTATTTAGGCAATAAGATCAAGCACTTTTATGAGCCGCAGGTTGATAGTTCGGGTTTTTATACAACCCCCTATAAAACCTACCTTTTGGATAACTATACCCGCTTTACTACAATTGAAGAGGTGTTGAGAGAGTATGTAAGAGAAGTTTGGGTTAACAGGTCGCAAAAACGGTATCACATCAAAGTATTGAATGGTAATGGATTTTTAGATGGCGACCCCTTAGTGATGCTTGATGACGTACCTGTTTTTAACATAGATAAGGTTATGGGTATTGACCCGTTGAAAGTTCGTAAGCTGGAAGATGTTCCGTACCGGTATTATTGGGGACCATCTGTTTACGAAGGAATCTTAAGCTTTACAACTTATAAGGGCGATCTTGGCGGTGTTGAAATAGACCCCAAAGCAGTAGTGCTCGATTATGAAGGTCTGCAATTGCAGCGTGAGTTCTATTCTCCGGTATATGACACTGAACAGGGAGCTAAAAACCGGTTGCCCGATTTCAGAAACCTGCTTTATTGGGGGCCGGATATCAATACTTCAGCCGCAGGTAAAAATCAGGTGTCGTTTTATACGTCTGATCAAACAGGGAAATATATAGGAATTGTACAAGGAATTACGGTACAAGGTGACATCGCAAGCCAATATTTTAGCTTTGAAGTGAATTAACCACTATTAAATTTCTACAGGATTTATATTTTGTGATTTCCTGATTTAATGTTGAATATCAGTAATTTACAGCCACCAAAAAAGGCACACCGCGCAAAAAAGTGCTTAATTTTCAAAATAATGAACTTTTTTGAAAAAACAATTTGTGTAGAATAAAATGGTTTGTATATTTGCACACCCAAACGGAGGAGTGGTAGTTCAGCTGGTTAGAATACATGCCTGTCACGCATGGGGTCGCGGGTTCGAGTCCCGTCCATTCCGCTAAAAGCCTTACTGAAAAGTAAGGCTTTTTTGTGTTTTAAGCTTTTTTTATTTTAAGTTCTACAATTTGTGTAGATCAAAAAGGTTTGTATATTTGCAACCCCAAACGGGAGGAGTGGTAGTTCAGCTGGTTAGAATACATGCCTGTCACGCATGGGGTCGCGGGTTCGAGTCCCGTCCATTCCGCTAAAAAACATTTTAAAAATGTTCAAAGCCTTTAAATCATGCGATTTAAAGGCTTTTTATTTACCTCAAAATATTAAATTATCCCTGTTTTGACGTCTCGGTTTGATTTTTGTAACTTTGTTTTATGTCGAAAGCAGAAACACTTCAAGATTTTTATCAAAGAAAGGTTAACTGGCTGCCCGGTAACCTTCAGCAAAGCATCGGTCATTTTAATGTATTCAGGATTGAGGATTGTATTGGCCCTAATGCAAAGCAGGTAACCTACAGTCGCCGTACTTTTTATAAGATCAGCCTGATGCGCGGCGATAATATCATTCATTATGCCGATAAAAGTATCAAGCTTTCGGGTTCAACGCTGATGTTCTTCAGTGCCATGGTACCTTATACATTTGAGCACATGTCTGATGATCGTACAGGTTTCTTCTGCATATTTACTGAGGAGTTTTTTCTGGAGAAGTTCCGTACCGGATTAAGTGAGTTTCCGATGTTTGGGCTTAATGCCAAGCCGGTTTATGCCTTAAATGATGAACAGGACGCTTATGTAACCGCTCTTTTTCAGAAAATGCTGTCTGAGATTAATACCGAGTATGCTTTTAAATATGATCTGCTCCGTAATTATGTTACGGAAGTAATTTATTATGCGCTTAAAACGGAACCATCCGAAAATGTTTATAAGCATGTAGACGCTAAATCGCGCATAACATCAGTATTTACTGAGCTGCTTGAAAGGCAGTTTCCTATTGAAACCCCTTCACAGCGGTTTGTATTGCGATCGGCCAATGATTTTGCACAACGGCTTTCGGTGCATGTAAACCATCTGAACAGGGCAATTCGCGAAACTACCGGCAAAACCACTACCGATCATATTGCCGACAGGCTGCTGAGCGAAGCCAAATCATTATTAAGGCATACAGACTGGAACATTTCTGAAATTGGTTATTGCCTGGGCTTTGAGGAGCCGACACATTTTAATAACTTTTTCAAGAAACAAACCCAACAAACACCAAGCTCGTTCCGAAATGTTTGAATTTTGTAACCTTTGGTTTGATTAATGTAATGTGCCCCCTTTGTTGCTGCTGTAACTTTGTTTTATCTCAAATAAACAAAGCAAACAATTTTTATGGACAACAACAAAGTATGGTTTATTACCGGGGCTTCGAAAGGTTTTGGCCTCAGCTTAGTAAAACAACTACTGGATGCAGGACAGCTTGTTGCCGCTACTTCCAGAAATTTACAGGAATTAACCGCTGCGGTTAATACAACAAGCAATAATTTTTTACCCCTACAAGTCGATCTGGTAAACGATAGCAGTGTATCGCTTGCATTGCAACACACCTATGAAGCTTTTGGCCGTATCGATGTAGTGATCAATAATGCCGGCTATGGCATTGGTGGAGCTATTGAGGAACTTAGTGATGCCGAAACCCGTATGGCATTTGATGTAAACGTATTTGGTATGCTGAACGTGATCCGTGCGGCAATGCCATACCTGCGCAAACAGCGCTCAGGCCATATCATCAATATTTCATCTATCGCAGGTATTACAGCTAATACCGGCTGGGCAATTTATGCAGGGGCCAAATATGCCGTGATCGGTATTTCGGAAGTGCTTGCTGCTGATGTTAAGGAATTGGGCATTAAGGTAACCGTGGTCGCTCCCGGCGCTTTCCGCACCAGTTTTCTTACTGCAGGATCGCTTTCAATTACTGGCAACCAAATTGATGATTATACAGAAGTGCGCGCCATTCATAACAAATACCTCAAAATGGACGGCAAGCAAGCCGGTGACCCGGAAAAGGCTGCAACTGCTATTATCAACACAGTTTATGAAGAGAACCCGCCATTGTACCTTTTATTAGGTGGTGATGCATACAATCGCGCTTTGGCAAAGCTTGATACTTTACACAATGAAATCAGGCAGTGGGAGGATGTAACCTGCTCAACTGATTTCTAAATTTTATTCCGTTTACCCTATATCTACCTATAAACACCAAATGGAAAGTATCAAGGATAAAGTGATTGTAATAACCGGTGCCAGCAGTGGCATCGGCGCATCTGCTGCCCGCAAACTGGCACAACTTGACGCTAAAGTGGTTTTGGCTGCCCGCCGGGAAGATCAGTTGAAAGACCTGGCACAGGAAATTGGCGAGAATGCTATGTATGTAGTAACCGATGTTGCCAGGCGAACTGATCTGGATAACGTCATTCTGCAGACCATAGCCAAATTTGGCCGAGTTGACGTAATGTGGAACAATGCCGGCATCATGCCCATCTCTTTTTTTGAAGAAGGTCATGTTGATGAGTGGGATAAAATGATCGACATTAATATTAAGGGCGTATTGTACGGGATTAATGCTGTGCTGCCCCACATGCTTGAACGCGGCCAGGGGCATATCCTCTCCACGTCATCGGTTGGTGGTTTAAAAACGTCGCCGGGCATTGGCGTTTACAGCGGTACCAAGTTCGCGGTCAAGGCTATTATGGAAACCCTGCGCGAGGAAGTTGCCCAAAACATTAAGGTAACCACCATTTACCCCGGCGCAACTAAATCCGAATTAGGACATGACATTACCAGCCCTAAGATTAAGGGCTTGTACGGCAACCTTGCCAACATGCCAAAACTTGATGAGGAGGCTATAGCCAACGCGGTGATTTACGCTATAAGCCAGCCAGATAATATCTCAGTTAACGAGGTGGTGGTACGGCCGCTCGGACAAACACGATAGAGCAGGTTGAATTCATCATAAATCGGTGGAATCATAGCCTATCGGTGAAATCCCAAAAGACAAAATAGGTGAAAATCATAAACAATCATTGAAATAGTAACAAGTAAAATCAAAATCTATCAAACATAACATATGGAAAACAACAAAGTATGGTTTGTAACTGGTGCCTCAAAAGGACTGGGACTTGCCTTAGTAAAAAAACTATTGAATGAAGGCTATAAAGTAGCCGCTACATCGCGCAATTTAAGCGATTTGACCAAAGCAGTTGACACGCAAAACGAGCAGTTTTTACCCCTCTCCGTTAACTTGACCAGCGAAGACAGTGTGCAGGAAGCCGTTGAACTTACGGTAAAAACCTTCGGAAAAATTGACGTTATTGTCAACAACGCCGGTTACGGATTATTAGGCGGTATTGAAGAATTGACCGACCGCGAGGCCCGTGATAACTTTGAGGTTAACGTATTTGGATCATTGAATGTGATCCGTAAGGCGTTGCCTTATCTGCGTGCTCAAAAATCAGGTCATATTTTAAATGTATCGTCGATAGGTGGTTTCACCGGCGCGTTTGCAGGCGGAGGTATTTATTGCGCCACCAAGTTTGCCGTTAATGGTTTTTCTGAAACCCTATCGGCCGAAGTTGCACCGTTTGGCATAAAGGTTACCATTGTACAGCCGGGTTATTTCAGGACCAACTTCCTGTCGGCCGGTTCATTGGCGGTACCTCAAAACCAGATAGCCGACTATCAAAACGTTCGCGATACAGTAAATTTTCACCAAAACGACATGGACAAGCAACAAGCCGGCGACCCTGAAAAAGCAGCCGAGGCTATGATCAGCATAACTAACGAAGCTAACCCACCGCTAAATTTATTTTTGGGCGAGGATGCTTACGGTCTGGTTGAAAAGAAGCTTGCCTTCGTTCAAAACGAATTAGCAACATGGAAAGATTTAACACTTTCAACAGCAATACAACAATAAATGCTCATCATTATATAGGTGTATGGGTTACCCGCGATGGGTTTATACGTCACGAATTTTTGCCTAACGGGCGCTACACTGAGGCCCGAGGCGACAAACAAAATGCCTACACAGGTTACTACAGTGTATTAGGGAACCACGTTGAATATCTTGACGATACCGGCTTTACTGCCGAAGGCGATTTCAGGGACGGGGTGTTTTACCATGCCGGCATGGTATTGTACAAGGAAACGGCATAACGAATATATTAAATCAGTTATCATTTCTACCAACCCAGCCCGGAAATGTATCTAAACAGAAATCTCCTGCACCATGCCTTATAAAATATGCATGGCGCAGGAGATTTCTCTTTCATGTGACTTACAAGGGGCATTCCTTACACTGTCGTAATTATTAAAGATATGTGTGGTTCCGATAATCTGCCTATCCTTTCAAATCGGCCAGCTTTTCGGCCATTACCTCGCTGATCTTCCGGTATGAATCAAATGTCCAGCCGGCAACGTGAGGGCTTAACAGCACTTTGCCGCTTCGTTTTAATTCCTCAAACCATTGTTGTTCGGCAAGGGCCGGGAATTTTTCAACCTCCAATACATCCAACCCTGCCCCTAAAATTTTGCCTTCGCGTATGGCGTTTAGCACGGCACTTACTTTAGCAGTTTTGCCGCGTGAGGTGTTTAAGAAAAAGATAGGCTTTTTAAAATGGAACAGGTATTCATCATCCACCAGTCCGTTGGTTTCTGGAGTTAAAGGGATATGTAAGCTCAGTACATCGCTGTGCTTTACAATTTCTTCCATGCTTACCTCGCGCGCATATTTATCACTGAAGCCGGTTTTGTATTTATCGTAAGCAATAACATTTACCTGGAAGCCTGAAAGTTTCCTGGCAAAGCTGCTGCCCATATGGCCGTAGCCGATAATACCTACTGTTTTACCTTTTAGTTCGTAACCCCGGTTAGCCTCGCGCTGCCACTTCCCCCCGCGAATTTCGGCGTCGCCGCGGTTTAGGTTGTTCATTAATGACAGCAGTAAACCTATGGCATGTTCGCCTACGGCATCTGAGTTGCCTTCGGGCGCGTTGATGAGTTTTATGCCTTTTTGAGTAGCATAATCTTCATCAATATTATCCATACCAGCGCCGGCGCGGGCTATGAATTGTAGGTTGGTAGCTGCATCAAGCACGGCTTTATCCACCCTGAATTTTGAGCGGATCACCAACCCTGCATAGTCGCCTATGATTTGCATGGCTTCGTCAACCTTAATCAGCGGACGGTAATCGCAGGTGTAACCCTTGGCCTCGGCCATCTCCATGAAAATGGCATGCACATCATCAACAATAAGAATATTATTTTTCAACGTTGTATCGATTTTTATAAGAGGCCAAATTTACAAAATGCCGGGGTATTAGCCGGCAGGGTTTTATAACAGGGAGGTGATTTTTAAGAATATGACACTAATTCCCCGAATTAAATCGAATTACACGAATTTTATTTTTTGATGTAAGGCATCTAAGTATATCAATTCGTGAAATTCGATAAAATCCTTCTTAACCAGTAATGCATTTGTGTATAAATAAAAACGCCCGGCATCTTTCAATTCCGGGCGCTCAATATTATTAATAATTTGCTTAGTTAGCCGGTTGCGATACGCTTGTATACTTATTATCAAGGCTGAT
This sequence comes from Mucilaginibacter sp. Mucisp73, assembly GCF_059491465.1. NCBI lineage: Bacteria > Pseudomonadati > Bacteroidota > Sphingobacteriia > Sphingobacteriales > Sphingobacteriaceae > Mucilaginibacter > Mucilaginibacter sp. Mucisp73. The sequence goes on along the minus strand of NZ_CP168507.1, from coordinate 5,663,690 downwards.
ATAATCGGTCATGATTTGGCCGGCTTCGCGTTTTACAAAGTCAAGGTCTTCGTTTTTAGGTTTGGTTTGACCCTTTTTAAGGGCTGGCAAACCTAATGCTACCCGACGCAGGTTGTTACGCTCAAATGATTTCGCTTCATCATCGTCACGTTGTTTCTTCAAATCAGATTCTTTTAACGATACGCTGTCATCGGCATCATGTTTTTTGAAATCAGCAATATCTTCAAGCAGGTATTTATAGCTGTCGCTGCCGGCCATGCGTTGGTCGTGCAGTTTTTTTAGCTGTGGCAGTACGCCGGTAAAATCGCCTGTTTTGGTATAATCAGTTTTGGCAATGATGTCAAAAGGCATTGCTGATGGTTCGGTATCTTCGCCATATTTATCCAATGGAATAACCGATGGGAATGAAATATCAGGTGTTACCCCTTTGTGCTGGGTTGAATTACCGCTGATACGATAGAATTTAGCTATGGTCAAATTAAGTTGTCCGTAAGTGCTTTGGCTGCCCGTTGAGGTTGTTTTTTTACCGCCGCCAACAACGCCTGCAATTTTTTCACGAAGTGAAGAACCAATCACCCTGTCAAGATCGATAGCGCTTTGTACCGAGCCTTTACCATAAGTTTGGGTTCCCAATATTAACCCGCGGCCGTAATCCTGGATAGCGCCCGAGAAGATTTCAGAGGCCGAAGCGCTGAAACGGTCAACCAGTACCGCCATAGGGCCGCTATAGGTGATGTCCGCATCTTCGTCTTTATCAATTTCCACCTGGTCTTTAGTGTCACGCACCTGTACTACAGGGCCGGTTTTAATGAACAGACCGGTAAGCTCAATAGCTTCCATCAATGAACCACCACCGTTTTCACGCAGGTCGATCACCAGGCCGTCTACATTTTCTTTCTTTAACGAGTCAAGGATTGCCTTAACATCGTGGGTGGTGCTTTTATAGTTAGGGTTGCCTGCTTTATAGTCGTTAAAGTCAATATAGAATGCCGGGATAGATATCACACCTATCCTAACCGTTTTACCATTGCTGTTGTAAGTGCGGATCTCTTTTTTGGCCGATTGGTCTTTCAGGATGATCTTCTCACGTACCATTTCAACCACTTTGGGTTTGCTTGATGCATTTGCACCGGCAGGCAATATTTCAAGCCTTACCGTTGTGCCTTTAGTACCGCGGATGATAGCGATGGCATTATCAACACGCCATCCCACCACGTTCTGGAATTCGCCGGTTTTACCCTGTGCTACTGCAACGATACGGTCGTCGACGCTTATCTGGTGGCTTTTATCTGCAGGGCCGCCCGGTACAATGGTTTTAATGGTTACATACTCGTTTTCCACCTGTAGTGAAGCACCGATCCCCTCAACCTGGCGCGACATTTCGATATTGAAATTAGCTGCGTTTGACGGGTTAAAGTAATTAGTATGCGGATCGATAGCCTCTGTAAAGGCGTCCATAAAGTATTGAAAAACGTCCTGGTTTGATAGCTTGTTGCTTTGGGTTAACAGGTTTTCATAACGTTTTTTGAGCGTTTCCTTGTTCTTGGCCATATCAGCATTGGCCAGTTTCAGGTTTAGCAAATCGTATTTTACGCGCTTGGTCCACATGGCATCCATTTCGCTTTGCGAAGCAATCCATGGCAATTTATCGCGATCATAAACAAAGGTTTCAGTTTTATTGAAATCGAAATTTTTATTGATCTGCTCAAGCGAATATTTTACATGCTCGATATATCTTTTCTGAAAAACATTGAAGATATAAAAAGCATCGGCCAGGTTGCCGGCTTTAATATCATCATCAAGTACGGTTTTATATTTTTCAAAATCCTTGATATCAGATGCTAAAAAATAGCTGTGGTTCTCGTCGAGCGATTTGATATACCGGTCGTAAATGATGGCGGATACTGAATCGTTCAGCGGAACTTTTTTATAGTTGTAGTTAGAGATTAATGATGCTACCTGCTTACAAACAAGGCTTTGCTGTTCATCGGGCTGTAAATCATTTGAACCTGCTACTTTAACAGGTTTGGATGGTGATGCTTTACAGGCGAGGGCTGCGCCCAGCACCAATAACAAATATACTTTCTTAAACATATCTTTTACTGTAGTTAAATCGGGGTTGGTGTAAAACATCAATACTTGTGCCTATTATTAATTTGCTAATGTAAAATAAAAAAGAGACAGTCAATATGCTGTCTCTTAATTACTAATAACAATAATACGATTATGTTTTACTAATAGTATGCAGGCAGCACCATTTTACGTTTTTGTTACAAAAAAATATTATTTGTTAACTGTTTTTGTACCTGCATCGGCGGTTTCGGCAAAATGGGTTTCGGTATGCAGCGTGTTGAATTTATTGTCCTGTAAATAGCGCGTTTTTTTCTCTACAGTAGCCAGGTCAAAAGTCAAACCGCGGGCAACAGCCAGTTGCCGGGCTTCGGCCAGGTCTTGTTTGGCCTGTGCATAATCGCCGTAATCAGCTTTTACAGTCGCAAGGTCAAGCAGGTTGGCTATGGTATGCCTGTCGTCGTTTTGCTGGCGCGATATGGTGATACTTTGCAGCAGGAACCATTTGGCCTCGGCCAGGCGGTTTTGCTTCATATACATCTGGGCCAGGTCGCTAAAGTTGTAGCTGGCGGCATTGTACACATGAAAACGCATATTGTGCTGCGCGGTTTTCATAACCGATTCCTCGATCATGGCCAGTACATATGGGGTATGTTCAATAGTAAACGGGCGGATCTTTACTTTAGCCAATGCAGGAGCGGGCAGCCTTTTAATAGAGTGGCTTTGTGCATAAGCCATTTGCGGAGACCGGGTACGCTTATTGAATGGCTTGTAATACCATTGCGCTGATGCATCGAACCCAACAGCGCATAAAATAATAAGTAGGAAATATCTCATCTAATCTTTTTCCTGGGTTTAAACTGTTTATTTTTAAATTAATCAGCTTAACAAATGTAATTATTTGTTAACGGGAAAACAATACCTGTAAAAAGCAGTAAATACGTAAACGCCTAAAGGCCACCGTTATTTTACAGGTGCTTAACTTACACCCTTTCTACGGGAAAAATAAATTTAGGTTTTAGTTAAAAACTTCAATGTCTCCGTCATGCAGGGCCCATACCATGTAAGGGTGGGTGTCTGAGTGATAGATCTGCCCATCAGTAGTAATGCCTATCACACCGGCAAAGCCATCGTAAGGTTTCATTTCATCGAGGGTTTTTTCGGTAGCGGCCATAAGGGGCATGCCATCGGTTACTCGCGTAACAATTTTAACAGCTACCGAGCCACTTACAATATCTTCACCTACGCCGGTACATGAAACGCCGGCAAACTCATTGGCATAATTTCCTGCAGTAGTGGCCGAATCACTAACACGGCCGGGAATTTCAAAACCTTTGCCCCCGGTACTCGTTGCGGCTGCCAGGTTTCCATGCACATCCAATGCAACGCAGCCCACGGTGCCGAGCCTGATGGAATCGCTTAGTTTTTGTTCGTATTCGTGACGTCGCTGCGGGATTTCGGGGTTATAATATTTATGACCGTTTTCTATAGCAAAATCGCATGCTCCTTTGCCGCTCAATACACGATCATCATAGGCTTGTAGTTTTTCGGCTACACAGATAGGGTTTTTAACATCTTCAATGTTGATGACGCCCGAGAAGCGTTGGGTTTTGCCATCCATCAAAGAGGCACTGAGGCGGATCTTGCCATCGCTCTGGATCTGTGATCCCGTTCCGGCATTAAAAAGCTCGCAATCTTCAAGCAGCCTTACGGTATAAACGGCCGTTTCGGCAGCAGTGTGGTGTTGCAGGTGTTTGTATCCTAACTGCACTATGCCGTTCAGGGCTTCCTGTTTGGCCAGCTTTACTTCCTGGTTGGTATGCGATTCGCTAAAAAAACCGCCGTGAATAATTATTTTCATAATTATAAATTAAAGTAGATGTACCGCATAAATAAGGCCAGGGTATTTATAAGAACTTTATGCAGTTTAAATTATTGTAGAAGTTTGCTGCCTGGTGCATTTATAAAAACACCTTCTTCAACTTTTACGCTCTTTTTTATGATTAAACGGTGCTGCACCAGATCGTACTTATCAAATATCGACATGACGTGTACCCTCAGGTTTTCGATAGATATTGGCGAACCAAGCTCCACATCGTATATATTAGTTGATACGATGTTGCGTCCGTCAACCAAAATAATAAGGCCCGAGCCGATAGCTTCCATCATATAACCTTCGGTAATAAGTAAGCCTGTATCTTCGCCCAAACCTATCCCCAAAATGCCGGGATTAGTTGCCACGGCATACATTAACCGGCCTATGCGGCCACGCTGTACAAAGTGAGTATCAACAATCACCGAATCGATAAAGCCAAGGCCGGCGGTTATCTGCACTTCGCCTTTAACCAGGGCTTCGTTACTTTGCCCGCGGTAGATCATGTGTGTTGAAGCCGCTGCAGCGCCTGCTGACGTTCCGGCAATAACGAAATTCTCTTTTTGGTAACGCTGTTTAAGGATCTGTAAAAATTCGGTGCCTCCAAAAATGGCTGTTAACCTGAGCTGGTCGCCGCCGCTGAACATCACTACATCGGCTTTGCGGATCCGGTCGAGGTAAACTTTATTGCTTGCATCTTCGCGGCTTTTGATGTGCAGTACGTTAACATTGGTAACGTTGAGCTGACCAAACGCCTTGATATACTCGGCGCCGACAAGCTCGGGGATTTGAGAGGCGGTGGTGATCACTTCAATTTGTGAGCCTTCGTGCTTAGCAGATTCGTTAATTATGCGCCTTAATATGCCTTGTTCAAAAAATTTGATATAATCGGGCTGCAAAATATGCTCCTGGAGGGTAACATTGCTCCCCATATCAACCGCGCCGCCTATAATTATTAGCTTACCTTTCGGGACAATCATGATTATTTCACACTATCTTAATACAACTATATACAAATTACGATAAAAACATGCACAAACACAGGAACTAATAATAAATAATGGCTTTTCGCCATCAAAAATTTTATTCCCGTGTTATGTTTTATAGTTTTAAGGGGAAAATCAGACTGACAAAAAAATAGCATCCTACATAATGAAGATCGAGAATATCCAGGTACTACGCGGACCCAACATTTGGAGCATCAGGCGCAAAAAATTAATACAAATGCGGCTTGATCTGCAGGAGATGGAGCACCGCCCCTCCAACGAAATAGACGGCTTTTATGAACGGCTTGAAAAGCTGCTGCCATCGTTATACAGCCACCGCTGCTCGCCCGGTGTACCCGGCGGCTTTTTTCAGCGGGTGATTGCCGGCACCTGGATGGGACACGTTGTTGAGCACATTGCCTTAGAGATCCAGACCCTCGCAGGTATGGATACCGGCTTTGGCCGCACCCGCGAAACCAAAACAAAAGGCGTATACAATGTAGTATTTGCCTACCTGGAAGAAAAAGTTGGCGTTTTTGCAGCCGAATCGGCCGTACGCATAACCGAAGCTTTGATAAAAGGCGAGGATTACAACCTGGATGTTGATATTCAGCAAATGCGCGAGATTAGGGAAAATACCCGCCTGGGGCCAAGTACCGGGTCAATTGTAGAAGAAGCTATAGCGAGGGATATCCCATGGATCAGGCTTAACAACCAATCGTTAGTGCAATTAGGTTACGGCAAAAACCAGGTACGTTTCCGCGCTACCATGACCGAAAAAACCAGCAGCATTGCCGTTGATATTGCCAGCAACAAGGAAGAAACCAAACGACTTTTACAGGAGCAGGCCATCCCCGTTGCAAAAGGCGTAACTATTTCATCAGCATCGGCTGTGCCTGATGCTATCCGCAAAGTAGGCTTCCCGCTCGTATTTAAACCACTTGATGGCAACCACGGCCGTGGTATTTCTATCAACATAAAAACCGAAGAAGAAGCCATTGAGGCCTACGAGCACGCCGCTAAAATATCGCGCCGGGTAATTGTAGAGCGATATGTTACCGGCTTTGATTTCAGGGTGTTGGTGATCGATAATAAAATGGTTGCTGCCGCCCTTCGTAAACCGGCCCATGTTACAGGCGATGGCAGGCTAAATATCCAGGAATTGATAGACCTGGAAAACGCCGATCCGCGCCGCGGCTACGGGCATGAGAATGTGCTTACCGAGATAACGGTCGACCGTGACACCCTCGATCTGTTGGCAAAAAAAGACTACACGCTTGAAACCGTGCCCGAAAAAGATGAGGTGGTTTATGTAAAATCAACTGCTAACCTAAGCACGGGCGGTACATCGGTTGATGTTACCGACCATGTACACCCGCAAAATATTTTTATTTGCGAACGCATCTCTAAAATCATTGGTCTGGATATTTGCGGCATCGACATCATGGCGCAAAACCTTACCGAGCCGCTTACCGATACAGGTGGAGTGATACTGGAAGTTAATGCCGCACCGGGCTTCAGGATGCATATTGCGCCGAGCGAAGGCTTGCCCCGCAACGTAGCCGGACATGTGATTGATATGCTTTACCCTGCCGGTAAATCGGCCCGCATCCCTATCATAGCTATTACCGGGACTAACGGTAAAACCACTACCACCCGTTTGATAGCCCACATTGTTAAAAATAACGGTCACCGGGTGGGTTTCACCACCTCGGATGGGATCTACGTACAAAATAATATGATGCTGAAGGGCGATACAACCGGCCCGGTAAGCTCGGAGTTTATACTAAAAGATCCAACGGTTGATTTCGCGGTATTGGAAACAGCCCGCGGGGGGATCCTGCGCTCGGGCCTCGGTTTTGGCTTTTGCGATATAGGGGTAGTTACCAATATCCAGGAAGATCACCTGGGCTTATCTGACATTCATTCATTGGAAGACCTTTCGCGAGTAAAAAGCGTAGTGCTTAACTCGGTTAAAAAGGATGGCTGGGGCGTTTTAAATGCCGATAACGAGTATTGCGTACGCATTGGAAAAAAAGCCGAATGCAACATAGCTTATTTCAGCCGTAATGAAAATAACCCAATCATTAAATCGCATTGCAAAAAAGGGGGCATTGCCGCTATTTGCGAAAACGGGTTTATCACCATTTTAAAAGGCGACTGGAAGATCCGCGTACAGCGTACTATCCTGATCCCGCTTACGTTTGGCGGTACTGTGCCCTTTATGATCGAGAATGTGCTGGCCGCTACACTGGCTACGTTTTTATGGGGATTTAAGACAGAAGATATCAAAATCTCGCTCGAAACCTTTATTCCATCGGCCTCACAAACGCCTGGCCGCATGAATATTTTTGAGTTTAAAGATTTCCGTTTCATGATTGATTTTGCCCACAACCCCGATGGATACACTGGCATCAAGGAGTTTTTAAGACATATCGATTCGCCGCTTAAAATAGGTATCATAGCCGGCACCGGCGACAGGCGCGATGACGATATCCGCGAACTGGGTAAAATATCGGCCGAAATGTTTGATTATATCATCCTGCGCCAGGAAAAACACCTGCGTGGCCGCACCGCCGAAAATATTATTGGTTTACTCAGGGAGGGAATTGAATCAGTTGATCCTAACAAGCAGGTTGAGGTAGTGCCTAAAGAAGTTGATGCTATTAAACACGCCATGAGCCTGGCCCGCCCCGGAACATTTATTACGGCCCTGAGTGATGTGGTTGATAATGCCATTGAAACCGTACAGGATTACCAGGAGCAGGAGAGGAATGGGCTATTTAATGCCCCCCCCGCCCCCTAAAGGGGGTGCCTTTGATAAGCATATTTTTAATGCGTTGGCTAAGCCGGCGCATTTTTTGTTTATATGCTTTTGAGCATGGACAGCACCAACGGGGGGTTAACAGGGTTAACATAATTTCGAATATTTCAGTATAACAATCTGAATATCAATTATTTAATAGAGCAGAGGGGTTACGCGAAGGCTCTGATAAAATATTCGACTTGTATTCGGTGTTATCACTTGAGCCTCCGAAGATCTTTATTTTTTAACGCCTTGCCTGGAGGGTTTGGGTGGGGCCGGTACTCTTTGGCTCAGATAATAATGCCACAAAATCATCGCCGCTACCGTTCGGTATGGTTTCCATTTTTCGGTCACCGCTAACAACTCTTCTTTGGTAATATCTTTTGGCAGATTTTTTACCCGTTTAAGGGCATTCACTGCGGCCAGATCCCCGATAGGGAAAACATCGGTGTGCTGCAGTACAAACATCAGGTAAACATCAACCGTCCAGTTGCCAATGCCCTTGAGGGCGGTTAGTTTGGTACGGATAATATCATCAGGCATTTGTTCCATTTCGGCAAGGTTGATCTGCCCGCTTACAATGGCTTCGGCAAGGTATTTTATATAGATGGTTTTTTGGCGGCTTACATAACATGTCCTGAATTCTTCATCGGTAAGCAGTAGTACCCGTGCAGGGGTAATTTGCTGTATCCGCTCGCGCAATTTATTTAAGGCCGATAGTGCCGAAGCCAGGGACACCTGCTGTTCTAAGATAATATGCACCAGTGTTTCAAAACTATTGGGCCTTGACCATAGTGGTGGATAGCCATGATTTTGAATGATCAGGGCCAGATCAGGATCATTAGCTGCAAGATTATCACAAATGAAATGATAATTTGAATGTGAAAATTGCTCAAACATAGGTTGATATTATGTTTTGCAAGATGGGAGATTGGGTTGGTAATTGCAAAATATTCCACTGTAGAGACGCATAATCGCGTCTTCGCCTATAAATCGGCCCTGCATAGTTGGGAGACGCAATTATGCGTCTCTACGGGAAAAATGCAGGGTTTTACTCGTAACTATGCCGCTCAAAATCATAATCAGATTGCGAGGTAATGATCTTTTTTCGCCGCTCGATATCCGTATCCAGGTTGTGATCGTAAATATTATCGGTAACCGCTATATCACGTTCTTTATCACGTTCGGCAAGGTGGATATTGGCTTCGGCTGTTTTGGCGATAGCCGTATCATAAGGCCCTTTGGGCGACATCAGCTTTACAAATACCGGCAAACATTCAAACAAAATGAACAGGTAGCCGATAAACGAAATAGCGAGATAGGTGTCGAGGTCGCGCTTGCCGTTTTCAGTGTAGGTGAGCTGGCCTAATGCCCAGTTACGGTCGGAGAAGCCGGCTATGCTGGCCAAACTGTCCAGTTGATGCTCTGTAAACAAACGGGTGCTGTTCAGTCCCTCATAATCTTTACGGGCACTCAGGTATTGGTCCATCTGCCCTAAATTATCAGTAACGGATTTAAGCCGGGCTTCCTTTTCTTCCAGTATGGCCTGCTTTTGCTTTGCATAAGTGCCATAACCGGTAATGCCCGATGTTTGGTTGGTTTTATCGCCGAAAACTTCCTGGTTAAGCTGGTAACGTGAGCGGTTGATATCCCGTTCAAGCGAATCTTTTTCTTTTTTCAAATCGGTGTTTTTACCCAGTTCCATGGCATACTTCTGCATGTAGGTTTTTTCGAGGGTATCAATTTTACTGCGTTGCCCCTTTAAATAGGCGGTTTTTAGTTTCTGGCGAATTTCTTTATCAAAGATCTTGAGTTCAAGCGGGCGCGAGATTACGATACCTATCATAATAGCCAGCAAAATACGGGGCGATGCCTGCAGGATCTGCTGGTTGGTTGTGCCTTCTTTGTTGATACTGGATACAATGTAGCGGTCCATGTTAAAAATGGCCGTTCCCCACAGTAAACCAAATAGTATAGCAAAACCTACAGCAAAGGCATCGCCATTAAAAACAAAGTACATGGCATAACCGCCGGATAATGCGGCGAACAGTGCCGTGAAAAATATAGTTGCCCCAATACCAACATACTTATTATGCTCAATTGGGTACTTTTTTAAGGTATCGATATGTGCTCCTGAACAGAACCAGAAAAAGCGTGTAACTTTTTTCATCAAGTAATTATTGTGTAAACATATATGAAACGCTCATATACTTTGATTGTTACAAATAACAAGCCTAAATATTTGATTAAGAAAAAAACTACCTTTGGATTATAATTACATTTAACATGAACGAGATAACCGTACAGGAACTAAAAGAGAAAATTGACAAAGGCGAAGATTTTCAACTGATTGATGTTAGGGAAGATTTTGAATACGAAACTTCAAACCTTGGCGGGCAGCTTATACCGCTTGGCGGAGTGCTGATAGAATCGGAAAAGATAAGTAAAGACAAGCCGGTAGTAGTAATGTGCCGCAGCGGTAAACGCAGCGCGGCTGCTATTATGCAACTGGAGCAGCAGGGTTTTACCAATCTGTCAAACCTAAGAGGAGGGATCCTTGCATGGCAGGCCGAAATTGACCCTGAATTAAACGTATACTAATGGGCTTTAAACTGGTGCTCAATGTGCTTTACACCATGGGTGTAGCTTTGTGCTTTATTGTAGCTTATAAAATGTTCACCGAAAAAAACTACCTGATCATGGCCGGTGCCATGGTTGTTGGCGTAGTTGTGATTTTCATGAAGCTGAGGCTTTTGAAACAGGTAAAAGAAACCCAGCAAGCCCCGCAAAATAAAAAAGGCAAAGGGACTAAGTAACCCGATATTAATTAGGTTCCAGACTTACGAAGTTTTTAAAACTTCGTAAGTCTTCTCTACTTCTAATGGCGCAAGTTTTGTGTAAAGGGAATAAGCGCCGGCTAACTTGTGCCGTTATGCTAAGTCGGCAAAAAAAAAATACCCCCTCTCGCATCCATCTAATTCCCGGCAATAACAGCCTTAATCCCCTAAAAAACATTCTTTTATAATAGGCTTGCAGCATGCAAAAAAAGCTTAACTTCATTGCATGTTTATAGCAGTATTAGGAGTTATTGTACTCATTGTGGGTATAGTGCTCAAACGTTCGCCCGAACCGGCCGGCCGCTTTAACGGCGTGGTAACCGCGGTGGGTATCGCCATGGTGGTACTTGGTCTGTTACTCAATATATTTAAAGTTATTGAGCCGGGCAAGGTAGGGGTCCAAACCCTTTTTGGCAAGGTGCAGGACCAGGTGCTTGAAAGTGGTTTACACATTATAAACCCTGTTGTAGAGATCACAACTTTCGATGTGCAGACCCAAACCTATACCATGAGCGCGGTAAATAACGAAGGCCAAAAGGAAGGCGACGACGCTATCCGGGTGCTTTCATCAGATGGGCTTGAGGTTACTATTGACCTGTCAGTACTTTATAAGGTGAAGCCCGACAAAGCCCCTTACATTATGCAGAACATCGGCGAAAACTATGTGGATAAGATCGTTCGCCCTGTTTCGCGCACGGCCATCCGCGATAACGCGGTTGCTTATGCCGCTGTCGATCTGTATTCGACCAAGCGGCAGGAGTTCCAGGATAAAATAAACCGTTACATCACCGCCAGTTTTGAAAAACGCGGACTTGAATTGCAACAGATCCTGGTGCGCAATATTACCCTGCCCGCCTCGGTACGCGCCAGCATCGAATCAAAGATCAATGCCGAGCAGGACGCCCAAAAAATGGAGTTCGTGCTGCAAAAGGAACGCCAGGAAGCCGAGCGGAAGCGAGTGGAAGCGCAGGGTATTGCCGATTATCAGCGTATCCTTTCAACCGGGTTATCGGATAAGCAACTGCAATACGAAGCCATAAAAGCACAAAAGGAAATAGCGCTTTCGCCCAATGCCAAGGTGATTATTATTGGCGGCGGAAAGGGAGGCAACCCGATAATGATCAGCGATAAATAGTGCGTGATTAATGAACCTTTGTTTCGGGCCGGCATAAATGGATTAGTCCGCCCTGTAGGCTTTCAATACTTTCCTTTCCCTACCTTCTCCGGGCCAAAGGGTAATCTTATAGTGATCGGTACCTTCGTCCTCATCGGGATTCACGTTTTTTACAGCATACGAATAAATGCGCACGCGATATCTTGCCGGTGTAACAATGGCTTTTAAGATAATTTTGGTATCCGGAAAATTCAGGACTTCCATAATGCCCGAACTTAGTTTTACACTGCCCTCAACAACATGGTCATATTTGCTGAAATCTTTTTCTGCGTCGGCTGCGTTGAGCACATTAAGTTCGGCCTTTATGTGTCCATAACTGGCTGTTTTAATGCCAATGATATCTTCGGTCGTACCTAAACGCGCATTTTGGGCGTCGGTGTTCCAAAAGGTAGTATCACCGGTGGTACCGGTAAAGGCCGAATCGCAGAGGTAAAATTGGTTATGGGTAGTAAAAAAATCAAGATTGTATTTGCCTGAAGGACGTATGGAAAAAGCAAAGACCATAGGCAGTACCAAAAGACATATGAGTAGTACTGAATGATGTGTTTTTTGCCCTTTCATTGATAAGGCAAGTTACAAAAAAGATAAAAGTAAATTCACCAATCAAACGTAAACAAACCCTAAATATCTGCTTAAAAACCATATTCTTATTGCTTTTGCCTGGCTTTATTCACAACCTCTTTAAAATCGGCATAATAAGAATCTATTGTTTCTTTCTTGATACCGGGCCAAAGGCTTTTATCAACGCTTAACTTATCTATGTCTTCGTCTTTTACCTTATCATGTGCTGTTAAAACGTTGATCCATCGCTGATCATATAACTCGTCATTTGCAGTTACATAGGCTACAACCTGGGGAACAACCTTTTCTAAGGTATCCAGATGCTCAAAGGCATATTGGTTTATCGACATCCCGATTGGGCCGTTCCAATTGGCTGCCGATACCGTTTTATCTACACTGCGGTTTACATCGTATCTTGACCTTAATTGCGCTACATAAAACCAAAAACAGGCATCGCTATATTTTTCCTGCCCAAATAAAACCATAGCCATAGTAAATAATACCGGAGGGATATGTTTATTGGCGTTGGCCTGCACAGAGGCAATAAGTTTATTTTGAGTTTTGTTGGCGCTGGGATCATAAAATGCCATCATTACCTTCCCGTCTTCATCATTCAATATGATCTGTTCGGCCTTTGATTGTCCCGCTTTTAAAGCCGCAAAATCCTGCGCTTTAACAATACAGGTAGTTGTGATAAGTACGAAAAGTAAAAGATATTTCATGGTTTAGTGCTGATTGCTAAATGTAGGCAAAAAAGCACGTCGGATAAAATATCTAAAACAAGAAACGCATCACCCGTATCTCCTATCATAGCTAATTGATCAGCATGGCGGGAGACGCATGTGATGCGTCCCTACAAAAAAGCCCTCCCTATTGGGGAGGGTTGGGAGGGGTGTTTATTTCTCGTTACTCATTGAATAAGGCACATCGGCATCTTTGGTGCCGCGTTCTTTGTTCGGAGTTGCCTGCATATCAAAATCAAGCACAGCGCCATTTAACAAACCTTTGTGGCTTAACCAGTTGTTGGTGTACGGTTTACCATCAACAGTAAGTGTATTTACATACCTGTTTTCGTTGCTGTTTTTAGGCGCGTTAATGGTGATAGTTTTGCCGTTCTCTAAATTAACAGTTACCTTTTTAAACAGCGGTGCACCTAATACATATTGATCGCTGGCTGGGGTAACCGGGTAAAAACCCATTGCTGAGAAGATATACCATGCAGAAGTTTGACCGTTATCCTCGTCGCCGCAGTAACCATCAGGAGTTGCCCGGTAAAGCCTGTTCATAGCTTCACGAACCCAGTACTGAGTTTTCCATGGTTGATTTGCGTGATTGTAAAGATAGATCATGTGCTGGATAGGCTGGTTCCCGTGCGCGTATTGGCCCATGCCTGCAATCTGCATTTCACGAATCTCGTGGATCACGCCACCGTAGTAGCTATCATCAAACACGGGCGGCATTTCAAACACCGAATCCAGCTTGGCTGCAAATTGCTGCTTGCCGCCCATCAGGTTTATTAAACCCTGAATATCATGGAACACGCCCCAGCTATAGTGCCAGCTGTTACCTTCGGTAAAAGCATCGCCCCATTTAAACGGATTGAATGGTGTTTCAAAAGTGCCATCCTGATTTTTACCGCGCATCAGTTTAGTTTGCGGATCAAAAATATTACGGTAGTTTTGGCTGCGTTTTTTGTAGATCTCTATTTCCTTTTTAGGTTTGCCCAAAGCCTTACCCAACTGGTAAATAGCAAAATCGTCATAAGCATACTCCAAAGTACGCGCAGCATTTTCGTTGATCTTTACGTTGTATGGCACATAGCCTAAAGTGTTATAATACTGCACACCCCGGCGACCGGTAGCATTAGGCCCTTCGTTGTTGGCACCGTGTTTAAGGGCCTGGTATAAAGTCTCGATATCGTAACCGCGCAGGCCTTTCAGGTAAGCTTCAGAAACTACCGATGCAGAGTTGTTACCGATCATACAATCAGCGTAGCCCGGGCTCGACCACTCTGGCAACCAGCCGCCTTCTTTGTAATCATTGATCAGGCCTTCCTGCATTTCTTTATTGATAGACGGGTAAACCAAGTTCAGGAAAGGATACAATGCCCTGAAGGTATCCCAGAAACCGGTACCGGCAAACAGGTAACCCGGCGCAACTTTACCGTTGAAAGGGCTGTAATGTATATTTTGCCCATTGGCATCAACCTCATACATCTTGTTTGGGAAAAACAGCATACGGTAAAGGCTGCTGTAAAAAGTACGGGTTTGGTCAATAGTACCACCTTCAACATCTAAACGACTTAACGTTTTGTTCCAGGTATCTTTTGCTTTTTGGCAGGTAGCAGCAAAATCATCGTTGCCCAACTCGCGTTTCAGGTTAAGTTCGGCCTGTTCAATGCTGATGAATGACGAAGCTACTTTTAAATGAACTTTTTCGCCCTTAGCAGTTTTCAGGGTGATTACCGCTCCTGCATGATCGCCGGTGTATTCCAGTTGCCCGGCGTCTTGTTTCCAATCGTGCCATGTTGAAGCCAGCGCGAATGGTTTATCTACATAAATAACAAAATAGTTTTTAAAGTTGGCAGGTACCGCACCGCTGTTTTTAGTGCTGTAACCAATAATCTTTTGCTCGCCGGGAATGATCTTTATATATGAGCCTTTATCAAAAGCGTCGATCACAATGTGCGAGCTATCACTTTTAGGGAAAGTGAACTGGAAGCTGGCAGCGCGTTCGGTTGGCGTTATTTCGGTTGTTACGTCATAGTCGGCCAGGTAAACGCTGTAATAGTATGGTTTCGCTGTTTCAGCTTTATGCGAGAACCAACTGGCGCGATCTTTTTCGTCGAGTTTTAACTTACCAGTTTCCGGAAAAACAGAAAACATACCATAATCATTCATCCAGGGCGATGGCTGATGGGTTTGTTTAAAACCGAGGATCTTATCGGCATCATAAGTGTACTGCCACCCATCGCCCATTTTACCGGTTTGCGGTGTCCAGAAGTTCATACCCCATGGCAGTGCTACTGCCGGGTAAGTATTCCCATTGGAGAGCGATGGCTTTGATTGCGTGCCCATAAGCGGGTTGATCAGATCGACAGGTGACGACACCTTTTCTTGTGCCGAAAGTGCTGCCGGTAAAAAGGCAAACGCCAGGAGAAGTAGTTTTTTCATTTATTATTTGGGGACTTTATTTTCAAATCAATACAGTATTATCGGTACTCAAAGAAATTTAAAACAGGGATTGCGCGATTCCCTCCCTCGGGAGGATGTAGGGAGGGATTAATCACCATGCATATTCATTAGCAAAGCCTACAAACCCCTCCCCGCCACAACATTTTCCACCGCACCCCTCCCAAGGGAGGGAATTAAAAAATCTTCCGAATAGCCGTTATCAATACAAGGACAAATTTTTTGAGCGAATTACGGAATCTCTTTTCAAAAAAACTTCCGCACGCGAAATTTCGCGTACGGAAGCATAAATCAACTCTCTCTCAAAAAGACTCTTTTACCATTTAATGCTCACCTTGATACCATCGGGACTGTTGGCAAAGCCCAGGTACAGGGTTTTTGATGATTTATCCCACGAGGATTTTACATCAGCAATGGTTTTTCCTGTATTATCGGTAACTACTGTTTCTTTCGGTTGCGCCGGCAATAAGATCCGGGCGCTGTTTAATGTATTAATCGGGCTTTTGGCTACAAAACTGTAGCTGTTTTCTGTTATAACTTCATCATAAACCCTTGAGGCCGAAGCTAATACTTTTGGTTGCTTTTTATCTTCAACACGTTTAACTACGTATAACAAGGCCTGCTCATTAGGATTAATGATTTTTTTATCCAACACAGGTAACTGCGGATCAAAAAGGTCGATAACGGGGCCTTTAACAGTATATGATTTGCTGTCAGTGTTTTCGTCCATTACCGAAATAATATCATACGGGCCGCGCTCCAGGTACATGCTATTTTTAAATTTTAGCTTACCACCATCGGCATCTTTTTCATAAGCTTGTTTTACAGTTTTGATGAAATTATCATCATTATTAGCCTGCATTACATACTCTTTGGGGTTTTGCCTCAGTACATAAACCGCTCCTTTACCAACAGCAAAACGCTGATCATTCCCGGTTGGGTTTATACCCAGCAGTTTAAACAGATGTTCGGATGGAGCTTTGAAATTATTGCCCTTTGTATCCCACCATTCCATTACCGATTGATAAGGATCATCATCACGACCAGCGTAGATCAGTACACCGCCGTTTTTAACCCATTCGGCCAAATGCTCATGAACTTCAGCCGATACTGGTTTCATGTTGGAGTAGCTCATCACCAAAACTTTGATATCCTTAAGCGATGCCGCATAACCCAGGTTTTCCATGTGTACAGTTTGTACCGGAACGCCGCGTTTTACCAGTGGTAGCGTTTGACCATAGAAGTTAGAGAACTGCGGATCTTCAAAGCCGTTATGTGTTGGGAAGCGCTGGAACATCAGGGTGTTGCTCATCAGCACACCGATTCCATTAACACCAGATACTTTGTTGGTTGAAACAGGCATATCATTCAGCGCGTTTACCATGATCTGCATCTGGGTTGAGTAAAACTGAGGGATCAGTGTTTTTTCATTAGTCCCCAATACCGGGTAGGGGTGTGTATAGATCCTTTCGGGCCATGGCATTACCTCGTAATCGGCAACCATCGGGTACAACAGTTTGGCGGTAAAAGTAGCCTGATAGTTGCGTTTGTAATCGCTCCAGTCATGCACACGGTCTTCAATCGGGTCGGTAAGGAAAAATACTTTACGGCCGGTTGGGGCCGTCATGGATACTACCGAACCATATTCAAGGAAAGCATTTTCAAATACACGCTCCTTTTCTAAGCCATTAAAATAAGTAGGCTCGCGTGAGGTACCCGTCCATACCTGGGCGATGTAACCATCAATACCCGGTAGTGATGCCAGACTTGCCTCCGGACTAACGATTTGCCATGACGAATAATTTACCAGCGAGTGCGTAGCAATAAACACCTTAATGTTCATCCCTTTGCTTTTGCCATACTCCTTGGCGTATGATGATACCTGTTTGATGGTTTCATAGTACAGGTTATATTTTAGCTTGTTGGATAAGTAAGTATTTTCAGGAGATGCGTCCTGTGGTTTCCATGGGAAGCCGTAATATTTTTGCCATTGGTTTTTAAAGCCGGCGCTATACCCGGCACGGGCCCAAAACTCAGGTTCTTCTAAAAAAATGTTGGTGATCCCTACGTCTATTACCCGTTTGACGACGGCAGTTTTCATGTATTCGATAAACGAATCATCGGGCACAACATAAGGCATATCCTTCCCGTGGAAAATTGTATCGCCTCTTTGAGTTACCTGCCCTACGCCAAGGTGGTTTTTACCATCCCATTTACCTAAAAAGTAATCTTTGTAATCGCCCCAGGCAATGCCGGTCATGAAATTTACGTCATAGCCACGGTCGCGCCATGATTTAACGCGTTGCTCAAAGGTCATGTTTGGATGATCGTTGGTACCATAAACAATGGCAATGTCTGATCGTACATCAATTTCGGGCCTCCATGGGCTGCTGGTTTGAAAAGCAGTTTTTTCTTTTAGGGAAGCTGGCTTTGGGTTAGTATCCTGCGCATAAGAGCCGGCAGCAAATGCAAGTCCGCAACAAAAAAGCAGCGTGTTTTTCATAGTTATATTTTATAAAACTGTGTTGGAAGGAACCACTCCCACGGCCCCTCCCTCACACAGGTATTATTTGTTTTTACGGAACCTTTACCTCTTTAACGTCGGTATAATTATAGTAATTAAGGCCATAGGAAACCCTTGCACCTACGCGGATAAAATAGCTCCTTTTACCCGGCAATGCGCCACCAAGCGTGGTAAGACTAAGAGTTTTACCAACCGAGTTATTTGCATCATTACCGCTCAGCTTAGGTGTGTAGCGGTTATCGTAGTTATTATTGCCTACGTAGTTGTTTGAATTAACAAATACAGCCACATCACTTACGTTTTGCTGAAAATTGGGATCGGCAGTACCGCGGGTAACTTTAAAGCTGGTAGTAATGGTACCATCCGCATTTAAAACAGGATCACCAACCCACTCTATCCTTAAAAATGGCTCAACCGAAAAGTTTACGGTAGTTACATCCTTAACATCAACTGTCTGGCTTTTATCAACAATGGTTTTGCCGGCATCGTCAACCTGCACCAATGGCACAAAAGCGCCCTCTGCCGAAATTACATTTTTGCCTGCAAACAGTTTGGTGTTTTGATAAGTACCATCCTGAAATGAGGATATATAAAAAGGGGTTGGGTTAGCGCTCCAGCTTATCTCCAATAATTTGATGCGGGTGCCTGAACCTTGTTCTGTTTGCAGGCTTTTGCCTGTACCTGCATCCGTTACGGTGCCTTTTAAGGTAACATTGGGAGCGGCATAATTATCAACTTTTTTGCATGAGCTGCCTGCGGCAACCAATACACTTAATGCTATGCTATAAAATAGTTTTTTCATCTCTCTCTTAAAATTAATAACCCGGATTTTGAATTAAATTCTGGCTTTTCTGGATCTCGCCCTGCGGAATCTGCTCATAGTACCAGCGTACATCAAAAGTGTACCTTGAATTACGCTCGTCTAAGCGGGCATCAAAGAAATACTTACCATCATTGGCCGAATAGAAAGGCATCAGCGTGCGGTAAATAGTACTGTTTTGTTCTTTATCAGCTACCCTCCAGCGGCGCATATCCCAGTATTGTTTGTTTTCAAAACCAAGCTCTTTTTTGCGCTCTTTACGTACCACATTAATGGTTAGGTCGGCAGTACCGGTTAAAAGGTTGGCACCACCACGTTCACGGATAGCGTTAATTTGCGTAAAGGCATCCTGTAGATAGCTTTTATCCGACTGGCCTAACGAGTTCAACTCTACAGCAGCCTCGGCACGGTTAAGCAATACTTCGGCATAACGCAATTCTATCCAGGTTTGATCAGAACGGTTTTCCAATACTTCAGATGTTGGTTTATCCGGTACGATGTATTTACGGATAGAGAACCCGGAAACAGAATTGGTACCATCGCCTGTGAAATAACCGCTTAAACCGGCAGGGTTCATAGTTGTGCCGTTTGGCAATTTGTATGGCGTTTGGCTGGCGTTGGCCGATTGCACAATATTATCAGTAGGATAATGAGCAGTAGAACCTGCAGGCAACAGCGGGCTGATACCACCTGCCGAAGAGCCTGTATAAATCCCCCTGCGGATTTCGATGCTTACACCTTTCATTACATCACCCGGCAAAACTACGGTTGCCCTTAACCTTGGCTCGGCATTGGCAAATATATCCATGGTGTTGGTGTACAGATCGTATTTACCACCGGTTGTAGTTTTGATAGTACCATCTGCATTTTTAGGAAAGCCGTCAAACATCTCCACAAAATCCAGCGTAGGGTTAACTTCAGATGAGTAACCATTAGCACCCATCAACTGGCGTGGCACATTGTAGGCATCATAACCATGTACCGATTCAGGGTAGTGATACTGACGAACAAATATGTTTTCAGGGCTTGATGCATCAAAAAACATGTTCACGTAGTTTAGGTACTGCGCATTTTTATCACCCGCAGCCCACGCTTTTTTGTATAAGCTGTATCTACCATCAAGCAATGCCGCTGCATCATAAGCTGCTTTAAAATAAGTAACCGCTTTTGCTGCCGGGATACCACAAAGCCTGTTGCCGCTGCCATCAACCAATGTGATCTGGTTGTATTTAGCTATTGTACCGGCGTAAAGCATTGCCCTTGATTTGAAACCGGCAGCTGCATACTTGCTGGCCCTGCCTGCCTGGTTAGTTTCAGGTAGATTGGTATAAGCATAATCCAGATCGGTGCCGATAAAATCATAGATCTTTTCTTCAGACGAACGAGGTATTTTCAGTTCTTCGATGCTTTGCTCCGGATAGTTAAGCACTTTATCAACAAGCGGCACACCACCGTAACGTTTAACCAATGCAAAGTATGTAGCAGCACGAACAAACCTTGCTTCACCTAACCAGTTGTTTACCTGGTCGCTGGTGAAGTTGCTGGCGTATTTAGGCAGCGTTTCGGCAAAATAATTGGCATCCCTGATAACCCTGTAGCAATCGCCCCAGGTTGATAGGCCTGTGTTTTCCTGCATTGACCCGTTCTGATCACGGCTTAAAGCCTCGCCGGTGGTGGCGCTTGTAGGGCTGATGATCCAGAACATATTTAAACCTCTTTCGGGCGAATACCTGAAATCTTCGATAGGTAATTCACTGTACAGCCTTGACATGTAGGCCTGAATTCCCGCGGCTGTTGCAAAAACGTCATCGTCTTTAACAATACTTGGGGGCAGGGTATCCAGCTTTTTACATGCCGTTGTCCAGCAAAGTAAAAAAGCCAATATCGTATATGTGTATTTTTTCATGATCTGTAATGGATTATAGTTTAACATTTACACCGATTGAATAAATTTTATCTAAGGGGTATAAATAGCCGTAGTTGGCCGATGGGTGTTCAGGGTCAAGATATTTCAAACCTGTAATGGTTAACATGTTGTACCCGTTCACAAAGATCCTTGCGCCTTTAATACCAACCTTTTTGGCGGCTGCGGCAGGAATGCTGTAGCCAATTTCAGCAGATTTTAACCTCACATAAGCCGCACTGTGAATGTTTGACAATGAATTGGTATTGGCGGTTGTACCGGTAAGTGCGAATGTACCTGGAGTCCAAACGGTGTTCGGATCATAAGGATCGGCTTTAGGATCGGTTGGGTGATACCTGTCCATGAACATAGATAGGGCACTGCCGCCACCCCATAGCGGGATGTTCAACTGTTCGATGTAGGATACGTTAATACCCGCAGCTCCCTGCCATACGGTATTGATATCAAAGCCTTTGTATGAACCGCCCAGTGTTAAACCAAATGTAGTTGAAGGTACGCTGTAATTGTTGTTACTTACGTTTTGTGCTATCGGGTGCACGTCCTGATCGTTGATCACGCCGTCGCCGTTCCAATCCTGCAAAATGTAATCACCAACTACCGCGTTACGTGATACAAACTGCGGGCTGTTCAGGATCTGCTGATAGTTTTGGAACTGGCCATCGGCACCAAAACCCCAGAATATGTTGTTATAGCGGTTGTCGTTATTATTATGCCAATTAAGCTGTGAGTTACCGTAAGCAGAGTGAACCTTGCTAATCCATTGTGTGCGGGTATACCCGAATGTACCTTTAACAAAATAGTTAAAGCTGCCTATGTGGTAACGATGGTTTATTTCAATATCAAACCCTTGGGCACGATCGCTGTTAAGGTTTTCCTGTGGTAAACCGGCGCCTACTACGCCCGGCAGGTTATCGGCACGGGTATCAAGCAAACCGCTCCTGTCGCGCCTGAAGGCATCAACAGTTAAACCTAACAAACCATTCCAGGCCTGCAGGTCGATACCGGCATTGTATGTTTTTGCAACAAACCAAAAAATGTAAGGGTTGGGAATGCCGCGGCTTTGCGCACCGTTCACAAATGTACCGTCAAATACCGAGCCCGGAGGCAACCTATTGTTGTCGCCATCAGCAGGGTAGTTATAACCTGTAAGATATTGATAAGCGTCGAGTTTGTCATCGTCTCCCAGTTTAGCGTATGATAAACGGATCTTCAGGTCGTCAATAAACGAAAGGGCTTTAGCATTTTTCCAGAAACCTTCCTGTGAAATCCTCCAGCCTGCAGACGCACCCGGGAAGAAGCCCCAACGTTTAAGCGGCGAGTTTTTAGAGTTGGCATCATCCCTGAAGCTAAATTCAACCAGGTATTTCGATTTGTAATCGTAGTTTACACGACCAACAAATGATTTGGTTACAAAATCATAAGGCCAGCCGCCGTCAACGGTAGCAGTTTGATTTAACGCATTACCTGCCGATAGCTGATCAACAGGCAGTGAAAGCTGACGCTGTGCGTTAAAATTATCGCCTTTTCGCTCGCTTTCTTCATAAAGCGCTAAGGCCGTAACATTATGCCCACCTTTAAACTGCTTAGCATAGTTTAACGAAAGCTGCATCAAAGTGCTTGGCTTTTCATAAAACTGACGGGTGAGTGAACCCGGAGTTTGATTAGCAATAGGCGCGTAGGTATTGCTGTTGGCGTCATAGTTATACTGGTTATATGAGCGCTGATAAATTTTATTACTTGAGAAATAGTAATCGTAGTTATACAAGCCCTTAGCACTTAAACCCGGTACAAAAGGCACATTGTACGTTGCAGATACCGAAGACTGTAACCACTTGTTAGCAATTTGTTTGTAACCATCAACATTGGCATCGGCCATTGCAACAGGGTTTGAACCATCAACCTCGCCATTATTCAGGTAAGCCGGATTGTTGTTGGCATAGATACTTTGGGTAGGCACCTGTCTCCAAAACGAGCGGATAATCCACCATGCATCCTGGTAAGGTTGATTCTTTTGTTCGAGCGTACCGCTCAGGTTTACATCAACAGTAAGGTTTTTATTGATTTTGGTGGTAAGGTTGGATCGCAGGTTATATTTTTTGTAGTTCAGGTCTCCACTTTTGAAAAAGCCGTCCTGATCGGTAATACCCATACTTACAAAATAGCTGCTGTTATCGGTACCGCCTGTTGCATTCAGGTTATGCTGTTGCTGGGGAGCGCTATTAGCAAAAACAGGGCTATACCAATCTGTGCTTGTTTTTGAGCCATTTTTATAGGCTGCAAAATCAGCATCGGTATATTTAACCTGCCCGCCGTTAACGTTATGCAGCAACTGCTCGTTAACCAGGGTCATGAAATCAACAGCGCCAACAGGTTTTGGCATGTACGATGGGATTTGCCAGCCATAGGTACCTGAGTAGTTAAGATCAACCATACCTTTTTTACCTTTCTTGGTAGTTACGATAACCACACCGTTTGCAGCACGCACACCGTAGATAGCGGCCGATGCATCCTTCAGTACCGAGACACTTTCGATATCGTTAGGATCGAGGCGGCTGATGTTATCGCGGGGAATCCCGTCAATAACTACCAGCGGGTTACCAAAACCACGGATATCAAAAGCATTGCTGAATGATCCCGGCTCAGACGTGTTCTGAGTAATACGAACACCAGCCACTTTACCGGCAAGCATATTCAGCACGTTCTCGTTTTTAGTAGTCACGATTTCGCTGTTGGTAACCGATGCAACCGATCCGGTCACCGTTGCTTTACGCTGGGTACCGTAACCTACCACAACCACCTCGTTCATGTTGGTGGCGTTTGGCTCAAGCTTAATGGTGATGCTTTTCTGATTACCTACATTTACTTCCAGTGCAACGTAACCCAGGAAAGTGAAAACCAGCGTTTGGCTTGGTTCGGCATTGATGTTAAACTGGCCGTTAACATTAGTAGTTGTACCATTGGGCGTACCTTTAAGCTTAACGCTTACACCGGGCAGTGGCTGCCCATGCTCGTCATTTACTACACCGGTTATTTTGCTGCCCTGAGCAAAAGCCGAAGTACACATGGCTAAAAATAAAAGGGCGGTTATGCAGCATTGAAGCATCCCTTTAATTTTAGCACGATAACGGATGCGATGGCATCCATCATAATTGGTAAAATTTTCGTACATAAATAATTGGTTAATGGGTTTATAACTCTTGCCAAAAAGGGAAGCAAAAACCATTAAACAGGGATGGTTAAACCCGCTTAATACATATCATGTTTTCCATTTGGCACAGCAATGATATAGCGGGTGGTATTAAAACGGGGGTTAAAAAAGGGGTTAATTGGACTAAAATTTTATTAACCGTACAAAAATTAACCGCTTTTTTAAGCGGATGGAAGGGTTAATTAAAGAAAACTGCCCCAGGTTTAGCGATAGCGTAACCTGGGGTGATAGATTATAACCGGTTTATGAAATGGACAAAAAACATGTCATTGCGAGCGATAGCGCGGCAATCGCACGGAAGCAGAGCCGCCCTGTATAGCATGCGATTGCCACGTCGCGCCCTCGCTCATTTCCGTTCCGCTCCTCGCAATGACATTTTTTTATCGTATTTGAAAACCCAATATCATAAATGCCGAAGGCCTGTTTTGCTACGCAAAACAGGCCTTCGGCTAACGTTCCCCCTTTAGGGGGGGAGGGCGACTAAAACACCCGGCAAAGCAAACCTTTCAGATACTCGCCTTCGGGGAAGGAAGCACGTACCGGATGGTCTTCGGGTTGATGGAACTGGTAGATAAACTGAACCTGTTTACCCGCATCAAGCGCGGCCCAGGCAATTACCTGTTTAAAGGTTTCCATATCCATAGCACCCGAGCAGGAATAGGTTGCCAGCAAGCCTCCCTCATTAAGCAGCAGCATACCCAAACGGTTCAAATCTTTATAAGCCCTCGAAGCACGGGTGAGCGCCGAGCGTGATGGCGCATATTTAGGCGGATCGAGTACGATTACATCAAACTTCTCGCCCTCATCCCTGAATTTGCGCAGCTGCACATTCACGTCGGATTTAATAGCCGTGTGTTTGGTTGCATCCAGTTTATTCAGCCTGATATTTTCGGCCAGCGTTTCAATAGCTAACGCCGAGCTGTCTACACTGGTTACTGATGCGGCGCCTTCTTTAAGGCTGTTCAGCGTAAAGCCGCCGGTATAACAAAAGCAGTCCAGTACCTTTTTATCTTTAGTATGTACAGCCAACACATGACGATTATCGCGCTGATCACAATAAAAGCCGGATTTTTGGCCTTCGGTGATATTGATACCGTAAATAACGTTGTTTTCTATCACCTCAACCAGCTCAGGCGGCGGACTGCCAGCAAGTACTTTATTCTCAGCTTCGGCCAGCCCTTCGTGGGCACGTGAAGCATTATCACTTTTATCCGAAATACTTTCGGGATTCAGCAGTTTTTTTAGTTCATCAATAATAACAGGCATCACATTTTGAATACCCGAGGTAAGTACCTGCACGGCTAAATGCCCTGCATATTTATCAACGATAAGTCCCGGTAAATAGTCAGATTCGCTGAAGATCAACCGGCAGGTATTGGTACCGTTAGCCAATATGTTATTACGGCTTTTAACCGCGGTTGCTACTTTTTCACGGAACCAGGCTTCGTTTACCTGTACATCCTTGTCCCACTCCAGCAAGCGCAAAGTAACCCTCGACTGATCGTTATAAAAGCCATAGGCCATAAATTCGCCCTGTGTATTCACTAAGCGAACCACATCGCCATTGGCAGGTTTGCCCTTTACTTTTTCAATCGCTCCTGAAAATACCCAGGGATGCCTTTGCAGTACGGCTTTTTCTTTACCCTTCTTTAATATAACGTCAATCATGGGTGCAAAGGTAATAAAGCGCTGGCAATTTTAGCTTTGCAGCAACGCGGCCTTCATTTATTACGTATTTGTATTAAGGCTTCTAAACCTTGAAAATATTTTTAGGTCATACACAATAATATCCGCATTAAAACATTTGGTATCTTAGATTCGAAAACTATAATCATGAAAAAAACCTACGTACTCCTGTTCAGTATGCTGATAGCGTGCTGTTGTTTTAGCTCAAAGTCATACGCCCAGATACCCCGCATACCTGAGGCCAGCTCAACTCAAACCATCATCCAGGATTTCGGATTAGGGAAAATAACCATCACTTATTCCCGTCCAAATGTTAAAGACCGCAAAATATTCGGGGGCATTATCCCTTACGGCGAAGTTTGGCGTACCGGCGCCAACGCGGCAACAACCATCACTTTTACCGAAAAAGTTGTTATTGAAGGTAACCCTGTACCTGCAGGCACTTATTCGCTATTCAGCATCCCAACTAAAGGCGAATGGACTATCATCTTAAACAAAGTTGTAAAACAATGGGGTGCTTATAGTTACAAGCAAGACCAGGATTTTCTGCGTTTTAATATCAAGCCAATCCGCGTGAGCGAAAAACGCGAAACATTTACTATGGCTTTTGTTAATACAACTACCAAATCAACCGACCTTGTTTTGGTTTGGGACAAGACCGCGGCCTATATCCACATGGAAACTGATGACGACGCCAAAATTACAGCTAATATTGATGAGCTGATGAAAGGCGACCGCAAACCATACTATTTCAACGCCATACAATACTACTACGAAAACCATAAAGACGTTGATAAAGCCCTTGGCTGGGTTTACGAAGCCGAAAAAATTGAGCCTAAAGGCCCATGGTATAAGCTATGGGAGTCGCGTTTGTTACTGCGTAAAGGTGATAAAGCCGGTGCTATAGCAGCTGCAGAAGCCGGTATTGCCTTAGCCAACGCCGACAAAGATGAAGAATATGCCCGCTTAAACCAGGAAGCCCTGGACCAGGCTAAGCGATAGCCCTAAGCTCCACCCAGCCCTCGCCGGAAGGGAGGGCTTTAAAAAGAAAATCGCTGTTTTTTATAGGAAATGGCGATTTTCTTTTATGAATTGATAATATTCAGAAAGTCTCCCCAACCGGGGGAGATTTAGAGGGGGCTTTACTGATCAACCACGCAATCACAATCAATAAAACAGCACCGATAGCATTGAGCCACAAATAAGCGATTGCATCAAAATAGCCCAGGATACAAATAATTGCTTCCGTTATAACTGCCGCTATAAATACCGCAGTTCCTTTTATTTTTTTAAGATAGAAGGCCACTATGAACACTCCAAGGATGGTTCCGTAAATATAAGAGCCCAATTGGTTTACGGCTTCTAACAGATTACCTATACGGCTGGCGTAAAGGGCCATCCCAATGCAAACCAGGCCCCAGAACACCGTTGCCAGGCGCGATGCATTTAAATAATTCTGATCTGTGGCGTTGGGATTAACAATGCGTTTGTAAATATCAACCACACTGGTTGATGCTAATGAATTTAAAGCACTCGCGGTTGAGCCCATAGAGGCCAGAAAAATAATGGCCATCAGTAATCCTATCAAACCTTTGGGCAGATACTGGGTAACAAAGGTAAGGAATACGTAGTTGGTATCGTTATCATCGGCCTTGGGGTTATTTTTCTTCATCAGTTCAATAGCGTTTTGCCTGATGAGGCGGGCCTTAGTGTCGGCCACCTTTAATTGATCTTTGGCATAACCGATCCGATCTTCATTTTTACTGTCGATGGCTTTTATCAACTCGTTAGCCTTGATCTTTTTTTGCTCAAAAGCCTGGCCATATTGCTGATTGAGATGGTCGTATTCCGCAGCGTAAACGCTTTTTTGAATTTGTTTAACCTCATACTGGTTAAAAAACATTGGCGGGCGGTTAAACTGGTAAAACGCAAAAACCAGCACCCCTATCAGCAGGATCAGGAATTGCATCGGGATCTTGATCAGGCCATTCATGATTAGCCCGAGGCGGCTTTGCCCTACCGAGCTGCCTGTTAAATAACGGCCAACCTGGCTTTGATCTGTACCAAAATATGAAAGCTGTAAAAAGAAGCCCCCAATCAACCCGCTCCAAACGGTATAACGGTTATTGGGGTCGAATTTCCAGTCTATCACGTTCATACGGCCCATTTTACCGGCCATTTTGAGCGAGCTCATGAAGCTTACATTGCCGGGCAACAGGTAAACAACCAGTACTCCTGCCAAAAACATCCCCGTAAAAATAATGCTCATTTGTAATAGCTGGGTATATGACACAGCCTTACTACCGCCATAAACGGTATAAACAATTACCAGCCCACCTATAAACAGTGTAGTGTAAACCGTATTAATATTTAATATGGTTGAGAGGATGATAGACGGAGCATAAATGGTAATGCCGGTTGAAAGGCCGCGCTGAACCAGGAAGAGGAACGATGTAAGCGCCCGGGTTTTCAGATCAAAACGCTGTTCCAAAAATTCGTAAGCAGTATAAACCTTAAGGCGATGGAAAATGGGGACAAAGGTGATACAAAGTACGATCATGGCCAGGGGCAGCCCGAAGTAGAACTGCACAAAACGCATCCCGTCTGAATAAGCCTGGCCCGGCGCCGAAAGAAAGGTAATAGCACTTGCCTGGGTAGCCATTACCGATAAGCCCACATGGTACCAGGGTAAAGAACGGCTGCCCATCAAAAACTGGTCGATATTTTTATTATTGCCGCTTTTCCATATGCCATAAAGCACTATAGAAAATATGGTAAGGCCTAAAACAATCCAGTCGGTTAAACTCATTCAAAGAATTTGGTAATGAGCCAGAATACTAAAACTAAAAAAACCAGCCATGCGGCAACAATGCCGTAAAACTGGTTCCAATTTTTTATAAATGAAGGTAGGTCAGGATCAGGCCTCTTCATTACGGCCACGAACTAACACGGCGATATATGCAGCAGCAGTTAACAAGCCTAAAACACCACCTACAAAAATCCAGGTAAAGCCTTTTTCAATAATACCGCCTACAAATAAGCCAGAGATTAATCCTACCAAATAGTATATGTAATCAAAGTTTTCTTTTTCTTCTTTATGGTGTCCCATGATGTTATGTATATGATTGCAGCAAAAATAGGTGATTAATTGAATTTTACCAAAGTTTGTTTTGTAAAAGGATTGTGCGGTTTAAAAGCTCATAAATGACACCAATTATTCAGTCGGTGTCCGGTTGGTTTTAAATGCACTATCGTTGTAAATATGCCAACAACTTTGCGGTATGCATGAACCAATACCCTTTCAACTATTGTAAGGAGGCTCTTCCTGCAAGTTTTTTAACCGCTCAACATTTCCCGCCATAATTGCCTTATCATTTGCAGAAGTAGCCAGGTTCATAGCTGTTTCGTAATGCCCTAAGGCTTTTTGATTATCTATGCCGGTATACAGGTTGCCCAGCAGCGAATAATAAAAGTGGTTATTGCTCAGGTTCAGTTTTTCGGCTTCGGCTATTGCAGCCGGTTTTCCATTGGCTTTGGCAAGGGCGAAAGTACGGTTCAGCGCGGCGATGGGCGAATACTCCAGTATAAGGAGGCTATTGTAAAGCTGTAATATATTTTCCCATTTTTCGGCAGCATCTTCCTTAAAGGTATGCCAATAAGCAATGCCGGCTTCGAGGTGATATTTAGTTATTGAAGTTCCGGTTGAAGCCTGGTTCAGGTAATGGATACCTTTGTTGATCAGGTCCCTGTCCCAAAGTGATTCATCCTGATCATCATAAAGGATCATTGCGCCATGATCATTGGTGCGGGCCTCAAACCGCGACGCGTGGAAACACATCAGCGCAAAAAGTGCATTTACGGCAGGAGTGTTGGTGGCTGGATTTTCAATAAGGAGGTAATTAAGCCGCATAGCTTCAGTACAAAGATCACGGCGGAGGGTAACATTTTGGGAGATTGAGTAATATCCCTCAGAAAACAGCAGGTAAATGGTTGTTAAAACAGTTTCCAGCCTGTTGCCGATCTCGCTAAGGCCTGGCTGTTGGATCCGGATTCCGGCTTCTTTCAGTTTTTCCTTTGCGCGGTTTATCCGTTTGTATATCACCTCCTTGTTTGCTAAAAAAGCATCGGTAATTTCCTGTACGCCAAAACCGCAAAGCAGGTTAAGGGCAAGCGCCACCTGCGACTCGGCCGAAATAACCGGGTTGCAAACTGTAAAGATCATGGCCAACTGGCTATCAGCTATGTTTTTGGCAGACAGGTCGATCTCTATTTCGCCTGTGCTGTCGGTAGTATATTTTATTTCGGGCAAAAGCTTTTGCTTAAAAATCGTGTCCCGTTTCAGGTAATTTTTGGTTTTATTTTTTGCAACGGTATAAAGCCATGCCGTCGGATTATCAGGTAAACCTTTCAGGCTCCAATTTTCAGTGGCTGAAAGGAAGGTGTCGCTCACAATATCTTCGGCAATTTCAATATGTTCAATACCAAAAAGGCGGCAAAGCACAGCTGCAATTTTCCGGTACTCGGTGCGGAACAGGTGAGGTAAAAGTTCTTGGGGTTGCATAGGTTAAAATAAAAATGCCTTTGCAAAAGTACAAAGGCATTTTATTTTATACGGCAGGCACAGCCATTCGTACTTCAACGGTGGCTCCCCATTGCAATATCGGGCAGCCTTTGGCAATTTCAACGGCCTCATCGTAATCTTCGGCCCTGATTATGAACAACCCGCCTATTGATTCCTTAATTTCGGCATAAGGACCATTGATCACGGTATTTTGCTTAATTGTCCGGCCATCGCCATCCCAGCGTTTGGGAGCACCAACCAGTTTGTTTTGGGCCGCGATGCCGCCTATCCAATCCTGGAAAGGTTTTATAGCTGCCTGCATTTGTTCGGGCGAGGGACTGGCATCTTTACTTTTCAGATCCCTGTGGATCACTAACAAAAATTCATTCATAAGGCTATGTTTTAATGGCGTTAATATAAGCTGTTTATGCAAACTGGCCAACCTGGTATGTGCCGGGCGTATTTGGGAACGATAGGTTGATGCGGTTCCAGGTGTTAATGGTGGTAACGGCCAGCGTAAGGTCTATCAGTTCTTCATCACTAAACTGCGCCTTGGCTATGTTGTACACTTCGTCGGTTACATGGCAGGCGGTAACAGCTTCGGCCCAGGCGAAGGCGGCCCTTTCACGATCGGTATAGTAAGGTGATTCTTCCCAGGCGCTCAAGCCGTATAAACGTTGTTCGGTTTCGCCTTTGGCATATAGTGCATGTCAAGACAATAAGCGCATTTATTGATCTGTGATACCCTGAAGTTTACCAACTCACGAAGGGATAACTCAAGGGGCGACTTTTTAAGATAAGTATTGATACCGAATAATGGTTTTAAGGCATTTTGGCCTTTTTCCCACATGCTGATTCTCTGTTCCATTTTGTTTTAAATTTATGTTGTTAAAACCCAATGACAACCGTGCCTGGCAGATTGGACAAAATGAAAAAAATATTTTTTATTTTTTTTAAGATCGGAATTCATATCGGGAATTTGTGTTGGGCGGCATCTAATGCACCGCCCGCTTCGCGGATTTTCCGGTTTAACTACATATACATGTAATACATCTCTGTATAAAAATACCTATCTTTCCCTCATGGCCTTACCCAATATTTTCACTGCACAGGTAGCTGATGATGTAATCAGCCGGATCAACAAGCTTACGCCTCAAACCTCGCCGGGGTGGGGTAAAATGAACGTTGCACAAATGTTGGCGCACTGCTGTGTAACGTACGAAATGGTGTATGAAGATAAGCACCCCAAACCCGGCTTGTTCATGAAACTGATCCTGAAAATGCTGGTTAAAAACAAGGTGGTGAGTGAAACTCCATATAAACACAACAACCCTACAGCGCCTGCCTTTCTTATTACCGGCGAAAGGGATTTCAATACCGAAAAAAACAGGTTGATAGCCTACATCCAAAAAACACAGCAGCTGGGCGAAAAAGCTTTTGATGGCCGCGAGTCGCATTCGTTTGGTCCCTTAACCATTACCGAATGGAGCAATATGTTTTATAAACATATTGACCATCACCTCACCCAGTTTGGCTGTTAAGCGCATAGTTTGAACATACGGTTAAATTTTCCTTTCTTTACCGGCATACAGGTAAATCGATATAGTGCATGGAAAAACTAAGCCCCGCCATCCTTAAAACCAAACAGCATTTTGAAATTCTTGACGGCCTTCGGGGCATAGCAGCTATTGCAGTTGTTACTTTCCATTTTATGGAGATTGCTTATTCCGACTACAGCAAGGATTTTATAGGTCATGGCTTTTTAGCGGTTGATTTTTTCTTTTGCCTGTCGGGCTTTGTTATTGGCTATGCTTATGACGACAGGATCGGCAAAATGGGCATAAAGGAATTTTTCAAATCGAGGTTGATCAGGCTGCACCCGCTTGTTGTTTTTGGCTCGGTATTGGGCTTGTTAGGGTTTATATTTGATCCATTTAATGCCCAACCCATAGCCCGTAGTGCGGGCAGTATACTACTATTATTTCTCAGCTCCATATTAATGATTCCTAACCCGACAATGAATGAACGGTATTTTAACTTGTTTGGGTTTAATGCACCTGCCTGGTCATTGTTTTGGGAATATGTAGCTAACATTGTTTATGCACTTGTGCTTTGTCGCCTTCAGCGGCGCTACCTGATTGTCCTTGCTGCAATTTCTGCCGTAGGTATTTGCTATGTGGCAGCTCACTCAGGTAATTTAATGGGCGGTTGGAGCGGCGGAACTTTCTGGGATGGAGGTGTACGTATAGCTTATTCTTTTACTGCTGGTTTGCTGGTTTACCGTTATAACCTTATCGTCAAAAATAAGCTTGGTTTTATCGGTCTTTCTATTTTGTTGATGCTGGCTTTCCTGTCTCCGTTCTCAACATGGAACTGGCTTACAGAGCCTTTTATAGTTATCATTTATTTCCCGTTAATGGTTTCGCTGGGAGCAGGTGCTGTTCTTAACAACAGCTTACGTAAAATATGTGTTTTTTCGGGGAATATCTCTTATCCCTTATATATGACGCATTACTTTGTGATGTGGATGTTTGGCAGCTACTATGCAGCGAATAAGCCCGATGCTGCTCACCTGGCGTATATCATTATACCCGGATTAGTTGTATTAGTTACATTTGCTTACCTGGTTATGATAGGTTACGATATCCCCCTGCGTCGTTACCTAACCGAAAGAAGAAAAAAACAGGCTGTCAAATAACTGAATGGCTATTCGTTTGCTTAATTAAAGATTAAGGAGGGGGTTAGCCAACGGTTAAATTAAAACCTGTATGTTTAAAATGCCGGAAAAGTGTTTTTTATACACTAAAAATAATTATTTTTACAAATGGTTTTGTGCTGATTTTCAGTTGTTCTGTTGAAGTATGCCAACCTTTGGTACAATGAAAAAAACGTTAGTTATTGGTTGGCTTGTGATACTTTTAATCGCTGTTGGCGCTTTGTTTTGGTATAATGAGCTGCAATACCAGTTGCCTACTCCTGTACCGAAAAACTATAAAGCAGTAAAGCAGGGTACGGTAGTATCCATCAACCCCAGGCACTACCAGGATCGCAGTAAACCGCTGTTCCTGCACTTTTTTAATCCCGATTGTCCCTGTTCAAGATTTAATATCAAACAGTTTAAGGCTATTGCCCGGCAATATCACAGACAGGTGAATTTTGCCATCGTGATCATGAGCAGTAAACATTTCACCGAAAGCGAAATCCAGGACAAGTTTGGGATGAAACTCCCCGTTATATTTGATCCCTCGGTTGCTGAGGCCTGCGGGGTTTACTCAACACCCCAGGCTGCCCTTATTGACACAGGCAGCAAGCTGTATTACCGCGGCAATTATAACATAAGCCGTTACTGTACCGATGAAAAAACAAGCTTCGCCAAAGTAGCTATCAACGGTTTACTGAACGACAATACACGCCTAACATTTAATAAACTTGCATTAACCTCATACGGCTGTCGACTGCCCGACTGTCATAATTAATATTACCCCTAAATATCAATCATTGTGACCGCAGACATAGTTCAAAACATTAATTTTCAAACCGAGATCAAAGACCGCTCAGACAGGTTGATGGATTATTTCCTGCCCGTGCATTTTGTAGTTGGTTTAGCATTGGCCTATTTTTATGATACATGGCTTATTGCCTTTGGCGTTGGCGGCCTGTGTCTGCTGGCGTACTATACTGCTAAAATAGCCCTGCCTAATTCTTCCTTATACCAATATGTGCTGGCAACTGTATTAGGTATTTTTATGGCCCAGTATATTTACCAGATGCACGGCTTGTTTGAGATGCACTTTTTTGCTTTTATTTCGAGTGCGCTGCTGATCACCTACCAAAACTGGAGGCTACAATTGCCATTGCTTTTAGTTGTTATTGTACACCATGCTGTTTTCAGCTATCTGCAGGATATTGGCTATGGCGGCATATTTTTTACCCAGCTCAATTACTTTGATCTTCAAACGTTTACCATACATGTGTTGCTTACCGGGGTTATCATGTTCATATGCGGACTTTGGGCCTATCAGTTGCGCAAGTATAACGAACTAAGAATAGTACAAACCCTGCAAATGGCCGATCTGCAGCGGGAAGCTCAGTTATCGCTCGAGCGCAAACATAATGAAGAGGTTTTGGCAGCTGCAAACCAGGAACTAAACTATTCAAACCAGGAACTTCAAAAGGCACGCCTCGCGGCTGATCAGGCTAACCAGGAAAAAAGTATTTTCCTGGCCACCATGAGCCACGAAATCCGTACGCCTATGAACGGGGTTATCGGGATGTCGGCTTTATTGAATGAAACTGAGCTTAATGATGAGCAGCGTATGTTTAACGAAACCATCATCAGCTGCGGCGAAACGCTCATCCATGTGATCAATAACATTCTTGATTTTTCAAAGATAGAAGCAGGTAGTCTTGATCTTGAACAGGATGATTTTAACCTGCGGCAATGTATTGAAGATGTGATGGATATGTTTGCCATTAAAGGCGGACAAATGGGGCTCGACCTGGTTTATGAAATTGCCGAAGATATATCGCCGGGTATCATCGGCGATCCGCTGCGGCTTAAACAGGTGCTTATAAACCTGGTAAGCAACGCCATAAAATTTACGGAGAAAGGTGAGGTTGGCATTAAGGTTAGCTGTGTTGACAAACAATCTGATGGCTTGCTGAAATTAAGATTTGATGTTTGGGATACAGGCATAGGCATTCCGCATGATAAGCTGCACCGGCTGTTCAAGGCATTTTCGCAGGTCGATTCATCTACTACACGTAAATACGGAGGTACCGGTTTAGGTTTGGCCATTTGCCAAAAGCTTGTTGCACTAATGGGCGGCAGTATAGGCGTTGAAAGCAAGCCTGGTGCTGGTACCAGGTTTTTCTTTACTATAAACGCCTATCCCGGCGAGATCTCCCACCGGCAGCCTGCCAGTTTTGATCTTGAGGAATTGCGCGGCAAAAAGATACTTATAGTTGATGATAACCATACCAACCTGTCTATTTTAAACCGCCAGTTTGAAAACTGGAACCTTAAATCGGTACCGGCAGAGTCTGCCGCCGAGGCTTTAGTGATCCTGCAGAGAAACAAAGACATTGACCTGGTTATTACCGATATGAACATGCCCGTAATGGATGGGGTTATGCTGGCCCGCATCATCAGGGAAGGGTACAGCCACATTCCTATTATACTGCTAAGCTCGGTTGGCGAAGAATTTATAAAAGATCAGCGAATGCTGTTTACCTCTGTTATGAGCAAGCCGATAAAACAACAGGTACTGGGCAAACAGGTTTTTATGGCGCTCAGGAATAAACCGGTCCAAAACGATGATAAACAAACTAAGAGCAAGCTTTCGGTTGATTTTAGTGATAAATATCCCTTCAATATCCTTATTGCCGAAGATAATGAGGTTAACCAGCACGTTATTAAACACATTTTAAACAAAATGGGCTATAAGCCGGGTATGGCCCAAAACGGGCTCGAAGCAATAGAGGCCCTGTACAAAAACGATTACGGGCTTATTTTAATGGATATGCAGATGCCTGTTATGGATGGGCTTGAAGCAACCCGTGTAATCCGTAAAGACGACATTAGGCAGCCTGTTATCATTGCTTTAACAGCCAACGCCATGGCCGGCGATGAACAGGATTGTTTGCAGGCCGGTATGAATGATTACCTGAGCAAGCCTGTAAAACTGGATGAGCTGATGAATAAGCTTTCGAAATGGCACACTTTAGTTAATAAATCCGCAGTTCGTCAGGGTTGATGCAACCGCACTCCTGTTGTTAGGTGGTTCTTGGTTCGCTCATGTTTAATAAAAGAAAACGTTACTTAGAACCTCCGGAGGGCAAGACAATTACCTGGCGGGGGGGCTGCCTCAACTGAATAGTAGTGAAGTTTCCTCATCCCGGTATGCAGAATATAAATGCAACAATACTTTTGCAAAACAATTAGGTTATTTTTTTCATTTTTGTACAGCATAAGCAATATGTTGAATAAGCGAAATACTGAATTTTTGAGATCGTTGCGGATATTATCGGTAATGGCCTTTTATTTGGTCATCGCGAGCAGTCATGTTTTTTTCCTTCCCCGCTTAACGCAACCGGGCCGTACACGTTCAACAGGATTCAATTCGGTTTTTAAACGAAAGATGGAGAACCTGCACAGCAGCTTCAGCGAATCAAGCTACGTTCAAAGACCAGACAAATCAACCCTTGAGGAGAAAAAGTCTGTTACCGATTTGATCAGCGCTGTTGTAGGCAGTTTTATCCTGCTGTTTTTTGCGTTGCAGCTATGGAAATTAAATCCGAAGCAATTAATCCGAAACTTCAGGATTATACCCGGGTATCGATACTCCTATCTTTCCCTTTGCACTTTTCGCATTTGATTTGAATGATTAAAGGCGCTCTGCCTTTAGATACATCGTCGATCATTTTTTCAATTAATTATCCATCGTTTACCGGCATTTTTTGCAGTACTTACTGATCTGTAGCGATCAGTGTGCGGGCATTTCCCGGTAAGCATATTCCGTACATCAAGA
Source organism: Mucilaginibacter sp. Mucisp73 (assembly GCF_059491465.1). Taxonomy (NCBI): domain Bacteria; kingdom Pseudomonadati; phylum Bacteroidota; class Sphingobacteriia; order Sphingobacteriales; family Sphingobacteriaceae; genus Mucilaginibacter; species Mucilaginibacter sp. Mucisp73. Next base: position 5,626,939 of record NZ_CP168507.1, on the reverse strand, counting down.
TATGCGAATTTCAAAGAAGTTCTGCTGCCTGTTTATAGGCCTGCTAATAACAGCCTGTACTTATGCGCAGCAACAAGGTAACACACCGGTTAGCTTAAAAACGCTGCTCAACAGCGTAAACCGAAACGCACCCACATTGCTAACCGATTCGGCAGCTATAGCGGTTAGGCAAGCCCAGGCCGCTGAAACCAGGAGCAGCTGGCTTCCTAACCTGAAACTAAATTACCAGGCAGATTATGGCACTAACAACAATGTTGCCGGCCCGTATTTTGGCTTTGGTATCATTCCTTCCAACTCCAGGGGGGTACGGCCCGAAAGCAATACCACCACCGTATCAGCGAACGTTGGGGTAGCCGCGCTCGACTGGGAGATCTACAATTTTGGTGCCTATGGTGCTCAAAATAAAGTAGCCAACTCTGATATTCAGGTACAGCAAAACCAATTTGCTGATTCCAAATATCAATTGCAGGCTTATGCCATTGGCAATTACCTGCTCCTAACGGAACTGGAAAACTTCCTCACCATCCAGGCGCGGAACATAAAACGCAATCAGGAGATCCGCCGGTCGGTACAGTCGCTCGCCAAAAGTGGGGTAAGGGCAGGCGTTGATACCAGCATTGCCGAGGCCGAACTGTCAAAAGCCCGTTTGAACTATATTGAACTGAACAACCAGGTGAAGCAGGTACAGTTACAGCTTTCGGCTGTCAGCGGCTTACCCTATCAGACAATAGTACCCGATACTGCTGCCGAAACAAATCTTATCAATACCGCAACCGGCCTCCACCCTTTGGTTATCGACACCACCGATCATCCCTTGATCAATTATTATAAATCGGTATATCAAAACAGTTTGCAGCGGGAAACACTCGTTAAAAAAAGCTACAATCCTAAAATATTATTGGAAGGCGCCGTTTGGGGCAGGGGATCAAGTGTTGATGCTAACGACCATTTTAACAGCCTAAGCAGCGGATGGGGGTTCGACAGGAATAATTACCTGGTAGGTATAGGTGTTTCCTATAACCTATTTGATATCCGTCGCCGCCAGTTAAAATTACGGACACAACGTGCCAATACCGATTACTCCCGGAAAAAGCTGGAAGAGCAAAAGCAATTGCTGGCGGTCAATGCCAACCGGTCGGGCGTGGAGCTGCAAACCGCCCGCGAACGCCTGGTTGAGATCCCTCATCAGCTTAAAGCGGCTTCTGATGGGTACCGGCAAAAGTTGTCATTATACAAAAATGGGCTAACCGATATCATTGAGCTTAACGCCGCGCTCAATATCCTTTACCGCGCCGAAACTGACTATGTACAGGCCAAATATGCCTATTCAAATGCCCTGTTCCAGCAGGCCGTTACCGGCAACCAGGTAAATACTGTATTAAACCTTTTAAAATAATTTAGCTATGTCAATGGTCACATCCGCACTTAAACGGCCCATCACAACGGTGGTGGTTACCTTGAGCCTGCTCATCTTTGCAGTGCTTAGTGCTATAAAAATACCGATAGATATTTTCCCCAAATTAAACCTGCCCACCATTTATGTTATTGAATCATATGGCGGTATGTCACCGCAGCAAATGGAGGGTTTCTTTTCAACCCGTTTGCAAGACCAGTTTCTGTATGTGAACGGCATCAAAAGTATTACCAGTAAAAACATCCAGGGTTTAACTATGGTTAAGCTGAGTTTTTACGAGAGTACAGACATGGCCGAAGCACAGGCCCAGGTGGCTTTGCAGGTAAGCCGCGTAATGAGCTTTTTCCCGCCGGGAGCACTGCCGCCGCAGGTTGTAAGGTTTGATGCTTCATCGTTGCCCGTTGGGCAATTGGTACTATCCGCCCCCAATCGCAGCCTGAAGGATATTTATGATATGGCTGCTACTAAAGTAAGGCCGATGTTTGCTACTGTTCCCGGCTTATCAGCCCCGCCGCCGTTTGGTTCAAACGCCAGGTCCATCACCTTAAACGTTGATCCAAATAAATTAAGAAGTTACGGCTTGACGCCCGATGAGGTAGTAAGTGCGTTGGCTAAGTTCAATGTGATGTCGCCTTCGGGTAATTTAAGGTTAGGCAACACTATGTTTGTAACTACAGTTAATACGCTGATCAGCCAAACAGATGAATTTGGCAATATCCCCGTAGTTACCAAAAACGGCGTACCCATTTTGGTAAAAGATGTAGCCCGTGTTGCCGATGCTACCGACGTTACGGTTGATTATGCGCTGATTAATGGCAAGCGCTCTGTTTATTTGCCGGTAGTAAAAACCGCCGATGCCAGTACCTGGAGTGTGGTACAGGCTTTGAAAAAGAAGATTCCGGAAATTCAGGGCCTTTTACCCGACGACGTTAAAATCTCGTATGAGTTTGATCAATCCATATTTGTGATAAACGCGGTAAAGAGCCTTATGACAGAAGGCGGTCTGGGCGCATTGCTCACCGGCCTGATGGTATTATTGTTTTTGCGCGACTGGCGAAGTAGTTTGATCGTGGTGATTACTATCCCGGTATCTATTTTGTTAGGTGTATTACTTTTGGGCTTATTCGGCCAAACCATCAATATCATGACATTGAGCGGGCTTGCCCTCGCCATAGGCATTTTGGTTGACCAGGCGACGGTAACCATCGAAAATATTCACCAGCACCTGGAGATGGGCAAAAGCAAAGCACAGGCTATTTATGATGCCTGCCAGGAAATCTCGTTCCCCCTATTGCTCATCCTGCTGTGTATCCTTGCAGTATTCGCGCCATCGTTTATGATGAACGGCGTGCCTAAAGCGATGTTTTTACCCCTGTCGCTATCTATTGGCTTAACGATGATCGTATCGTACATCATAGCGCAAACACTGGTGCCTATTTTATCAAACTGGCTTATCAAAGCCGAAACCTATCAGCATTATGAACATGGGAAATTGCATGCCCATGCCGGCGAAGCTTTAGACCGGCCCGAAGAAGGGCAGGTAAACCATCACCTGCAACAGGAGCAAAAACATCCCGAAAAGAATGACCTGTTTGAACGGATAAAGATCCGTTTTATACACATCATTGAACGCTGGATGCATAACAAAAAACTAATTGTGCCTGTTTATCTCGTGGTTGTTTTGGGATTGGCTGGTGTTTGCTTTGTTACCATTGGAAAAGATATGATGCCGAAGCTCAACAACGGCCAGTTTCAGATCAGGATCAAAGAGCCGGATGGCACAAGACTTGAACGTACGGAAGACGGGCTGAAACAGGTTTTGCAAATCATTGACAGCACGGTGAACCATCATGTAGCTATTACATCGGGTTATGTGGGCATTGTGCCAAGCAGCTATGGTACCAGTAATCTTTATGTATTTAATACCGGTACACATGAAGCGGTATTACAGGTTAACCTTGATGAAGATTACCACATCAATATGGATGAGCTTAAAGATGCGCTCCGTAAAAACATAGCATCGCGCATGCCCGATCTCCGCATCACTTTTGAACCTATCGACATGACCGAAAAGATCATGAGCCAGGGTGCATCCACACCTATCGAAATAAGGGTAGCGGGTAAGGATATGGCACAGATAGAAGGCTACTCGAACAAGGTTTTGGCCGGACTTAAAAAGATCAGCTACCTGAGGGATGTGCAGATCAGTCAGCCTTTAAAGTTTCCTGTGGTGGCAATAACGCTCGACAGGTTGAAAGCTGCTCAATTAGGCCTGGATATTAAAGATGTTGCCCGCTCGGTTACAGCAAGTACATCATCAAGCCGTTTTACCGAGAAAAACCTTTGGTTGGATGATAAATCGGCCTATACCTACCAGGTACAGGTGCAAATTCCAGAGTATGTAATGAATACAATGGATGAGTTGAAAGAGATCCCACTGGTGAAAGGCCAAAGTACACCTGTACTGGGTGATATCGCCAGCTTTAAGGTTAATTACGTGCCTGGTGAATATGACCGTACCGGTCCGCGCCGCTTCTTAACCGTGAGCGCCAATATTTACAAGAAGGATTTGGGCACTGCTACTGCCGCGGTGCAGCAGGTGATCAAATCTGTCGGGGCACCGCCTAAAGGCCTGATTGCTGAAGTTAAGGGTATGTCGAGCCTGTTGACAGAAACGCTCGACAGCTTGCAGAACGGTTTGATGTTTGCCATTTTGGTGATCTTTTTATTGCTGGCCGCCAATTACCAATCGTTTAAATTATCCCTTACAGTACTATCTACCGTACCGGCAGTAATATTGGGATCGCTAACAGCATTACTGCTTACCGGTTCAACACTTAACCTGCAAAGTTACATGGGCATGATCATGTCTACAGGGGTATCGGTGGCAAACGCCATCCTGATCGTAACCAATGCTGAAACCCTGAGACTGGATTATAAAGACTCTGCAAGGGCAGCCATTACCAGTGCGTCCATCAGGTTAAGACCAATCCTCATGACCAGTTTGGCGATGATGGCAGGTATGATCCCGATGGCATCAGGGATGGGTGAAGCCGGCGAGCAAACCGCACCTTTGGGCCGCGCTGTGATAGGCGGCTTATTTGCTTCAACATTAGCTGCCCTGTTTATACTACCGCAAGTATTTGCCTGGGTACAGCAAAAAACCACTTATGATTCACCGTCCTTAATGAAGGACGTAAATGTTAATGAACCTCAACAACTTGAAACCTCCAATAGCTAATATTATGAAACTAAAATATATTGTACTGCTAAGCAGTATCAGCCTGATGGCCGCATGTGCAGGCAACCAAAAGCCGGTGGACCTCACAGAAACCAAAAAAAACACCCAAAAAGCAAGCGAATATGAAACCGGGAAAGTGTCGGAAAAAGCACTGTCAAGCGAAGCCCGCCTTCCGGGCCAGTTAAAGCCTTATAACGAGGTAAACCTGTTTCCGAAAGTAAACGGGTTTGTAAAAACCGTTTTTGTTGATCGTGGTACTTTGGTTAAAAAGGGACAATTACTGGTAACCTTAGAAGCGCCGGAAATGGAATCGCAACTGCAGGCCGCCGATTCGCGGTATATGCAGGCTAAGGAAAATGCTGTTGCCAGTAAAGAAAAGTATCAGCGTTTAAAAGAGGCTGCAAAAGAACCTGGATCAGTTTCTCCGCTTGAATTAGATAATGCTTTAGCAAAAATGAAAGCTGATGACGCAATGGCCCGCTCAGAAAGCTCGATCGTGGCATCTGTACGCACCATGCAGGATTACCTGAACATTCGTGCCCCGTTTGATGGCATGATCATTCAGCGTAACGTATCTCCGGGAGCTTTGGTAGCCCCGGGTAAAGGTACAGACCTGCCTATGCTTATTTTGCAGGATACCCGCAAGCTGCGTTTAGAGGTTTATATCCCCGAAGATTTCGTAGACAAAGTTGATTTAAAGCAGCAGGTAAAATTCACTTTTAATGCTATGCCGGGGCAGGAACAAACAGCCAAAATCAGTCGCTCGGCCAATGCTTTAGGGAGTATGCGTTCTGAAGCTATCGAAATAGACGTACAAAACCAAAATGGAATACTAAAACCGGGGATGTATGCCGAAGTAAAGATCCCGATGCTTTCGGGCGCCAAATCGTTGTTAGTGCCCAACAATGCCATCATCCGGTCAACCGAGAGGGAATATGTAATAGCTGTAAAAGACGGCAAGGCAGCATTAATTGATATAAAGGAAGGATTATCCAGACATGACTCAACCGAAGTATTTGGAAACCTGAAGGCCAACGATATCATTCTTAAAAATGCCAGCGATGAGGTGAAGGACGGAGCGGATATTAATTGACGGTGTTAGAGGCAATGGCTAAGCCTAAGCGGCTTGGAACAGGACTTTTTGCATCCGGCGCCATGAGCAGAATTGTCGCGTTTCGTTATTATAACTCATCAGTTCATGATACATGACGCATTGATTTTGTTCACCAATGCCCATATCAAACCCTTTACTTAAAATTGAGGCAAGGGCAGCTTTTGGAGAAGAGCGAGAGACATATTTTTTTACCTTTGCCCGTATGGAAACCATCACCTGGCATGATTTTGAAAAAGTAGAACTGCGTGTAGGCACTGTATTGGAGGCAATTGATTTCCCCGAGGCCCGTAAGCCGGCTTTTAAAGTGAGGGTTGATTTTGGCGCTTTCGGCATCCGGTGGTCGAGCGCGCAAATCACGAAGCATTATACCAAAGAAGAGCTGGTAGGCCGGCAAATTGTGGGGGTTGTCAACTTTCCTAAAAAGCAGATCGCCAATTTCATGTCGGAGTTCCTGGTTACGGGTTTCGCCGACGAGAACGGAGACATTGTGTTAACCGCTGTTGAAAAGCCAGTGCCAAACGGCAGCAAACTTATTTAAATGAGATATATCAGTTTTGAGGATGAGGCCTCTATATCGCCCGATGAATATTTTATGGGCGAGGCGTTAAAAGAAGCCCGCTATGCATTGGAGGAAGATGAAATCCCGATAGGGGCAATTGTGGTTTACAATGGCCGCATTATAGGAAAAGGGCACAATCTTACCGAACGGCTTAACGATGTATCGGCCCATGCCGAAATGCAGGCCCTTACTGCGGCCGCTAATTTAATTGGAGGTAAATACCTGCAAGGCTGTACGCTGTACGTTACTATGGAGCCCTGCGTAATGTGTGCCGGGGCTTCATACTGGTTCCAGGTAAGTAAGATCGTTTTTGGGGCCTATGATAACAAACTCGGGTTCGGCCGCATCAACCAAAAAATAACCCATCCCAAAACAGTGATCACCGGCGGTATCCGCGAAGCTGAATGCAGCCAGCTGGTGAAAGATTTTTTTAAAAGTAAGCGGAAGTAGGGTTGATGGTTCATGGATCATAGTTCATGGTAATAAAAATAGCTATATAAGCTATGATCCATGAACCATTAACTATGAACTAAAGAAAACATGACAATTATTTAGAACAAAAACTTCAATCAACGCTTATATTTGTTACGTCACAACAAACAGTAAACTTTAAAATAAACAACTAAAATTATGGCATTTACCCTACCGGCGTTATCCTACGCTACTGATGCTCTGGAACCGCACATTGATAAACTGACCATGGAAATTCACCATGGCAAACACCACCAGGCTTATGTTACCAACTTAAACAAAGCTTTGGAAGGTAAGCCTGAGGCTGAAAGCAATATCGACGATATCATTAAAAATATCTCTAAATTCCCCGCTGCTGTGCGTAACAATGGCGGTGGTCACTACAACCATACCTTGTTCTGGACCTTGTTATCACCAAACGGTGGCGGCGAGCCTACAGGCGCTTTAGCTGATGCTATCAAAAGCACTTTCGGTTCATTTGCCGATTTCAAAACTAAAGTATCTGAAGCCGGTGCAACCCGTTTTGGTTCTGGCTGGGCATGGTTAATTGTTACTGCTGATAAAAAATTAGCTATAACTTCAACTCCTAACCAGGATAACCCATTAATGGACATCGCTGACGTTAAAGGTACCCCAATTTTAGGTATCGATGTTTGGGAGCATGCTTACTACCTGAAATATCAAAACCGTCGTCCGGATTACTTAGCAGCTATCTGGAATGTGATCAACTGGAACCACGTTGCCGAGCTTTACGCAAAAGCAACCGCTTAATATTATTTAAGCTCATAAACAAAAGCGGCAGGATCTGATGGTTCTGCCGCTTCTGTTTTAATCAACAGGCTCAAAAAATGTCATTGCGAGGAGCGAAACGGGTATAAGCCCCGGGGCGACGCGGCAATCTCGTAGCTATACAAATCGGACATGCATTGACTACGAGATTGCCGCGCTACGCTCGCAATGACATATCTTTATTTAATTCTTATTTTACCTTCTAATTATATCCCCATTCCTTACCTCTCCCATAATCTACTAACTTTGTGGACTTTTTTATATTATGATCAAAAAGCCCATAGAAACCCTGCTCCGCGAATCGAAGGAGGAGGGGGAACATTCATTAAAACGCTCGCTTGGGCCCGTTAACCTTATTTTAATTGGGATAGGCATCATTATAGGGGCTGGTTTATTTTCCTTAACCGGTATAGCGGCGGGACAGCATTCGGGGCCAGCGGTAACCATTTCTTTTTTAATTGCTGCTATTGGCTGTGCTTTCGCTGCCCTTTGTTATGCCGAGTTTTCGGCTATGATACCTGTTGCGGGGAGCGCTTACACCTATTCGTATGCTACCATGGGCGAGCTTTTTGCATGGATCATAGGCTGGGACCTTGCGCTTGAATATGCCGTTGGCGCAGCAACAGTGGCGATCAGCTGGTCGCAATACCTTACTAAGTTTTTGTCGTGGTTTGATCTGTATTTGCCTCCACAGCTTACACTTTCGCCTTTTGAAACTGCAAAAGCAGCAAATGGTGATATCATTAACGGGATCATCAATTTGCCCGCTGCGCTCATTGTGATTTTGGTTACCAGTATCATTATCCGGGGTACAAAAGGTTCGGCATTGGTTAATGCCATTATTGTAACTTTGAAAGTGGGCGTGGTGTTGGTGTTTATCGCGGTTGGGTGGTCATTTATTAACCCGCAAAACTATCACCCCTATATTCCGCAAAACACCGGTGTTTGGGGTGATTATGGCTGGTCGGGCATATTGAGAGGGGCGGGATTAGTGTTTTTTGTATTTATTGGGTTTGATGCTGTATCAACCGCGGCGCAGGAGGCCAAAAACCCGCAGCGCAATATGCCCATCGGGATCATCGGCTCGCTACTGATCTGTACGGTACTCTTTATTGTATTTGCACACGTAATGACCGGCATGGCCAATTATAAGGAATTTATAGGCTCGGGCGCACCGGTTGCCATCGCCATTGAAAAAACGCATTACCAGTGGTTGAGCAAAGCTATTGTGCTGGCTATTTTAATAGGCTATACCTCGGTAATTTTGGTCGACCTGTTAGGCCAATCGCGTGTGTTTTTCTCTATGTCGAAAGATGGTTTGCTGCCGAAGGTTTTTTCAGAAGTGCATCCCAAATTTCGCACACCCTGGAAATCGAATATTATGCTTTGCGCTTTTATAGCCCTCTTTGCCGCATTTGTTCCGATACGCGTGGTTGGTGAAATGACCAGTATTGGTACCCTGCTGGCATTTGTTATGGTTTGCGCCGGTGTGCTTATTTTACGAAAGCAGCAGCCTGATATTCACCGGCCGTTTAAAACACCCCTTGTGCCATTGGTGCCGGTGCTGGGTATCCTGACCTGTTTTGCCATGATGACGTTTCTACCCGGCGATACCTGGTTGCGTTTGGTCATTTGGCTTGCAATTGGTTTGGTTATCTACTATACTTACGGCAAAAAGAACAGCGTTATCCGCAAAATGCTTGCAGATAAACAATAACGCCATCAATTGATGACCGAAGAGATTTTAAAACTAAAAGTTGAACGCATAAAATGGGAAACCCCAGATACGGCTACATTTTATTTGAGTAGTATTGATGGTAATCTTATCCCTTATACAGCAGGGCAGTTCATCACACTGATATTTAACCACAGGCAGGAAGAGATCAGGCGCTCGTATTCGTTAAGCTCGTCGCCCGATGAACAATACCTTGCAATAACTATCAAGCGCATTACCAATGGTGAAATCTCCCGTTTTATGCTCACCAAAATAAAGGAAGGCGATGAGTTAACGGCATTAGCCCCGGCCGGTCGTTTTACCATCAGTGACCATCAGCAGGAAAAGGATCTGTTTTTATTTGCGGGCGGCAGCGGCATTACCCCTATATTTTCGCAACTGAAATATATTTTGAGCCGGGAGGGTAAAAGCAGGCTAACCCTCATCTATAGTAATCAAAATGCGGCTTCCATTTTATTTAAAAATGAGCTGGATAAACTGGCAGCCGAATACCCTGAAAGGCTGACAATCATTTACCTGCTTAGCAGCGAAGGTAACCGCCTCAACCCCGATAAGGTAGAAAAGCTGGTGAAGCAATACGGCGGCTTTAACCTGGCAAATGCTGAATTTTACCTCTGCGGCCCCTTCGCTTATATGCGTATGATCCGGTTCGACCTGGTGTATATGGGGATTGATCAGGCAAAGATCCGCCGCGAAAATTTTGTGCTCGAAACAGTTGCCGTAACAAGCAGCTTTACTAACTTTCCACCTAAAAACATCAAAATAAAATACCGTGGCGAGCTACATGATATTGTGGTGGGCGAAAACCAATCCATACTGCAGGCTGCTTTGCAAAACAATATCCCCTTACCTTATAGCTGCCGGGGAGGAATATGCTCTACCTGCATGGTTAAATGCACCGGCGGCAAAGTTGAAATGGTGAAGAATGATGTACTTACTGAAGCGGACCTTGCACAAGGATGGATATTGACCTGCACCGGGCATCCGCTGGATGATGAGGTGGTTATTGGCCCCCCAGCCCCCTAAAAGGGGAATTATACCAGGAAGCGAAAGAATATCAACGTAATCAGTGTATCAAAAATCAACGGTCGGTTAGCAAATGCTGCCTTACCGTCCTTCTATGCACCACCGTTTTTACCTTTTTTGATTTGGATTTTTTGCGTTTGCCGAGCCAGATGATAAAGCCGGTGATTGGCAAGCTTGCACAAATCAAACTGGCCAAAAAAGCGATGATCTTACCGGGAAGGCCTAATATTTGGCCTACGTGAACATCATAATTCATATTATTCATTTTCATGCCGGCACTTTTTTGCTCATGCGCGGTGCGGTTCAATAATTTGCCGGTGTATTTATCGAAGGAATAGCTATCACTTTTATAGTAGTGTAACGCTTGCGCATATGCGGTTACGCCTATGGCACCCGCTTTAGCAGCATCGTCATAAATCAAAAACATTTCGGCATTTGGCGAGGCGGCTTTGGCTGATAAATATGCTTTGTTGATAACCTGGGTAGTATCCATCTTGCCGTTCAACAACGAATCGGACTTGAAAACTACCTTTTCTTCGGGATGCGCTTTGCCCAAATTAGCGGCTGTGTAAATAGCTTCACGCATCCAGTCAAATGATATTGACAGACCTGTTATAGCCAATATGATGGCCACGCTGGTGGCATAAAAGCCCAAAACATTATGTAAGTCGTAATTAACACGGCGCCAGCGGCCCCCCCACTTAATAGTGAAGCTGCGTTTACGGTCGCTTTTACGTTTGGGCCACCAGAGTATTATGCCGGTGATCATCAGCACCACAAAAATTATAACCGATATGCCTACTACCAGGGTGCCGATATTAGCCGGGAGCAACAGGTACAGGTGAATGTATTCAACAATAATAAAAAAGTTTGAAGCGGGGCTTTCGGTATGGGTGATCTTACCTGTATAAGGATTCAGATATACAAAAAGGAGGCCCTCTTTCTTGTCCGTTACCAACACCCCCGCAGGACGACCGGTACCGTAATAGTAAACATAACTGGCCGTAGCGCCTTTACGGCCTTTCAGTGCTTCGGACTTAAGTATTGATGGTGCTATGTAGGGTTTATCTTGTACCTCAACCTTACGGTAACTGTGTATCGCATCCTGGATCTCGTCCTGAAAGCAAAAGATACAACCGGTTATACTCACTATAAATACTACCAGCCCGGATATAAATCCGAGCCAGCGATGTATAAACAACAGTGTTTTTTTAAAAGGTGTCATTCATTAAAATTTGTAACCGATACTTAAACGTACGTTTGTTGGTGCTTCTGCCTGCCAGCTATAAACAGTTTTGCCGTCGGTGCTCAACCCCTCATGACCACCTGAATAAAGGTATTTGTTAAGCACGTTATTTACATTTAACGCAAAACTCATCTTCTTGATCTGGTAGGATGCGCCTGCATCTAAACGGAAGTAGTTTGGCAGATCAGAAGTACCTGTGCCGAGACTCCATGGCAGGCGGTCAAGCTGCCACTGATAGCCGGTTGAAAAGCCCAAACCTTTTAAGCTGCCGTGCTGTAAACGGTATGTTAACCAGGCATTGGTAACATGTTTTGCAAAGCCGGGAACAGGATTGCCAACATTTGCAGGGTCGGTGTCTTTAGAAATCTTCGAATCGGTATAAGCATAGTTAACCATCAGGCTGAGGCCGGTTATGATTTCGCCGCGGGCATCAAATTCGACCCCTTTGGTTTTAGTTTGACCTAATTGCAAAACGTAATTTGCTGCAGATTCACCATGTTTATCGGGGTCGGTTACCAACTGGTTGTTTTTAAGGATCTGGTAAGCAGATAAGGTAGTATTCCACTTTCCATCAAACCAGTCGCGTTTTAAACCAAGCTCCATGTTGTTGCCTGTAATAGGCTTAACTTTTTGACCGCTGTATATTTTACCTGTTTGCGGCACAAATGATTGATCATATACCGCATAAGCAGTTGTAGCAGGATCAATGTTAACACTTAACCCAAAGCGGGGCGTAAATTTATGCCCTTTGGTATCGCCTGCGTAAGGATCGGTGGTAGTGGCATGGGTGTAACGACCGGCTACAGTTAAACGCAATTTCTGATCAAAAAAGCCCAACTCATCCTGTACATAAAATGATTGATATTTTTCGGTATTTACAGCGTTTTTACCACGTTCGCTAAGTGGCACCGATCTATCAAACACAGGTAAAGTAACAGGGCCATTATTTGGATTGTGGATATTGAAAGGGTTTGCGGGATCAGGATCAAGCGAGCCTGATTGAAAATAATCCGGAATGTAGTACTTGTCGCCAATATCAAGGCCGCTTAACAGGCGGTGAACAACTTTGCCTGTATTAAATTCGCCGTTTAAAAAAGCCTGGGCAAATTTGTTTTTGTTAACGGCATCCCATAAACCAAGGTTACGGTCAACATCGCCGTTGCTGTTGATGCTGTTTATCCAATAGCTATATGCCGTTTGCTTATAATAAAAATAAGCACCCTGCGCGGTAACTTTCCACTTGCTGTTAAAGGTATGCTCATAAGTTAAAAACGCACTTTGGTCCCGGATGCCCGATGATGGTGAATTTGAAGGCGCGTTAGTAAAGTTGCGCGGCAGTGTTGCATAGCCCTCAGTGGAGAACAGGTACGCGGTACCAAAGGCATTCATGCGCTGGTACTGGTAGGTATACTCGGCAGTGAGGGTGTTTTTGCTGTCGAATTTGTAGCGTAATACGGGAGCGATAGCCGTACGGTTGGTAAAATCATACGGGCGCCATGATTTTGAAAGCTGGCCCATCAGGTTGAGGCGGTATTGCAGTTTACCGTTTTTAGTAAGGACGCCGTCAAAATCGGCAGTGGCACGGTAGCTGTTAAAACTGCCTGCAGTAAAGCTGAATGCCTGGCTGGTAGTGCCGGTAGGCTTTTTGGTAACTACGTTATAAAAACCCGAGGGGTTGCCGTTAGCCAGCATGAATGCAGCAGGGCCTTTTACAAATTCAATCCTGTCAACAAATGACATATCCTCGGTTAGCGGGCCCCAGGTAGCTTCGATGTTCATACCGTTGCGGAAAGGTGCAAGCCTGTCGCCACGGGCATTTACACGGGCATAATTGCCCCAATGCTCCTGCATGGTTAAGCCGCTCACATTGCGCGATACGCCTTCGAGCATGTTAAAGATCTGCTGGTCCTTAATCTGGTCGGAAGATACCACCTGGATGTTTTGTGCCACTTCAAGTAAAGGCTCGTTTAACCTCAGGCTGGGTGAGGGTGCTTCGATCTTATATTTTTGTTTCCTGCCCGAAATTAAGACCTCACCAATCTGGTTTGCGTTTTCGCGCAGCATAAAGTTTACGGTAACGCGTTGTCCATCGGCCAGTTCAACTGCTTTTTCTTCAGGAGCCAGGCCCACAAACGTTACTTTGATGGTGTAGCTGCCCGGTTTTACCTTGTTAAAGGTAAACCTTCCGCTTTCGCTGGTAACCGTGCCGGCAGATATCCCATTACCGTTAAGGCTTACGGTTACACCGGGAACGATTTGGCCATCGGCAGTCGTGATTGTGCCGGTTATGGTGCCGGGTTTTACCTCGGCCAGCGCGGGTTTTATATTGAAGAGCAGCAAAACTGCCCATAATAAAAGAGGAGGAAGCTTACAGAAAGAGCGTATGGATTTGGACATTTTATTCAGGATTAACAGGAATGACAGGGTTATTAACTTAAAGCAGGAAGAGCTAATACACTCCTGCTTTTTATTTAATGGCTGTTTTAAAATTTATAGGTTGCGCTTAATGCAAAACTCCTTAGTTTTTGAGGGTTAATGGTGGTGTAACCTATCCAGTATTTTTCATTGGTGAGGTTGTCAAGCTTAGCACCAAACCGGTATTTATTAGTATCATAAAATGCTGATGCTCCTAATACGGTGTAAGCCGGTAGGGTAAATACCCCAATGGTCCGGCTGTTTACGATCTTATTATCGCTGGCATAGTTGCCGCCGAAACCCAGACCAAAACCTTTCACTGCACCTTGATGAAACTTGTAGCTTACCCAAAAATTTGCCAGATATGGCGATGAGGCGGTTGCGGGCCGAAGACCTTCAACGCCGCCATCGGCGCTTTTGGTAAGCTTTGAATCATTATATGAAAAACCTGCTACGATGTTAAGGCCGATTATTGGGTTGGCTATTATTTCGGCTTCAAAACCTTTGCTGTATTGGGTTCCGTCCTGTACCGAAAGAATGGGATTTATGGTGGAAGGGCGCACGATATCTTTCACTTTGATATCATAGTAACTTACCGTACCGCTCAATTTACCATCGAAGAGATCAAGTTTTACGCCACCTTCGATTTGATTGGCTTGCTCAGGCTTAAGCGGTTGGTTGTTTTCGGTAGTACCGGTTTTGTTGTTAAAGCTGTTTTGATAATTGGCAAACAGCGATATGTGGTCTTTAACGGGTTGGTAAACCAAACCAAATTTTGGCGAAAAGGCGGTTTGCTTATATGCCCCGGATGTGGTTTGAGTTGTTGGGTCATAGTTGCCTTTGTTGTCAAACCTGTCTACGCGTAAACCCGCCGATGCTATCAGTTGATCCGTAATATTAAACACATCAGAGATATAAGCGCTGTAGGTATTCCGTTTAAACATGGAAGGGTAGGTAAAACCATAAATGCCGGTAGCATAAAGGGCGTCCATCGCCGCTTTGTTGAA
Source organism: Mucilaginibacter sp. Mucisp73 (assembly GCF_059491465.1). Taxonomy (NCBI): domain Bacteria; kingdom Pseudomonadati; phylum Bacteroidota; class Sphingobacteriia; order Sphingobacteriales; family Sphingobacteriaceae; genus Mucilaginibacter; species Mucilaginibacter sp. Mucisp73. The sequence continues at coordinate 5,611,922 of NZ_CP168507.1, read as the reverse complement.
ATTGCTATAGTTTTGATTGCCGGTTACAGATACAGTATCGAGCGTACTGCCAAAAAAATATTGTTGCGAGTTTTCCCTGAAAAAATCCAGGCCGCCTACAAATCGGTTACGGAATTTACCTATTTTGAAGTCGCCGTTAAAGTTTTGCTGGATCTCGATCATGTCATCTTTACTTTTGCGGGTTGACTGATCGTTACGGGAAATAGAATCGCCTGGCAACAGGTAGTAGTAAGGGCCAAAGCCGTTCGAATAGCTATGGGTTAGGCTCAGGTTGGTACGTGTTGTCCAGGCGTTGGAGATCTTGTATTTTACTTCGCCATAAAAATTCCTGTTTTGTGACGTTTGAGCCAGGTCATTTCCATGATAGCTTTGTTTGTAGTCGAGCTTGAGCTGATCGGCACGACTGTAGCCCAGGGCATCGATTGTTTGTCCGTAAGGGAAAAAGAAAATGGATTTTCCGATATTGGTGCCATATGACAATTCAGCATCGGCGCTAATGGTTAACCTGTCGGTAGGCTTATAAACAATGCTTGGGTCAATAACCAAATTCCGTGAAAAGCCGTTGTTCTGGAAACTGCCGTCATGATTAAAAGCGGTGTTTAAACGGAAGAGTACCTTTTTATCTTTATCGAGCGGGGTGTTAATATCGGCGCTGCCCCGGTAAAAACCAAAATTGCCGCCAGATAAGCTTACTTCTCCACCAAATGTATCATAAGGTTTCTTTGTAACACGGTTGATCAGGCCGCCATATGAGGTTAAAGAACTTCCGAATAAAGTGGCAGAGGGGCCTTTAATAATTTCAATCCTGTCGATGTTAGCCGCGTCAATGCCATTAGTTATAATGCCTGCAATGCCGTTACGCATGGTACTTTGTACAATAAAGCCCCTGCTGTTATAATAAGCGCCGCCATCGCCGCCACGTCCGGTAGCTTCCCACATTTTTTGGATCCCAGGGGCATTTTTAATTGCGTCATCAACAGAAAATATCAATTGTTCCTGCATCAGCTGGCTGCTTATGGTATTATAAACCTGTGGGTTTTCGAGGTTGCTTAAAGGCATTTTGGCAACATCCTCGCTTCGTGAGCGTTTAAATTTATTGGTTTTATTAGCATTTATATTTACTTCCTGCAAACCATGAATAGTATGATCAACAGTAATAACAGGCAGTACAGTTGTTTGCCCGGCTGTTACCGTTACTGATTTTTCCTGTCCTTTTGAACCAACTTCGGATACTACAAGTGTATAATTTCCTTGCGGGGCTTTAATTTCAAATAAGCCGTTTTCATCGGTTATGGTACCATACCTGGTGCCTTTAAGTACTGCTGAAACGTTTTCCGCGGGGCCATTTTTTATGGTGACAATTTTACCTTTAAGGATGCCCCTGGCTTGCTGGGCAAGGGCCGGAATGGTGCCGATTAGTAGTACTATAAATGAAAGTGAAAAGATTTTTGAGAAAGATGGTTTGGGATAATTCATTTTATTTAGACTAAATATAAATAACTGCGCAAAAGTAGTCAGGCAAGTGTTACGATGCAAATTATTTATAATAAATCTAAATAGCGTGATAGTTGTTTCTGATATTCAGGGATTTAAAGTTATATGATTGTTTTAGCAAGTATCTGAGAAATATTTTTGAGAGCGCTGAACTTGACGAAACTTCAGTTGTTTCCAATTTGGAAATAACTGCCAATGATGGTGAGAATTGAGTAACTGCATTTTAGACTTTAGATGCTATTATCGCTGTCGGTTAACGCGTTAATAGTTTCCAGGCCACTCAATTTGAAAGCGACTTTGATAAAGAAATGAAAAGAGTAAAAGGTATAAAAAAGGACTAAATATCCATCACTTCCTTTTTCTTTTTGCTTTTCATCCGCTTTGGCACAAATTCCAGGATTTCAGCTTTCAGTGCTTCAATCATGCGGCGTTTTAAAAAGTTACGCTGTATCACAATGCTTACCTCACGGGCGGGTTCGGGCGATTTAAAATACCGCACCTTATCCAGTTGTTTCTCGCTAAGCTCAGACAGGGCCAACTCGGGGAGGATGGTTGCCCCGTTATTTTGATCGACCATGCGTTTTAGGGTTTCAACACTGCCGGTATTGTATTCAAAATGCTGAAAGCCACGGGTTGATTTCCGTCGCTGGCAAATATTCAAAACCTGCTCGCGCATACAATGGCCTTCGTTCAGGATCCAGATCTCCTCCATATCTATATCATCCGGCACAATATTTTTCTTTTTAGAAAGTTTGCTGTTTTTGGATACATAGGCTACAAAATTTTCATAAAATACAGGGATTTCGGTAAGGTTGTTTTCGTGAAGCGGGGTAGAAAGGATGCCGCAGTCAAGCATACCAAGTTTTAGCTGTTGAATGATCTCTTCGGTAGTTTGTTCCCATACAATCAGTTTTACCTGCGGATATTTTTCAATAAAGCCATGGATGATTTTGGGTAATATATAGGGCGAAACAGTAGGAATAATGCCCACCCGTAATTCTCCCGAAAGTTCCTTTTGCCTGTCGGATATAATTTCTTTGATCTTTTCGCTCTCAGACAGCATTACACGTGCCTGCGTAATTATTTCAATTCCTATTTCGGTAGGTACAACGGGTTGTTTGCTTCGGTCAAAGATCTTAACACCAAGAGTATCCTCCAGTTTTTGTACCTGCATACTTAATGTTGGTTGGGTAACAAAACATTTTTCGGCTGCCAAAACAAAGCTGCGATAGGTATCAACAGCTACAATATACTCTAGTTGTGTGATAGTCATGTAATATAGATAAATGCTATGTAAAGGTAATAAATATTGATTTTATCTATTCAAATATTTCGCAAGGTCTGAAGAATTATAAAAGCAATTAATATGAAAACAAACCAAAAAGAGATGTTAAATACCCGCATTTCTGATAAACTAAATTCTCGTGAAACGGCCACTTTATTATTGTAAAACAGCTTGCCAGTCCGTCTGTTAAAATAAATTTTGCTGCCGGATTTTTGGATATTATTATTTGTTGTGCAGTTCGGTTGATCTGCCAATAATTTCTCTTAAAACAAAACCACTAAATCCTTACTTTAGGATATATGCTTCCTTTATTAATTGCCGAACAAATTCGCGAGGGCGATGCTTATACTATCGCTAATGAACCTGTTGCTTCTATTGATTTGATGGAACGCGCCTCAAAAGCGTTTGTGGGTTGGTTCGTTAACCGTTTCCCCGATAAAAACGAGCCGATAACTTTTTACTGTGGTACAGGGAATAACGGCGGCGACGGGCTTGCCATTGCGCGTATTTTATGTGATCATCATTATAATAAGCTCAACGTTGTAATAGCCCGGTTTTCTGATAAGGCATCGGAGGATTTTAACATCAATTTTGAAAGACTAAAACAAACTTGCGTATCTATAAAAGAACTTGCCAAAGATGAAGCGATCCCGGCGGATAGCAGCTCGGTAATTATTGACGCCCTGCTTGGCAGCGGCTTGAACAAACCGCTCACCGGCAATTATGAACGGCTGGTTAAGTTCATTAATGATTTGGGCCGAATAGTTGTTGCTGTTGATGTACCCACAGGTTTTTTTTCGGAAGGGGAGGTAGCCAGGGATACCATTGCAATAAAAGCCGACCTTGTAATTACTTTTCAGCAGCCTAAAATCAATTTCCTGTTACCAGAATCGGCACCTTATATCAATTGCTGGGAGGCCGTGAATATTGGCATTAATGAAAAATTTATCCAGTCGTTAAATTCACCGTATCAGCTTGTTGAAGAAAAGGATGTGAGACAAATACTAAAACCACGTCATCGTTTCAGCAATAAAGGCACATTTGGTCATGTGCTGATTATTGCAGGGCAGGCAAAAACCATGGGAGCAGCGCTATTAAGCTCATCAGCTGCAGCACACGCAGGGGCCGGCCTGACAACCGCCTGCATCCCCGAAAGTGGTTTAACCGCGCTAAACAGTTATCAGCCCGAGATTATGGCCATAGTCAGGAACGGTGATAAACTGCCTGATATTGATTGGAACAAATTTAGTTCGATAGCTGTGGGACCTGGTTTAGGCAAAGACGCTGAGGCTTTAACATTATTAAAAGCAATCATCGAAAACTATAAACAACCGTTGGTTATTGATGCCGACGCATTGAACCTGATTGCTGAAAATAAGACATTATTAACCCAGCTACCCGCGGGAAGCATCTTAACCCCGCACATGAAAGAGTTTGACAGGCTTTTTGGCGAACATACCAACTGGTGGCAGCGGCTGCAAACCGCTATAAAAAAGGCAACGGAGTTAAACTTGTGTGTCCTGCTGAAAAATGATTATACCATCGTCGCTACACCCAATGGCAAAGCTTATTTTAACTCGTCAGGAAATGCTGCTATGGCAAGCGGAGGTATGGGCGATGTACTTACCGGCGTAATAGCTGCGTTGCTTGGGCAAAAGTATCCGCCGGATCAGGCTTGCATCATTGGTGCCTACATTCACGGTAAGGCCGGCGATGAACTCGCATTGCCAAACCGGATGCATGTTGTTTTACCCGGTAAGCTCATTGCGCAATTGCCTGTTACTATGGCAAAGTTAAGGGCATAAAAAAACGGCTGCAAGTATCATACAGCCGTTTTAATTAACTATTAACTGATCTTATAAAGAACTAAATACTCAAATCCGGGGAGTTAGGTTTACCAGGTTCACTGTTTCTCGTTATGTCCTAACTAATCATAAGACGTTTGCACGTTCCTATTAGTTACAAAAAAACTAATAATTGGTTTTGGTTTTCGTTAAAAAAATGTTAAATTATTAAACCAGTGTAGTTTAGGTTTACACAAAATACAAGTAATTAACGTATAAAAATCGAAAAGCTTACATTTTTTGGGAATAAATCCGAAAAAATGTAAGCTTTTAATCATTATTGAGCCCTGGGAGGCCTTTTTCGCTTTAAAATTTGCCCATTACCACCATTTGTGATAGTGTTGGACCTGGACTACCACCTCTTGGCTCAAGCGTTACCGCGAAGGCATCGGCCGAGGCTATGGCTTTCATATTTTTGAATCCGCTTGAATCTGCCGTGGCGTCAAATACACCCAGATCAACAGGTTTACCGCCCACCAGTGCCCAAAGCTGGTATTGATGAGCCTGGTCATTTGCAGGCAATTTAAGGCCTTCCATGTCAATCACCACTTTTTGTTTGGATGGGCTAAAGGCTACGGTCATCACCGACTCAGGCGATTTTTTAGTTCCTTTCAGGCGGATCAATTTATATGAGGTATCTCTTAAAAGGTTCAGCTCGTTGTCCTTTGCGCTAACGGTAGTGCTAAAATGCTGGTTTTGCAACTGCATGGCATTTAGGCGGGTATTGGTATCATTAAGGCGGTTGTAAAGATTATACAAAGCCACCGCGCTTGCTAACAATAAAACAAGGCATGCGGCAAATGCATATTTATAAAAATTAATTTCTTTTTGTTTGTCGGGTAGCCGTGTAACCACAACATTTTCCCGTTCTGAATGGGTTTGTGTAGGAAAGTCATTATCGTCGCCAAAATTAGTAAGTAAGCTTCCTAATACACGGCTGCGTAAATGTTCAGATGGTTCAATCGCGTTTTCTCCGGCATACAGTTCCATTGAGCGTTCAATTTCGTTAAGCTCAGCCCTAATACCGGGATGCTTTGAAGCCAGTTCTTCAACCTGTAGCTTTTCGGCAGGGGTAACATCCCCCAATACGTAAAGCTCCAGTATCCCTGTTTCAATATATGCTTTTAAATCTTCCACTTCAATTAAATTGTTTTCTGAGTTCCTGGATACCCATTCTTAACCGGGTTTTAACGGTGCCCAACGGAATGCCCAATTCTTCGGCAGCTTCCACATGGGTATAGCCTTTAAAATAAACCAGCTCAATGATCAGTTTTTGCTCGGGTTTTAGTGTTTGCACTAAATTTTTAACCCCCATTAACTCAGGTTTGTAAACCGTGTTTCTTTGCTCGTCAATGAAAGTTACGTTATTTTCAATGTCCTGGTTTTTATTCTGATTCTTAAAATCTTTCGATCTGGTCTTATCTATTGCAAGGTTGCGCGCGATATTAACCATCCAGGTAAATAAACGGCCTTTTTCAGTACTGTAGCTTGAAAAGGAATGCCAGATTTTTACAAAAGTTTCCTGTAAAACATCTTCGGCTATAGTGGTGTCATTTATAATGCGTGATATTACCCCGAATAAGGAGGCCGAATACATATCATATAAAGCTTCGACGGCAATTTTTTCCCGGTGCCGCAATGATAACACCAGTTCTTCTTCCGACATCGATATTTTTCGTTTCTTACTCAACCCGATGAAGATATAAAGGAATTATCACATTTCAAACAAGTGTTTTTCTGCATGGTAAGATGAGCGTACCAGCGGCCCGCTTTCAACATACCTAAACCCTTTTTGAAGGCCAAATTCCTTATAACGTGCAAACTGATCGGGATGGATCCAGTCAATCACCGGATGATGGTTACGTGTAGGCTGTAAATACTGCCCCAGCGTAAGTATATGAACACCTGCAGCCAGCAAATCATCCATTGCTTCTAAAACATCCTCCTCGGTTTCGCCCAATCCAAGCATGATGCCCGATTTTGTACGCAAACCCGCTTCCGAAATATGTTTCAGGGCTTCAAGACTGCGGTCATATTTTGCCTGGATCCGCACCTCTTTGGTAAGGCGCCTTACAGTTTCCAGGTTGTGTGATACAACTTCGGGCCTGGTTTCCAAAACGCGGGCAAGGTTATCCCAATTGCCTTTAAAATCGGGCAGCAGGGTTTCTAAAGTAGTATCGGGGCTTTCACGGCGAATGGCATTGATGGTTTCGGCCCAGATAATGGAACCGCCGTCTTTCAAATCATCACGATCGACGGACGTAATAACGCAATGTTTTACCTGCATTAGTTTTACAGAAGTTGCTACGCGGTTTGGCTCATCAACATCAACAGCTAAAGGCCTGCCGGTTGCAACTGCACAAAACGAACACGAACGGGTGCAAATATTACCAAGGATCATGAAAGTGGCCGTGCCGGCACCCCAGCACTCGCCCATATTAGGGCAGTTACCGCTTTCGCATATGGTATGCAGTTTATGAGTATCAACAAGGCTGCGTACGTGAGCATATTCTTTTCCTGTAGGAAGCTTAACCCTAAGCCAATCAGGCTTACGTACAGGCTGGCTAACAGCAGGAACTACCGGCAATTCAATCATGGTACAAATGTAGTTAAATATTTAGTTGATGGGGAATGGTTCATAGTTCATAGTAGCAGCAAATGACTGCAAAATGGTCATCAGCATTTGCAGCAACGTAATTAATACTAAAAATACTTTATGAACCCATGAACCATGAACTATGATCCATGAACAAAATCTAAATCAGCACCTCTAAAGTTTCATCAACGGAGATGCCGCTGTGAGACTGGTCAAGAATGCATTCGCCATTTTTAATGAGTAACAGTTGGGGCGATTCGTGGTGTACCTGGAACAATTGTGCTACCTGGTTTGACAGGTCGCGATATTTGATCAGGTCTAAAAAGTAAAGGGGCATATTTTCGGGAAGATTATCCCAGTCAAGCTCAAAACGCCTTTTGGCCATCATGCTGATGGAGCAGCGCGTGCTATGTTTAAATATAAGGCTATAGCCTTCTTGTTGTTTGATCGCCATTAGCTGATCGGCCGTCTCCAACGAAATCCAGTTCATATTATTAATAGTTAAAATGCTATAACGTAATTATAACACAAAAACTGTGTAGTGTGTTTAAACAGGTTTAAAAATGACAATTAACTGTTAACGGCCTGTTTTAGGATATGAACCATAAGCCGGGCATAATTTATTTGAGCAGGATGATGCTGTTGCAACTGCCGCGGCTATAAGCGCTATGTAAACTAATTTTTTCATGTTGAGCTAAAATTAATTGCTTTAACGGGTTTTAACTGTTTAATGTTTCAGCAAGAGCTGCCATTTTAATGGCCGTGATGGCCGCTTCGTCGCCTTTATTACCATGTTTGCCGCCGGCCCTGTCAATGGCCTGTTGCTGATTATCAGTAGTTAAAACACCAAATATAACAGGTTTTGAGTATTTTATGGCAACATTACTTACTCCGTTTGCTACCGCGTTGCAAATAAAATCAAAATGCCTTGTTTCGCCCTGTATTACACATCCCAGGCAAATTACGGCATCAAGGTTGCCCTTTTTTAATAACAGCTCTGCTCCCGATGTAAGCTCAAAGCTGCCTGGTACCTGGTATGAAAAAATGTTTTCGGCCAGTGCGCCATTGCTTATCAGGCTTTGGTATGCACCCTGGTAAAGTGCATTAGTAATTTCGGCATTCCATTCGGCCACAACTATGCCAAAACGGTACGGTGCTGCAGATGGTATTTCGGTATTTGAAAAGTCGGAAAGGTTTTTAAGATGGGTAGCCATTTGATTTCGGATTTGGGAATTTCGATTTCGGATATTTTTTATTTCGAAGGTTCGATTTCGGATTTGTTAAGCCTTGTGATCGACGATCAAAATCTGCTTAAAAAAAAATCGATTCCGAATTTAAAGGTATTTAAAACCTGATAAATCCGAAATCGAAATTCTCAAATCCGATATTAAAATTATTGTTTTGCTTCGGCGCGGGCTATATACTCGTCGATATTTTGAGCCTCAGCGCTTTCAGGATATTCGGTTTTTATTCTTTTATAAGCTTCAGCAGCTTCTTTATTATTTTTTTGAGCCTCATAAGTTAAACCTAACTTCTTAAGGTAAAGCGGCGATAAAAATTTATTCTTTGCTTTATCAGCAGCTTTGCTGAAATAAGTTTCTGCTTTTTCGTAATCTTTTAGTTCAACATAAGCGTCGCCTGTGCTGCCAAAAGCTTCGGCTGCTACCATGTTATCGTCGCCGCGGTAGTTGGTAAGGTTGTCAATAGCCTTGCGGTAATCGCCTTTATTTAAATAAGCTGTACCTAAGTAAAAATAAGCAAGGTTAGCAGCTTTGGTATTGCTGTAATCGCTGATGATCTTTTCAAAACCAGGGAAGCCGGCATCGCCTTTAATGGCTTTGTCCCAGTTTTTTTGCTGCCAAAAATCCTGCGCTTTGTACATTTGGTTAGCGGCAGTAACTTCACGTGGACCTAAGTATAATTTAATGTAAATGAAATAAATAGCAATAAGGGCAATAATAGCCCCTACAATAAATAGTAAGCTTTTCTGGTTCTCGCGTACAAATTTGCCACTCTGACCAAAATTGTTTTCTGGTGCTGCAATTTTGGTGTTCGCCTGGGTTTTTGACATTGTTGTTCTAAAATTAAGTTTGCAAAAATACGGTTTTCAAATTTACTGGCAATACCTTTTGTATTAAATCTTTAAAGAGAGTGGTTCATGGTTAATAGTTCATGGTTCATAGCCGCTGGTAGCTTCTTTACACGTTAAAAAGGATGTTAATGCTTAATAGATTTAAAGATTACTATGAACTATTAACCATGAACCATGAACAACTCAAAAAAACGTAACTTTGCCATCCCATGCACCTGCAACAGCTGTCAGTTATTAACTTTAAAAATTACGATGAGGCCGAACTTGTTTTCAGCGAGGGGGTTAACGCTTTTACAGGTAATAATGGCGCCGGCAAAACCAATTTGCTTGATGCTATTCATTACCTGTCTTTATGCAAAAGCTATTTTAACCCGATAGACAGCCAGCAGATTAAGCAGGGTGCCGATTTTTTTATCATCACCGGCATCTTTAATAAAAATAACCAGCCCGACGCTGTTGCCTGTTCTGTAAAGCGTAATCAAAAGAAACAGTTTAAGCGTAATAAAAAAGATTATCAGCGCCTGGCTGATCATATCGGACTGTTACCGCTGGTAATGATATCACCAAACGATACCAGTATCATAACCGAAGGGAGCGAAGAACGCCGCAAGTTTATCGATAATGTGATATCGCAAACAGATAACCATTATTTAGATGAGTTGATCATCTATAATAAAATCCTTACCAACCGTAACGCGCTTTTAAAGCAGGTAGCGGATACAGGGCGATATGATGCCGGCTTGTTTGAAGTGATTGATGAGCAATTGAACGCTTCGGGCAATCGCATTTTTGAAAGGCGCCGGGCCTTTATGGAGGGTTTTGTTACTATATTTAATAAGCATTACAGTTTTTTGAGCGATAATGCCGAGCATGTTGACCTCGTGTATGAATCGCAACTGCTTGCCGGTGATTTAAATAATTTATTAAAAAAGAGTTTTGACCGTGACAGGGCGTTGGAGCGTACCACAGCGGGTATTCACAAAGATGATCTGCAATTCAATATCCATGGTATGGCCATGAAAAAGTTTGGGTCGCAGGGGCAGCAAAAGTCATTTTTAATTGCCCTTAAACTTGCTCAATATACTTTTTTATACCAGCAAAAAGGATTTAAACCCTTGCTTTTGCTTGATGATATTTTTGACAAGCTTGATGACGGCCGGGTTACCAAATTAATGCAAATGGTATCCAACAACGATTTTGGCCAGGTTTTTATAACCGACACCGGGGTTGAGCGGGTTGAAAGCATTTTTAATAAAATAGGGGTACCTGTTAAACTATTTAAAGTAAAGGGAGGAGCGATTGATGCGTAAAACCAACGACAAAACACTTAAGGAAGCTATTGAACAAATGCTTAATGTGTATAAGATTAAGCGGCGTTTTGACGAAACCGGCGTTATTACTGCCTGGCCCGACCTGGTAGGCAAATCAGTAGCCAATCGCACCAAAGAGTTATTTGTGCGCGATAAGAAATTATTCCTGCGGATAGAATCGTCAGTAATAAAAAATGAATTGATGCTGATGCGCAGCCAGATAATTGAAAAGATAAATAACGAAGCTAAAAGTGTGCTTGTTGAGGAAATTATCTTCCTCTAAGCATGCGTAAGCTGTTATGCTTTAATTTGATATCATCCGTAAACTTTGAATAAGCAAGAATGAACAGACCGGGAATGATAAGCGCGAGCTGGGCTTCGGGGTGTGTTCTGTAAAGCATTAGTGATCCAATAACCAACATTACCAATATAAGTACGTAAAATATGTATTTGAATAATGGTTTCATGTTTTGTGATATTATTGGTTGATTAAAATATGTAATATTGTTTAGGTGGATATTGTAAAGTTACAAAAAACGTAACCATAATTACAAAAAAAACGTAAAAATTTCGGGCGTAACTTTTAGTTTACGTAATTACACCCGAAATAAGTTGCTTAAAACCTTTCAAAAGCCGAGAAAAAGAAGCTTCCTTCAATGTCGGCATTCTCGTCAGAGTCTGAGCCATGAACGGCATTTTCACCAATTGATCTTGCATACAGGTTACGGATGGTACCTTCAGCGGCATCGGCCGGGTTAGTGGCCCCGATCAGTTTACGGAATTCGGCAATAGCGTTGTCTTTTTCAAGAATAGCTGCTACAATAGGGCCCGATGACATAAATTCAACCAATCCATTATAAAAAGGACGTTCTTTGTGCACTTCATAAAACTGGCCCGCTTTTTCGGCAGATAATTTAGTGTATTTAAGCGCCACGATTTTAAAGCCGTTTTTGGTTATAATGTCTAAAATAGCACCGATATGCCCGTCTGCAACGGCATCAGGCTTTATCATGGTAAATGTTCTGTTGTTTTTCATTGAAATAATTGTTTCTTTTTTGGGTTATTAATAGATTAAATGCCTTTGTTACGTTAGTTTTAAAATATAAGCTTACTGATGCTTATGATAACATTTAAAATTTGCGGCAAAAATAGGCTTTTGTTACTGTAAGATAAAGCTTTTTGAATTAAATTAGATGGTTTGTATTTCATTTATTTATTTAGCTTTGCAACTCTTTTTTAAGAATTGATGTTAGATTTAGCTTCGCTTACTGACCTTTTAACGAAACCTCAAAAAATAGTGATCACTACCCATCATAAACCTGATGGTGATGCTATGGGGTCGTCATTAGGCTTATATAATTATTTGATACAGCAGGGCCATCATGCCAGGGTTATTGCCCCTACAGATTATCCTGACTTTTTAAGCTGGCTGCCGGGTAACGAGAATGTTATTATTTATACCGAGCACCGCGAAGAAGCTGCCGCCCTGATAGCAGATGCGAAACTTATATTTTGCCTCGACTTTAATGCGCTGAGCCGTATCAATGACATGGGCGAGCTGGTTGGCGAGAGTAATGCCTATAAGATCATGATCGATCATCACCTGGAGCCTGCCGATTTTGACGATTACAGGCACTGGGATATCAATGCCTGTGCTACTGCGCAGTTGGTATATGATTTTATAGTAAACGAGCTTCACCACAAAGAACTTGTAAATAAGGATGTGGCAACCTGCCTTTATACAGGTATTATGACCGATTCGGCTTCATTCAGGCTTCCCAACACTACATCCGGAGTTCACCGCATAGTTGCCGATTTGATAGATGCCGGTGCGGTTAACTGGCGCATTCATGAGCTGGTGTATAATAGCGCATCTGAAAACAGGCTGCGCTTTTTAGGCCATTGCCTGGCTAATTGCCTGGAGGTATTGCCCGAATTTAATACAGCTATAATTGCGGTTAACAAACATGACCTGGAACGTTTTGATGTTGAAACAGGCGACACAGAAGGTGTGGTAAATTATGCATTATCGATGGCAAGCATCCGTTTGGCTGCTTTCATAGTTGAACGAAGCGACAGGGTAAAACTTTCATTACGCTCAAAAGGCGAGTTCCCGGCCAACGAGATTTGCAAAAAATACTTTAATGGCGGCGGTCACCGCAATGCGGCCGGCGGTCATTCTGAGAATAGTCTTGAACAGGTTATACAACAATTTAAACAAATTTTACCAGAATATAAAAAACTATTAATACAGTAAAAAAGTAATGATGAAAAGAAAACTGATGTTTCTGTCACTTGCGGCTATTGGATTTGCAAGTTGCAACGGTGGGTTTAAGCAGGGCGAAGGCGGCTTGCTTTATAATATCCACACCTCAAAAGGCAATCCTAAAGTTAAGGAAGGTGACTTTATGACACTGAACATGATCCTCAAAACCGATAAGGATTCGATTATCAATAACTCTTATGATAACGGACAGCCTATACCAACGCTGATGCCTAAACCTCAAACGAAGGGAGATATTGTTTCTGGCTTAGCATTATTGGGCGAAGGTGATAGCGCCACCTTTAAAATTGCTGCCGATTCGGTATTTAAAGGCGGTCAGCAACGCCCGCCGGGCTTTAAAGGTAAGTACCTGGTTTATACTATTAAAATTGAAAAGGTAGTTGCTAAAGGCGCACTTACCGAGCAAGTTTTCCGCGATCGCGTTACCCAATACATGAAAGGTCAAACCGACGCCCTTAAAGGTAAAGAGCCTGCTAAGATCCAGGGTTACCTGGATGCACATAAAGACCTGAAATTTGTAAAAACTGCATCAGGTTTAAATTATGCAGTTACTACACCAGGCAGTGGTGCTAACGTAGCGGTAGGTGATACAGCAGTAATTAATTATACTTTAAGGCTTGTTACTGGCAAAGTTTTGGAAACAAGTGTTAAAGCGGTAGCTGTAAAAGAAAAGATGCAGATCAACCCGATGAACCCTTATCAGCCAATCCGTATTCCGGTGGGTGAAGGTAAAGTGATCAAAGGCTGGGACGAAGCTTTTCAATTGTTTAATAAAGGGACTAAAGCGATGTTGGTTATTCCATCATCATTAGGTTATGGCGATCAGGGAAGTCAGCAAATGCAGCCTTATACGCCGCTTGTATTTGAAGTTGAGCTGGTAAATATCATCCACCCAAATCCAAATGCACCAAAACCGGTTGCACCGCAAATGCAAATGCCAACCCCGACGACTAAATAGTTATCATGTTTTACAAAGCCTTTCCTGCTTAAAACGGGAAAGGCTTTTTTATTTATAACTTATGAAAAAACATATTTTTTCTTTTTTATTGCCGGCGCTTTCCGCGCTTGCTTTAAATGCAGGTGCGCAAACGGCTGGTTTGCAGAAAACCGCTAAAGGCGCGCTTTACCAGATCTATACTGCTAACCCGGGCAACAAAGCTAAGATCAACGATGTGCTTACTTTTAACTTTATCCAGAAAACCGATAAAGATTCAGTACTGTTCAGTAGTTATAAGGCAGGGCATCCCGTACAAGCCCAGGTGCAGGCCTCGCAAAATATAGGCGATCTGATGGAAATATTCCCGCTGCTTGCAGCAAAAGACAGTGCCCTGGTTAAAATTCCAACCGATTCGGTATTTGTTGGTCATGAAGAAGCCCGTCCGCCATTTTTACCTAAAGGCAGCTTTCTTACTTTTATTTTAAAGATAGAGAAGGTGCAATCGTTAAATGATGCCATTGCCGAAAGGAATGCAGGCCTTGAAAAACTAAAACAAGCTGAAACAGCCGACAGAGAAAGCTATATTACGGCACATGGTCTTAAACCTGTTACTACAGCTTCAGGCTTAAAATACGTGATAACCAGCCCAACAACCAAAAGAAAGCCACTTAACGGCGATACCGTGCTGGTAAATTATACCGGAAAGTTGCTTAACGGTAAACTGTTTGATACCAGCATTGAAGCTAACGCCAAAGCGGCAGGGATACAACAACCAGGCCGCCCATATGAGCCTATAAGCGTTGTTTTGGGCGAGCACAGAGTAATATCAGGTTGGGATGAAGGTTTGCTTTTATTAAATGAAGGTTCAAAAGCAACATTCATCATTCCTTCAAACCTTGCCTATGGCGAACGTCCTTACGGATCGGAAATACCCGGATACAGCACATTGGTATTCGATATCGAACTGGTAAAAGTAAAACCAGGCAAACATGCCGCGGTTACCCCGAAACCGGCTGCTGGTAAAGCTCCACTAAAAAAAGCCGGCACAAAGAAACCGGCCGCTAAAAAGAACTGATAGAAGAAACCTCTCGCCAAAAGCGGGAGGTTTTTTGTTTATAAGGCGTAATTTTTAGTTAAAGTGATTTATACTTTACCGCCATAAATTCGTTATTAAGTATTCAAGGTTTATTTTTGCAGCATGGTTTTAACCGACACGCACACCCATCAATACTACGAAACCATTTCTGAAAAACGCGCGGCGTTAATGCAGCGTTGTATCGATAATAACATTACCCGTTTGTTTTTACCCAATGTTGATGCGGCTTCCGTTCCGTTGGTTTATGGTTTGGCGAACGAGTATCCTCAATATTGCTACCCGATGCTGGGCTTACACCCTTGTGATGTAAAGGAGAATTGGGAAGAAGAACTTTCGGTCATCATGAATGCCCATCAGCAAAACAGGATCTATGCCATAGGTGAGATAGGTATTGACCTTTATTGGGATAAAACGCATTTAAAGGAGCAGGTAGATGCGTTTGTAAAACAGATCAACTGGGCCAAAAGCCTTGATCTGGCCATTGTGATACACTGTCGCGATGCTTTTGATGAGGTGTACGAAGTGCTGAAGGGGGAAGCAGATGAAAAGTTACGAGGTATTTTTCATTGTTTTGGAGGTACTCTTGAACAAGCTCAAAAAATGATCGACCTTAATTTTTACCTGGGCATAGGTGGGGTAGTTACCTACAAAAACTCGGGGCTTGATAAAGTAATACCGGAAATTGACCTTAAACATATCGTTTTAGAAACAGATTCTCCGTACCTTACGCCTGTTCCGTTCAGGGGTAAACCTAACGAAAGCTCGTACCTGGTATATATAGCCCAAAAGGTGGCGGAGCTTCACCAAACAAGCATTGAAAAAGTGGCAGAGGTCACTACCGAAAATTCCAGGCTTGTATTCGGAATATAAAATTGTTTAATATTTATATACAGCATAAACTTAATTAATGAGCCAAATTTTGATCATCTATACCGGAGGGACAATAGGTATGATGAGTGATCCGGTTACAAAGGTACTCAAGCCTATCAACTTTGAGCAAATAATGGATAACGTGCCCGAGCTTGAAAAGCTTAACTGCCGTATCAAAGTACACTCGTTTGATGAGATCATTGATTCATCAAACATGAACCCCGAAATCTGGAGCGAGCTGGCCGGTTTGATCCAGTCAAACTATCATGATAATGATGGTTTCGTGATTTTGCACGGCTCGGATACGATGGCATATACCGCGTCGGCATTAAGTTTTATGTTAGAAAACTTAGGCAAGCCCATTATTTTCACAGGCTCGCAACTGCCGATAAGCGCCATCCGTACTGATGCAAAGGAAAACCTGATGACAGCTATTGAAATAGCTAAAGCTAAAAAGAATGACCGCGCCCGCGTGCCCGAGGTTTGTATCTATTTTGACTATAAACTGTTCCGTGGTAACAGGGCTTTTAAATATAATTCATCAAAGTTTGAGGCTTTCCGCTCGCCAAACTATCCTATATTGGCCGAATCGGGCGTTCATTTACGCTTTAGCGCGAACGATATCAGGCTGCCTGAAGACGAAAGCTCGTTAATTGTACACAATAACCTGGTGAATGATGTGGGCGTATTGAAGTTATACCCGGGCATAAGCCCTAAAGTGGTTGAGAACATTTTAAGCGCCGATGTGCGGGGTATAGTAATGGAAACCTTTGGGGCCGGTAATACCACAACCGACAGTTGGTTTATTGATTTGCTTAAAAACGCTATCGACAGCGGTAAGGTAATCCTTGATATTTCGCAATGTAAGGTAGGTACGGTTGAACTCGGCCGTTACGAAACCAGCAAACACCTCAAAGATATCGGCGTAGCCAACGGCTATGACATGACCTTTGAATCGGCTGTTACCAAAATGATGTACCTGCTGGGCCAAAGCGATGATCCCTTGCAGGTAAAAGAATGGCTGGAAACGGATTTGAGAGGCGAGATTACGGTATCGTAAATTCATCGGTTACTGTTGTACTGAATGAGATATCTTTGAAGACTTACGAAGTTTCAAAAACTTCGTAAGTCTGGATTCTAATGCTAAAACAGTAAGTTATGTTAAAGCCAATTAAAAGCGAAGAGCAGTATGAGGCTGCATTAGCCCATATTTATGAACTGATGCAGCAAGATATTAAGGAAGGTTCGCCTATGTCTGACGAATTGGAGGTAATGAGCATTCTTGTTAAGGAGTATGAACTCGAACATTATCCAATTCCTTCACCCAACCCTATTGATGCTATAAAGTTTCGGCTGGATCAGATGGGTTTATCTGAAAAGGAACTTGGGGAACTATTGGGCTATCGTTCACGTAAATCCGAAATACTATCAGGGAAACGTAAGCTTAGCCTTGCGATGATCCGGAAGTTAAATGAAGTTTTGCATATTCCTGCCAAGGTGCTTATCCAGGCGTATTGATAATTTATTTATCTTTCCGATAAACATCACAAACAAATTTTTTATTCATTGGCCGAGTGCAATGAATCCAGTTGCTTTAACGTTATCGTTAAAATTTCTAAAGCTCTTTTCGCATCCCTTTTTATAAGTTGCTATTGCATCGCGGATATTTTCAAAATCTAAACATTGAGTTTTGGTTAATAAGCGGAGATGTTCATGTAAGATTTAAAATATCCTTCTATTAATAAGCTTCATAAAACCATCTTTAAATTTTTCGCTTACAGGGATGTGTTTATCCGCGATATAAATATGGTTGTCCTGAATTTTTACCAGTTGTTTGGTATTTACAATATAAGAGTTGTGCACCCGCACAAAGGGGGCCGAAAGCTGCTCTTCAATATCCTTGAGCCTGCGGTAAATTAATAACTGTTCCTGACTGGTAACAAGCCGTACGTATTCCTTTTCGCCTTCAAAGTATAAGATCTCGTCCAGTAGGATCCTGCGTAACACCTTGCCCGATTTTATAAAGAAATAGCCCTCATTATTAACCGGGGTTTGTTGCATCACCGGTTCGGACTTGCCAAAATACCCTTCAATTTTTTGCATGGCTGCCAGGAAACGTTTCAGTGTGATTGGTTTCAGCAGGTAATCAATAGTTTGATAGGTATAGCTTTCGGCAGCATATTCTGAATAGGCAGTGGTAAACACAATTTTGGTTTGCGGTGGAAGCAAGCCTGCCAGCTCCATGCCCGTTAATTGCGGCATGTTGATATCCAGGAAAATAAAATCAACCTTATTGGTTTTTAAAAAGGTCAGTGCCTCAAGCGCGTTATAACATTTGGCTTTAAGCTGCCACTGCGTACTTTGCTGCACCAGGATCTCCAGCAGGTTAACCGCGTTAGGTTCGTCATCAATTATGATACAGCTTAAATTCATGCTATCGGGATCTTTAAAAACGCGGCAAAGGTGTTGTTACTTTTATCAATTTTCAGGTCAAAATTTGAACCGTACAGCATGGTTAGCCTTTTGGTTAAGTTGACAATGCCGAAACCGGCAGCGCGTTTGCTTGCTACTTTGGCATGGATAGCATTGTTGGTTTTAAAAAAAAGATAATCACCCTGCTGAACCAAAGATATACCAATAAGGTTTTGTTCGCTCGATTTGTCGATGCCGTGCTTGAAAATATTCTCCACAAAGGTCATGAGCAGCATAGGCGGGATGCGGAGATCTGAATTGAAGTTTTTTTCAAAAAAAACAACCACCTCATGCCTGATCCTGATTTTTTCTAATGCGATGTAGTTTTCAATGAACTGTACTTCGGTTCCGATGGCTACATCATCCTTGGGGCTTTCATCAACAAAATAGCGCATAATGTCCGAAAGCCGCTCAATTAATGCCGCGGTACGGGGGGCCTCACGGTAAGCTTCGTAATAGATGTTGTTAAGTGTATTGAACAAAAAGTGCGGCTGCACCTGTGATTTGAGCAGGTTTAGTTCGGCCTGGCTTTTTTGAATCATAATCTCTTCCGTTTGCTGCTTTAGCTTAAAATAAGCTATTGCTATGCGAAAGATCAGGCTCATAATGAAAATGAGCACTCCGCCCGAAACATAATTAATGATGGCTTTTTGACTGATATGCTCTGGTGTTTTTGCAAAAAAGGTATTATAAATAAGCAGGGTTGAATAACCCCGGAGCACACCCGTTGCCACTAAAAAAATGATGACAAGTAATACATACCAAATATATTTTTCTTTTTGGTAAAATACAGGATACAGGAAGAGGATGTTACCATATATGATAGCTGCGTAGAACGTAGTGTTAACAATGGTATAAACAGCCGATTGGCCTGCTCCATCCATCGGCAGATAAGAAAAAAATAGCAACAGGGACACCGCTAACCATATCAAGAGCTGGAGTTGTGTAATGGAAGGGCGGGTTTTAAATAGTTGCATTTTTAAAATTACTAAGCTTTTTGTTTGTGGATGCCGGTTTTAAATAGTTGCCGGCATTTATTCAATAAATGGCACTAAATGTTCAATAAGTTGGGCTACAGGTATATTATTGAATAAATACAGTAATAGGCTAAAAAGAACGCGGCAATGGTTTAACCGGTTTCATCGGATGGTTGATAAAAGGCAGTTTTGAATTGTTAACAGAAATGTATCCTTATCAAAGCCATCAAATTATCATGAAAACCGAACAATTAGCCGAAAAATTAGTAGCTGTAAGCCTTAGCTTGTTACTGCTGCTATCGCATACGCCTAAAGTATTTGCTCAAACTGATACCATCCGTGTAAAAGACAAACGCCTGCTAACATCGGCGCTTAAACCCGGGTTAAAGCAATACCTTGTGTATTTTCAAAATACAAAGGACAACCGAAGCTTGAAATTTTGGCTTTGGCTGCGCGATATAAACCTCGAAACCCGTAACGGTGAAAAGGTATTTACTATAACCCAGCACTGGTATGGCAGTGATAGCTTATCATATCGTTCCGTCTACTCCATTAACAAGGCGCCTGATTTCGCGCCGATTTATCATTCAGAAACCATCGGCAAAAAAACAAAAGCCTTTAACTGGGCTGCCGATAAAGTGATAAGTGCCGACACCGTTGCCAATAACGAGGCTAAGAATTTTAAGCTTGATTTTCCCTTCGCCAACTTTAATTGGAATTTAGACATTGAAACCTTCGAGATGTTACCGCTTGCCGAAGGCAAAAGTTTTGCGATCCCCTTTTATGAGGCCGGGATCCCTGCACCGCTTTATGTTTTATACAAAATAACCGGCAGCGAGTTAATTACTACATTGGACGGTAACAAAGTTGATTGCTGGAAGCTATATAACGAAAGCGATTACAATGGCCGCCATTTTACCGAAACCTACTGGATCAGTAAAAAGAACCATGAGTTTTTAAAAGAGGAGGATTCTTTTGGAGGGGGGTATCGCTACAAAATAAAAATGATGGGTGCCGCGACTAACCTGCTGCCGAGGTTTGCGAAGTAAAATACATTAAAAGAATATACCAATCCTCTGAAAAACAGCCGGGGCTATGATTTTAGTATCATAGCCCCGGCCTTTGGTATAAGCAGTTAATAGTTTACTGATTCAACCCAAATGCTTCCCAGCCCGATGCGGTAGCCCGGTTACAAGTCATGGCCTGCGTACCGTTTTCGCTGGAAATGAATTTGCCGTTGTTGCCGCGCAGCGTTATTTTTCCGTCGGTGGTAACTATCCAGTCAAATTTTTCCCAGTCGCTTGGCGTGGTGCGGTTACAGGTGATGGCTTGTGTGCCGTTTTCTGACGAAACATATTTACCCATGCTGCGCAGGTAGATTTTGCCGTTGCCTGCGTCAAGAACGGTGAAATGTTCCCAGTCGCCGGCAGTGGTGCGGGTGCAGGTCATAGCCTGCGTGCCGTTTTCGCCGCTTACATATTTGCCGTTAAAGCCTTTAAGCGATATTACAGTGCCTATTGGTGGAGCTGACGGAGGATTGGTCGTTCCGCCGGTAATAATAGTGTTCATGGCCGAAAGCAGGGAGTTGGCACCCGAAGCATCACCGCCCAAATCCCAGATCATCATGCCCCCTGCCTGGTTAAGTGCCAGGGTAGTTTTGCTCTTAATGGTTGGGATACCGTTATAGCCAAAAGTTTGAAAGGTATCCGAGTTAGGGCTACCGCCTATAGCTAAAACATCAACATAGTTCATGGTCGAATAATCGTACCGGTTATCCCTTGCATAAAACGGAACCCCCAGAATAGTTTTGGCTGCAGGCAAACCACGGTTTGCCCAATAGCTTAAACAATCAACAGCCGATTGGTAGGTAGAGTGCTGAAAGTTGTTGTCGTCATAATCCATGATGTTGATCCAATCAAGGATAGAGAACATATTGCTGGTAACGTAAGTAGCCCCAACCGAGATAGAGGCGATGGTACATAACCTGCCGCTGTTATGCATGGCAGTTGATAGTTCCTGCAGTAATAAATAAAAGTTATTGGTTTCGGTACCTGCCGAGGGGAACTCCCAGTCGATATCCACGCCATCAACGTTATACTGGTTACAAAAGTTGACCATATTATTAACAAAAGTGGTACGGTAACCGGCATTGGCTACAATAGGATGGAAGGCATCGCCGCCGCCACCACCGCCTACAGATATCATTACTTTAACATTATGGCTGTGTGCGTTTGATACCAGGCTGGTGAATTTTGAAAGGTTATCGAGCGGGTTCAGCCCTCCGGTATTGTTGGGGGTAAGAAAAGCGTAATTAATATGGGTTAGTTTGCTGTATTGTACCGTATTCACATCGCCCTGCCAGCTGGGCAGGTAACCTATTACTTTAAAGGAGGCGATAGGTACAGCATTGTTAACAGCAACAGGCTTGCTGCTGTTATCGGTGTTTGAATCGCTGCCGGTTTTAAACTGGTTCATGTTATCCTTTTTACAGGAGGATAGCACCGCGAGCGCAGCCAGGACCAGGCCAAGGAGGTAAGAGTTAAGTTTCGATCTCATAAGTTAAATTTGTTAAATGGTTTTAGATGTATTATTTGGTTTATAAATAAGCCGGGCAATAAAACACAAACCTGTTAACCAAATTCATGATACTTATGAATATCATATACTAATACCAGGAAAGGCGCGTTAATAGGTATAATAGATGTTTTTGTATTGGTAAAATTATATAAACATCTTATTATAAATACCTTATAATAACCTCAATACGATTCGATCACAAGCGTAGTAGTGCTTTTGTAGTGTGATGATATACGGAGAAAACTTGCCTTCCCGACAAAAAAATATTTTGATGATACGCTTAACTCACAGTTTATATATTATTATAGACGGGAAAAAGCGTTGAGTGGGAAAATCGCTTACCCGGTTTAAAACCAGATAAGCGGGTGCCTGATGGGTAAATTCCGGATAACTTCTTCAACCTGAGGGTTATGATCCAGTTTTTGCCAGGTTGTTAACCACACTTTTTCATGGTAGGCATTAGCGCCAAACAACAGGAAAGGCTGCGCAATTGGCCAGTTGTCCCAATACATTACGTCGGGTTTTAAAGTCCATTTACTTTTATCTGCCACGAAAGGATATAGATAACTTATTCCTTTTTTGATGGATTTACCATCCGGTGTTTCAAAGTTCCATAAATTATCCTGCGGGCTTGAAAGGATCTGGCACAGCATGGTCATGGCATCGAGGTTAAAAATAGAGTAGCCATAGGGTTTGGTACGTGCCATCTCTAAGGGGAAGCTGCCGTCGGTGCCCATTTGGCGGAGGAGCAATATCGTTTTGTATCGCACGCGAATCGAATCGAGTACTGCTTCATTTTTACAAAGTTTCGCAAAGGAGGCTACCTGCATAGCCCAGCAGGTGGCATGGTTGTTTTTAACATCCCTTTCCTGCATACCGGGTTTACTGGTCATGAGCCAGTTGGTATAATCGGTAAACCATTTTTTAACGGCGGCTGTAGTTTCGGCGTCCATAGCTTTTTCCATCACGATAATGCCTTGCGCAACTTCCATCAGGTGAATAGTATCGATAATACCATAATTACGGCCGGTAAACTGCCCCTTAACTGCCTGAGCGAACCAAAGACTTGGGTTCATCAACGTTTCGGGATCAATAAACCAAGCTTTAAGGTGGATTACAGCCTGTTTAACATATTTTACATCTCCGGTTATTTTATAGGCCGATGCCAGGGCGCCGATGATCTTGCTAAAGCGGATCATGGCTTTGCGGTGTTCTACAAAGTTATCCGGGTTGGTCATGCCATCGCGGTTGATGTAAGGGCCATCGGGGTTCTTAGGATCCGGCCAGAAATAGTCGGCTTCCGAAAAAAAGTCGTGTTTACCGCCCGCACTCCTGGGTGAAGATGACGCTGTAACTGTAACCGGCTGTTGCTGCATGGCCCAGGCAGCTTCGGTCATTATTTGCTTTTTGAGGGTTTGTTCTGCAGTGTTTTCTACAGGAGATTTATCTGGTTTTGATTGTACGGGCGTAAAAGCAAATTGCGTTAAGGTTGTAACAGCAATTAAAATTGCAGCAAATAATTTTTTCATGGCGATGGTTTATAATGGTGCCGACAAGATAACAATAGTGGATAACTGTTTTTGGTGTATGGGGGATTGACGGAGGCGTTTTTTCACGACAACGTTGAAGTAGAAAACGCTTAGCGCATTTATTCTTCATTAGGATTTGCAGGTTCTCCAGGCAAATGGCATAACTATTGATTAAATAATCTACATCAGTATGTAAAAAGCGTTATCCAGCCATAAAATTATGGTTAGGCACTATAAACATTATGCCAACGTTTTTTATGTTTACGCAAATCATTAGATATGAAAACTCTAAAAACACCTTTATTAGCTCTTGCAATAGCTGTTTTAGCTATCACTACCCAAGCCTGCAAAACCAAAAAAGCGGTTGTGCAAACGCCGCCTCCGGCTCAGCCTGCACAACAAGCTGCAACCCCTCCGCCCGCACCAAAACCGGCGCCAACCCCTCCGCCGGCACCTGCTCCTGCACCGGAGAAACCAGATTATAATTTCAGCAATATCCAGTTTGAGTTTAACTCAGCAGTGTTAAAAACTGCTTCGTACCAAACTTTAGATCATATTGTTAAAGAACTGAAAAAAGACCCGTCGGCGAAATTCGTTTTAAATGGCAATGCTTCTGCCGAAGGTACTGCCGAGCATAACATGTCATTATCTGTAGATAGGGCAAACTCTGTAAAATTGTACCTGGTAAACAGTGGTGTTAATGGCGATAACCTTACTGTAAAAGGCTGGGGCGAAAGCAAACCGATAGCTGATAACACTACCGAAGATGGCCGTGTGCTTAACCGTCGTGTTGAAGTTAAGCTGGCACAGTAAATAAAAATTTTAATAGAAACCACAGGCAGCTCATTGGGCTGCCTTTTTTGTTAGATAAAATTATTCGGCACCGTTAACCAACTGAAAAATAGTGAATAAATGATGGGCCTCATGCAATACAAAAAACTCGGCCCATTTTAAGATGGTTAGCCTGCCATATTTAGGGTGTACGCCGATACGAGATAATTCTGTGTCGCTAAGCCCCGACAACAGATCGATAATTGTTGTCCTGTCCGTATTTATCATGTCCAGCAGCTCTCTTAAACCCATTGATCTGAAAGGTATAAATTCAGGATCGAGATCTCCGGTGTAACGATCAAAAACAGGCGTATCTTTATTCAATATCAGGTGTATACGGTCTGTAAATATTTTCTGGTACCGGGCCAGGTGGGCTATGTTATCTAAAGCGCTCCATTTGCCGGGTACCGGTGGCGTAATTAATTTATCGTTGCTTATATAGGCAACCAACTGTTCTATGGTAAGATGCTGGGTTTTTAGTCTTTCGGAGAGTGATGTATATAAGCTCATATGCCTTACGGTTAATTTAAAAATTCATCACAAAAATGATACGATTTTACCAATGATTGAGCCGTTTTGTGTAAAATGATTGCTTTAATTTGGAATGTGTAAAACTGTCCGTAGTGCTATATGTTCAGGCATAAAAGCCCCGGTCATTTTTTTAACCATCCTGCTTTATTGAAAACGTAAATTTAACCGAACTGGCGCAGGTATTTTGATCACCTATGAATAAATATAAACTATATGCCGGTTTAGTTGGTGCCGGTGCAATAGCGCTTGTTTCAGTTGCGTGGCAAACTAAAGCTATGAAGCAACCTGAGCCGGCAAGGAAACGCCCGAATATTATCGTGATCCTGGCCGATGATATGGGTTTTTCTGATCTGGGCTGTTATGGCGGTGAGGTGAATACCCCCAACATCAATTACCTTGCTCAAAATGGTATCCGCTACAGGCAATTCTATAACACATCGCGTTGCTGCCCAACAAGAGCATCTTTACTTACCGGTTTATACAATCAGCAGGCAGGCATAGGCAAAATGACCGATGCCGAAGACGAACCCGGCTATCTCGGTCATATTACAGAAAATGCAGTAACCCTTGCCGAAGTCTTGAAATCCGCAGGTTACCATACCGCCATGTCGGGAAAGTGGCATGTGTCCAACACCAACGGACAGCCGAACGCGCAGGACCAGATGGCCTGGTTAAATCATCATAAAGATTTTGGCGATTTTTCGCCCATTAGCCAGTACCCGACCAGCCGCGGGTTCGAGAAATTTTTTGGAACCATTTGGGGCGTGGTCGATTTTTACGATCCTTTCAGTTTGGTTAGCGGTACTAAGCCCATTAAAACCGTCCCCCAAAACTATTATCATACAGATGCTATTAATGATACAGCGGTAGCTTATATCAAAGGCTACGCTAAATCGTTAAAGCCATTCTTTTTGTACGTTGCCGAAAATGCGCCACACTGGCCGCTGATGGCTAAGCCAGAAGATATCGCCAAATATAAAGACACGTACAAAGGTGGCTGGCAGGCAATCCGCGAAGCGAGATACAAAAAGATGGTGAAGCTTGGCCTTATCGACCCTGCAAAAACAAAGCTGTCCGATCGCTGGAAAGGTGATCTGCAATGGGAAAACAATCCTGATAAAGAATGGGACGCCATGGCTATGGCTGTTCATGCCGCTATGATCGACAGGATGGACCAGGGTATTGGCCGCATTATTAAAACGCTGAAAGAAACAGGTCAGTTGGATAACACGCTTATCGTTTTCCTGTCGGATAATGGGGCAAGTGCCGAAAACTGTGCCGCTTATGGTCCGGGTTTTGATCGCCCTAATGAAACCCGCGACGGACGGAAAATTGTTTATGCCACAAAGAAAGAAGCTTTGCCGGGCCCGGAGACTACTTATTCGTCAATCGGGCCGCGTTGGGCAAACGTAGCCAACACGCCGTATGAATATTGGAAAG
Organism: Mucilaginibacter sp. Mucisp73; assembly: GCF_059491465.1. Lineage (NCBI taxonomy): Bacteria > Pseudomonadati > Bacteroidota > Sphingobacteriia > Sphingobacteriales > Sphingobacteriaceae > Mucilaginibacter > Mucilaginibacter sp. Mucisp73. The sequence continues at coordinate 5,585,757 of NZ_CP168507.1, read as the reverse complement.
CCGAATCATATGAAGGTGGTATCCATACACCGATGATTGCCTTTTGGCCAAAAGGAATTACTGCTAATAGAGGTGGCTTTAATGACCATGTGGGCCATGTGATGGATTTCATGAGCACTTTTGTTGAGCTGGCCGGGGCCAGATACCCTAAAACATATAAGGGGCACAACATTCCACCGACTACAGGTATCAGCCTGGTGTCAAGCTTTAAAGGCAAACATACTCCCGGTCATGAGGATTTGTTTAACGAGCACTTCGGTGCGCGGTATGCGCGTTCAGGAAACTGGAAGCTGGTATCGCTGAGTAATGATACTACCTGGCATTTGTACGATCTGTCGCGGGATAAAACCGAAACTGCCGATCTGAAATCGAAATACCCGGAAAAAGTGCACCAACTGGATAGCCTTTGGCATATCTGGGCAAATACGCACCAGGTTTTTCCAAAGCCGGGAAATAAGAGTAAATAATAAAAAAACCAACAATAAATTAAAACCAAAAGTAAAACGTAGTTTATGAACCGCATTTTTAAAAAAACGTACTTGCTTGTTTCCGGACTGGCAGCATCGTTTGTTGCACAAACAGCGCTGGCACAAGATAAGATGCCGTCTTATCCGCTGATCACGCACAACACTTATTTCAGCATCTGGTCAAACACCGATAAGTTAAATGAATCAACCACCAAACACTGGACCGGGAAAGACCAATCGTTACTGGGCCTCATTAAGGTTGATGGCAATTACTACCGTTTTATGGGCGCGTCGGCCGTTAATTATAAAACCATTTTAGCAGCTACCGACGAAAAATCGTACAACAGCCAATACCTGGCCGAAACTGCCCCGGCAGAAGGTTGGGAAAAGCCGGGCTTTAATGATCAAAGTTGGAAAAGCGGCGCTGCGCCTTTTGGCGACGAACGTGCAAGTAAAGGCACCGACTGGAGAGGGAAAGACATTTGGGTTCGTCGGAAATTCAATATTGCCGAATTACCGAAAGGCCGTTTAATGCTGAAAATTTATCATGATGATGAAGCCGAAGTATACCTGAACGGCCAGCGGATTGCTGCCGAAGGTGGTGCTAATGGCGATTTTGAAACTGTTGCATTGCCTGCCAGTGCAAAATCGAATCTGAAAGCAGGCGAAAACGTTTTGGCTATCCATTGTAAAAACACCGGTGGCGGCTCGTTTATTGATGCCGGTCTTGCTGAAGAAGTGTTGAGCAAGGATGACGAAGCCGTTAAACTGGCTGAGCAAACCAGCGTTAAAGTTACAGCTACCCAAACAGTATATAACTTTAAAGCAGGTGAGGTAAACCTGAAGCTTACTTTTACTTCGCCATTGGTTATGGGCGATTTGAAATTACTTACCACCCCGGTATCATACATCACTTACCAATTGAAATCAACCGATGGGAAAGCTCATGATGTTCAGATCTATCAGGGGGTATCAAGTAATCTGGCTGTAAATACACCATCACAGGAAGTTACGGTATCAAAATATAGTCAGAACGGCCTTAAGCTGTTAAAAGCCGGCACTGTGGAACAACCGGTATTACAGAAAAAAGGTGATAACCTGCGTATTGACTGGGGCTATGTTTATGTTGCTTCGTCAACCGCCGGAGCTAAACAATACATCACTCCCGAAGGTGATGCTGTTTCATCATTCCTGGGCGCCCAAAAAGGTGAAGCTACGGTTACTGGTAAACAATTCATGTTAAGCACAGTATTACCATTTGGTAAAGTGACTGCTGCGCCGGTATCTAAATTTATTTCGGTTGGGTATGATGACATCTATGCTATCCAATACTTCAAAACCAATTTAAGGCCATGGTGGAGGAATACTCCGGGTGCTACTATTGAAGGCGTACTGAGCGATGCTACCAAAGCCTACGCTAAAGTGATGGGCACTTGTGTAAAAACAGATGCTAAGATCTGGGCCGATGCGGTTAAAGCCGGTGGTGAAAAATATGCTAAGTTATGTGTAATGGCTTATCGTCAAAGTATTGCCGCGCACCAGGTAGTTAAAAGCCCGGAGGGCGAATTGTTATTTTTATCTAAAGAGAACTTTAGCAACGGCTCAATTAACACGGTTGACATTACTTACCCTTCGGCTCCAATGTACCTGCTATACAATCCTGATTTGTTGAAAGGCATGATGAACGGCATCTTCTATTTCAGCGAAAGCGGTAAATGGAACAAACCTTATTCATCGCACGATTTGGGCACCTACCCATTGGCAAACGGCCAAACTTATGGTGAAGATATGCCGGTTGAAGAAAGCGGCAACATGATCATCCTTAACGCTGCTTTAGCGAAAGTTGAAGGCAATGCCAACTACGCCAAAAAACATTGGAAAACATTAACCATCTGGACTGAGTATCTTGCCAAATCAGGTTTTGATCCGGGTAGTCAATTGTGTACTGATGATTTTGCAGGCCACCTGGCACACAATGCCAACTTATCAGTAAAAGCTATTGTAGCCATTGACGCCTACGGCGAATTAGCCGGTATGTTAGGTGATGCCGCAATCGCTAAAAAGTACAAAGCGATGGCTAAAGATATGGCCCAAAAATGGGAAGAAAAAGCCAACGCCGGCGACCACTACGGCCTGGTGTTTGACAGCAAAGATACCTGGAGCCAGAAATACAACATGGTTTGGGATAAAGTGTTGGGTTTGAAATTGTTCCCTCAAAAAGTGTATGATGCCGAACTTAAGTACTATTTAGCACACCAAAAAGAGTTTGGTTTGCCATTGGATAGCCGTAAAACCTACACCAAAAGCGATTGGATCCTTTGGACTGCATCTATGGCCGATAACAGAGCTGATTTCAACGCTTTAGTTGCTCCGGTTTACAAATTCGCTACCGAAACGTCATCACGCGTACCACTAAGCGACTGGCATGAAACTACCAACGGTAAAATGGTAGGCTTCCAGGCGCGTAGCGTAATTGGTGGCTATTATATGAAAACTTTAAGGGATAAGTTGGCTGCTAAGTAAAGCCACCAACTTTAATAATTGGAAAGGGAGTCTGCATAGCAGGCCCCTTTTTTTGTTCTGGTATATTTTTATACATTTAGATCTGACTCCACCACAAAAGATAAACGACTAAATCAATTTTAATGCGGAGAGTAATAATTGTTATATTAGGATTAGCCCTAATGGGTTTTATCGGCACTTGTATTTATTTCGTTGCTGGTGTAAGCTCTACCATCCCACCGATAAAAAAGTATGTATTCTTTGGTAATGTCAATAGCTTTTTATTGGGAATGCAAAAATATGCGGCGGCTGATTCGGAAATACTCTTTAAAATAACAGATACGACTGGAAATAAGCAAAACGGCTATGGAATTTATATGAATCTTGAGATAAGAAATTCGAACTCAGACATAGAATACAATTTAAAATGTGAAGAAAAAGACAACGAAGGTATACGAAGTACAATAGTCAAACTAATTGGGATCCACGATAAAAATAATTACAAATTAGGGGGGTATGGAATAGAGGGCATCGGAGTTAGACAAATGGTATCTGATTTTGAAACAGGCTTCTTAGTTAAATTAAAAGAAAAAGAAGGGGTTGCTGTTAAACCATATATCGACAATCACAGATAAATCAAGCTTGTTAATCGGTTTTTACCCCCCCTCCCTCATCTTTTCCTAACATTACAATCATCATAATTTGATACTTAATAATTGGGTTTTATGATTACTTTCATGCTTCGTTAGCTATAATAAGTTCTATGCCGCTCCCCTTTAAAAAAATATTGGTTAAAACGCTTAAAATAAGCGCCATCACCGTTGTTAGTTTATTGCTGTTGATGTTCCTTTTACCGTACCTTTTTCCCGAAACAGTGACTCAGAAAATAAAGCAATGGGCCGCCGGCAGCGTAAACAGCAAGCTTTCGTTTTCGAGTACGCGCTTATCATTCTTTAAAAAGTTCCCGTCGTTAACGCTTACACTGGATGATTTTGTACTGAATGGCAGCGTACCTTTTCAGGATGATACGCTGGTTTCCGCTAAAGAAATTTCACTGGCTATAGATCTTTCTTCGGTGTTTAAAAGCAAGATCAATGTAAATAAGATCTATCTTGATCATGCGTTGATCAACATCCAGGTTGACAGTGCCGGTAAAGCCAATTATAATGTTTACAAATCATCTCCTCCCAAACAGGATAATAAAGCTGATACCGCCAGTGCATCGTTAGGCATTGAACAGATCCTGATAGACAAAAGCCACCTGGTTTATGACGACCGCTCACTGCCCATGCAGATCAACGCGCGGGAACTTAACTACAAAGGCAGCGGTGATTTAAGCAAAGACATCTTTGACCTTTATAGCCACGTAGATGCCACTTCGGTAGATTTTTATTACGGCAATAAGGCCTACGTGCTCAAGAAAAAAGTAAATGCCGACCTCGTTACCAGTATCAATACCAAATCATTGGCCTTCGCATTTCAAAAAAACGACCTGCTTATTAACAAGCTCCCGGTTAAATTTAAAGGCCGGTTTGAGTTCCTGAAAGATGGTTATGATATGGATTTCAAGATCAGGAGCGATCAGAATGACCTTGGTGATGTTTTTACCGCCATTCCGGATGAATACGCCAAGTATGTTGATAACATGGATATCAGCGGTAATGGCATCATCCAGCTTGATCTTAGCGGAAAGTACATCGCCTCAAAAAATATTATGCCTAACCTGGGTATCAGCATGAAAGTGCGCGACGGTGCCATCGTTAACAAAAGCACCCCCGCTCCGGTTAAAAATCTGTACCTGAACATGGATGCCAGTTTGCCTGGCCTCAACCCCGACAGTTTAAAAGTTAATATTGATTCGGTTTATTTCAATATTGGTAAGGACTACTTTGGTTCGGTACTGAAATTAAAGGGAATCAAATCGCCATATATTTATGCTAAAGTGAATACCGAAATTGACTTGGAGCAATGGTACAAGGTTTTTGGCATTAAACCATTCCAGGTAAAAGGAAGGTATGGTTTGCATTTACTGGCCGAGGGTAAGTACACCACCGGCATCAGGAAAACTGGACTAAGGCAAAAGGTCGATACCGTGATAACCAGTATTCCCCAATTTAAACTCAGGTCAACTTTCAGAAATGGCTATTTTAAATACAGCAAGCTGCCGCAGTCTATCAACAATATCAGTTTTGACCTGGATGCCGCTTGTCCGGACCATAACATTGGCAATGCCACTGTGGATGTGCGCAACCTGAACATTAATGCACTTAATAATTACATCAAAGGCTATCTAAAATTAAGCAATAAGGCTGGTGCATTGATTGATGCCGGGTTGAATGCTAAATTTCATTTAGATGATATCAGGCAGTTTTACCCGGTTGATAGTATTGATTTCCGCGGTGATTTTGATGCCAACCTGCAAAGTAAAGGCAGGTATATTCCGGCCCGGCGCATCTTCCCGGTTACCAATGCGGAGATCAACCTGAAAAACGGATATATCCAAACCAAATACTATCCGCACCCTATGCAAAATGTACAGGTTAGCGTAAATATTTTTAACAACACCGGCTCGCTAAAAGGGCTTAAGGTGGATATTAAACCGGTATCCTTCAATTTTGAAGGCCAGCCATTTTTGTTGAGGGCCAACCTCCGCAATTTTGACGACCTTGACTATAACGTAACTTCTCGAGGTAGTCTGGACCTGGGTAAAATTTACAAAGTGTTTGCCGTAAAAGGATATGATGTGAACGGTTTTGTAAGCACCAACTTTAAACTAAAAGGTAGGCAAAGCGATGCAACTACCGGCCACTATGATAAGCTGGACAACTCCGGCAGCATGAAGGTGAAGAATATCAAACTCACTACCGAGCTGTTCCCAAAACCGTTTTTTATCACCAACGGTGTATTTAGCTTTAACCAGGACAAAATGAAGTTTGATCAGTTTAAGGCTAACTATGGTAAATCAATAGTAGCGCTTGACGGTGCTTTATCCAATGTGATAGGTTATGCCATGCAACCAAACTCGCCGTTAAAAGGTGAGTTTAATTTGAAGAGCGATTTGATCATTGCCGATGATTTTATGGCTTTTGCAGGTGTGCCTGCATCTGCCAAACCAACCAAATCATCGGGTGTGATATTGGTGCCCTCCAATCTTGATCTTAATTTTGCTGCTGATGTAAAAAAAGTTAAATATAACGGACTGGATATCAGCGACGCCAAAGGCGCAATGAATGTTACCAACGGGCAGATCGTGCTTAAGCAAACTGGTTTCAGCCTGATAGGTGCCCCTGTAGTGATGGACGCCACTTATGGCAGCATCAATCCGCAAAAAGCATTTTTTGATTATCACATCAACGCGAAAGAGTTTGATATTCAGAGGGCCTACCGCGAAATCAAGTTGTTTCATGATATGGCAACTTCGGCCGAGCATGTACAAGGTATTGTATCTTTAGACTATAAGCTTGCGGGTAAGCTTAACAGCGATATGAAACCGGTTTACCCATCATTAAAAGGCGGTGGCGTACTTTCTGTAAAACAAGTAAAAGTATACGGATTGAAATTATTAAGCGCGGTTGGCAAGCAAACCGGTCATGACAGTGTTGGCCACGGTGATGTGAAAAAGGTTGATATCAAAAGTACTATAGCTAACAACATCATGACTATAGAACGTACCAAAATGCGGATTGCCGGCTTTAGGCCACGGTTTGAAGGGCAGGTAGGTTTGGATGGCAAACTGAACCTGAAATTCAGGCTGGGGCTGCCGCCCTTCGGTATCTTCGGTATCCCGATGACTATCACCGGTACCCAGGATAAACCTATTATCCATTTGGGTAAAGGAAAAAAAGAGGATGAGCTGAAAGAAACTCAGGACGACGAGTAAAAGTGCTTGCTGATCTCATTTGTTTGAAAGAAATAAAAGCGTCGGGTTGTGTGATTCCCTCTCCTGGGAGGGTATAGGGAGGGGTTTCATTGCATTGCCTATTCCCTTGAAATAGCGGATAAACCCCTCCCTGCCACTACGCATTCCTACCACACCCCTCCCAAGGGAGGGAATTAAAAACTTTCCTATGTCTATTGCATGAATGTAAAATAGTTAACATGCGTCAGTTCGTTAACATTAAGTTCATATTGAAATGCTTTTTTTGTCTGTCATTTTATGCCCGGATAGCCCAATGGCGGCTTCTTTTGCATGACCACCTGCTCAATTTTCAGATATGACTAAGATTTATGCCTGGTTTATTCAATTAACATTGTACTTGGTTTTGTTGATAGCAGGTACGCCAGTTTGGGCACAATCAAACAAAACCGACCGGTTTCAACAGCTTCAATCGCTCTCACAGCAACATCCCGATTCGGTTCTTATCATTCTGAAAAAACTCCACGCCGATGCTGTTCAGGATAATGATAATCTTACCGCCGGCTTGAGTCTGCAGCAAATGGGGCAGATCTGTTTTGACCAGGGGCATTACGCGCAAGCCCTTGATTTTTATTTACACGCCGATAAGGTATTTGGGCAAATAGGCAACAAGGATTTATTGGCCGACAATTGGGGCAAGATGGGCATCCTGTATTATTACAACAGGCAGCCTGACAAGTCATTTCAGTTATACAACAAGGCATTGAATCTTTATAAAGCAACCAACAACAAAAAAGGCCAGGCCGAAATATTTGGCGCAATAGGGCATTTGTATGAAAAGCATCATAAGTATGATAGCTCCTTTTACTACCAGCGCCTGGCACTAAACCGCTATCAGCGCATCGGAGATGATTATGGGCAAGCAAAAATATATGAGAATCTTGGCAGTATCCATGAGGATCTGGCCAATTATGATTCATCATATTCCTGTTTCAGAAAATCATTAGAGATTTATAACAAGTACAATAATGAAGTAGCAAGTATTGAGGTTATCAATAACATTGGCGATATTTTGCGGAAAACCGGTGAATATGAAGAAGGGATCCGGCAATCGCGCAAGGCTTATGCGCTGTCATTAAAAACAGGAAACCTGTATCAGTTAGCTGCTTCCTGTCGTGACCTCGGTAAGTCGTATCAACTGCTTAACCGGATGGATAGTGCCTATCATTACCTTGAATTGAGCCGTAAATACTCGCTTGAGGTGTATTCGAGGGAGAGCATTAAGCAAACTTCATTTTTGCAGGTGTTGTATGATATGGATAAAAAGAGCGATGAAATTACCCGGCTCAATAACATCCGGAAAACTAACCAGATAGTTACCATTGCCGGCGTTACCATTTCCCTGTTGCTTGTCGTTCTCGGTTTTGTAACCTTCAGCAGGCAACGCCTCAAAATACGCGACCAGCGTGCCCTGGCCGAGCAAAACCGGTCGATTTTTGAAGCCCAACGCGATTTGATGGAGCTGGAGCTCAAGAATAAACAACTGGAAGAGGAAAGCCTTAAACAACAGCTGGAACTTAAAGGGCAGGAGCTGTCATCGCACACCTTAAACCTGATCAAGAATAACCAGTTGTTAGAGAGCATGCGCAATACATTGCAGGATATGGTGAAAGAAGATAAGCGTGATCAGAAGCGGCAGATGCAGCAAATTATCCAGCAAATAAATCAAAGCTTTAATCACGAGCAGCACTGGAAAGAGTTTACGGTAGCTTTTGAACAAGTTCACCAAAGCTTTTTTGAAAAGCTGAAACAACGCAGTACAGATCTTACCTCAACAGATCTGCGTTTGATAGCCCTGCTTAAAGTCAACATGGATTCGAAGGATATTGCCGGTTTGTTGGGCATCTCTATTGATAGTTTACGGGTTGCCCGTTACCGTTTACGCAAGAAACTCAACATTGACCAGGGCGAAAATCTTACCACTTTTATACAGGCCCTATAAGTTGGTTGTTGTTAATTTCTTCATTTTTTTTGGGCTTAACATTAGTTTAATGTAACGGTAACTGAATGATAATGGAGGTTTTTGTTTTTATTATTTTATTGAAAATCAATTAATTGTATTTTTTAGTTGCTGTTGCGTATACGCCCTGTGTAACGCTGTTTCCTTTTTGTAACGGCATATTTTAGCAGATGTATTGTGGGTTTAAACACTTTTGCGCTGTCAAAAAAGCAAATCACAATTGCATTAATCGTCGCAAAATGAAAAAATACTTACAAACATTATTGTTCATGCTTTTGTGCGTTACCGCCGCTAACGCAACAAAGCTAAAGGGTCATGTTTATGACCGCAAAACCGGCGAACCTATGGTAGGTGCTACCGTGGGCCTCGACCGAACGAAGATTGCCACGACCACCGGGCTGGACGGCTCGTTTGAATTAAAGGACGTACCAAAAGGCTCTTACACTGTTAGGGTATCTTACATCTTGTATACCACAGCAACGCAACAGGTTGAAATAACTAAAGAAGACAACCCACATCTGAAAATATACCTCGAGGAGTCGAATAAGCAATTACAGGAAATTAGTGTTGTATCTCAAAAGAACGGATCAACCGAAAGGACAGCCCGCCGAATTGAGCAGCAGGCCACACAGGTAATGAACATCGTATCGGGCAGGGCTATCGAGGTATCTCCCGATTTAACGGTGGCTAACGTTATCTCACGTGTATCTGGTGTATCTGTTGAGCGTAATACTAACGGTGATGGGCAATATGCCATTTTACGTGGTATGGATAAGCGCTATAACTATACCCTGGTAAACGGCATCAAAATCCCAAGTCCTAATAATAAATACCGTTACGTGCCGCTCGATATCTTCCCTTCAGATCTGCTATCAAGGCTGGAGGTTTATAAAACACTTACCCCAAACTTGGAAGGTGATGCTGTTGGTGGTGTTGTTAACATGGTGATGAAGGATGCCCCTGAGCGTTTTGAAATTAACGCCAACATCGCGGGCGGTTACAGTCAGCTGCTATTGGATCGTAAATTTATGAGCTATGATTATTCAAGCATTAACCACAAATCGCCTTATGAACTCAATGGTAAAACTTACCAGGCAACGCAGGCCGATTTTGGTACCGGAACTTTAAATTACTCACTTAAACACCCTGCGCCAAACCTTGTTGGTAGCTTATCATTGGGTCAGCGCTTTTTTAATAATAAATTGGGTGTGTTGGTAGCCGGTAGTTATCAAAATACCTATCGGGGTAGCAACAGTGTATTCTACAACACTAAAGTAAATCCAACGGCCGAGTATGCCGCGGTTACCAGCCGGGATGACAGGGAATATTCCGAACAGCAAAAACGTTACGGCTTATTTTCAAAAATTGATTACCTGTTAGATAGCCGCAATAAACTGAGCTTTTTTAATACCTATGTTAACTTAACCAGTATCCAGGTCCGCGACGAAAAATCCACCAGTTTTTCAACTGATTACGACCCGGATAAAGGAAATGCTCAGTTAGGTTATTCAACCCGCAGCCGTTTTACCGAGCAACAAATTTACAGCGGAACGCTGCGTGGTGATCATAAATTGTTTAACGATAAACTTAAGGTACAATGGTCGGCAGTTTATTCTTCAGCCGAAAACGAAGTGCCTAACAATACCACCATCAGCCTAAACGGTGTACGCGAAAACTTTGTCGACAGGCGCACTTATCTTACTAACGGAACTTCGCTTACCCACCGCTGGGAACGCAATACCGATGAGGATAAAGCCGGTTATTTAGACCTCACCTATACCGCGCCAATTGGCGGTGTTAATGTCGATTTCTCTGCCGGTGGTTTATACCGCGATAAAGAGCGCAGCAGCTTCTATAACAATTACAACCTTGCTGCCGCCAATCCAGGCGCATTATATGGTACCGATTTTACGAATTACACCCAACTGAATTTTAACGTTACAAATCAGGCAGGCGCAGTTGCCAATTCATTAACTAATGATGCATCTGAAAAGATAGGTGCCGGCTACGGTATGTTCAAATTTACTACAAAAACCATTCAGGTAGTTGGTGGTGCACGCGTTGAGCACACTAATCAGGGTTATCACATGCTTTTCCCCCAGGGTGAATCACGCCCTACGGGTAATCAAACATACACTGATGTATTGCCAAGCCTAACGCTCAAATACTTTTTAACCGATAAACAGCAACTGCATGCCTCTTATTTCAAATCGATTAACAGACCTGGTTTTTACGAGATTATACCAGGAACCAGGCCGGGTGAGGACTATGACGAACGTGGTAATGCCGATCTGAAACATGCTATTGCAGATAATTACGATTTAAGATATGAACTTTTCCCTGACGCAAGCATGCAATTTTTAGCCGGCGCGTTTTACAAACAGATTAAGAACCCGATAGAGTATAGTTTCCAGGCGGATGCTACACGCGGTCAGGATACTTATTATGTTCCGGGCAATTTCGGTACAGCTAAAAACTATGGATTAGAGCTTGATTTGGTTAAGTTTTTTAACAAGTTTGGCGTAAAAGCTAATTATACTTATACCCATTCACGCATCACTACCATCAAAGATACTTATATCGCCGATGCAAATGGTGATACCCACTTGACTACGGTGAATCAAACCAGACCTTTATATGGTCAGTCTGAGCATATCGCCAACCTGTCATTATTATATAAAGACACTAAGAAGGGCTGGGATGCACAAATTGCCGGAGCCTATACCGGTCCGCGCATCAACACTGTATCGCAGTTTGTGAATAATGACCTTTGGCAGCGTGGCTTTATCCAGATGGATGCATCAGCCGAAAAACGTTTTAAAAATAACCTGAGCGTATTTATCAAAGCGGGCAACCTGCTTAACACACCGGCTAAGTTGTTCCTGAAAGGTACCAACCCTGAAAATGCTACGCTGAAAGACGATAACATCGTAGCAAACGGACAAACCTTAATCCGCAGTGACTACTATAAGCAAACTTACCTGATAGGTGTTCGATACAAACTTTAAAATAATTTATCAACCATAAATAAAAGGCATTATAATGAAACTAAAACAAATATTCGCGGCAGTGCTGCTATCGGCTATAGCCTTTAGCAGTTGCAGGAAAGCCAACCTTGATGTTGACACCAGCTCAAATGATGGATCGGCAAGCGGTGAAGTATCAGGCGTTTGGGCTAAAGGCAGCACGCAGATCATTAAAGGTGATATTATTATTCCCGAAGGTAAATCACTTACTATTGAAGAGGGTGTAACCGTATTGATGGATACCATAGCTAAACCTGAATTTATAGTAAAAGGTAACCTGTACTCATTAGGTACCGCCGAAAACCCGGTTAGGATAACTGTAAACCAGGCATATCGTACCGAGGCCAAAAAATTCGGTAAAATGTGGGGCGGGATCCTTGCAGCTAAAACCTGCGCCGAGCTGGTACTTGACCATACTATTTTGGAGTATGGCGGTAATACCACTTCTGATGCTTCAACGTCGGTAAAACAAGGCCTTTACAAAGCAGTAGCCGGCGAAAATGTACCCGCATTGTGGTTTTCGAACGTTAACGGCAAACTGATTGTTGTAAACTCAACTATCCGTAACTTTCAGGAAGATTGTACTTATATAGAGGGTGGCAAGATCATTTTTGCCAACAATACTTTTTATACCACAGGGGTAACAGGCGGTGAGGCCATGAACTTTAAATCGGGCTGTTTGGCTGACGTTGGCTTTAACCTGGTTTACAGCGCCAACACCAATGCACTGAAGTTATCGAACTCAGGCGACCGTACGCCGCAGGCTTACATAATCTGTTATAATAACACCATGGTAAATACCGGCTGGCGCAGGCCATCGGCAAAGGGCGGTTCTATCTGGCTGGAAAACAACGTACATGCCGATATTTACAACAACCTGTTTGCAAACACACGTTTTGGTATCAAACGCGACACCAAATCTACCGAAGATAAGCGTACTGTGATCAGTAATAATCTTTACTACGGCTACGATCAAACTACGGTAAACCAGTTTCAGCCGTCAAAAGATATTATTGGTGGTGTTAATGAGGTCAGAGGCACAAAAGCAGGCGATAACGATCCTAAATTTGTGAACTATCCGGAATCTACGCCAGTGCTAAACGCTGTTTTTGACACCAATTGGGATTTTCATTTGCAAAGCGGTTCTCCTGCTTTAAATCATGGTATAACCAACTTCACCCGTCACCACGCTGCAGGTATCACCGTAAACGGAATAAATTACGTATCTCCTGCTCCGGCTAATTACATTGGCGCTTTCGGAACAAAATAAATTAACTCATGGCAATGATCCTGCATACTTCTGCAGGATCATTTTTTTATTAATAATAAAAGATGAATAAACTGAGCAAATTAACATTTGTACTACTTGCTATTGCCATAGGTAATACCGCCTGCGGCCAAAGCCAGATAGGCAACAAAGGGCTTACCATCCCGGGCAGCACAGCACCCGAAATAAAACCAGTAGTTGTTACCGAACCGGTGTTATACGATACCGATGATCCGGCCATATGGATCAATCCTGCCGATCCTGCGCAAAGCCTGATCATCGGCACCGATAAAAACAGCGAAGGCGCCCTTTACGTGTTCGACCTGCAGGGTAAAATTATTAAGGATAAGGTTGTTCGTGGCTTAAAGCGGCCAAACAATGTTGACCTGGCCTATGGGTTGATGCTTGGCGGCAAACCCACCGATATTGTTATTACTACCGAGCGCATGGCCCATAAACTGCGGATCTATTCGTTGCCTGATATGAAACCTGTAGATAATGGCGGCATTGACGCATTTGTTGGCGAAACGGGTTTTGAATACCGCGATTTAATGGGCATCTCCATCTATACTGCAAAAGATGGAAAAATGTATGCCGTCGCAGGTCGCAAAAATGGTCCGCAAACAGGCGGATATATTTGGCAGTATTTGCTTGAAGATGATGGTACAGGCAATGTTAAAGCTACATTGGTACGTAAGTTTGGCAAATACAGTGGCAAAAAAGAAATTGAATCAATTGCTGTTGATAATGAGCTGGGGTACATCTACTACTCAGACGAACAGGTAGGCGTTCGCCAGTATTATGCCGACCCTGAAAAAGGAGACCAGGAACTGGCGATCTTCGGTACTTCGGGTTTTAAAGCCGATCATGAAGGGATCTCGATTTATAAGTTGAACGATACAACAGGTTACATTCTCGTATCCGATCAGGGTGCCAACCGTTTCCAGGTTTTCAGCAGGGAAGGTACCAAAGCAAACCCTTTTGAACACAAGTTGCTGAAGATAGCCAACGTAGCCGCAAGACAAAGTGATGGCAGTGACGTAACTGCTACTCCTTTAAATAATACCTTTAAACATGGCATTTTTGTGGTGATGAGTACCGACAAAACTTTCCACTATTACCGCTGGGAAGATATAGCAGGCAAAGAACTTAAGGTAAAATAGTAACATAATATAAAAAGTCGTCATTGCGAGGTACGAAGCAATGACGACTTTTTATCTCTAAGTAATTCTTAGTTATTTGAAGAATACTTTTTCACCAGAATCATAATAGTTTATTTATAATATCTAAAAACTCCAGCTGAAAACTTTCACCTTTATCCTCGTTATACCATTTCTGCAATGCTATCTTTTTTTCGCTCATTTCAATATGGTCTTTCACCATTTGCAGGTATAATCGCTGGCATTCGGCCGGTCGTGGCCCCCATGTCGCAAGGTCTTGATTGCGTTCATCTGCAATAACGATCTTGGGGATTGACCGGGTGCCATTGGTAAGGTAACTTTCAATCAAAAATGGCGGCGAATCCCTTAGCTGATAATCAACTTTAATAAGCGGGTTTAGTTCCGAAAGGCGATGCAGGAACGGTATAGTATGCGAAGCATCGCCGCACCAGGCCTCGGTAATAACCGTCCATAATTGTGGTTTGCTGATCTTTTCGATGGCATTTGTCAAATCCGGGTTCAGTACGCCAATCTTTAGCCAGCGCTGCTGGCGCGACCAATTAAGCTTTGTATAATTTAAATAATCCGGGTTATCGTACGGAGTCGGTGGATTAGGGGTATTCAAAATATCGAAAAATAGCTGTTGATATGCTGTGAAATCCATAATAATTGCATTTGGCGCCATTTATGGCAATTCCTTTTACGATATGAAATTAAATAATGTGCGTCTGAATTTTGTTGATGTAGATTAATTTCGATAACCTTTACCGGGCTATGATTAATATACTATGTATTTTTGATTATCAAAGCGGGGTACATGAAAATTAAAATAAACAAACTGCTATTAACAGCAATTAGCCTGGTATGCACCGGCGCTTTATCTGCCTACAAATATTCGCCGGCTAAAAACGTTCCGGTTAAGTTTAAGCAGATCATGGGCGCCGATATTTCATTTATCCCCCAGTTGGAAGCTGAAGGGCATAAGTTTTATGATAACGGCGTAAACAAGGACCCTTTTACCATTTTGAAAGATCATGGCTTTAACTATGTACGGCTTCGTATATTCAATAATCCTAGGCCGATAGCGGATACTCGGCAAAAGGCTATTGTGGTTTGGAAGATACCAAGAAGATGGCTCTGCGTATTAAAGAAGCCGGAATGGGCTTCTTACTCGATTTTCATTACAGTGATAACTGGGCCGATCCCGGTAAGCAATACAAACCCGCCGCCTGGAAAAAGCTCAACAACCAGCAACTGCAGGATTCTATAAAGACATTTACCCGGCTTACCTTGCTGGCCCTAAAAAAGCAGGGCACGCTGCCCGATATGGTGCAGGTAGGTAACGAAATTAACCACGGCATTTTATGGCCCGACGGCCGTGTCAAAAACCTGGATACCCTGGCCGGCTTTTTAAAGGCTGGCATTAACAGTGTCAAAAGCGTGAGCAGCAATATCAGGGTAATGCTGCATATTGCCTGCGGCGGACAAAATGCAGAATCAAGATACTTTGTAGATAACATGCTCAAACGCAGCGTTAATTTCGATATCATTGGCCAATCATATTATCCCGAGTGGCATGGCACACCGGATAGTTTACGCAACAACCTTACCGACCTCACTGCCCGTTATAAACAGGATGTGATAGTGGTGGAATATTCGCAGCGCAAACGCGAGGTAAATGATATAGCTTTTTCATTACCTGGTAATAAAGTTAAAGGCACTTTTATTTGGGAGCCCTTTAGCTGGGGCGAAACCTTTGTTGATAAACAGGGGAATACTAATGCGCATATGGCTACTTATGACAGCATTAGTAAACAATATCATATTCGGCTGCCCCTTGAATAGGAGGATCATGATACGCTTTTAGCTTTATCATAGGATAAGTAAGGGCAAATCCAATTTGCAGAGTCACTATATGTAGCTTCTTAAAGCGATTTTTCTAAAAATGCTTTGCATGTAGAATAATTGTTATATTGACATCAAATTTGCGATGCCTATTTATCGCAGCCACAATAAACCACAATGAAGATATTCCGGTTCCCCCTCCCGCTTAAAACGCGAAAAGAACGATCGTTTTTGATGTTTCCTGCTGTATGTACGCTGATGTTATTTGCGGGGTGCAATCATGAACCCTCTGCCAACTCGCAACAACCCTTGTTTAAACAGTTGCAGCCGGAACAAACCCATGTTGATTTCGCCAATACCTTAACCGAAGGATTAAACACCAACGTGCTGATGTACGAGTATTTTTATAATGGTGGCGGCGTGGCTGTTGGAGACTTAAACGGCGATGGCCTGCAGGACCTTTATTTTACCGGCAATATGACCGATAATAAATTGTACCTGAACCAGGGCAATATGCAGTTTAAGGATATTACCGCAGATGCCGGAGTAGCAGGCAGGCCCGGTCCCTGGAAAACAGGTGTAACCATGGCCGATGTTGACGGTGACGGTAAGCTGGATATCTACATATGTTATTCGGGTAAAGTACGGGCCGGGAAGCGGGTTAACCAATTATTCATAAACCAGGGAAACAATGCCGCAGGAGTTCCCATGTTTAAAGACCAGACCGCTGATTTTGGCCTTGATTTCCCATCATTCAGTACACAGGCATACTTTTTTGATTATGACCGGGACGGTGACCTCGACCTGTTGTTAGTTAACCACAACCCGGGGCGGATCAGTATTATGGATGATGCCTTTGTTAAGGAGATGTCGGCCAAAAGGGATAACGAATCGGGGATCAGGCTGCTGCGGAATGACAATAATCATTTTACTGACGTTACCGTCGGTGCAGGCATTATCAATACACCGCTATCATACGGCCTTGCAGCAGGTATCGCCGATATTAACGGCGATGGATGGCCGGATATCTATGTATCCAATGATTATAGTATTCCCGACAGGTTGTACATTAATAATGGCAGGGGCAGTTTTGCCGATGAGCTCCAGAAACAAATAGGCCATAGCTCGTTTTACTCTATGGGGAATGATGTAGCCGATATTAATAACGACGGCAAACCCGATATCTACACCCTGGATATGCTTCCCGAAGATAACAAACGGCAAAAACTGCTGTTCGGTATTGATAATTATGAAGCTTTTGACCTGAACCTGAGGGTTGGCTTTTATTACCAGTATATGCGTAATATGCTGCAGATCAATAACGGCAATAACTCGTTCAGCGAGATAGGACAGCTGGCAGGCATCTCCAATACGGATTGGAGCTGGTCGCCCCTTTTTGCCGATTATGATAATGATGGCTGGAAAGACCTGTTTGTAAGTAACGGTTATACCCGTGACTACACCAATATGGATTTTTTAAAGTTTATGGGCGATAACCTTAAAGACAGGCGCGTAATGCGGCAGGACCTTCTGGATATTGTAAGCCAAATGCCATCATCGCAAATGAAAAGTTACCTGTTTAAAAATAATGGTAATACCACATTTACCAATACAAGCGAGCAATGGGGCATAACGCTGCCATCAAACAGCAACGGCGCCGCTTATGCCGATCTGGATAATGACGGTGACCTTGACCTGGTGGTAAATAATATCAATCAGCCGGCTTTTGTTTATGAAAACCAGGCCGCTAAACAAAACGACAACCATTATTTAGCCGTAAAATTAAACGGCAGCGGTGCAAACACCCAGGGTATTGGTGCTAAGGTTAGCATCTATTCGGGCAATAAAACGCAATACCTGGAGCAAATGCCAAACCGTGGTTACCAGTCAACCGTGTCAACAGTACTGCACTTTGGATTGGGAAAAGATAAGCAGGTAGATTCATTAAGGATTACCTGGCAAAGCGGTAAATCACAGGTACTTCAAAAAGTAAAAGCCGATAAACAGCTTGTTTTAAATGAAAAGGATGCCACTGGCGCAAGTCCTGTACGAGAACAGATCAATCCAATATTTAAAGAGGTACCAGCCCCTATCGCAGGCAGCGAAAGCGATAATACCACCAATGATTTTAAAAGGCAGCCGTTAATGGTTAACTCCATATCGTTTTCAGGCTCCATCCTTACTAAAGGCGATGTAAATGGCGATGGGCTTGAGGATATTTATGCCGGCGCGCATGATGGCAAAGCGGGGGTGTTATACCTGCAGCAAAAGGATGGGAAATTTATCAGCAAGGCTATTGCCGCCTTTGAAGCCGATAAAAACAGTACCGATGCCGCAGCTTTATTTTTTGATGCCAATGGCGATGGTAAGCCCGACCTGTATGTAGCCTCCGGCGGCTATGCCGATTATAAACCGGATGATGTCTTATTGCAGGACAGGCTTTATCTCAATGATGGCAAAGGAAATTTTAACAAGACAAACAACGCTTTGCCCAAAATGATCAGCAGTAAAAGCTGTGTAAAAGCAGCCGATATCAATGGCGATGGTTTTCCCGATTTATTTGTCGGCGGCAGGGTAATACCCGGGCAGTATCCCGAAGCGCCCGAAAGCTATATTTTGATCAATGATGGCAAGGGGCATTTTACCAACGAAACCGCAAAATATAACCCGGCATTGAAAAATATAGGCATGGTGACCGATGCTGCCTGGGTTGATATGAACGGTGATAAAAAGCCCGACCTGGTGCTTGCCGGCGAATGGATGCCGATTACGGTTTTTGAAAATAGCGGCACTAAGCTAACCGATGCCACAACAAAATACTTTGATAAAAAATATGCCGGCTGGTGGAACTGTTTACAGGTAAGCGACATCAACCATGACGGCCATCCGGATCTTATAGCCGGAAACATCGGTTTAAATACGCAATGTAAAGCAAGCGATGCCGAGCCTGCGGAAATGTTTTATAAAGATTTTGATGATAACGGCTCCGTTGACCCGATGCTTTGTTTTTACATTCAGCATAAAAGTTACCCCTTTGTAAGCCGCGATGAATTGCTTGACCAGATGAGTGTCATGCGCGGCCGGTTCCCCGATTATAAAAGCTATGCCGATGCTACCATGGACAAGATCTTTACTGCCGAAGAAATGAAGGATGTAAAAAAACTGACAGCCAATGAACTGGCTACAGCATGTTTTATCAGTAATGCACAAGGAAAATTAAAACAGGCGGTATTACCCTTACAGGCCCAGTATTCGCCGGTTTTTACCATTACTTCATTTGATTATGACCATGATGGCAAGGAGGATCTTTTGCTTTGCGGCAACATCAACAAGGCCCGCATCCGTTTTGGTAAATATGACGCTAATTACGGCGTATTGCTTAAGGGTGATGGCAAGGGCAACTATCAATATATAAACCAGCAGCAATCGGGCTTCAGCATCCGGGGCGATGTCAGGAGCGTGCTTCAATTAAATAATGTTTTACTGTTTGCCCTTGATAAAGGCAAACTAAAGGCATACAAGCAATAATACAAAGGCAATGAAAAAACTGTTAATGCTAATACCTGCCTCTGGCTTATTTGCGATGATAAGCTGCAGCCCGAAAAAGCAACCCGAACTAACCAACCAGGACGTGAGCAAAGTCGTTGGCCATATGACCAGCGTAATGATTCATGATGTTACTAACCCGCCATTGGCCGCCCGTTTTTTTGCTTATACCTGCCTTGCCGGGTATGAGGTAGTTGCCGAAAACGACAAACAGATCCATAGTATGCGCGGTGTACTGAATCAATATCCGGATATCAAACACCCCAAACAAAATACCGGTTATAATTATCAGCTAAGCGCAGTACTGGCCATGTTTGAAACATCTGCCAGGCTGTTGCCATCGGGTACCTTAATGCTGGGCTACGAGTCTTCCTTTATTGATTCGTGCAAAAACATCGGCTTCAGCAGCGAGGTGATCGACAGCTCAAAAAGTTATGCCAAAACTATCAGTAAACAGATCCTGGCTTATGCCAGGGCCGATGGTTACCGGAAAATAAGTAACTATCCACGCTATAAGCTTAAGCAAACACCCGGCAGTTGGGACTTGACCCCGCCTGCTTACATGCTACCTGTCGAGCCTTATTTTAACACCATCCGTCCCATGACGCTTGATTCGGCCGCACAATTTGTGCCTGATGCGCCCATTCCATTTTCAACGGATAAAAACTCAACTTTTTATAAATACCTCCAAATGAGCTACGCCAAAAGTGGCAATGCTTTAAAGCAGGAAGAAAAAGATATTGCCAATTTTTGGGATTGTAACCCTTTTGCGGTTCAAAATGACGGGCACATGCTTATCGGCCTAAAAAAGATCTCGCCGGGGGCACATTGGATGGGGATAACGGCTATTGCCTGTAAGCAGGCCAAAACCGGTTTCTCTAAAACGGTGCAGATCAATACCGCTGTAGCCATAGGCCTGCTGGATGGTTTCATTTGCTGCTGGGAAGATAAATACCGCACCAACCGCATCAGGCCCGAAACGGCCATCCGCAGGTACATCGATCCGCATTGGAAACCCCTGCTGCAAACCCCGCCATTCCCGGAGTATATCAGCGGGCATTCGGTGGTTTCAACAACGGCTGCGGTTATCCTTACGCATTACCTGGGCGATAATTTTAAATATACCGATGATGTGGAAGTAAGTTATGGCATCCCGCCAAGGCATTTCAACTCGTTTATACAGGCAGCCAAAGAAGCTGCTATTTCAAGGTTTTGGGGTGGTATACATTTTATGGATGCTATTGATAACGGTATCGTTCAGGGAAATAAAGTTGGCAACCTGGTTGTTGCTAAAATGAGCGGGCAAAAGAAGTTGTAGATATAAGCATGGTTGTTATGAGCGGTGGCGAAAGGGTTTTTCGATAAGTGGAGTTGCTATACAGGGCGAAGATGGTGCTTTCATCTCTCATGACAACGAAAAAAAATGGGTGTCATACTGAGTGTTTAAATCCGGCGGCCTCTGAAGGTAGTATGACATCTCTCCTTAGTCATGCCGAACTTGTTTCACTGTTGTCCGGTAAAAGATTTTTTAGGGAAAAAGGAAGGGATAGCCGAAAGACTACCCCTTTGTGTTGATATTTGAGTTACCACACTTAAATACGCAACATGAGCAAAAGTACTTTTTTTACCGGACAGCCGGTCCTGAATCAGTTATTAGGTTTAATAGATCGTAATAATGTTCGATCATTAGCAAGACGTGGGGATCACGATCTCTACTACCGTTACTTTGATACCTATACACATCTTGTAACGATGCTTTACTGCGTTTTTAACAGATGCACCAGCAGCAGAGAAGTAATCAGCGGCATGAAAGCAAGCTTGCATAAGCTTTATCATATCGGTATAAGTAAATGCCCGGCCAGAAGCACCTTATGTGATGCTAATGCCCAGCGTAGCTTTGAAGTATTCGCCCGTATTTATGATAACCTGTATAGGCGGCATAAGCAACTTTTACCGGACAGCCGATTAAAGATCGATCCTAAGCTATTCATTGCCGATTCTTCAACAATTACCTTATTTCAGCAAATATTGAAAGCCCCAAGCCCGGGAAAGGCCAACGGTAAGAGAAAAGGCGGGATCAAAGTTCATACGCTCATTAAGGCAGCAGATGATGTACCGCTGAAAATCAGCTTCACGGCAGCCAGTGCTAACGATATGCCTTTCCTTAAAGAAATCAAACTCGAACCAGGGTCCTTTATCGTTTTCGATAAAGGTTACGTAGACTATTCTGAATATCAAAGAATGACAAATGAAGGCGTATTCTTTGTCACCAGGCAGAAAAAAGATGCCAAATACTCAACAATGTGGCTGAATGAGCTTAGCGAACAAAGCAAGGCACACGGTGTCATCGAAGATAAACTACTCCTCCAGGGCACACGTACTCAAAAAGAGGGTATCCAGTTGGAGATTCGCCTGGTTACTTTCTTTGACAAAGAAACCGAAAGGACATTTGAGTTTTTAACCAATAATTTCTCGTTACTTCCTGAAGCTATTGCCGATCTTTATAAGAAACGATGGCTTATTGAAATACTATTTAAGCGGGTAAAGCAAAATTTCCCGCTTAAATACTTCCTGGGGGATAATGAGAATGCAATCAAAATACAGATATGGTGCGCTTTTATTGCCGATCTTCTAATCAAAATTGTCCAGGTACAACTCAAAAGACAATGGTCTTTCTCTAATCTGAGTTCAATTATAAGACTCCATCTGATGAGTTATATCCACCTATTTAACTTTCTGAACGATCCGGAGAAACTGTCCGTCATGTCAACAAATCACTCACGGCAACTAAAATTGGGGGCCTTGGACATCCGCTTTAAAACCTAAACCCTTCTTTTTATATCATAATGCAGTCTTTTTATAACAATAACAAACTTTACCGGACAACAGTGAACTTGTTTCGGCACCTCACAAGAAAAGTGGCAAATTTGATTAGCATGGTTGCTTAGCGAGTGGGGTGCTGAAACAAGTTCAGCATGACCTTAATTTTATTATGTCATGGGTAGGCCCTCGAAGCATGGTGGGCTGGCCTCTGCGCGCGACCCTTCGACAAGCTCAGGATGACGGGCCATCTTTTGTCATTTCTTCTTCAAAGCCCAAAGGATGTTTGCTTAAATATCATCCCTTACTGATACCCCGCAGCCTGCAAACTAAATAACTCGGCGTAACGGCCATTGTTTGCCATGAGCTCCTGGTGTGTGCCGGCTTCAAGGATCTTGCCTTTTTCCAATACGATAATCCGGTCGGCAAGCCTTGCTGTTGAAAACCGGTGTGAAATAAGCACAGCCGATTTACCCTGGGTTAATGATGAAAAGCGCTGAAATACCTCATATTCCGCCCGGGCATCGAGCGCTGCAGTTGGCTCGTCAAGGATGAGCACCTGTGCATCTTTCATATAGGCTCTTGCCAGTGCAACTTTCTGCCATTCGCCGCCCGATAATTCAACACCTTCGTTAAACCGCCTGCCCAGCCATTGTTCGTATCCCAGCGGAAGTTTGGCCGCAAGCGCGTCTGCAAGGCTTTCCTGGGCAGCTTTACGGATTAGTTCGGTATTGTCCTGCTCATCAATGTTTCCTACCGCAATATTCTGCGAAAAGCTCATCTGGTAACGGATATAATTCTGGAAAATAATGCCCAGGTTTAACCGGAGATCGGTAAGGTCGTACTCCCTCAAATCTGTACCATCCAGCAGGATGCGCCCTTCTGTAGGATCGTACAGGCGGGCCAATAATTTGACAAGTGTAGTTTTGCCTGCACCGTTCTCGCCTACCAGCGCAATTTTTTCGCCAGGGTGAAGGGTGAAGTTCAGGTGCCTGTTGGCCCATGATTCGGCGTTGTTATATTTAAATCCAACATCCTCAAAAATAAATCCCTGCTTTATTGGATTTGGAAATGGCAAAGGAGAATCGACAACTTTGATCTTTGGTTTGATCTCAAAAAACTCATGAAAGTCGTTGAGGTAGATAGCCCCCTGTGAAACTGATGTAAACCGGTTCAGCGAATTTTCCATCAGGCTGCTCAACTGCCTGAATGAACCGGCCAGGAAGGTAAGCGTACCTACAGAAGACTTGCCCGTAACAGTTTGATAAATAATAAAACCATATGCGGCATAGTAACCAACACTGCCTAAAACAGAAAAGAAGGTACCCCAGGCCGAACGCCTCACAGCCAGTTTGCTGTTATCGGCATAAAATTTATCTGATAACGTTTTGAAGCGGTTAATAATAAAATCAGACAGGCCAAAGATCTTGACTTCCTTAGCTGTTTCGTCGCTTGCACCAAGGTAGCGTACATAATCCAGCTCTCTTCGTTCGGGTGTCTGGCTACGGGTGAGTGCGTAATTCTGGCTGTTGAAATAGCTTTCGCCCAGAAACGAAGGGATGATTGAAATGAGTAGTAACAGGATCAGCCAGGGATTTAAGGTCAGTAAACCGGTAAGCAGGAAAGCCATGGATATAAAATCCTGGATCTGGCTCATTACCTGTGACAACAGAACAGTACGCCCAACGGTTTGCTGCCGGGCACGCTCCAGTTTATCATAAAAAACAGAATCTTCAAATTGCTCCAGGTCCAGCGTGGCCGCATGCCGCATGATGCGCATGGAGGTATAGTTGGCAAAAAGATCGCCCAGCAGGTTGTCCATCAGGCTGATCATCCGGTTTAGGCCGTCAGTTGCCACAGCCAGCAAAAATTCAATGATAACCAGTTTCCATAATTCATGCTGGCTCCCGCCGTGGCGGTTGAGCAATACCACCTGGTCAATGATCAACTTACCTACATACAACAAAGCAACCGGCATGGCCGAACGTATAATACGTAACAAAAAGCTTGCTGTTGTTTTACCAGGACTGCTTTGCCATACCAGCCTGAAAAACCCAGGGAGATTGCTTAATGCCGACAAGCGCTCTCTGAATGAGATCTTTTGTTCTGGTTTGATATTTCTTGTTTTAGCCATCTTCCAGTTTTGATAAATGCGATTTTAAACAAAAAAATGTTCATTGCTACTGCGTTGCAGGACTATGAACACATTTATGATCGTTTACTGACTAATCAGGAATTAAAATGAAAAAGATTTGTGCAATCGATTGCGCAAATCTTTTTTTATTTGTTACTTAGTCAAATAAACCATCAATAAATATTTCGGAGTTATGAGGTCGGTGAAGCTATTACTTGTCGCGCTGTTCGCTTGTTTAATATTACCGTGTTATGGAATAGTGCGCCTGCCGCAACTGGTTGCCGATGGCATGGTATTACAGCGCGATGCCAAAGTGAAGATCTGGGGATGGGCCGATGCAAGCGAAAAGATCACCGTTAATTTTCAGCATAAAACATACCGCACCGTTACTGACGAAAGCGGTTCCTGGAAAATTGCCCTTCAGCCAATGAAAGCCGGGGGGCCGTATACTATGGAAATCACCGGTAATAATCGTATTACTATCCGGGACATTTTAATTGGCGATGTATGGTTTTGTTCGGGGCAATCGAATATGGTTTTGCCTATGGAGCGGGTTAAGGAAAAATATCCTGATGAAATAGCAAAAGCCAATTATCCGCAGATCAGGAATTTTTTCGTTAAAACGGAATCTGACGTAACCAGGCAACATTCGGATCTGTTACCTGGTAAATGGGTTAAGGCAGATTCTGTAACCGTTTTAGGTTTTGGTGCCACATCATGGTTTTTTGCTAAACAGCTTTATCAAAAATATCATGTGCCTATAGGTATCATCAACTCAAGTGTGGGCGGCACGCCCATAGAGGCCTGGATCAGCAGCGAGGGCTTAAAGAACATTCAATCATATCATAACAGGATTGCCCGGTTCAGCAATACGGCATTTATGGATAGTGTGTTGAAAAAGCACCCGGAACCAGTGGAACCGCTTGACGCAGATAAAGGCTTAAATGAGCCTAAACCATGGTATGATACCACCTATCAGCCGCATAACTGGCACCGTTTCTGGCTGCCGGGCTACTGGGCCGATCAGGGAGTAAAAGGCCTGAATGGTGTGGTATGGTTCAGGAAAGAAATCACACTGCCCGCATCGGTACAGGGCAAGACTGCTAAGTTGTATTTAGGTAGGATAGTGGATGCCGATCAAACCTATTTCAATGGCAAGCTGGTAGGAAACATTACTTATCAATACCCTCCAAGGCGCTATACATTGCCTGCCGGATTATTAAAGCCGGGTAAAAATATTATTGTGGTTCGCATTACCAATACATCGGGCAAAGGCGGTTTTGTGCCTGATAAACGGTACTATTTGGCAATAGCCGGTGATACTATCGATCTTCGCGGCGATTGGCAATACAAAGTTGGGCAGGTGTTTGAACCCGTTAGGATGAAACCGGAATTTTCGGCCCAGAATGAACCTACCGGTCTTTACAACACCATGGTAGCGCCCGTTATTAATTATACCATTAAAGGTATGGTTTGGTACCAGGGCGAAAGTAATTCCAGCCGCGTATCCGAATATGGAACCTTGTTAAAGGCTCTTATTGCCGACTGGCGGAATCGCTGGCAACAAGGTAATCTTCCCTTTATTTACGCCCAGCTTCCAAACTTTAACGAGGTACAGTATTCGCCTACAGAAAGCGACTGGGCGCAATTACGCGCCGGTCAGCTTGAGGCCCTTGAAGTGCCCAATACTGGTATGGCGGTAACCATTGATGCCGGCGAGTGGAATGATATCCACCCTCTTAATAAAAAAACAGTGGGTGAGAGGCTTGCCCGCGCTGCCGAAAATGTTGCTTATGGCGATGTGAATGTAGTACCATCCGGCCCGATTTACCAATCGGCTAAAATTGAGGGGAATAAGATTGAGATTGCTTTTAAAAATACAGGTGCGGGGCTTGTCGCTATTGATGGCGAGGAACTGTCACAATTTGCCATCGCCGGGGCCGATAAAAAGTTTGTTTGGGCAAAGGCTATTATTAAAGGAGATAAAGTGCTGGTTTGGACCGATAAAATCTCAGCGCCACTGTATGTAAGGTATGCCTGGGCAGATAATCCGGAGGGGGCAAATCTTTACAATAAGGAAGGCCTCCCCGCATCACCGTTTCAAACAGAGAAGCTACCATAACCATAAACCTATGTAAACCCACGAGCAATGAAAAGTACTGCCTTCTTTTTCTTACTCACATGCGCTATCGCGGCAAAAGCCCAAAATGCTGCACCGGTAAACTTTACTGCCGATCAGGATCACCAGAATATGATGAAGCAGTTAGGTATTAAAACATTACGTAACGGCCCCAGCGGTGACGAATCGGCGCCTAACCATGCCAACTATGATGAGGCTCTGGCTAACCCTTATCCGGATTTGCCCGATGTGCTTACATTAAAAAATGGTAAAAAAGTGACCACCGCCGAAATGTGGTGGAAGCAGCGCCGCCCCGAAATTGCGGAGGATATGGAGCGCGAGGTTTACGGTCGCATTCCTGCTAATGTGCCCAAGGTAACCTGGACAGTTAAAGTAACCGATAAAGAGCGGGTTGGCTTTTATCCGGTGATTGCCAAACAACTGATAGGCCATGTTGATAATACGGCTTATCCGCTTATCAACGTCAATATCGAAATGACCTTAGTGCTCCCCGCAAATGCCAAAGGACCGGTACCGGTATTGATGATGTTTGGCCGAAGCGCGCTACCGGCGCCGGCGCAGCCCCCCGCTGCTGATGTGGAAAAAATCAACGCTGCTTTGAAAGAACTTCTTTTAAAAGAACATCCCGAGTTTAAAACTATTTTTGAGCAATATCCCGCTTATAATCCTATTGCCGAACGATCTCCCTTTGGTCCCGATGGTTTTCCAGTGATGAAAGGCGACCCTCCGACTGCCACGCAACTAATTGCCAATGGATGGGGGTATGTACTTATAGATCCGTCGTCTATCCAGGCAGATAATGGCGAAGGTTTAACCAAAGGGATCATCGGTTTGGTGAACAAAGGCCAGCCCCGTAAGCCGGAGGATTGGGGCGCTTTACGTGCCTGGTCGTGGGGAGCGGCACGCGCATTGGATTACCTGGAAACAGAACCTGCGGTTGATGCCAAACATGTAGGTATTGAAGGCGTTTCCCGCTATGGAAAGGCAGCGCTGGTGACACTTGCTTTTGAACAAAGGTTTGCCATGGGGTTGATAGGTTCGTCCGGTGAGGGAGGGGCCAAGCTGCATCGCCGGAACTTTGGGGAAGCGGTTGAAAGCCTCACAGGTGGCGAATATTATTGGATGGCCGGTAACTTTATAAAATATGGCGCGTCGGATGCTGTGTTTGGTGGCAAAACAGCCAAAGATCTTCCAGTAGATGCACATGAGCTGATTGCCTTGTGTGCCCCGCGGTATACTTTTATAAGCTATGGTATCCCCGGGCAAGGAGACGCCAAATGGCTAGATCAGCAGGGGAGCTACATGGCAACTGTGGCTGCGGGTTCTGTATTTAAACTGCTTGGTGCAAATGACCTCGGCGTTTCAAACGATTATAAAACCGAAAAAATGCCGCCTGTTAATACTGGCTTGCTTGATGGCGAGCTCGCCTGGCGTCAGCATGATGGGGGGCATACCGATGCTCCAAACGTAAAATATTTTATCGCCTGGGCCAATAAATTGATGCATTATGGAAAAGCAGGAAGCGGGAAATGACGTCTCCTTCACGTCATGCCGAATTTATTAAAACCCTATCGAATTACCACCATCAACCTGTAAAACAATCCCGGTTACGTATTTGGCGGTATCTGTCGCTAAATAATAAACGGCTTCGGCCACATCGGCAGGTTCACCTAATTTGCCCATTGGGGTACGGCCCATCACTTTTTGCTTGCGGGCAGGATCATTATCCAGCGCCTTTGCCGACATATCTGTAGCTATAAAGCCCGGAGCAACGCAGTTAACCCTGATGCCTTGCGGCGAAAGTTCGGTAGCCATGGCTTTTGTCATGCCTTCGATGGCGGTTTTAGATGCGGTATAGGCAATAACATACGGTATGCCGTATTGTGCAGCCATCGAACTGATGTTAATTATGCTCCCACTGCCAGCTTTCAACATGATTTTTACTACCTCGCGGCTTATCGCAAATACCGAAGTAAGATTGGTTTGGATCACTCTGGCGAACTCTTCATCGGTTACCTCGGCGAAAGCTTTTTTATGGTTAATGCCGGCATTATTAACCAAAATATCAGGTGCGCCAAATTCAGCTTCAATTTCTGCTACCAGTTGCGGTATACCGGTTGTATCACTCAGATCATATTGCCTGTAACTGCAAAGATCGCCAAACTGCTTTACTGCCGTAATGAGTTTTGCCTCGTCGCGGCCTATGATGATGGTTTTGATGCCTTGCTCTGTGAATTTTTTGGTGGTAGCAAGGCCAAGGCCCGAGGCACCGCCGGTTACGATAGCAAGTTTGGTCTTTGAGTTCATGGATTTTTTAAGTTATTTTCTTCTGGAGGATTCACGTATTATCAATTCCGATCTGAGGATGAGGCTATGCGTTTGTTGCAGATCCTGCCTGTTTGCCAAATGATTGATAAGCATATTGGCGGCAACCTCACCCATTTCATAGCCTTTATAATTTACTGTAGTGAGATTGGGCTCAATCACACAGGCTGCCGGGTCATTATTGAAGCCCGCAACTGCTATCTGTTCGGGAATTTTGATGCCTGCCTTTTTCAGTACTTGTATACAGCTAACGGCACTGACATCATTAACTGTAAATATGCCATCGGGCAGCGGATCCATTTGTAAAATGGTTTCTGCCGCTACCGCAGCTTCTTTAGCGCTCAGGTCGTTGATGATCACCAATTGCCCATCAAAATCAATTTGGTGTTCTTCAAGAGCTTTTTTATACCCGCGCAGGCGTTCGGCGTAAACATTGCGCAATTGATTTCCGGTAATATGTACTATCCGTTTGCAGCCCTGTTCAAGCAGGTGCTTAGTTACCTCATAAGCGGCTTTGAAGTTATCGATATAGATTTGTGGATACTGCTCGTGCTCAAAAATCCTGTCGAAGAAAAGCACCGGGATATTGCGTTTGATAAATGGTTCAAAATGCTCAATGCTGGTGGTATCATAAGCTAATGAAACCAACAAGCCGTCAACCCGGTTATTCAGCATGGCCCTCGCGTTGCTGATCTCTTTCTTCATCGTTTCTAACGACTGGCTGATGATGAGGTTGTAGTTATTGTCGTTCACCACTTTTTCGATACCTGCAATCACATCCGACATGAAGCTGCTGTTGAGCCGCGGTACAATAACGCCGATGATGTTGCTGTTTTTACGGCGTAAATTGCTGGCGAATGAATTGGAGCGGTAACCCATTTCTTCGGCTGCCTTAATAATCTTCTTTTTGGTATTTTTATTAACCCGCGGGTGGTCTTTGAGCGCACGGCTAACCGTAGCTGCCGAAACCTTTAATTTTTCGGCAATGTCATATATGGTTATCTCTTTTCCGCTGTCCGGCATATAGTTAATCTAAAATACATAAACGATGTTGCAGGTTCGATAATAACCGCAGCCAAATTGTTCAGGGATAAAAGTATAAAATTATTACAGATTATTTAAAATTTATGCAATCGATTGTATAAATTTATCGCGTTGATAGCAATTCGTTTTTAAATAATATGGTACCAGATTTAAAACAAACTTTCAGGTGGTTTGGCCCCGGCGACCCGGTAACTTTAAGCGCAATAAAACAAACGGGAGCAGGCGGGATAGTTACCGCGCTTCATCATATACCTTGCCGGGACGTTTGGGACCGTGAAGAAATCAGGCGGCGGAAAGCGGTAATTGAAAGCGCAGGCTTTAACTGGGCGGTTGTGGAGAGCGTAAATATTCATGAAAGTATCAAAGTTGGCAGTGCGGAACGCGACCGCTACATTGATAATTATATTCAAACACTGCAAAATTTAGCGCAGGAGGAAATCTTTACGGTGTGTTACAACTTTATGCCCGTATTGGACTGGACCCGCACGCATCTTGATTATCGATTAGCAAACGGTGCTTCGGCCTTGCTTTACAACGCTCCGGCTTTAGCAGCCTTTGACTTGTATATTTTAGAACGGGAGAATGCCTTTAACGAATTTACCACCGAACAACAGGCAACTGCAAAGCATTACTTTGATGGGCTGAACGACGAAGACAGAACCCTGTTAACCAATACAATATTGGCAGGCTTACCCGGTACGGATGAGATTTTTACCATTGCGGAATTTAAAGAGCATCTTAATAAATACAGTGAGGTAAACGTGCAAGCATTAAAGGAAAATCTGTTTTATTTTTTACGGGCGATAATCCCATATGCCGAAAAACTGGGCATTAAAATGTGTATCCACCCTGATGATCCCCCGTTTCCTATCCTGGGGCTGCCCCGTGTAGCATCGTCCTTAAATGATCTTACTGATATTGTAAATAGTTATCCTTCAGTTGCCAATGGTATCACGCTTTGTACCGGCTCGTTAGGTGCATCGGGCAAAAATGATCTTCCTGAAATTATAAGCCGCCTGGGTGATAAGATCCACTTTTTACACCTGCGCAACGTGGCCCGGCAGCCGGATGGCAGCTTTTATGAGGCCGATCATTTAACAGGCAGTGTTGATATGTACGCCGTGATGAAAGCCATTATCAATGAACAGATGACCCGTAAAAATGCAGGCCGGAGCGATATGGCTATCCCCATGCGGCCTGATCACGGGCATAAACTACTTGATGACTTTAATTATGATACCTATCCCGGCTATTCGGTAATTGGCAGGTTAAAGGGCCTGGCCGAGTTACGCGGATTGGAGATGGGGATTAAACGAATACTGCACGACGAGCAATAGCTACAATAAATAAGGTAGCTTAAATAAGGAATCAATAATTAAATTCCTATTGTTAAAAGTCATAAAAGTTTTTATCTTGCAATCGATTGCATAAAGCTAAAACTTTATAAACCATACTAAATGAAGCGGGATTTACCCGTTTCATTCATGAATTTTTCAACAGATCAATTATGTGTTTTTATAAACCGCCTACAGGTTTATAAAGCTTGAATTTAATAACGCCATGGCCAAATACTCATTAACGAACAGGTGTTTACTGGTGCTGCTTTTCATGGCGGCGATAAATAAAGTTTATGCAGATAATGGCTATAAATTATGGCTTGAATATAATAAGGTGAGCAACAGGCAACTGGCAAACATTTACAGGCAACAGTTGCAAAACATGATCTTCCTGGCACAGTCTGACCAGCTTAAAGCTGCAAAGGCCGAGCTCTTAACTGGCCTTGATGGAATGCTGGCCCTAAAGCCACGAGATACTAAAAGCATAACCAATGGGCAAACTATTATAATAGGTACGCCGCAATCAATAAAGGCTTTTTCGATAACTGCCCCCGATAGCATCGGCAGCGAAGGGTATGTTATCAAAACTACCCTTGTCAATCAAAAGAAATGTATCATCATAACGGCCAACACCGATGCAGGGGTTATGTACGGTGTTTTTAATTTTTTAAAGCTGATCCAAACCAATCAATCTATTAATAAACTGGATCTTTCAGATCACCCAAGGATGATGTACCGGGTACTGGATCACTGGGATAACCTGAACCGTACCGTGGAGCGGGGCTACGCGGGCTCATCCATCTGGAACTGGCACAAGCTGCCAGGTGTGGTTGACCAGCGTTATATTGATTATGCGCGGGCCAATGCTTCGGTAGGGATCAATGGCTCAGTTGTAAACAATGTAAATGCCGATGCACTGATCCTTTCGCCCCAATATTTGTTAAAAGTGCAGGCTTTGGCCAATGTATTCAGAACATACGGCATCAGGATTTACCTGTCGGTAAAATTCAGCAGCCCGGTTGAGCTGGGAGGCTTAAAAACTGCCGATCCGCTTGATCCCGCGGTAAAAAAATGGTGGGCCGATAAGGCTGATGAAATTTATCGCTACATCCCTGATTTCGGCGGGTTTTTAGTGAAGGCTAATTCGGAGGGACAACCCGGTCCGCAAAGCTATGGCCGTACCCATGCCGATGGAGCAAATATGCTCGCCGATGCTTTAGCTCCTCATCATGGTATAGTGATGTGGCGTGCCTTTGTTTATGATAATAAAGTACCCGACGATCGCTTTAAGCAGGCTTATAATGAATTTAAACCTTTTGATGGAAAGTTTAGGGATAATGTGATCATCCAGGTAAAAAATGGTCCGATAGATTTTCAGCCGAGGGAGCCATTTCACCCATTGTTTGGGGCTACGCCCAATACTCCGCTGATGATGGAGTTCCAGCTTACCCAGGAATATCTTGGCTTTTCAACCCATTTGGTTTATGAAGCGCCTTTGTTTGCCGAATGCCTGCAATCAGATACTTATGCACATGGCATAGGTTCAACGGTTGCGCGGGTTATTAAAGGTGATTTCAATAAAAAACTGATAACCGGCATGGCGGGCGTAGCCAACATCGGCACCGATTTAACCTGGTGCGGGCATCCATTTGCACAGGCTAACTGGTATGCCTTCGGCCGGATGGCCTGGAACCCTGACCAGTCTCCAGGTGTAATTGCCGCCGATTGGCTCAAAATGACTTTTACTACTGATGAAAGTTTTTTATCGCCGGTAAAAAACTTCATGCTGCAATCGAGGGAAAATACAGTTAATTACATGACGCCGCTCGGGTTGCACCATATTATGGGGGTATCAACTCATTATGGCCCCGGTCCCTGGGTTGATAATGCCGGTCGTCCTGATTGGAATGCCACTTATTACCATAAAGCCGATTCGGCAGGGATAGGCTTTGACCGTACCGGAACAGGCAGTAATGCGCTATTACAATATGCACCCGAGGTTAAGGCACACTGGGGAAACCTGCAAACCTGCCCTGATGAATACCTGTTGTGGTTTCATCATTTAAGCTGGACCTATAAAATGCGCTCCGGGAGATCATTGTGGGATGAACTGGTTCATCATTACTATATAGGAGCTGATTCTGTTAAACAAATGGGCCTTACCTGGGATAAAATGCAGGGCAGGATAGATGCCGAACGTTTTACGGAAGTAAAACAACTGATGCAGGTTCAGTTAAACGAGGCAATAACCTGGCGCGATGCCTGTGTTTTATATTTCCAAACATTTTCAAAAATGCCTGTCGAATCTGCTTATCCCAAGCCGCAGCACCCGCTTGAATATTATAAAAAAATGAAGTTTTATTATGTGCCGGGCATAGGAGGCAATAACTACATGACCAATTAATCACTACCATAAACCAAACGTCAATGAGCAAGCAATTTACCACAGCAAAATTAGTCCCCGCACTTTTTGCATCCTTATGCATTTTGAGTGCATGTGACTCATCAACTAAAAATACAGCTGATACAGCAGATAGTACAAAAACAGATACCGGCAAAAAAGTAAAATATCTTTCCGAGCCGCTCATCAGTTCCATTTACACGGCCGATCCATCGGCGCATGTATTTAACGGCAAAATTTATATCTATCCATCGCATGATATCGATGCGGGCATCCCCGAAAATGATAACGGCGACCATTTTGCCATGAAAGATTATCACATCCTGTCGATGGATAGTATTGGCGGCAAGGTTACAGATAATGGTGTGGCACTTGATATCAAGGATATCCCCTGGGCTGGTCGGCAGCTGTGGGCGCCTGATGCAGCTTTTAAAAACGGTACTTATTACCTGTACTTCCCGGTAAAAGATAAAAAAGATGTGTTCCATATCGGCGTGGCAACTTCTGCAAGCCCGGTTGGCCCGTTCAAAGCCGAACCCGAACCAATAGCAGGAAGTTACAGTATTGACCCTGCCGTTTTTACGGATACCGATGGTAAAACCTACATGTATTTCGGTGGGATCTGGGGTGGTCAGCTTCAGCGCTGGATCTCCGGTAAATACGAGGCAGATGGATCAAAGACCGATTCGAAACAGGAAGATGCCCCGGCCATAAGCTGTAAGGTAGCTTTGCTTAAACCAGATATGAAAACTTTTGACGGTGCTGTAAAAGATGCTGTTATTTTAGATAGCCTGGGTAAACCGCTGTTGACCAAAGATCACGACCGTCGCTTTTTTGAAGGTTCATGGATGCATAAATACAATGGTAAATATTACTTCACTTATTCAACCGGCGATACACATTTGCTTTGCTATGCAATGGGTGATAGTCCGCTTGGGCCATTTACTTATAAGGGCGTATTTATGAAACCGGTAGAGGGCTGGACAACCCACCATTCCATCATCGAAATAAAAGGCAAATGGTATATATTTTATCATGATACCCAACTATCGGGCAAAACACACCTGCGGAACGTGAAGGTAACCGAACTGCAGCATAACGCTGATGGATCTATTAAACTGATCGATCCGTTTTTGTAATCTCATCGATATGAAAATCCTTAAAGCTTTAACCCTGTTACTGCTATTGCTTGATTTGTTGGGGACGCATGGTTTTGCGCAGCAGGTTAAGCCGGTTACTATCCCCAACTCCGAACACCGGCAAATGCACTCTGAACTGGCCGGTAATGATTATGATATTTATATTCATTACCCGGCCGGTTATGATACCGCCAAACAAAAATTTCCGGTATTGTATGTGGTTGATGGTGATAACGACTTTTCACCATCGCTGGAGTATTTGGGACTATTGATGGCCGAATATCATATTCCTGAACCTATATTGGTGGCCATTGGCGATGGCGGCCTGATTGGTACGCCCGGCAACAAACGTAACCGTGATTTCACACCGGTTGCATTTCCCAATGTGGCCGAAAGCGGTGGTGCGCCGGCATTCCTTGCTTTTATTGAGAAGGAATTGATCCCAGCGATAGATGCCAGTTTAAAGGCAGACCCTACAAACCGTACGCTTTATGGATATTCAATGGGTGGCTTATTTGCTACTTACACCTTGTTTGAAAAGCCCACGCTGTTTAAAAATATCCTGATAGGCAGCCCTGCATTGGGTTATGGTAACGAAGCTGTATTTGAAACTGAAAAGCAATATGCTGTCAAACATAAAAGCTTGCCCGTAAGTGTATTTATGGAAGTGGGCGGATTGGAAACTCCGGGACAGGTTGTGCCTAACAAACAATTGGCGGCGTTATTGGAAAGCCGTCATTATGAAAATCTTGTTTTTAAGCATATCATTATTGATGATGTTACTCATTTATCGGGTAAACCTGTTACCATGCTCAAGGCTTTGGCATGGGCGTATGTACGTAAGTAACAGATAAGATTGTTTTTTATATCCGCGTATTCAAAAAGAGTTATGAAGGCTCGCATATTGATATTTGTTTTGTGCTGTTTGGTAGCCTTTAAACCTAAGGCACAAAATACCGTAAAAGCAATACCACATTTACAATATTATGGCGGTAATGCTGAATTATTGGTAGATGGAGCGCCGTACTTAATGACAGGCGGTGAACTTGGAAACTCGAGCGCCTCAAGCGCGGCCTACACGACCCCAATTTGGCCCAAACTGCAAAAAATGCACCTTAACACAGTGATAGCGCCGGTTTATTGGGAACTATTGGAGCCACAAGAGGGCAAGTTTAATTTTACACTGGTTGATGATTTGATTAAAAGTGCCCGGCAGTACCACATGAAACTGGTGCTGCTTTGGTTTGGCACCTGGAAAAACAGCATGAGCTGTTATGCGCCAGGTTGGGTTAAAACCAATGAAAACCGTTTTCCGCGCGTTGCCAACAGTGTGGGTGGTGCTGAAGAGATTATTACGCCGTTCTCCAAAGATGCTTTGCAGGCAGATATTAAAGCTTTTAGTGTGTTAATGCGGCATATTAAGCAAACCGATAGTAAGCTTCGCACTGTGCTGATGGTGCAGGTTGAAAACGAGATAGGCATGCTGCCGGATGCCCGCGATCATTCGAAACTGGCCGATGAAGCTTTTAACCGGCCAGTCCCGACAAAGCTAATCTCCTGGTTAAATTCGCACAAAGACAAGCTTGTACCCGAAATGCAAAAAATATGGCAGGATGGAGGAAGTAAAACTTCAGGTAACTGGGAATCGGTTTTTGGCAAAAGCCCGGCTACCGACGAGCTGTTTATGGCCTGGTACTTTGCCGGATACACTGACGCTGTAGCTAAAGCAGGTAAGGCCGTTTACCCGCTGCCGATGTATGTGAACGCAGCCCTTAACGCTCCGGGTAAAAAGCCGGGACAGTACCCTTCTGCAGGCCCCTTGCCGCATTTGATTGACGTATGGAAAGCAGCAGCACCGGATATTGACTTGCTGTCGCCCGATTTTTATAACCCTAACTTTAAGTACTGGAATGACCGTTATACCCGGCCTGATAATGCCCTGTTTATCCCCGAGCATCGTTTTGAGGATGGAGTGGATGCCAAAGCCTTTTATGCCATCGGCCATTACAAAGCGCTGGGCTTTTCTCCTTTTTCTATCGAAATTGATAACAAAACGGCAGGAGAGCCACTTTCCCAATCGTACAATATCATTCATCAGTTATCAGGTGAGATTAGTAAGGCTAAACGCAAGGGAACTATGGATGGTGTATTGTTAAGTAAGGATGCGGATACCATACGGCTGCAAATGGGCGATTACATGCTCACGGTTTCGCATGATTTAACCCTGGGCTGGTCGCCTAAAGCAAAGGATGCAAACTGGCCGTTAACCGGAGGTATTATAACAGCTTTGGCTAATGATGAGTTTTATGTAGCCGGCACAGGTTTGGTCATTAGTTTTAAGCCGGTAAAAGATGGACTACATGCAGGTATTTTACAGGTAGACGAAGGGATATTTATTAACGGAAAGTGGCAGCCGGGACGCCGTTTAAATGGCGATGAAGATCACCAGGGAAGGCACTTAAGGATCCCGTTGGGCGAATATGGGATCCAGCGGATTAAGCTTTATAATTATAAGTGATCCATACAAAAACAGAGCGGGTTAATTTCGGCATGTTGGGAATAATTTCAGTTATATATTTTGCGGATGCTGCTCACCGTTAATGCAGAAGTCAATCTGTATGAAGCAAAAAAAGCCGCTCCGTTAAATGAGGTCAGTCAAAAACGGAGCAGCCGGGATAAAATTTTTATTAAGCGAATGCTTTATTAAAATGTGGTTGGCACATTGTTATGGGTGTAGTTTGTCCAGCATAGGAAACCGATATCTCCATTAGGCAGGCCGTTACTGTCGCATACATAATTGCTGGCGATGTAACTGGTTTCGGTAGTGCCGTAATGACGATTAGCCACTTCAATTCCCGGCCAGATGGGGTTGTTTACATTACCGTTAGGTGAGCATGGCGGCGATACTGTGCCGTGCATCAGCTTGTATTGGTAATTAAACCCGGTTAACAGGCGACTGCTGCTTGCCGAGTAAATTGACAAATCCCCCTGGATGCCTGCAATGTTGGCGGCATAGCTTAAACCGGTAAGTGAGTACTGATAATGCACATAATCATTGTGCGAGCCGCAGATCTCGCCGTTCATCGAGCCATCTGAGGCAATTACATTGGGCAATACAGTTTTTACAGCAGTAATGCCGTTTTGGTATACAGTTTGGCTATCTTCAAACACACCGATAGCCATTTTTGCATATCCGGCAGATACGTTCCAGTTGTTGTTAAAGTTGGGCACGTTATTGATGTAATTATCTTTCATGTTGTTCAGAAAGTTTACAAACTGGGTATTTTCGGCTGTAGTCCAGCCGCCGCCAACGCCACTGGCCGGGATATAATATTTGATGATTTCGGCTGCTGCAGCAAATGTCGGTGCTGCCCATGAAGCCTCAAGCGAAGCCTGGTTAGGCTGTGAGCCGGTTACGCTGAAGTTTTGAAAGCTATTGGCCCAGCCATCGAGTATTTGTTTTACGGTAGTTGCATATGAAGCGTTACCGGTTTTAGCCCAGCGTAGTGCCAGGGCATAGCTTAACAAAGCATCGCCTTTAAAAGCAATTTCATCGGGCGTGGTAACGCCGCCGGCAACCTGTACAGTGGCTTTGTAGGCGCCGCTGGGGCTGTGGTTGTTGCAATAGTTGAGCACAAACTGGTAAGCCGCAAGCCGGTTCGCATCATTTGAATTGGCTTGCTGCCCCACATAATCAAGCGTTTGCTGCGTGTTGAGAATGCCGGGATGGATAAAGCCGGTAGCCTGGGTTTTTAATGCCGGTGAGGTAGCATCGTTGCTTGTCGCCGCCGGCGAGACTTGTTTTTTAGTGCAATAAGTAAAAAATAACGCCACAAAAAAGGCCAGGCCCAGCAGGGTTGCAAAGGTAGTTTTTGGTTTGCTGTTCATAAATTGGTTTTTAATTTACAATTGGTTTCACCGGCATAACTTATAAAACAAAAAGCTTAAGGTTACGAGGCGTGTTATTGCCTTGCATTAGGTTTTACCGTTGTTTTAAGAAGGTGCCGGATAATTGGTTTGATGAAACAAAATTATTGTAAAGTATTGATTAAAAGCAAGATGTGATGATGTCGATACGCTTTGTCCGCAATGGCACTTCGCGGTTGGAGGAGCTGTTTTAATGGAAAAAAAAATTTAATTTTTTTTTCCTGATACGGTTTATCCGCATAATAAATGGTGGGTTGGGGCCCGATTGAGAGTAGATTAAAAACAAAAGCCTGCAATTGATTACAGGCTTTTGATAAATTGATATCAGGATCAGTAAAGAACTGGCGTACGAATATTTAAGCTTTAGGCTTTCTGCCTTTCGCTTTCCTGTTACTCATTGGTGAGAAATCCTCCTTTGCCACGATAAAGGTCAAGCTTGCCGTTAAGCTCAATTTTTATTACCGACATATATTTATCCTGCTGGTTTTCGGGAATTGGGATGTACAATAAGCCCGGTACCGCACTCCATGAAATTTTGCCGACGATTTTATACGTTAGCGGCGTATCGCTCCCAAGAACCGTTATTTTTTTGATGTTGTTTTTTAAGCCTTTCACCAATACCGGCGCACTTGTTTTAGCCGGAACAAACAAGTATACAGTGGTCGAATCTTTTGACAGGGTACTTGCACCATAGTAATGCCCTTGTGGCATGCCTGCTATGGTATTAAAAACGCCTTCGCCGTTTTTCTTGTTCCATGCACCCAGTTCTTTAAGCATGTTCACTTCCTGCGGAGGGATACTGCCATCGCCCTTAGGGCCAATATCCAGTAGTAAATTTCCACCGTAGCTTACGGCATCAGTAAAAATGCTGATGATCTCATAAGGGGTTTTAAAATTCGTGTCCTGTGGCTGATAGCCCCAGTTATCGTTAATGGTCATACAAAGTTCCCACCATTTGTAATTAGGCCTTGATACAGGGAAGTTTTGCTCAGGGGTATCATAATCACCGAATCCCTGCAAGCGTCCGTTTATGATCGCGTTGGGATTGTAGCTTAACAGTTTTTGTCTGATGGCTGATGCGTTCCATTCTTGGGCACTATGTTCCCAATCGCCGTCAAACCACCAAAGGTCGGGGTTATATTGTTTGGCCAGTTCATCCAGTTGTCCGTTCATAAAGGTTAAATATTTTGCCCATTTCGCCGGCTGCGCATTTACCTGGTACCTGCTGCTATCTTTCAAAAAGCCCGGATAATCGGCATGGCTCCAATCTATCAGCGAAAAGTAGGCGCCAGCTTTTACACCACGTGCACGCAAGGCATCGTACAACGGTTTTAACAGGTCTTTTTTGGCGGGAGTCTTTTTTACTACATTCAGCGGACCGTATTTGCTGTTCCATAAAGCTACACCATCATGATGTTTAGTAGTCATTACAGCATAGCGGGCACCACTTTCTTTAATCAGCTCTGCCAGCTCATCTGGATGATATTGATTTGCCGTAAAGCCTTTTAGCTGGTTCATATAATCAGGATAGCTGATCTTTTTGTTATGAAAACTCCAGCTTTCATCTATCCCTTTTACAGAATAAATGCCGTAATGAATAAATATGCCCAGCTTACCATCGGCGAACCATTGCATTTTTTCTTTGATCTCATCAGGATTTACACGGTGTTGCGCCTGCGCGTAACCACTGTATAACATGGTAAAAAATACCATAAAAAGGCGTGATAGATTTCTTCTCATTTTCAAAAGTAATTATTGCTTTTATAAATCTATTAGATACTTTTTAAAAAAAATAAAAAGTTTTCTTTCTTTATTAAATTAATTTATTTAAATATGCAGATATAAACCCCTGCCGCATGTTTCTTAAGCATATTGACCTCATCAAAGGGCTGTATTACAGTAAAACAGCTTCTCTTAACGACCTGAGTATTTATACTGGCCGAAGCATTCCTTATGTGACCAAAGGGATAGCCGATTTGATGAAGTTGGATATTGTAAAGGAAGTAGGTATAAGGGCGTCAAGCGGGGGCAGAAAGCCCGCAACTTATTCATTGATAGCTGATACCGGCTTTATTATTTCGGCAGCTATGAACCAGTTTTTGACAAGAATTGTAATTGTCAATATGAATAATGAGTTTGTGGGAGAGGTGCAGGAGTTTGAATTAAAACTGGGCGATAACAAGGATGCTATCCATTCATTGATAGCCTGTATCAAAGCTGTAGTTGTTAATTCAGGATTGCCACAAGATAAATTTTTGGCTATAGGGATTACCATGCCTGGGTTTATTGACGCGTTTTTGGGTAATAACCTGAGCTTTCTTAAAGCTCCGGAAGAAACATTGGTAACCTACATTGCCAAACAAGCCGGACTACCTGTGTTTATTGAAAACGACTCGACGGCCATAGCCCTGGCCGAGCAAAAATTTGGGCTCCCTATTGCCCGTAATAATTCCATGATCATTAACCTGGGCTGGGGCGTTGGTTTGGGGATGATCATCAATAAAGAGATATTTAAAGGGCACAGTGGTTTTGCGGGAGAGTTTAGCCATTTGCCGCTTCATAAAAACGGAAAACTATGCTCATGCGGTAAGCAGGGCTGCCTGGAAACAGAAGCTTCTTTGCTGGCTATTGAAGCTAAAGCTGCTGAAGGCCTGAAACACGGGCAGGTTAGCAGCCTCCTAAAATACGATACCGTATCGGCAGATAATATCATTGATGAAGCACTTAAAGGTGATGCCTTTGCAATAAAAATTATTGCCGAGGCAGCTTATTTTATTGGTCAGGGCCTGGCGATATTGCTGCATTTAATGAATCCCGAGAGCATCATTTTAAGCGGG
The DNA here is from genome assembly GCF_059491465.1 of Mucilaginibacter sp. Mucisp73. Taxonomy (NCBI): domain Bacteria; kingdom Pseudomonadati; phylum Bacteroidota; class Sphingobacteriia; order Sphingobacteriales; family Sphingobacteriaceae; genus Mucilaginibacter; species Mucilaginibacter sp. Mucisp73. Next base: position 5,543,964 of record NZ_CP168507.1, on the reverse strand, counting down.
AAGGGGAGCGTTATCGGCAAATTATGGCTCAGCCCCATTCAGCAGGCCATGAACGAGCACTGCATTCCCCACTTAACCACCTACACCCAATTGGCGGTTTCAAACCTGGGCAATAACGCGCAACTGTTAGGAGGCGTAACCACGGTGATTGAAAATCTATATAAACTTAATCCGCAGGCCAATATTTCCGAGCCGACATAAACATATTCAAGGTCTTTTTTTTAACTCAATTAATCAATTTTCATGCAACAATTTTATCTAAACTTGAAAAGGTGGGTGGTCCTGCTACTGCCCCTTTTTATCTCGGCAAATTTATTTGCCCAAACCAATGTTACGGGAGTGGTGCGCGATGACGCCGGGCCTTTACCGGGTGTAACCGTGTTGGTTGTTGGTACAACAACCGGTGTACAAACCAACATAAACGGTGCATACAGCATTAAAGTGGCTAAAGGTGCAGTGCTTAAATTTTCATCTGTAGGCTATACAGCAAAAGAAGTTACCGTTGGCGACAACGCCGTGATCAACGTAACACTGGCTGCAGGTAAAGGCGAATTAAATGAAGTGGTAGTTACCTCATTCGGTATCAAACGCCAGGAAAAATCCCTGGGTTATGCTACTACCACCATTACAGCGAAGCAGTTAACTGAGGCCGGTAATACTAACTTTGCTTCGGCATTGTACGGTAAAGCTCCTGGTGTTAAAATCACTACGGCCCCGGGTGGTTCAAGCAGTGCGGTGAACGTGCAGATCCGCGGTATCAACTCACTTAACTATAACACGCAACCCCTGTACGTTGTAGATGGTGTTATTATCCGTAATAACAGCGAGACAGGTGCAGGTGGTTCAAATAACGATGGTTACTGGTCTGATCAGCGGATCAGGGGTAACGGGATCCTGGATATTAACCCACAGGATATTGAAAGCCTTACCGTGTTAAAAGGCGCGAGTGCGACAGCGCTTTACGGATCTGACGCTACGAGCGGTGCTATCGTGATCACAACCAAAAAAGGTTCAAAATCAAGAGGCCTTGGTGTTGATTTCAACTATGTAGGTACTGCAGAGCAAGTGGCTTTCACTCCAAATTTTCAAAATGTTTACGGTCCTGGTTATGACCGTGCTACCAACCTTGCCGGCGGTTTCACTGAAGATGGCTGGTTAGCTGATCCTAATTCACCAACCGGTTACAGGCCGCGTTTTAGCTCATATGCACAATTTGGCCCTAAAATGGAAGGTCAGAAAATCAGGTGGTGGGATGGCGAGATCAGGGATTACAGCCCTCAGCCTAATAACTACAAAGATCTATTTCAAACAGGTTATAGCTCAAACGCCAACATCGCTATCTCAAACCAAACAGATAATATTAACTACCGTTTGTCGGCAACCCGTTTGGATTATACAGGCATACAGCGCGGTCAAAAACAACAAAAAAACTCGTTTAACTTAAATACCACTGTTAAGTTAAGTAATAAGATCAGCGCAGATATCGTTGCGAGCTACGTAAATACTTTAACTCATAACCGCCCGTATCAGTTGGGCCGCGTTTTAGCCAACTTTGGTGGCTTCTTAAACCGTTCGGAAAAAGCTGATGTATTGCTGGATAACTACCAAACATCTGAAGGTTATAAATACGTAACCCTTGCCAACGCAGCGAGGAACCCGGCCGAGGCTTTCAAATACAATATGAGCGGCGCGGATATTATGGACTTTTTCTGGACACAGTTAAAGAACAGCGAAGATGAAAACGAAAACCGTTTGATCACCAGCGCTACTTTAAACTGGGACGTACTTAAAAATGTAAAGTTCCGTGGACGTATCGGCAGTGATTATACCGGCCGTAATACAGAATCACAACAATACAACGAATATCCTACTGCATTTAACGGTTCATCAAGCACTGGTTATTATGGTGTTTCTAAGGCGCAATATTCGGGTACTTACGGTGACTTATTGTTAACCTATTCTCCAAAATTGACCAAGGACCTGAGCATGTCCGTTAGTGGTGGTTATACTTCGCGCACCGAAACTTACCGCGACCAATCTTCTGGTACTAATGGTGGTTTGGTTACCGAAAACTTCTTTTCTATCTCTAACTCATACGGTGTGCCAAATACAAGTGCAACCCGTGGTTACCTGAAAAGCCAGGCATTTTTCGGAATCTTGAACTTTAACTACAAAAACTACTTGTTTTTAGAAGGTACTGCACGTAACGAATCAGCTTCAACACTTCCAACACAAAACAACACCTATTTTTATCCATCGGTAAACGCGGGCTTCATATTTACAGACGCGTTTAAAATGCCTGAATTTATCAGCTATGGAAAATTAAGGGCATCATACGGTGTGGTTGGTAACAAAGCACCAAGATATGTTCCTAACGTGTTGTATAACCAATCATCATTACAAACACAAAATGGTTCAGTAACTCAGCTTACTTTTGATGCTACTTATGGTAACCTGCAGTTAAAACCAGAGATGAAATACGAACAGGAATATGGCCTGGAGGCCCGTTTCCTAAGAGACCGCTTGGGCTTTGATTTCACTTACTATAGTAACCAGGTTAAAAACGTAATCATGGCGCTTAACGTTGCGCCAACAACAGGTGCTTCAAGCTTATTAGCTAATGCTGCAACCTTACACAGCGATGGTTTGGAAGTTGGCTTCAGCGGTAAACCGATAACCGGTAAATTTAACTGGGATGTGCGTTTAAATTTTGCTGTTAACCACTCTAAAGTAAATAACCTCGCACCAGGTTTTGATAGGCTTACCTTCTACACAGGTGATCAATCTGCATTATTGGTTGTGGCCCAGCCAAATCAGCCTATAGGTAACATATTGGTTTACCCGATAGCCAAAGACGCTAATGGCAACAAGATTGTGAACAGCGATGGTTTATACACTATTGATAAATCAAAATATGTGAACGTAGGTAATATACAGCCAAAAATTGTAGGTGGTATTGCCAACACTTTCAACTATAAAGGTTTCTCTTTGGATGTATTGGTTGATTACCGTTTTGGCGGTAAAATGGTGTCAAACCCATTAAAATATGGTACTGCTGCAGGTATGTATGAAAGTACTTTACAGTATCGTGATGCCGCTCATGGCGGTTTAGCTTATTACATTGATGGCAATGGCGGTAAACATTTAGGAACTGCGCCAAACGGTGGCAAAACCTATAACGACGGTGTTATACTGCCGGGCGTAAATGAAAACGGAGAGAAAAACACTACGATTGTGGACGCTGCTTCATACTACCTGAATACTTATGACTGGGGCGAAAACTCTGTAAACGAGAATGCAGTATTTAAAAACAACTATGTGAAATTGCGCGAAGTTGTGTTGGGTTACAGATTGCCTGCAAGCGTAAACAAAGCGCTGCACCTGAACAACTTAAGGTTCTCTTTAGTAGGAAGAAACTTATTGTATGTATACCGCACACTTAAAAACCTTGACCCGGAAGCGCCGATTGGTGATAAATGGTACAGGCAAGGTGTGGATGAAGGTTCATCACCTGCTACCAGGAGTTTTGGTTTTTCATTAAACGCGAATTTTTAATAGTACAAGTCATTAATTATGAAAAAGAATTTTAAAAATATAGGATACGCGTTTTTGCTTGCTTTATCATTGGGAAGCTGCAAAAAAAGCATCGACGAGAAATTTAACAACCCGGAAAAAACATCAGTGGTAACTATCCCGTACATGTTTACCGGTATGTTGAATAATACCAGGGTAAGGGCTGAGTACTGGCATTACAGAACGTTTGTGTTAACGGCCACAGCTGATTTTTCACAAACATGTTTCCTGCCTAATACCAATACCGTATATCAGCCTAATGACGGATACATGGGCAACCGCTGGGAAGATTTTTATCATCCAAATGGTTCGGCTAATGGTGTAATGGCTTTATACCGCACCATGGAAATTACCTATAACCAAATGTCGGCAACGGATAAGGCAACTAATGATGTGATCATGAATGCTGCCCGAGTGGTTTTATATGATCAGGCATCAGAAATGGTTGATTGCTGGGGTGATATCCCATTCAGCGAGGCAGGAAGTCTTGAAACAAGCGCTGCTGTGAAAAATCCTAAATTTGACGACCAGATAGCGCTTTACAAAAGCTTCATTGCTGGTTTGGATGCTGCTTCAACATATTTTAAAACTGCTACTTTATCTGGCCAGTCAAGCAAGGCATTTACACAACAGGATATCTTGTTAGGTGGCAGTGTTGATAAATGGAGAAGGTATGCTAACTCTATCCGCTTGCGTATGCTGATGCGTATGTCTTTTTATGACGAAGCTGGTTCAAAAGCTGAGGTAGCCAAAATGCTGGCTGATCCAACATCGTATCCATTGATTGATGGCGGTAACGTTGCAGCTTACAGCCCGGCGGCTACTGACGTTTTATTAACACCATTAACTACTTACACCGGGTCGTTACAAAACGCGCTTACCGAAGGTGGCAGTAACTATGCGCCAGATTACCTGTTAAATACCGTATTGTTACCGGCTAATGATCCAAGGATCCCGGTATTGTACGATAAAAACGGCAACAAAACATACCAGGCAATGCCAGTAACTTTTACAAGCGAACAGGCATCAACTGAAGCTGCGAAATATTCAGTAGTTGATTCAACCACTTTCTTAACCAATAACAAACTTCCGGGTATCGTAATAACTGCGCCTGAAGTTAACTTCCTGAAAGCTGAGGCTTTTGAGCGTTGGGGCGGCGGTGATGCTAAAGCTGCTTATGAAACAGCGGTAAGTCAGTCTGTCTACTACTATTTTTATCTGAACAGCTTAGGTACCGGTAGTAAGCCAACTTTAAACGCAGCTGATATCACTGCTTTGCTGAGCTCGGCTTCTGTAGCTTATACAGGTACACAAACCCAAAAGCTGGCAAAAATATGGACACAGAAATGGGCGCATTTCGGCTTTATGCAAGGCACTCAGGCCTGGAGCGAATACAGGCGTACAAAATATCCGGTATTGAATTTCCCAACTACAGGTAAACTTTCTAACTATACTACGCCGCCAACCCGCTTGGTATATCCAAGTATCGAAACTGGTTTTAACAGTCATTATAATGATGTAAAAGCAAAAGATACACGTACAACAAAGATCTTCTGGGATGTAAAGTGAGATACCAGATAATAGTTGATTGAGGAGCCGCCCACGCTTGTGGGCGGCTTTTTTTGTGCTTGTATATCGTCGCCTGATGCGATGGTATAGCTTGCAGTCAATTATCTCTTTAATCGCAAAATATTTATGACTTAAAACCCAACACATGTTGATATAAACTTATCCGGAAAGTTGAGCAGAACGGTAACGTTTTGAAAAATGAAACGTCTTTAATCCACCATATGAAGAGATTAATTATCCTGCTCCTTATCGGCACGAACGCTGTTTTAAGCGAAGCCCAGTCTTTAACACAACGTATAGATTCTGTAATGCAGCTGGCCTATCAGCGAGGCATTTATAATGGCAACATCCTGGTTGCAAAGGGCGGCAATATCATTTACCGCCATTCATTGGGTTTTGCCAACGGCAACAAAACTACCCCGCTGCATGATTCCCTGCGGTTTGATATCGGTTCGGTTAGCAAAGAGTTTAACGGTGCGGGTATCATGATACTAAAAGAAAAGGGCAAGCTTTCGCTGGATGATCCCTTGTCCGCCTATTTTCCCGAATTTCCGAACTGGGCCAGGCAGGTAAAGATCAGGCACATTATTAATTATACCAGCGGCATTCCGCTGCCGCCGTCAACAGCAGGCGATACAGATTCGGCCTTATATAACTATCTCCGGTCTGTGAAAGAACTTGCGCTTGCTCCGGGCACCGGCTACATCTACAATCACGCCAATGTTTACCTGCAAATGCGCATTATTGAAAAGGTTAGCAAAAATAGCTATGCCCAATTCCTGGCAAAAAACATTTTTGAACCGGCAGGTATGAGCCATGCAGTGGTAGATTATCCTGTAGGTTCGCCGGGGATGGCGCAGGCTTTTGACAACAACGGACAAAATACACCTTACGGCCAGGTAATGAGCGGTTGGGTGCGTCTGCCTATAGACGATTTGTACAAATGGACACAAGCGCTGGAGCATTACAGGATTTTGTCAGAGAAATCTTTAGCCGAACTGGCAGTTAATTTTCCGGGCGGAGAAAGCAGTCTGGGTTCAACCGGTTTTAAGAATGGCAAACTCATCTGGCATCAGCATCAGGGCTCCAACAGCAACTATGAGGCTACTATTTACAGCTGGCTGCCCGATAGCATCACCATTGTGATGATGACAAATAACCAGCAGATGAAAGTGCTCCCACTTAAAACCGCACTGATGAATGTTCTGCAAAACAAACCGGTAATCGTGCCTAAGAAATCTTTTTACCTGGAGATCAGGGAGAAGATGCTGACCAGCGCCGACAGCGGTTTAGCTTACTATCATGAACTGAAAGCATATCATCAGGACAAATATGATTTTAGCTTCGAGATAGGCGATCTCATTAGCACCGGAAAATATGTGGGCCGCCGTGCGCACTATGATGATGCCATCCGCATCTACCGCCTGGTAGCCGAATTGCCGGCAAGGGCTGGAGATAAATCTTATGCATATGAACTTATCGGGCAAGCTTTTCAAAGCAAGAATGATAAAGAACAGGCTTTGCTTAACTATAAAAAAGCACTGGAAATCGATCCTGAAAATAAGAACGCAGCAGGGATGATTGAGGCGCTCAGGCGTTGAGGAGCAATCGCTTAAATGTCTATTTTTGGTGTTTCCAAAACCTGCCTTTTCCTTCAGCAATCCATTCTAACGCTTCATTGATTCTTTTTTGCCGTGTTTCGTCGGTTTTTGCATCGGTAATCCAAACAATATACTCCTTGCGGAAAGAGTTAGATTTACTTTCAAAAATCTCTTTTGCTTCGGGCTTAGATGCTAACGCGGCAAGCAGGTAATCGGGTATTTCCAAAACCCTTGGTTTATCAGATCCCGGCTTCTCTCTCTTTATTTTAATACCTTTTTGGTTTATCTGTATGGCTTCTTTAAGCATAGCTATAAGTTCATCATCAGGCGGCAGATCCGATAGCTTTGTTATCTTACCCAAAAATCTTTGGACCGGCTTTAAGTCTTTATTCGCCTTTAGGCGCGGATCAGTCATCAGTTCCGCCTTCAGGAATGTGAAAGAGCAATGATTTTTATAGGAAGCCGCTACACACATATTGTCACCATTGTAATCAAAATGAGGCAAGCTCCATTTTATTGTTTCTTTAACACCCGGGCAATTTTCATGAATAAGCCTTCGTAAATGCTCAAGGATCGGTTTTGCAAAATCTTCTGAGTTAGCTATGTAAACATCCACAGCCGAATTATGGTCCATAAAGTTAAATTTTTAATGTTAACGATTGCGAGAACAAAAAAACTAAAACTGATGCAGACGATTTAGTCGAAAACTTGGATAAACTGGTCAATTTAATTCCTGCGTCGTTTCCGGAATTCTGAAGCCGACACACCTACCTGCTTTTTGAAGAATTTGCCAAAATTAGTTGGGTCTGAAAAGTTGAGTTGATAGGCAATTTCAGCGACCGAAAAGTCGGTGTATTGAATAAGCGATCTGGCTTCGCCGGCCAGGCGTTCGGCAATAAAAGTAAGCGCATTTTTGCCAGAAACATGCTTTACAGATCGGGAGAGATGGTTAGCGGTGACAGAGAGCAGATCTGCGTATTCCTGCACGGTGCGCTTATGGATGTAGTGGTTATCAATCAACTGAATAAATTTACGCAACAGTACTTGCTGCGCTGTAGCCCGGGGAATATCCTTTTTGTTTTCTAACGCAAAGTCTTCCAGGTAATAGAGCAGGCCAAGTAACTTTATCTTTGCTTCAATATGTTGTTCCCTGGCCGATCTTTCATAAGAAGTAAATACAGCTTCAAAATGTGGTGCGAGGTGGTCAAATACAGCGTGGTCAAACTTGAACAGGTTAGTATGCAGCGGGTCGAATAAAGAGAACTGCTGATGGAAGTCCGGTTTGAAGAATGAGAAACACTCCTGCGTAAAATAGATTATATACCCCTTCAAGGCATTGTTATGAGCAAAACTATATACGAGGTTGGGAGAATGAAAAACGAGATAGGAATCCGGGTTATGAACCGTCTGATCGCCATAGTTAACCTCAACCTTGCCGGAATTGGATAGCAGTGCGAAAAAGTAAAATGAACGTTTAAAAGGCGGGCGGTATACCTGCAGATCCTGATCGAGGGGTTTTAGCCTCAAACAGTAAAAGTCTGGATCGGTTGTTCGTGCGGGCCATGGAATAGAAGCCAGAAAATCGTTGATTTCTGTGTAATAAGAAAGGGCATTTTTTATTTTCGCCATAACATGCACTACAATAAGCGCTGCTCCTAAAGTAGGAAAAGAAAATGTTTTTCATTTACCGGTGTAACATAAAGCTCACCGACTGCAACCGCTAATATTAAATGATTTTCACGTCTATATGTGCTGTTGTCAAAGTGTTTTGAAATGGGCGAAGAGATTTAGAACATATCCGGATTTTTTGTCGAGGTTATAAAACACCAAAGCCCAGCTATTGCCGGGCCTTAATTGGTTAAGCGGAGAGGGAGGGAACAATAACTTGTCCAACGTCAGCTGTAAATCAATGCTTTGTATTTTTATTCAATTTGAGGTAACCTAATAGATCACCCAGAAAAAATCAAATCGCTTGTGCTTAGTAAATAAAGATAACTATTTTAAAATATAAAAAACTGCAAAACTAAAACAAAGGAATTCAAAGATGCGCTGGTCGCTAACGCGCATCGGAAATCGTGTCGGTTCGACTCCGGTTTAGGGTACAATTTTAGGCAAGTTGTCAACAAAGTTGACAACTTTTTTTATGAAACGTTCTATTGATATATAAATCGGATCAAGCAGAAAAATTGTGGGGGAATAAAAAAAGTGTTTGCTTTGTCGAAATAAAACTCAACAGGCATCCACTTGTCATCAGCATACGAAACCCTCGTCCGTTTAATCCTACCAGAAGGCCTTTTAGACTATTTTGAACTTACAGATGTCCATTCCTCCGAGAACGGTCAATTGAATATCTATCTTGAAGAAAAGAACTTGGTGCCATCAGGTTATGATAAATCACAATTAGAGTCGAAAGGCTTCTTGCCGGAGACGGCAATTCAGGATTTTCCTATTCGTGGCCATAAGTAGCCTTGTGTATAAAAAGACGCAGATGGGAAGTAAAGACGAGCGGGGATATCATCTCAAGAGATTGGGATTTGGTAAAAAAAGGGGCGCGAATGACAACGGAATTCGGCATTTTTTTAAAAGGAATATTTGGATAATCACCCGATCAGCAGCCATTTATTAGGCCGGTTATACCAGGTAGACGGCAAGCAGCTCGGGCAGCAATACAAAGACCACCTAAGTGATTTTCACAGCTGAGATCAAAAAGAGCATGCAGAGCACTGCATGCTGTTTGCAGATAACATAGGCCCTTATCTGAGTATAGATGAAACCGCGTTAAGCAACGGGAGCTCTATACCATCGTGGCTAACAAACAGGCCAAAGGGAATAAAAAAGCCATAGTGGCGATGATCAAAGGCACCGGACCTGAGCGGATCATAGCTGCGCTGGAGAAAATACCCTTAAGGTCAAGGAATAAGATAAAGGAAGTAACGATGGACATGGCGGCTAATATGATCAAAGCTATCCGCAGGTGTTTTAATTATGCTGTGCGTGTGGTAGATAGGTTCCATGTACGGAAGCTGGCTTATGATGCTGTACAGGAAGCAAGAATAAAGTATCGCTGGGAAGCTCTTGATGCGGAAAGTGAGCTGATTGAACAGGCCCGGAAAAACAAACAACCCGATCAGCCCGAAGTATTTAGTAATGGCGATACTTTAAAACAATTACTGGCCCGAAGCAGCTACTTATTGTTCAAACACCGGTCGAAATGGACACTATCTCAAAAAGAGCGGGCTGATCTGCTTTTTACCAGATATCCGGAATTACTTAAAGCTTATGATCTTGCCATCGGTTTAGGTAAGATATTTACAACCTGTAAAACCAAAGTGATAGCCTTTAAAAAACTGGCTATCTGGTATAATGATGTGGAAACGGCAAATATTGACGCTTTTAAAACTGTAGCCAGATCTGTTCATCAACATTGTGAATCTATTTTAAACTTCTTCGACAACAGAAGTACAAACGCATCTGCAGAATCTTCCAATGCGAGGGTGAAAGCTTTCAGGCAACTTTAAGAGGAGTCAGAGACACTTCCTTTTTTCTATTCAGACTTGCTAAAATCTATCCATGACTTTTATCCCCCCCAACTTTTCGGTCTGATCCTATAAATCAATATAACTTAAAAAAGCCTATCATTACAAGGGTGCTTTAAGATTAAGGAATAGAATCTCATCAATCGATAAATGTAAATTTGGGAAGTAATTAAGCAAAGATTCGCTTGAATCTGTATACATTCCATATCAATCTTTATGACCTCGCTTCAAGCGGAACCATATTTATCTGGTTGAATTTTTCGCTGCTTTTATGGTTTGGCAAAGGGATCCACAGGGTGGGTAACCGCTTCCCTGCTCTGGCCATGATAACCATTGTTTTGTGGATGGTTTGGGTGTGTAATGTTATTGAGTTGACGACATATTTTCCGCGATGGAATTGGTTACCGCTGCAATTTTCATTGGCTTTTGGACCTTTGATTTATTTCTATGTTTTAAAGATGGTACCACCAGATCGGATATTGGGACGGAAGTAACTGTTTCATTTTGGCCCCGTGAGACATATGATCAACTGTTATAGAAAGATAAACTTAAATAGATACATGGCATTCCGTGGCTTTCGTCGGGCAGTAGGCATGATAATATTTATTACTTAGCGCGGCCCAAGGATTAATGCTATCTCACTTGGTATTATTATTACATAGCTGGGGTTGGATGAGATCAATGGTCCGCGATGGGATTTCTATAAGAACATGTTCGCTAAAAAACTGCAGGTGTTGCCGTTTAGTTACTTGGGTATCTATAACTTTTTGATAAAATACTTATGACATTTCTGAATGTAAGTTTAAGGAATGAAATGACGCATATTGAAGCTCACAAAGAATGTGCTCAAAAAGGAAATTCATAAACTGTTTAAGCCGATCAAAGATCGGGAAGTGTTTTTGGATTCCTGGCATTTGGAGAATTACAATAACTTGTACCCACCCAAATGACGATGTCGGAATGCAGCACAAGGGAGTTCATCTTAAATAATAGGTTGATATTAAATATTAGCGTGGGTGACTTTTAAGTTTGAAGGCAGCAAAACGGAATTTTATAGAATTATCGCATTATTCGAAGACATTAAGGTTACTAAATTTTCTGGAGACGGTAACCTAACAATTCCTATCTAATGACAGTAACATTACCACTATAAGTTTTTTGCCCGTTCCCCGGATTTACAATATAATAATAAGTACCTGCTGGAACGTCCTTGCCGTTATACTGCCCATTCCAGGGCTGTGAATAACCGATGCTCCCGTATAGTTTTATGCCATAACGGTTAAAAATTGCAACAGTTGCTGTTGGGTAATCTTTAAGGTTAGGAATCTCCCAAAGATCATTGACACCATCGCCATTAGGAGTAAAGGTATTATAGATAACCGGGGGCAGCAGCACTTTAACGTTGATTTGAGCATATGCAGCGCATACACCGTTCGATACCTCAACCTGGTAAGTGGTGCTGCTTACCGGGGCAACTCTTGGGGTAGCTATTGTGTAGTCATCAATGCTGATGGCCGGGTTCCATTTATAACTGAGGTTTTGACCGCGGTATGTAGGTTTTAAGATAAGGTCATTCCCTTTAAGGATATAAACCTCGGATGGTAAAGCAGCATCGGGAGGTTCAAGCACATTTATTTGCCTGCTAATGGAATCCGCGCACCCGGACGCTGTGACAAAATGATAGGTTAAGGTATGTAATCCTACTCCTGCATGGTCAGGGAAAAAAACACCATTTGCTAAAGTTCCTGACCCGGTAAAGAGGGTATTTCCCCCAGTAAGCCCGGTAATTTCTTTAGCTCCGGTAATTTGTACCGGGCCGGCATCTGAACAAATATCATTTAATTGATCAAATTGAAGCTTAGGCATGGCAAACACGCTAATATTTTCCGAATATTCATCATAACATTTATCACCGGAATAGGCAACCAATTTAATTCGCTGTTGCATGGAAGGAACAGGGCCGTAAAACTGAGCGTAAATGTGGCTGTAAATTTGCCCTGCCTGGGGATGTATGATCTCAAGTTTATCGGTGAGGTCTTCTTCCGCATTGAAATACCAAACAAGTCGGGATATTGAACCGACATCTGTCACCGATGATAAATCTTTCAGAAATAGCTGTTGCCCGCTGCAAACAGATTGTGGGTTAAGTATTTTGAAACCGGCTTTCGGCGAGCTGTTTACGGTGAGTGTTTTGGTAATTGTTGAGTCGCACCCCCCGGATGATGTAACAGTTAGTGAAATTGTATAGGCTTTTGCTGCTGTAAACAGGTGTTTCGGGTTAGTAAGGATCGATCCATTGGGGTTTCCTGTAGTGGCATTATCGTCATTGAAATGCCAGCTATAGGTAAGCCCGGTTGTTTCTCCGTTTCCGGGTTTACTTTTATTAATGAAAGTGGCCGTCCCATCGGTAACACAAATGTCGGGTAAATCAAATTCAGGTATTGGTTTAGAGCTTATCCTGATGGTTTGTTCTGCTGTTTCGCTGACGCAGTTTTGCGTACTTTTTAATATTAGCCTAACCTTGTAGGTGCCTGCTGCTTTGTAACGGTGTGTGATTGTTGCCGATAAAGAACTGGTTGACTCGCCATCTCCAAAATCCCAACTGCGGCTCATTATCTCAAAGTTGGGAGTATTTTGGCTTTTATCGGTGAACAAGACTAGTTCGCCCTCGCAGTTATTGGGCACCTCCTCCAAAACTGGCATGAACCGGCTTTTTATAGTTAACTGCTTTTTTAAAACCGCGTTGCATCCGTTATTAGCGTTAACGGTAAGTGTTACAGTATAAGTGCCCGTTTTGCTAAAAGTATGTTGTGGCGCATCATCGGTTGCGGTGTTGGTTACGGGGTTTAGTTCATCGCCAAAATTCCATAAAAGTGAAAGGGGGGCATCAGGTTTGTTGCCGGTATTTTTAAAGTTAACGTCAAAATTGCAGTCATTAGGAAACATATCAAATGAGGCCGAGGGCAACCCGATTACTTTGAAACTACCATTTATCACCTGTTTTCCATTGCCGCAATCTATTGTAGAGGCAGGGTAGTCTGCAATGACCTGGTATTCGTGAACCCCTGTTGAAGAGTAAGCAGGCGTTTTCGGGAGTTTATAGGTATAGGCTTTACGGCCTTTAATATCAATCAGCGTCGCAGCAGGATTAATCTGTATAACAGGCGCTTCGGAATTATCCATTTTCCATGATATTTTAGGTGAAATATAAGGAAGCGTTAGTCTGAAAAAGAAGTCGTCATTTAAACAGGCAGAGTCAATCGGTAAATCTGTAGATGCTTTAATTCCGGAGAGCGAATGCTTGGATGCGAGATTCGTACCTGCTGAATATGCATATGATTCAACATCGCCAAAGCCATAGGCAATTGCATTGAAGCCAGCATCTGCTGCAAGATGGAAATTGGAAGTGTTGAACTTTTTCAGATCCAACTGCAGGTAACTATACTGTGGCAGTAGTGGCATTGCCGAAAAGCCTTCCTGCAGCTGCCCGTTAACATGGAAGCTTGTTGCGGCGGCCGATGGGATCAGAATATTCAAATATTGTTCACTAATGTTTTCGCGGGTTGATGAATAAACCGTAATATCTTCGATGCTGTAATTGATTGGGTTCAGAAACACCATGTCGGGGTCGCTAAAACCATAATTATTGCCGTTTATATTACTGCACGATTGGGATAGTGCAAACTGGGCAACCATCACCTGTTCTGAAGCGGATATGATAGCTGGTCCGGGAAGAGGATCGGGCGATGTGTAAAAAGTTCCGGGCGGAAGCATCGCTACGTGTTGTCCGTTAATCTTTACATCGGCAGGTTTATCGCCTGCGAGTATCCTGATATACTGGCCTGCTGTTCGTACAGGGTTTGGAAAATTAGAGCTTTTCATACTGAAAGGGATGTAACCATATTGTTTTCCCCAGTTTTCGACAGAGTAGCATTGCTGAAAAAGCGGATCGAGTGATTTTGCAGTACAAGCGGCGGGGGAGATATAGACCCCGGAACTACCGCTGAACATTGCGAAATGTTTACATTGAGAGGAGGTTTCATCAATACTCACACTTACACCGGTGAGGTCGTCGTTACTTAAGTATTCGTATGTGTCATTTACATTATTTAGTGTAATGCCACCTGGTACCAGTTCGGTGGCGCCCCGTTTAATGTGTAGGGTAGTTTGCGGTTCAGTAGCTATTATGGCAATGTAGTTTTGTCCTTCGGTGTCATGTTCCTTGTAATTCATGCTATAGTAGTGGTTGCCCAAACTTTCGGCAGGAAGTATCAGTGACGCTGCAGATCGCTGGCCTGCAAAAATGTGTGCATATACCACCACTTTGGGTTTTCCGGCATCTACGGTTATGTGTATTGCCCGGTTGGGTAGTACTTTGCCGCTTTCGGTATTATTAATGTAAGCAACATTGCGCGGTACCTGAACTTCTGTGACTTTATTAGCACTAACTGTAAATGAGCCCGAAAAACTACCGCAGGTAACTTTGCCTGATGACGCCTGGCCACTTGTGATAAAAATGCTGATTTGGGCCGGGAGAACATTAAATTGTTTATCAAAATCCGGTACGTGTGTTGGAAATGGCACCCAAAATTCGGTACCCTGATTGGATACCACCTGCGAAAAGGCTGAAGAATTGCAAAAGAATAATGCTATCAAACAACTTGCAAAAAAAAAGAATTTTAAGGTATAGGTTTGCACAAAAAAGCTCTGAATAGTTGGTGTTTGTTATCTACAGAAAAGCATTTGTTGATTTATTATTATTAATCATGCTTTCAAGTTATCAATAATTTAATACTGTTTTATTTGAAACTGGTTTTTAGTTTATAGAATTAGTGATTTTATCTCTGCGATAAAGATAAGTAGATAATAAATGAAAAATTAATGTTAATTTTTACATTTATCTTGATAATACAATTCCTATTACATATTTTCACGCTCATTAAAAAATTAAATATGGCATAATTTTACGCTCTGTTTTTTTCCGCATATTCGGATTCTATTCTCTTAAAGAATTAGCATTTTATAAGAAAATGTTATTCACATACTTGTCATGTGAATGGCTGATAGTCATTGTGCATCATTTAATAGCGTAACCGGTTTTGATTTTATAATTTCAGCCTAAATGGATATCCTTTTGTTAGGATATTATTGAAGCAAACCTAAATATATTTAATTATACCCTTATCACGGGGCTTATTTATGAAACATAAACCGCCTGTTTTATGGCTGCTGGCTCTTTTTATGAGTTTTCCGGCCGTTTTGTACGCTCAAAACAACATTGCCGTTTCCGATACCGGCAAAACCAAGCACATTGCCGATTCTGTTTTTAAATCAATGGGTTTTTTAAAAACGGCAAATGGAGGGTTGCAAAGTATCAAGGGCACTCCCTCTGCTTCACTATCCAGAGGCTCAGAAAAGGTAACTCAGTTAAAAAATAGTTTTAATAAAGGATTGGGGGTACGCGGCTCTAAATCCGTAATGTTTAATTTAGTTGCCGGAAGTGATAGCAGATTGAACCCATTTCCTGCTTTTGCAGGGTTGGGCAATAACTCAAAATTTCAAAACATATTTAGTTTACAAGGTAACGTCCTTGCGTTTGGCATCCCATTTAATCTTGACTTATCTACAGATCATTCACCCGTTGCCCAGCAATTTAATCATAGTTCGTTATTTAAGTTCAATTTTGATTCAAAGCAGTATAATAATCTTTTCAGGAGCGATCTTGAAAATTACTATAATTTGAGACGAAACACTTTTAACGGCCTTGATCTTACATCTTATACACACAGCTTACTTATCGAGCAATTAGCCGCCTCAAAAAAACTGGCCCCGCAAAATGCAAAAAACAGTGCGCTTACAAATTACATCAATGATCCGGATAAACTAAATGAGCTTTTAACACTTAATAAACAACAGATCACCGGGAAATTACGGTCAGAGTTGGGTACTCAAAGCCTGCCTGTTTCAAAGCCGGATGCACTTATACATGAAATGGATTTCAATACCGCTGCCGGTGTTGAAGCAAAACTGAAAGGAGCAGCATTATCAGACCTCAGTAAAAATCAGGATTTAAGCCGTTATTTAAACGATCCCGGAAATATAAACCAGCTGAAAAATCTAAATGAGCAACAGTTGGCATCAAAACTTAATGATCATCAAAAAGATGAAGGCCAACCGGTTAATTTTTTCCTTGATGGTACCGGCTACCAGGCCTGGTACGGAAAAGAACTTAGCTCTTTTTTAAACCAGATTTCAGATCAGCAATTACAGGCTAAACAGGATATCACAAAAAAAACAGCGCATGACCTGTTCATCTCACTCAGGCAAACAAATTCATCACAATTTTCATCCATTATAAATGATCAGCAAAAAGCACTTGCCGGGCTTAAAACTAATAATATCATGGCTGGTGCCGATTCAGCAAAGGCAATCTCTAATGTCAAAATAGATACAGCACTTTCGGCCGGGATTGATAGTGTTGCCTCATCAATTACTTCGGTTACTGCGGCCCTTCAAAAGCGTGGATATGATGTGCGCAAAATGCTTCAGATGCAGCGATTGCTTAATGACAACAATTTTGATGCTTCGTCGTCTGAGTTTATCAATGGTGTTTTGACAAAGCGGCCGGGTAATGGCTTTCAATCATTGTTTTCAAATATCGGAGCGTTAAAAGCAGGTTCATATGGCAATGTCATGCCGGCATCAACACAAAACCAGGAACTTTTTGTAAGCGGTACGCACCTTACTGTAAATGCCGACAGAGTGCCTTTAACCTTTGGCTACGGAAGTGTGAGTGATATCAATTCGGCAAAAGATGCGGGTTTCCAAAGCTCTGTTTACAATCAGCCACGTAACATTACTTATATCGGTGCGCAATTAAGTAAAACCTTCAAAGTTTCGGCCATAAGTTCATTTAATCACCAGGTCCGGACCGATCTGTATACCATCCCAACCATATCAACTAATAATGTTGCATTTACTTTGTCAAAGGCGTTAAGTGTAGGGGCGGCCGGCAATTTTGGATTGGATATTTCAAAATCCACAACGTTATACAACAGCCGGTTCCAGGTGGGGAACGAAGCCGTTTTAGAGAAGCTTGGCGGCCTCAATTATAATGACATGTTTGCTACGCTTTCGGTAGGTGTTAATCATCATCTTGATATCAAGGAGCTTGATGCTTCTGATAATGTATACTTCAACTATGCCGGCATGGGCTATCAAAACCCGGGTAATAACGGCTTTGGCGGCGGGCGTATGAAATACGGAGGAAGCATCCGGAAATCATTTATGCAACATAAGCTTACGGTTAGCCTGCGATCTGATCTTACTGCTATGCCTATCAGCTATACTTCTAATGACCGGTGGAAAACTTACCAGGTACAATTGGATACACGTTATACCATCAGCAGAAAATTCAATGTAAGCTTTAAGTATACAGATAATGGTACTGATAAGCGCATTGATAATATTTCATCTCCTGTTTATATCATGCGAAAACTTCAGCTTGATGGCAATGCGAGTTATAAAATAGGGAAATATTTTTCAGCAAGTCATTTTACGATAGGCCAGCAGGACTTTTCAAATCCATCAAGCGTTGTCCGCGGCGATGGTAGCTTAATGATGATCAATTATACCCAGAGTGTTGTAATGAAAAGCACTTCGCTAACTGCTTCTGTTTTTTATAACAAAGAAATGTCCACATACCGGCTTATTGGCGATATGCTTAACTCGGATGTTACATACCAGTACATGTTGTTTGGAAAACTTAGCCTTGCATCGGCTATTACTTATCTTAATAATGATAAGCTGGCCAACCAGGTCGGTGTGCGGCAGGGAATCCAACTTTTTAGCCTGTCAAATTTTGAAGTAGACTCTTATGTCGATGTCAGGAAAAATCTGATCAAGCCCGTTTACCCGGATCTATACGCATCTTACCGGGCCGAACTGAGTTTAAAATACCATCTAAAGAACTAAGCCCATGCGATCAATTTATATAACCGTTATACTATTATTTTTTGTTTTACCTGGTTTTGCCCAGATAAATTTTGAGTTTTTCCCGGAGCTTTACGGGCGCAATATCGATGGGCTTTTTAAATGCCGGCTCATAAACCTATCGAAATCCGGGGTTTCGGCAACGCTCAACATTTCGGTAACCGAACGTAAGGGGGGCACAGTGTGTGTAATTCAAACTCCCGAATTTACCATTATGCCAGGGGCCAACCCTATACCTGTTAATGCGGCGCGTAGTGCTGCCATTAAGTTTGCTGCCGGAAAGCTTAGCCAATTTACCGGCTTCAATAAGTCTTTACCAGAGGGCGACTATGATTATTGTTTTTCCCTTAGTTTTACGCATAGCGATAACCCGCCGGCCGAACAGTGTTTTTCATATACGCTTGCTCCCTTTGCCGACCTTAACCTTATCGACCCGTACAATAAAGATCACATTTGCGATAAACGGCCGCTTTTATCGTGGCAGCCACTTATTCCGGCGGTGCCCGGATCTTATTACCAGCTTGTGTTAACTGAAATTAAAACCGGGCAAAGCGCGCTTGAAGCATTAAACTACAACTTACCGGTTATTAACCAGCGAAACATAGTTTCGCCTATACTGCCTTACCCGGCCATAGCTCCCGAACTAAAAAATCAAAAAAGATATGCCTGGCAGGTAACCGCATATAAGGATCAAACCATACTGAACAGGTCGGAGGTTTGGGAATTCATGATAGAATGCCAGGACAGTATAAAAAAGGTGATTGATAATATAGGCTACCGCGATATTAATGATTTGCAGCGTGGCAACTTTTATCTGGCTGCAGGGTACCTGCGGTTTTCATTATTAAATGCTAATGAGGAGCAGCGTTTGAAATACGAAATAACACCAATAAATGATGTTGATAAGAAAATAAAGGGTCTGCCGCGGATAACCTTGGTTAACGGGCTCAACAAGATCACTATCGATTTGAGCGATAATGGAAAATTTGTTAACGGACACTATTATATCATGAAAATATGGCTGACAGACGGCAGCAGCAGGAGCTTAAGGTTTTTATATCAGGAGGCCGGAAATGAATAAGCAATTATTAGTATTTGGGGCGCTGGTGGCCATTATGTTTGGCTGTAGTAAAAAGCCTGCTCATTATGAATGCAAAGATGAGGATATCACTATAAAAGCCATGAAAATGGATAACACGGCTGATACAGGCGAAACGGTTTTTACAGCCCGTGTAATACCGGGTAAAATGGCCTCCCGGATTAGTGATAGTTTAAAAACGAAAATGATTTATAACATGGATAGCTGTTTTTACCTGCAGGCAGGCGGTAAAAAGAACTATCCTACAATTATACAACCAATAGCCAATGGCCTTTCGGGTATTTTTGAGTATATGGTAAGTTTTGATAATGGTGCGACGACTGCACCTGATATTGAGATTATATACCAGGATAAACACCTGAATCATCGCAAATACATTTTAACCCCGGTTAAAGATTAAATAAAATACTAACTCCCTGGTTGTTATCATATGACATACTTGTTTAATAAAAGAAAAAGGAAAATTGCTGTTGCACTGTTGTTTATCTGGTGCTTTAACGCTTTTGCGCCCAGTTTATCTTATGCCCTTACATCGGGCCCGGTACAGCCGGAAGTGCAGGGTTTTCAGCAAGCCGGTATTGCAGATATGGTTGACCTTCAAAACGGCGACCTTAAATATAATATACCCTTGCTTGATATTGACGGCTACCCGGTCAACCTAAGCTATCAGTCGGGAACGGGAATAGATGACGAAGCAAGCTGGGTTGGCCTTGGCTGGAGCTTAAACCAGGGCGCCATCAACAGGCAGGTAAGGGGACTACCTGATGATTTTTCAGGTGATGAACTTATTACAGATCATTCGGTGAAGCCAAAGGTAACTGTTGGGGGGCGCTTAACAGGAAAATTTGAGTTTCGGGGAGGTGCACATGCTGTAGGAGGGGCAAGTTTTGGAATATTCAGCGATAACTATACTGGCATAGGCGCCGAAATGGGAGTAAACGCAGGGATCTCTTTTTCAATGGCCAATGATAACTATCTTACAGCAGGCTTAGGGGTTGGTGTGTTATCCAATACACAGTCAGGTGCCGATATTTCGGTTTCGCCTTATGTGTCGATGTCCATAAAGGCCAAAACCGACCTTAACCTCACAGTTAATTCGGGCCTTTCGGGATCTTTTGGATATAATTCACGTTCGGGGCTTAAGGCTTTAACACTTGGTCAAAGCTTTGGGGCAAGCAGATCCGAGAGTACC
The DNA here is from genome assembly GCF_059491465.1 of Mucilaginibacter sp. Mucisp73. Taxonomy (NCBI): domain Bacteria; kingdom Pseudomonadati; phylum Bacteroidota; class Sphingobacteriia; order Sphingobacteriales; family Sphingobacteriaceae; genus Mucilaginibacter; species Mucilaginibacter sp. Mucisp73. Next base: position 5,523,402 of record NZ_CP168507.1, on the reverse strand, counting down.
CTGGTAACGCGCGATGCTAAACCTGCTCAAAGTTCCGGTGCAAACGACTCTCAGGGGGCTGCGGCAACAGGTGATATAGTAACAAAAACGGCATCGTCAAGCTATAGCGTTTTGGGTTCAACCATAACCTATAATACTGAGCCGTTTATGCCTTCGATTCAAATTCCATACGTTTCTGAGTACTCTTCATTTAGTTTTGATGTTGGTCTTGCCGCAGGCCCTGGGTTTACCAGTGTGGGCGGTACAGGTTATCAGAATAAAAGATATGTTAAAACCCCTCATATGGTTAAGAGCGGCTATGGCTTTTTATATGCCGAAAACGGTAAAAATAATAAAGATGCCGTGATGGATTTTATCAGGGAAAAGGATAACCCCGTAATCCCTGAGTTGCCTAACCTTGCATTGCCTGTTGCTACACCCGATATCTGGTCGTACACAAGCCAGGCGGGGAGCGGTCAGTTCAGGTTATATCGTGGTGGTACAGGTGCTTTTTTTGATAACCAGGCCGAAGATGAGTCACATATGGATTCTAAAGGTGGTGACCTTGGTGTAGGTGCCTGGATGCACGGCGGTATAACCGAGTTCAGGCAAACCACACATAACATAACCCGTAAGTGGACTAATAATAATAATTATCTGCCTTTTGGTGACTTTCAGTCGCCCGACTATGTAACCCCAACCAACCAGCATGTTTATTTCAGGCAGGTTGGTGAAAAAGGCTCGGAGGATTGGCAGGTAAATAATCTGCTTGCGGGTAACCAGCCTTTATCAGTAGGTATTAGCGGTGCAACGGCTAACGCCAATTTCAGGGTCAAAGGCAATAATTTTGGTACGCCTGCATTAAATATCGGGGCTCCTATACGAAAAATTATACCAAGGCTTAATCGTACCGCTATATCTTACCTTACAGCTGATGAGGCGGTTAATGCTGCGCTTGATAAAAAAATAATAACATACCCTTTTCAGGATGTTTCGGGCTACACGGTTACGTCAGAACCGGTTAAGGATGCAGATCTGGCCCTGAGCCCGAAAAGAAATGAGGGTAACGCGAAGCCGCACCACATCTCTGAAATAACCGTTACGGATGATGGTGGAAAAAGAACTGTGTACGGTATTCCTGTTTACAATACTACCCAGGATGAATACACATTTGCTATAGGTAAAACTTCAAGAAACGCGAAAGGTTTGATTGATGTAACTTCAGATATGCCATCACCAACCTCAAATCAATATGGTGTAGATCATTATTACCATAAAGAAAGTAAAGGGCCATATGCTACCAGCTTCCTGATGAGTGCTATTCTTTCGCCGGATTATGTTGACAGAACAGGTGATGGTGTAACTGATGACGACCTGGGAACTGCTATTAAATTTAATTACTCAAAGCTGGCTAAACCTTATAAATGGCGTACACCTTATGAAGGTGCCACTCCAAACAAGTGTCTCAATGCCGACCCTGATGATGATAAAGCCAGTATTGTTTACGGCAAAAAGGAAGTTTATTACACGCAATCCATCGAATCAAAAACAAAGATAGCGTATTTTATAACCGAGAACCGTACAGATGCACTTGGTGTAAGTGACCCGATTAGTGGCGGCCAGGATACCGGAAACCCACTCAAAAGGCTTCGCGAGATCAGGCTGTATTCAAAAGCCGATATGACCCGGCCGATAAAAGTGGTCAAGTTTCAATACACCTATGATCTTTGTCAGCAAACGCCAAACAGCGCCGGCAATGCAGGCAAGCTCACGCTTGCGAAAGTATGGTTTGAGTATGGAAATTCGGATAAGGGAAAATACCATGCTTACAGCTTTGATTATAAAAAGAATACTGCTAAATACACAACCAACCCGGTATATGGTTACATGACAACAGACCGTTGGGGGAATTATAAACCGGCCGCGGAAAATGGAAACGGGCTCGACAATGAGCAATACCCTTATACCAACCAGGATGCCGCTTATACCAACGAAAATGTAGCACTCTGGCACCTCAATAAAATAACATTACCCACAGGGGGGATCATTAAGATCGCTTACGAAGCCAAGGATTACGCTTATGTGCAAAACAAAAAGGCGATGGTGATGACAAAGATGCTGTCGCTGATAAAAAGTGCTACTGATACGGCCGACAATCTTAACCTTCCGCTTAACGAGGCGCGTGGACTTAAGATCAATATAGGTAATAATCTTAATGATGTACCACCACCGGGTGTCGATCAAACATCATGGTTTAAAAATACATTCCTCAACGGATCAAAGTATCTGTACACCAAAACGTATGTGCAGCTCTCTACGCCAAACTACGATCCGTCAAATAACAAGACGCCATATTATGATATGGTGCCCACTTATTGTGAAATAAGTAATGTATTTATAAAGCAGGGAGTAGCTTATATCATGTTTGTTCCCATAACGGAAAGCGGGGTTACCACTAATCCAATTAGTATTTCGGCATGGCAGCGCTTAAAAAATGAGTACCCTATGTATGCCTATCCTGGGTTCAAGAACAAGATAGATGGCGCAAATAACAGTTTTATGGCCGCTGTTTCGGCTATAGTTAGCGCTGCCAAAAACTTAAGTGAGCTTTCAGAAAATTTTTACGAGAAAGCTAACCGGAAACCATATGCCACTAACGTTGACGAAGGTAAAAGCTTTGTGCGGATAGTTAAAACCAATGGTTTTAAACTGGGTGGCGGGGCGCGTGTGAAACAAATAGCTATGGATGATGAATGGAATGCCTTATCGGGCCCAGGCTCTCATGCTGAAACAGCCAATTACGGGCAGGCTTATGACTATACCACCGTTGAAAACGGAAAAACAATCAGCAGCGGGGTAGCTACTTATGAGCCTGCTGTAGGGAATGATGAAAATCCGCTGAAACAGCCTGTACCGTATATTGAACATATTAAGGGTGCTATTAATAACTATTTTGACCTCGAAGAGCCCTTTGGCGAGTCGTTGTATCCGTCACCTGCTATTGGCTATGGTAAGGTAACTGTCAGGGATTTGGACAGGAGCGGCGCACCCACCCAAAAAACAGGTTATGTAGTCAACGAATTTTATACCGCCAAAGATTTCCCGGTAAAGGTTACCGTATTGCCGATAAGCAGCCCCAATACGGCACCTAATGTAAGTTATTATTCCCTCACACGCTCAACCAGCGATCAGCAGCTTTGTCTATCGCAAGGATATAGCATTGAGCTAAATGATATGCATGGTAAGCCTAAGGCCAATCATGTATTTAATGAAGCCGGTGCCGAATTATCGTCGACAACCTATTATTATGCTTCGCAGGATAACGGCGGTGTAATGTCGTTAAATAATACCTTGCCGGTTATAAATAGCTACAGTACAGCTATAACCCAGCGAACACTGGGGCGCGATATCGACTTTTTTACCGATATGCGTGAACAGGAGAGCACTAACAGTGGGCAGGCAGTAAACTTAGGTGTAGATGTATTCCCGATACCACCATGGTTGCCGTGGTTTGCCCTGCCGCATAAACCGGTTGATGATAACAACGATCATAAACTGTTCAGATCGGTATGCGCGGTTAAAGTAATTCAAACCTATGGCATCATTACCAAAGTGGTAAAAATGCAAAACGGATCCACAGTTACTACCGAGAACCTGGCTTATGATGAGTTAACCGGCGAGGCTCTGGTTACCCGCACCCAAAACGAGTTTAATAAAAACATATACTCGGTTAATATCCCGGCATACTGGGCCTACAGCGGGATGGGAGGTGCTTACAGAAACCTGGGGATGGTCATGAGCGGCTTCGGTACAAATGCAAACGGCGAAATAGGGGCGCTTGCCTCAAATACCAAAGCGGGTGATGAGCTCATTGATGTAAGCTCGGGCAGCAAATATTGGGTTATCGAAAACACGGCGGCTTCGGGCAGTGGCACAAGCAAAAAACTAATTGACCGTGCCGGGAATATACAGGCTAATTACGCGGCCGCCGGTTTGGTGAAAATAGTGCGCTCGGGCTACCGCAATATGCTTGGGGCCAGTGCAACAAGCATTGTATCGCTCGTTAACCCTATAGGAACCGATAATAACCTGAAATTACTTAACAATGCCGATTTAAGCAGTTTGCGGGTAATTAATGCCTCGGCAAGTACTTATGATGAGAATTGGGCGGTGGTGAATAATCAATGTATAACAAAAACCTATACCCCTTCTACGTCAACATTTGATCCTTCAGATCTAATAGAAAATACGAGTAGGGACTTTTCACTTTCATCTACTTCTCCTTTTGACCAAGGGGGGCTTTTTTATATTGATAGCGGTGATACTCTGCATACTTATACTTATCAAACAGTTAAAAGTTCTTATTGGGGGTTAGCAAATGGAACCCCGGGAAGACGGAAAATCATAGGTTTTTGGCCGACAATGGCCCAGACGAGACCAAGTACGGCTCCTAATTATTGGGGATTTGATGTATTGGTTAATTTCCCTGAGACAAAAGACTATTGGTTTGCTGTTTCTGGTTATGATCAGTTTGGGTTTACTATCGATTGTAATTACGTAGCAGGATGGCTTTGGGGGGATTACGATTCACAAGTTATACATTTGACAAAAGTTCCTATCACAACTGGCCAACATGTTGTTCATTTTATGTTCAGACTCGGTTCTTTTGACGTAAAAAAAAGTGCGGGGTTAGAAATCTACAATAATACAGGGGATGAATTGATTAATGCAGATGCAGCTGGGACGGGTTTGAATCTTCTTTTTTCAACAAAAAATTTCGTTGGAAATAATAATGTATATAGCTACATTTATAATCCCGCTTATGATCCTGCTTCGGACCCTGCTTATGCTCCAGACAGTAAAATTTTTCATTTTACAAAACCTGGCGGAAACCCTCCTTATTATCAATTTTCCAGTTGTACCGGACCGGTTCCGGTAACTGTTTCTGTCGTAATCAACCCTTACATCTCTGGCTATCTCGGCAACTGGCGCCCATATCAAACCCAGGTATTCCAGCAAAATCGTAATTACTCATTCGGTACCAACTTAACCAAAGTGGGTATCGATGTTAAAAGTGCGGGTTATTTTGGTGCCTTCAATAGTTATTGGTGCTTTAATAGCAGCACGGGAACATGGCAGCCAACCACCAATTTAAGCAAATGGGTAACAGCCAATACGGTAACGCTATATGATAAGTACGGCCAGCAATTGGAAAACAAGGACGCTTTAGGCCGGTACAGCGCTGCAAAATTTGATTTTAATGGTGAGCTGCCATCCGCGGTAGCATCAAACTCTCGGAACAGGGAAATTTACAATGCAACGTTAGAGGATAACCGTTTTACACCAGGTGGTACCACAAGCTCACCTGATACCTGCAACCGTAGGGAGTTTGTAACCTCAAGTGGCAGTAAACTCTCAACCACAGCTGTAAGCACTATTGCCCATACCGGTAACTTTAGCGCCCAGCTGTCATTGAGCGGTATTACCCTTTCAACTATAGTGCACGATGTTGAGCAAAAATCTACCCCTTATTATTTGCTTGATAACCTTAAACAATTTACAGCGGTAGCAACTACCGGGGTGTATCCCAATGGTTTTGAGCCCTATCCTGGCAAAAGATACATTTTTGATATGTGGGTTAATGACGGGTTACCGAATGATAAATCAGTTAATGCTTCGCTTACTTTGAACAATGTTGATGTGCCGCTTAACTGTAAAGCTGTTGTAGAAGGCTGGAAACTACTGGAAGGGGTGTTAGACCTAACTACTTATGCTGCGGGATCGGCTCTTAATATATCAGTTAAAGCCAAATCAACAGGTACTAATGTTTACGTTGATGACATCCGCATTCACCCTTTCGATGCCCATATGAAAACATACGCTTATGATGATAAAACTATGCGCCTGATGGCTGAGCTCGATGAAAACGCTTTTGCAACCTTTTATGAATATGATGATGAGGGCTTGCTCATCAGGGTTAAAAAAGAAACAGAGCGGGGGATTAAAACTTTGAAGGAAAGCCGCTCAGGATACAGGAAAAACTAAATTATAAGGAAAAGGAACATAAACTGAAATGAAAGCAACGGTTATTTTATCCATATTGTGCATTTTGTTGTATATGAAGCCGGTGGCAGCTGCCACCGGGCTGCATCCTGTTTTTGCGGATACCGCCGGTAAAGGGCCTGATGTTGATGCTGCCCTCGTGAATAAATTTAAGCAGGTGTGTAAGGGCTTCGGAAGCATTAAAAATGATTATACGCTGGCCGGGGTTATCAATATTAAAGATCCTGCCGTTAAACCGGAGAGCGTAAAGTTTACCTTCTGCAAACAGCGCGACGAGTTTTATTATTTGCTGGGCAAAACCATCACCCTAAACGGCAAAGGGAGTTATGTTGTTATTGATAACCAGGCGCACAGCATCCTGCTATCGGCACAAAAGGAAATTGAGTACGGTGCGGATAACCTGAAACAGTTAACAGCAATGGCCGATAATATCCGTTCGGAAAATTACCAGGTGACAAGTAAAATAAAGGGGCTGGAGCAAACCATCTCACTGGTTAATGAGCATCATATCAGTTGCAAGCAATACACGGTAACTTTTAACAGGGTAACCTTAAAGGTAAGCCATTTGTATATGCGGCTTTCTGACTTCAGCGCCCCTCTGAAAAAAGAAAAGGACAAAGTTGTGGATGTTGCCATAACACAGTGGACACAGACAGCCGACCTGCAAAAATATTTAACGCTTAACCAGGTAGTAGTGAATAAAAACGGTACCTGGAAAGGCCTCAATCAATACAAAAATTATAGAATAACCATACTGTAAAGCTTATTTACAAATGCCTAAACTTATCAAAAAACTCCTGTTCCTGGTATTATGCAACGCATTTGTGCTACTTGCGCACAAGAGCTTTGCGCAAATGGAGCCCTATCAAAATACAATGTCAGGGCCGTTTACAATCAACCAAAGAGATACCCTTACTGATCCTAAATTTGCTGCCGGCACGGCCTGGAATAATACCATCAATAAATCGGTTAAAAGCTCGGTATCGCTTAACGTGCTTGATAACGTGCTGATCAAAGATCCTTTTAAATATACCGTTTTGGTTAAAATTGATTATTATACAGATCCTTCGGTAAGTACACCTACAACTGTTAATACATCCTTAACTGTTGATTACACCCCCGGGCAAGGCGCTCCCTATAAGGGGATGGACGTGTATAATATACCGGGCGGCGCTTATAAAATAATCGTTACCGTTACCGGTGTAAACCTCAATGGTTTCCTTGTCCCTCCGGCCAATTCGGTACAACTGGCAAGCCGGATACTGGTTGACCGTACCTCGGTATTTCAACCTTCGGCAGCACTTGCCACAACTTTTGCCAATGCCACCGGCAAATATTTAACAGCTACATGGAACGCCCAGGCAGGTGCCCAGGAGTATGATGTTGAATGGACAACTATAAATTCGGGAAACCCCAATTATACTGTTATTACAGCTAATGCCACACACACCTCAAATCCCGATTATCCTACTTTGAGCACCGCACTGGCTAATGCATTTGTAAATAATGCCAGCAGGATAACTACCGATTCAAACTCATATACCATATCATTAAACAGTACTGATTCCTATCTTTTATTCAGGATCAGGCAGGTTCAGTATGATGTAACTACAGGGGTACGTAAAGCCGGGGTTTGGGATTATACCGACTATACAACATCTGCGGCCCCTAAGTATGCTATTTTTCCGCTTACTTGGACCGATAACACCATGAACTGGCAATACTCGGCTGCTTTTGCCGAAGACGGGCGAAAAAAGGAGGTGATCAGTTATTTTGACGGCTCATTAAGGAGCAGGCAAACGGTTACTATAAATAATAGTGATAATGTTGCACTGGCACAGGAAAACGTTTTCGACGATTTTGGTCGGCCGGTAGTGAGCATATTGCCGGGAACATTTAAGGAGAACGGTAATGCGTATTTACATTATATTCCCAATTTTAATTTGGTATCGGCAGACACGTCGTATAAGTATGCAAATATTGCAGGCAACCCGGCACAGGCTTGTGAATTTAACCCGAGGCCGATGAGTACTTCATCCGGTGCTTCCAGGTATTACTCGGCCCAGAATGATTATTTAAATACCATTCCATCTAACAAGTTTTTACCCGATGCGGAAGGTTATCCTTTTTCTGTAACTCAATATACCAATGACAACACCGGGCGCATCAAATCGCAGGGAGGTGTAGGGCTTGCTTTTCAGCCCGGTAAAAATGGCGGAGCGCAACTTAGCAAAACAACCCGGTATTATTACGGCAAGCCCGAACAATGGGAACTCGACCGCATGTTTGGGAACGATGCGGGCTATGCCGAGCATTACCTTAAAAACATGGTGGTTGACCCTAACGGGCAGGTAAGCGTTAGTTATTTAAATGCCAGTGGCAAAACGGTGGCCACAGCCCTGGCTGGTCCTAATCCTGCTTCGCTCGATCCGCTAACGTCTTATGGCGGGTCAGCAACTACGCAAAATATCCACGTCCTTAAACCCGAACAGTTTACCTATAACAGTTCGGCTATGGCACTATCGGCCAGTACTACCTACCTGGCAACTATGCCTGGCGCGGACACCCTGAAATATGATATCGAAAAGCTGATAGATTATTATCCGGGTGGTTCGTTCCAGATCTGTAGTAACTGTTATTACCTCATGACGGTTAAAGTTACCGACGATTGCAGTAACGTTGTGGCTACAACAAGTACGCCTGTGCAAATAGGTTCGCTTGTTTCAAATTGCAGCGATGTTATAAAATATAGCGGCAGTATCCCGGTAAACATAGCCCTGCCCGGCGAATACAACATCAGCATAACTTTTGCATTTGATAATAATGTTATACAAAGCTATACCGATAACTTCATTTCAGAAGGGCTTAAAAATGGTTATATCGAGCAGCAATTTAACTACATCAAAACCCACTACCTGGATAACCTTGATGTAAGCGGCTGTTATAGTGATTGCCATACCTGCAGTACGCTGTTAGGCAGCCAGGCTGATTTTGTGCAGATGCTTAAGGATAAGATGCTGGCGCTGGATATTGATGTGCAGAGTGTGGCCGGATCATTATTTAACGATTGGGCTGTTGCTCAATACACCACCTTAAAAGCTAAGTGTACCAGTATGCAGGCCAGTTGCCCATACGATCCTTGCGCAACAACCGAAAAAATGATGCTTGCGGATGTATCTCCGGGAGGCCAGTACGCACTTTTTAATAATATTGGTACTGCACTTGAGCCCGAAATAAATGTGATTACCCAGGTTGGTGCAGGGCAAACCCAGCCTAACTGGCGCATAGCTTTCCCTGTATTGGCGGCCAGCAATTCAGAATACCAGGCCAACGCTATTATTTTACCCGATAATACTTATATCTACCCTAATTCGGCATCCTTTACACCACAGCTTTTGGTGCAATACTGGAAACCTGAATGGGCGCAAAGGTTCCTGAGCTATCACCCCGAAAAATGTAAACTTGATTTCTGCGCCGCGTATTCAAATTACGAAAGCTGGGATATGTTTTTGCAGGAGCAGGTTAATACCGCAGCCAATGTGGCATCCATCCCAACAGGTGGGGCCGCGTTAACATATAACTCAACAAATGCATACGACTGGTTGTTAAATGTTGACCCGTTTTTTAAAAGCGGCGCTCCCGGCAGCGAGTTCTTAGGCCAGGCACAAACGGATATTCAGCAATTTTCGAACACTGTAGCGCAGATCCCGCTCAGAACTGAAACTCCTGTTCCTGCAGATCATCCGGTAAAAAGCCTCTCTGCTTTTGTTGATTATATGCTTTATTGCTATGATCCGAATGATAAGAATACTGATAAATGGGCAAGCTGCAACATTGATCCAAATTCAACCTGCCGTGTGCGTGACAGGGAATGGACATCTTACCGGGATTATTACATGCAGCTAAAAGCTAAATATTACGATATCCTGCGTACCCGTATGTGCGGTAGTGGTGCGTGCGCTATAGGTAAGCCAACAACTATTCAATTGCCAAGTGGTTGCGCAACCCCAGGTGAGTTCAGCATCGGCGAATCAAATACAACAGCACCAATTAATGGTAATAAAACCTTAGTTATTTCGCATGGTATGGGTTCGTTAAGTCAATCAACTACGGTAGTATTGCATTATCCTTCGGCGGTGGACAATACTTCGTTCCCGCATACGGTAACGTTTAACAGTGGCGATTCGCAGCAAACCATTACTGTTCCGGAAGATATGCCGGCAAGTGGTGTAACAGTCACTTCGGTTTATTGTGGTGCACCGCCACAAACAGGCACAGGTAATGATCCAACCTATATAGTAAAAGTAGTTGACCAGGTTAATCCCGACGCCAACAACGACTGTAATAACACAACCTTTGAAGGTTATCGTACAACGGTAACCCTTGTAAATAGCAGCGGAACCCCGGTTAACGCGGTAAATGATATAAAATTAACCCTTGGTTACTATCAAACCGCTTGCACTACCGGTACCCAGACTTATTTAACCCGTGATTTTTATATTACAGCAGGCACAAGTTCGACAACATATCCCTATGTTCATAACGTAAGCAGTTATGATGTGGTTTGCCACTATGGCTATTGCACTATGGCTTTAAGCTGCGCGGTAAGCCTTACCGGGGCCAGTACCTTGCAAGGGGTATCAACCTGCTCGGGCTATACGGTTTCAAATCCGCAACCCCCTGTTGATCCATGTCCGGCAGCTTATGCAGGTAAAACATCGCGGTTTCCGGATATGGCCAGTACAGCCCATATGCTTGATGGGATATCGGATCCGTCACAAATAACACAGCCTACCGAGGATGCCATCAAAGCACAGGCAAAAGATATTTGTACCGCAAATGCTGTTAACTGGATAAAAGCTTTAACACCGGGCATTGAAGCGGCCGGAAAACAATCAAGTGTCCCTGCATTAACCCAGGCCTTGATTAATGTTTGCGCAGCAGGCGCAGATAGAGACCATCCGATGGGTGCGAGTTCTGTTATTCCAAATAGTGGCGCGGGGCCGTATGCTGATTTTGGCGCAGCTATAAAGAGTATATTGTTATCGGGAGGGCAATATACCTCAACTATTAACCCTTTCCTGATAGAATCGCCAGGGCCTTATGAGGTGAAGCAACAGGCAGTGCCGCTAACTGTAGGGGTATCAAATAGTACCATATGTAGCAAACTGGCTACGTTAACCGCCGAAGCCGGTGGCACCGACCTGTATAGCTATCTCGTTACCAAGTACGGTGATGCCATGACGCTGACAGCGGCTGAAGTTACCGACCTGAAAAACTCATGCAATAATGGCTGTAATTATATTTTAGCCCATGATATTACCCTGCCTGTTTTTCTCGATCCGCGGAATGCCGGTTCTGTAACAGCCGCCGATTATCAGGCTAAACGGGGCGTATTGCTTGGTCTTTTCAATAACCTGACGACTGCCGATGAGAATTACGGTACCATCCTAAGTAATTACATGAATCAGCAGCTGGGTTTTTCACTCACGTATGATGACTATGTTGCGTTTGAAGCCCTTATAGCACAGGGTGGATCGCCTGTTTTGTACAATAAAATGCCGTACAAAACAATTCCGGTTGATCCGTACGACTGTATTAAAAATGCCGTAGCAAAAATGGTAATCACTGCTAAAGCCGATTATGATGATTATATTGATGATCTCAGGCAATCATTCCAGGCCAGTTATATCAATACCTGTAAGCTTGCCCAGGCCAATGCCAATTTGAAAACTACCGAGCAGCTTTATCATTACACACTTTATTATTATGACCAGGCCGACAACCTGGTGCGCACCATCCCGCCCGAAGGTGTAAGCCTGATCGATCCGAAATATTTTTATGCTGTTGATAAAGCCCGCGATAATGATCTCCTGCCGGTTCAATATGACGGGCCTACCGTGAATGCGGATAAAACTACCGCGCTTACAACGCTTTCAGCCACACTTTCGGCCGCGCATGGTGCTGTTGAAATGTGGATGTATAATAACGGCAAGCCCGATATCAACTTACATTTTGTAGAAGTTACCCCCGATAAAAAGTATCTTTTTCAACTGGGAGTAACAGCCAGCAAGTTAAACGTTGATATTTATCCATTAAGCCAGACAGAGGCTACCGGTATTAACTTTTTAGCGCCATCCGGGCATTATAGGGCCGATATAAGCAGCCTGCCTGCGCTTACGCAGTTTACGCATGTTGTATTGCAGGGGCCTTCATTAGGTACCGCAACCGATACCCCGCCACAAATTTATGTAAACGGTGTAAAGGTCACTACATTGGTCACTGCAAGTCCGCCGGCAGCAACAGGTTTTTCGGTTACAGCTACAGCAACAAGCGTTACGTTCCCTGATGATATCGCAACGCTTAAGCATATGAGGCTGTATACGCAGAACCTGTTATCAGCCGCAGACATAGCTACCAACGCCGCCAACCCTTTTTTCAATACGGTTGATAATACATATATGGCCTGGTACAGGTTCAATATGCCGGCAGCGGGTGGCCCTACCACTGTTGATCCAACCTCCACTATCGAAACTTCAACCCCGGATATATTTGCAAGCCATACATTGCCAACCACATATGCCTATAACAGTACCAACCAGGTAACAACCCAAAACTCGCCCGATGGCGGTACCAATAGTTTTTGGTACGATATGTTGAGCCGCCTGGTGATATCACAAAATGATAAGCAGAAAAATGCCTCGCCCGCTGCTGTAAGCTATACCAAATATGATACTTTGGGGCGTATTGTAGAGGTTGGCCAGAAAGAAGGGAATGGCATTACGCTTGGGTCGGTAGGGTATCTTGCCGATGCTACGTTAACCAGTTTTAACAATACAACGAATGGCACCAACAAACAGATTACCCATACCTGGTATGATGCGCCGGTACCAACAGTAAGCGGTAATACCGATGGTATTGCCACTCTTACCAGGCAAAGCAACCTGCGCAAACGTGTAGCCGCAAGTACATTTAGAGAAACACAAACCGACCCGGTACTAAGGGCAACCTACTATGATTATGACCTTGACGGTAATGTAAAAACGTTATGGCAGCAAATTGACGGACTATACCAAAATAGCACCAATACAGGTTTGAAGCGGATTGATTATGAGTACGACCTCATTAGCGGCAAAACAAACTTTGTCCGTTACCAGGACGGCCAGCCAGATGCGTTTTATTACCGGTACCGCTATGATGCCGAAAACCGTTTAACATCAGCCTGGACAGGTACTGAGGCTTTGGTTGACCCAACCATAGGCAGCGCACTACTGCCTGCTACGGCTAAACAGGATGCCGTTTATTATTACTACCAGCACGGCCCATTACGCAGGGTTGAACTTGGGGGCGAACTTAACCGCGTGCAGGGTCTTGATTATGCGTACACATTGCAAGGTTGGCTAAAAGGTGTTAACAGCACATCGGCGGCGGCGGGTGACGATATCAATGGCGATGGTACAGGACCGACCAGGCTGGTGCCACGTGATGCTTTTGGTTATCATTTGGATTATTACGGCAGTGCCACCCAGCTTGATTATAAGCCGGTAAGCACCGCTGTGCATCCTTTTACAACAACTATGCAAACCAACGGCTTGCTTACTTCGCTGTATAACGGTAACATAGCCTCGGGCAGCATGAGTATACCGCAACTCTCTGCCGACTGGCTGGAACATATTTATAAGTATGACCAGCTTAACCGCATCAAATCTGCCGGAACTTATCACGTTGCCGGAGCCGGGCAGCAGCCTACATTTAATTCAGATTATAATGAGTTGTTTACTTACGATGGCAATGGCAACATCCTTACCGCCAACCGTACAGGATCGGGCACAGGTTCGGCTACAGATAACCTGATATACACCTATAACAAGGATGCCAACGGTAAACTGACTAATAACCGTTTGAATTACCTGAACGGCCATGCCGGGGTGGGCAATATGGGCACCGACCAAACACTTAACAATTACACGTACGACCAGATAGGCAATTTAACCGCCGATAACCAGGCAGCGACAAGTAATATCAACTGGTCGGTTTATGGGAAGATCCTTGGCTTTACACAGGGTACTGTTGGTAATGTAACCTATAAATATGACGCCGCTGGCAACCGCGTAAGCAAAACCATAGGTGGTTTGTCAACCTACTATGTGCGCGATGCGCAGGGCAATACTATGGCAGTATATGATAATAAGGACAATGCTATCAACTGGCGCGAGCAACACTTGTACGGTTCATCACGCCTGGGCATTTGGACGCCCGATGTCGCGGCTATTAATAGTGCTACTACCAATACCGCATGGTATACTACCGGTAAAAAGGAATACGAGCTCGATAACCATTTGGGCAACGTAATGGCATCTGTTACCGATAAGCGCTTACAACATCAAAACGGCACATCCGTTGATTACTTTTTAGCCGATGTGGCAACGGCCCAGGATTATTACGCCTTTGGAAGCCAGATGCCCGACCGGACCTATACTAATTCTCCTAACAGTTACTATCGCTATGGCTTTAATGGTAAAGAAAATGATAATGACATAGGCAAGGGAACAGGAAACCAGCAGGATTATGGGATGAGGATCTATGATCCAAGGATAGCGAAGTTTTTGAGTGTGGATCCAATAAATAGTCATTATCCACAACTTACGCCTTATCAATTCGCATCAAATAGCCCGATTTCGGGTACAGACCAAGACGGTTTGGAATATTACTACTCCATGAATGGAAATAGAGGGGTTAAGCTTGGACAAATAGGTTCAAATACTGAAGTTAGATTAATTGATAAATCCATACCTTTTGCAAAAGCACAGGAGATGTTTACAACTGTTCATTCCGGAGCTAATGATGCTAATACACTAAATAATGTAAGTAAAGCAGTGGGAATATCTTTTGAAGCCCTAAATACAAAAGCCATGATGATGACGGTAAGATTCACTGAATATGGCGACGATGGTATATTGCCATACAATGGACTACACGGCTTCTATACCGCAAGTCAGGAGAAGAAGGGTTTTAGAGGCGTTCACACTTTTAGTGACTATACTAAATTTCCTTATAAATGGACAAATCCTGCAACGGGCATTACCGGTAATAGTGTCGCTGTTGGGGCATATCAAATTCAAGGTGCAACATATGATTATTTGAAATCGCCCGGTCAACAAGATATATTTCCTAAAACTCAAGACTTAATGTTTTTGAAATTAGTAAATGGAAAGAATGCCTTGTCTCTACTTCAGGGGGGCGATATCAATGGATTTGCGTTAAAACTCAAAGGAGTTTGGACTTCTTTGCCTGGAGGAAAGCAGGAAGGTTCAATATTGAAACATAATCCAGGCTTATATCAAGGCACGTTTGAAAAATTTATTGGTCAAGAGTTAAATAACACGAGTAAAATAGGCTCAACTAATGCCGAAATAGATGCCGCTTTAAAATCACTGAATAGACCTAAATAGATGGAAAAAAAATCAGACATACATGTGGTTAGTACTATCCTTTTTTTAATATTAGGTTACATTAGTAATATACATAACGTATATGCATTTTCAGCAAAAAGTGCTAATGGAACGTTATGTGACACAACTCTCAAAAAAAATGGGGAAGTTTTTACCTATAGTACTATTGTTAAAAATAGTAAGAATAGAAGCTATTCGTTGGAAATTAAAACAATCTACATTTATGATAAGGATTACTTAGAAAATTTGTTTGTTGCGGATTCAAATATGATTGTTATTCGTCAGGAATTAATTTTTAAGCATCATAACACTATTGTAGCAACTAAGAATCATAGTGTTAGGAAAAATATAGTGATTAAAAATGGCAAAAAAACAAAATTGCTAGAGAATGTAATTGTTGAGGTAGGTATTGAGTATGGAAAAAAGGGAGCATTTTATGCTATTGAAGGTAGCGGATTGTGTAATTCTTGCTCTGTATATTCGGCTTTTTTTTCTATGACAGGTCATGAATTATATAAAGAGTACTCTTCTCGTGACAATACTAATATCCTTCGAAAAGGTAATTTTAATAATATTATGAATACTTACGGGGTAAGGAAAAGTAAATGGCTGCATCGATTCACTACGACGTGGGTATTCCCCCCAAAACGATCCGGTGAGAACATAAATTAATTTCTTATCTGATGTACAGTACAGGTGTGTGTCAATTATTGAATTGTGCCAAGAAGTAGATGTTTAAGACCTTACCTAAACTAAAAAATAAAAAGCTTGCAACAGCAGGAAGCAAAGGCCATTTTGATTTTACAACATCATATCACCATCATTTAAACCTAAACATCCATGAAAAAACTATTACTTTTTATAATTCTGTCTTTAGCCTTTTCCCCGTTGTTACAAGCTCAGTGGTCAACAGATGCATCCGGCAATATGGCGAATACCAACTCCGGAAATGTTGGCGTAAATTTATTAAGCGCCACCTCAAAATTTGTAATTACCCAAAATACTTATTTAGGTACTACAGCACAGAACAATTTGCTGGCCAGCAGTTTTAAAGCATTCATAAAATGAAAAGTAACAACCTTATCACCATTTTAATCTTGTTGCTGTTTTGCTGCAACAAGCTTTCTGCACAAATCAAAGCTTCAGATTTCAGGGCTAAGGCAGATGTTACAACGCTAAAGTATCCTACAGGCGTAAACATTGCCGATATTGACGGCGATGGAAAAAAAGATGTTATTGTTGCCAACGAGGGCACTGCATTTGTTTCAGTTTATCGCAACACAGTAGCGGCAAACGGTGATGTTTCACCAGGTACATTTGCTTCTCCTATCCATGTTTCAACCGGAGGGAGCGCCATAGAAACAGTGATAGTTGCTGACATGAACCAGGATGGTCTGCCCGATATTTTGGCCTGTAGTTATAATAATAACCTTTTATGCCTTCTTCGCAATACTACAACATCCGGTAATATTTCCTTTATACGTAGCAATATAACCATGGGCTATTATATGCATAATATAGCCATTGGCGATGTTAATGGCGATAGCAAGCCCGACATTGCCGCAGTAAACTCTGATGCCGGAACGGTTACCTTATACCGTAATACATCTACTTCAACAACGGTGAGTTTTGCTACAGGATACAATATACCGGTTGGCGGCAAACCCACATCAGTAACCCTTACCGATCTTGATAACGATAATAAGATAGATATGGCAGTAGTGCTTCATGACAGGGCGCTCGTTTCTGTTTATCGTAACATTTCTGCGGCAGGTGCCGCAACAATTGATTCTACAACCTTTGCTACCCGCCAGGATCTTGCAACCGAAGCAGGCGCATATGCCATGGCTGCTGCCGATATTAATAATGACGGTAAGACCGACCTGGCAATTACCAATATCAATGATCAAAATACGGTTTCGGTTTTTCGCAATACCTCGGTAAGCGGTACAGTAAGTTTTTTTGTACCTCAAACTAATTTTGCAACGGGCATACACCCTTTATCGATAAGACTTGCCGATATTAATGGAGATGGTAAGCCCGATATCATAACCGGCAATTGGGCAAGTGCCGGCACCATTTCGGTATTGCAAAATAATACAGCCTCTGCAGGCACTACCTTATTGTTTTATCCACAGGTTAGCTTAACAGCAGGAGGTACACCGCAAGGGGTGGCTGTGGCTGATATGAACGCCGATGCCAAACCTGATATCGTATCAGCAAATAGTTACAGTGGTACTTTTTCTGTTTTGGAATATAAACCATAGCCTCCCAAAAAACTGTATAATAACAGGTAGTTAACCTTATGGTATGATCATAATTATTCCAAAGCCATTTCACTATAATTCATAAACTTTATGAAACTAATTATCTTAACCTCGTTTTTTATTTTTTTAGGTGTTACACAGTTATATGCACAGTTTGATGCCAATGGGGGATATACAACAACGATGACCCGGGTTGGAATTGGAACATTAACACCACAAAAAACATTGCAGGTTATCGGTACAGGCATTCGTATTAATGCAACTGGTAATACAACTTCTTTTTTTGATATGCAGGACATTGGTAATAACCAGGTTGTCATTACGAAAACAGCCGCCGCCGGCCTGTCAACAATTGACATAACACCAAATTCGGCCGATGGGCTTAGTAATGCTACCGTAAGGCTTTTCAGGAGTACGCTCAGTACAGGAATAGTTGCATTTCAAATTCATTCGGGAGATGGATCAAGCAATATCAATACTCTATTGGGTGGAAATACCGGTACCAGTTATATTAATTCATTGGCCGGAAATTTGGCTATTGGCACAAAAGATCCCAGGGGCTATAAACTTGCTGTGAACGGGAAGGTGATAGCCACATCATTAACTGTCTTGGATTATGTCAACTGGCCCGACTATGTTTTTAGTAAGGAATATCTCCTTCCTTCGCTTGCAACTGTTCAAAATTATATTTATAAAAATCATCGTTTGCCTGAAATGCCTTCGGCAATGGATGTAGAAAAAAATGGGATAAACGTGGGTGAAATCATCAGGCTTCAAACAAAGAAAATAGAAGAACTAACACTGTATCTTATTGATAAGGAAAAGCAACTAACCGAGCAGGCAGCAGCGCTTCAACAACAGGATGAGCGGTTAAAGAAATTGGAAAAAATGATGATTGCAAAATGATAACCTGGATTATATTAATTTTTAGATAGAACATAGAGTGCATTTTTTACAAAGTGCAGGTACATTCCGATATTATGAAAATCAACAAACTCCGAAAAATATTAGAATTTTAAATAATGAATAAATTAACATTAACCGGTATTTTTATTATCGGAACCTTGAACACTGTATTTGCCCAGCAATGGACTACAAACGGCGACCATATCAGTAACACCAATGCTGGTAGTGTTGTTATTGGCGGCACGGCACCGGCTATCATAAATAGTTCGGCCGCACTTTTTCCGGGGGCAACGCCCAAATTTAATATAGTAACCGGACAAGGGGGCGCTTCTTTTACCGAACCGGTAACCCTGTACCATCCTGGCGTAACCTTGGACGCCGTTCAGCGCCAGATGGGTTTTTTGATGAAGCTTTCCAGTGAATCTACAGGCGTAGAAACGAGCAAAATGGGGGGGATGATCCTTGAAAGCAGTAACGCTTACGCCAACAATCCGTCATTTAGTTTGGTGACTGCCAACACCCGCAGGCTCACCATAGATTATTTCGGTAACATCGGCATAGGTACCACAACTCCAACGTCTTCTCTTGAGGTTAACGGAACCGGGCGTTTTACCGGTAGTAATCCGAATGCGGCAACCGGGGCGGGAATTGAAGTGTTTTATAATACCACCAACGGCGGGTATTTTCAGGCTTATGATCGCGCCGCGGCTGCTTTTCTTCCGGTCAACATCCAGGGTAGTAGTATCAATTTTAGTAATA
Source organism: Mucilaginibacter sp. Mucisp73 (assembly GCF_059491465.1). Taxonomy (NCBI): domain Bacteria; kingdom Pseudomonadati; phylum Bacteroidota; class Sphingobacteriia; order Sphingobacteriales; family Sphingobacteriaceae; genus Mucilaginibacter; species Mucilaginibacter sp. Mucisp73. The sequence goes on along the minus strand of NZ_CP168507.1, from coordinate 5,503,976 downwards.
TAGGTGTCTCAAATACCAATCCTTCTTTAATAATAAAAGGAGGTAACGTAGGTATAGGTACGCCAGCTCCTGTTTCTACATTTCAAGCAGGGAATTCCTTTCAAAAATTCAGCGCTGGGAGTGCCGGAGGCGCTAACCTTGCCTATGGTACCTCATATCTGGGATTCAATGCCGCACGCAGCGGGAGCGGTTCAACTGCGAGTTGGACAATTGACGGAGACAACGTCCATAACGGCGGAGGAGTAATTTATGGGGATGTTTCCGGCAATATTTACTTTGCCCCTTTACCTTCTGCCGGTACCTCACAAAGAACGCTCACTGACCTTGATATCAAAAATAGTATTACGTTTAAAATTGCTAATAACGGAGGTGTCTATGCCAAATCAATGTCTGTTCAAATAGCAGTAGCGCCCGATTATGTATTTAAAAAAGATTATAAACTGCCCAGGTTGAATGATGTGAAACGGTATATCACCCAAAATCAGCACCTGCCCGAAATACCTTCTGCCCGGCAAATGGAGAAAGATGGGATGAATGTTGGCGAAATGAACAAGTTGTTGCTGAAGAAAGTAGAAGAGTTGACACTGTATATGATAGAAAAAGACAAACAAATTAATGAGCTGCAAAAAAGGGTATCTTCACTGGAAAAGCGTCGGAAAAAATGAATATGAAAAAGGTAATATTTATTACACCCCAAGCTTTATCTGTCGGTAAAAGAATTAACCTTGATATTTGTTCTGCTTATCAGCGTCCCCGGTTGTTTATTTGCTCAATCCAGCCAAAATTCTACGACCCTATATGAGTAGAATGTAGCCAATACCGGTAGCCTGCCTGGCGAAGGGATTGTGGCTACTATTAATTCGGGAACAATAGGAACTTATACCGGAACCGCCATAGCAAAGGCAAATATTGACTGTAACGGTAAATGGGGATATACCCTGCCTATTGTTGCCAATTTTAAACTATTCGTAAATTTCATAATTTCGGTGTACTCCCTGCAGCAGGATGTGATAATACCGGGCGTTATACTGGAGCTCAAATCCCTATCGGCTAACGAAGGCGGCTATGATTGCTAACTGCCCTGTTTCAAACAGACAACTGCGGGTCTTTTTACGGTATATGAACGGTACAAATCCAGCATTGACTATGAGGAGCCCCGCGATTAGCACTGCAGACGGAACAATGCTGATAGCACAACCTATTTATAATACTATTGGACAGGAAGGCTCGCAATAAATGTACCGACAGTACAAAAATGATGCCTTATGCCTTGCTCGTTGGAGGTAATGTGTAGCAGAAGGGGCATTAAACTTAATAATACGTGGCCCGATTATGTGTTCAAAGAAGGTTATTCACTCCCCGATTTAAATACAGTAAAAACATATATCGATCAAAATCAGCATCTGCCGGAAATACCTTCAGCAGAAGAGATAATAAAAGATAGACAGATCCTTGGTGCGATGAACAGGCTTTTACTTAAAAAATAGCAGAGTTGACGTTTTATTAATAGAAAAAGATAAAAAATAACTGGACTAACCAGCCGGTTGCTTGATCAGCAACAATAGATAAATGCAATCAAAATATAAATCAACGGAAAATGAATATTTTGATATCAGGCGTGATGAGTGTAAAAGGAGGCGAAACCATGCTCGATAACGATTACAAGTTGTTGTCACTAACCAAAATTGAAGAATAATATCAAAGAAAACCATCATCTACCAGACATAGCTCCAGCCAAACAAACGCAGGCTGAAGGATTAAATGTAAGTGAAAACCAGACCGAATCATAGCAGATGCAGCCAATCCTGAAATTAGACCCCGTTGCTTTCGTCAAAGATGCTATATAGATCACATGTCATAAGCCCCGATCGCTAACGGGTAGGAACTTTATTGATATCAAAAGTCGTAGTCATAATCGTCCTCGATTACGCTCAGTCCGTGTATGTTAATATACTTAAAATTTCAAAAAGAAAAAATAACCGAAACTTTTTTCTATCATAAATATGATTTTAAACGATTAACAAATTTAAAGCTAAGGCCTTTGCAAAACAAGATGTCCATATTGTAAACATGCTGTTAAACGGGCCAATGCTAATGATTTAGTTGAAAAATAGTTTCTGACATTTAAAATGATAACTGACGGATTATCAATATCAATTGGTTTTTGACGAAAGTATTTCCAATTTTAACTTAAGTAATTCATTTGCAATCATTTAAGTCTTTAAAGCGTCTTTTTTGAGATAAAAAAGACGCTACGAATGACGCAATGCGATTGTGAAGATTTTTTGATTTTTAAAAGGGCTAAAAAAGCAAAAACCCCCTAATTAGCGAAATTAGAGGGTTTTTCAACTATAAAAGATTCAAGGTTCGAATCCCTCTCTCTTTTAAGTTTTTACTTGTAAATGATTGGCTTTCAGTCAATTATAAACTATTTTTACTTTCAGCGGAGAGGGAGGGATTCGAACCCTCGATACCCTTTTGGAGTATACACACTTTCCAGGCGTGCTCTTTCGACCACTCAGACACCTCTCCGTGTAAATGCGGATTGCAAAGGTAAAATATTTGCCCTTACTATCAATAAAAAAGCGAAGCCCGTTTTAACCGGCTTCGCTTTCACAAAAACTTAACTCTACTTATAAAAATTGCACTCGCACAAGTTTGACAGTTATGGCGTGCTTTGGTTTAATTTGAGTAAAAAATATTAGGCTGCAATGCAGATACATAATTTTAGCTTATGTTTGCTCCGCACTGTCACATGGCGGTGGTTAACATAAAATACTGTTTTGGTTGCAATGCTGAGCATCAACGACATTAAAAAACCTATTGCTGCTGATATTGATGCGTTTGAGGAGAAATTCAGGAACTCAATGAAAAGTTCCGTTCCGCTGCTTGACCGCATCACACATTACATTGTAAAGCGTAAAGGCAAGCAGATCCGCCCAATGTTCGTGTTCTTTTCGGCCAGCATTTGCGGGGGCATCAATGAGGCAACGCACCGCGGGGCGGCATTGGTTGAGCTGTTGCATACGGCATCACTTGTGCATGACGATGTGGTTGATAACTCCTACCAACGCCGCGGCTTTTTCTCTATCAATGCTTTATGGAAAAATAAGATAGCTGTTTTGGTGGGTGATTACCTGCTTTCAAAAGGCTTGCTGCTTTCTATCGATAACAACGACTTCCAATTATTGCGCATCGTATCTGACGCGGTTAAGCAAATGAGTGAGGGGGAATTGATGCAAATTGAAAAGGTACGCCGTATGGATATTGGCGAGCCTGTTTATTACGAGGTGATCAGGCAGAAAACCGCTTCGCTTATTGCATCCTGCTGTGCCTGCGGTGCTGCGTCGGCAGGGGCCAGTGACGAGGTGATTGAAAAAATGCGCCTCTTCGGCGAGAAAATAGGCATCGCGTTCCAGATCAAGGATGATATGTTTGATTTCGGAACTGATGATGTGGGTAAGCCGTTAGGTATCGATATCAAAGAAAAAAAAGTTACCCTGCCGCTTATTTACGCCCTGGCCAATTGCAGCAGTTCAGAAAAAAAGAGGGTGATCAACCTGGTGAAGAACCATAATGAAGACCCTAAAAAGATTGCTGAGATCATCAAATTTGTGAAAGATACCGGGGGCTTACAATACGCCGAAACCCAGATGAAAAAGTACCAGGAGGAGGCTTTCGAAATCCTGAACACTTTTCCCGACAGTGATTCGCACCGCGGGCTGGAGCAACTGGTTAGGTTTACTACCGAACGGGACAAATAATCAATTTTATTGCTGCGTATAAATAACTGGTTTTTTAAAGATGCACTCCCTATCTTTATCACAACCGGTTTTTACACTTATGACAGCTACAATCCCTACATTGTTTGAATGGGCGGGTGGTACACCTGCTTTTGAACTGCTTTTCAACAAGTTTTATGATAAGGTTTTGGCTGATGAGCTGCTGGAACCCGTATTTAAGCATATGTCGCCCCAGCACCGGATTCATGTGGCGCATTTTGTAAGTGAAGTTTTTGGCGGCCCAAAAACCTATAGCGAAACTGAAGGCAGCCATTATGCCATGATTAATAAACATTTGCAAAAGCATTTAACCGAAACGCACCGCAAGCGCTGGATTGAACTGTTGCTGCAAACTGCTGATGAACTGTCACTGCCCGATGATCCGGAATTTCGCTCAGCTTTTATGGCTTACCTTGAGTGGGGTACGCGGATAGCAGTGCTGAACTCCCAAACAGATAATACTACAGAAAGCCCGGATACGCCTATGCCAAAATGGGACTGGGGTGTGCCGGGAGGGCCGTATATCCCCTGAAGTAACAACATAGATATGTAAAATGACCGTTGTACCCGGTTGGCTTATCATATTTAGCATCCATCCGGCGTTTATGTTCGGGTAAACTTATTAACTTCGTAAATGCAGTCAATACAATCCCTCTTCCCTAAAATAGGTTTCTTTTCTATTCTTGATGTATTGCTGGTGGCTTTGATCATTTACCAGTTGTATAATCTTATCAGGGGAACCATTGCAGCTAATATCTTTATTGGGTTTGCAGTGATCTTTGCCCTCAATTTTGTGGTGAAGGCTTTGGATATGAAGCTGCTTACCATTATTCTGGGCAAATTTGTTGATGTGGGGATCATTGCCATTATCGTGGTGTTTCAGCAGGAGGTTAGGCGATTTTTATTATTGGTAGGTAAAAATGCTTCACTCCAACGCAATAAAGCCTGGTGGCAATATTTCTTCGGAAAATCGGAAGTTGAGAAAAATAATTACGCCAGGATCAAGCCAATAATTGATGCCTGCAAAAGCCTGAAGCAAACCCGCACGGGGGCGCTCATTGTTTTCGCCAAGTATTATGACGAACAGTTTTATCAAAACAGTTGCGAGGTGGTGGAGGCCAAAATTTCAAAGCGATTGTTGGAAAGTATTTTTCAGAAAACCAGTCCGCTGCATGATGGTGCGGTGGTGATTTCGGAGAATAAGATTAAATCGGCAAGTTGTATTTTGCCGCTTACCGAAAAAACTGATCTGCCGGCGCAGTTCGGCCTGCGCCACAGGGCAGGTATTGGTGTTACAGAGGCAAATGAGGCCACGGCGATCATTGTATCTGAAGAAACCGGTGAGATCTCGTATGCCAAACAAGGCCGGATTAAAATGAATATCAGCTTCGCAGAGCTGGAAAAAGTTTTAAATAAGGATTTTTAATCGGATAAAAATAAGACAGGATGCGCCTTTAACTGGTGCAAGTATTGTGTGGTTGCAAGAGCGGGGCGTACTTGTGCCCTCTAAGCTAAGAAGGATTGCTATATTGTGAATCAAAATAATCAGCGTTAAATTAACAATGCCACTGCAACCCTCCATCTATAAAATAACAGAAATCTCCCGGGTCCTGCTTTCGATAGCAGGGCGTTACCTGATATTTGCCGGGGCATTATACTTGTTTTTTTACGTGTGGAGAAGACGCACATATTGGTATTCAAAAATTCAGCAACGCTATCCCGAAAGCAAGTATATCCTTCGCGAAATCGTTTATTCATTTTTTACTATACTGATATTTGGTGCGGTGATCCTGTTGGTGATCTACGCCGGTAAGCAGCATTTAACAAGGATCTATCCAAACATCAGCGATAAAGGATATCCTTATTATTTTTTGAGTATAGGGCTGATGATCCTGATGCACGACACCTACTTTTACTGGACACACAGGGTTATGCACTGGAAGCCTTTGTTTAAGCTGATGCATAAAACGCATCATTTGTCAACCAATCCGACACCATTTGCCGCTTATGCTTTCCATCCGCTGGAGGCCGTAGTGGAGATTGGGATTGTACCGCTCATCGCCTTTACTATTCCATATCACGGTACAGCACTCACTATATTTTCTTTGTATTCGTTGCTATTAAACGTGACCGGTCATCTGGGCTATGAGCTTTTTCCCCAGGGGTTTACTACGCATAAACTGTTTAAATGGCACAATACTTCAACGCATCATAATATACACCACCGATTAGTTAAATGCAATTATGGTTTATATTTCAATATATGGGACAGGCTGATGGGCACTAATCACCCCGATTATGAAAAGAGCTTTGAACAGGTGGTTGAAAAGCGCGAAAAAGTGAAGTGTAAAGGAGACCAGGGACTATTGTCAGACGAACTGGCTACGGAGTAACTTTTTCCTTTTTTACCCCGGTGGTATCCGGATTAACAACATCTATTCTTTTAATGAGCATATGGTATTTTATCCCGGGTTCGTCAGTTTTAACAACGGGCATATTGTCGTTTGGGTAAGTTTTAACAATCGGCATCCGGCTGTAAACGGGCTCATCTGCAATAAGTTCGTGGGTGTTCAGTAGTGTATTGTTATGATTAAAAAAAACCTTTGGGGGAAGCGTTGGGATAAGTTTAGACAGATTAGTATCAGCTTTTAATGGTTTCAAATTAAAAAGTTTATCGACAGCGTCATTGTTTTTAGGTGTCTTATTGAGGTTTTGTGCTTTAAGCTGGCCTGCACAGGCTATGATAGCAGCAAGGATTAAGGTTTTTTTCATGGCGATACTATTTTATACTAATATACCTATCAATTAATAATATTTAAATGTTAAATAATGTTATTAAATGTTAAATGCTTTTGAATTGAACCCAAATACCAAAGCCATAAACTGATAGATTTTATTACTTTTGTGGAAAATTTAAAAACCGATGAGCGAACTCATTAAAAAACAAGTGAACGATGCAAAGGCCTTGATGGAAAAGGCCATTGACCATGCAGATAGCGAATTAAATAAAATACGTGCAGGTAAGGCAAGCCCTTCATTACTTGACGATATCAGGGTTGATTACTATGGCACCCCAACACCATTAAGCCAGATAGGTAGTGTTAACACCCCTGATGCCCGTACCATTGTTGTTCAGCCCTGGGAAAAATCATTGTTAAACCCTATTGAAAAAGCTATTAAAGAAGCTAATTTAGGTGTTAACCCTCAAAACGACGGTATCATCATCCGTATCAATGTACCTCCGCTTACCGAAGAGCGCCGTCGTGATTTGGTTAAAAAAGCTAAAGCCGAGGCTGAGACCGGTAAGGTGGCTGTTCGTAACATCCGTAAAGATGCCAACGAAAAGATCAAAAAATTAAAATCAGAAGGTGTTTCTGAAGACGAAATAAAGACAGGCGAAGCTGAAGTTCAAAAACTTACTGATGCTTACATTGCTAAAGTTGATCAGCTTTCAGAAGCTAAAGAAAAAGATATCATGACGGTTTAATATTAACCTTGTGTCAAATTAAAAGGGAATGAGCTACTTAGCCATTCCCTTTTTTTATGTTTGCTGTCGAAACATGAATGTATTAATCTCTTACTTAAAAAAACACCGCTGGATAGTTGTATTTGCACTTTTCCTGGCGGCAATGAATATAGGCTTCTCACTGCTCGACCCATGGATAACCGGGCGTATTGTTGACCGTGTTATTGAACAACGCAGTAAGCTACAATATGACGCATACCTTAACCAGGTGCTGATGCTGGTTGGCGCTGCTATTGGTGTTGCCATGGTATCGCGTATAGCTAAAAACTTCCAGGATTATTTTACCAATATCATTACTCAAAAAGTTGGGGCCGAAATGTATGCCGATGGTTTAAAGCACTCGCTTGAGTTGCCCTACCAGGTATTTGAAGACCAGCGGAGCGGCGAAACTTTAGGCATATTGCAAAAGGTACGTTTAGACTGCGAAAAGTTTATTACCTCCTTTATCGGGATTCTTTTTGTTTCGCTCATCGGGATGGTATTTGTTATCGTTTACTCAGTGAGCGTGAGCTATAAGGTTACCCTGGTATATTTCGCCGCGATACCCATCATCACTTTTGTGAGTATGGCCATGAGCCGGAGAATTAAAAAAATCCAAAAGACAATCGTAGCCGAAACAACGGCGCTTGCAGGTTCAACAACCGAGTCGTTAAGGAATATAGAGCTTGTAAAAAGCTTGGGCCTGGCAAAACAGGAAATAGCAAGATTGAATAATACTACCTACAAAATTCTCGACCTGGAACTGAAAAAAGTAAAGTATGTACGCAGCATGAGCTTTGTACAGGGGACTACCGTAAACTTTGTACGAAGCGTAATGGTTGTAGTACTGTTAATGCTTATCTTCAAAGAGACTATCTCTCCGGGCCAATATTTCAGTTTTTTATTTTACTCATTCTTTTTATTTAACCCATTGCAGGAGTTAGGCAATGTAATCCTTTCCTGGCGTGAGGCTGAGGTTTCCCTTGGTAACTTTAACCGGATATTGAGTATTCCTATTGATAAAAAGCCCGAAAAACCTGTATTGCTTGAAAAAGTGAATACCTTAACATTTAATGACGTTAGCTTTAAACACTTAACCGCAAATCGTAACGCGCTTAACCATATCAGCTTTGAAACCAATTCGGGCGAAACGATCGCTTTTGTTGGTCCTTCCGGTTCGGGTAAAACTACGCTCGTTAAATTATTGGTTGGTTTATATCAGCCCTTGCAAGGTGATATTTTATACAACGGCACATTAAGTAAAGAAATCGACCTTGATCAGCTACGCGAAAAAATAGGCTTCGTAACCCAGGATACACAACTGTTTTCGGGTACCATCCGTGAAAACCTGCAGTTTGTACGCCCGGATGCTACCGATGAGGAATGTATGAATGTGCTGCAGCGTGCCGCATGCCAAACCCTGCTGGCCCGGGCTGATAAAGGTTTAAGCACTGTAATTGGCGAAGGTGGTGTAAAAGTATCTGGCGGTGAAAAACAACGCCTGTCAATAGCCCGTGCTTTATTACGCCGGCCGGATATCCTGGTATTTGACGAAGCTACGTCATCCCTTGATTCTATCACTGAGGAGGAGATCACCGAAACTATCCGTAACGTATCTGAAAAAGAGAACCATATTACTATCCTCATCGCTCACCGCTTATCAACCATTATGCATGCTGATAGTATTTACGTATTGGAGAAAGGCCGTATTATTGAATCAGGTAAGCATGCCGATCTCATTTCCCAGAAAGGGTTATATTATGCTATGTGGAGGCAACAGATAGGGGAAAAGGATACGGTAGACGCACTGGATTAAAAGCACAAAAAGCAGATTGATATTAGGAAATCCAGACTTACGAAGTTTTTGAAACTTCGTAAGTCTTCCACGTTTTTGCTATTTGCCCGTAACAGCTTCTATATACTAATGTCATTTTTCCTTCAATATTTATTGAGTTTAAAACTGCATTAGCAATCCCAAGTACCCAAGTTTAAATATTCTTATTCTCGATCATTCTGAAAAACTCATCACGATAGGTGTCGCCTACAGGGATGATCTTGTCGCCTATCTGGATGCGGCTCCGTTCAATACTATCTATTTTGTTGAGGGCTACGATGTATGATTTGTGTACCCGTACAAAATGTTTCTCGGGCAGCGCATCTTCCATCTTTTTCATGCCCTGCAGGGTAATAATGCGCTCGGCAGAAGTGAAGATGCTGATATAATCCTTCAAGCCCTCAATAAACATAATATCATGCAGATAAACCTTCTGGATCTTATGCTCGGTTTTTACAAAAATAAAATCGGTCGAAAAATCATCCTGCTGCACGGGTTCGGCCTGCATCACTACCTGTGGTTTGGCTGCAACCGGCTGGATAATGCTTTGTGCTTTTTGTACCGATTTAAAAAAGCGATCAAATGCGATAGGCTTTAACAGGTAATCAACTACATCAAGCTCATAGCCTTCAAGCGCGTACTGCGGGTAGGCTGTAGTTAAAATAACCTTGGCTTTGCCGTTAGCGATCTTCAAAAATTGAATGCCGGTAAGCTCGGGCATCTGCACGTCTAAAAATACCAGGTCAACTTCTGCAGCCTGTACCATGGTAAGCGCCTCGATGGGGTTGGTTGTAGCTTTAACCAATTGCAAAAAAGGCATCTTGGAAATATAATCTTCCAAAATATGCAGCGCCAAAGGCTCATCGTCAACTACCAAACATCTGATCATAGCGTAAAAATAATGTAATAATGGTTATTCTAAATTTTTTAATGTGCTGTTTTGTTATAACGGCGTCAATTCAACAGATTTATACCAGATTTCGGCGCCTTCCGATTGTAACAGGATGCGACCGTGCGATAATGAGGCTACTCCCCAGTTTACTAAATGCCCGTTAACATAATGTTCAATCTGGTTGCCATTGCAAATGATTTCGATGGTGTTCCACTCGCCGCGCGGATTTTCAAAATTGGCGGTGCGGTAAACACGCTGCTGGTCCCACTCAATGGCCGATTTATTGGGCGTAACCACATTAGTATGTTGTACGCACCAAATATCGCCGCAATCACCTTCCTGGATCTGGCATTCTATCGATCTTGGCCATACGATATCTTTATCCCCCTCTCCAAAATGATATAAAACACCTGCATCGCGTACGCCCTTTTCGCGTGGGTGATATTGCTTGCTCCCCCATTTGAATACTACTTTCAGGTAATAATTATCGTACGATTTTTTGGTGGCCATATAACCAAAATACTTGCCCATTACATGCACCATGCCATTTTCAATGGCAAAGTTGTTATGTACATCATTATCCTTGCCTAAAGTATCCAGGTAGGTATACCAACCCTTTTTATCCTTGCCGTTTAACAATTTTTGAACCCCAGTCTCCCTGATCCAGATATTGCGGAATGATACCGGAAACTCATGTTCTTGCAGCAACAAGGGTAAGGCGAAGGCGTGTTTTTGATATTTGGGCTGACCAACATGCGCCACTGTTCCTTTTATAGCTACATGGTTTTGTATCAGTATGCCATTGTGTAATACGGTAATGTAAGCCGGTGATTTAACCGAGCTATCGATATTAAAGCGTGGAGCGGTATAAATGATATCATACTTTTGCCACTGGCCTGGTTTAAGCGAGGCATTTACCTGCGGCAGGTATTGTTTATAAACAGAACCGGCCTGTCCGTTTGAGTAAGTGCGGTTTTTATAACTATCCAGGATCTGCAGTTCGTAGCGGCTTTGCATAATTACACCGCTGTTGCCACGCTCCTGTCCTTCGCCTTTAACAACAGCTGGTGTGCGCCATTCTATATGCAGCTGGCAATCGGCAAAGTTTTGTTTGGTGATGATAGAGCCGCTGCCCGGCTTAACGGTTACAATACCATCCTTTACTATCCAGCCCGGTTTGTTACCTTTCTGATCTGTCCATTTGTCCAAATTTTTGCCATCAAACAAAATAATAGCATCAGATGGCGGCTTGTTGCCGGCGCCCGGTAAAACTACTTCAGGCTCAGGGTCCCAAACTTCGGTTGCTTTAGGATCGGTTTGTGCAGATGCGGTAATGGCCGATGCTGCAAGAAACAGGGCTGGGAGCAATTTTTTCAAACAGGTCATGGTTATAATGGGTTATAACTATAAATCTATTGATAATTCGCAGGTGTAAGTATATTCTTCATCCCTTATTTTTAAAGAGTACCTGTTGGGGTAAAGCAGGTTGAGCCGGCGCTGCACATTTATCAAGCCAATTCCACCTACAGCATCACGGTTATTGTTATGTTTTTTATTTTGGATGTAGAAATGCAGTTTACCATCCGCCACGTTAATAAGTAGCTTTATAGGTGAGTTGATATCATTTGCAACGCCATGCTTAAAAGCGTTTTCGATAAAAGCGATCAGTAGCAAAGGTTCTATTTTTTGATCGGTGATATTGCCATCTACCTTAAAATCAATAAAGGCCTTACTGCCAAAGCGGATCTTTTGCAGGTCGATATAGTTTTGAAGGTATTGAAGTTCTTTGCTCAGATCAACCTTGTTATCGTTACATTCATACAGCATATAACGCATAATTTCCGAAAGCTTTAAAATAGCCTCGGGGGTAGTTTCTGAGCGTTGATAGGCCAGTGAATAAATACTGTTTAAGGAGTTAAATAAAAAATGCGGGTTGATCTGCGATTTCAGAAAAGCCAGCTCGGCAATAAGGCGCTGATTTTCCAGGTCGCGCTGGATGCGTTCATTCAGGAACCAGTCTGTACTGAATTTTAGTGCAGTGCTCAAAAATACAAATATGAGGCTGGTAAAAATACTGCTGTAGAAATAAGTAGCAAAACTGGTGACATGACCTTTTTGATGCACCAGTACAATATCTTTAAATAAAAGCCCCACGCCGTATTTGGCTACGCCGTAAACTATGATGCTTGTAAGCACAAAGGTGGCGTATTGCCAGTAGCGTTTTTTGTTTAGAAATTTAGGTATAAAAACCAGGTAGTTAAGGTAAAATAAGCTGATATTAATAGTAGGATAAAGCAAAAAAATCACCAGCAACTCCTTGGTACTAAGCATGGCATCATTAAGCCGGGCCAAAAAAACAAAAAAGGATATAATGGCCGCCCAGAAAAACAGGTGCCAAAAAATTATCCAGGCGGTTTTTATTCCAGTTCTGGATTTAGGTAATGGTAATGAAGCCTCCATTCGCTGTTTTTAAATCCCTTTTATGTTTAGGGGTGTGGCATCTAATTTAATATTTTGATAATGATATCGGCCTGTTATTTATATATAGCGGCCCATTTTTTCGATGAACTGGCTTTTATTATCGATGAACCGGTTAAAAGATGCAGAAAAGCGTTCATCTATAAACAAAGTGTGTTGGTCTAAATGATTTTAGCAGGTTATTTTTTTAATATTCCTTTGTTGTATAAAATCACCACTCACAATGAAAACGCTTATCAAAAATTCAAATCCTTTTATCATGTTATTGATCCCGGTAATGTTTGCCCTTATTTTGGGTGTAAGCTACCAGTTCGAGCAAAAAAAGGAAACAGCAATAATTGGCCGCACAGCAGTACATGCTACCTCATTGTTTCACAAAGGTTTTGTAATGGTTAAAACTGTTTGCTCAATAGCAAAAAACAATAACATATGGTAATTACTACCGAAGGCCTTTCCTTCACCTTTGGTAAGCAGCAGGTAGTTAATTCACTGGCGCTGCAAGTTCCGGAAGGAAGTATATATGGTTTTCTCGGTCCCAACGGCGCCGGGAAAACCACTACCATCAAACTCCTGCTTAACCTGTTAAAACCCGATGCAGGTAACATCCACATTTTTGAGCAGGATATCAAAACAAACCGCATCAGCATACTTTCGCAAATAGGTTCGCTTATCGAGCAGCCGGCTTTATACCAACACTTAACCGGGAGGGAAAATTTATTGAACAGGGCCTTATTATTGCAGGTGCCTGCCCAGCGCGTTGAAGATATGCTTGACCTGGTACAGCTAACCGCCGCCGCCAATAAAAAGGCCGGGCAATATTCATTAGGGATGAAGCAGCGCCTCGGTATTGCGCTGGCCCTGCTGGCCGATGCTAAATTGTTGATTTTGGATGAGCCCACCAACGGCCTCGACCCAAACGGTATCATCGAGATCCGCGAGCTTTTGAAAAAGCTTGTTGCCCAACATGGCAAAACTGTTTTTATATCAAGCCATTTGCTTGGCGAGATTGAACGGATGGCCACGCATGTGGGAATTATAAATAATGGCGTAATGCTTTTTCAGGGCAGTATTGCCGACCTGCAGTCTATTAGTAAACCGCTGGTGCGCGTTGATGCCGAAAATACCGTTGACGCCGCCAACCTGTTAACCCGCCACCATATTAATGTTACCGAAGTAACCGACGAGCATTTACTGGTACCCTACATCTCCAAACAGCAAATGGGCGAGATCAACGCACTGCTCAATAAAAACGGGCAAACGGTTTACAGCATCAGTAAACAACAAAAGGACCTGGAAAAACTATTTTTAGATATCACCCAAAGCGCCTAAGCCATGAAAGGATTTATACTGTCATTCCGTTCGGAGTTTTACAAAAGCCGTAAAACGCTTGGTTTCTGGGCCTCTGTAATGCTTCCTTTATTTATAGGGGTTTTGCTGTTCGTGGGATTTTATACCAAAAGTGAAAAGTTGGTGTCAATGCCGCCGATGATGCTTTGGCTACAGTTTGCTGGTGCTATTTTGGGTATCATGGGCTCATTGGTGCTGCCAATGTATATCATATTTATAGCATACTCCGTAAACAGTATCGAACACCGGGCCGATACCTGGAAAACCTTGTTTAATCTGCCAATCCCCCGCTGGTCGGTTTATGCGGCTAAATTTTTTTATGCGGTTTTCCTTGTATTTCTTTGTCTTGCATTGTTTGTGCTGTTTACCATTGGTTTCGGCAATTTGTTAAGCATAGTGAAGCCAGAGTTACGGTTCGATAATTTCCACATGGAGAAAGAACTGGCACAGATCTATTTTAAATTGTTTTTATCATCATTAGGGATCCTCTCCATTCAGTTTTTACTCAGTTTATTTTGGGCCGATTTTTTAAAGCCGATGGGGATTGGTTTTATATGTACTATAGCCGGCGTTGTAGCTGCTTCAAAAGGCTGGGAATATAGCTACCTGTTTCCATATGCACACCCCATGGCCGCCATCAGCAGCATGCTGAAAAATAATCATGGTGATCCTGCTAACCAGTTACAGATAGATGTTTTCACTAAAGATGTATTTGTAAGTATGGCTATAGCAGTTGTAGTATTTGTGGCAGGATATTTTATTGTGCAGCGTAAGAGCGTGAAGTAGATGTTAGTGATTAGAGGCTGGAGGTTAGTTAATCCTCGATATTAATAATTTTTACGGCTTTAAAATCGGAGTGTAAAGGGTTGAGCAGGTAGTTAAAATCGCCGGTAACAGTGGCGGATGGTACCTGGAGTGCTAAATATTTGTTGGCTTTTACAAAGCCGTCACCAATTTGCTGTGTTGCTTTGATCAGGGGGTACTATTCCACTTTTCGGGCAACTGATCAGTGTGAGGCTTAAAAATCTCTGCATTATCAGGCAGCTCAATCGTCGCCATAAAATAATCAGCAGGCATAAATCCAAGCGGTGTATGCAGCAACTTCAAGTACTGCCAATGCGCGTGACGAAGAGGTATAAACTACAGCAGTTCCTTTACTGTTCCAGCGCCCGCTGTTTTAGTTCAGCCCCCCTGCTGCTCAAGTCATGAATGTAAGCCTGCTTACTTAAGCAATAAACGATCATGCAAGTATGCCATGTTCAATACGGCCCAATTCATCGCGGATCATATTGATCCCAAAGGCTGTATCCAAAAGTTCTTTAGGCTTTACTCCGCCCAGGGGGATGCTTTTATAATCCATCCAGGCGTAAAAATTATTTTCATCGCCAAAAACCTCAATACCCCTTTTACAGAGTAATTCAATCATGATTATCTTTTCAGAATATATGGGATCAAAGGTTTTGTTTTCCTTTTTATAACGTTGAATAGTTCGCTCGGAAAGATGAAGGTACGAAGCCCAGTCATCAATATTAAAATGGATATGATTTGATAATTCGGTAAGATAAGGAAATGATATGCCCTCCCTTACCATGAAGGTTAAATTAACCTCATCATCATCAAGAAATTTATAGGGTTTTGGAGTACTCATGGCCTTTATTGTAAATTGACCATAGATTTACGACAATTGTCGTCGAAAAGCAAATCTTATTTTTTAGCAAAAATAGCCCTTACTGCCGCCTTCAGTTTATCAACCCACATTCCATACATTTTACCGGATGGATGCAAACCATCATCAGCCAATAAGGTAAGATCATTGGCGGCCAGTTTGGAGATCCCTGTTATTTCAACATAATTAACCTTTGCATTAGCACTTATTTTACGGTTAATATCATTGAACTGATCTATCTCAGGGCCGATAACGGCATCCTGCCCTTGAGCAAAAGGTGTAACACCATAGTCGGGGATAGACAGCACAAACACATGCTCGCTGATACCCTCAGCAAATTTAATGGCCGTATTTAAAACCTGCTCAAACTTAACGCGGTAATTTTCCTGGCTTAAGCCATCATATTGATCATTTACACCTATCAGCAGTGTGACTACATCATAAGTATTGCTTTTGATGCTGCTTTGATCAATAGCTTCAATGAGTTGATCGGTTGTCCAGCCGGTGCGGGCTATGATAGTCGGCGTATTTACTTTGAGGCCTTGTAACTGGTTAGCCAGTTGATTAGGAAATGCCTGTTCAGGGGGCACAGACTGGCCTATGGTATATGAATCGCCGAGGGCAAGGTATGTTAGGGTATCCTGTATCACGGTAACTGGTTTTGACGGGGGATTATAACTAACCGGCGCCGGCGTGTTTTTGCCTGCACAGGCCGATAATGTAATTGCTGTGAGTAAACTTAAAATTATTCCCTTCATTTATAATATCTCCATACCAAAAAGTACGGAAATATGGTGTTTAAGGATTTTTTTTACTTCATTAATATCAACCTCATACCCAAGTTCCTGCTGCATGGAGGTAACAGCCTTATCGTCAATACCGCAGGGCACTATGTTTTTAAAATAGCTCAGATCGGTATTTACATTAAGCGCGAGGCCGTGCATAGTAACCCAGCGACTGCAGCGTACGCCCATGGCACATATTTTACGGGCTTTGTCATTATCGGCATCAAACCATACGCCGGTATAACCCTCATAGCGACCGGCGTGCAGGCCAAAATCGGCGAGGGTAAGGATCACTGCTTCTTCCAGCGTACGCAGGTACAGGTGTATATCAGTAAAAAAATTATCAAGGTCCAGTATCGGGTATGATACAATTTGCCCCGGCCCATGATAGGTAATATCACCGCCCCTGTTTATCGGGTAATAAACAGCCTGCTTTTCTTTCAAGCCTGCCTCATCTAACAATAGATGCTCGGGCTTGCCGCTTTTACCCAGGGTATACACGTGCGGGTGCTCGCAAAATACCAGATAGTTAAAAGTTTCGTCGGCTTCGATAGTATCGTAGGCCACAGCAGTTCCGGCATTTTTTGCAGCTGCTTCATAAGCCGTTTCGCGATTACGGTTGTCTATTTTAGTTTTAACAGTTTCGCTAAAAAGGGTTTCCTGTTTATCCCAGGCCTGCTGATAATCAACCAGGCCCCAATCCTGAAAAAATACTTTCTTGTTTTTCATCATTCGCCCTTTACGTACCCTATCATATAATCTTCATATTGCAGATAGCCTACGGTATAATCAATGGTGGTATCTTTTTTATTCAATTGCGCATTCACCACACCATGGTGCTCAAACTGGAAAGGTTCCAAAAAAATGTTATCGGCAAACGAAACCTCTTTTTGCCCGTTGCACTTATAAACAGCTTCTTTGGCGCACCAGCATACATATAATTGCTCAATTTTTTGCGGGCCATTTATAAATTTCAACTCTTCCTTACGCATAAACTTGTTGGCAATGCGCTCAACTTTTTGCTTAATCTGCTCAATATCAATCCCAACCTTATATGTTTTGCTGATCATCACAGCGGCATAATCAAACGAATGGCTTAAGGAGATGTGGTAAGGGAGGTTTACCAGGTAAGGCTTGCCATGCTCATCAACTTTACAATCAATATACTCATCGGTACGGAGCATTTTACGCAACAGCACGCGGGTGCCCAACCAGTGCAGGTGACGCTTGCCATTGCTCAGGCTTTCTACAAAATCCTTTTCCTGCTGGTCAAGCTGTAACTGGCTGTACAGGTCCGTAGCCTCCTCCTCGATACGCCAGAGTGCAAACTCGGTGTCATCATCAATACGCTGCCTGTATGCTATCGCCATAAAAGTAAAATTGCAAAATAGGTTGCAAACATATGTCAAAAAAAATTAAATAATATCAGCGCAGCTACATATTCGTAATCGGCTGAACCATATCAGGTTTAGGAATTGTTTCTGCGCTATCTGAACGCATTTCGCCGGCCAATATTGTTTATAAAAGCCGGTGCCGATTAGGCTAATTTTCATAATTTAGCGCCAGCAATAACCTGCCTGTATGATACTATCTGATAAGCGCATCCTCGAAGAAATTGAACAAGGCCACATTATTATTGAACCATTTAACCGCGAATACCTGGGCACTAACTCGTACGATGTTCATTTGGGTAAATATTTAGCCACTTATCGTAACAGAGTGCTTGATGCTAAAGTCCATAATGAGATAGATGGTTTTGAAATTCCGAAAGATGGCTTTGTGCTTCAGCCCAATACCCTTTACCTGGGCGTAACGATGGAGTACACCGAAACACACCGGCATGTTCCGTTTTTAGAGGGCAAATCAAGCACCGGGCGTTTAGGGATCGATATCCATGCAACAGCCGGCAAAGGTGATGTTGGCTTCTGCAATACCTGGACACTTGAAATTTCATGTGCCCAACCGGTGCGCATTTACGCCGGCATGCCCATTGGCCAACTTATTTATTTTGTAGTTGAGGGCGAGATTGAAACACTGTACAACAGTAAGGCCAACGCCAAATACAACAACCCTACTACACGCCCTGTTGAAAGCATGATGTGGAAGAATAAGTGGTAGGTTTAAGCCACAAGTCTTAAGTCGGTAGTCTTAAGTACCAAGTAGAAAATATAAGTCAAACTTTCGAAGACTTCGAACTTCAGACTTAATACGACTTGGTACTTTTTTTGCGTATCTTGGTAGTTCAAGATTTATCTTTCTATGAACCTAAAACGCCTATCGGTTGGAATCCTGATCACCTTTATTGCCGGTGCTACCTTAGCTTTTGTAAAACCTGATGATGAGTTGGTAACAAAAATCATTGCACAGCTTGAAAAATGGCGCACCGATCATCCGCAGGAAAAAGTTTACCTGCACTTTGACAAACCCTATTATGCCATTGGCGAGGATATCTGGTTTAAAGCCTATGTTACTATAGGCAGTGAGCATAAGCTTTCGGCTTATAGCCAAACCCTGAATATCGACCTTATTGATGATAACGATTCGGTAAAACGCAGCCTTAAACTGCCGTTAACAGCCGGCCTGGCCGCGGGCGATTTTGCTTTGGCCGATAGCATGACTGAAGGAAATTACCGCATTCGCGCTTATACCAACTGGATGCGAAACGAAGGAGAGGCCTATTTCTTCAATAAAACCATCACTGTGGTAAACGGCATCAGCAACAAGGTTTTCACCAAAACAGCCTATAGCTACAGTACCTTAAATGGTAAACAAAAGGTAACTGCCGTAATTACCTATACCGACCTTAATGGTGTAGCCTATGTTAATAAGCCCGTAAATTACGAGGTTGAAATAAATGGAAAATCCATCACAAGGGGTAAAGGCATAACCGACGATAAAGGCAACCTAACAGCCGGTTTTACTACTAATCAGGCCGTTGCAATAACATCCGGCCATATTAATACCGAAGTGAAGCTTGATGAAAAACATACTGTTGCGAAAGCCGTGCCCATAAAGACGCTATCAAGCAAGGTCGATGTTCAGTTTTTCCCGGAGAGCGGAAGTTTAATTAATGGTGTTTTTGAAAAGGTAGCTTTTAAAGCCGTTGGAGCCGATGGAGTAGGGGTTGATATTAAAGGCTTTATTGCCGACGATCAAAACAACCAGGTTGCGCCATTGGGCGATAGTCATTTTGGCATGGGTACTATAACTTTTGAGCCTGAAAGTGGTAAAACCTATAAAGCGCACATTACTTATGCCGATGGCTCTGAAGGTGTTTTTGATTTGCCCAAAGCAGTTGATAATGGCTATGTATTAAGCGTTAACAGCATGCGCGACGACAAGGTATTTGTATCCATCATCCCTGGTAAAAACACCGGTAACGGTACAGCCTCATTATCGGGTTTAACGCTGATAGCGCAATCTGGCGGTGAGCTTTGTTATGCAGGCAAAAGTAAGGATGGGGCAACCTCTTTTTCGGCTGCCATCCCTAAAAATAAATTTCCATCGGGTATTGTACAGTTCACCCTGTTTTCGGCAATCGGCGAACCTCTGAATGAGCGCCTCATCTTTGTTCAAAACCCAGATCAGCTTAAGCTTGCCGTTACTTCCGAAAAACAGAGTTATAAACCCCGCGAAAAAGTTACTATTAATCTCAACGCTAAAAACAGTGAGAATAAACCCGTTGTGGGTAGTTTTTCAGCATCGGTTATTGATGAATCAAAAGTTAACACTGATGAAGCAAATGAAAGTTCTATATTTTCAACACTGCTGCTCACCTCCGATCTGAAAGGGTATATTGAAAAACCGAACTATTACTTTACTAATGTAAGTAACGAAACCAAGGACAACCTTGATGCACTGATGCTTACCCAGGGCTACCATCGCTTTGAATGGAAACAACTGCTTGCTGATAAATTTACCCCAATAGTCTTCAAGCCCGAAAAATCATTGGAGGTAACAGGCCATCTTAAAACTTTTGGGGGCAAACCGGTACCAAACGGCAAAGTCACCCTTTTTTCAACATCGGGAGGTACTTTTATTATGGATACCGTGGCTGATGCCGAAGGTAAGTTTACTTTTAAAGATCTTGTTTTTAGAGACAGTATCAAATTTGTGATCCAGGCACGTACTGCTAAAGACCGCAAAAATCTCGATATCACGCTTGACAACGTAACCCCGCAACCCGTTGGGCCTAATAAAAACGCACCCGATATCCAGGTCAACATCAACGATGGCGCATCGGCCTACCTTTTAAACAGTAAGAAGCTTTATGACGAACAGGTAAAATACGGTATTGGCAACCACACTATCGTATTAAAGGAAGTAGTGATCCGCGAGAAACGGGAAAACCCTTTTAAAAATTCGGCCAACCTTAACGGGCCGGGCAATGCCGACCAAACACTTACCAGTAAAGACCTGATGTATGGCGGAGGCCAGCTTTCTCAAATCTTACAAGGCCGGCTAACAGGTGTAATATTCCGCGGTGGTATCCCCTATTCAACCCGCAGTCCGGGTAACCCGATGCAAATTGTACTTGATGGAACCTATGTGGGAAGCGATTTCCTGGATAACTTAAATGTAAACGATATTGCCACTATTGAATCTTTACGTAGCATTGGCAATACCGCGATTTACGGATCAAGGGGAGCGGGCGGCCTTTTGGTCATCACAACCAAGCGCGGCGGCGAAAGCGTTTACAATAGATATGCACCGGGTATAGTTACTTACGCGCCTAAAGGATTTTATAAAGCACGCGAATTTTATTCGCCTAAGTATGATGATCCTAAAACCAATGCCCAAATGCAGGACCTTCGCAGCACCATTTACTGGGCACCAGGCTTATTAACTGATAAGGATGGCAATACATCCATGAGCTTTTTTAACGCCGATGCTAAAGGTACATATCGTGTAATAATTGAAGGTATTGATGCCGACGGTAATTTAGGCAGGCAGGTTTATAGGTATAAGGTGGAGTAATATTAAGCCCGCAGTCGGCAAGTCCGAAAGATTTAAGCAATGCTAATGTTTATCTCTTTCGGACTTTATTTTTGGCGAGCAAACTTATTTACTGCTCAAATAATACTTCTCCCAAAAGTCAACAGATTTTGACATTTCGCCTGCACCGCCCGCCGCACCACGGCCTGCGCCGCCTCCCATGCCACCGCGACCGCCTCTTCCACCACGGCCGCCACCCATGCCGCCTCCGCCCATTCCACCTCGTCCGCCGCGACCACCGCCGCCGCCAAAGCTGCCACCGTCTTGCTCGCCCCCACCTGTGCCTGCCGGTCGCTGGAAACCGTTGATCTTAAAATTAAAAGCCCACTCATTTTTAAAAGCATCGTTACCGGCGTGGAAAAAGCTTAAGGGTATGGCCGCTTCATAAACCAAATCGCCATTGGCATCGTAATTTATGGCTGTTTTAATGCCGTAGGTGTTTGATGTGGTGATCATATCGCCATCAATATCCTTAAACCCAACAACCTTAATATATCGCAGCTTAGTTATCCGTTCGCGCATCAGCTCGTCACGGTCGGCCTGGGTAATTTCGCCGTTATCATCTTTTGGCCTGGCAAACTCCGGCTTTTCATCCGGGGCTGCCAACGGAAAAGTAAGCATAAAACTATCTTTCTTTTTCCCTTTAGGATCAATGCTCAGTGTAATCCCTGCATTTAGCACTTTCATCTTATCAAGCCTGTCGCTGATGCGGATAGCTGTATACAGGTAATCCTTATCATTGGCCAGCACGTAGTTCAGCTTCTTCTCTTCATTATAGTAACGCAGGCTGTCGCCCCAGTCTTTCAGGCTGCCATCAATGTTAATATTAGCGGGCGGGCCCTGTAAGCTGTTTTTAGTACTTTGGGCCGCTGAATGGTGAGCTGTTAAAAGTTGTGCAGTTAATGCTAAAACAAAAGCCGGGGATGCTTTTTTCATGTGAAGTTTTTTAGGGGTTTTATGTAACATGATTTTTAAGACCATGGAACACGATTTTAACTTTTTTATTATTGTTTTTGAGTAAATTTGTAGTTACGTATGCCAACTGAAGTACAGGAAGAAACATTTACCCTCGAAGAGTTACTTGCAGGACTTAAAGAGATGCATCGTTTAATACTCTGGAACGATGATTTTAACACTTTTGACCACGTAATCCACTGCATGATGAAATACCTGGATTACTCTGAACCTCAAGCCGAAAAGATAGCATGGAAAGTACATAACGAAGGCAAATGCGCCGTACTGGAAGGCTCCTTTACCGAAATGGAGATCTACCGGAAGATCCTTCAGCAGGAGGGCTTGACAGTTTCAGTAGAATAACACGCTAAAAAATAACCGACATGCTAAAAAGATCATTTTTATTTTTTTTAATAGTCGGTTGGGCAAGCCTGACCGCCTGCGGACAGGGAAAAAACCTGAAACTGGTAATTATCCGTCATGCCGAAAAGCCGGATGTTGGGGATAACCTTTCATGCGCCGGGTTTAACCGTTCGCTCAAACTGCCCGAAGTTTTAAAAGCCAAATTCGGCTTGCCCGATCATATTTATGTGCCGGCAATGCACCAGGGTAAATCAACCGCGAGGGTGCGCATGTTCCAAACCATCTCGCCGTTTGCTGTAAAATATAATCTCTCTATCAATAGTAATTTTGAAGAAGAGGATGATAACGGCGTTGCTAAAGAGCTTATCTCAAAAAAAGGCACCATCCTTATTGTATGGGAACATAATCAAATTAAACCTTTACTGAAAGCTTTAGGTATGAAAGTTAAAGACCTGGAATGGCCCGATAGTGATTTCGACAGCATCTGGATAGTGACTTTCAAAAAAGGCAAACCGTCGTTAACGATGGATAAAGAAGGGATTACACCGGCTTCGGGGTGTAGTTTTTAAATTAATCCACCTCATCGTTTACGCCGCCGCTCGGCTCCAGCCGAGTGGCAACTATTAAGCGGCCTCCCGACCGCCGGATAACGCAGGCCGGAGGCCTTGGAATAATAACCACTCGGCTTGAGCCGAGCGGCGGCAAAGTATAACATAAAACACAAAACGCCCCGGATTTTCCGGGGCGTTTTGTGTTTTATGTTAACTGATAATTATTCGCTAACCAGGTAATTCCAGTTACGCGTATCCGGAACATTACCATATTTAATGGCATCCAGTGTATCAAATACTTTGTTCGAAAACTCACGTGTTTTCGGATCGCTCAGGAAATACTCCTGGCCTTCGTAGCTGATTGAAGCTACAGGAGCTATAGTTGCGGCAGTACCGGCACCAAAGGCATCGGTAAGTTTGCCATTTTTAGCACCTTCCACAATCTCGGCTACAGAAACTTTGCGTTCCTCAACAGTGATACCCCACTCTTTGGCTAAAGCTATAACGGTATCGCGGGTTACACCATCTAATATCGTGTCTTTTGCTTCGGCCGTGATCAGTTTACCATCTAACAGGAACATTGCGTTAGCAGCGCCCATTTCTTCAATAAACTTATGCTCTTTGGCATCAGTCCAAATTAGTTGATCAAAACCTTCTTCGGTTGCTTTACGGGCCGGCAGCATGGAGCTTCCGTAGTTACCGGCAGCTTTGGCATAACCCATACCGCCTTCGGCAGCGCGGGTATAGTGTGTTTCAATTTTAACACGCAATGGTTTTGAAAAGTACGGGCCAACGGGGCCAATCAATACCATGTATTTATAAGTTGAAGATGGTGTTACCCCCAGGTAAGGATCGGTAGCGAACATGAACGGGCGGATATACAAAGCATGGTTTGGCTTTGAAGGTACCCAATCGCGGTCAAGGTCAACCAGAGTAGCTATACTTTGCAAAAAGATTTCTTCGGGCAGGGTTGGCATGCAAAGGCGTTCGGCCGATTTGTTGAAACGGATAGCATTTTTGTCCGGGCGGAAAACGGTGATTTTTCCATCCGCGTGTTTATAGGCTTTCAGTCCTTCAAAAAACGCTTGTCCGTAATGAAGTGCTGAAATTGCAGGGCTTAGACCAATTTCGCCGTAGGGAATGACCGAGAGATTTTTCCATTCACCGTCCGCGTAATCGGCCACAAACATGTGGTCAGAAAAAGTTTTTCCAAAAGGTAAGTTGTCAAAGTCCGTTTGCTGCAAACGGGAAGCAGTTGTCCTGCTGATCTTGATGTCCAATGTCTCGGTCATGGCATTAAAAATTAATAAATTATAGAAAATGGCAAGTTAGGCATTTTTATGGCCTACACCAAAAAATTGCATGGTTAAATGGTGATTATCACATATAAAACATCATTTTGACAATATGATTGCCAGGCTTAATTACTACTCAGCACATCATCAACCCAGGCCTTACCCCAGTTCTCTTTTTCCTCTTCGCTCCATACCCAGGGATAAAAGATCCGCTTTTGAAAACGCGGCGGCAGGTACTTTTGCCAGTTAGTGCCGCCTGTTGCCTTAATATCCTCCGGCTCACGGTTCAGGTAACGCACCGCAGATTTATAATGTGAAAGCGGCCAGTTTACGTTGACATTGATATCCAGCTGGCGCAATTCGTTACGCAATTCAGGAGTCAGTTCTGATGATGATTCAAACTTTTTGGCCAGCGTATTAAAGTTGTGCTTAACAGCGGCCTTGCCCAGTTCAATAAATGTTTTTGAATATTTTTTTTCGAACTGTTTCAGCGTCAAAGTCTTTTTACCGGTGGAAAGTTCGGTAGCGCCAAACTTCCAGTACAGGTATTCAAATTGCGCTTCAATAGTTGCATGCTGCAGTTCCTCACGTTTATCTTTAGCAACCAGGTTTATAAAATCCGTAGCGTAGATCTCGATCATCCGGTACTGGCCCGACTGAAAACCGCTTGCCGGCAGCAACGACATCCTGAATTTCAGAAACTGCTCTTTCTCCATGCCATCAACCATGATCTCAAACGAGTGGGTTAAGGCACCAAAATATCTGTTGATCCTTTTTAACCGCGCTGTAAAAAAATCGGCCGTGAGCGGATTGGCCTCGGCAATTTGTTTGCACTCATGCAGGGCAAGCTTAAAATACAATTCAGTTATCTGGTGATAAATGATAAAGATCTCCTCGTCGGGAAACGGGGTTTTAGGGTTTTGTAAACTAAGCAGGGTATCCAGGTGGATATAATCCCAATAGGTTAAAAAATCTGCATAAAGCAGGCCATCAAGGTATGAGTTCATATCCTGGCCCATAGCTTCGTACTTTTCCTGCAGGCGGTTTAACCGGTCTTCAATTTCGGGAGAGAAATGCATATTTCAAAGGTAATAAAATAGTATACTGCTAAAACATATCCGTATTAGGTTGTTATTAAGGTACAAGCCTTATAAATATTATTATGAAGATCAGGAAGATACTCATCGGTATTGATGAAAGCGAATTTTCACGTTATGCAGCGGCCTACGCTTTTGATATAGCCCATACCTATAGTGCCGAGGTTGGTTTGGTACACATCGTTGAACCCATCATTGTTCCCACTGATACCCAGGACGGTTTATTAGGAGGGATGCCATTTGATCCTAATATAAATCTGCCCGGCACAGAATTAGAAACATTGCAAACCGAGCGCTCTGCCGCATTGTTGGATCAGACGGCAAAAGAATGGGGCGAGGGACTGGAAATAGCTCACTTCACCCAATACGGATCTACAGCTGAAGGTATTATTGAATGCAGTAAGGAGTTTAATGCCGACCTGATAGTTTTAGGCACTCACCGCCGTACCGGTATCGATAAATTCTTTTTAGGCAACGTTGCCGAGCAGGTGGTCAACAAATCATTGATCCCTGTATTGGTTGTGCCTTATATTGAAGAGAAAAATTAATATAAAAGCCTGAACTTAATCGTATGCTCAATCGCTTTTAACTCGTTCAATACTTCAGTATCATAGCCTGTATTAACATCGGTAATTACATAACCTATTTGCGGGTTGGTAACCAGGAATTCACCCACAATGTTAATATTATGGCGGGCAAATACATCGTTAATTTTAGCCAGTATCCCCGGTACGTTTTTATGGATGTGAATTAAACGGTGGGCATTGTTAACGCGCGGTGGCTGCAGATCGGGAAAGTTACAGCTGGTATGCGTTTTACCCTCGTTCATGAATGCCATTACCCTTTTCGGAAGAAAATCATTACTGTGGGGGTTATGCCTTGGGTCGTCAAATATAATGATCCCGTTTTCGGCAGCAGCATCGGCCAGCTTGCGGTTACATTTGCCAAAAATGCCAATCACTTTTAGCCGCCCTGCATTTTGAACTTGTTCGGCGCTTGGCTGATGTTCTTCGTCGCAAAACAATACACCGGCTTCTTCAAGATATTTTTCTTCAACATCATCGCGGTGGCGCATGTTGTAACCCTCTTTTTTAAGCTGGTCTAAGGCATCCTCATCCACGTTGCCCACAACCAAACATTTAATACGGTTTTTAGGGTAGGAGATGGCACGCGGCAGTTTATTCAGATAGAGGAACTCGTCAAAGCTTGGGGTAATATGGTCGGCCTTTTCAGCTACTGATTTACGTTCGATGTTTTCGGTAAAAGCGAAGAATTTTTTGATCATACCCGATTCCTTTAACTGAAAATCAGAATAACCATCACCGATGCCATAGATATCGCCCGGTAACTGAAGCTCTTTCAGCAGCTTTACCTTGCCACCTTCCTGCGAAAGCGGGTTTTCGCGGTCGTAACCTATAATATTGCCTTCCTCGTCAAACACAAAAGTGTTGGCGTAGATATTTTCTTTTTTAATGTGATATTCAGTTACTACCGGCGTAATGAACTCTTTGAACCCACCGGATACGATCAACACCTCGTCCTGGTGATTTTTAAAGAAGATAGTATTTCGCGAAAAAGAAGTAGAAACCTTCTTTTTAAGATGGCTGATCAGTTGCTTTAAATGATCGCGATTGGCGTTGAGCAATTTTACCCTGCGCTCTAAACTTTCGGTAAACGACAGCTTACCTTCCATCGAGGCATTGGTCAAATCTTCTATCTGTTTGTAGATATCTTCGCGGTCGGGGCGATTTTTTAGAGAGATCCGGGCCAGTTCATCAAGGGCCTCAACCTGTGTAAAGGTGCTATCGAAATCAATAATAAAGTACTGTTCCATCTTGGCTGCAAAGGTGCGAAAAAATTTGCTGAGGAAGTATAGAGAGTTTGTAGTTTAAATAAAATAACCTTTTTTTGGTAATATGGTTTCTTTAAGATATATTTGACATTATTAACAATTCAGTTAATACTCAAAACCTCTCAAATGAAATCTCCTAAATCATTTATATTTAAACAACCATAGCAATGGAAGTAATAATTGAAGATCACTTTCTGGGTGAAGTGGCCAATTACAATAAAGTGACCGGAAAATCGCCTTTTCCGGACGAAGTGATCAAAGCTTTTAGAAAACGATTGTATCAGATCAAACAGGCAAAAAGCACTGCTGATTTGAGAATGATTAAAAGCTTACACTTTGAAAAGTTAAAAGGAAAGAAATATGAGGGAAAGTATTCAATACGATTGAATATATCTTACCGTTTAATATTTCGGATTGAAAACAACGAGATCAGCAGGTTAGAGATTATTTGCATTGAAGAGATCAACAATCACTACTCATAAAACTCGGGCCAGGAGCCCTTTATACTTACTATGAATAATCAGGTATTAGATCATAATGGTAAGGAAATTGAAATAGAAGCATTTCATCCGGGCGAATTTTTGCAGGAAGAAATTGAAGAAAGGGCTATCCTCAAAAAGGATGTAGCTAAAGCCCTCCATATTTTACCGCACCATTTAAGCGAAATATTTGCAGGAAAAAGGAATATTTCTGCAAAGCTGGCCGTAAGGCTTGAAAAGTTTTTAGGGATCAGTTCCCATTACTGGTTAGGATTGCAAATGGAATATGATTTATTTATTGCCAGAGCAGAAGAGTTATCGGTTTAACCTCTTATTATTTTAACGCCTCACAAATTTCCCCTATCGTCTTACTGATGGGCTTAAACTCAAACCCAATAGCCTTTTTAATTTTTGAGTTTTCAAACTCGCGGGTTAATGAAGCTGTTTGTGCCGATGTTTTATCTATAGCCGGAACACCACCGGTTATAGCCGAAACAAAAGCGGACCCGCGCCAGGCCAGCTCCATCATCCAGGGTTTAGCAAAAATAGCGGGCGGCTTGATGCCGAAACCTTTTGCTATCTCGGTAACCATACCTTTGTAGTCCCGGTTTTCGGCGCTGATGATATAACGCTCGGCCGTAATATTGCTGTTCATTAAACCTACCATGCATTTGGCAACATCTTCTACATCAACAAAACCTATAGTGCCCGAAGTATAAAATTTAAGCCCCTTACGTACCGTGTTGAATAAGGCGCCGCTGCCCTGGGTACCGGCGCTCGCGCCAATTATAAGCGATGGGTTAACGATAACAGCGTCCAAACCTTCGGCTATTCCGCGCCAAACCTCCATTTCACTCTCTAATTTTGATATAGCATAGCCATCATTTTCTGTCGATTGCTCCAGGTGATGGTTCTCTGTAATTAACTCCCCTGGTTTTGCGGCGCCAATGGCAGCAATTGAGCTTACATGTACCATTCTTATACCGCGCTCGTTGCAAAGGTTAACCAAATTGGCAGTCCCCATAACATTGGTGCTGATCATCGGCTTTTTATCTGCCTGCTTTAATGATACCCAGGCGGCGCAATGGTAAATTTGTGTAATACCTTCGAGCGCATCGGTCAATGCAAAAATATCCATCATATCGGCGTCAACCCAGTCGATGTTTTCCTGATATGGCAACAGTAACCTTGGGATAACTGAACTTACCCTTTTGGTGCAGCGGATTCGCTGGCCGGTGGTAGTTACTAAAAGTTTTGCCAATTCGGCCCCAAGAAAACCAGTTGCGCCTGTTATTAAGATCATGATGCAAATGTGATTATTTTTTAGCTCAAAGCAGAAAGCCTAAGGCCTAAAGCTTTCTTTTTTAAACTTAAGCAACATGGTAAGAAAAGCTTTCTGCTTTTAGCCTTAAGCTTTAGGCTAAAAAATCTGCACATTTGCACATCTGAAATCTGCACATTAAATAATTATGTCATTAGCTGATTTTTTTACGCCGATTGATCTTAAAAAGATAGCTCCTAAAAAAGGCTATTATACCAGCCAGCTTGGCGATAAAATTGTGCATTACTCTGTCGATTTCCCTGATCTGGAGGAGAAAACGGATATTGCCATTATCGGTGTTATGGATGATCGTAACGCGGTTGGCAACTCCGGTTGCTCGCTTGCGCCCGATTATATTCGCGAAAAACTTTACCAGCTAAATGAAGGCGGTTACTCTGTAAAAATCGCTGATCTCGGAAACATTCGTGCCGGCGAAAAGGTAACAGACACCTACTTTGCCGTTAAAACTGTAGTGAGCGAACTGATCAAAAAAGACATCATCCCCGTTATTTTAGGCGGGGGACAGGATCTTACTTACGCCCAGTACCTGGGTTATGAGGAGCTTGAACAGAAAGTTGACCTGGTGGTAATCGATTCGCATTTTGATTTGGATGAAGATAATCACGGCGAAAGCATTGAAACTACTTCTGCTTCCTATCTCAACAAAATATTCCTGCATGATCCCAATTACCTGTTCAACTTCAGCAACCTTGGCTACCAAACCTATTTTGTAAGCCAGGACAGCCTGAGGGTAATGGACAAGCTCTATTTTGATGTACACCGCTTGGGCGAACTAAGCGGCAATATTGCTGTTACCGAACCTGCCATCCGCAATGCCAGCATGGTAAGTTTCGATATCGGCGCAATTCGCGCTGCCGATGCCATGGGGAATGCCAATGCCACACCAAATGGTTTTTATGGCGAGGAAGCCTGCCAGCTCTGTCGTTACGCGGGCTTTAATGATAAACTTACCTCGATAGGTTTTTATGAATTTAACCCGGCTTATGACAGTAACGGGCAAACCGCCTGGCAACTGGCGCAAATGATCTGGTATTTTATTGACGGTTTTTATAACCGTAAGCGCGATTTTCCGCTTAACCCTAAATCACAATACCTTATTTATAAAACCAGCTTAACCCACGACGACCAGGAAGTAATATTTGTAAAAAGTAAAAAATCCGACCGCTGGTGGATGCAGGTGCCTTACCCTTCGGCAGGCTCGCCTAATGAGCGTTTTCATTTGGTACCCTGCAGCTATGCCGACTATAAAACTGCAACCTCGGGCGAATTGCCGGACCTTTGGTGGCGCACATATCAAAAATTAAACTGATATTCACAATTTTAACACTTGCTTAAACGTTAGCAGCGTAGAGTTTTATATATTTTAATGAAGAAATTATTTTTTTACATAGCCGCCATGCTGCCGGTACCGGCGCTTGCACAGGCTACA
Organism: Mucilaginibacter sp. Mucisp73; assembly: GCF_059491465.1. Taxonomy (NCBI): domain Bacteria; kingdom Pseudomonadati; phylum Bacteroidota; class Sphingobacteriia; order Sphingobacteriales; family Sphingobacteriaceae; genus Mucilaginibacter; species Mucilaginibacter sp. Mucisp73. Next base: position 5,473,330 of record NZ_CP168507.1, on the reverse strand, counting down.
GACACCTTTGTTATTAATGGTAAATTAGGCAATGTCACCACACCCGCCAAAGTATATTTATCGTACCAACTGGGTGCTAATAATGTTACCGATTCGGCCAATGTGGTTAACGGTGCATTTTCATTTACCGGCACGATATTTAACCCCGTTAATGCCACATTAGCCGTTAACTACAAGGGTTTACCCCTCGAAAAATTTATCGACGGCAACTATAAATATGCCGATAACGGCAGCCTGATTTCAAAGACGGCCGACGACATAGATTTTTTCCTGGAAAAAGGTACTATCACCATCACCAGTAAAGATTCGATAGATAAAGCGGAGATCACAGGTTCGCAACTTAATACAGATAATGTAAAACTTCAGGCTCAGTTAAAAGCCATCAATCAAAAAGGAGAAAAACTGATGGCTGAGGCCAAGGCAGCTACGCCGGAGCAGCAAAAATCGGCAGCTTTTAGGAGTGCCATGCAGACAAGATATAAAGCCCTGCAAACAGAGCAAAAAACAACCTTGAAAAGCTTTATTGCAGCCAACCCTGATAGTTATTTAAGTTTACTTGCACTAACCTCGGTGAGCGGACCGGCCCCAGACCTTAGCGAAGTTGAGCCATTATACAATTCGTTATCTCAAAAAATCAAAGATACCGAAGCCGGTAAAATGATGAAGGTGCAGCTCGACGCCCTAAAAGTTACGGCTATTGGCTCCGAAGCTCCTGATTTTATACAAAACGACGTTAACGGAACTCCTGTAAAGCTATCGTCGTTCAGGGGCAAGTATGTGTTACTTGATTTTTGGGCATCATGGTGCGGTCCCTGCCGCCAGGAAAACCCGAACGTGGTACGTAACTATGCAAGGTTCAAAAACAAAAACTTTACGGTAGTTGGGGTTTCGTTGGATAAGCCCGACGGCAAATCGGCATGGCTTGCTGCCATTAAAAGCGACGGATTGGAATGGACGCAATTATCCGATCTTAAATTCTGGAACAACCAGGCAGCGGCGTTATATTCAGTAACATCTATCCCTCAAAACTTCCTGATCGATCCGCAGGGTAAGATCATTGCAAAAAACCTGCGCGGCGAAGATCTTGATGCCAAACTGGAACAGTTATTTGGAAAATATAATTAATTGATACTAAGGCCCTGCCCGGGCAATATTAATTTATATGTCATATTCACCGTTGAATTAGCCGGATATTTAATACCCGGCTAATTTTATTATATTGCGATATGAACTTGACCTCAATTAAAAAAATAGCTTTAACAGCAATTGCAAGCGTCCCTGCTTTAGCTTTTGCCCAGGATACCCAATATACTGTGCAAGGTAAAATTGGCGCCTATAACGCACCGGCGAAAGTCTATGTGCAATATCGTAAAGATGGAAAAACGGTTGTCGATTCGGCGGTATTGAACGGAGGAGCCTTTAAATTTACCGGTAAAACAAGCACAACAACACCTGTAAGCGGTTATATTTTGTTTAACCCCAAAGGTACCGGTCTGCATAGCTCAGAAGATTATCGTTCCATTTACCTTGAACCAGGTACCATCAACGTAAGCGCAACTGATAAAATTGCTGATGCCAAAATAGAAGGTACCAAAACCAATAACGATAACGAAAAATATAACCTGGCCGAAAAACCGATTAATGATGCCTATGAGGCGCTTTCGGCAAAACGTAAAACCGCCACGCCGGAGCAAATGGCCGAACTAAATGCCGAAGAAAAAAAGATCGACGACCAGGATGCGCAGGTAAATAAAAAGTTTATCCAGGAAAACCCCGATTCATATGTAAGCCTTAACGCGCTTGAATCATATGCCTACAGTGCCGATTACGTGGATATTGCCCCATTGTTCAACAACTTCAGTCCTGCTATTAAAGCAACCGAAGCAGGCAAGAAATTTGCCGAACGCCTGCCAAAATTAAAAGCCGTAGCTTTAGGTGCAATCGCCCCTGAATTTGCTGAAGCTGATACTGCCGGTAAAATGGTTAGCCTTTCATCATTTCGTGGTAAATATGTGTTGATAGATTTCTGGGCTTCATGGTGCGGCCCTTGCCGTCGTGAAAACCCTAATGTGGTAAAGGCTTACAACGCTTATAAAGGCAAAAACTTTACCATACTTGGCGTCTCGCTCGACAGGCCGAATGCGAAAGATAAATGGCTGGCAGCTATCCACAAAGATGGCCTTACCTGGAACCATGTATCCGATCTTAAATTTTGGGACAGTAAAGCAGCCGATCTGTATGCGGTACGTGGAATCCCTCAAAACTTTTTGTTAGATCCTAACGGAAAGATCATTGGCAAAAATCTAAGAGGCGAAGACCTGGAGAATAAGCTCGCGGAGATTTTTGGAAAGATTTAATAATATCATTTTAGGTCAATAACCGTAAAAGCCTTAGCAAATTAATTTGTTAAGGCTTTTATGTTTGTTTCTCACCCCTGAGATTTAGGGAGCAAAAGGAAAAGGGCGGTATTGACCCAAGCCCAAACTTACGAAGTTTTCAAAACTTCGTAAGTTTCAGCGCCGCCCATTCATAACATCAAGATATTTACAAATCTGTAATATGCTTTTACAAGTATAAACAGCTATTTTTGAGGGCCACCCCTGATTGTCAATCTATGCTAAAACGCTTTACTCTTATATCTTTTATACTTGCTGTTGTTATTACAGCCAATGCTCAAAATAAAATCCGCCTCAAAAAAGACACCACCGAACTTAAACCGGTAATAATCAAAGGTTACCTGAGTGACCAGCCTGTGATAAGCGTACCGGCATCGGTAAGTGTGCTTAATGCAGCCCAGCTCAGGATCCAGCCGGATAACTCATTTGTTAATGCGCTAAATACGGTTCCGGGGGTACGTACCGAGGAGCGTTCGCCAGGCAGCTATCGTTTATCCATCAGGGGGAGTTTATTACGTTCGCCTTTTGGCGTGAGGGACGTAAAGATCTATTTTGATGATATCCCCCTTACAGATGCCGGGGGTAACAGTTATTTAAATGCTATTGATATTGCTTCGATACAAAAGGTTGAAATATTAAAGGGCCCCGATGGCAGCTTATTTGGGGCAAATTCAGGCGGGGTAGTCATTCTTAGCCCGCTTAACCGGTATAACGATAGTACCTATATTTCGGCGGGGGTAAATGGCGGTTCATACGGGTTGTTTCATGAAAAAGCAGCAGTACAATTAAAAACCGCCAATTACCTGCTCAACATTAACCAAAGTTTTCAAACCTATCATGGCTACCGGCAAAACAGCGATACCCATCGCAACTACCTGCAACTGGCCGATAGCTGGAACTACAGCGGTAAAAACACATTAAAAGCACTGGGCATTTATTCCGATTTGGTCTATCAAACACCGGGAGGCTTAAACCTGGCCCAGTACATTGCTAATCCGCGATTAGCCCGCCAGCCTACGGCAACTTTGCCGGGGGCTATTCAGCAACGCATAGGTATTACTACCAAAATGTATTTAGGCGGCTTAACCAACGAATATCATTTTAACGACCACATCCGCAACGTGCTGGCCGTGTTTGGGAACCACGTTGATTTTGCCAATCCGTTCATTACTAATTATGAGCAACGCAGTGAAAATACCTATGGTTTCCGTACTTATTTTGAACTAACCGGCGATAAGAAACCCAATTTAGACTGGAAAGTTGATCTCGGTTTTGAATGGCAGCAAACCAACTCGCACATTGCCAACTATGGCAATAAGAAGGGGGTAAAAGATACTACCCAAACCGTTGATGATATCCACACCAACCAGCATTTTGTATTTGCCCGTTATGCTGCCGATGTGTATAAACGCCTGCATATTGAAGCCGCGGTAAGCTTAAACGATTATGGATATGATTTTAAAAACCTGTATCCGCTTAATCAAAACAATTTCACTAACCGCAACTTTAGCGTGCAATTGATGCCGAGGCTGGCTTTATCATACCAGTTCATTAACGCATTGGCGTGGCGGGCAAGTATAAGTCGCGGTTATTCAAGTCCTACAACTGCCGAGGTACGGCCAACTGATAATATTGTAAACACAAGCCTGCAGGCCCAATACGGCTGGAATTATGAAACAGGTTTCCGCCTGCGCAATAGGGATGAAACTTTTATGCTGGATGCATCGGTTTATTATTATCGTTTAAACAATGCCGTAGTACGTCGCCTTAATGCCAATGAAACCGAACATTACATCAATGCGGGTGGTACTAACCAGCTTGGTACCGAAGCTTCGCTGTACTATTGGATTATCCGGCCGGGTAAATATGGTTTTATCCGTGGATTACAATTCAATGAATCTTTCACCTATAGCCACTTCAGGTTTAGGGATTATATGGTTACCAATGCCAATTATTCGGGTAACAGGCTAACGGGCGTACCTAAAAACGTATTTGTGAGCAGCCTGCAGATCAGGTTCCCTGAAAGTATTGCATTATTTGTTCAGCATACCTTTACTTCAAAAATTCCGCTGAACGATGCAAGCACCGTATATGCGCCAAAATATAACCTGTTGCAGTCCCGCGTTAGCTATCAGCCAACCATTAGCCGTAAAATCCGTTTTGAAATATTTGCTGCCGCGGATAATTTACTGAATCAGAAATATAGCCTTGGTAATGATTTGAATGCTGTAGGTAACCGATATTATAATGCAGCTCCGCTGAGGAATTACTCGGTTGGGATGAATTTTATGTATTAGATGGTTAATAGTTGATGGTTCATAGATCATAGTAATCGCCGACTACGCTCGCCTTAATCAATAAAAACCCGGAAGGTAAAACCATGTCATTGCGAGGGACGAAGCAATCGCACGGAAGCAGAGCGGCTCTGTAATGTATGCGATTGCTTCGTCGTTCCTCCTCGCAATGACATGATTTTAATATGAACACGGCCTTTTTAAAGCTTGCAAACTGCAAACTGAATTACGGATTCAAATTGTTATTACCTCCTTCAGCTATATTACCACCCCTGCCTTTTGGATCAAAAGCGCGGAATTTGATAACGCCACCATTGTAATTAACCGGGCCAGTGTAAACCTTACTACCTGCGTCGGGATCTTTACCATTGGTTGTATACCGGATAGTTAAGCCCGGAAACTCTACGTTACTAAAATATTTACCATCCTGCAGGCTGATCCCTGGCTTAGGCACACGGTAATCATAGCCGCCGTTATAATAAGAGAGGCGGGGCAACTCCCGTTTACCTAACACATTCAGGAAATTTGACCAGGCGGCCTGGTACGCTTCTTTACTTTTTGCGGGATCTTTTTCGGTGGCCCATGCCGGGTCTTGCGCCCAGGCACGTTCAGCCAGGCCAAGCAGCTTCGGGAAAATCATGTAATCCATTCTTTCGGGGCCTTTCACTGTTTCGGCCCATAAGGCACCTTGCAAGCCTACTATATTGCTTTTACCATAATCGGTAAGGCGTTGCTTGCCGATGAAGATATTCCTGTTTATCGGGTTGCCTTGTTTATCAACGTCGGCATTTTTAAAGTAATCGTAGGGGATAAACGAAAAGAATTTATCTATACCCAAAAATGCGCCCCAGTAATAGCCCGGCTCGTCAAATGATTTGTAATTGGCCATATCAAAATACAGGTTGGTAACACACGTTAGTACCACTTTGTAACCGCTATTAGCCAAACGGTAAGCCAAATCTTCCTGCCCTCCGCCTAATACGTTGTTCCAAACATCAACCTGTAAGTGTTCTTTTGTAAAATCCGGATTAGGTACGTAAGCAGGCTGACCGTCGAGGGTTGTTTTACGCAACGCCATTTCTTCCCAACCCGAAAGGCGGATACCTTTTGCTTTTAAGATCTCATTAACACGACCGTAGAAATAATACCAAAGATCATTGGTGCTTTGTATTTCGGGATGTGCAGCTTTAAGCGCCGCATAAGCCGGTGATTTTTCCCATACATTGGCAGGCACTTCATCACCACCGAAGTGGATGGTGGGCAGTGGCGCTTCGGCTTCTTTATAAGTGCTGATGAGGTCATTTACAACAGTCTCCACAAAGTTATAGGTTGAAGGGAGCGATACATCAATCACATTATCGTTCCAGTATTGTACCGAGCGATACTCAGATTTATCATTAAGATCATATAGCAAATATTTTTCAGCTTCGGCCTTTTTTCCTTCGGCCATTAGTCGGTCATAACGGGCATTCATCGCTTTAATAGCTCCACGGGCATGACCGGGAGTTTCGATCTCGGGTACTACTGTGATATGACGACCGTTGGCATATTTCAGGATCTCGATATAATCTGCTTTCGTATAATAGCCGGTGCCAAAAGGATTGTTAACCTCCGGGCCCGAACCATGCGATGGTGGCAGATGATGTTTGCTATCCAGTGTATGGCCACGTTTTGAGGCAACCGAAGTAAGCTCAGGTAACGCAGGGATCTCTATTCTCCAGCCTTCATCATCTGTTAAATGCAGGTGCAATACATTAAGCTTGTACAGGCTCATCGCTTCGAGCAGTTTCAATACCTGCTGTTTTGACTGGAAGTTACGGGCTATATCAAGCATCACAGCCCGATAAGAAAAACGTGGCGCGTCTGCAACCTCTACACAGGGGATCTGCACCGATGGCGGAGTTTTTGCCAGGGCAGCAGCTGGGATCAGGCTTTTGAATGACTGGATGCCATAAAACATGCCGGTAGTTGTTGACGCGCGGATGGTAACGGCCGCCTGCTTTACGCTTATTTCATAGGCCTCATTGCCCAAACCTGGTTTGTATTGTAAGGAGATAGCGTTTTCAGAGTATCTGTTAGCACCTTTTTTACCAAGCAACGCTAAAATGTAATTATCCAACAATGCGGCTTCCTTACTAAAACGGGAATCTAATGCAGTGATATGTATATTAGAAGCAAAAGTAAATGTGCCATTGCCCAGCACATAGCTTACCGGCGTAGGAAAAACTTTTACTAACTGATCGGCAGGAATATCGGCAACTGTTTTATTCCTATCGAAAACAATCTCGGGTGTTATCAACCCCTGGTAAGTTGGTTTGTACGGCGTAATGTCATACGAGCCGAAAGAATAGCCTTTTTCAGGGGCGTTATCCCAAACAAGGTATGGCCCTTCAGGCGCATCGGTAATATTTACCACAGGGTCATCGCACACAAATTCAATGCGGGCGGTTTCACCGGGTTTCAGATCTTTGAAGCCGGATGTAGGGGTTATGCTATATAAATCTCCGTTAACCTGTTCAATTAGAGCGTTATTGCTGACGGCTGTTTTGGTAAAACCACGCCCCGAATTAAAGTAGATCTTCCATCCCCCCGCAGGCAAAACCTCATGACTTTTATTGGTTATCACCAGTGCGGTGAGCGCTTCATTTTTATTTTGATAGTTATTATCCATTACCTGCCAGGTGAGGTGCAGGTTGGTTATGTTCGGTTTTTTATCGTCATTAATTTTAAAACCGCTGCATACAAAAACCGCGGCGATAACCACCAGCGTAAAAATTTTGTTCATAATTGATCCTGTGCCTGGGAGATAGCAGACAGGTAAATATATTACTTTTTAAATTATTTTAATAAGTGTTTTTTGTAGAGACGCATCAAATGCGTCTTTTCACGGAAGACCTATCTATCGCGGGTTTAGCGGTAGCGTACCCCGTGACAGGCATGATTGAAGCTTCCAGCTTCACTTATTTTACTTAAGCTGGAAGCTTCAGTAATGGTTCACCACAGGTTACGCTATCGCTAAACCTGCGGCAGTATTTTACAACGAAAACTTAATCCATCCTTCACCTTCATAACCAAATATGAACTGTTTGGGGCGGATGATTTCGGCCAGGATCTCGATGGAATCAACGATGCGGGGCCCGGGACGATTGAAATATTGGTTGCCATCGGCAATATAAAACCTGTCGTTTTTTACGGCTTTGAGTGATGCAAAACCCGGGCGGTCCAAAAGGAGGTTGATCTCACGCATGGTGCGTTCAATACTGAAGCCGCAAGGCATCACCACAATAATTTCCGGGTCCTGCTGCAGGATCTCATCCCACTCAATATAGGGCGAGTGCTTCCCTTCCTGTGCTAAAACGGGCGTTCCCCCTGCTATGTTTACCAGGCCTGGTACCCAGTTGCCGGATATCATTATTGGCTCCAGCCATTCAATACAGGCAACGGTGGGTTTGCTATCTATAAACTTAAGTTTATGCTTAATAATGTCAACCCGTTCCTGCAGGTTTTCAAGCAGTTCGGCACCGGCCGCGGATACGTTCAGCGCATTAGCAACGGTAACAATGTCGTTAAAAATATCATCGAGCCTGTTAGGCTGCAGCGATATAATTTGTGCCTGTTTATCCAGGTAGTTTTCAAGCGCTTCTTCAACATCTTTTAACGATACGGCGCAAACCTCGCACTGGGCTTGTGTTATCAATACATCAGGCGAAAGTGCTTTAATTTGTTCGCGTTTTACGGTATAAACCGATAGTGCATCGGCCAGGATCTCTTTCACTTTTATATCAATATCGGCGCTGCTTAAACCATCCGGAAAATTAGCTTCAGTACATATGGGTAATTCTTTAACAGATGCCGGAAAATCGCATTCGTGCGAACGCCCCACCAGGTTTTTCTCTAATCCTAAAGCACAAATTATTTCGGTAGCGGCCGGTAGTAACGAAACTATTTTTTTTGTTGGCATGTTAACAAGTTAAAGTTTGCAAATGTAAGGAAGATTCTGAACCGGGATTAAACGGATTTGTCAGATTATTGGATTCCAATGCAGACTCCGGGTAATCCCCCAATCCTATAAATCGCGGTTCAGACAATAATTTGCCAACTCAAATTAACAACCTATCTTTGCTACGATGATATTTCTAACATTTTTCATCGGGATCATAGCCAACTTTATAGGCTATATTCCCCCCGGCAACATAAACCTAACTTTAGTACAGATCACTATAAACCGTGGCATTAAGGAAGCTGTACGCTTTATAACCGCTTTTTCGGCTGTTGAATTTTTCTTTACTTATTTCATCATGCATGCTGCCCGCTGGCTTTCTGGGCAATTGCAACTTAATACAGTTATCGACTGGATAATGGTAGTGCTGTTCGGCGTTATGGGATACATCACCTGGATCCATCGTAACAAGCCGCCTAAAGCCAATTACTCCGAACATGCCAGTATCAAATATGGTATTTTATTAGGCTTTTTAAACCCCATGCAGGTGCCCTTCTGGATGGTAACCGGCACATACCTTATTACGCATGAATGGATCCTTGACGGCAGGGTAGCCCTTGTTATTTTTAGCCTGGGCTCGGCAGCAGGTGCTTTTTTATGCCTGTTTATCTATGCCAAATTCGCTAAATACATACAGGAAAGATTTGCGTTAAGCACCAGGCTTATCAATACCAGTATAGCTATATTATTTTTCGCTTTCGCGATGTATCATATTGTGAAACAGGTTTACTTGTCATTTTTCAAGCATTAAAACCTTGATTTTCTTGATTTAGGGATTGCCTGATGCGGTGCGTAAGCTGCCAATCCATATTGAATTCAAGGTAATCCTTAAATCAAGCAAATCATGGTTCAATTCATGACTTTCAGCACATCTACCTTATCCTGGGCCAACTGAACTTTCAACTCATCAAGCGATGAAAACTTAACATCCCCCCGTATGTAGTGGTGAAACTCCATCCGGATAGTCTGATTATAGATCTCTTCGCCAAAGTCAAAGATATTTACCTCGATGTTGCGTGTAAGGCCATTAACCGTTGGGCGGCTACCGATGTAGGCCATCCCTTTATATTTCTGATCAGCTATAATTACTGTTACCGCAAAAATACCATCGCATGGAATAAGCTTATATTTTTCTTCAACCACGATATTGGCTGTCGGATAACCAAGCTGACGGCCGATCTGATCGCCGCGGACAACCTTTCCGGTAATAAAGAAAGGATAGCCTAAAAAGGCGTTAGCCAAATGAATATCGCCGCTTAACAGGGTGTTACGGATGCGGGTTGAGCTGATGGCCACCTCGTTGATGTCCTGTTCGGGAATTTCTACCACATCAAAACCATACACAGGGCTAAGGCGCTGCAGGTCTTCAAAGCCGCCCTGCCTGTCTTTACCGAAGCGATGGTCATAGCCTATTACTATTTTTTTTGTACCAATTTTATTAACCAGCACATCACGGATATAGCTTTCGGCGGATTGATTGGAGAAATCTCTTGAAAAAGGGGTTATAATGAGATGGTCAACCCCGATGCGTTCCAGTAGTTCGGCCTTTTCGGCAATGGTGGTTATCAGTTTCAGGCTTTCATCTTCCGGGTGCAGGATCATGCGCGGGTGCGGAAAAAAAGTAAGGATCACCGTTTCGCCTCCTGTGCTTTCGGCCAGCTCCTTAATGCCTGATATAATTTTACGGTGCCCTAAGTGTACCCCATCAAATGTACCGATGGTGACTACTGCATTGTTTACCGCTGTAAATTCGTCGATATTATTGTAAACCCTCATTTATGAGTAAAATACAAAGTTAATTTTTAGTTGATGGGATTAAAAACCGGAGTGTTTGAGCTTTGTAAATTTCCTTTACCGCGCTGTATGTACATCTGATACTTTTAATTCCCTTACAGTATTTACCAGTTCCATCACTTCCCAGGCATCCTCAATTCTGAAGTTACCGCTCCGTGTGCGTCTTAGTTTTGAAAGGTAAGCCCCGTTGCCTAAAGCTGCGCCAAAATCATTCACCAACGAACGGATGTAAGTGCCCTTACTGCACACCACCCTGAAATCCACCTCGGGCAGCTCAATACGGGTTAGTTCAAACTCAGTTATAGTGACGTTACGGAGCTTCAGTTCCACATCCTCGCCCCGGCGTGCCTTTTCATATAAACGCTCGCCATCAACTTTTATGGCCGAGTGCGCCGGCGGATATTGCTGGATATCGCCAATGAACTGTCTGCAGTTGTTACGCAGCATTTCTTCGGTGAGTTGGCTGATGTCGAAACTTTTGTCTGGCTCCGTTTCCATATCGTACGAGGGTGTAGTAGCACCCAATACCATGGTCCCGGTATATTCCTTTTCTTCGGCCTGGAAAGTATCAATCTGCTTGGTCATTTTACCGGTGCAAATGATCAACAGGCCTGTAGCCAGCGGATCAAGCGTGCCTGCATGGCCAACCTTTAGTTTAAGCGGCTTAAATGAATTGCGGAGCTTGCCAACCACATCAAAGCTTGTCCATTGGTACGGTTTATTAACCAGAAGTAGCTGACCCTCAGCAAATTCCTCTATTTTAGTGTACGTGTTCTTCAAATCTTTTATTTACACCGGATCAATTTATCCGATTTTTCGCAAAGGTACGATTTTCGGCCCTATTGCCTGACAAGCTATAAATTACTACGCCGGATCAATCTCTTTTGATATGAGAATGATCCGGCGCGGCAAAATTAATATGATATACTTAAATGCTTAAATCGTTTGTAATTGGTGCCCGCTCAAAATTAATCCTATAATAACAGCTCCAACCACGATACGGTACCAGCCGAAAATCTGGAAGCCACGGCGCTCAAGAAAAGTAATAAATGTTTTAATAGCCAGCATGGCAACAATAAAAGCAATGATATTACCTATGGCCAGCAGTTTAATTTCTTCGCCGGTAAATATGTGGCCTTCTTTATGGAAGTCGTATAGTTTTTTTGCAGTCGCGGCAAACATAGTAGGTACCGCCAGGAAGAATGAAAACTCGGCAGCTGCAGTACGGCTCAGTTTCTGTGCCATACCACCAACAATGGTAGCGGCCGAACGTGATGTTCCCGGGATCATAGCCAAACACTGAAAAAAGCCTATTTTAAGTGCCGTTAAATTGCTGATATCCTTTTCTTCTTTAATCACCGGCTTGTTGAACCATTTATCAACAAACAATAAAATAATGCCGCCAACAAACAGGGTAATACCAACCGTAAGCGCGCTCTCCAATAAAGCATCTATCTTTTTGCTAAACAATACGCCAAATACTGCGGCAGGTATAAAAGCGATAAACAGTTTTAAATAAAAATTAACCGATTGCAGGAACCTTCTCCAGTACAGGAACACTACCGATAAGATGGCACCCAGTTGTATGGCAATAGTAAAAAGCTTTACAAAAGGATCGGCTGCTATGCCCATTACTGATGAAGCAATGATCATGTGCCCGGTTGATGATACAGGCAAAAATTCAGTTATCCCTTCAATAATTGCAAGGATAATAACATGGATTAAATTCATTGGGGTTTTAAGGGGTTGAGGTAGAGGTATATGTTATTACAGTAGATATCTTTCACTAAAACATATCTACTGTAAAATTCAGCATGGTTACTGTATTAATTAGCCGAAGGCTTTTTAAGGATAGCGAAGAAACCCAAAGCAAAACCGCCCAAAACTACTATTGGGGCGATAACTATTTTGGTAGTGCTGTAAATGTCAGTTGTGCCCGACATCAGTACAAAACCGAAGGCAACAACCGCCACGCTGATGATTAGCACACGGTAATTGCTTTTATCAAATATAAATTGTACCGGTTGTGCAGGCGCAGTAGCTTTTGCAGCACCGGTAGCTGCCGGCGATGTTGCAGCAGTTGTTTTTACAGGGCCGGCTGGTTTAAATTTTTGTGCCATATATCTTTTTAATAAGTGAATTATTGATTTAGTGAATTAGTGATGGAAAGTTCAGATCAAGCATTTCAGCTTTAACCTTTGGCCTTTAACCTCTATCTGTACAGATCGTATATTTTTAAACGTAAAAACTTGTTAACTGCTAAAAAGGTACTGAAGCCTGATATAAAAATACCCAGCCCAACTACAACTAAAAACACGATGCCAAACTCGGTGTAGTTTTGTAAAAACACCAGGTCGGGTACGTTGTCATAAGCAACATATAAAGTACCTATCAGCAGGATAATAGCAATTAACCCGCCTAATAAACCATGCCAGATCCCGTACAGTAAAAAAGGCTTGCGGATAAACCCTTTTGTAGCCCCAACCAGTTGCATCGATTTGATCAGGAAACGCTGCGAATAAATGGCCAGCCTGATGGTATTGTTAATCAACGCTACCGAAAGCACCACAAAAATACCGGCAAAGGTAAGGATGATCAAACTGATGGTCGTTACATTCTGGTTCATTTGGTCAACCAGCGATTGCTGATATTTAACCTCCTTTACTAATGGGTTCTTAAGCAATTCGGCTTTAAACTTTTCAATATCCTTGTTATTGGCATACTCCGCTTTCAGGTAAACATCAACTGACTGCGATAGCGGATTGTAACCTAAAAACTTTACAAAATCTTCGCCAAGATCTTTTTGCAGGTTGCGGGCGGCAAGCTCTTTACTTACGTATTGGGTTTGTTTTACCATTACGTTGCCATCCAACTGTTTTTGAAGTTGCAATACATCGCTTTCGTGGGCGGCATCATCAACAAAAATATTAAGCACGATGTTTTCTTTAACATAGCTCGAAATATTTTTAGCGTATACCAGTATTAAACCCAGCAGCCCTACCATTAACAGCACCATGGCAATACCAAATACAGTTGAAATGTAGATGGTTTTTGTCTTTTTAGAGGATGCGCTTGCTTCAAATTCTTCCATTTACTCTTGTTAGATGTGAGATATTAGACATGAGATTTGAGATGACTATCCCCCTCAAGTTAATATCATATTTCTGCGAAAATAAGAAACCCTCCCTAAAGGTAAAAGTTTATTGCTTATAAATATGTTTAATAACGCTTTAGCTTAACAGATTTAACATTTATTAACAACAGAACCGGGATTTGGGGGGATTTTTAGGATTACACAGATTTCGACAAATTCCGATCAAACAAACATCCGAAAAAAACAGAAAAATCCCCCCAAATCCCGGTTCAGACAAATTAAACATCAATTCTGATCTAAACTTGGAGTTAAACAAAGCACGGTTGCTGTTGTTATTCAATCATGACAAAGCCAGCAAACGAAAAAGATAAACCTTCACCATCAGATACCCCGACCCACAGGCCAAATGACAACGGGCATAAAAGCAAGGTGCGTAAAGAAGATAAACAATATCGTGCCGATAACCCGCATGGAGGCGATATTGTCAAAAAGCACGAGAAAGAAGAACAGCCGGTTCATTCGGTGAAGAGTGTACCGAAGAAGTGAGTTCTCTCAAAGCGTCATTGCGAGGGTACGAAGCAATCCCAAACTTTACAGATCGACTTGCATAGCCGCTCTAATTCTCGGGGATTGCTTCGTACCCTCGCAATGACGCCTTTTTTATTAAGAATAAGCCTTTCTAATTCAAGACTTAACAATCCCTGCCGAATTAAACTGCAAATCATACAATTTGCGGTAATGCCCGTTCTCAATTTTAAGCAATTCCTGGTGGCTGCCCATTTCCATGATCTCGCCGTGATCAAGTACAATGATCCTGTCGGCATTTTGAATGGTGGAAAGCCTGTGGGCTATCACTATGGCCGTACGGCCTTCCATTAATTTATTGATGGCATTCTGGATCAGGATCTCGGTTTCTGTATCAACAGATGACGTAGCTTCGTCCAAGACCAGGATTGCGGGATTATAAACCAGTGCCCTGATAAACGAGATTAGTTGCGATTGCCCGGCCGAAAGTGTTGAGCCGCGTTCCATCACATTATAATCGTAGCCGCCGGGCAGGCGTTCGATAAAATCATGCGCGCCAACATCTTTGGCCGCAGCTATGATCTGCTCGCGGGTGATATTGGGATTATTGAGGCTGACATTATTGGCAATGGTATCGCTGAACAAAAACACATCCTGTATCACAGTTGCTATCTGCGAACGCAGGTAGTTTACATCATAATCATGGATATCATGTCCATCAACCTTTACACAACCTTTGCCAATTTCATAAAAACGGTTCAGGATATTAATGGTTGATGATTTGCCTGCGCCGGTTGCCCCTACCAAAGCCAGGGTTTCGCCGGGCTTGATATGGAAGCTGATGTTTTTCAGTACCCAGTTTTCATCATTATAGGCAAACCATACTTTATCAAAGCTGATATCGCCCTGCAGCCTGCCTGTTGTAAGTGTGCCTTTATTTTCGGCCACCTCGTCGGTATCCAATACTTTAAAAATCCTGTCGGCACCTACCATACCCATTTGCAGGGTGTTAAATTTATCGGCCAGCTGGCGGATAGGCCTGAACAACATATTCAGCAATACAATAAAGCTGGTGATCAATCCAGGAGTAATTCCCTTGCCTGATGCGGAAATAGTTAGCATTTGACTATCTGACAGCATTCGTTTACATCCGTACCAAACCAGTAAGCCCATACATATGGCAAACAGGATTTCTACCACCGGAAAAAATATCGAGTAATACCAGTTTGAGCGGATATTGGCATCGCGGTACTTTTCATTCACGGCTTTAAATTTGCGCATCTCCTGGTCTTCACGGGCAAAGATCTGGATCACGCTGATCCCCGAAATATGTTCGGCCAAGAAAGTATTGAGCCGTGCCACCTGCGTACGCACCTCCTGGAATGAGGACTTAATAGCCTCCTTAAACACATAGGTTGAAGCAAACAGGAAGGGCATCGGAATGAGCGTAATCAGGGCCAGTTTCCAGTCCTGCCAAAGCATGTAGCCAATCACGGCGATTACCAGCAGCATATCGCCCATGATAGAGATCAACCCTTCCGAAAAAATATCGGCAATAGTTTCCAGGTCGGACACCGTACGGGTAATAAGCATACCGATAGGCGTACGGTCGAAGTATTTTAATCTTAAACTGGTAATGTGGTTAAAAATATCGATCCTCAAATCGCGGATCACATATTGGCCCAGCGCATTGGTTAAATAAGTTTGGTAGTACTGCGCAATAGTTTGAATAATCAATTGAGCTATCATGAGCTCAACCATAAAAACCAGGCCGTTATAATCGTCGTTCAAAATGTTGACATCCAGCGTACGCTGGATCAGGATTGGCTGCAGCAAAGCATTGGCAGCTATAAAAATAGTCAGGAAAGTAGCTATAACAAAGGTTTTGTTATACGGCTTAACGTAATGCATTACCCGGGCGAGCAGCTTCCAGTCAAGGGCCTTTCCGGTTACGCCCCCCCCGCCCCCTGAAGGGGGTGCTGCCTGTTTAGTTGCTTCCCCATTTGTTGCTGCGGAAGCTTCCTTCTTATTATCTTGTTTATCTTTAGCCACTATCTCAAAGTTAAAGTATAATTATATATCACCAAATCCATCTACTATTCTTCACCATAGTTCCCCCTTCAGGGGGTTAGGGGGAAAGGATATTTCACCTCCGTCAAATACAAGCCGCAGGCGGGTACGCTGGTGCCGGCATTTGAGCGGTTCTTGCTTTCAATAATTTCGCGAATGCTCTCAGGGGATATTTCTTCCCGGCCAATCATCATCAATGTACCCACAATGGCGCGTACCATGTTACGCAAAAACCTGTCGGCAGTGATATGGAAAACGATGCCATTGTCGGTCTTTACCCATTCGGCACGGGTAATTTTGCAGTTATTGGTTTTAACCTGGGTGTTTGATTTGCTGAAACAGCTAAAATCAATATACTCCATCATAATAGCCGCGGCTTGGTTCATCAGATCGATATTGGGCACATCGCGCAGCTGCCATGAATATCCCTGCAAAAAAGGGTCTTTATTAAAATGAATATGGTATTGATATGAGCGCGATGTGGCATCAAAACGGGCATGCGCATCGGCATGTACCGGGACAATATTTTTTATGGCGATATCAGGTGGAAGCAGGGCGTTTAACCCCCTGGTTACTTGTTCATGGTTGATAGTTGATGGTTCATGGCCGTCAGCTTTGCCATGATCTATGAACGATGAACTATTACCCTCAATATCGAAATGCGCAAAGAACTCCTTGGCGTGCACACCTGTATCTGTGCGGCCGCAGCCGGTTGTTTCTATGGGCTGCCGTAAAATTGTGCTTAGTGCCTTGTTCAGCAATTCCTGTACACTTACGGCATTTTGCTGTATTTGCCAGCCGTGATAGGCGGTGCCGTTGTAGGCCAGTTCAATAAAATAACGCTGGTTGTTGCTCACGACGGCAAAGTTAATAATCTGCCGCCTATGCCGGGTTCATAATTTGGTCATAGTATTATGCGGGTTCGGTTATATAGGCCTTATAGATAGCCTCAAACGCCAGTTTATTTTTAACAGCCAGATTAAAAGGCTTATTGATAAAGGAATTGCTATAGCCAATGGTTTTTGCCAGGTTACGCAAAACATCAAAATAGGTTATTTCAATCCCTTCGATGATCTGCACATAAAATACAATGAACACATCACGCTCCATGGCAGTTTTCCCGGTTTTAATTGCCGATATATAAGCTTCAAGCGTCATGGCTTTTATGCCAAGTACCGTCGTTTTTGATGGCGTTTCATTAATGGCGCTGTAAATAGAATCGAGATGGGTAAGCTGCTTTTGGGTAGCTTCATAACATTCCTGTACGGCCTCCTTTAAATAAGCTAGGGATGCAAGCTCTTTTATCTCTTCAAAAAAATCAATCAGATGTTTTTTACCAAAATAAATACTGTTCAGGTGCTCAAGGAAAATCCTTTTTAAATGGACGTTCTCAAATTTAACATCTTCGGGATTTTGTTCACTAATGCGGGACATTTGACAATTGTTTAAATACAAATAAATATACATTAAATAATTATCATTCAAAGCAAGCGATATCGCTATTAAATTAGTGCTTCTCCAATAAGCAAAACATTTATATTTGCCTTTATAATTTTTAATATCATGCTGCAACGCATCCAAAGCATTTACCTTTTGTTCGCCAGCCTTGTGCTGTTCGCCCTTTTCTTTTTTCCGCTTGCCCACAACGTCTATGTTAATGATAAACCATCCAGCATTATGGTTACCGGTATTTACCAGGATGTGAACGGCGTACAGCAACATACCCAAACATTTGTGGCACTCACCGCTATAACAGCTATTGTTGCCCTCATTCCCCTGGTTATCATTTTTCTATATAAAAACCGAAAACAGCAAATAGCCTTCTGCTACAGTGCTATACTGGTACTTATTGGCTACAGTTTCTGGATGGCACAAACTGTTAAAGGCGCAGCAGGCAGCATTACCCTTGACACACGCACGATGGGTATTGGCCTGTTCCTTACTTCATTAAGCATCATACTGGTCATCTTCGCACAAAAAAGCATAAAAAAAGATGAGAAGCTGGTAAAATCGGCCGACAGGTTGAGGTAAACCCGGGTTAGCGTTAAGTCCACAGTACTAAGTCGGAAGCTATAAGTCTGTTTTTCCTTTTTTATAACTGGAGCTTATGGCTACAGTTATAAGTTCTTTTTTTGCAATCCTGGTGTAAAAACCAGGTAATAGATTTATGATTTCATGTTCATTACAATGTTCATCGTCTATAAATCGGGCTTTAAAAACCGGAGAAAAAGATAATTCTTGTTATGAAATTATTAATTAACTGGTTTTTTTTCAGTCAATTAGTAGCGAATTCTCAATAATACTACTAAATTTCATTTTATCTCAACCTACCTATTGGAATTTTAAAACATTAACGCTATCTTTGCGCCCGATTTGACGATGTTGTCAAATTCGTTATTTTAATTCATGAACAACCCATTTATTGAACTGGGAATCCGTCATGATATTGTTAATGCCATCTCTGAGTTAGGATTTGAGAATCCTACACCAATCCAGGAGCAGTCAATCCCGGTATTGTTAACAGGCAGCAACGATTTTGTCGGATTAGCCCAAACCGGGACCGGAAAAACTGCTGCCTTTGGCCTACCATTGTTGGAACTGCTTGATTTCGAAGAAAATCATCCACAGGCACTTGTGTTATGCCCAACACGCGAACTTTGTTTACAAATCGCGAACGACATTAAGAACTACTCCAAAAAAATGAGCAACGTACACGTTGTTGCTGTTTATGGCGGAGCAAGCATTATGGATCAGTTACGCCAGATCAAACGCGGCGTACAGATCGTAGTTGCTACACCAGGGCGTATGCTTGATATCATTAACCGTAAGGCTATTGATTTTTCGGCTGTGAAGTATGTAGTATTGGATGAGGCTGATGAAATGCTCAATATGGGCTTTCAGGAAGACATTGATAGTATCTTATCTACCACACCCGAAGAGAAAAAAACCTGGCTATTCTCGGCCACCATGCCTGCTGAAGTTAGGCGGATCGCGAAAAAATACATGACCGATCCTTTCGAGCTTACCATGGGCGCAAAAAACACCGGCAATGCCAACATCGAGCATGAGTACTATATAGTACGTGCACGTGACAAGTATGCCGCGTTTAAACGTATTGTTGACTTTAATCCTGATATTTTTGGTATCGTATTTTGCCGTACCAAAATTGAAACCCAGGAAATTGCTGAATCGCTGATCAAAGACGGCTACAATGCCGATTCATTGCACGGTGACCTTTCACAGCAACAACGCGATAAAGTGATGAAACGCTACCGTGAGCGCAGTCTGCAATTATTAATTGCTACTGACGTTGCCGCACGTGGTATCGACGTTAACGACGTAACTCACGTTATTAACTATTCATTACCCGACGAGATTGAAAACTACACTCACCGTAGCGGCCGTACAGCCCGTGCAGGTAAAACCGGTGTATCAATCTCTATCGTTAACGCCAAAGAATTAGGCAAAATTCGCCAGATTGAGCGTGTTATTGGTAAAAAATTCGTGAAAGCTGAGATCCCTACAGGTTTTGATGTTTGCGAAAAACAATTATTCTCTATCGTTCACAAAGTACATAACGTAACTGTTAACGAAGAGCAGATTGAGCAATACCTGCCGCGCATTTATGACGAGTTTAAAGATTTCACCAAAGAAGATTTCATTAAACGCTTTGCTTCAATTGAGTTTAACCGTTTCCTTGATTATTACAAAAACGCTCCTGACCTGAATGCCAGCATTGAAGAAGGCCGTAACAGGTTTGAAGATCGCGGCGAACGCGGCAATGGTGTACGTGGCAACTTTACCCGTTTATTTATAAACTTAGGTTCGGTTGATGAATTTAACCGCGGCGATTTGTTAGGTTACATCTGTAACACTACCAAAATAAGCGGCCGTACCGTTGGTAAGATCGACGTTAAGGGTGTTTATTCATTCTTTGAAGTGCAGAATGAAGATGTTGATAAAGTGATGGCCAGCTTTAAAGAAGCCGAATACAAAGGTCGTCCGGTAAGGATCGAGATTTCAGGCGAAGGCACCAGCGAACGTCGTGAAGGCGGATACCGCGGTGGTGACCGCAGAGAAGGCGGATACCGTGGCGGAGATCGCCGTGAAGGTGGCTACCGTGGTGGTGACCGTCGTGAAGGCGGATATCGTGGCAACGAACGCCGCGAACACAGTGGTGGCTTCCGTGATTTTTCAGGCAAGCCCCGTGAAGATCGTCCTGAGCGCAGAAGGAGATTTTAATCATCCATCATAAAAAAACCACCATGTGCAAAGCATGTGGTGGTTTTCATGAGCTTCCTTTAGTAAGAAGCATTAGTTTTAGTTTAGTTTTGTTAACAAAGCCTTTTTACCGCTGCATACGGGAACAAAGGCTTTTGTTTTATATATAAGCCCGCCTTTTCTGGTCATAAGCAAACTTCAACCCATCCATTAAACTTATGAGCTTTCGGTTTTAGGCATTCAGCTTTCAGCCTACATTAACGGCTAAATTCAACGATATCCGAATCAGGATAACAAAGCGTTAGCTTACTGTCGGTAAGTTCCTTAATAAAAAACTTGGTATAAGGCCTGCTCCCCTGGTATGAGGTGTAAATCGTATCATTTTTTACAAAATAATCCTCTTTGCTGGCCTGTCCGTCGTCCATAATAAAATCTTTATCCGTTATCGAAAGCTTGGTAGCACCATCTTTTGATTTCCAGTTACCTTCCAGCTTTTTATTGGCGGCCGGCGGCTGAGAACAAGCGTATATCAATAACATGCCTGCAACTGCAGCAAATATGGGAGCAAACTTTTTCATGACGGATCAGGATTTTTTAGAACGGCTTACGCCTTTGTTGAATTTAATTATTGTGTAGGTTTATCAATCAGTTCAGATTTTTTCAGATAAACCCGGTGACCTTTTTTATTCACATAAAAATAATGCGAATATTTATCAATGTAAATGGTTTCGCCATTAGGGCCAGCCTTGCCGGCATATTTCTTATCAGCTACCGTAGCTGCGCCTTTAGCCGCAATTTCGGATGTTTTATGGCCTATTTTTTTTGTGGTTTTGCTGATCTTCCCACCGAGGGTTGAATCCTTATGCGTTTGGGCAAAGCCTGGGCTAACCATAAATGTACCGGCAGCAAACAGGGCTATTTTAAACAGATTTTTCATATTGACAGTAATTAAGTTTCTTTAATAAAATCAACTCAATTTCTCGGCCAAATTTCTCATTTCTACTACAGGTGAGCGTTTTTGATATAAAATTGCATAAACAGCTTCGCAAATAGGGATGCTCACGCCGTATTGCTTATTAACCTCGTGTAGGCAATTTACTGCATAGTACCCCTCGGCAATCATGTTCATTTCCAGTTGGGCCGATGTTACTGTATATCCCTTGCCTATCATGTTGCCGAAGGTGCGGTTACGACTAAATTGCGAGTAGGCCGTAACAAGCAAATCGCCCAGGTAAGCCGACTCTTTAATATCCCTGTCGATAGGATGTACAGCGGCGACAAAACGCTCTAATTCGCGAATGGCGTTTGATATCAGCACCGCCTGGAAATTATCTCCATAGCCCACACCATGGCAAATACCACTGGCAATGGCGTATACATTCTTCAAAACAGCCCCGTATTCTGTACCATAGATATCATCAGAAATGTTTGTTTTGATATACCGGGTATTGATCATTCCCGCAAACTGTGAGGCAAGTTTTGTATCTCCGGAAGCTATAGTTAAATATGATAATTTTTCGAGCGCCACTTCCTCGGCGTGGCACGGCCCGCTGATTACCATAAAATCATCAAACGATATATCGTATTTTTGATGAAGAAACTCGGCAATTATCAGGTTTTCATCGGGCACGATACCTTTTATAGCCGATACTATCTTTTTCCCTTTCAGATCGGCAGCAGTTATATCTTTTAGCGCATCTTTCAAAAAAGCAGCCGGTACATTAAGCAACACAATGTCCGCAGCCGCTATGAGTGGTTTCAGATCGGTAGATATATTTTGTTCGGGAAGTTTGATCTCCACCGAACTCAGGTAATGCGGGTTACGCGCAAACTTTTGCAGATGTTCCACAGCTTCGGCGTTACGCATCCACCAAAAAATTTCTTTTGGGGTGGTGTTGTCGATAAGCATTTTGATATTGGCCGTAGCCCAGCTCCCCCCGCCAACAACTGTGATCTTGTTTAATTTTTTATCCATCAATAAATAATAGAAATATCGCTGCCTGGTTTTAATCGGCTAAGCAAATTAATGAAATATTATGCAGATTGGCGAATGAGAGAAAAAGTGAGCCTAACTACTTTTCTGAGCCTTTTGCAAGATAATAACCTGGCTCCGGGCCGATGCTTCCGTTTTTCTTTTCTAAGAAGCTGTTTAAGAAAGGAGAATATTAATTGCCGTTGGTTTTAACCAACGGATTAAGAGCCGAAAACTCCTGGCTTTAGCCTAATTATGCAAGCGGATTTGGGCTGAAGCCCTCTTGTTGTGAATGCTTTATTCCGTTGGTTAAAACCAACGGCAATGAAGTTTTATTTACCTGTACGACATTCGTCAAATTTAAACAGTTTCTTAGGTAAGGCATTTAATAGCTTGTATGCTCCAGGGTTCCTTTTTGTCCAGATGGTATGTTAAAGAATCACAGATGGGCGCAAATTGTTTGGCCTCAATTCAAAAACACCTCATCCAAAAACACCCAGCCCGGTTTGCCTTTGGCCGGATGCCATGCCGGCACGCTTTTAAGCGATTGGGCAACCAGTTTGATGCAGGATATCTTTTGTTCGGATTTTAACTTACATTCCAATGGAATCAAAGCAAACGGATCAGACTTTTTTGGTACCCCTGTTTTAAGTGTGCTCAACAGCTTGAGATGGTTTTGATCAGAGCCTCCCCAAACCTCAACCCCGGCGGGTAAAAAGATCTGGGAACCTGTATTACGCATTACATTGAGACTAACCGAATGCAGATCAATCGGTTTATTAAACCACATGATCACCGCCAGATCCTTTTGCGATGCAACCCATTTTCCGTTGCCAAAATTGTCGCCGCCTAATTCTTTATCGATAATTGTTTTAGCGCCATCGCCTTTGTATTTGTCGTCGGGATATTTGATAAAGCTGATACTATCGGGCGTGTAGGCACATTTATAAACATTGAATTGTACGGTATCGCTGCCAATCCATCCGGCTTTAAACGCCCTTGTCCTGATCACCGTACTTTGTGTAAATACGATGCCTGGTTTGTAAGATGCAGCCTTGATGCTATCGGGCGCCGAACCATCAATAGTGTACCGGATATCCGCACCTTTTATAGGGTTGCTAAGTTGCAAAACATAATTCTGCTTAAATATAACTGCCGTATTTTTTAACTGCGGACTGGTGAGCTTAAGCGCCTTACCATCATCCTTAAAGCCGGTTAACAGGCTAAGTTTGGGGTTTTGTTTTTGAAGCAATTGCAGGTCGGCCGGGTTCAGGCCGCTGTCCCATATCGCCAGTTCATTAAGGCTTTTTATAGCGACGAGCTGTTTTACGTCGGCTATATTAAGTTTAACACCTGTTAATGAAATACTTTTGAGATATTTTAAACCTGCTAATTCCTTTAAACCCTTGCCCGTAACATCGCTGAAGTTCAGGTTTATCTTGCGAAGGTTTTCAAATTTGGCGATGGCTTTCAGGTCAGCATCCTTTACGGGCATCTTGTTCAGATCGAGCGATACCACCTGTTTTTTTATAGAACTTAACTCTTCCAGCACTTTTACATTATAGGTGCTTTTATTGTAAATATTAACCGCGAGCGCCGGCGACTCGCTGGCCAGCGGGTAAACCACCCGGTAGTTGTTGTTCAGCTTTTGAATTTCTTTTTCATTGGCTGCCGAAAAGTCATAAACCTCTTCTTCGCTTTCGGCGGGCTTTAAACGGGTGGCGGCTATCAGCCGTAACGAATCGTTAGCTGGCAGTTCGATCACTTTTTTGCCGAAGCGTGCTTTGCTTTTTACCCACAGGTAAAGGAGCATTTTTTCATCATCAGTAAGTTGTGTCTTGCCGGTTGGCGGCATGTGTTTTTTTTCGGTTTCGGGCAGGTGCACACGTTGCAGCAGCAGGCTCATGGCCGGGTCGCCGGCTATGAATAGTTTGCCGGTTTTGCCGCCTTTCATTATCGCTGCCGAATCGGTAAGCATTAGGCCACCTTTCTTTTTATCGATATTATGGCAGCTTTGGCATTTAACCTCAAATATAGGGCGGATCACATCGTTATAAACCAGGGCCTGGTCTATCGGTACCACGTTTTTGCTCTTATCCATTACCGGGCCCAAAACAAAATCATTGCCATGGGTAAGGTTGCCGCCAAGGTGTCCGGCAACAATTAAACAGAAAACGGTTATTATAGCTCCGGCTTTGGCCAGCCTTACCGTATACTTTGAGGTGTGACGGATGAGATATACGCCGTACCCGGCAAAAGCAACGCTTACCCCAAACCATTTATGCCATTGCAAAGTATCGCCCTCATAACCCGGTTCCCTTGAAAGGAACAAGCCCATGATCACCGTTATTGACGACAGTAAAGCACCCAGCAGCAGCAGGTAGCTTGTGAAAGTTTGATACAGTTTTTCGTTAATAAACTCGGCCCGGTAACGGAAAAACTCCATCACCATGGCCAGCATCAGTATCACGATGGGAAAATGCAGGATCAGCGGGTGCATGCGGCCAACCGGTTGCAGCCAGCGGGGCACAACCAGGCTATCGCCGGCTATAAGCAGCACTACAATAAAAATATTAAGGGCAAATAATGTCCCTTCCGCAAAACCTTTGTGGCTGCTTTTCATATACGCCGGGCTATATGTGTATTAATTAAACCCTTGTGAATTTATAAGGATATACCTTGCCTGATGCCCATTGGGCTACGTACAAATTCTCGTCGTTATCCACACACACATCATGTGGGTTCAGGAAAATCTTTTCGGCCTGGGCCATTGGTTGCAGTACGCCGTCGGTATACACTGGCTCGGTACCGCCAAGGTTGGATACTACTTTGTTGTTTTTATCTAATATGGTAGTAAAGCCGGTATTCTCCTTGCTCAGGTCGGGTGAGCGAAGTACGGCAGCATACAAATGATCGCCCTTAATTACCGGGCGGCAAACGCAGGCTCCCGGAAGCTTGATCACTTCCTGTAGTTTTCCATCCATACTAAAGCGTTTAAAGCAATTACGGGTACGATCGGTAACCAGCAATGTGGGTGTATCATATCGTCTGTCAATCACGATACCGTGCGCATTATCCAGGTGTTCGTCGCCCTCACCTTTACCACCGAAGAAGCCTTTCAGTTTGCCATCTTTATCATAATGGGTAACGTATTGCGCACCGTAGCCATCGGCAATAAAAATGTCGCCATTGCTGTCGATAGTAGTTTCGGTAGGCACAAATTCTTCGGCTTTTTTGTAAACGCCGGTTTCGAGCGGCACATTAATGGTCATTAAAATACGGCCATCAAGCGTGGTTTTATAAACCTGGTGTTTTACGGTATCGGTTATGAACAGTACTTCGGTGCCGTTTTCATTAAACAGGGTGAGGCCATGTGCGCCGGGGAAATCATGCCCCCAGGTACTTAGCAGCTTGCCCGATTTATTATAAATGAGTACATTGTTCTTAGTCTCGTTAGTGAGCAGTAAAATGCGGCCTTTTGAATCCTGTACCATCTCATGGCAATCATTCACCGGGTTCTTCTGCGAATCGGCCTTGCTCCAGTTTTTATCCATGCGATAGCGCATATTACCATGACCGTAAATTGGGCCGTCGTCTTTCGCTAACAAATCTTTGGCTATAAAAAAGCCTGCTGATAAAACTGAAGTGTGCTTGATAAATTCTCTTCTTTCCATACCGTTGATTTTTATGATTGCGTTGATTTCGCTGATATTTTATTGATTTACTTTAATTGCTGCTGCGGGACCGTGCCCCGTGGTTCGCATCATTTCAGCTTTCAGCCGAAATTGTGTAAGCTGAAAGCTTACTTTATGGTTCACCACGGGATACGCTGCGCTAATCCCGCGGCAGTTAATTTGTTTTTAAAGCCCTCTCCCTTGGGGAGGGTTTGGGTGGGGTTTATGCTATGATCCCCTTCACCACATTCCCCGCCACGTCCGTTAATCTGTACCTGCGGCCCTGGCTTTTATAAGTTAGTTTTTTATGGTCTATACCCAATTGATTTAATATAGTGGCATGAAAATCATGTACGTGCACCGGATCTTTTACGATGTTGTAGCCAAACTCATCTGTTTCGCCGTAAACGATGCCCGGTTTAATACCACCGCCGGCCATCCAGATACTGAAACAGCGGGGGTGATGGTCGCGACCGTAATTGTTTTTTTCCAGTTTACCCTGGCTGTAATTGGTTCGCCCGAACTCACCGCCCCAGATTACCAGTGTTTCATCCAACAGGCCACGTTGTTTCAAATCAGTAACCAGTGCTGCGGATGCCTGGTCTACATCTTTAGCTTGCCCGGCCATTTCCTGTGGCAGGTTGCTGTGCTGGTCCCAGCCCTGGTGGTAAAGCTGTACAAAGCGAACACCGTTTTCTGAAAGCTTGCGGGCCAGCAAACAGTTAGCTGCATAAGTGCCGGGAATAAGGCACTCCGGCCCGTACATCTTCACAATATCGTCCGACTCCTTGCTTACGTCCATAATTTCGGGTACGGCGGTTTGCATGCGGTAAGCCATTTCGTACTGCTGCACCTTGGTGTTTATTTCCGGATCACCGAACTCCTTATAGTTCATGTCATTGAGCTCGGCCAGTTTATCCAGCATTTTGCGGCGTTCGTGGCGGTTCAGTCCTTCCGGATCATTCAGGTGCAGGATTGGGTCTTCGCCGCTGCTGAACTGTACGCCCTGGTGAATGGAATCTAAGAAGCCATTACTCCACAATTTGGAGTAAACACCCTGCCCGTTTCCCTTGCCTTTAGATAGCAATACGGTGAAAGCCGGCAGGTTTTTGTTTTCGCTGCCGAGGCCGTAGCTTACCCACGAGCCCATGCTGGGCCGGTTGCCCTGCTGTGCCCCGGTTTGGAAAAAGGTAAGTGCCGGATCATGATTGATGGCATCGGTGTTAAGCGATTTAATAATGCAGATGTCATCGGCAATTTTGCCTATGTGCGGGAACATATCGCTGATCCAGGCGCGCGACTCGCCATATTGCTTAAAATCATAAAATGAACCTACCAGCGGGAACGAAGCCTGCTTGGCCGTCATACCTGTCAGGATCTGGTTGCCGCGTACGGATGCCGGCAGTTCCTGCCCCATCATTTCACGCAGCTTGGGCTTGTAATCAAACGACTCCAGTTGTGAGGGAGCCCCATCCTGGAACAGGTAGATTACCCGTTTGGCCTTTGGCGCAAAGTTGGGGATGCCGGGGATAAAATCAGCCTCGGCTTCATCTCCCTTGCCGCTAAACAGATCAGGAATGAGCAATGAACCCAATGCCACGCTGCCAATACCCAAACTGAGCCTGGATAGAAACCTGCGCCGGTTGATGTTAAGCCTGTTTTCTAAAAAATCTTTTTCCATGTGCTCAGGTTTTTGTTATGGCTTCTTCCAGATTATACATGGTATCAACCACTTTCATCATAGCTGCCAGTGTTATTTTATCCAAATTGGCCGGTACCGGGTATTCGCCCACGGTTAGCAATTTTTCGGCATCGGCCTTTTTCATGGTTTTTAGTTCATCTGTATAGTACGAAGTTAAAATAGCCAGTTCTTTTTCCTGCGGATGGCGGCAGAGGATCAACCGGAAAGCTTTGGTGATCTTTGCTGTCTGCGTGCTTTTATCCTGCAAAAGCTTTGCAGCTAAAACCCTCGCGCTTTCCAATACGGTTGGGTCATTGAGCATTACCAGTGCCTGCAATGGGGTATTGGTACGCAGGCGTTTTACTTCGCACTGGTCGCGGTTGCTGGCATCAAAAATACCTAAGGATGCTGGCGGAACGGTACGTTTAATTAGGGTATACATTCCCCTGCGGTACAGGTTTGGCCCATGCACCTGTTTGTAATTCGCCAAAATCCCCCTGCCCGATGTGGCATTTTCCCAAAGGCCGGGCGGCTGGTAAGGGTTAACACTCGGGCCGCCGATGGTTGGATTAAGCAGCCCGCTGCTGGCCAGCACCAAATCGCGCACAAATTCGGCCGGTAAACGGCCTCTTGGGCCCCGGGCTAATAAAGTATTATCCGGATCTTCCTTCAGTTTTTCGGGTGTGGCTGCTGCCGATTGCCTGTAAGTGGCCGACATTACCATCTGCTTTACCAGCCGTTTAATATTCCAGCCATGATCGCGGAAATCAACCGCGAGCCAGTCAAGCAATTCCGGGTGCGATGGCAGGTCGCCCTGCATACCGAAGTCGCCGGAGCTTTTTACGATGCCCTTGCCGAAAAACTCCTGCCACATTTGGTTTACAAATACACGTGCGGTAAGCGGGTTGTTTTTATTGAACAGCCATTCGGCCAGACCTAAGCGGTTTTTTGGGTAGTTATTGGTAAATGGCAAAATGGATTTGGGCGTACCGGCCTGCACCTCATCGCCGTGGGCATCGTAGTTGCCTCGCTTAAGAATATAAGTTGGCCGCACCTTGTCACTATCCGTCATGATGGATACGATGAGCTTATCGGTATCGCGCTTATTCACAAAAGTCAGGATCTTTTTAACATCCTCATTGCTGATCTTCATCATGGGGTTTTTAGCATAGGTTTCGGGCCCGCCCACGGTTGACTGCAGTCCCACTTCCTTCACATTGTTAAAAAAGGCATAAACCTGGTAGTATTCTTTTTGCGAAAAAGGGTCGTATTTATGATCATGACAATGAGCGCATTCCAATGTGACGCCCAATAGTGCTTTGCCGAAGGTATTGGTTCGGTCAGTTACATAACTAACCCGGTATTCCTCATCAATTACGCCTCCTTCTTCGGTTATTTTATGGTTGCGGTTAAAGCCTGTAGCCAGCAACTGCTCCTTAGTGGCGTTGGGGAGCTGATCGCCCGCCAGCTGCCAGGTAATAAACTTATCATAAGGCAGGTTTTCGTTATAGGCATGGATCACCCAGTCGCGCCATGGCCATTGGGTGCGGTAATTATCATCCTGATAACCGTGCGAGTCGGCATAGCGGGCAACATCCAGCCAGTGCAGCGCCATTTTTTCGCCGTATTGCGGAGTTGCCATCAGCTTGTCCACCATTTTTTCGTAAGCATTGGCGCTTTTATCGGCCAGGAACTTATCCATTAAAGCAAGAGATGGCGGCAGACCGGTCAAATCGAGTGAAATGCGTTTCAGCAGGCGTTCTTTATCCGCTTCGGGATTCGGTTCCAGGCGGGCCTGCTCCATTTTTTGCAGTACGAAATTATCGATAGCATTTTTAGGCCATGCCGCGTTTTTTACCTGCGGAACCGGGTAATTTCGCGGAGCGACAAAAGCCCAATGTTTTTCATATTTGGCGCCCTGTTTTATCCATTTGTGAATGAGTTCAACTTCATAGGGTGATAACCTCTTTAAATTGGATGACGCCGGCGGCATCTGCTCGGTGGTGTCTTTGGTAGAGATTCGGCGATAAACCTCCGATTGCATAGGATCTCCGGGGACAAGCGCGTGCGAAGATGGGTTATCTTTTAATGCCTTATAGGCGCTCTCCGGAAGATCAAGCCTAAGGTCGGCTTCACGATGAGAAGCATCAGGGCCGTGGCATTTATAGCACTTGTCTGAAAGTATTGGGCGGATATTAAAGTTGTAGCTGATGGTATCGGGCACCTGTTCTTCGGCTATCCCGCCCGATGAATGGCAGGAATAAAGCGTGTACAGCATGCAGATGGCTATTGTAAGCCACACATAATACAACTTCCGGTACATGGGTTTAAAATTGGTTAAACAGAAATTAAAGTTATATAATTTATAGCACAATTTGCAAATACATATTTATGTACTCAAATTGATTTAGCGGGGGCAATATAGCATGAAAAATGATATGTTCATACATTTTGTACAAATGTTTTAACATACGCGCAAAGGAGGGCATTTTTAAAAGAATAAAAACGGAATAGCGGATGAGCAATAAATTGAATTTGACCGGCTAATATCTGTTTTTTTAACGTAAACGAGCAATGTTCTGATTGCTCATCTTTTCCAACTTTTTAATATCCCGGTAAACGATATATAAAGGAATGATCCCAAAAATACCGAAGCCGCAGTCAATGAACCGCCAGTAAACGGGGATACCGCGGATTGGGCCGGCAATAAAGGCCAGCGGGAACACCATTACACAGGCAATCATGCCAAACTCAATTATCCAAATGTTTTTAACCGGATCTTTCAGCGGACCAACAAATGCCATAGCAATAACAAGGTGACCGAAAGCCAGCCAGTCGGTACCATAAGCCAGGTAAGGATAGTTTTGATTGGTTGTTTTTACGGCGAGATAAACATTGGTTAGCCAGTCATGCATAAATCCCGGAAGTACAGCGGCATGATTAGCAAGCCAGGCAAGTTCAGTTTCGATAGGGAAGGCGGTTACACCACTTAGTACCAGACCGATGATAAATACAATTACCCAGGTTTTTATTTTTTTGCGAAGTTCAGGTTCGGTTTTCATAACAAGAGCAAGGTAGGGAATTTGATTGTATATTCCCCCTTTAGGGGGTTAGGGGGCGCAATACTTTTTTATAAAATTATCGGCTTTATCGCTGCCTATGTTGCGGATAAAATTCCAGTCATGACAGGCGCCTTCTTTGTCGCCTTGTTTAAATTTTTCGCCGGCCTGGCTTAGTACATCGTTTATAAAATCATCATCATAGCCAAGTTGTTTTTTGAGGTTGATAATGATAGCCTCTTTGGTGGTATCGGCCTTGCCTTTGTATTTGTTGCTGTAGTAATTGGTAACCGCGTTTTCCAGTTCCTGCTGAGCTTTATAGCTGGCAATGGCGCTTTGCATATCGCGGATGCTGGCAGGCCCGCAACGTGCGGGATCAGGGTCAAAACGGATAGGTTGAACGATATTGGTTTTAAGATTATACCCCGCCGGAACCACCCACTGGCCCGATGTAAGTTTAATAACCCTTAAAGCTTCGTCGTCGAGGTCGATACCGGGGCCATCCTGTACTTTAGCATCATGTACCACACCATCTTTATCAACCATAAACGAAACATTGATGGTTCCCGAAATACAATTTTGCCGCGAATATTCAGGATAAATGATCTTTGTCTTCAGAAAATCATTAAACGCCTGCTGTCCGCCTTTAAACGCAGGCTGTTGGGCAAGCAATGTACTCGCTGTAAAAATGATGAACGCGATATAGAGACAAAGTGCTTTAAGCATAGTATAAATATCGACAATAAATTGCGGATTATGTTTAGATAGCCTTAGAAAGAATTGTGGTTGATAACTAAACGGATAGTCATATTTGTTTTCAGTATCCCATTTGCAAGGCGGCTTACCAATCGACTTGTTGTCATTTCCTGACGACCTGTTTTATCTGTATAACTAAACCGAAATCGAAGATCCGAATTCCCAAATCAAAGCACCTGGTTAAACTCCAACCGTTCGCCATCCGGCCCGGTGATGTTGAAATATTTGCAGCCATTTTTCCAGAATTGTAAAAACACGGGCTCTGGTTCGATCACGTTGAAGCCAGCTTCTTTAATAGTTTTAAAGGCGAGGTTGATATCATCAACATCAAAGGCTACGTGATCAATGTGCCCGTTTGATCTTGAACGGATCTCGGCCAGCGAAGCTTCAGGCAATTGGTAAAGCTCCATGATCATATTGCCGCGCTGCATCATAACGCAGGTGCCGGTACCGCTGTTATCGGTAAAAGGGGCTTGCATTACATTGTGAAAGCCCAGTCTGGCGTAAAATTGTTGTGATGCTTCAATATTGGTTACCGGCACGCCGATATGTTGTATTCCGTTTATTGCTAAATTTATATGATTGCTCATGCTGATAATCAGTTGTTTATTATGGATTTAATGTATGTTTAAACACTCGGTAACAGATATGGTTGGCAACGCCGGCAAAATAAATATGCAGTAATTATCATCCATCCATCATTTTACACAAGCTTAACACATTTGATGTAAATTGCAGTTAAACTTGCACCAATTAAAACATATTAATGAAGATCGGAATTGTTTGTTACCCAACCTTTGGCGGAAGCGGGGTTGTTGCCACTGAACTTGGTAAAGCCCTTGCAGACCGTGGTCACCAGGTTCATTTTGTGACCTATAACCAGCCGGCGCGGTTGGATCTCTTTTCCGAAAACCTGTTTTATCACGAAGTTTCGGTTTCTAACTATCCGCTGTTCGATTTTCCGCCGTACGAGCTGGCCCTGGCAAGCAGGCTGGTTGATGTGGTGCGTCATGAACAATTGGATGTACTGCATGTGCATTATGCTATACCCCATGCTTCGGCCGCGTTTATGGCCAAGCAAATATTAATGACCTATGGCATTTACATCCCGGTGGTAACTACGCTGCACGGTACAGATATTACGTTGGTTGGTAAAGACCGCACCTTTAAACCGGTTGTTACTTTTTCCATCAACCAAAGTGATGGTGTAACAGCCGTATCGCAAAACCTTAAAGAGGATACCTATAAGTTTTTTGATATTAAGAAGGATATCCTCGTGATCCCTAACTTTATTGACCTTAGCAGGTTTAGCCTTAAACCTAAAGATCATTTTAAGAAAGCGATTGCACCATCGGGCGAAAAGATCCTGGTACATACCTCTAACTTCCGTAAGGTAAAACGTACCGAAGATGTAGTGAAGATTTTTGCTAAAGTGATTAAAAAGATCCCGTCGAAACTGCTGATGGTAGGCGACGGCCCCGAACGTTCCATGTGCGAACAGCTTTGCCGCGATTTGGGCGTTACTGATAATGTACGCTTTTTAGGTAAACAGGATGCTGTTGAAGAGATCCTTTCTGTATCCGATTTGTTCCTGATGCCATCGCAATCAGAAAGTTTTGGTTTAGCGGCGCTTGAAGCCATGGCTTGTAAAGTGCCGGTGATCAGCAGTAATGCCGGTGGTTTGCCCGAATTAAATATTGATGGCGTAACAGGCTTTTTGAAAGAGCCAGGAGATGTGGACGGTATGGCAGAAAAAGCAATATTTATTTTGGAGGATGAAGAACGATTGGCTAAATTTAAAGAAAATGCACTGGCACACGCCAAAGAGTTTGAATTATCTACCATTTTGCCCAAATATGAAAACTTTTACCTTGAGGTAATTGAGCAAAATAAAGCTAAGCTGTTTAACCAACAGTTGTAATAAACCTGATACAATTCAAAAAATATTCTTTAAAAGTTAAATTTTATCGGTTTCGTTAATTAATTTAGTTTTTCACTCCTAAAAGTTAAAACTTATGGCAAAGCACACACTAAAAAGCGGACAACTCCTTAAGTACATCGGAAAGAAATGGAAAAACCTGCACATTGGTCATCCATTAAAATTTATGGGGTACGATGAGAATAGTTTCGCCGACATCTGGGTGGAATACCAGGGTAAATTAATGCTTCTGGCACTTAAGGATGTGGAAACACTAAGCGTTGCTTAAGTAGATAACTTGAGCCGGTCTGTTCAAACGACAAGGGAAAATAGCCTTACTCATGCATACGTGCTAAGTAAGGCTATTTTATTTTTATCAAAAAGAAACCTATATTAGCGTCACAAAAGGAAATGGTGTCTTCCTACTTAACCGCCCTAAAAAGCTGATGGCGCCTACAGACAATTAACTCACGGGCTTTTATCCTGTGCTAATTTTTTGTGGGTACATAAATATCAGCAACATGCAAAATCAAAATCAACTTTTTTCTTCGCAACATTTCGCAATTCTTAAAAACGCCCTCCGGTGGACGGTCATTATCATCCCCATAGCCGTTGTTATTGGCAGCGCGGTTGCCTTATTCTTGTGGTTGTTGAGTTGGGCTATCCATTTTAGGTTTGCACATAACTGGCTGTTGTTTTTGCTGCCATTGGCAGGTATCGCTATATTTTTCATTTATAAATTTTTTGGCGGTCCGGCCGAAAAGGGGAATAATTTAATTATTGATGAAATCCACAACCCCGGTGGCGGGGTCCCCAAGCGTATGGCCCCATTGGTGCTGATCACCACCATTATCACTCATTTGTTTGGCGGCTCGGCCGGGCGCGAGGGAACGGCGGTGCAAATGGGCGGCAGCTTAGCCCAAATGATAGGCAAATGGCTTAAGCTGAATGAAGCTGATACCCAAACAGTGCTTACCGCAGGTATAGCGGCTGGTTTCGGTGCGGTATTTGGTACGCCGTTAACAGGTGCTGTTTTTGCCATGGAGGTGCTGACGATAGGCCGGGTGCAATATAATGCGCTGCTGCCCTGCCTTATTGCGGGCATTGCCGGCGATATTACGGTGGCCGCCTGGGGTGTTCATCATACGCCTTATCATATTGATATTATTCCCGTTATCCCGCATTGGTTTTCAGGCTATGTTTCAACCGACCTGTTAATGATCATCAAAACGATAGTAGCTTCTATCGCTTTCGGGCTGGTCAGTTACCTTTTTGCCAAAATGGTACATGGCATCAAAAGTTTTTTTACCCAATACATTAAAACACCCTGGTTGATCCCGTTTATTGGCGGACTGATCATTATCGCGCTTACTTTTGTTAATGGCAAACCTGATTACCTAAGTTTAGGGGTAGATGCCGAACATGTTGGTGCTGTTACAATCCCTTCGGCTTTTCATGCCGGCGGCGCTGATACCTGGAGCTGGCTCTGGAAAACCATTTACACTACTGTAACCTTAGGTACCGGTTTTAAAGGCGGCGAGGTAACACCGCTGTTTTATATTGGCGCTACTTTGGGCAATACGCTATCCGGCTTACTTGATGCACCGGTTAGCTTATTTGCCGCTTTAGGTTTCATAGCGGTTTTTGCAGGCGCAACTAATACCCCCCTGGCCTGTACTTTTATGGGTATAGAGCTTTTTGGTGGCGAACACGCCCTGTTGTTTGCCGTGGCCTGTTTCACAGCCTATCTTTTCAGCGGGCATACGGGTATATATGGCTCCCAAAGAATTGGAGTTACTAAGTTAACCGGTGGACCGGCCGATGACAAAACGCTTTCGGAAGCAATGAAAAGGCGCGGATATTTATATCATAAGCTGGCAAAATATAGTTTCCTTAAAGCGAAGGAATAAGCATTATTTAGTGGCGGTAACCACAATGTAAGGAGATAATAGCTTTGATTCAACCGGGATGATTTTGGTGAAAACCTTGCCTGCTACCCACACCAGTTTGGTGATGGCTTTAGCTATGGCAGGCTTGTTAGCCTTATCTTCCAGCCAAACCGAAAATTTGCCGTAATAATATGCCTCAACATTTTTTAAGCCAAGTTCCTTGCAATAGCTGGCCAGTAATGGAGGGTTCATACTATTGATGTTGTGTTTTTCGTAGTTATTAAGGTCGTAGTTGCGTTGTACCCATCCGTTAACACCGGTAAAGTTAGGCAGGGTAATAAACAGTGTGCCTCCCGGTTTAAGGAAAGAGAGGTGTTTTTCAATAATGCCTTTGGTATCATTAAAATGCTCTATCAATCCGCAGGAAAGTACCAGGTTATATTCGGTTTCGGGTTGGTATTTGAACAGGTCGCCTTCAATAACTGTAATATCCCGATCATTAAGCTGATTGGCATCCAGTACTTCCTTTAAAACTTTTGGGTGCACATAAAAATCGAACAGTGTAGTTTTTAACCCGAAATACTTCTTTAAAAAAATGGCAAAATAACCCGGAAAACCCCCAAGCTCAATAGCCGACGCCGGTTTGTTGGTATCGATAATGCTTTTTAGCAGCTTATGAAAAGTATAATTAGCCGGCACATTAAAAGCCAGGTCTTTTTTTGATTCCCAGTAACCGGCCCAAAATGCCTTGTCGGTGAGTTCGTTGCTCATGGGTGCAAAGGTATAAAAAGTAGGCAGTGTTCAGCTGGCAGTTTTCATTGTGCAGTAAGCAGTATTTAATAAACGGGAATGTTTAACAACTTACAGTTGCCAACAGATGACTGCCCGCTGCCTCCCGGGTACTGCAAACTACCTACTGTAAACTCTCAAAACTATACCCTTCCTTACTCCAAACCTCCAAAGCCCGCGGCAGTACATATTCCAATCGATCAAAAGCTTTGATGCTGTCATGAAATACTACCATCGATCCTGCTTCGGTATATTTAAGCACTCCTTTTAGGCAATCTTCAGGTTTAAGGGCCGCATCAAAATCGCCGCTGAGCACATCCCACATAAAAATATTCAACTCAGGCTTTATGGTTCTCAGCGCCCGGATCTGCGCCCTTTTTATCCGCCCGTACGGAGGACGAAACAACGATGTATCCAGCAATTTATCGGCCTGTAAAAAATTATCAAGATAGGTTTGGGTATCGGTTTCCCACCCTTTGAGATGATTGAAAGTATGATTGCCTATGGCATGGCCGCCGGCTTTTACCTGTTCAAAAATATCGGGGTGCTTGCGTACATTGTCGCCAATGCAAAAAAAGGTGGCTTTGGCATTGTATTGTTTTAAAATATTTAATACAGCCGGTGTAACAATTGGTATAGGGCCGTCGTCAAAAGTGAGATAAATGCAACGGTCAGTTGATTTTATCTCCCAGGTAAGTTGGGGATAAAGCTTTTTCAGCAGCCACGGGGTTTTAACCAGGTACATACAGATGAGGTAGTTTGTATTTTATCCCTATTAACAACATTTAACAAAAATAAACACTGCAATGTAATGAACAGTTGCTTACCATTGTATAGAAAAACCTTATGAAACTAAAATTATTACTATCAGTTAAAGCAACGCTCATTTGCACAATAACATTTTCGGTTTGCGGCTTTAATGCCGGCGCGCAGGAAGTAATAGGCTTGCAAAAGGCGGTAGACCTAGCCCTTGAACGTAACCTTACCATTAAACAGGCCGAATTTACAGCTGCCATCACTAACGAAGATCTTAAACAGTCGAAATATAATCAACTGCCAAATTTAGCCGTAAGCCCACAGGGCTCATTCAACTTTGGCCGTAATATCGACCCTTCAACCAACCAGTTCAGCAACCAGCGCATCCTGGCGGTTAACGGTAACTTTACCTCGCAGGTAACACTGTTTCAGGGCGGGCAATTACGTAATACAGTAATTCAGAACAAGATTTTGCTTGATGCCGACAAAACCAACGTTGCCAAAGTAAAAAACGACCTGATATTGAACGTGGTTACTACTTACCTGCTGGTGCTAACCAACCAGGATCTGGTAACAGCCGCCCAGCAGCAGATTGATGTATCTAAAATAGCTTTAGACCGCGCCCAGAAAAACTTTGACGTTGGTAACCAAACCCTTGCCGATCTGTCGCAGGCCAAAGCACAGCTCTCAACCAACGACCTTAACTATACTAATGCCGAAAATCAGTTAGAACAATCGTTACTGACCTTAAAGCAATACATGGAGATGGACCCTGGTACCGACATTAAAGTTGAAAGGCCGGATATCAGTAAGTTAAATAATGTAAAAACGGTGTACGATGCCCAGGAAGTTGTAAAAACCGCTCTTGCAGTAAACCCAGATGTGTTATTGGCCGAGCAACGTCAAAAAGCTGCGGCGCAGGGTG
Organism: Mucilaginibacter sp. Mucisp73; assembly: GCF_059491465.1. NCBI lineage: Bacteria > Pseudomonadati > Bacteroidota > Sphingobacteriia > Sphingobacteriales > Sphingobacteriaceae > Mucilaginibacter > Mucilaginibacter sp. Mucisp73. The sequence continues at coordinate 5,435,517 of NZ_CP168507.1, read as the reverse complement.
TTAAAATAGCAAGAGGCAACTACTATCCGTCGGTAGTATTATTTGGTGCTGCCGGTTCATACTTTTCTGATGCCAAGAACACGCCATTTGGTGTTACTCCAACAGGCAGATTTGACACTATTGGTTTTGTGCAAAATTCGCAACAGGCGGTTGTAGTGCCTAATTATAAAGTTGGCTATAAAAGCAACCCATTCTTCAGGCAACTGAGCGATAATTTTAACCAATCGGTAGGGGTGAGCTTACAGATCCCCATTTTTAACAGGTTTCTGTCACGCACAGCGGTTAGGAAAGCAAAACTGCAAAATCAAAATGCCGAGGTTACAGCACAACTGGCCCGCAACAATTTGAGCAAGATTATCTACCAGGCGGTATGGGATTTACAGGCGGCCGATAAGCGTTATGCATCGGCAACGCAAACTTATAACGCAAATAAAGATGCGTTTAATATTATCCAGCAACGCTATACAGTAGGTTTGGTTAACTCGCTTGATTATAATACATCGCTAACCAATCTTAACAAATCACAGTTTGATATGATTGAGGCGCAATACCAGGTGATTTTCAGAAGCAAAGTCATCGACTATTATTTAGGTAACCCTATAACACTTTAATAAAATCTTAACCGTAAAATATCCAAATTCACCGTCATGGGAAAAACTACTAAATATATTCTGATAGGTCTTGGCGCACTGATTGTCCTGCTGATCATTGCTAAGGTTACGGGCCTGATAGGCAAGCCCGCGCTAACCCAGGTAGCTACCGAAAAGGCCGAAACACGCGAAATAAATGAAACCGTATCGGCCAGCGGAAAGATCAAACCACATGTTGAGGTCAAGATAAGCCCCGAAGTATCGGGCGAGGTGGTTGAACTGCCAATAAAAGAGGGTGATGTGGTTAAAAAAGGCCAATTGCTTTGTAAGATCAGGCCCGACATTTTAAAGTCAGGTTATGACCGGGCTATCGCATCGTACAATACCCAAAAAGCAAGCGTAGGTAATTCAAGCCAGATGCTTAAACAAGCCGAAGCTACTTATGCTAACCAGGCCGGTATTTACAAGCGCAGTAAAGAGCTTTATGATAAAAAAGTGTTAACGGTTTCGGAATTTGAAAATGCCAAAGCTGCTTATGAAGGCGCTAAAGCATCGCTTGAAGCTGCCAAACAAAATGTGGTAGGCTCGCAATATGGCCTGGCACAATCACAGGCATCAGTTAAGGAAGCACAGGATAACCTCGCGAAAACAACTATTTACTCGCCGGTTGATGGTGTGGTTTCAAAACTATCTGTTGAAAAAGGTGAGCGTGTTTTGGGGACCCAGCAATTTGCCGGTACCGAAATCATGACTATATCTGATCTGAGCAAAATGGACGTGAATGTTGACGTGAATGAAAATGACATCAACCGCATTTCCCTTGGCGATTCATCAAAAATTGAAGTGGACGCGTTTTTAGGCAAGAAATTTACCGGTGTGGTAACTGAAATAGGTAGTTCGGCAAACGTGGTAGGTACATCTGCCGACCAGGTAACAAACTTTACTGTAAAGGTGAGGATCAATGCAGATTCATATGCCGCCCTGTTAAAGAAAACAGCCGATAATCCATCACCTTTCCGTCCGGGGTTAACAGCTACTGTTGATATCAGCACTAATTCGGCCAAAGCGCTGTCGGTACCAATTCAATCGGTAACCACCCGCGAGGAAAAGAAAGAAAATAACGGTCCGCCGAAAGCTGATGAGGATAAGAGTAAACCACAAATCAGCCCGGTAGCCAAAGAATATGTATTTGTACTAAACGCAGGTAAGCTTAAACAGGTACAGGTAACTACGGGTATCCAGAACGATAGTTACATCCAGATCTTATCCGGCCTTAAAGGTGGCGAAGAAGTTGTATCAGCTCCATATTCGGCTATTTCAAAAACGCTTAGCGATGGGCAAGCTGTTCAGAAAGTAGATAAGTCAAAATTATTTAACGCTGATAATACTAAGTAATTGATATGCAGATTTGCAGGTTTCAAATGTGCAGATGAATTAGATTTTCAGACGCCCGGTTTCGCCGGGCTTTTTTGTGGAATGGAATTTCCGATGATTTAAACACTCGTAAAAAGCACGAATTTAAGATGAACAGCTGTCATGGCCCTGCCCCCGAAGCGTGCAACCCTTCTACAACTATTATATAGTAACTCACCGGCAATTTAAAAAAGCATATAACTCACATGCTTCAACACCTGGCGTAGTTTTTCGAGGGCGATGCTCATCTGGCGCTCTACTGTTTTAGGGGAGATATTAAGCTGCACGGCAATTTCGCGATATTTCATATCGCTGAAACGGCTCAATACAAAAATCTCGCGGCATTTTTCGGGAAGGGTAGCTATGGCAGCTTCTATCTGCAGGGCGAGTTCTTTTTCCTCCAGTCCGTTTTCGAGCGTGTTACGCAGTTCATCAAACAGGTTGTTTTTTTCGAGGTAATTAACGTAAAGGTTTTCTATTTTCTGGCGCTTAAGGTAGTTAAGGCTCCGGTTTTGCACCATTTTAAAAAGATAAGAACTTACCGATGAGCAAAAACTGACCTCATGCCCGCGCTCCCACAGATGGGTGAACACATCGGCAGTAATTTCTTCGGCAACGGTTAAATCGTTTACAAAACGATTGGAGAACAAAGTTAAGCGGGTATAATATAGCCTGAACAGGGTTTCAAACGTTTTCGCGTCACCCTGTGTAAATGAGGTTATAGGTAGTTTGTTTTCCTGGATCATTAATCCCGCCTTTAATTAATCCGAATACTTTTTAAAAAACTTTAACAAGTTACAGAGTTTTTCATTCTGTATCAAATTTAATATGGAAATAATGGAAAGCTAAACACAAACATTCTGTAAAAAAACAGTTACGCGTAATATGAAGGGGGCGTTCAGGTTACTCGCCGAATAAAATTGAAAAATATTTCTTCTCGTTTTGAGGGTATCTGTTTTTTCGATTGTCTTAACGATAATATTACAAATGGATAACGAAGAAGTAAAACTACTGTTGGTAAAATACATAACCGGCGAAGCTACCTTGCAGGAGCTTGAGCAGGTTAAACAATGGATAAGTGCGCACCCCGAAAACGAGCAGTATTTTGTACAACTATATGAAACCTGGCATAACATGCTTTACCTGCAGCCAGCGGTTGTAAATAAAGATAATGCCTATAATAAACTTTCGACCGGTATAGAACCAGCGGAGCCGTCGCGCTATGCAAGGTTGATCAGTTGGGGCAAAGTGGCAGCGGCTATTGCTTTACTGGCAGCGGTTACCGTTACCTTATATAACAGGTATTCAAAAAATGCAGAAAGTGTAAGGCAAATAGCTGTTACCCCCGGCTCGATAAAAAAAGTTGTTTTAAGCGATGGCACGCAGGTTTGGCTTAATGCGGGCAGCAAGCTTAATTATACGGCCGATTTTGGTAAAACAACCCGTACCGTTTACCTGGAAGGCGAAGCGTTTTTTGATATTGCCCCCGGTAAAAAAGAGGCCCCTTTTATTGTAAATACAAAAAACTATACCATAAGGGATATCGGTACAAAGTTTAATCTTAAGGCCTATGCCTCCGACCCGTTTTTTGAAACCACTGTAGTAAAAGGCGAGGTATCTGTAGAGGGAAATGTAGATAACAACGCGCATGAAATGAGCCGCATTTATGTAAAGCCACGGCAGGTGCTCCGGATCTATTATCACCCCAAAAAAGAGAATTACAGCTACGTAACCCCCGAGCCCAAAAGCCTGAACGAGATCCAGGTATCAGAGATTGATTCGGCAAAGCTTGACCGCTATGATGGCTGGAAAGAGAACTTACTTGTGTTTGATGGTACAACCCTTAGCGACATTGCTAAAGTGCTTGAGCGAAGATATAACGTCACTATTAACATGACCGATGCCGAATTGAGCGGCATTCGTTATTCGGGTAGTTTCAAAAACATTCAGAGCATTGAAAAAGTGCTGGCAATTATAAAAGCTAATACCGCTATCAATTACTCCGTAAACGGCAATACAGTAAACATTACACGAAACAACAATAATGATTAACGACTAAAAAACAAAAAGGAAACTATGATCAAAAACTAACATTCTCTTTTACATAAAAAAACCCGGATGTGCTACCAACACGCCCGGGCCTAAAGCAATCAAAGCTAATACCCTACGCTTGGGGAAGCATCGTATTAACTGATTAACAAACAAATTTATGATTAATTTTTACAGAAAGTCCGCTCTGGCCGCCGGCCCGTGGCAAAAAACGATCAAAATTATGAAGCTGGTAACCGTTCTGCTCTTAACGGGCATTATGCAAATACACGCTGCCGCTTATTCACAAAACGTTTACAACTTTAATGTGAACAATATTTCTGTTAAGCAAATGTTTAAGCAGATTGAAAAAAGCAGTAAATACACTGTTTTTTACAGGCTTGACCAGGTTGATGTTGACAGGAAAATAAATGTGGATGTGCAGGACGCGCCTATTGAAACCGTAATGCAGAAGGTGCTGCAAAAACAGCCTTTAACCTTCCAGGTGGTTGATGATATCATTATTATAAAACCTGCCGATGCAAAACCTGTTGTCACGGTAACTGTAACAGGTGTGGTTAAAGACATTAACGGGCAGCCTTTACCGGGTGTAAGTGTAAAACTCAGAGGTAGTAATTTAGGTACGGTTACCAATGTTGATGGTAAATACAGCCTTACCCTGCCCGGTGGTAACGGCACACTTGAATTTGGCTTTTTAGGCTTTACCACACAGGCTATTCCGGTAAACGGACAAACAACCATTAATGTAACCCTGCTTGAAGAATCAAAAGCATTAAATGAGGTTGTTGTGGTTGGTTATACCACGCAGAAAAAGAAAGACCTTACCGGCGCCGTTGCGGTAGTTAATGTTAAAGACCTCAACAAACAGGCATCGTCATCAGTAAACTCGCAATTGCAAGGCCAGGCATCGGGCGTTACCGTTACCGGGTCAGGACAACCCGGCGAAGAGCCGCAGGTACACATCAGGGGTTTTAATACTTTCGGAAATAATACTCCCCTATACGTAGTTGACGGTGTGGAAACATATGATGTAAGCACGCTGAACCCTAATGATGTTGAAACCTTCCAGGTATTAAAAGACGCAAGTTCGGCATCAATATATGGTGCAAGGGCGGCAAACGGCGTTATCATCATCACTACCAAACGGGGAAAGGGCAAAGTAAATATTCAATATGATGCCTACTACGGCACGCAAAGACCAAAAGGCGGCAATGTCTGGAATACGATTACACCACAACAAATGGCCGATCTGAAACTTACCGCTAAGAAAAATTCGGGCGATAACAGCATTAAAGATGCCTTGTACAACCCAACCGGTACAGGCTCGGCTTTTACACTGCCTGATTACATTACCCCGGCCGGAGCTAAAGAAGGTGACCAATCTGTTGATCCATCAAAATACTATGTAAATCCTTTTTATACATCAGCTGCAGACCTGGGTAATTTTTACAGGATAACAAGGGCCAACAAAGCCGGTACCGACTGGTATCATGAGTTGTTTAAATCGGCCCCGATGAATAGCCACAATATATCGTTGAGCGGCAGTACTGATAACGCCAGCTATTTATTCTCGTTAAATTATTTTAACCAGCAAGGTACACTGATTGATACTTATCTTAAACGATACACGCTGCGCTCAAATACCACCTATAATGTAACTAAACACATCAGAGTGGGCGAAAACCTGGCTTATTCTATAACCAGGCAGCCGCAGGTAAATGACGGAACATCACATTCGCAGGTCAGCACTAATGACCCGGATGGCGTTATTGCACATGCCCTGCGCGAACAGCCCATTATTCCTGTTTACGACATTAAAGGTAACTACGCAGGCAGTTACGGTACGGGCCTTGGCGATGCCAATAACCCGGTTGCTATACAGCAGCGTACAAAAAACAACCAGTCAACAAGTTATCGTTTGCTTGGTAACGTATTTGCCGAAGCCGACATTATTCCCGGCCTTACTTTACGTACCAGTTTTGGCGGCGATATCATCAACAGCAACAACCATTCGTTTTCGTTCCCTACGTATGAAAACGTTGAAAACTCTTCAACCAATACTTACAGCGAAGGATCAGACAATAGCTACACTTATAACTGGACCAACACCCTTAGCTATCAAAAAGTATTTGGCAAACACAATGTTAACATAGTGGTAGGTACCGAGGCCGTTGAAGATCACGACCGTTATGTTGGCGGCAGCATCCAGGGTTTTTACACTTTTGATCCTGATTATGTAAACCTGTCTACCGGTACCACCAATAAAAACACTTACAGCGGCAAATCTAACAACTCATTATTTTCGGAGTTTGCCCGTTTAGATTACACCTACAATGATCGCTATCTGTTTAACGCCACTATCCGTCGTGATGGCTCATCAAAATTCCCGGTTGACCAACGTTATGGCTACTTTCCGGCATTCAGCGCGGGCTGGCGTATCTCGCAGGAAAACTTTATGAAAAATATTACCTGGCTTACCGACCTGAAGCTAAGAGGCGGCTGGGGTATTATGGGTAACCAGATCAACATGGGCAGTAAAGACGCTTACGTTACATTCAGCAATGATATTGGCCAATCATATTATCCTATCGATGGCTCTCTTAACCTAACTCCGGGTTTTTACCAGGATCAAACAGCCAACCCTCACGCACTTTGGGAAAAAGATATTAACTCCAACTTTGGCTTTGATGCAACCTTATTTGGCGGCAAAATAGCCGTAACTGCCGATTACTACCGCAAAGACATTAAGGACCTGTTGTTTAACGCTACCCAGTTAGGTACCGCGGGCAACGGTGCTTTCCCGGCGCAAAACGTTGGTAAAATGAAAACCGATGGTCTTGACCTTTCTGTTACCGGCAACTTCAGGGCCAGCAGCGATCTGAGCTTTAATGCTACCGGTACTTTAACCACTTATAATAATAAAGTATTAAAAGTATCTGATGACAGGGACTATTTCCCCGGCTCGGCAACAAGCCGGTTTGATAACCCAATTACCCGCAGCCAGGTAGGTCATTCTTTAGGCGAGTTTTATGGCTACCAGATCGTAGGCTTCTGGAATTCGCAGGCCGAAATTGACGCAGCCGACAAAGCTGTACAAACCCGCACCGGCGATCCGAATGCTTACTATCAATCAGATGTAAAGGTCGGTCGTTTCAGGTATAAAGACGTAAACGGCGATGGTGTCATCACCGATGCCGACCGTACTTTTATCGGTAATCCAAACCCGAAAGTTACTGCCGGCTTAAACCTGGGTGTAAACTATAAAAACTTTGATGCCAGCGTTTTCCTTTACGGCTCATTCGGCAATAAACTATGGAACAGCGTTAAATACTGGCGGGATTTCTATGCTTCATTTGGTACAGCAAAAAGCTATACCGCACTTAATGATTCATGGACACCAACTCATCAAAATGCAAAGGCACCTATCCAGGAACTTGACGCATCAACCAGCAGCGGCGCTACACCAAACTCATACTTTGTTGAAAACGGCACTTATGTACGTATGCGTAACGCGCAGGTTGGCTACACCTTTAACATTGCAGGGCTTAAAAAGGCGGGGATCCAAAAGTTAAGGATCTATGTATCGGCAACCAACCTGTTTACTTTAACAGGCTACAGCGGTGTCGATCCTGAACTGAGCGGCAACACCAAAGATTTTGGTATTGACGAGGGTAGCTACGCCAGCCCGCGCACCTTCATATTCGGAGTTAATTTTTCATTATAACAGCAATATTTAAACGGATTACAATGAAAGCTAAAAAACTTATTTCCATAGCGCTTTTAAGCACACTATCGCTTGGCGCGTGTAAAAAATCATATCTCGATAAGCCGATTAACGGCGCCCTCGAGCCTCAATTTCTCGAAACAGAATCAGGAGCTAATGAACTGCTTGTAGGTGCATATGCGGTGTTGGATGGTCAGCAGGGCGGCGATGCTGCTGTAGGCGGCGGCGGTGCATGGGAAGCATCACCGGATAACTGGGTATATGGCGGTGTAGTAGGTGGTGATGCGTCAAAAGGCAGTATTGCCGGCGATCAGCAACCGATAGAACCGATGATGAAATACAACGCAGATGCCAGCAATGGTTTTTTCGACAGCAAATGGCGGGCCGATTACGAGGGTGTATCACGCACAAACAACACCATCAAAATAACCAATAAGGTTACTTCCATATCAGCCTCAAATAAAACCAATATACTGGCACAGGCCCGTTTCTTAAGAGCGCATTATTACTTCGACCTGAAAAAGATGTTCAATAATGTGCCCTATCTTGATGAAACAACAACCGACATTAATCAACCTAACAACACAGATATCTGGCCAAAGATTGAAGCAGACTTCAAATACGCTTACGACAATCTGCCTAATACCCAAACCGAAGTTGGCCGCGCCAATAAATGGGCTGCCGGTGCATACTTAGGTAAAACATACCTATACGAGCATAAATATACCGAAGCAAAGGCTGTATTTGATGCGGTTATTGCGCAGGGTGTAACTTCCGATGGTAAAAAGTATGCACTTAACGCCAAATTCAACGACAATTTCAGAACGGCTACCAACAACAGCGCCGAATCCGTTTTCGCTGTTCAGGCTGCTGCCAATACCGATCCTAACGGCCCGTCGCAGGCAAATAACGGCGATATGCTTAACTTTCCGTACGGCAATAGCAGTCCGTTTAGCTGCTGCGGTTTTTACCAGCCATCAATTGATCTGGTTAATCATTTCCGCACCAATTCGGCTACCGGTTTACCATATCTTGACGATTATAACAGTCACGCTATAAAAACAGATATGGGCCTGGCATCGGCCGATGATTATACTCCTGACGCCGGTACAATTGACCCGCGTCTTGACTGGACTGCCGGTCGCCGCGGAATCCCTTATCTTGACTGGGGCTTACATCCGGGAGCCGACTGGATCCGAGATCAGCAGTACGGTGGCCCTTATTCGCCTATCAAAAACGTTTACGGCCAGGCCGAGCAGGATGTAAACGGCGATAACACCTCATGGGCGCCGGGCTCAGGCATCAATTATAACATTATTCGTTACGCCGATGTACTGTTAATGGCCGCTGAGGTTGAAGCACAGGTTGGTAGCCTTGATAAAGCCGAAAGCTATGTAAACATGGTGCGTAACCGCGCAGCTAATCCTGAAGGTTTTGTACATAAATACAAAGATAACGATGACCCTACAGCAGGTTTCACCACTCAGGCAGCAGCTAACTATAAAGTGAGCCCTTATCCCGGCGGTGCATTTGCCAGCAAGGATTTTGCGCTTAAAGCCATCTATTTTGAACGTAAAATTGAGCTTGCCATGGAAGGTCACCGCTTTTTTGACCTGGTACGCTGGGGCATTGCCGATACCGAGCTTAATGCTTACATAGCATATCAAAGCACGTTGACCAATGATGTAAAGGGCGGTAAATTCATTAAAGGTAAAAGCGAATATTTCCCGATACCGCTGGTAGAGATTGACTTAAGCGCCAAAGGTGGTACACCGCAATTGAAACAAAATCCGGGTTATCATTAATTAAAGCTAAAAGCAAAACGCGCAAAGCCGAAAGCTATTAAACTGGCAGCGTTCGGTTTTGTAACGACTTATAACTTACCGGGACAATATGCATTCCCGGTAAGTTTATTATCTTGCCTTAACATCCCTGCTTCTGAAAAGCTGATTATAAACATTTTTAAACCCATTTATGGACAAATCATCATCGCGGTTTTTATCGCTGGATGTGTTTCGTGGCATGACTTTATGCTTCATGATCATTGTAAATACGCCGGGCAGCGGAGCAGCCCCTTTTTCGCCACTTGAACATGCCGCATGGCATGGCTTCACCCCAACCGATCTTGTGTTCCCATCCTTTTTATTTGCCGTAGGCAATGCCATGAGCTTTTCCATGAAACGCTACCAGGAAATGGGCAACTCGGCTGTGCTAAGCAAAATTTTCAGGCGTACCCTGCTCATATTTTTAATAGGTTACCTCATGTACTGGTTCCCTTTCTTTTCAACAGGCGGCGGACAGTTTCATCTAAAACCAATTACCCATACCCGCATTATGGGGGTTTTGCAGCGCATTGCCCTGTGCTATTGTTTTGCCTCGCTCATGATTCATTTTCTGTCAAAACGTTCGGTTTTCGTTTTATCGGGGTTATTTCTGGCGATCTACTGGATCATCCTGCTGGTGTATGGTAATCCTGCCGATCCGCTGAGCATGACCGGCAATGCAGGCATCTACCTTGATAAATTTTTGTTCGGGCCTGATCATTTATATCACGGCGAGGGTATTCCGTTCGATCCGGAAGGCGTATTGAGCACCCTGCCTGCCATTGTAAATGTGGTGGTTGGTTACTATGCAGGTAAATTCATCCAGCAAAAAGGTAAGGGATATGATACCACCACCAAGCTGCTGTTAACCGGCTGCCTGTTCATCTTTTTGGCCCTGTGCTGGAATATGGTATTCCCGATCAATAAAAAACTGTGGACAAGCTCATTTGTACTGGTAACTACCGGGCTTGACCTGGTGATCTTGTCGGCATTGATTTATGCCCTGGAAATCAATAATTGGAATAAAGGCAACTGGGCCCGTTTTTTCACCACTATGGGGAAAAATCCGCTGCCTATTTATGTACTATCCGAAATACTGCTGATCCCGGTAAGTATGATCATGATAAGCGGAACCAACGCTGTCGATTGGATCAACACCGCTTTTTACCAGGCTATAGCGCCCGGCCCGATTGGATCATTGCTATTCGCCATCAGCTTTATGATGATTTGCTGGCTGGTTGCTTACATCCTCGATAAGCGGAATATTTATATCAGAGTGTGACGATATAAATAAAAAAACGTCATTGCGAGGAACGAAGCAATCCCCGATTTGCAAGTCCGCCTTGTATAGCTCGCGATTGCTTCGTACCTCGCAATGACGCCCTTGTGATACCTGCGACTTGGCAAATAGCATTTATAAATACACTTCTTAATATTATTTAAAAAGTTTAATTTGCGTACATCCAATTAAATAACAATTCTTTATGAAGAAATTATCCTTATTGCTTTGCGGCTGTATGGCACACCTGCTTTCTGCGGCCCAAACAACCAAACCGGCACTCGCGCTTATTCCGCAACCGGTAAAAGTTACCCAAACTACCGGCCAGTTTGTATTGCCCAAAACGGTTGTTGTAGAAGCCGGTTCTTCGGCTGATGTGGCAAATGTAACTGCCTATCTTAAAAGAAAACTTTCTACAGCTACAGGTGTATTTATCACCGTAAAAAGTGTAGCGCCAACAGCGCCCATCAGGCTGATTCTAAATAAAACAGCCGATACCGTACTCAAAACCGAAGGCTATAAACTATCCGTAACTCCTAAAAAAGTAGTGATCCGTGCTAATGATGCCGCGGGACTATTTTATGGCGTACAGACGTTTTTCCAGCTGTTGCCTAAAGAAATTGAAGGACTGGAAGTAGCCAAAGGCGTAAAATGGACTGCACCCGCGGTTGAAATTACCGACTATCCAAGGTTTGGCTGGAGAGGCCTGATGTTTGATGTATCCCGTCACTTTTTTACCAAAGCAGAGGTTAAGCAATACATCGATGCTATGGTTAAATACAAATTTAACCTGCTGCACTTGCACCTTACCGATGATGAAGGCTGGCGCGTGGAGATCAAAAGCCTGCCAAGGTTAACCGAAGTAGGATCGCACAACGTAAAAAAAGTAGGGCAGTTTGGTACGTTTACTCCACCTACACCTGATGAGCCACGTACCTACGGCGGTTTTTATACCCAGGAGGATATCAAAGAGTTGGTACAATACGCCAAAGACAGGTTTGTGAACATCCTGCCCGAAATTGATGTTCCTGGTCATAGCCTCGCTGCGGTAGTTGCCTATCCCGAGCTTTCATGTACACCGGGAGCTGATAAGTATGTGGTAAACTCCGGTGAGCCTTTTATGGATTGGAGCGGGCCGCATAACCGCGCTATTGTTGATAACACGCTTTGCCCGGCCAATGAAGCGGTTTATACCTTTATGGATAAGGTGGTTACTGAAGTCGCCCAACTGTTCCCTTTCGGCTATATCCATTTGGGAGGCGACGAGTGTGCAAAAAATTTCTGGGAGCAAAGCGATGCCATAAAAGCGTTAATGGCTAAAGAAAACCTGAAAACGATGAGCGAAGTACAGGCTTACTTCGAAAAGCGACTTGAAAAAATCGTAGAGTCGAAAGGTAAAAAATTCATGGGTTGGGACGAGATCATTGAGGGCGGTCTGGGCCCTAACGCCGCGGTTATGAGCTGGCGCGGTATCCAGGGTGGCATCACTGCCGCTAAAGCAGGTCATGAGGTGGTCATGAGCCCGACAACATTTGCCTATTTAGATTACATGCAAAGCGACCGTGTAAACGAAACCAAGATTTATGCCACGCTTCGCTTAAACAAAACCTATTCATGGGAGCCTGTACCAGATAGCGTTGATGCGCGCCTTATTAAAGGCGGCCAGGCCAACTTATGGACCGAGCAGGTGTACAATATCCGCCAGGCCGAATATATGACCTGGCCACGCGGTATGGCTATTGCCGAAGATGTATGGTCGCCAAAAGGTCCTAAAAACTGGGATGGATTTTTCAGCAGGGTAGAGAAACATTTCCCCCGCTTTGATGAAGCCGAAACCAAAATAGCCCCAAGTGCTTACGATCCGTCATTTGATGCGGTGTTGAATCCTGACAGCACGTTAAAAATCACACTGACAAACGAGGTAAACGGGCTGGACACTTATTACAGCTTTGACAACTCGTTCCCCGACAGGTTTTATCCTAAGTACACAGCGCCGATAGATGCCCCTAAAGATGCTACTACATTAAGGGTGATCACTTATCGCGGTAAAAAGCCAATCGGCCGTATGGTTACCATGCCGTTGGCTGAACTGAAAAGCAGGATTAAGAAATAAGAATAATTCATAAATAGAAAAGCCCTCCGGATTGAATTTCGGAGGGCTTTCGTGTTTTATACAACCACTATGTCGTTGCGAGCGTAGCGTGGCAATCTCGTAGTTATACAGGGCGGCGATGCACTATGGCGATGCAAAGCTACGAGATTGCCACGTCGCCCAATTGCGCAGCCCCCGCTGCTCCTCGCAATGACATAAAGTGCTTTTTTTATTTCAACTCCGGAAATTTAGCAGCCTCAAAAATACTTTTTTCGGTAGCAGCTTTTTCAACATCCTGCCATTTGCGTGGCGCATCTATTGATAGGATTGTGCCCTTGTCTTTGCCTATCTGCACGTCATCTTCAATACGTACGCCAATATTCCACCATTTTTTATCGCAGGGGCTTCCGGCAGGGATATAGATCCCCGGCTCAACGGTGATCACCCAGTTTTCTTCCAAATTGCCGCGACCGCCTTTATCATGCACATCAAGCCCTAAATGGTGCGAACAGCCATGCGGGTAATATTTACGCACTTCTGAAGCATCCTTGATGATACCGAGTTTAATCAGTCCGGCCGATAATACTTCTACCGATTTTTGCTCAAGACTGGCATAGGGAACGCCTGCTTTGCATAGTTTAAAAATCTCTTCCTGTGCGTCGTATACCAATTGATAAATAGCCTTTTGCTCCTCGGTAAATTTGCCGTTAGCCGGTACAGTGCGGGTAACATCGGCAGAATATCCGTGGTACTCCGCACCAACATCCATCAGCAGCAACTGGTTATTGATTTTTGTGGCCGAGTTTTCTTCATAATGCAGGATACAGCCATTAGCACCTGCACCTACAATTGGTGGATAGCCCTCCTCTTCTGCTCCGTATCTTTTATGCACGTAGGTCATGATGCCTTCAACCTCGCGCTCGCTCATATTGGGTTTTACCGATTTCATTACTTCCAAATGAGCAAGGCTTGAGATCTCAACAGCCTTTTTCAATACGGCTATTTCCTCCGGTGTTTTTACGCCGCGCAGCTTTGAAGTAAATTCACTATATCCGGTGTTGCCGCCGTAAGTTGTGCCAATTTTTGCCTTAACATCGGCAAGCGTTGCAGAATCGGGTTTGGCCGCCAATTGTTGTATAAGTGGATTGTTTTTGTGATCCTCATCAGCAAACTTATCTTTAAAATAAGTCATAAAACGGGCTAAGTTTTGAGGAGTAACCATTCTTGCTATCAAATTAAGATCACTCATAACCTGCCTGTTGGTTTCCGTTATACCAGCCTTATTTTTAAAAGCTGCGATCAATTTTTTTAGCTCGCCGGTCGATCCATCGCCGGTAACATCTTCGGGCAGTGCATCATAATACACATTGGCAAACTTTTTAAAATCAACGGGGAATTTCGCGAAATCCTCGCTGTTGTAAGCCCGCTTAAAACCAAGCTGCGATTTAGCGCCCTCAACGCCTAAACGCCTGCCTGTCCACTGCTCACGACCGGCATCCCGATGGCGTACAAACAGCACCTCGTTATAGCTGCTGTCGCCCACAGCCTGCATTTCTTTAAATACCAACAACACTGAGTTGGGTTCTTTATATCCTGAAAAATAATACAGATCGGGATTAGGATGATAAACGTAGTTAACATCGTTCGAAAACACCTGTTCAGGGTACGAGAAGATCACCATCACCGAATTAGCGGGCATCAGGTCGCGAAGGGCCTGTCGCCTTCCGGCATGAAATTCTTTGCTTAAATAATCGGTGGGCAGGTTTTCGGCGGCTTGTCCGAAACACCGGTTGCTGCCTGTGAGGGCAAGTAAAATTACTAATGCCCGAAAAAATGATCGCGTCATAATGATAAAGGAATAATGTCAGTCAAAAAAACGGTTTAAGATACTAAATATCAGGAATTATCATGCTCACCCTTTTAGGGGGAGATGAATGATGTGCAAATGGCAAGATTTCAGATGTGCAAATTAGCGGATGCCATATCAATGCAAAAGCCAACAACAGCAAAAAAGAAACTTACGAAGTTTTTGAAACTTCGTAAGTTTTGCCCGGGGTCACGCGCATTGCAAACTCCCCCTTTAGGGGGGTGGGGGGCTTTATTTAATCTTCCTCGCCGCCACACCCTCATTGGTGATCTTAACCGGCAGGATCTTGCCATCCTTATCAAAGTACATTTTGTCGATACAGGTAACACGGTGGTTGCCATCAGTTTCGGTTAAGGGACGGCGGTGGTAAACAATATACCATTCATCCTTCCCTGGCACCTGGATCACCGAATGGTGACCTGCACCTGTAGCAATATTCGCGTCCTGTTTTAATATTGTCCCGATACGGTTAAAAGGACCAAACGGCGAATCGCCGATGGCATAAGCTACGCGGTAATCCGGGCCGGTCCAGCCGCCTTCGCTCCACATAAAATAATATTTGCCTTTGCGTTTAAACATCACCGGGCCTTCAACATAATCTTTGGGGGTGATCAGTTTATAGGTTTCTCCGTCTTTAAACGGCTCGATACCTGTAAAGTCGTTTTTTAGCTTTACGATATTACATTGGCCCCAGCCACCATATATCATATAATACTGACCATCGTCATCCTTAAAAACAAACTGGTCGATAGGTTGCGCTTTATTGATGATCTGGCCAATGAGTGGTTTGCCCAAAAGGTCTTTGAACGGGCCTTCAGGTTTATCGCCAACGGCAACACCTATACCACCAATTTCATTGTTGTTCTGGATATCGTTGGCGCCAAAAAAGATATAGTATTTGCCATCCTTTTCTGTCACAGCAGGGGCCCACATAGCACGTTTTGCCCATTTTACTGCAGCAGTATCAATAACACGGGGATGCTTAGTCCAGTTAACCAGATCGGGTGATGAAAAGGCATCCATAAATACCTGGTCGTTATATTTAGCCGAATAGGTTGGATATACCCAGTATTGTTTATTGAAGATTTTGGCTTCCGGGTCGGCATACCAGCCTTCAACAATAGGATTACCTGATGTTTTCTTCTCCTGTGCTAATGCCTTGTTTTCAGATATGATAATTGCCGCACCAAACGTTGCCAGTAAAACCAATTTTTTAGGAATGATCATTGGGAAATAGATTTTTGGTCTAAGATATTAAAATAGATAAAACGTTTTAGTAATGAAACGCGAATTTCTTCGAATTGAAGCGAATTACACGAATTAAGAATCCTGTTCCCCGCCGGCATCCTCTGTGAGAGCCCTAAAGGAACAGAGTTCGTGTAATTCGATTAAATTAAATCAACATCCAAAATGGTATTCGTGAAAATCTTTTAGTTACCCGTATTCTGCTGTTTCGGCTTCTTTCTTCCCCAGCGTCGATTAGGTTTCTTTTTAGCATCCCCTTGTACCGGTTCGGGCCTTAGCGGCTGTATCGTGGCCAGTTCATCCGGCAGCGCCATCAGCTTTATCGGTTTTTCAATCAGTTTTTCAATATTTTTAAGCTTGCGCTCATCGCGGTGGTTAACGAAGGTTATTGCGGTACCGGTGGTAGCGGCGCGGGCCGTACGACCAATACGGTGGATATAATCTTCCGGATCGCCGGGAACATCGTAGTTGATCACCAGATCGATGCCCTCCACATCAATGCCGCGCGAAAGGGCGTCGGTACCGATGATAACCGGTAATTGCTTGTTTTTGAATTTAAGGAGGATCTCTTCGCGCTCTTTCTGTTCCAGATCGGAATGGAACGACATGGCGTTGATCTTGATGGCTTTAAGCTCCTTGTATAATGCTTTAACGATCTCCTTGCGTGATGCAAAGATGATGATACTTGTAAATGCCGAATCTTTCAGGATATGCTGTACCAACGGCGTTTTTTGTTGATCATGAACCCTGTAAACCTGCTGATCGATACCAACGGCCGGCTGCGAAATAGCGATATTGATCTGCTCCGGATCTTTCAAAATAGCTTTGGCCAATGAACGGATACGACCTGGCATGGTAGCCGAAAACAACAGCGTTTGCCTCTCTTTTGGCAGGTAGCTGATAATTTTCATGATATCATCAGAAAATCCCATATCCAGCATCCGGTCGGCCTCATCAAGCACCAAATGGGTAAGGTGATTAAGCTTCAGCACGCCCGATGTAAGGTGGGCTATCAGCCTGCCGGGGGTAGCAACAATAATATTTACATTGTTTTGAATGCCACGGCGCTGTTGTTCGTAAACAATGCCGTCGCCGCCGCCAAAAACAGCAATAGAGCTGATACCGGTAAAATAGGCAAGGCCTTCAACCTGCTGATCTATTTGCTGGGCAAGCTCACGGGTTGGGGCAAGTATAAGGGCACTGGTATGGTGTTTATTTGTTTTGCTGATGCTGTTTAAAACAGGAAGCAAGTAAGCGCCGGTTTTACCTGTACCGGTTTGAGCGCATGCAATCAGGTCGCGCCCTTCCATAATGGCCGGGATGGCCATAGATTGTATGGGTGTGGGGTTTACGAAACCCATGCTCTCTACACCTTCAAATAATTGCTCGTTAAAATTAAAATCCTGGAAAGTCACTATATCTTATAAGTAAATTATGCAAGGTATAAAAATTTAACGGCAAATGAGGGTTTTAGCATTAATTGACCTTCCCTTAAAGGGGCAAAATAAATCTGGTCACCTTTTATATGACACTCAACTTACCTGTACAATCAATTCAAAAATATATTTTTGAAAACCTATGAATATTATCACTCAAACACCACGCTTGCTGATCCGTGAATTTACAGCCGAAGATGAAGAACTTGTTACCGCAATAGATGCCGATGACCGGCTTACTCAATATGTGAAAAAACGTACTTCGCAAGAGAGTAAACAGGTTTTTAAAGATACGCTTAAGGAATACCAGAACGGATCGGGCCTGGGCAGATGGGGGATTTTTAATATCACAGATAACGATTTTATAGGTGTTTGCGCCCTTAAACCAAGCGATTACGACAAGAGCCACATTGAGCTGGGCTACCGGCTGCATCTCAAATACTGGGGACAAGGCATAGCTACCGAACTTGCCGAAGCACTGATCAGTTATGGATTCAATATAGGGCTAAAAGAGATTTGCGCCGTTACCCATCCGCAAAACGCAGCATCACAAAGGGTGCTGATTAAAGCCGGTTTTGTACGGGAAGGGATTGTGTTTTGGTATGGGGAAGACGTGCCGTTTTTTAGGGTGAAAAACCCCACCCAACCCTCCCCGGAAGGGAGGGCTTAAAGACATTTATTAAAAATCTCCCCAATTGGGGGGAGATTTAGAGGGGGTGTAACTCTTCAATAATATCCCTACATCCGTTTTCAATCAACTCAAAAACCGGTTCAAACTGGTTATCGTCATAATATGGATCGGGGACAACCTTATCACCTAACAGAAGCTTTACTTTAGCAGCCTGTTCTTCGTTGCGGGCCATATCAAGCACATCGCTCAGGTTATTACGGTCCATCACAAAAATATGGTCGAACTCGTCAAAGTCGCTTCGTTTAAACTGGCGGCAAATTTGTTTGCTGATATCAATGCCGTGGTTCCGTGCTACGCGGATTGAACGTCTGTCGGGCGCTTCGCCCACATGCCATCTTCCGGTGCCCGCCGAATCAACATCCCAGCCAAGTCCATTTTCATCTGCCAGGTGCTGCATAACCCCCTCCGCCAGCGGCGAACGGCATATATTGCCCAGGCATACCATTAGTATTTTCATTTTTTTGAGGTAAAAGGCGAAAGGATAAAGGCGAAAGGTTTAGGCAGAAAAGCAACCTTTCAGCTTTAATCTTTCACCTCAAAGAACTATCCAAATATCTGGTTCAGTAAACCGGCCAAACGTACGCCGGCTTTAACCATTTGCTGGTTAAGGGTTGCTATATGGCTAAAGTTGTATTTGTAACTCAGGTTTTCGCCTGGTTTTACATCGATATACAGCTTTTCTGCAAGCTGGTTGCTTTCATACAGCCATTGGCTTATCGGGTCTTTTTGCAGTTTGGCGCGTTGGGCAGCCGTAGTATGATTGATCATGGTTGCGTATTCTGTATAACTCAATTGCTGAAAATCAATCAACTGGCTATCCCAAACAGAGTGCAGGTTACTGTCTTTACCAAACCACTGAACTTTTACATCGTTACCACCCTTATCGCTGGTATGGCCGGTGTGCAGCGGCTGATGTACATCTTCTACAATGTGGATCAGCATACGCAGGTAAAGTAGCTTGTTGGCTTTTGTTGTAGCCGGCTTTTTAAGTTCGGCAATCAAAAAATTCAT
Organism: Mucilaginibacter sp. Mucisp73; assembly: GCF_059491465.1. NCBI lineage: Bacteria > Pseudomonadati > Bacteroidota > Sphingobacteriia > Sphingobacteriales > Sphingobacteriaceae > Mucilaginibacter > Mucilaginibacter sp. Mucisp73. The sequence continues at coordinate 5,416,297 of NZ_CP168507.1, read as the reverse complement.
TTTGGTGTAAGCATCGGTAGCAGTATCGGCCTTTAAATAACTTTGCAGTTCGGGATAGGTATAAGCCTTGTCCAGGTCGATAAAGTGCCAGTTATACAGGTAGCCATAAGCCGGGTCTGATTTAATAAAATCGGCCCAGTTGCTGGTAATGGCAATCGACTCATTACCCAAAATGGCTTGAATAGCTTTACGGGCTTTGGCGGTTAGGTAGCTATCCGCAACCTGGCCGCAAATGCGGTGCCCATTAGTACCCCAGGCCATGCTTTGCAGGGGGATATAAAATATCGCCACCAGCAATAAAAGTTTTTTTAAGGTTCGTGTTTTCATTACAATGGTTTTGGAATGCAGCTTGTTCTTTTTATTAAATGCGCGTTAATAGGTATTACGTTGGATGTACTTACAAACCGGATCAGCGAGTCGCTTTGCTTATGAACCTTAAAATATTCTTCATAATCACCAAACCTGAAACAGCCCTGTTCATTTTTATATGAGCCATCAGCATTGCAAAACTGCCCTTTAATGTGGAGCGTGTCCCGCCGTTGCGAATAAGTTCCCCGTATATATTCATCCCAATGGCCTTTGCTCATACACGTATCAGCCCCGTAATTAACCTTGCTAACGGTACTGATCTTCAAAAGAAATGAATCGCAGCTGAATTTAATATCATATAGCGAATATGTTACCAGGCTTTTTTGCGCAGGTATTGAGTCCTGTTTCCACTCTCCCTGTAAATAGCCCTCACCGGGTGTTTGCTTATCCGGGTTCATGGTACAAGAGCTGAAAGCTGAAAGCAGAAGGCTGAAAGCTATGAGGCAAAAGGCGTTTTTTAAGCTAAAAGCCGAAGGCTGAAAGCTGAAGGCAAAAGGCCTGAAACCGAAAAAAGAAAAGAGAAAGCTATAGCGTTTTTGCATAAGCAGAAATTAAAAGCCCCTCTCCTTTGGAGAGGGGTTGGGGTGAGGTGCTTCTTATTTTAAGCTGCCTATCATATTTTCGGGGCGAACCCACTCGTCAAACTGTTCGTTGGTTAGTAAGCCTAAACCAATAGCAGCTTCGCGCAGTGAACTGCCGTTTTTAAGTGCTGTTTTAGCAATTTTTGCCGCGTTTTCATAGCCGATATGTGGGTTAAGCGCAGTTACCAGCATCAATGAATTTTCAAGGTGTTTTTTGATTCCATCATAATTAGGTTCAATGCCTACAGCGCAATGATCATTGAACGATACGCAGGCATCACCTATTAACCTTGCCGACTGCAGGAAGTTTGCCGCCATAACCGGTTTAAATACATTCAGCTCGTAGTGGCCGTTTGAGCCACCGATAGAAATAGCCACGTCATTCCCCATAACCTGTGCAGCTACCATCGTAACAGCTTCGTTTTGGGTAGGGTTAACTTTACCCGGCATAATTGATGAGCCCGGCTCGTTATCGGGGATATGGATCTCGCCAATGCCCGAACGCGGACCAGAAGCCAGCATCCTGATATCGTTAGCAATTTTCATTAATGAAACCGCAATTTGTTTCAGCGCGCCATGACTTTCAACAATGGCATCATGAGCGGCAAGGGCTTCAAATTTATTTTCTGCTGTGATGAACGGCAAGCCGGTAAACTGGGCAATGTACTCAGCAACTTTTACATCATAACCTTTAGGCGTGTTGATCCCTGTACCTACAGCCGTACCACCAAGGGCCAGTTCTGAAAGGTGATCAAGCGTATTACGCAGGGCTTTTAAGCCGTGGTTCAATTGCGATACATAACCTGAAAACTCCTGGCCCAAAGTAAGCGGGGTAGCGTCCATCAAATGGGTACGACCAATTTTTACTACTGATTTGAAAGCCTCAACCTTAGCCTGCAAGGTATCGCGCAGTTTTTCGATTCCGGGGATGGTTACATCAATCAGGATCTTGTATGCCGCAATGTGCATAGCTGTTGGGTAAGTATCGTTTGATGATTGTGATTTGTTCACGTCATCATTCGGGTGAATAAAGGTTTTGCCTTCGCCCAGTTTATTGCCTTGTAATACGTGTGCACGGTTAGCCACAACCTCGTTCACGTTCATGTTTGATTGCGTGCCCGAGCCAGTTTGCCAGATCACCAGCGGAAACTCCGAAGCAAGTTTGCCGGCCAGGATCTCGTCGCAAACCTGTGCTATCAGGTCGCGTTTTTCAGCCGGTAATACCCCTAAATCTGTATTGGTAAAAGCGGCTGCCTTTTTCAGGTATGCAAAAGCATCGATAATTTCCTTTGGCATTGATGCTTCCGGACCAATTTTAAAATTATTGCGTGAGCGTTCGGTTTGCGCTCCCCAGTATTTGTCGGCAGGTACCTGTACCTCGCCCATGGTATCGTGTTCGGTTCTGAAACTCATGGTATTAAATTTTGCAGGGGCAAAGTTATGTTTTTATATGATGCGGGGGAATGCGGGGTGTAAACTTTTTGATAGGATAAATATATAAAGCCAAGCACAGGGAAACTGCTTTTAACCACATACGAATTGAAAAACAATAAATGAAAATTTTTCACACTAATTTTTACGTATTAATCGACTTACACGAATTGAATCAATTTAAGATTCGTGTAAGTCGATTAATTGTGGAGCGCTTGCAAAGCATTTGTGTTGAAATTTTTAAGCATGAGATTAGTAATAAAGAGCGAATTATTTTCAATGCTCTTTCCCTGTAGCCAAGCACAGGGAAAGAGCATTGCGATTTTTACTATGCCGGTTTAAAAATTGACATAAAAATCCTAAAAATCATGGTTCAGATACGGGCGTTGCCTCCGGCCGGGCTTTCCGCTCATACGCCTGCAGGCATTATGCTCGTGGGCCGGTATCCGCTTCAATCCCTAACGCAAATTGGGGTTCAATTGAGCAGTTCTATTTATTAAATCATGGCTACCACTTCACGTCTTCAATTTTCACAACCTTGTAATCAAAGCCCAACCTTTTAGCGTTCTGTTCAACAGTTTGATCAAAACCGGCTTGCTTACGGCGTTCATTTACACCTGCCTCGTCTTTTATCGGCCAAACATAATAACCAATTTTTTGGCCGTTACGTAATGGCTTTGACGTAGCCTGCGAACCGTAGATTTGCTCTTTACCTTCATACATCAGCTGCCTGTCGAGCATCATGGCGTACAACCTGAAAGGCAGTTCTTTGTTTTCGGCAGCGGTTTTCATGAGGGGCATGTATTGATTTATTTTAGGTGAGTGCTGGATTACATACCAAGCTGCCTCATTGGTTGGTTCTCCAACAAGCGATTTACCGGGATAGCCGTATTTCGCAAATACATTCTCGATAAAAATCAAATTGGTCGAATCGGCCTGGCTCTGAAGCTTCCAGTAATAGCCTGTAGCTTCTTCCGGTTTAACCGGTAATGTTTTCAACACCGAATCCTTTTTGCTCGGATCCATCAGATAAGTTAAGATCTCGCGATATTTCTGATCAAGTGCCAATACGCTGTCAAGCTGTCTCTTTAAAACAGGGTTAAACTTTTGTTGAGCAGATGCTGTGCCTGTCGTTATAATTAACAACACGATGATCAGGTTTTTCATGGTCAATAAGGTTTAAGCAAATAAACGCAAAAACCTGTATTACAAGTATAAGCTATCCGCCTTTTCAAATAGCTTTTTGTTGCATTCGGTGGCACCTAACGAATAATTGAATCGCGATAATGCATACAGCAGCGGCAATTTGGCCGGTGCTATTTCATTTTGCTGCAAATCGGTAAGCCAATCGGCGCCATCAAACTCGGTCCGGTATTTTTTCTCGAGGCGTTCATAGATCCGGTAGGCATCATCATAGCTAAGCCACTCCGGTTTGATGTACAGACCGGTAAGGTCGCCCATTTTTTTTCGTTCCTCCGCTTCTGCCGTATCGGCACTGCCAAATACAAAATAAAAATACAACCACAGGGCCAGGCCAATGGCCCCGATTAACAAAGCTGTTGAATCCCTTTCGCTAAAAAAGAAGATGAAAGCAATAAAGGCTATAATCACCGAAAACATGCGGGCGTAGCCTGCAATGATGCTTTGATGGTTGAGCGGAATATTAAACCCGTTACGGCTTCGCCAGGCCGACCGGGTTACCAGCATGGAGCTGGTTGGGAACAGCGGAATGCCAATAACCACAAATTTGGTCTCTATCCACTGCCCGTTAACCTCATGCACTTTGCCCAAAAACAATGATCCTATTAACATATCAGGTATAATTTAGTCGCGTTATTATAAACCACAACTTATAAAAGTGCTTTTAAACAAATGTTAAATATTTATTAAAAACTAAATATTAGTAAACGGCACTCCAATTACCTGTGTTTCTTATTTTACAAATAAGAAAATCAAACTTAATTAACTAAAAAATGTTAACTGTAAAAACAAATACATAAACACTACTATGAAAAAGTTAAGTTTAATTGCAATGATGGCCCTGGCGGCATTATCATTCCAGGCCTGTAAAGGCGGAGCAAAAAGCGGTAGCGGCGATAGCACAGCAGCTGCAACAACTGACACTGCCGACAGTGCCAACAAAGTAAAAGACACAACTACTACCGGTGCTACAGGCATTGCCGTTACCGCCGATGATGCAAAATTTGCAACCGAAGCGGCCAATGCCGGCTTAGCCGAAGTTGCTGTTGGCCAGTTGGCCAGCGAAAAGGCAACCAATGCCAAAGTAAAAGATTTTGCTAAAATGATGGTTACTGACCACAGTAAAGCAAACGACGAACTAATGGCCATAGCCAAAACCAAAAACATTACCCTGCCATCGGCACCTGATGATGAGCATCAGAAAATGAAAGCCGACCTGGCAGCCAAAACAGGCGCTGATTTTGACAAGGACTATGTTGATGCTATGGTTAAAGGCCATAAAAAAGTTGAATCATTGTTTGAAGATGCTTCAAAAAACTGCAAAGATGCCGACCTTAAAGCCTTTGCAGCTAAAACATTACCTGTTATCCAACACCATTTAGCCGAGATTGAAGCTATTCAAAAAGGCATGAAGTAATCAGCTATTGATTAATTCAAGACAGAAAAAGGGAGATGTAACAATCTCCCTTTTTCTGTTTAATTCCCTTGTACAGGTGTAGCTAAAACGATACTTTTAACACAGCAAAATCTACTTTAATATGTCGAAACCAATAGTAACCGGCCTCATGGCCTATGGAATGTCGGGCAGGATTTTTCATGCCCCGTTTTTAACTACCAATCCGTACTTTACTTTTAAGGCCGTGGTTGAGCGCCATGAAAAAAAAGCCGGCAAAAAATACCCGGATGTGATCAGCTATGATAGCATCGACCAGCTGCTGAATGACGAGGAAATAGAGCTCATCATCGTTAATACCCCTAACAACACCCACTTTGATTATGCTGTACAAGCTCTAAATGCAGGTAAACATGTATTGATTGAGAAGCCCGCAGCCGTAACTTCAAGCGAGGTGAAAGCGCTGTATGATCTGGGTAAAAAGCTTAATTTGAAAGTGATGATCTATCAAAACCGCCGTTATGACAGCGGTTTCCTTTCGGTAAAGGAGGTGATTGAAAGCGGCAGGTTAGGTGAGTTGATCGAGGTTCATTTCAGGCTGGACAGGTACCGCATGGCCATCGGTGCAAAACAATTCAAGGAAACGGCGGGCGTTCCGGGCGGTGGCCTTACCTATGACCTTGGCGCCCATTTGGTTGATAACGCTATCAGTATCTTTGGCAGGCCGTTGAGCTATGAAAAAACTACCGCTGCATTCAGGCCAAACTCGCAGGTTGATGATTATTTCAATATCCACCTTAAATATCCTAATCAGCTTAATGTATACCTAACCTCGGGGTTGCTCATTGCCGAGCATACTTATGGCTTTGTGGTACATGGCACATTAGGCAGCTTTGTAAAAATGCGTACCGATGTACAGGAAGCACAGCTTGATGCCGACATGATGCCTACCGACGAAGGTTTTGGCATCGAACCCGAAGGCAGCGACGGTAAACTGGTGCTTATGGGGGCCGATGGGCAGAAGACCGTGGAATGGATAAAGTCACCCAAAGGTAATTATAACGGCATATTTGATGCCGTATATCATACCGTGCGCGAAAATGCGTTATTCCCGGTAACTGAGGAGCATGTTGCCTGGCAAATTGAATTGCTTGAAAGCTAAAAATGTTGTAACTATGCTTATTAAATGCTAATTAAAATAATGAAGAAACTGTATTTACTGCTTTGTCTGATTATTGCCGCCGGGTGCAGCCAGGCACAAACGCCACCTGCTAATTCCGGCTTGCCGCCATATCACATCCTCACTACAGACAGTGTTTACGTTACTCCTGCCAACCTGAAAAAAAACAAACCGGTAATGGTGATCTATTTTTCGCCCGATTGCAGCCATTGCCAGCACCTGATGTATGATCTGAAACCCGAGCTGCCCAAATTAAAAAATGTGCAGATAGTGATGATCACTTTCATGCCGATGCTTAAAGGAATCCAAACTTTCCAGCGCGATTTTGACCTGGCCAAATACCACAACATCACCATTGGTACCGAAGGTTATACCTACGTTGTGCAAAAGTTTTACAGCGTACAAACCACCCCATACATAGCCATTTATGATAAGTATGGTAAATTATTCCAGTCGTACCCAAAAGTGCCAAAAATTCCGGTGTTGATGGAAACGCTTAAAAAAGTATAAAGTAGCTAACTTATAGCTCAAGCCGGTTAAAGCAACGTTAACCGGCTTTTTTGTTTAACGCCTCGTCAGGATCTCTCGCAGTCTGAGTTACTTCACAAAACTGTTTTGTCGTTTAATCAGCAAGGTGTGTTGTTTTGCCCCGCTGGGGCAAAGGATATTTTTATAACTAACGTCCCATCAGGGTCTCTCGCAGAGGACCCTGATGTATACGCCATGCTGGCTCGTTGTTCTGACTCTTGAACGCGGTAAGCCTCAGGGTCCTCTGCGAGAGACCCTGAGGGGACGTGAGGAGGCTGTTTTTGTTACCTGCTACCAGGGTAATCCTTCAATCCTATAAATCACAGTTCAGAAAAAATCAGTGTAATCGGTGAAATCAAAAATCAATCGGTGTAATCCCCAAAAATCAAAACCAATCAACGGTACCGATTACGCTTCATAATAGTTACCTTTGCGGCCAATATTTAAGTTGACGATGAAGAATACCGCATTAACCGATATCCACGTAAAAGCCGGTGCCAAAATGGTTCCATTTGCCGGTTACAACATGCCCGTTCAATACACAGGCATTAACGCCGAGCACGAAACCGTGCGTAAAGCCGTTGGTGTTTTTGACGTAAGCCACATGGGCGAATTCATTTTAAAAGGAGAGAACGCGCTTGATCTGATTCAGCGGGTAACCAGTAACGATGCCTCAAAACTATACGATGGCAAAGTGCAGTACTCATGCCTGCCGAATGAAAACGGCGGTATTGTTGACGACCTGCTGGTTTACCGGATCGACGAAAAAACCTATATGCTGGTGGTTAACGCTTCAAATATTGAAAAAGACTGGGACTGGATCTCCAAATACAATACCAAGGGTGTAGATATGAAAAACATATCCGACCGGACTTCATTGCTGGCTATTCAGGGTCCCAAAGCTGCCGAAGCTTTGCAAAGCCTAACTGAGGTTGATCTGGTATCGATGGAATACTACACCTTTAAAAAAGGAACTTTTGCCGGTGTTGACAATGTATTGATATCAGCTACAGGCTATACCGGTGCAGGCGGCTTCGAGATCTATTTTGAAAATCAATATGCGGAGCAGATCTGGGATGCAATTTTCAAAGCCGGCGAGCCTTTTGGTATTAAGCCAATTGGTTTAGGCGCACGTGATACCTTACGTTTGGAAATGGGTTTCTGCCTATATGGTAACGACATCGATGATAACACCTCACCGCTTGAAGCCGGGTTAGGCTGGGTAACAAAATTCAATAAAGAATTCACTAATGCTGAAGCATTACAGGCACAAAAACAAGCTGGTGTAAACCGCAAACTGGTAGGCTTTGAAATGATTGATCGCGGCATTCCCCGTCATGATTACCTGATTGTTGATGCGGATGGAAATACCATAGGTAAAGTAACTTCAGGCACGCAATCCCCATCGTTGCAAAAAGCTATTGGTATGGGTTATGTGGATACAGCGTTTGCCAAAGAAGGCACCGAGATTTATATCAGCATCAGGGATAATAAAATTAAGGCACAGATTGTAAAACCTCCGTTTTATAAAGCCCCCTAACCCCCTAAAGGGGGAACTACCTTCAAAGTTTTCTAAATTAATTAAACACAAATGTCTGAAAATACAATTACTCTAACTCCCCCTTTAGGGGGCCGGGGGGCACACGTTTGCCTAACCCCTGTATTACTGCCACTGTTTAATGTGGAGGATTATATTGTAGTGGTTATTGATATTTTCAGGGCAACATCATCTATATGTTATGGTATTGAAAACGGTGCTGAGGCTATTATACCGGTATCACAAGTTGAGGAGTGTGCCGCGTATAGAGAGAAAGGGCTGGATTACCTTCTTGCCGCCGAGCGCGACGGATCGGTAGTTGATGGTTTTGATTTTGGCAACTCGCCATTTTCATATACTAAAGAAAAGGTAGCCGGTAAAACAATAGTGTTAACCACTACCAACGGCACACATGCACTGCATTTATCGCGCAGCGCAAAAAAAATTGTTATTGGTTCGTTCCTGAACCTTTCCGCTTTAAGCAACTGGCTTAATACCCAAAACGAAAATGTGCTGCTGGTGTGTGCCGGCTGGAAAAACAATTTCAATTTGGAGGATACGCTGTTTGCCGGTGCTGTAATTGAGCAGTTAAAAGATAAAGGATTTGTACTGGACGATGCCGCCTTAGCCGCTAACGATCTTTTCCAGGTTGGTAAAAGCGACATCAACGGATATCTCAAAAAAACATCACACGGCGAACGCCTTAAAAAATTAGGCATCGAAAAAGATATCGAATTTTGTTTACAGGTTGATTTAACTACTGCTATCCCTGTTTTGGAAGGGGAGAGGTTGGTGAAGTTGGCGGTGTATTAAAAAACGTCATTGCGAGGCACGAAGCAATCCCAAACGATACATGGCGGACCTGCCAATAGGGGATTGTTTCGTGCCTTACAGCAAAAATAGAAGTCGTTGATGCCTCGAAAGAGCCGGCGTAAGTAAGCACCCCCTTTAGGGGGCGGGGGGGGCAGCAAACTCCACAAGCGCCTTTTCAATCCTGCTGATGGTTTCATCTTTACCCAGCAGGGCAACAATATCAAATACATGCGGGCCAAACTTGCCGCCAACCAGCATAATGCGGAATGGCAGCATCACATCGCCAACTTTTAAACCTTTTTCTTCGGCAAGGGCTTTGAATTTAGCTTCCAGGTCATGCGCTTTAATAACTGCTTCGTTATTTAGCAAGGCGATAAACGCATGATAAAACGCTGTTTTGGTATCAGTCCATTTAGGTTTTACAGCGTTAAGGTCATACTCCCTGGGCTGCTCAAAAAAGAAACCCGCCTGCTGGTAAAAATCAGGCATTAGTACGCAACGGTCTTTAATTAAACCGATAACCTTGGCCAAATACTCATCATCATTAACGTTAACACCCTTATCAGCAAATACTTTTATAACATCTGACTTCAGACTTTCGACTTCAGACCTCTTAATCCACTCGGCATTGAACCATTTGGCTTTCTCAAAGTCAAACTTGGCGCCCGATTTATTAACGCGTTCTATCGAGAATTTTTCTATCAACTCGTCAAGCGTAAAAATCTCCTGCTCGGTACCGTCGTTCCAGCCCAAAGTTGCCAGCAGGTTCAGGAAAGCTTCCGGTAAAAAACCTAATTCACGGAAACCCGGGGTCAACTCGCCTGTTTTTGCATCAAACCAGTTCATGGCATACACCGGGAAACCCAGTCGGGCTCCATCACGTTTGCTCAGTTTACCGTGACCATCCGGTTTCAGGATTAACGGTAAATGCGCCCATTGTGGCATATCGGCCTTCCAGCCAAGGTATTCCCAAAGCAGCAAATGTACCGGAGCCGACGGCAGCCATTCTTCGCCGCGAAAAGCATGTGTGATCTTCATCAGGTAATCATCAACCACAACGGCCAGGTGGTAAGTAGGCATGCCATCGGCTTTTAATAACACTTTATCATCAACCAGGCCGGTTTCAAAGCTCACATATCCGCGAATCATATCATTGAAACTCACGGTTTCGCCCTCCGGCATTTTAATGCGGATCACATGCGGGGTACCTGCATCAAGCAAGGCATCAACCTCGTGCTGAGGCAATGAAAGCGAGTTTCTTAGAGTATGGCGATAGGCCAGGCCGTATTGAAAATTGGGGATCTCCTTCCGGTTTTTGTCCAGCTCTTCGGCGGTATCAAAGGCATAATAAGCATGCCCTTCCATAACCAGGCGTTCGGCATATTCGCGGTAAAGTGGTTTACGCTCGCTTTGGCGATATGGCGCGTAAGGGCCGCCGGCAACCGGGCTTTCGTCGGGCTGAAGGCCGCACCATTTAAGGCAATCTAAAATATATTCTTCGGCACCTTCCACGTAGCGGGTTTGGTCGGTATCCTCAATTCGCAAAACAAAATCACCGCCATGTTTTTTGGCGTATAAATAGTTAAACAACACGGTGCGCACACCGCCAAGGTGTAAACCACCGGTAGGGCTTGGCGCAAAACGAACTCTTACTTTTTTATCGGTCATGATAGGGGCAAAGATAAGAGGGAAAGTCCATAGTCCATAGCCGATAGTTCATAGTATTATTTAAGCGTGGCTATGGTTATTAGTCGATGGTCGATAGTCCATGGTGATACTTGAAACATACCATGGACTATCGACTATGGGCTATGGACAATCTCTCCACAACAAAAAATTATATTTTACAAAGCAATTTTACGTTATTTGGGCTGTGCCCAGCATGAACCCATATCAACAGAAAAAACGTTGGAAATATTTACTTCTTGCATTTGCCGTGGTAATTGCAATTGGCTCATTACTTTATACCCGTTACCTGGTAAAAAACATTGAACGTTCGGAACGTACCCGGGCCCAGGTTTGGGCCATAAGTATGCGCCAGATCCTTGCCTCAGATGATAATGACTTTTTAAACTATGTAATAGCCGTGCGCGATAGCCTTACCGTACCCGCCATTGTAACTGATGGAAAAGGCGAAATAGTTTTACAGCGTGGCTTAGACACTACAAAGACTTTTATCAAGCTGGAAGCCGAAAACAACAAGAGGAAAAAATATGATCCGGCTTACTTTAAAGAAGAGCTCGCCTATATGAAGGGTCAACATCCTCCTATTAAGCTCCAGGTTTTGGGCGAAGAAAACTTTGTTTACTATAAAGATTCGCCGCTGCTTACACAGCTGCGTTTATTCCCTTATGTACAGCTCACGGTAATTGCTATATTTTTATTGATGGCGTATACAGCCTTCAGTTCATCGCGTAAATCAGAGCAGGACCAGGTTTGGGTTGGTTTAGCCAAAGAAACTGCTCATCAGTTGGGTACGCCTATATCATCGCTTATTGCATGGATTGAGCTGATGAAGGAGAAATTTAATGCTGAAGACGATGTGCTGGTGGCCGAAATGGAGAATGACGTAAAGCGCCTTGAAATTGTGGCCGATCGCTTTTCAAAGATTGGCTCCAAACCGGTATTGGACGAACACGGAGTTTATGCCGTAGTGAAAGATTTTGTTGATTATTTCAAGGTACGTGTTAGTAAAAACATCAGCTTTGAAATGACGGGTAATCCGCACCTCAAGGCCGGGCTCAATATTCCACTATTTGACTGGGTATTGGAAAATTTGCTGAAGAATGCTGTTAATGCCATTGAGGGTAAAGGAAGCATTAAGGTTGAGATTAGCGGCAATAAAGTTAAAAACCAGATTTTTATTGATGTTACAGATACCGGCAAAGGTATCTCCCGTTCTAAATTTGATACCGTTTTCCAACCTGGGTATACCACCCGTAAACGCGGTTGGGGATTAGGCTTGTCGCTCACCAAACGCATAATAGAGAATTACCATAACGGGCAGATCTTTGTGAAAGATTCGGAAATAGGTAAAGGAACAACCTTCAGGATAGTATTAAAAAACACGCGCAATGATAACAAAACCAAAACCAGGTGATTATTCGCCATTTGCAGCGGGATATGTGGGCCTTGTTGGCGACAATGATGTAATTAACATGCTTGAACAGCAAATGGACAGCAGTTACCAGCTATTCAGTAATTTAACCGACGGGCAGGGACTGTATACCTATGCACCCGGTAAATGGACGGTTAAGCAGGCATTGGGCCATATGATAGATACCGAACGTACCTTTGCCTATCGTGCCCTCGTGTTTTCGCGCAATCATATCGAACTGCCGGGTTTTGACCAGGATATTTATGTTAACAATACCGATTTCAACAGTCAAAATATAAAAGACCTTGCCGAAGAGTTCCGTGCATTGCGCCAGGCAAACCTTTATATGATTAAAGCATTCAGCGCTGAGCAGCTAAATCGTAACGGTATTGCCAGCAACCATTTGTTTACCGTTGCCGCATTTGTATTTATGCTGGCCGGGCATGAGCGCCACCATTTAAATTTATTTAAAGAGCGGTACGGGATAGGATAAGATATTTATATCGTACATCGTTAGGCCGTTAAACATAAAGACTTACGAAGTTTTTAAAACTTCGTAAGTCTGGGTTCTCCAACCTGCCCCGGGGGGGCGATTTTTTATTTCTCTTTGTACAATTCTTCTTTATCCAGCACTTCTCTTTTCTCGATGCGGTATGATAAGAACAAACCTGCCCCTCCAAAAATAGCGATCAATGCTACGTATAAAAAGAAAACATCATCGTCAAAACTATTGAATATGCCACGGTTTAAAACGTAGGCCAAAAATAGCCCGATACCCGAACCAATGAGCAGTAAGCCCCATTTTAAATTTTGGTAAGGAGCCGATTGCGGTTTATAACTCCTCGGATCCATGTTTCGTTCAATCATAGCTAATTTCTCCCGTTTGTTTAAGTAAACGATCCCGAAGATCATTGCGAATAAGCTGAGGGGTATTATAATTCCTGCTAATACGCCCAATTCACCTGCGCCCATAATATTTGTTTTTTTTAATTAAGTTAATATTGTTTTTTCTCTCTGTAAATACGCCATTGCGGTGTATTTGTAAGCTATGACCACATGTTTTTTAAACAGGTTACACCCTGATTAAAAAAAATTATTGCTCCTCCCTTCAGGAGGGCGGAGGGCATTTATTAACTTTGCCTTAATGATAAGTGTGGCTACTCCTTTTAACCTGCTGGGGCAGGATCTTTTATTATTACCACAAAAAGCTATTTACTGGCAGCAGCAAAGCGCCCTGATAATTGCCGATGTGCATTTGGGCAAAGTGGGCCATTTCCGTAAAGCCGGCATAGCAATACCAAGGGATATGGAGCAGAGTGACCTGGCCGTACTTTCCGATCTTATTTATGAACACAAGCCGGAAAAGTTAATTTTTTTGGGCGATCTGTTCCATAGCGATATGAATAACGATTGGGATTGGTTTATCCTTTGGCGCAGCCAGTTCCCTGCGTTGCAGATCATGCTGGTCCGCGGCAACCATGATATCATTGCAGATAAGCATTATCATAACCTGAATATCGAACTGCACGACGAATTGTTGATCGGCCCTTTCCTCATGATGCACCATCCTCTTGCCAATGACCAGGACGAAAAAACGGGTTACGTTTTTTGCGGGCATATCCACCCTGGGGTAAACTTAAGCGGCCGGGCACGTCAAAGCATTACGTTGCCTTGCTTTGCCTTTGGCAATAAACAGGGAATTTTACCATCCTTCGGGAAATTTACCGGGCGGGTAGCTATCCGGAGCCTTCAAAACGACAGGATCTTTGCCGTTTTGAAAGATAAAGTTGTGGCTATAGCCTGATTTTCATCTACAAAATGCACTAAATTCATCAATTTCCCTGTCATCGTATTGTATTTGGATGTTGAATACCAGGACATTATTTTAGATTGATTCTAAATAGCTTTTTGGTCTCCAATAAGCCAAAACCTCTTCTATGTTTTGTTATTTAATAAATACTTTTGCCTAATAAATCCAATTCATAATGAGCGAATTCAAACAAACCTTAAACTCGTCGCTGGGCAAAAAGCTGATCATGGCTTTAACAGGCTTGTTTCTGTGTACCTTTTTAATTGTGCACGTAGGCGGCAACCTGTTGTTGTTTAACAACGATAACGGTTTCAGTTTTAACGTGTATGCCAACTTCCTTACGCATTTTCCGCCTATTGAAGTTATAGCATACCTGTTGTACCTTTCCATTTTAGTGCATGCACTATACGGTTTGATCCTGACTGTCAAAAACCGTAAAGCCCGCCCTGTACGCTATGCGGTAGCGGCAAAATCTGATGCCTCATGGTCATCAAAAAACATGGGCCTGCTGGGTTCAGTCCTGTTCCTGTTCATCGTTATCCACATGGGCGATTTCTGGTTCCGTTACCATAACGACAAAACCATGGGCTTTAAAGAGTACCGTACCGATCTGGCAACAGGCGAAACAAAGGTTAGCGATTACACACCGGCCAATGCCGAATTCAGCCACTCGGTATCAACCGAAAACAATGTGGAAGTTGTAAGGGTAAAAGACCTGCACGCGCGTGTTGCTTACAGTTTCAGCAACATTATCTACGTTATATTTTACGTAATAGCCATGGGCGCTGTAGCATTTCACTTGTTACATGGTTTCCAGAGCGCGTTCCGTACGCTGGGCTGGGTACACCGTAAATATACACCGGTAGTTTACTTTATTGGTACATGGCTGTTTGCAGTTATCATTCCGCTGCTTTTTGCCGCCATGCCGGTTTATTATTACTATTTATCAACCCAGGGAGCTCACTAAGTTAGCTGGCCCAAAGCCACAAACATAAATACAAAGAAGAGATGACATTAGATGCTAAAATTCCTCAAGGCCCATTAGCCGAAAAATGGAGCAAGCATAAATTTGATCTGAAGCTGGTTAACCCCGCCAACAAGCGTAAATACGATATCATCATTGTAGGTACCGGTTTGGCAGGCGCTTCGGCAGCTGCCACTTTAGGCGAGCTGGGTTACAACGTTAAGGCATTTTGTTTCCAGGACAGCCCCCGCCGTGCACACTCTATTGCTGCACAGGGTGGTATCAATGCCGCTAAAAACTACCAAAACGACGGCGATAGCGTTTTCCGTTTATTTTACGATACCATTAAAGGTGGTGACTACCGCGCCCGTGAAGCCAACGTTCACCGTTTGGCCGAGGTTTCAGTAAACATCATTGACCAGTGCGTTGCACAAGGTGTACCTTTTGCCCGCGAATACGGCGGTTTGCTGGATAACCGTTCATTCGGTGGTTCGCAGGTATCGCGTACATTTTACGCGAGGGGTCAAACAGGACAACAATTATTGTTAGGTGCGTACTCTGCCCTTAACCGCCAGATCCACGCTGGTAAAGTAAAAATGTACACCCGTCACGAAATGTTAGACGTGGTAACTATCGATGGCCATGCCAAAGGTATTGTTACCCGTAATATGCTCACCGGCGCTATCGATACGCATGCAGGCCATGCGGTATTATTGTGTACAGGCGGCTACAGCAACGTTTTCTACCTGTCAACAAACGCTATAGGCTCAAATGTAACGGCAGCCTGGAGGGCACACAAACGTGGTGCTTTCTTCGGTAACCCTTGCTATACTCAAATTCACCCAACCTGTATCCCGGTAACAGGTGATCACCAGTCGAAGCTTACGCTGATGTCAGAGTCATTGCGTAACGACGGTAGGGTATGGGCTCCTAAAACTGTTGAAATTGCCGAGCAACTGCGCAAAGGCACATTGAAGGCGGACCAGGTTAAAGAAGACGACCGTGATTACTTCCTTGAGCGTAAATATCCCGCTTTCGGTAACCTTGTTCCGCGCGACGTGGCTTCACGTAACGCTAAAGAAATGGTTGAAGAAGGCAGAGGCGTAGGAGGTTCTGGCTTCGCGGTATTCCTTGACTTTGCCGATGCTATTAAACGTTTAGGCGAAGAAACCGTTAAAGCCAAATACGGTAACCTGTTTGATATGTACATCCAGATCACCGACGAGAACCCATACAAACAACCAATGCGTATTTACCCTGCGGTTCACTATACCATGGGCGGCCTTTGGGTTGATTATAACCTGAGCACTACAATCCCTGGTTTATATGCTTTAGGTGAGTGTAACTTCTCAGATCACGGTGCAAACCGTTTGGGTGCATCTGCATTGATGCAGGGTTTATCTGATGGATATTTCGTGATCCCTTATACCCTTGGCGATTACCTGGCTAAAATTGGCCCTAAAAAAGTTGATACCAGCCACCCGGCGTTTGAAAAAACCAAACAGGATGTTATCGCACATATAAGTAAATTATTAGCTCTTAAAGGCACTAAAACCACTAACGAATACCACCGCGAACTTGGCCATATTATGTGGGAGTATTGCGGCATGGCCCGCACCGAAGAAGGCCTGAAAAAGGCCAAAGGCCTGATCCAGGCTTTGAAAGCTGATTTCTGGAAAAATGCTATCGTAACCGGCGAAAACGAAGAAGTGAACGCTTCGTTAGAAAGAGCTGGTCGTGTGGCCGACTTTATCGAACTTGGCGAGCTGATGATCGACGACGCTTTAATGCGTAAAGAATCATGCGGTGGCCACTTCAGGGTTGAATCACAAACTGCAGATGGTGAAGCGCTTCGCGATGACGAAAACTTCGCGTTTGTAGCTGCCTGGGAGTTTAAAGGCGAGAACCAACCAGAAGAGTTACATAAAGAGCAGCTGACATTTGAAGCAGTTCACCTGTCTCAAAGAAACTATGCTTAATTAGATTTGAGATATTAGATGTGAGATTTGAGACAAAGTAAATCGTTTAAGGTCTCTCATCTAAACCTCGATTTTAATATTTGAAGAACATGCACAACTTAAAAGAATTGAAAATTTGGCAAAAAGCCATTGATTTAGCGGTCTTGGTTTACAAAGCAACCGTAAACTATCCTGCTGATGAGCGATTTGGCTTAACAAGCCAGATAAGGCGTGCAGCCGTTTCAATTCCTTCAAATATTGCTGAAGGAGCCGGGCGCAACTCTAATAAGGAGTTTTGCCACTTTTTAGGCATTGCTAATGGTTCTTCATATGAGCTGCAAACACAATTAGTTATATCAAATAAATTAGGCCTTTTAAAAGACGACGAATTAAACGATCTGCTTAAACAGATCGAGGAATTGCAGAAGATGAATTATGCTTTTCAAAAAATGCTGTCAAACTAACTGATAAAAAGTCTCATGTCTCAAATCTCATATCTCAAATCTAAGTAGAATGAACGGAAATATGAACCTGACGCTTAAAGTATGGCGTCAAAAAAATGCTCAAACCCCGGGTAAATTCGTAAGCTATAAAGCTGAGAACATTTCTCCCGACATGTCGTTCCTTGAAATGCTCGACGTGGTTAACGAAAGCCTGATCCACAAAGGCGATGAGCCAATTAACTTTGACCACGACTGCCGCGAAGGTATTTGCGGGATGTGTTCATTATATATCAACGGTCACCCACACGGACCAAAACGTGGTATCACTACCTGTCAGCTGCACATGCGTACCTTCCACGATGGTGAAACTATCACCATTGAGCCATGGCGCGCGGAAGCATTCCCTATCGTAAAAGATTTAGCGGTTGACCGCTCTGCATTTGACAGGATCCAGCAAGCTGGTGGTTATGTTTCGGTGAACACCGGTGGTGTACCTGATGGTAACGCTATCCCAATCCCTAAAGTTATTGCTGATGAAGCTTTCAACTCTGCTACCTGTATTGGCTGCGGAGCCTGCGTTGCTGCCTGTAAAAATGCCTCGGCTATGTTGTTTGTATCGGCTAAGATCACCCAGTTAGGCTTATTGCCACAAGGTCAGCCTGAGCGCTACCGTCGCGTGCAATCAATGGTTGCCCAAATGGACGAAGAAGGTTTTGGCAGCTGTACTAACACCGGTGCCTGCGAAGCCGAGTGCCCTAAGGAAATTAAATTGACTAACATTGCCCGTATGAACAACGACTATTTTAGCGCGAAACTGTTCAGGGAAGAAGAAGTACATGAGCAGGGTCATTAATTGATCCTCTTTTAGGATATAGTAAACGACCCGGCTTGTCCGGGCCGTTTTATGTTTTACTCAGAAGTTTTTAAAACGGCTTGATAAAATGAGATAATAAAAATGCTCCTGGGTTTTTGGGGAACAAGCACGCAAATTTTTTTGATCTGGCTCAAGACTTAGAACTCGGGACTTTCGGCTTATTCCTCTCCCACCAGCTTAAATACCATCCCATCCATATCTTCGGAGATCCTGATCTGGCAAGCCAGTCTGCTTGCAGGTGGAGCGTAGGGCAGCGTATCCAATACGTCGAGCTCGGTATCTGTCGCGATAAAATATTCCTCGGGACCTTCTATCACCTGTACGTGACAGGTGGCACAAAGCGCCATACCACCGCAGGTGGCCAGTATATCGTACTCAGATGCCTTCAGTACTTCCATCAGGCTCAGGTTTATGCCTTCCGGAATTTCAATGGGCCTGCTGCCTCCGTCGCGGTCAATTATGGTTAAATTTATCATGGCTAAAAAGCGCTTACACCGTAAACGGTGGTGTATTTAAAACTCAGTTTTTGCTCGGGGTAAACATATTTGAAAGCACTTTGGGCCATTAACGCACTTTCATGAAAACCGCAGAGTATCAGCTTAAGCTTACCCGGGTAGGTATTGATATCACCAATGGCATAAATGCGTTCGATATTGGTGCTGTAATCAACTGTATTTACCGCGATGGCTGATCTGTCGATATTCAACCCCCAGTCGGCAATAGGGCCAAGCTTAGGGCTAAGGCCAAATAAAGGAATGAGGTGGTCGGCTTCAATATGGCTTACCTGCTGGTCCCGGTCAAGCAGGGTGATCTCCTGCAAGCGGTCATCGCCGGTTAAGGCAACTACATTTGATTTAAGGATCAGGTCGATCTTGCCTTCCCTGGCCAGTTCAAATACCTTTTCGGCACTATCGGGCGCTCCGCGGAAAGTATCCCCCCGATGAACCAGTGTAACCCGCTCGGCTACATTGCTTAGAAAAACGGCCCAGTCCAGGGCGGAATCGCCGCCACCTGCAAGCACCACTTTTTTATCCCGGAAATGTTCGGGATTTTTCACCATGTAGGCTACGCCTTTTCCCTCAAAATCCGTAAGGTGGTCAATTTCTGGTTTGCGGGGTTCAAAACAGCCAAGGCCGCCGGCAATCACTACTACCTGGCAATGTACAAGCGTACCATCGCTAGTAATGATGTTATAGGAACCGTCATCATTGCGTTGCAGGTTTTCTACCCGCTCGCCCAAACTAAAGGTAGGGTGAAACGGGGCTATCTGCAGCATCAAATTATCCACCAGTTGCTGTGCGGTAACATCAGGATAACCGGGAATATCATAAATAGGTTTATGCGGATAGATTTCGGAAAGCTGGCCGCCAACCTGTGGCAGCACATCGATAAGATGGCAGCGCATTTTTAGCAGCCCGGCTTCAAAAACAGCAAATAAACCAACAGGTCCCGCGCCTATAATGCAGATATCGGTAGTAATTTTTTCCATGTATGATCGCCTTTGATTCAGCAATCAAATTTGCCGCTAAACCAACTGGCAATCAAATGATATAAAGTAATATAAGATTACTTTAAGTTATAATTGGCAAGGCAAAAACGCTTAAATAACTCTATCAGTTTGCTGTGTTTGCCATGCAATTGTATGAACTGAAAAGTGCGGAAAATCTCTAATCCTTTAACATCAATAATGGTGAGCTCGTTGTACTTTAACTCGCTTACTACCGATTGAATGGAAAGAAATGTCGCTGTTTCTGAGTATAAAAGGTATTGTTTTATGGCGATACTGCTCTCCAGTTGAATCTCGATGTTCAGGTCTTTAGGGTTGATCTGCACGGCGGCCAGGGCATTGAAGATAACATCCAGGGTGCCCGATCCGGCTTCCCTTAAAACCAACGGGATAGCGGGTAATTGTTTGGGAGTGATCTCGGTCTTTTTGGATAACTTATTGTTAGCACTGGTTACCAGTACAATTTCATCTTTAATAAAATCGGTATAGGATAATTGCGGCGAATGGGCAGCCCCTTCTACAATGGCAATATCTATTTTTTCGGCCAGTACCAGCTGCGAGATCTGATCGGTATTGGCCTGGATAAAATTGAAAGTAACCTTGGGATATGTTTTTTTAAACATAGCCAACAGTTTGGGCAAAATAGTTTGCGCCACGGTGGTACTGGCCCCTATGTGCAGTGTACCGGCTTCCAGGTTGTTAAGCTGTGCCAGTTCAGTTTCCAGGTCGGTATAGGTTTGGAAAATCTTTTCGGCATATTTTTCAAGGATCTTGCCGGCGGCGGTAAGGGAAATATTATTGCCGTTTCGTTTAAACAACTGTACACTGAGCTGCTGCTCCAACTCCTTGATATGTTTGGTGACCGCTGGCTGGGTAATAAACAGTTCGGATGCAGCCTTGGTAAAGCTTAACCGCTGTGATACCGTATAAAAAACCTTCAGCCTGAAATCAAATATCATTGGGCCAATTTAGGAATAAATAGTTTATCCGGTATGGCATTGTGAGTAAGCATCAAGGCAACCTGAAAAAAAATAGTTATGACATAAGGAATTTATTTTAAGGATGTTCTGCGAAGGCCGCGTTAGATTCTGTGTTGATATGCAAAAGTTATTTTTTATTTTTGAGTCTTAGGCAGCTTTATGTTAGCCTGTTTAGGGCAGTCCTTCAATTGAAGCGACTGCTCTAACTATTTTCGGATATGTGTGCATTCTGTTGAAGGTAGTGTTTTTCGAATGGTTTGTTGGTTTTGTATATAGTGTATACCATCTCCAATAATTTTCTTTGTACTGCTACAGTAGCTTTCATTTTCACGCTATTTCGGGATACGATCCGGACAAATATAGCTTTATATCTTTCTGAATGTCTTATGGCCGCTAATGCAGGTAAGTGCATGGCTTTTCGTAAATGCTTGTTCCCCCTTTTAGATATCTTGGGTTTGCCCTTAACGGATGAGCCGGATTCTTTTTCCCTGACATCCAGCCCGGCGTAACTGGTCAGCTGCTTTTTACTCCTGATCAGCTCAAAGCCGTTTGTTTCGGCTATGATCACAGTGGCCGTTAATAAGCCGACTCCAGGAATAGTGGTAATGGTAGCCAGTGTTTGTTTTAAATGTTTGTCCTGTGCTACAGCTGTTCTAATCTCAGTAAGTATTTCTTTAAGTTGTTCACCAATCATCTTTATCCTGTCCATCATTCTGCGGATAGTATCTTCCCCCGGAAAAGCTTCGGACTGTTCAGCATGTAGCTGGTTCTTGATCATGGTTCTTTCTGCAATAAGTTGTTCTCTTTCACGGGTTATCTGCCGCAGAGTCCTGAACACCCTTTTGGGTTGTACCCAGTTATCCAGTTTCTTTTCAAGTCCGAACATGGCTATGGCAAAAGACATTGATTTATCGGTAATTGTTTTGATCTCCAGTGTCTTGAAGAAGTTCGAGATCTTGTTGGGCATGACAATACTTACAGCATACCCTTTGCCGGCCAGATAATAAGCAAGGCGCTCGTGGTATACACCTGTGGCCTCCATTACATATCTTAATGGATATTGGGGGATGCTTTGCTTGTTTATCCATACTTCCAGGTTTGCAAATCCTTTTTCATTGTTTGGAAAAATCTTGTTCGCATAAACTGTTATAACTGCCTGCTCATCCATCTTGCCGATAGAAACCACCAGCTCTTTTTGAGCCACATCAATACCTACTACTTGTTTTAATAATCTGCTTGCCATTGATCAAAGTTTTTAACTGTTATAAGTGAAAACCTTTCTTCGTTTTTCCTCCTGTTGGTTATCCTGGATATACTGCCTGGTCGTATTCCTTACATTCTGTTCAAACTCAAAAAAGTAAAGGAGTGAGGCTATATCTAACGCTCAACATGCTCAAGGCTGTTTGGGATTGCTGTGCTCTCACTCTTTTCACTCATAAAATCATTACAATAATATTAGATGTAAACATAGGAGGGATTGCAGTGTAAAGCCCACAGCGTGTAGAGGGATTGCGGGCGGGAAAAGCGAGGACTTGTAACGGAAAGCCCGGGCCGCAGGCAACGCCCATTTTATAAAATTGATTTAAAATATACCTATAATCAATAATTTGCAATCACGTCATTATGCGGCGCGGCAATCGCATACTATACAGCGCGACTATGATTCCGTGCGATTGCCACGCTTCGTTTACAGCAATGACATAAAGTTAGGTCAATGTATCTATTTAATTCGTAGCCAATTGCGGGCTGGCATCCTTGCGTTTCAGGATCAAAGCTGTTATCAGCGCAATCACCAGGCCTACGGGCAGTATCTCCATGTAAGTAAGCACGATTACGCCGAAGGGGCTTTTGTACATATTAACATAACCGGCCATGCTTGCTTCCTGTTGCTTAAGTTCGGCAGCCGTAGCACCATGGGCTTTGGCTTCCCTTAAAACATGGGCGACGTATTTGGTCATAAAATCGGGGTAAAAGTTATAGAACTCTATTAACCACACAATCACATAAACTGTTGAGGTGATCAACACAATGTAAAGGCCGATCATAAAAGCTTTGCCGAAACTAATTATGCCTTCGTTGTATTTGTCACGGTAATTTTTGATGGCTACAAATATCAGCGAAAACGCCAGCAACATGGAGCCATAGCCCACCCACATGTTGCCCTGAAAGTTGGGGTTGTTATAGCAAATGGCTCCCGAAATTCCTCCGGTAGCAGCAATGATGAGGCCGGAGATTGATCCAAAAACAAATACATTCTTTTTCATATCGTTTTATGTTTTGATAGAGCAAATTTGGCTTGTCAGAAACTTTTCGGGCTCATACTTTAGGGTGATTTTGAAAAATATGCTGCCATTAGTACTAAAGTATGAAGCGGGTTAAGGAATAATGCTGAGCCGCTTCCCCATTTCCACGGCCTGGGTGCGGCGTTTAACCTCCATTTTTTCAAACACTTTTGCCGAATGTGTTTTGATGGTATTCAACGATACAAATAAGCGCTCTGAAATTTCCTGGTTACTTAACCCTTCGGCCATTAATTGCAAAACATCAAGCTCGCGTTTGCTGAGGCCAAGCTTTTCCACCTCTGTCTGGTTAATGATAAATTCAGGTCCGTTATTTACATAAACCTGTTTTTCTACAACAACTGTTTTGGGTTTGGTAAGTTTAAGCGCCAGCCAAATTCCTAATACGGTAAAAAACACTGCTATGGCACCCATGTAAATTTCATAGGCATTATCAACAATGATCAGTTTAAGCTCAAGCCATTTCAGCAAAAACAACAGCAGTGCAAGCGCTATCGCGTACAGTATGGTATGTTTGTTTTTTGCCAATAAATTTGAAGCCATATTACGATCACATGATTGATCTTAAAATTAGGATTATTTAAGATAACCAGAAAAGCACACAAAACAAAAAAGCGGAAAAACATCCCGCTCTTAAATTTAATCTATCAGGGTAATCCCTTAATTCTGAAAGTCATGGTTCCTTTTATTCATCAGCTTTAGCCGCGTCTTTCTTAGCTTTTTTATCAGCTTTTAATTTTGCATAGGCTTTTTGTTGTTCGGGGGTGAAAATCTTGTTTAAGCCGGCGGCGGTGCGTTGTTTAATCTTTTGATCGGCCAGGTGACTGGTTTTTTTATCCTGTTTCAGTTTTTTCAGGCTATCGATACTTGTTGCCTGGGCAAGCAGGATAACATTGACTTTTTTTGCCTGGTCGGCAGTAAGTTTTAAGTTTTTTTGCAGGTGTTCGGTTTTGTTGGCCGCTTTTTGAGCAGGCGTTTTTTCAACCTTTTTTTGTGCGTTGGCTGCGTAGTTTAGTCCGCAGGCAAGGGCCAGTAGCATCAATAGTTTTTTCATATTTTTTAGTTTTTGCAGATAATTAATTTATTGACAATATAGATGAGTTTTGGTTTAAATGGGTATGTGTATAATTTTCTTTGACAATTAAATTAAACCAAAGGGTTCTTTTATGGTCGTACTAATGCAAAAGTTAAATTTTTAATTTAATAACCCGGATACTATGAAAAAGGCTGTTAAGTACTGGTGTGGCTTTGTTATGTTGTTGTGTTTGTTTCCCGTATTTACTGCCTTTTTGCCGGGCTATCCTAATGCAAGTTTAAAATTTCCATATAAGCAGGCGGGTTTAACACCCGAACAGGCCGCGGCTCATTTACTGAGCCGTTTTACTTATGGGGCAACCCCGGGCGAAGTAGAAGAAGTATCCAAAATCGGCCCCGAAAAGTGGTTTGCCCAACAGTTGGATGCCCAACTCCCGGATGATTCCCTTAATCAACTGTTAAATAAATATGATGCCTTAAAACTGAGCAATACAGAAGTTGTTGCCCAATACCCCAAAGGCGCGCAGGTTTTGCGAATGGCTGTAAGGGATGGTATAGTTAACAAAGATTCGGTAAAAACAGATCGCAAAGCTTATCGCGATCAGTTGCAAAACTACATGCAGCAAAACGGATTAAAGCCCGAGCAGGAACTGTTACGCCAATTCATCAACCAAAAAATATTAAGAGCTGCTTACAGCAATAATCAATTACAGGAAGTAATGACCAGTTTCTGGTTCAATCATTTCAATGTATCTATAGTAAAAAACGACTGTTCGCAATATATCCCCGCTTATGAGCGCGATGTGATCCGCCCTAATGCCCTTGGCAAATTTAATGATTTGTTATTGGCCACTGCCAAATCGCCGGCCATGCTATATTACCTGGATAATTTTAGCAGTTCGGGGAATAAGGACAATATGGAGCAAGGTAACAGGCCGATCCGCCGCCGGCTGATGCAGCAAATGCAGGGTGCGGATACGGATCGTTTTGCCAATATGCCCAAACTAAACAAAACAAAAAAAGCACAGGGGCTTAATGAAAATTACGCCCGCGAGGTAATGGAACTGCATACCCTTGGCGTTGACGGCGGCTATACCCAGCAGGATGTTACCCAGGCGGCTAAAGTACTTACCGGCTGGTCGGTTTACCCGATGGGCACTTACGGACAAGCAGGCCAAAAACTCATGAACCGTATTGGGGATGAAAAACTGCAAAGCCGTGGTTTTGTACATGAGGGCGATTTTCTGTTTAACCCTAACAAACATGATAGCGGCGAAAAGACGGTATTAGGCCATCATTTTGCTGCCGGAGGCGGGTACGAGGAGGGCGTGCAACTGCTTAATATGCTGGCACATCAACAAGCTACGGCGAAATTTATAGCAAAGAAAATAGCTGTGCGCTTTGTGAGCGATAACCCGCCGCAGAGCCTTATTGATAAAATGGCCCGTACCTTTATGAATAAGGATGGGGATATTAAACAGGTACTGATCACCATGGTTGATGCGCCTGAATTTTGGAGCGCGGCAGCCGTAAGGGAAAAAACAAAATCGCCTTTTGAACTGGCCATAGGCTCGGTACGTTCATTGCATGCCGATATTACCCAGCCTTACCAGTTGTTTAACTGGATCAATAAAATGGGCGAAAAGATGTACTATTACCAGGCCCCAACGGGCTTCCCCGATAAAGGCCAATACTGGATCAATACCGGCGCACTGCTTAACCGTATGAATTTTGGTTTGGCGTTGGCATCGGGCCGGATCCCGGGTGTAAAGGTTGATCTTGCAGCACTCAATAACCATCACGAACCCGAAAGCGCACAGGCCGCACTTATCACCTATAGTAAAATCATTATGCCTGGCCGTAAGCTTGATGAAACCATCAAACGGCTTACCCCCATGCTTAACGATCCCAAACTTATGGAAAAGGTTGGCGAAGCCAGCGCTAAAACTCCTGCAGCAACCGCGGTACCAGTAGCTGCCAATGATGAAATGATGGATCAGCAGGCGGGTTTAAAAGGCAAACGGAAAAATAATTTTATAGCGATGCAAAGCACCTCGGGCAATAATTCTATGCTGGCACAGGTGGTTGGCGTTATCATTGGTTCACCCGAATATCAAAGGCGTTAAATAGCAGGAGGATTTAAAAATGGTGTCAAGAAGAGGCTTTTTAAAATCGGGCGGACTGGCCCTTTTAGGTGTAGGATTACTGGGCGGCATACCCGGTTTTTTAGCTGAGGCAGCCGCAAGCGAAAAAATCTTATCGCCCTATAAAAAGAAAAAAACGCTGGTATGTATCTTTCAGCGGGGAGCTATGGATGGCCTGATGGCTGTTACCCCCTTTACCGACGATTATTTGAAAGCTGCCCGGCCAAACCTGTTCATGTCGGCTGCCAAAAGTGGTACAGGTAATCCGCTGATAGACCTGGACGGGCGTTTTGGTTTGCACCCTGCCATGAAGGCCTTTGAACCCCTGTTTCGCGAAAAACGTTTGGGCATTGTTCACGGCATAGGTTCGCCTAATAATACCCGTTCGCATTTTGATGCACAGGATTATATGGAATCGGGCACTCCATTCAATAAAGGAACCTCAAGCGGCTGGCTTAACCGGGCTGTAGGTTTGCTTGGGCATGATGCGCTTACACCATTTACGGCCGTGAGCATGACATCGGCCATGCCACGTTCTTTTTATGGCGACAATCCCTCGGTGGCCATCAGCAATCTCCAGGATTTTGCCATTCAATTGCGGGGCAACCCTGCCGGAGCCAATATCGCGGCCAAAAGTTTTGAAGATCTGTATGATCAAACCGCATCGGGCTTACTGAAGCAAACAGGAAAGGAAAGTTTTGAGGCGATGAAAATGCTGCAGAAAACCGATGTTAAAAATTATACACCGGCCAATGGCGCTGTTTACCCCAGCTCGGCATTGGGCAATTCGTTGAAACAAATAGCCCAACTCATTAAAATGGATGTGGGGCTGGAAGTTGCCTTTGCCGAATCAAACGGTTGGGATACCCACTTTAACCAGGGAACCGAAAACGGCATCTTTGCCCGTAATGTTGCCGACCTAAGCAACAGTATAATGGCGCTGTGGACCGACCTGGGCACCTACCAGGACGATGTTACCATAATGACCATGACCGAGTTTGGCCGTACCGTGCATCAAAACGGGACTGGCGGTACCGATCATGGCCGCGCTTCATGTAACTTTATTTTAGGTAATGATGTAAGCGGCGGTTTAGTGTATGGCGATGTAAAGCCGCTCGCCGTTGAAAACCTTGAAGATGGCCGCGACCTTGCCGTAACTACCGATTTCAGGAGCGTGTTCAGCTCAGTAGCGGATAAGCATCTTGCGATAAATAATGATCATATACTGTTTCCCGACTGGAAAGGGGATAGGGCGAATGTAATGAAGGGATAAAAGCGGGCTGCCGCGGTTTTAGCGATAGCCTAACCCACGATTGAATATCCCTGAAGTTTCTAACTTCAGCTCATTCACTGGCCCAAGTTGTGCGATAACGTAAATCGGCCTAAAACCGG
This sequence comes from Mucilaginibacter sp. Mucisp73, assembly GCF_059491465.1. Taxonomy (NCBI): domain Bacteria; kingdom Pseudomonadati; phylum Bacteroidota; class Sphingobacteriia; order Sphingobacteriales; family Sphingobacteriaceae; genus Mucilaginibacter; species Mucilaginibacter sp. Mucisp73. Next base: position 5,388,761 of record NZ_CP168507.1, on the reverse strand, counting down.
GCAAAGCATTTTGCCTGCGAAAGCAACAACTTTTAGCTATAAAAAATGGTGGCGCTGTTTTGTCAGTACTTTTTTTCCAAAACCTTCCAGGTTTATTTTTGCTCAAAAAATATCAAAAAATCAGTAGCATAAAAGCCTTCGAAAAAGCACTGTTGAAACATTAACTTTGTATTCCCTAAAGTTTTAATCATTGATTGTCAGTTATTTGTCTATGTTTCACTAAAAGCGATAAGGCGTTGATTATCAGCGCATGTGGTGTTTTAATGTGTTTCGTGTTTCACTCTTAAAATTTGGAACATGATGTTGTTTCAGAAAAAAAGGCCTGGGTGTTTTTCCAATTTTTTATGGGGAATTAAAATTTGGGGACACCACATTTGTTACAATCAATTCGCATGCAACACATCTACCGCTTTGATACATATCGACTAAAAACTGAATCAATTTTGATAACAGCTGTTTATAGTTTGTATCTAAATTTGTTTAAATCGATATACCTATGAAAAAATTTGTCTGGCTGTTATGCTTCCTGTTACCTTGCCTCGCGGTTTCGGCCCAACAAATTAAGGGGAGCTATGCTATTAAAAATGAGAAAACCGGGATGCTGTTACGGGTTAAAGACGCACATTCAGAAAATGGTACCCCACTGGTGGCTTACTATCCCGAAAACTGGAAATGCATGACCTGGAATTTTAAACATGTTGCAGGGAATACCTATCAGCTTCAGAATTTGCTTACCAATAAAACATTCCAGCCTAAGGGCGATGCTGATGTAAACGTAGTTTTAGAGGAACAACCGCTTAACGCGAACAGCGCCATTCAGCAATATGAATTTGAGGCGATAGATCATGATACTTACATGATCAAATTGAAAGGGACGAACTTATACATTACGCCATCTGATAAAAAGGGGGCAGTTAACTCACAGATAGTTTTAGCTAAAAAGACAAATACAAAAGACCAGTATTGGGATATTTACGAACAATCGCCTACTATGTGATTCACTATCTGAAGATGGTATGCTAACCGGTAATATTACAACCGGGCCTGAAATAGGATTACGCAACGGTATCTGCCCACAACAGTGCGTTAATCGGCCGTAAATATAAGATTCAACGAAACTGCTATCTCGTCGGTAACAACTGTGTTTTTTACGGCCGAAAAGAAATCCCATGCTTCCCGCCTGGGCTGCATATCGATTTTCCACTTGATACGGTCAATTGTGGTATTTGCCTTAGCGCTGATGATATCGTTCTTTTTAATGATAGCTGCCATAAATTCAATGGGGTTGCTGATCCCTTTTATGGTAAGGATGCCGATCACTTTAAAGTTGATTGACTGGCCTACGCGCGTAATTTCTTTAACAACCATAGTTGCTTCCGGGTACCGGTCTACTGCAAAAAAGCCTTCTTTTTTCAACTCTTCATCTACCTTTTTATTCCCGGCCGCATCGGCATGATCGGTACTGTGCATGGTATTCATATTCAGGCTAAAGGTGCCGTTTTTTGGTTCGCCGCCAGCCGTATACTCCAGGCTGCCCGATTTAAAAAGCAGATAGCCGTAATGGCCGCCCATAGTTTTGCGGGTGTCCCATAAAACTTTGCTTTTTTTAATATCTAAATGGTAGGTTTGCTGTGCAGCGGCTGGGATCAAGGCCATGGACAGCCACAGGATAATCGCGTATTTTCGTAACATAACATAAGTGATTTATTTGGCAAACCTACTCAGCTTCAGTGCGTTTGTTATTGCCGATATTGTAAATAAAATTGTAAACTTTGTAAATTAAATCTCCGGGAATATGGCCGGTTCCAAACTACTAATGAATAAGACAACCAAACGCTTGATGGGGCTTGGTTCCCTGCTGCTCATGACCCTTTTATGTGTTGCTTTCAGCTTTACCGGTAAGGACGACTTTGATATGGCCCGGCAGGAAATTCTGCTCCGGAAAATTGGGCATGAGGTGCTATTATATTCGGGGGATAGTACATCGCGGGTGATGCCGGTGCAAAAGGTTGCTGAAAATGAGTACGAGTTACGGTTTGAGAATGAATTTTCTTTTCAGCCCGATTCGCTCGAAAAAGCAATCAGCAGCGCGCTGGCAAAAGACAACCTGGCTAACGACTATATTGTGAGCGTTTTGAATTGTACAGGGAAGGATGTGATATTTGGCTATGCTATATTCAAAAATAGAAAAGATAACATAATGCCCTGCTCGGGGCGGAAACAACCTAAAAGCTGCTATGTGATCAACCTCAAATTCAAAAGCCAGGGATGGAGTGCACCTCAAAAAAGATATTTAATTGGCGGGATACCTTTATTGGCATTTATCGGGCTTATAATTTCAATGTCGGGTAAAAGCCGGAAAAATGCAGTTTTAAACAGCCCTGCCGCGGAGCATGGTTTTAAAATGGGTAATATAATATTTAACCCAGCCAGGCGGCAGCTGCAAAGTGCCGGAATAATTACCGAACTTACCTTAAAAGAAAATAAACTGCTGCTCATCTTTGCCCGGTCGCCAAATGAGATCATTGAAAGGAGCAGGCTTCAAAAAGAGATTTGGGAGGATGAGGGCGTAATTGTTGGCCGGAGCCTTGACATGTTCATATCAAAACTGCGAAAAAAACTGGAGCATGATCCGGCTATTAAACTGGTGAATATACACGGCAAGGGATATAAGCTGGAAATCAACGGGTAATTACTTTTGTAACTATAAGCTTCGCTGTATATCTGTACCGATAATACACTGTCTAAATACTATAACGTGTTTTTTATAAATGATTTTTAGCAACGATAAACATTGTTAAGCTTTCCGTCAAAAAAATAGCCGATTTATCGCATCCAGGTAAATTTCGATACGATTTTGAAAGGCTCTTCCTTAATTCACTATTTTTGGATGCCGGCCAGCTTTACTTGCGGATATAATAAACATCAAAAGAAAAGCCTAAAGGCATTACATTGATAATCATTTGCTAAAAACGCCCTGCATCTTCAGCGCTTTATTAATCACCATAATTGAAAAACAAAATGAGTAAAATTACAGTAAAAGACGGAACCGAAATTTATTACAAGGACTGGGGAACCGGACAACCATTAGTTTTCCATCACGGCTGGCCTCTATCTGCCGATGACTGGGATGCCCAGATGTTCTTTTTCCTTGAACAAGGTTATAGGGTGATAGCCCATGACCGCCGCGGCCACGGACGTTCAAGCCAAACCGCAACAGGCAATGAAATGGATACTTATGCAGCTGACGTTGCCGAGCTTGTTGAGGCGCTTGACCTGAAGGGTGCAATCCACATCGGTCACTCTACAGGTGGCGGAGAGGTTATCCACTACGCTGCAAAATATGGAAAAGGACGTATCGCCAAAGCTGTGCTGATCAGCGCGGTTCCTCCGGTTATGGTTCAAAGCGAAAGCAATCCTGATGGTGTTCCGATTGCAGTATTTGACGAGATCCGCGAAAATACTGCAACCCAAAGGAATCAATTTTACCAGGACCTGACTATTCCGTTTTACGGCTACAATCGCGAAGGCGCTAAAGTTTCACAGGGTATCAGGGACAACTGGTGGCGCCAGGGTATGATGGGCGGTATAAAAGCACATTACGACTGTGTTAAAGCTTTTTCGGAAACAGATTTTACAGAAGACCTTAAAAGTGTAGATATTCCCGTACTTGTTTTACACGGGGAAGATGACCAGATCGTTCCGTTTGCAAACTCGGCGCTAAAGTCTATAAAGCACTTGAAAAATGGTAAATTGATCTCCTATCCGGGTTTCCCGCATGGTATGCCTACTACCGAGGCTGCAACCATCAACAAGGATCTTTTAGCTTTTATTAAAGAATAATTTTTTCATCAATTACTGTATTGCATAAGGCCGCCTCTTTTGAGACGGCCTTTTTGTTTGTATTGACATATCAATAATCTATCCGAATCTCATTTTATATACATCTGAAAACTTGCTGTTGAAATGTTTATTATTTTTGGATGATGCATCCGGAATTTGAAACATATCTGCGAAGGAGCGACCTGGCTGAGGAGGCGGTCCGCAAGATCAGTAATCTGGCAGTAGCAAGAAAATTGCGCCGTAATGAGCTCCTTTTTAGCGCAGGCGAAATTTGCCGGCACAAGGTATTTGTTGTAAGCGGGCTGCTGTACACCTTCAATATTTCTGCCGGGGGCAATCAGCACATTCTGCAATTTGCGCCGGAAAACAGCTGGACGCTTGATGTTGAAAGTTATGACCGGCAGATACCCTCGCAAGTAAGCATAGGAGCAGTAGAACCCAGCACGATACTCTGCTGGCAAAAAAAGGATTTCGATATGTTGCTGGCGGAGGTGCCGCAACTAAAAAAATTTGCCGAAGGCCTTATTGCCCGTAATATCCACTACAGCCGGAAGCGGATCCTGATTTCATTAAGCGCAACGCCCGAGGAAAAGTATGAAGATTTTATCCAAACCTTCCCGGACTACCTGGCTCGTTTGCCCCTGCGTATGATTGCAGCTTATTTGGGCATCTCCATAAAAACCCTTACCCGTATCCGTCACGCGCAGCTTCAGCGCTAATTTAAATTATGGTCAGCTGACCATCTTTAGCAGGATTTTATTGGAGAATTTTGGATCAAATAAAATCATTGACTTATGCGTGTATTTGTAACCGGGGCCTCAGGATTTGTAGGCTCAGCAATAGTAAAAGAACTTTTAGGGGCAGGCCATGAGGTACTTGGCCTTGTCCGTTCAGATAAAGGCGCTGAACAATTGGCATCAACCGGTGCCGAAGTATACCGTGGCGACGTCAACGACCTGGAACTTATTCAGCAAGGCGCCGCCGCGTGCGATGCTGTAATCCATACGGCCTTTAACCATGATTTTTCACAGTTTAAGGCCAATTGTGAAGCCGACAGGAAGGTAATTGAAGCCCTGGGCGATGCATTGGCCGGAACAAACAAACCCTTAGTTATTACCTCCGGAGTAGGGCTTTTGAATTATGGCCGGCTGGTTACAGAAGATGACGCGCCGCCTGCAGGATCAGATGTTATTCCGCGCGTAGCTTCAGAGGAGGCCGCCGCGGCTGCCGCGGCAAAAGGTGTAAAAGTTTATACGGTGCGCCTGTCGCCGAGTGTGCATGGTGAGGGCGACCATGGTTTTGTACCGATGATCATTAATATGGCCCGGGAAAAAGGAGAATCGGTCTATATAGCTGAAGGGAGCAATCGCTGGCCTGCCGTTCACCGTTCAGACGCCGCAGTTCTATATCGCCTGATTATAGAAAAGCAACCTGAGCTTCGTGTGTTTCACGCCGTAGCCGAACAAGGTATCGCATTTCGCGAAATTGCCGAAACAATAGGTCAGGGTCTGCATTTGCCTGTACTGAGCAAAACAGGTGATGGAGCGGCGGCACATTTTGGCTGGTTTTTGCACTTTGCCTCATTGGGTTGCCCCTCATCCAGCGAAAAAACACGCGCGGCCCTAAATTGGCAGCCTAAAGCTGTCGGGTTAATTGCTGATATGGGAACTGCCGGTTATTTCCAGCAATAACATTGACCAAAACTTTAAGTTTACTCAAAGAACAGAAGCCGTCTTATACTTTTGCGATGGCTTCTGTCCTTTAGTTATTGGGTAATGAGTATTAAAAAAACCAAGCTTAAGTAACCAAACCAAGGATAACTTCATAGTAGGCACCGCTCACCGGCAATTCAATACTTGCCTAATTGCACTTTACGATTTTGTAAGGATTTTATTTTACCTACCGGAACAATATACCTGTGGTGAATGCGCCGAAATTTTGCAGAAGGCAGCTTTTTCAATACCTCTTTTAATGGCATTAGCGTAAGTATGGGCTTGTCATTGGTTAAATGGATCCGGATATAATTTTCCATGCTTTCATATAACCGATGGCGCTCAAATCAATTTTTATAACCCGGTATTCCTATTCGGGGAAATTTTAAATGGAATTTGTTATTGGTTTAAGGGAAGGATCGCCTTTAAAAAATAAAAGCCTCCCAACCTTGCGTCGGGAGACTTTCAACCTAAACCTTATCACAATTAAACCGGTAAGTTTACCAGTTCGCTGTTGTTATTACAATCACTGTGCCAAAACCCGAAACTTTTTAAATTTTTTGTTAATGTATCCTTGTTGATACATTAACAATAGGTTAAAAGGGAATTTACTTTACAAAAAGTGTGTAACTAAGTGTCAAAAAGACACCGTGATTTTTATTGGCATACAGAAAAGTGAACACTTTATGTCTCTTTTGCAGCTTTTTTTCTACGCAGATAACTGTCAGTTAAAAATAGCGCCAAAATTACATCAAACACGAAAAAACTTTTCATGAAAGCGCTATTGAAAATGGCGTTGGCTGCAGGCAATTTTAAATCTGCAGGTAGTTTAATGTTTACAACACTGAACGGATTTCCTGAAATTTGGACATTTGAAAGGGTGATTGCCAGCAGGGCCAATATGCTTAGCACAAAAAAGGCCGCAATACCCAGTATAATCTTTTTATTTATAGTTGATTTTAGAGGTGCCAGTGCCTGATCTGCCCTGATAGCCTCCATTACATTATAGGTAAAGGCCATTGATGGTTCATCAAGTTCCAGGCCGGCAAACTCCTGGTTTAGCACAAGCAGCTCTGTGTACTTTTGTTTGTACAGCTCGTCTTCCTCAATAAGCCGGGAAATGGCTTCCTGCTCAGCCGGTGTGCAGGTACCATCAATATAGTTCCAAAGTTTTTCTTCGATGGTGTTCATATCAGTTCTTTCACCTCGTGTTTTAAATTGCGCTCCAGCTTCTCTTTCAAACGCTGGCGTGCCCTAAATAGTTTAACCTTAACGGTATTTGTTTCAATACCCATTGTTTGGGCAATTTCTTCTAACGATTGCTCCCCCTTATAAAAAAGGGTAATAATAGTGGCATCATCGGGCAGTAATTGCTCAATTGCCTGGTTCAGGTAATATGACCGCGATTTGTTTTCTGCGTTGTTGGTATCATATGCCGATTCATGGCTCTCAACCAGTACCAATGTACCTTCATCATCAATCGAATCGGTATCCACCCGTTTTTTTCTTAAAAATGTCATAGCTGTAGTATAAACTATACTATACAGCCAGGTACTGAATTTTGACTGCCCCTGGAACGAAGCCAGCGAGCGGTACGCTTTCACAAAACAATCCTGCGCAATCTCTTCGGCATCTTCCCGGCCTTTTGCAAAACGCAGGGCCAGCGTAAAAACAAAACGCTGGTGCCGCTTAACCAAATCAGCGTACGCGAACTGGTTACCAGCCAGGGTTTGCTCAATAAGTTCGATATCTGAAAGCTTGCTCTGCATTATATAACCCCTGTGACCACACTTTTACAGACCAGGTTACACCTTTATGTAAATATAATTTATTTTGATGGGAATAGATATGGTATTAGGGGATTGCGCGTAGGGCGCGTTAGGGATTGGAATGTAAAGCCCGGAGCGCGTAGAGAGGTTGCGGGTAGGAAAGGCGAGGACTTGCAACGAAAAGCCCGGGCCGGAGGCAACGCCATTGTCTGAATCAGAATTTGATAATTGACCGAATGCTAAACCAATAAAAAATCCTTAGTTCATTTAGCTCAGGTATGATATTAAAAGAAATCCGAATTTGAAAATCCCAACTCCGAAATCAATCATAGCGTTGCCTGCGGCCGGGCTTTACGCTCATACGCCTGCAGGCATTACGCCCCAGGCCTGTATCCGCTTCAATCCCTAACGCAAATTGGGGTTCAATTTAGATTCTGTTGTTTAAACTCAATAATCCCAATATGCTCCCTTTATTCGTAACATACGCCCCAACATTCAATCTCATAATTTTGTATTTTTACATTTATAAAAGGGATATTGTACGTTGATGGATGAAAACAGGCTAAATATTTTAAATAGCTCAAACAGGATGCTCAGCAAGCTTCAACTGCTGTCGGTATTTTTTGAAGACGAGCTCATTTACAAGATCTATCTGCGCACACAGGTTATCCACAAGCTTTTTGAAACTAATCCCGAAATCGATATCAACAAGCTGGAACTTTTTCATGTGCAATTTACCACCAGTCTGGTCGACCTGCTCCGCAAGATCAAGAAGAACAACGAGAACAATGTCAGCCTTGTGCTCGACGAGATCCAGCTTACCCGGGAGATGGTTGATAAGATGGACGACAATGTGCTCACCGAGCAGGATTTCAAGATTGACAGGCAAAGGCAGGCGCTGAAAGTAAACCTTTCGTTGCGGAAGCTTTACCAGGTACTTTCAGATAACTCAACCGATTATCCTTTCTCCAAAAATATCAATGCCTTCAGCCTGCGCTACGGTTCCGATTTTTTTTATAACATAACTCCAGAGCTGTATAATGAACTTGTGCAACATAACTATAATGATACCTATCATAATAACTACGCTACTATTCAGCGTAAGCTGATGGGGGTATTGTTAAAACGCGAGTTCCGTACAGAGTTTTACTGTGGGTTAAAGGCCGGTAACCTGATACTGGAAGTGTATAAATTTATGGATGAAGACAGGCACTTTTTATTTTCGCCTGCCAATAATTTATTCCTATTTTGCGATGTTACAAAGCTTTCGGGCATCGAGCATAATAACAATCTGTCAAAAAGGGAAAAACTGATGCATGAGCTGCAGGACAAAATTGATAAGCTGCAAAGCGATGTAGTTACCATGAAAGCTTACATGCCGCCCGAAATAAAAAGCCTATTAGCCGAAAACTACAAAAAAATAGCCGACATCAACTTTTTACAAAGCCTGAGCGACGTGGATGTGCAGGCCAATATTTTAAAAGCAATGCTTAATACCGATATTATATAATTTATGGAGTTTTTACATTACCTGCTTGGCCCCGACCTTAAGGCCGGCCTATTGATTGTCCTAAACCTGATTGTTATTGAGAGCCTGCTCTCCGTTGATAATGCCGCCGTACTGGCTACTATGGTACTTGACCTGCCTCCGCATCAGCGTAAAAAAGCACTACGTTATGGTATTATAGGTGCATATGTTTTACGGGGTGTTTGTTTGTTTTTAGCGGCATGGCTGGTATCTGTTTGGTGGCTGAAACCACTTGGAGGCATTTATTTGATATACCTGAGCTTCAATTATTTTAAAGGCAAACTGAAAAAGGCCGACGGCGATGCTGAAGAGGAAACGGTTGATAAAAACAAGAACTGGCTTTACCGCTCAACCGTTGGTTTGATAGGTAATTTGTGGGCAACCATAGCTTTAGTGGAGCTGATGGATCTTGCCTTCTCTATTGATAACGTTTTTGCGGCGGTTGCTTTTACCGACCATAAGATGTTAATTTATATTGGCGTGTTTATCGGGATCCTGGCTATGCGATTTGTTGCCCAGGCTTTTGTGAAACTGATGGAGAAATTTACCTTCCTGGAAACAGTGGCATTTATAGTGATTGGCGTGCTGGGCATTAAACTGGCCTCATCATTATACGTCCACTTTTACCCTGAAGCGGGATTTTCAAAATTGATGGAAGGAGAAAGCGCCGATATTTTCACTTCGGTGTTTACTGTGGCTTTATTTATTATCCCTGTACTTACGTCATTGCTGTTCAACTTCCCAAAAAGACACACTATTGAACCAGAAGTTGCGGAAGCGGCAGAGGATGTGCTGGATAAACAGTAGTTCAGTTGGCAGTGGCAGTTAGCAGCAGGCAGCAGTAAAAAACGCCTTTGGGAGGGTGTAGCGAGAGGTTTCCTGAACTTTGTATGATTTTGCAAAGCGGATAAACCCCTCCCTGCCACAACATCGCCAGCCGCACCCTCCCCGGGGAGGGAAGAAAACATTAATGACTTGATATATAAATTAAATGTTCTTAAATAAAACAATAGCGTCCATTTTCGGCATCGGCTTTTTAAAAGGCGGGGGTACTTACGCCGCTATAGTTACCTGTGGCTTTATCTGGCTGCTGTGGCAAAGTCCGGCTTTGCAAAATCCCTGGTACCTGTTGGCTATTACCATATTTGTTACCGCGCTTGGCGTATTTGTAGGCAATAAGGTTGAACCCGACTGGGGCGAAGACAGCTCGCGTGTGGTAATTGATGAGGTTGCCGGAATGCTGATAGCTATGCTTTTTATCCCTGCCAACTTATATTTCCTTTTAGCCGGATTGGTATTGTTCCGTTTTTTTGATATTGTGAAACCGCTTGGCGTACGCAAAATGGAAGATCTTGGCGGCGGTTTGGGTGTAATGATGGATGATGTGCTGGCTGGCGTTTACTCCAATATCCTGCTTTGGATTGGATATTTTGTGTGGATGAAATTTGGAGCACATTAGTGAAAGAGCGGGTTTGTGAGATTTCCTCTTCCTAACCTATAAAATCAAATATGTGGTTACATAGCTAACTTGGTAAGCCCTCTTGAGGCTTATATCACACAAATAATTTTTTCAAAACAAAATTAACCCTGAGTTCAGTTAATCAGCAGCTTATACCCTCGTCCGTGTACGTTGATGATCTCCACGTTAGGGTCATCTTTCAGATACTTACGAATTTTGCTCAAAAATACATCCATGCTGCGGCCGTTAAAGTAATTGTCATCGTGCCAGATGTTCAGCAGGGCTTCTTCGCGGGTAAGCACTTCGTTTTTATGCACACACAACAGGCGCAGTAATTCAGCCTCCTTGGTGGATAGCTTTTGCTGGTTGTCTGCTGTCATGATCATCTGGGTTGTATAATCAAACGTATATTTCCCAATTTTAAAGGAGGTTTGTTTCTCCTCTTCCTTTTTGCCGATATTATCCGTACGTTTTAACAGCGCATTTATACGAAGCAGTAATTCCTCAATGCGGAAAGGCTTGGTGATATAATCATCCCCCCCCAAATTGAAGGCCTGGGTTTTATCTTCAATCATGCCTTTGGCCGTCGCAAAAATAATAGGCACCTGGGCATTGATCTTACGGATATCCTTACCAAGTGTAAAACCGTCCTTTTTAGGCATCATCACATCCAGTATCAGCAAGTCATATGTTTGTTTGGTAAAGGCGCGTAGGCCTTCTTCGCCATCCTTACATAAAACCACGTCAAACTTACCTTTCAATTGCAGGTAATCTTGCAGTAACAGGCCCAAATTGGCATCATCCTCAACCAGTAGTATTTTCTTCATATGTTTTTTAGTCCGGAAGTCCGAGGTCGGAAAGTCCGGAAGTTCTTTAATCATGTCGGGAGATAGGCTGAGCTTATCTTACGGACTTTCGGACATCCCGACTTTCCGACTCGTAGATCTACGCCACTGCAAACTTCAGCTCAAACTCCGAGCCTTTTTCTTTTTCTGATTTCACGCTTATGGTGCCATTCAGGCGTTTTACTATGGTATTAACATAGCTTAAGCCCAGGCCAAAACCTTTAACGTTGTGTACGTTGCCGGTAGGTATGCGATAAAACTGCTCAAATATCTTTGATTGCTGGTCGCGGCTCATGCCTATACCTTTATCAGCTACTTTAATAACGATCTGTCCGTTTTTAACAAAAGTACTTATCGTTATATCAGGCGCTTCGTTGCTGTATTTAATGGCGTTATCAACCAGGTTGTATAACACGTTCGAAAAATGCAGCTCATCAGCAATAATATAGGCTTTTTCGGCATCAAGGTGCAGTGTGGTTTTAGCATTGCATTTTTGCAGTTTGAGCGCCATGCTATCAAGCACTATGCTCACCATCTCGTTCACATCAACCGGCTTTTTCTCCAGTTTAAAGTCATTGCGTTCAATACGGGCAATGTTTAATACGCGCTCGATATGGCTGCCTAAACGGGCATTTTCTTCAAAAATGATGTTCGCTAAACGGGCTACCCGGCTTTTATCTTCGGCAATTTCATTATCCCTTAAAGCTTCACTGGCAATCATGATGGTTGACACCGGGGTTTTAAACTCGTGGGTCATGTTGTTAATGAAATCGATCTTCATTTCCGAGATCTTTTTCTGCCTCAATATCGAAAATATAGTATAACCGAAGCAAAGGATCAGCACCATGGTAAGGCCGCCGGTTGTAGCCATGGTTGCAGTCATATTGCTTAAGATCAGCGAATTTTTTTGCGGAAACGAAAGCCGGATCTTTCCGGGGTCGTTGATCACCTCTTTGGTAAAAATGGGTGTTTGATAAGTATTTGCCGCTACAAACACAGGCAGCTTTTCGCCCTGGCTGTCGCTGGCATTTGAAAATATGAGCGAGTCGCTGTTGGCGGTTGTAACTTCGTAGCTGAAAGGCAGAAAAATGCCTTTATTATGAAGCTCAAAACGCAGTAACGAATCTATCCAGAAAGGGTTGATCCGTTTATTCAAAGGTTCGCCCGATTTACGGTATTCTTCGGCCAGGTTCTCGATAACGGTGGGCTTATTGCTCAAACTGTTAGCCTTTTCAAGCGAATCGGTCTCCAGCATTTTTTTTATTTGTTGAACCTGCCGTTCCTTTTGCTTACGGGTTTGTTCCTGTACCCACAACGGATTGATGCGTGGCACCGAGATCATTTGTTTGCCAAACTGGGGGTCGACGTAGACATACCTCAGGGTATCATACTTATGAAGTTTTTTAGGATGACCTACCCTGCGGGTAATACGGGTATGCACTATCTCGGGTGTAAGTTGCTCATGTACTACACCAAACTCGTCTGTATATTCTTCAACACGTACTTTAAAATCAACCGTACCTTCTGTTTGTAGTAAGCCGTTAAGCTCATCATCCATTTTTTTACGCCGGATCATGCGCTGCAAACTATCGCGCAGTAAAGCAATCCGTTTTTCGCGGGCAGATGAGTGTTTTTTGGTTTTTGGTATTCCCGCTACTTTTATTGTGCTAATGTCCTGCTCTTCATTATCGGTGCTGATGGTAGCTTGCTGGGTTTTGGTTTTCAAAAAGTTATTCGCATCCTGGCGGGTAACCTTATCTACCACATTGTTCATAGCTTCTCTCACCTGTCGGTCGAATGAATCGGACTGCATCTGGTAAGATTGCCTCAGAAAATAAAATTGCATAGCCATAACGCCCAGCAACGCAAAGCTCATTAAGCCAATAATTAAACCTATGCTCCTTTTCTTCATTTATTAACAAACAAAATTATCCTAAATCCGCACACAAAAATTGCATTTAACAAAATTTAACAAATGTGCATTCAATTTAAAACTCTGCTGCTTAATATTTTATTGTATCAATTAGTGAGATGTCTGTTTAAGGCTGCGGGTTATGACAGGAAGCCTATAAACAACAAAAGACCCTGTTAAAGGGCCTTTTGAAATATTTTACTCAAGCTTTTCTCTATTTTATTAGAATGGCAGATCGTCATCATCGGCCGATGAGCTGATATCAGCTGAAGGTGCTGCGTATTGCGGAGCAGCCGTTGCGTTGTTAGCAGCAGCAAGCGGAGTAATTCTCCATAACTGCAATGAGTTAAAATAGGTTTTTTTGCCCATTTTATCTGTCCACGGGCGACCTTTAAGATTAAAAGAAACCTCTACATCATCCCCAATCTTCACGTTATCCAGTAAATTGCAACGATCCTGTATAGCTTCAAACTTTAAATATTCAGGGTATTGAGGGTTCTCAATATATTCAAGTATAAGTTCGCGTTTTTTAAGTGAATCGGTTACTTGCTGAGTGGCCGACACTTCATGTACCTTACCTTTAACTTCCATAATTAGTCTTCAAATAATTTAAAATGTAAAGTTAATAGTAAGAAATTAAAATAGGGGCTTTTTAATTCTTAATTTTGCCGAATTAATATGCAAGTTTTCCACACCGAAAGTAAAATCATAATTACATGTAACAAAAGGCTTTCGCCTTACCTGCAAAGGGAGGTTGAAGCTTTAGGCTATGAGCCGGTCCGCGTTTTCCCTACCGGGGTTGAACTAAAAGGTACCGTTACAGATACCATTCCGCTTAATTTGAACCTGCGCTGCGCAAGCCAGGTACTGTATTTGTTAAAAACTTTTACCGCCCGCGATCCGAAAGAACTTTACGAAGAGCTGGTAACCATTGAGTGGGAAAAGCTGATTGATTTTACCGGTTACTTTTCGGTATCATCAAATGTAAATAACGAACACATCCTTACACCGCTGTTTGCCAACGTAAAGGTAAAGGATGCTATTGCCGACAGGATCAAATCCATTAAAGGTATCAGGCCCGACTCTGGTCCGGAGGTTAATAAAACCCTGGTACATCTTTACTGGCAGGATGACCGCGCCGAAATTTTCCTGGATACATCGGGCGAAACACTGGCCAAGCACAGTTACCGTAAAATACCGGGTAAAGCACCAATGCTCGAAGCTTTGGCAGCATCAACCATTATGGCTACCAAATGGGATATGAAAAGCACATTCATTAACCCTATGTGCGGCTCGGGTACCCTGGCTATTGAAGCAGCATTGCTGGCTACAGATAAGTCGCCGGGTTTGTTCAGGATGAATTATGCTTTTATGCATATTTTAGGATATGACGAAACGGTATTTTTTGCAGAGCGGCGAGCATTGAAAGATAAATCCAAAAAAGAAACCGGCTTTAAAATCATCGCTACGGATATTTCTGAAGACGCGGTTGACATCGCCCGCAAAAATGCCAGAACAGCCGGCGTAGAACATTTGATCGATTTTGCCGTTTGTGATTTTGAAGATACCGAGGTTCCGGCAGAAACTGGTGTTGTAATGTTTAATCCCGAATACGGTGAGCGTTTGGGCGTACACACTAAGCTGGAGATCACCTATAAACGTATGGGCGATTTTATGAAAAAGAAATGCCTTGGGTATAATGGTTACGTTTTTACGGGCAATCCCGACCTGGCCAAAAAGATAGGCCTGAAGGCAGCCCGAAAAATTGAATTTTATAATGGTAAGCTTGATTGCCGCTTGTTTGAGTATGAATTATACCAGGGCAGCAAACGCGAACCGAAAGAAGAAAATTAAATGAAAAAGATCCTGTTATTTATAACACTTATTTTATCATCAGTACTGGTTAAGGCACAAGCGCAATTAGCATTTCCGTTTCAGGGCGGTAGTCCTATTATGAACCGCTTTTTTAAAGACAGTCTTGTTGTATCACCCGAAATCATTAAAAAGAAAGCAAGCGGAACAGCGGTGTTTAAATTTACCGCTGATGAAAAAGGTTTGATCAAAAAAATAATTGTTTACTATGCGGATGATGCCATACTGGTAGTACCCATCATTGAGGCGCTAAAAAAATCAAATCATAAATGGATCATCCCCGATCATGAAAAACTGCATGATTTTATTTTGCCGTTTTCCATTAACTTTAATGCGCCGGCAAATACAAGCAATGCTACTATAAAAGCGGCATTTGATTATTACAGCAAACGCAAGCCAATCATATCTTATAACCAGGTACCGCTTGAAACGGCTACTTTATTGCCCACGGTAATTGTTAGTTACAATTTAAGCGAGTAGTTTTTTTAATAAAAAGGAATTTGAAAGCGACAGACTTTGCGGCCTGTCGCTTTTTTTGTTTTTATTATTAATTAATATGGTTGTTAAAACCTATGTATTTATACCGGCTCTTATAAAGGGCTATTAATTTTTAATTAAAAAAAGTATAAAATATCAGCTTTTCAATTGGTTAGCCATTAAAAAAATTAAAAATTTTGAAATCCATAACCGCATTATTTTCGTTATTTATAAACGAATTAATATGTAAATGGATGAAAGATGTGCTAAATTTAAAGATTAAGGCCATAGCTGCTAACATAAGGCATACCAGGGAGGGACTAAATTACACCCAGGAATACCTTGCAGCCAAGCTGGGTATATCGCAAAACGCGTATAGCAAAATAGAGTTAGGCTATACAAAAATAACCGTGGAAAGGCTTTTTCAGATCGCTGCTATTTTGGAGATTGAAGTTGTCGAACTCATCGATACAGAAAAAATAGCGGCTGCTTAACGTTTTATACACAACCCCATTGTTCTGTCTTTTGCTTAGTATCTTTGCAAAAGATGGAACACAATAAACTCATTGAAGCCACTGCAAATTTTGTGCGCAACACGCTCAGGGATGCTGAAGGTGGTCACGACTGGTGGCATATTCACCGCGTTTGGACAAACGCGAAACTCATCAACCAAACAGAAAAAACCGATCAGCTGGTAGTTGAACTTGCTGCCCTGCTGCATGACATTGCCGATAGTAAGTTTCATAACGGCGATGAAGAGATTGGCCCGCGTACTGCCGGCAATTACCTGCAAAGCATGAATGTTGATATTGGTATTGCCGAACATGTGCAACAGATCATCAGGCATATGTCGTTCAAGGCCAGCTTTGATAAACCCTCCTTTCATTCGCCCGAACTGGCTGTAGTACAGGATGCCGACAGGCTGGATGCTATTGGAGCAATCGGCATTGCGCGTGCCTTTACCTATGGAGGCTTTAAAGGCCGCGAATTGTACAATCCCGAGATCCCGCCAAACCTTAACATGACCAGGGAAGAATATAAAAACACTACCGCACCAACTATTAATCACTTTTATGAAAAGCTATTACTACTTAAAAATAAAATGAACACGCCTGCCGGTAAAGCACTTGCCGAACAAAGGCACACATTTATGGAGCATTATTTAAAACAGTTTTTTGACGAATGTGGTTCAAGTTAACGCGAAAGCTTACTTTTGCGCCAAAATTGACAGCCCATGAAAAAAATTATACTTACTATAATACCCGTATTAATTACCGCCGTCGCTTTGGGCCAGGATACAGTTAAACGTCAGCGGTTCAACTTCCATTTCCAGCAAACAGTAATTACCCAATACAAACCATCGTTTCATGCCGATTATAACGGCGACAATAGTTTACTTACCAAAGAAGAAACACAAAGCTCAATTACCACTACGCTTTTTGGCGGTGCAAGGCTCTGGAAAGGCGCCGAAGCTTATTTTAATCCCGAGCTTTCGGGCGGATCGGGCCTGAGCAAAACGCTGGGTGCGGCAGGTTTCCCTAATGGCGAAACTTTTCGCGTAGGCGGCGCAGAGCCGAAGATCTACATCGCCCGTTTATATTTTACCCAAAACTTTGAATGGGGCAAGGATAAAGACACCATTAGCGATGATGCCAACCAATTAGCCGGTTTAAAAAGCAAGCGTTACTTTTCGGTCACCGTAGGTAAATTTGGTATGGCCGATTTTTATGACGGCAATGAATTTAGCCATGATCCGCGTACGCAGTTCATGAACTGGAGCTTAATGGATAACGGCGCATGGGATTATCCCGCCAATACCCGCGGGTATGTTATGGGGATCCATACCGAATTAGGGCAACCTAACTGGACTTTGCGTTTCGCCTTTACTATGTCAACCACTACCGCCAACGGCGCCATTTGGGATCAAAAAATTGGTAAAGCAAACACCCAGACCTTAGAATACGAAAAACGCTATTCACTTAACGGCCAAAAAGGTACCTTCAGGATCTTAGGTTTCCGTAATAATGGCAAAATGGGAGATTATCGCCTGGCAATCGCGCAAAGCCCTGTTGCCCCCAATGTTGATACCACACAAGCTTATGGCAGGCACAAATATGGTTTCGGCATCAGCGCCGACCAATATCTGACCAAAGATTTTGGGGTATTTGCCAAAGTGAGTTATAATGATGGTAAAACCCAAACATGGTATTTTACCGAGATTGACCGTTCATTGAGTTTTGGCGGCGTACTTAAAGGAAGTTCATGGAACCGCGGCGATGACGAACTGGGCCTGGCTTTTGTAGCCAACGGCATCTCAAACGCCCATCGTGATTATCTTGCAGCAGGCGGCTACGGTTTCATCATAGGCGATGGCAAGCTTAATTACGGCACCGAATTTATTGCCGAACTTGATTATAAAATAAACGCATATCAAAAAAAGTTCTGGCTTACACCCGGTTACCAGTTTTTGCTAAACCCTGCCTACAATAAGGACAGGGGACCGGTAAATGTCTTTTCGCTAAGGGCACATGTGGAGTTTTAAACATAAAAAGGCCTCGTCTCTTAATATTATGATGAGGCCTTTTTGTCTATATACATAAGCTAAAAGCAGCATGAGCAAAACTTATAGCTAATAGCTTGATTAATGTTATCCCAATTGTTAACCGATTGCCTGTCTGATCTTCTCGGCGGTAGCGTTAAATTGTTCGGGGGTGAATTTTTGTTTGGGGAGCGAAAAGTTAATGCTGCTCATATCATTCATGGGTATAAGATGGATATGCGCATGGGGCACATCAAGGCCCATAACTGCTACTCCAACCCGTGGGCAGGGAACAGCCTTTTTTAAACCGAGGGCTACTTTTTTGGCAAATACCTGTAAGCCTATATAAGTATCATCGTCCAAATCAAAAAGATAATCAACCTCCTTCTTTGGGATCACCAGCAGGTGACCTTCCGTAAGCGGAAAAATATCTAAAAAAGCCAGAAATTCATCGTTCTCGGCCACTTTATAAGCGGGGATCTCGCCTGCAACTATTTTTGAAAAGATGGTCATTATTGGTGAACGGTTGATTATGTTGATTGGGTGAGTAGTTTGTTATGGCATTAATTAAAAGGGTGAGTAGTTAATAATTGATTACGATATCCGGAAAAACCATTCTCTTAATCAATTATTCACTGCTCACCCAATAAATTACCTGCTTATTTCCAGGATCTCGAATTCAATTTTACCTGCAGGTACGGTGATCTCGGTTTTTTCACCAACCTTTTTGCCAAGCAGGCCTTTAGCTATCGGCGACGCTACCGAGATTTTACCGGTTTTAAGATCGGCTTCACTCTCTGATACCAGCTGATAACTCATTGTAGCTCCGTTTTTCAGGTTCTTGATCTTTACTATCGACAATGCAAGCACCTTCGAAACGTCAAGTTTTGATTCATCAAGCAGGCGCGCATTGGCCAGTGTTTCCTGCATCTGGGCTATTTTGGCCTCATGTAAGCCCTGCGCTTCTTTAGCTGCATCGTATTCGGCATTTTCCGACAGATCGCCTTTGTCACGTGCCTCAGCAATAGCTTTTGATATATCGGCACGGCCGGTTGTTTTTAATCTCTGTAGTTCTTCTTTTAATTTCTCTAAACCATCTTTGGTATAGTATGATACCTCTGCCATAACGCAAAAATTAATTAATATTATTACTGTTAATCAACCAAAAAAAACCGCCCTTCCCTGTTTTAAGAAAGGACGCAATGCTTATAAAAGCAAACAAGACTATGTAAGCCCTCTGCTTACATAGTCTTGCGTTTTGGTAATTAACGAAGATAAGTTATTTAAGTTTTATTATCCAAATTTTTAAGAGGGGAATTTTTTTACATTATTCCGGGTTTATACCTTTTTGTTTTATGGTATCCACTAACATTTCAAGCCTGGCTGTCTCATCAGTTTATTAAGCGGGTGTTTAAGACTTCCCTATCTAAATGTATCTGGCAGCGTTTATTATCTGGGTCTTTACCTATGTATTACTTTCCGTTGGCCTTCTTCACCATAAAATCCAAAGCGGTTTTATCCGGCAAAGGTTTTGCGCCCGGCTTCTCACCCAATATCATTATTTTATGATCACTTGTTGTATAAGCCGGCCATGCAAGTACGCCTTTCCCGTTCGGGTTACCGGTTTTAACAAAATTAGCCCAGTAAGTGCTCATTGTATTGGCCAGTTGCTGATCGACCGGTTCCCATGGCCGGTTCAGGAATTTGAGGTTGTCATAGGCATAAGCAACCTCGCCGGTATGGAAAGCGCCGTATTTAACAAAATCGGCAGTGGCTGGCAGGCGGCGGGTAAAACGGTAGACGTAAATTTTAGATTTCCCTTTTTCATTTTGCACATTGGCCCAGGTATAATTCTGCATCCCGAAGATCTGATCGCGGTTTATCCGGGTTTGGGAGGTCGCGGCTTCCTGGTCCGAACCCGCCGGATATAGTTTTAAAAATGCATCAGCATCGGTACCATATTGGCTTTTTATCATCTTTTTATACTCTTCAGCAGTTTTTGGCGGACCTACAAAAGCGTCGTCTTCGTTCCAACCGGTAAGTACAGGCACATCGTTTTGTTTGTGCTCATTAAAAATATCAGCGATGGTTGCGGGTAAAACATAGCCATCAATAACCGGGTGGCTTTCGCCTTTGCCAAGCAGTTGGGCAGCGGGTTTGCTCCTTAGTTCGGCAATGGTGCTTGCACCCAAGGCAGTCGCTGTTTTTACACCGGCTGCCTCTGCTTCCCGCAACCCGCCTGATCCTTGTTGACTGATAAAACTGGCCCCGCTTTCGGCAATTGCACCACTGAAAAGCCCTTTACTTAAGGGCGATGCCACCAAACAATTTACACTCATGGAACCTGCCGATTGCCCCGCTATGGTAACCTTATGCGGGTCTCCACCAAAAGCCGCGATATTCTTTTTCACCCATATTAATGCAGCCAGCTGATCCATCAAACCATAATTCCCTGATGCATTATGCGGGGACTCCCTGGTTAATTCGGGATGGGCGAAGAAACCAAAAATCCCGACGCGGTAATTAATAACCACAAATATGATCCCCTTTTTAGCCATCGCCTCGCCATCATAAATTGGTACGCCTGCTCCGCCACTTACAAATCCACCGCCATAAATATAAACCAGCACAGGGCGTTTTTCTGCCGGTGTTTTTGCGGCAGTCCATACATTAAGGTACAGGCAATCTTCGCTGATGGGCTCATAGGGGATGAGGAACTCGCGCGTGTAAACACCAAAGGGGTCTGGTTTACTCTGCATTGGGCTGGCCGCAAAATCGGTGCATTTTTTAACATCCTCCCAGGGCTTTACCGGTTGTGGTTCCTTCCAGCGTAAATCACCAACCGGTGGCGCTGCAAAGGGAATACCTTTATAAATACGCACATCGCCCGCCTGGTTGGTTAAGCCTGATACTTTACCTGCATCAGTAGCAACAACATCAAGATTTTTATTTTGAGCGATGACAGAACAGCACAGCAGCAAAAGCGGCAATAAAAGGATGCGCTTCATTGATTATAGGTTTAATGATTGGTTTGCTAAACTTACAAAGTTTTGGGCATTTTGTAAACACAGCCCCACCCAAACCCTCCCCGGAAGGGAGGGCTTTAAAGTCTCCCCTTCCGGGGGAGATTTAGAGGGGGCTTCTGTAACAATCCCCTATAATTAACAAAAGCATCACATTGCATTTTAAATGCTTTGCTGATATTTGGCGAAATCAAAAATCTTTTTTCGCGATGAAGTTTAAACATCTGCTGCTTATTTCCCTTTCCTTCGCTACCGTTTCGGTATCGGCCCAAAAAAAGAAAACTACAACGGCTGCCCCGGCATCTGCATCAATTCCACGCCCAAAACTGGTTGTGGGTTTGGTGGTTGACCAAATGCGCTGGGATTACCTGTACCGCTATTATGACCGTTACCAAACCGGTGGTTTTAAGCGCATGCTTAATGAAGGCTTCACCTGCGAAAATACCAATATTGACTATATCCCAACGGTAACAGCTGCCGGCCATACCTGTATCTATACCGGATCCATCCCCGCCATACATGGCATAGTGGGTAACGATTTCATTATCCAGGCTACGGGTAAATCCATGTATTGCACCGACGACAGCACGGTGGTAGCCGTTGGCAGCACTTCAAAAGCAGGGCAAATGTCGCCCCGCAACTTGCTGGTTAGCACAGTTACCGATGAATTGAGGCTGGCTACTAACTTTCGCTCAAAGGTTATCGGCATAGCATTAAAAGACCGCGGCGGCATCCTGCCAGCGGGTCACTCGGCCAATGCTGCTTACTGGTTTGATGATGCCAGCGGTAACTGGATCACCAGTACTTATTACATGAATGACCTGCCCGCCTGGGTTAAAACCTTCAACAATCAAAAAATTGCTGAAAAATACCTGAAGCAGGACTGGAACCCGTTATATCCTATTAATACGTATGTACAAAGCGCACCTGATAACAGCGATCGTTATGAAGGTAAATTTGCCGGTGCCGCTACACCAACCTTACCGGTCAAAACATCCGAACTTTATAAGGGCCATATTGGCATGATCCGTTCTACTCCGTTCGGCAACACCATGACGCTCGACCTGGCTAAAGCTGCTATTGAGGGCGAAAAATTGGGTAAAAATACCGTAACCGACTTTTTAGCCGTGAGCCTTTCATCAACAGATTATGTTGGTCATCAGTTTGGCCCTAACTCCGTTGAGGTTGAAGACACTTATTTAAGGCTTGACCAGGACCTGGCCGCGTTTTTCAGTTATTTAGATGCAACTGTAGGTAAAGGCAATTATTCGGTTTTCCTGAGTGCCGACCATGGCGCTGCCCACAACCCTAACTTCTTGAAAGATCGTAACATCCCTGCCGGTGTTTGGGACGATGGCAACGCAGCAAAAGAAATGAACACGATGATCAATAATAAATACAAAGTAAACAACATGATCATCAGTATGGACAATTACCAGGTTAATTTCAACAATGCAGCCCTCGTAAAAGCCGGTGTTAGCGAAGAGGCTATAAAGTTAGACTGTATCGAATACCTGAAGAAACAACCGGGCATTGCTTATGCAATCGACCTGCAAAAAATACAGGAAGCCAATATTCCCGATGAGCTGCGCAGTATGATCATTAACGGTTATAATGCCGAGCATAGCGGTGCTATCCAGATCATCCTGAAACCGGCATGGTATACCGGTCATGGCACAAACGACCGCGGGCCAACCGGTACTACACACGGTACTTGGAACCCTTATGATTCGCATATCCCATTGGTATTTATGGGCTGGGGCATTAAGCATGGTAGTTTGACCCGCCAAACACATATGACAGATATTTCGGCTACTGTAGCATCGCTACTGCATATCCAGGCTCCTGATGGCTGTGTAGGTAAAACTATCGGCGAAGCACTGAAAAACTAAGTCTGAAGTCAGGAAAGTCCGAAAGTTTACAACACAAAACTTTCGGACTTTTCGGTTAATAATTAAAAACTTTCCGATTTTAGGGCTTGACCGAATTCGGACTTATAAAATGAAAAAATACATTTCTAAATTTCATTATCTTACACATGACCTGCCTGATTTTAGCCACGTACAACAAGTGCAGATAGCTTGCGGCGCGGGTGCAAACTGGATACAATACCGTTGCCTTACCAAACCCGAAGATGAGCTGATTGATGAGATAAACGAAATAGCCGAAATTTGCGACGAATGGGGCGCGACCCTTATCATCGCTAATCATTACGACTTGCTTGACCGGGTTGATGCGCAGGGTGTGCATATAGATGATAGTGATGCCGATCTGGCCAGTATCCGCAAGATTATCGGCCCGGATAAAACTCTTGGCGTATCGGCGGCAGGTGCTGATGAATTATTGAAATTACAAAGTACCGGAGTGGTTGATTATTATGTTTACGGGCCATTTGCATCTACTAATACAGAGGAGCCTGTTGGGCATCACCCGCTTGGTTTTAACGGATATCGCCAACTGGAGAAACTGGGCATCAGTATCCCGGTGATAGCAGCAGGTGGCATCCAGCCGGATGATGTTGAGGCCTTGCTTCAAACAGGCATCGACGGTATTGCGATATCGTCGGCCATTAATTTGGCTGCAGACCCGGCTGCGAAGTTGAAGGAGTTTTACAGGAAGCTGTACTGATAGCTATCTATATCTAAAGAAACGTTGTCATTTCGAAACGAGGAACGAGTGAGAAATCTTATACGACTTATTTTAACTTCGGTGAATGCTTTACCGGGCGTATAAGATTTCTCTTTCGCCCCGGCACGTTATCTGTTCTTCCCACTTTATCGGGATGACATCAGTTCTAAAAATATTATTCTATCGTCATAAAACTTTGATTTGGTTTCACCAATCAATAAAAACCTGATCTTTATATTTTCATTTAATATTCATCTGTTCCATCTACATTAGCAATGTCATCACATCATATAGTTCGCGAAAAACAGGAGCCGGCTTTACTGGTTTTAAGTATGGATGCTTTTGATGAGGAAATGCTGGGGCAGTTGCTGGAGTGGAGCCCGACCGTGATCTGCACCGTCAACACTGCCGAAAAGCTGGATGCGTCAGGCATTAAAATCGACTGGATAATAAGTGATGGTGATACGGAGGATTTACAGTCGGACGTGAAGGTGATGCCTTCGGGAGGTGACAATGCGGCAGGCGCAGCTTTAAAATACCTGGTAACGCATAATTACCCGGCGGTTAATGTAATTACCGATGTGCTGGACCTGAAAGATTTTTTGTTTTATGCTGATAAAATAAACCTGGTGATTTTTAGGGAA
Source organism: Mucilaginibacter sp. Mucisp73 (assembly GCF_059491465.1). Lineage (NCBI taxonomy): Bacteria > Pseudomonadati > Bacteroidota > Sphingobacteriia > Sphingobacteriales > Sphingobacteriaceae > Mucilaginibacter > Mucilaginibacter sp. Mucisp73. The sequence continues at coordinate 5,364,510 of NZ_CP168507.1, read as the reverse complement.
CGGCAAAAGATCTACCCGGTTAATTCGGGCTTCAGTAAGTGGAAACCCGCAGGTGAGTTCATTGAAGTACTTTCGCATCCGTCGGGCTTACAAATAAGCGGGCTTGAAGCCACAATCACTAATAGGTATAAAACCACCCACGATGGTTTTTTTACCCTGCAGTTTGAGCAACCTTTTTTGTTTATTGCCGAGGATATAGCGTAGCGAAAACAATAACCGGTACGTATAGCTGGTATTGGTTCGCTTTTTGAGTGAAAAATAATTAAAAACGCGTTAAACCGTTTAAACATTTAATAGTCTATATATTTATATCAGCAAAAAATACCATGCTGATCTGTTAAAAAATCTTTCATCATGAAAAGGACATATAAAAATCTATTAACAATTGCATTGGGGGGCTTATTGAGCTTATCCCTGGCATTCAATGCTGATGCACAACGTGGCGGCGGTTCTCGTGGCGGCGGTGGCGGAGGAGGCGGTGGTTCAAGACCGTCAGGCGGTGGTGGCGGAGGCGGTAGTTTTTCCCGTCCTTCCGGTGGTAGTTTTTCCCGCCCCTCAACTTCATTTAATGGTAGCACACGCGGCGCTATCGCGGCTCCGCAACGGAGCTATGGAACTGACTCTCGCGGCAGCATAGGTGCTCCTCAACAACGCAGTTATGGTGGTCGTGATTACGCAATAAGGCCAAATGGCACATCCGTAGCACCCCAGCGTAGCTATGGTAGCACCGGTCGTACCGTATACAATGGTAACCGCAGCTATACTACTGTAGACAGACGCGTTTATAATGGCGGTCGAGGCACTTATTACAGAGGTGGTTCATATGCATACGGTGGTCGCAGGGTTTATCCCGGTACTTACCATTACGGTGGCCGCGGCGGTTATTTTGGCAGTCACTACTATTATCCATATCGTAACTATTATAATTCATTCTATTATCCGCGGTTAGGTTTTAGCATAGGTTTCTTGCCATATGGTTACTATCCTTTCTGGTGGGGCGATTACCAATATTTTTACAGCGATGGTTTGTACTATCGTCAATACAATGACCAGTATACCGTTGTTGAACCGCCAATAGGGGCCGAGATTAAAACCCTGCCTTCAGGTGCCGAATCTATCATGATCAATGGCGAACAGTACTACGAGTTAAATGGTGTTTACTACCAGCCATACACCAAAGATGACGGCTCAACTGTTTACGTAATTGCAGGTAAAGATGGCCAATTAACTACCGATCAGGGCAACGGCGATGGCAGCAGTGTTGACCAGGGCCCGCAAATTGGTGACATTGTAACTCAATTGCCTCCGGATTGCCGCAAGATCAAGATCAATGGTGAAAAACTGTTTGTATCCCCTGATGGTTATTACTACCAGGAAACTCAGGATGACGGCAATAAAGCTTACAAAATTGTAGGCACCCCATCTGATGATCCTGAAAATAACGACAGCGACCAAAACCCTAACCAACAGTAATTAATAAAAATTCAATATATATTATAAAGGCTGCTTCCATTTTGGAAGCGGCCTTTTTTGATTCTTGCAGTGAATCTGAACCGAATAATTCAAATTAATTCAAACTTTTTTTAATTGAAAAGGGTAGTATATTAAGTAATAATTAAAATCTATCATTATGCAAAATCATGATCACCGCGTTATAATTCAAAAATTATTGGATTGCGCTTTAGCTTGCGAACATTGTGCTACTGCATGCCTGCACGAAGAGGATGTTAAAATGATGGCCAACTGCATTAGTCTTGACCGGGACTGCGCTGACATATGTGTCCAGGGAGCCCGCCTATTGCAAAGAGATTCAGTTATTGCCCACCAATACCTGGTTTTATGCGAGGAGATTTGTCGGCTTTGCGCTGCGGAGTGCGGTAAACATCAGCACGATCATTGCCAGGAATGTGCCAAGGCCTGTATTGATTGTGCAGAAGCCTGCCACGCACATCATGAACCCATTACACAGGATTGAGGTATGTTGAGTGATTAAATGCGATGGCTTTTGAAGGAGTGATGACAAAAGGAAGGCCTCTCGGTCAGCCCGTCGAAGTATGACAAGTTGAAGACTTACGAAGTTTTTAAAACTTCGTAAGTCTTCAACCGTTTGTTATTTCCCTTTCATAGCGCACTGATCTAAAATTCCGAAGCACAGGCCTTCCTGAATAATTGCCACCCCTTCGTTTGAACAAACACCAATCTTATAAATTACTAATTTTTTTAGGATTTGGCGTTTTCTTTTCTGAATTTTACTTTTATGAATAACCTCCCGCCATTAGCCGAACGTATGCGCCCCAAATCGCTTGATGATTATGTTGGGCAAAAACACCTTGTTGGGCCGGGAGCAGTGCTGCGTAAAGCTATCGAGTCGGGTTCATTGCCGTCGATGATATTTTGGGGCCCGCCGGGAGTAGGTAAAACTACATTGGCTTATATTATTTCGCAGTCATTGTTTCGTCCGTTTTTTGCTTTGAGTGCTATTAACTCGGGCGTAAAAGACGTAAGGGAGGTGATAGAAAAAGCATCGTTGTTAAAGAAACAAGGCGAGGTGCTGCCGATATTATTTATCGATGAGATCCACCGCTTTTCCAAATCGCAGCAAGATTCATTGTTAGGCGCTGTAGAGCGGGGCATTGTTACGTTAATAGGCGCAACGACTGAAAACCCATCTTTCGAAGTGATCTCGGCTTTGCTGTCGCGTTGCCAGGTGTATATTTTACAGCCGCTATCCGAAACCGATCTGATCGACCTGCTGAACAAGGCTATGAAGGAAGACGTAATCTTAAAGGATAAAAGCATCACCATAAAAGATTACGAAGCTTTGCTGCGCCTTTCGGGAGGGGATGCCCGTAAGCTGCTCAATATTTTTGAGCTGTTGATAAATGCTTTTGACACGCCGGAGATAATATTAACCGATGAGGTTGTATTGGAACATGTACAACAAAACATGGCGTTGTACGATAAAACCGGTGAGCAGCATTACGATATCATTTCGGCTTTTATCAAATCCATGCGGGGCTCTGACCCCAACGGTGCAGTTTACTGGCTGGCGAGGATGATCGTAGGCGGTGAAGACCCTTTGTTTATTGCCCGCCGTATGCTGATCCTTGCATCCGAAGATATTGGCAACGCTAATCCCAATGCCTTGCTGCTTGCACAAAGTTGTTTTGAGGCGGTTAATAAGATTGGTATGCCCGAATCGCAACTGATATTATCGCAGACGGCTATTTACCTGGCAACATCGCCCAAAAGTAATTCGGCTACAACAGCTATTGGTGCGGCTATAGCATTGGTGCGCCAAACCGGCGATTTACCGGTGCCACTGCACTTACGTAACGCACCAACCAAATTCATGAAAAACATAGGCTACGGCAAGGATTACAAATACGCCCATAGCTACGAAGGTAATTTTACCGACCTTGATTTTCTGCCGGATGCTATCCGCGGAACAAAAATTTACGACCCCGGTAACAATGCGCGTGAAAACGAATCAAAAGAAAAGTTAAGAAAACTTTGGGGCGACAGGTATAAATACTAACTTAAGCTTCGCTTTATAAAGCGTGTTAATTAATATCATATAACAAATTGACCAGTATTAATTAATTTATAACTTTAGGCTTTGCGCACCGTACCTGTAGCTTTTATATAGAGCAATTTATAGCTTTGGACTTTGTGCATTCTGCTTTTAGCTTTATAAAACCTATACCTTAACCTTTAATTGTCTATACTTATGATCACTACCTTTCTCGGGCACGAACTTAAAGCTTTCTGGCGGTCAAAAAACACAGGTAAAAGTATTGCTATCCGTGTGGTGATGGGCTTACTTATTCTTTATCTTTTTGGATGTATTTTGCTTGCCGGTTTGTTTTTGAATGAAATTTTGGGGCAGGTTTTTCCGCATGATGACATAGTGGTTTCTTTTTGCGGTATCATCCTGCTTTATTTTTTGTTTGACCTAATGATGCGCATGCAGTTGCAGGAACTGCCAACATTACGGGTGCAACCATATCTTCATTTACCTATAAAAAGGAATACGGTGGTCGGCTATCTGGCCTTTACGGCCATGCTCTCGGTTTTTAACCTGTGGCCCATTATACTTTTTGTACCTTTTATTTTAAAAGTGATCCTTACCGATTCGGGTGTTTTGCCTGCGCTGGTTTTTATATTGGCTATTATCGGTTTCATGCTTTTCAATAACTACATGGCCTTGTTTATTAAACGCAAAGCCAATCTTAACGGCTGGGTTTTCCTGGTGTTCGCAGCGGCTCTCATCCTTATTATTACCGGCGATTTCAGATTTCACCTGTATTCGGTACGTAATATTTCCTATCTGTATTTTGGCCATTTGCTTAATAAACCGGCGTTGGTATTGCTGCCTGTTGTGCTTGCTGCAACCATGTATTACATCAATTTTGCTTACTTAAAACAAAACCTGTACCTCGAAGAGCTGAGCTCACGCAAGGCATCGGCTTATAAAAGCAGTACGGAGTTTCCGCTGTTAAACAGGTTTGGTAAAGTTGGCGACCTTGTCGCAAACGAGCTGAAACTGATATTCCGTAATAAGCGGCCACGATCGGCATTGGTTATGGGGTTGTTCTTTATGTTTTATGGGCTCATATTTTATACCAACAGCCATTACGGGCAAACCTGGTACATTTTTGTGGGCATGTTCATGACAGGTATTTTTATTATTAGTTACGGGCAGTTCATGTACAGCTGGCAGGGCGCTCATTTTGATGGCCTGTTAGTGAGCAAAATTAATTTCCGCGATTTTTTAAAGGCAAAATACCTGCTGTTTACCATGGTATCAACCGTGGCTTTTATATTGACTACGCCTTATGCTTATTTTGGCTGGCGCATTGTTTTGGTACATTTTGTAATGTACCTGTGGAATATCGGCATCAACACAACCATTGTACTGTTTTTTGCTAACCGCAATGCCAAACGGATAGATCTGTCAAAAGGCGCGTCGTTTAATTGGGAAGGGGTGGGGGCAACGCAAATGCTTATTTCGTTTCCCTTGATGATCACGCCGTATATTATTTATCTTCCGTTCTCACTGTTCAAACACGCGGATATCGGCCTGGCCATGCTGGCCGGTACAGGGATCATATTCATTTTAACCCGCGATTTTTGGGTTAAAAAACTGGAAGAGGATTTTATACAAAAACGTTACACCGTTGCCGAAGGCTTCAGAAATAAATAATTCTATGATTGAAGTAAGAAATTTAAAAAAGGTTTATAACGGGATTACCGTTGTGGATGTACCTGCCCTGCAAATTAACAAAGGCGAAAGCGTTGGCCTTGTAGGTAATAACGGCGCAGGTAAAACCACACTGTTCCGGATGGTGCTCGACCTGATTCGCGCCGAAAGTGGCGAAATCCTTTCAAACGGAGAAACTGTAGCCGGTCATGAGAAGTGGAAAGATTACACCGCTGCTTATCTTGATGAAGGTTTCCTGATAGACTACCTTACACCCGAAGAATATTTTTATTTTATAGGAGGGCTGCATGGTCATAACCGCACATATGTTGACGAGGTGTTAGTTAGCCTGACCGATTTTTTTAATGGCGAGATCCTGAAGAAAGGGAAGTACATCCGCGACCTGTCAAAAGGTAACCAATGCAAAGTTGGTGTAGCGGCCTGCCTGTTGCAGGAACCTCAATTGCTCATGCTGGACGAGCCCTTTGCAAATATTGACCCAAGTACCCAGTTCAGGCTTAAAAACCTGCTGAAAGATCTGAACAGGAATAAGGGTGTAACTACCATAGTATCCAGCCATGATCTTAACCACATCACTGATGTGTGCGACCGCATCCTGCTGATGGAAAAAGGCGTGATCATTAAAGATATTGCAACCAGCTCATCAACGTTAAATGAGTTGGAAGCGTATTTTGGCGTTGAGGTTGTCCCTCCCGTCCATTAAAAGGATGACTACCTTCAAGCTACCTTTTTAAGCATAAACAAAAAACGCATTGCCGGCAGCAATGCGTTTTTTGTTTAAAATCTTCTTTTGACAAGCGCGTGTGCATACAAGCACTTGCTTTAGGGGGCGGGCGGGGCCTGGATTAGATCATCCGTCAATTTCTCAAACTCGTTGATAAATTCGGTATAATGCTCCCCCGTACCGGGGCCGCTAAAACCTGTATGGATCTTTTGTACGTCGCCGTTTTTATCAATAATGATGGTGGTAGGGAAGCCAACCACTTTTGATAACATAGGCAGGCTTTGGGCGGTTTGTTTTTTATCGCTGGTATAACCGGTCACCAACAGCGGGTAAGGTACTTTAAACCTGTTTTTTACCTGCTGCAGCGCTTTCTTCGATTTCTCAAAATCGGTGGTGCGCTCATAGGCCAGGCCAATTACCTCAACACCTTTATCGTGATATTTATTATAGTAGTTGACCATATAAGCAGTTTCGTCCATGCAGTTAGGGCACCAAGAGCCCAATATCTGTACAATTACCACTTTGTTTCTGAACCTCGCATCATCAAGCGAGATAGTTTTGCCATCAAGGTCCTTAAAGCTGAAAGTTATTTTTTTATACCCCGGTTTTAATGAAGTGAGTGAATATGCATCGGGAAGTTTGGCATTTTCATCCTTTACAGCAGTCCATGCCTGCACAGATGAATAGCCGGCGAAAAATTTACCGTCGGTTAAGGTCTTATCATCGCTAATGGTAGCAGTAAAAGTATAGGCATGACCACCGTCGAAAGTAGAGAGGTAAAGTTTATTGCCACTTACCGAGCCTTCTAAATAACGGTAATCGCCGGTGGTGGTTAAGAAAGTGCCTGTAAGTTTATTACCGTCCTGCTTAAACTCGCCAACGGTGGTATCGCGGTCCTCGCCCTCACCAAACACTGCCGACCAGCGGCCGCCGATATTAAATGCCGGTTTTTGGGGAGTTTTGAAAAAGCGCCATGAAGTATTAGGCACAGCACTAAACGGAACCAGAAGATCATTATCGGCCAGGTGCCTTACCCAGTTGCCGTTAAGGCTATCTCCGTTAAGTTTCAATTTAAATTCTGAATTGAACAGCGGCATATGGATAAAAACAGAATCGCCTTTGGTAGCAACATCTGTTACTTTAAAATGCTCGGCACCGTTAATGATAGCTAATTGTTGTTTGCTCCCGGTGTTGTTGACCTCGAAATTAAAAGGGATTTCGGTGCCTGATTTAGTTTTAAGCGCACCGCGCCACACACCTGTTTTTAGTTTGGTTTGAGCAAAGCCGGTTTGCAGAAATAGTAATCCGCAAATACCGGCTATAATATTTTTGAAAGTCATACTTAAATATATAGTCTACTTAATCTATATACTTTCAAAGGTATAAAAACAGCGCCGTTATTTCAACAATCCGCGCGAAATGACAATTCTTTGAATTTCAGATGTTCCTTCGTAAATCTGGGTTATTTTTGCATCCCGCATCAGGCGTTCAACGTGATATTCTTTCACATAACCGTACCCGCCATGAATTTGCACCGCTTCGGTGGTGGTACGCATAGCTACTTCCGATGCATACAGTTTTGCCATTGATGATGCCTGGGCATAGGGTTTTCCATGATCTTTAAACCATGCCGCTTTAAGGCACATCAACCGTGCTGCCTCAATTTCAGTAGCCATATCGGCCAGCTTAAATTGGATAGCCTGCTGGTCGGCCAGCGGTTTGCCAAAAGTTTTGCGCTCCTTAGCATATTGCTTGGCCAGTTCATAAGCGCCGGATGCAATACCCAAAGCCTGCGATGCAATACCTATACGGCCGCCATCCAGTACATTCATGGCAAACTTAAACCCAAAACCGTCTTCGCCAATGCGGTTCTCTTTAGGCACTTTAACGTCGGCAAACATCAGCGAGTGAGTATCCGAGCCGCGGATGCCCATCTTGTTCTCTTTAGGGCCGACAGTAAAGCCGGGCATTCCTTTTTCCACAATAAAAGCGTTGATCCCATGGTGCTTTTTTTCGGCATTGGTTTGTGCTATTACAATATAGGTAGATGCGCTGCCTCCACTGGTGATCCAGTTCTTAGTACCATTAAGCAGGTAATGATCGCCCATATCAATGGCTGTAGTGCTTTGTGACGTAGCATCAGAGCCGGCCTCCGGCTCTGAAAGACAGAAAGCGCCGATGCATTCGCCTTTGGCCAGCGATACCAGATATTTTTGCTTCTGTTCTTCGCTGCCATATTTCTCCAATCCATAGCATACCAGCGAATTATTCACAGAAACAATTACTGACGTGGATGCGTCAATCTTTGAAAGTTCCTCCATCACCAGCACATATGATATGGCATCCATGCCAGCGCCGCCATATTGCGGAGATACCATCATGCCCAGGAAACCCAGTTCACCAAGTTTCTTAACCTGTGCGGCAGGGAATTTTTGCTGTTCATCGCGTTCAATAACACCTGGCTTTAATTCTGTTTGCGCAAAATCACGCGCAGCCTGGCGAATCATTTTTTGTTCTTCGGTCAGTTCAAAATACATGGGTATAATTAAAAGCATAAATATATAAAAATTACTATGCATGCATAGTAATTTTTATAAACAAAAAAAGAGAGCTTTTTTTGAAGCTCCCTTTCCCCTAATTAATTTAAACTATTGATTAAACCCAAAACAAAGAACAAAAAATCTCAACTTGGGCGTCTGAGAATTCAATTTAATTTTTCACAGGTAGATGTTACTAAATCTTTTATTTTTTCACAGATGATACAGGGCGAATATCTATATACAAATCCTTTGCCATAATTATAAAATTGTGGCATTAATATTTCATGTTTAAACGTTAGTCGCCCATTTTTATAAAAGAATAATATCTGCATATAAAATGTAATGGTGTTATTTTATATTTAGCTTGCACAAAAAATACAAAGTATCATATTAGCCGATCCAGTCATGCTTTTAACTGATTTTGAATACCTTAACGACACTAATAGTGTATTTAAACGCAAAGTTGCCTTGCAGATAAAAACCTTACGCAAACAAAATCAGGTTACCCAGGAGAAGTTTTTTAACGAAACGCACATAAATATTGCCCGGCTCGAATCAGGTATTATTGATATCAGGTTAGAAACACTTCGTAAAATTTGTTATTATTTTAACGTTTCCTTAGCAGGTTTTTTCCAGGAGATATAATAAATTATCATATTTTAAAAAATAAGCTGTCCTAAATTCTATTTTACCATACAGTTGTTGTATTTTAATTCATACACACACCTAAAAAATGAACAGAAAAACCCAATCCTTATCCATAGTTGCCGCCGCGCTTGGCACCTTACTTAGCGCCTGCAGCCAAACCGACAAAACAAAAGCTTACGAAGCCGGTGACCCAGTGATCCATAATATGGATACCACCGTAAAACCGGGCGATGACTTCTTTAAATATGCCAACGGAACCTGGCTCCGCAAAAATCCTATTCCGGCGGCGTACGCTGCCTGGGGCATCGGCAATGTTGTGCAGGAAGAACTGCGAGACAAGATGAAAAAGATCAACGAGGATGCGCTTAAGGCTAATGCTCCTAAAGGCAGCAACACCCAAAAAATAGGTGATTTTTATTTCAGCGGGATGGATACCGTTAACATCGAAAAACAGGGGCTTGCACCACTGAAAGATGAACTGGATAAAATTGACCGGATAACGGATATCAAAAGCCTGGTTGAGGAGTTTGCACACTTACAAAGGATTGGCGTTACACAGCCTATCGGCGCTTATGTTGGGCAGGATGCTAAGAACAGTGCAAAGATGGCTTTGGGTTTATACCAATCGGGCATTGGTATGCCTAACCGCGATTACTACTTTAATAAAGATGCGCATAGCGTAGCCATCCGTACCGACTATCAAAATAATTACCTGCCCGCCATATTTAAACTGGCAGGCCTGCCTGCTGATAAGGCAACTGCGGCCGCTAAGAAAACTTATTCGCTGGAAACTTTCCTGGCTGATAGCAGCCGGAAACTGGAAGACCTGCGCGATCCTTATCATAACTATAACAAAATGCCACTTGCCGCGCTGAGCAAGCTGGCACCGGATATTGACTGGAAACCCACTTTTGAAAAGATGGACTACAAAAATGCCGACACCGTAATTGTAGGACAGCCTGAGTATTACAGGGCGCTTAATAAAGCACTAAAAACTTTTACTATAGATGATTGGAAGAATTATTTGCGCAAGAGTCTGGTCACTGCTTTTGGGCCATACCTGAGCAAACCGTTTGATCAGGAGGTGTTTCGGTTTTATGATAAGGTGATTTATGGCAGTACAGCCCAACTTCCACGCTGGAAAAGAGTGCTGGATACTGAAAACGGTTTGATGGGCGAGGTATTAGGGCAAATCTTCGTAAAAGAATATTTTCCCGAAAAAACAAAAGAACGCTATGTAAAACTGGTTGAAGAAATGCGCACCAGCTTTAAAGAGCATATTGAAAAGCTGGATTGGATGAGCCCCGAAACTAAGGAGAAAGCTTACTACAAATTATCAAAAGTTGTCCCTAAAGTTGGTTATCCGGATAAATGGAAGGATTTTTCAACTCTGGAAATTAACCGGGGCCCTTACGCCCTCAACGTATTACGGGCAAACGAATGGTGGCATAATTTCAGTGCAGCTAAATTAGGCAAACCTGTCGACCGTACTGAATGGGATATAACGCCTCAAACCTACAATGCTTACTATAACCCGTCAAACAACGAGATTGTATTGCCTGCCGGCATTTTTACCATTCCCGGTTACAAGGATGAAAATATTGATGATGCCGTCATTTACGGCTATGCTGCCGCCTCAACCATCGGCCACGAAATGACCCACGGTTTTGATGACCAGGGCCGCCAGTTTGATGCTGCCGGAAACCTTAAAGCCTGGTGGAAACCGCAGGATTCGGTAAAATTTAGTCAGCGTGCCAAAATGCTTATCGACCAGTTTAATGGTTACAGCATATATGGTTTGCATGTAAATGGCAAAGCCACTCAGGGTGAGAACATTGCCGACCTCGGCGGCATTGTAATAGGCCTTGACGCGTTCAAAAAAACACAGCAATATAAAGAGGGTAAACTCATTAACGGGCTAACACCCTTACAGCGCTATTTTTTAGGATACTCATTAGGCTGGCTTACGCAGGACAGGAAAGAATCACTTTCGAGCCAGATCCTAACCAATGAACATGCGCCCGGTTTTATGCGTGTTAACGGGCCGTTTACCGATGTGCCTGAATTTTACGAAGCCTTTCATATTAAGAAAGGTGATAAGATGTGGATAGATCCGGATAAACGAGTGAAGATATGGTAGCGTAGCGGTAATGATGTAACTGGCCGTTACATGATCACAATGATTACGTTTAAAACAGACACGAAGCAACTCCAAACCATACAGGGCGACTGTAAATCGGGATTGCTTCGTGTCTTATAGTTGTAGTTGTATAACTGTAAGTTGTTAATTGTCATTCGTAATATGTATTGTAGCCCTTTTTCAGGATAGTCCTGGGGGCTACTCCTCATGACGTCCTAACGGTTCCCTACAATATAAACTTCGTGCTTAGGAAATTGGAATCATTGTCATTCACAATTTCATTGATGATGTTTTTGTTGGTTTCGGTCATTTTAGTGGTAACTAATGAGCGGATTGAGAACGACCTTAAGGCATCATGTACCGAAAGTGTACCCTCGGCGCTGTCTTTGCGCCCGGTGAACGGAAATACATCCGGACCGCGCTGGCACTGACTGTTAATGTTTACGCGGCTTACTAAATTCACAAAGGGATCAATCAGTGACGAAATTTCCCTGGCATCATTACTGAAAATACTCACCTGCATACCATGTGGCGAGTCTATCTGGTAAGCGATAGGCTCCTCAATATCTTCAAATGGAATTACTGGGATCACCGGTCCAAATTGCTCTTCGCGGTACAGTTTCATGTTTTCATTAACCGGGTAAACTATGGCCGGGAAAAAGAACGAAGCCGATGTTTCACCTCCGTTTTCGTTAATCACTTTTGCGCCGTTAGCTAAGGCGTCATTTACAATATCGGTAAGGTAAGCCGGTTTATGAGGTTCGGGGAGCGGGGTAAGTTTTACATCCTTTTCCCAGGGCAGTCCGAACTTAAGTTTGGCAACCGCCTCGCTTAATAGTTTTAAAAACTCATCGGCAACGGCTTTATGTACAAATATCACTTTAATAGCAGTACAACGCTGGCCGTTAAATGACAGCGAGCCTAAAATACACTCGCTCACAGCCTGCTGCAGGTCGGCATGTTTGGTGACTATGGCTGCGTTCTTGGCGTCCAGACTTAAAACAGCTCTTAAGCGATTAATTTTAGGGTGACGCTTTTTCAAATCATTTGCTACTTTGCTTGAGCCAATGAAAGCCAGCACATTCACCTTGCCCGATGACATCAGCCCGGGTGTTACCACTGCGCCCCTGCCATAAATGGTGTTCACCACTCCTTTAGGGAATGATTCCTGGAAGGCTTTCAGCAATGGATAATGCAGCAGTGTACCGTGTTTAGGCGGTTTAAATAAAATAGTGTTCCCCATGATCAGAGCGGGGATCAGCGTAGTGAAAGTTTCGTTTAACGGGTAATTAAACGGCCCCATGCAAAGCACTACCCCCAGGGGCGAACGACGGATCTGGGCCACCAGCCCCTCGGCCATTTCAAAGCGTGACGACTGACGGTCAATATCTTTTAACGCGTCGATAGTGGCATTGATGTATTCAATAGTACGGTCAAATTCTTTAGCCGAATCAGCGTATGATTTGCCTATTTCCCACATCAGCAGTTTTACCACCAGCGTACGTTGTTCGCTCATTTTGTAAATAAAGCGCTCCATACATTTAATACGGTCGGCAATGCTCATAGTGGGCCATTCGCCGCGGCCATTGTCATAGGCTTCAAGGGCGGCATCCAGGGCTTCAAAAGCTTCTTTTTCGGTGCAAACCGGGTAGGTACCTATGAGCTTACGGGTAAAAGTACCGTCCTCTGCCCAAAAACCAACAGGTGAGTAAACTTCACTTACTTCGCCGTTCCATAGTTTCATTTCGCCACCGCTCAGGTACTCGCGCTGGTGTACTTCTTCAATTTGGAATTCGGGGGGAATATTATTTTCATCAATAAAAATTGAACTGAGCTGGGTTTTAAAACTCATATTTTTTCAAGGGTTTGATTTCCCTAAGATAAAAAAAGCCTGCTTTAACAAGCAAGCTTTATGTGTTATAAATTGTTTACTGATTTTTAATAGCCGAAGGCATTATTGATGATCCGATCCGCCTTCGTGAAAGAATTATCCTTTTGAAGAGCCTTTGATTCCCGGTTTCCTGCTTCTTTTCAAAATCCTGGTTTAGGGAAATTAACGCCACCTGCGGCAAGCTCTTTAAGCATTTGTTCCTGAAGGTTTATTTTAGCATTGAGGAAATCGGCAGGATCAACCCAAACATTAATAGTAAACCTTACACAATCGTTATCCAGGCTGATAACGCCCACCCGCGCGGCCGGGTCATGAAGGATATCTTTATTGGCATTTACTACGCCGGTCATGATGGCCTTCGCCTTTTCTATATCATTGTTATAGCCTACCCGCAATTCAAAATCAAGACGGCGGCGGCCTTCGCGCGTTATGTTTACAATAACTTCATTAAAAAGCTTTCCGTTAGGGATAATGACGGTTTTGTTATCGGCAGTAATAAGTACAGTATAAAACATCTGTATAGATACCACCCTGCCATCCTGGCCTTGGGCTACAATGCTGTCATCTATTTCAAAAGGTTTTAATAACAGGATCAGCACACCCCCTGCAAAATTTTGAAATGTGCCAGACAAAGCCAAACCGGCTGCTACTGAAAAGGCGCCGATAATGGTGGTGAAAATGCTCATTTCCAGCCCTATGATGTTCATTACCCAAATAATGAGTAAAACATATAAAGCTGTAATGGTTAGGCTTAAAAAAAATGGCTGTAGTGATGAATGAATGCCACGCTTCATCATACGCATGCGAAGCCTTGCACGCAAAAACTTAATAAACCATAAACCAATAAAAAATATGATTAGTCCACCTACATAATTAGGGCCGCGGTTAATAAGCCAATGGTGGAACTCAGTGTAAAATTCGTCCAGTTTCATAACTGGGCGCAAAGTTAATAATTATCTATTAACTGTACAGGGAAACGAAGAGCTCGGGGCCCTTAAACAACACCCACTCAACCAGGGTGCTTTGTATTTGTTTTGTTTTTTGAGATAGACGTTTCATGAGCTGCATTATTCAAATCCTGTGCCTGATTGGCGCTGTATCAGATTTGTTATGCAAAACTACGTATTACGACGCCCGGCGAAGTTGAAAATTAATCAAATGATTAATTAATGGCCATTGAATTACCTTAGGATGACTATAACAGCCTCTTTTAAAGCACAAAACCCTGTATACAAAAGCATACAGGGTTTTGAAAGTATATAAGTTTCTATACACCCCTTCAGGGGGCTTGGGGGCTCTTACATCATGCCGCCCATGCCGCCGCCCATTGGTGGAGCGCCAGCTTTTTCATCTTCAGGATCGTCAGCCAATACTACTTCTGTAGTTAACAACATGGAAGCAATTGAAGCAGCATTTTCTAAAGCTACGCGGCTTACTTTAGTTGGGTCGATAACACCTGCAGCAATCAGGTTTTCGTATTTATCAGTACGTGCGTTGTAACCAAAGTCGGCAGTGCCTTCTTTAACTTTTTGCACGATGATCGAACCTTCGATACCAGCATTTTCGCAGATCTGACGTAAAGGCTCTTCGATAGCGCGACGGATGATCTGGATACCAGTGTTCTCGTCTTCGTTATCACCTTTAAGATCAGCTAAAGCAGCTACTGCACGGATGAAAGCAACACCACCGCCAGCTACGATACCTTCTTCAACAGCGGCACGTGTAGCGTGTAAAGCATCGTCAACACGGTCTTTTTTCTCTTTCATTTCAACTTCGGTAGCAGCACCTACGTAAAGTACAGCAACACCGCCAGATAATTTAGCTAAGCGCTCTTGCAATTTTTCGCGGTCATAATCAGAAGTTGTTGATTCTATCTGTGATTTGATCTGGCTTACGCGGCCTTTGATCTCTTCTGCAGAACCTGAACCATTGATGATAGTAGTATTATCTTTGTCGATAACGATTTTCTCAGCAGTACCTAAGTAGCTAAGATCAGCGTTTTCTAATTTGTAACCTCTTTCTTCAGAGATCAAAGTACCACCGGTAAGGATAGCGATATCCTCTAACATAGCCTTACGACGGTCGCCAAAGCCCGGAGCTTTAACAGCAGCAACTTTCAGGGAACCACGGATTTTGTTAACTACCAAAGTAGCTAAAGCTTCACCGTCAAGATCTTCAGCAATGATCAATAATGGTTTGCCGGTTTGTACTTGTTTTTCAAGGATAGGAAGCAATTCCTTCATCGAAGAGATCTTTTTATCGTAGATCAGGATGTAAGGATTTTCCAGTTCAGCTTCCATTTTATCAGCATTGGTTACGAAGTAAGGAGAAAGGTAACCACGGTCAAACTGCATACCTTCTACAGTTTTAACTTCAGTTTCAGTGCCTTTTGCCTCTTCAACAGTAATAACACCGTCTTTACCAACTTTTTCCATTGCTTCAGCAATTAACGAACCGATAACCTCGTCGTTATTTGCAGAAATAGAAGCAACTTGTTTGATTTTGTTGTTGTCTTCACCAACAGTTTGTGACTGTGATTTCAGGTTTTCAACAACAGAAGCAACAGCTTTGTCGATACCGCGTTTCAAATCCATTGGGTTTGCACCGGCAGCTACGTTTTTAATACCTGCCGTTACGATAGCCTGAGCTAAAACGGTAGCAGTAGTAGTACCATCACCTGCAATATCGGCAGTTTTAGAAGCAACTTCTTTAACCATTTGTGCGCCCATGTTTTCAAGGGCGTCTTTTAATTCAATTTCTTTAGCAACAGTAACACCGTCTTTAGTGATGGCCGGTGAGCCAAATTTTTTGTCGATGATTACGTTACGGCCTTTAGGGCCTAAGGTTACTTTTACTGCGTTAGCAAGGATATCAACACCGCGTTTCAGGGCGTCGCGTGCTTCAACATTGTATTTAACTTGTTTTGCCATGATGTTTTTAAGATTTGAGATTTGAGATTTGAGACATGAGATAAGCTCAGTCCAAAATTCAAATCAATTTAATTTTTTAGGTTTTGACATAAGTATTTGAGGTTATTTTATCTCAAATCTTATATCTAATGTCTCACGTCTATTATTACAGTACTGCGTATATGTCTGATTCACGCATAATTAAGTACTCTTTACCTTCATAGGTAATTTCAGTACCTGCATATTTACCATATAAAACCTGGTCACCAACTTGTACGGTTAAAGGCTCATCAACTTTTCCCTGTCCAACAGCAACGATGGTTCCACGTTGAGGTTTTTCTTTGGCAGTATCAGGAATGAAGATACCTGAAGCGGTTTTCTCTTCGGCTGCTGCAGCTTCCACTACAACCCTATCGCCGATCGGTTTAATGTTTAATGACATAGTTATAACTGTTTATTTTATTTAAGTTTTTCAGCCCGATATGCAACATCAATTATGCCAAGCGGGTATTATGGCAAGTATTGACAGGCTAAACTGTTTTAATGTCAGCAAAAGGTTATTTGCGTTTTGCAGCTTAACAATTTTTTAACCCGATGGTGTCAGGTTGTCAGTATGACTTAGGGATGACGGAGGGGGATGATGCTTAAAAAAAAATGTCATTTCCTTTAGATTAGCTTCAACAAAATAATAAGGGTTATTATTATTGTTGAAGCTTTCTTTTTGCTTCTTTTTCTTTGTTAATAACCTTAGATTTTGTGGATAAAGTTAACAGCGGTAAAGGCGCATTATTGTCATTTCCAGGCTTGTAGGCCTATCGTTCGATTTACTCCTTTACCGCTTGTTTTAAACTGTGGCATCAAATAGAAATTAGAGTTTACGAGGCTCATTAGTAAGGAATTGATGTAGTTTAAAACATGTTAACTGTTTACTAACATAAACAGGGTAAAGATATGGAATTTGAATTTTTCATTGGCATCGATGTGTCCAAAAACGAATTGGACTTTGCTGTCCAGCAAGGCAGCCGGTTTTTATTCCACCAGGAAATTGCTAACGCTCCGGCAGCAATCAATACATTTCTCAAGGAGTTGGGAAAGCTTCTTGGGTTCAGCCTAAGCAAAGCTATTTTCTGCATGGAGCATACTGGTATTTATAACAACCATGCTTTGGCTTGCCTACATAAAAAGAAGGCACACATTTGCTTAGAAGCAGCTACCCAGATCAAGAACTCATTAGGGAATATCCGGGGCAAGAATGACAAGGTAGATGCCATGCGCATCGCCTGGTATGCTTATAAGGAGCGGGAAGGACTGCGTTTATGGGAGCCTAAGCGCGAAGCTGTGCAGCAACTTGCCCATCTTGCAGCTACCCGGTTACGGTTAATAACTGTTAAAAAACAGTTGAAAGTGCCACTAAAAGAGCATGTATCTTTTAGTACCAGCAAAACCAGCAAGCAGAACATACAAGCCTGTAGCCATTCCTTAAAGGCGATCGAAGGGGACATAGCCAGGACAGAGCGGGCTATTGAGGAAATTATTAAAGCGGACAAAGAATTAACCCGGATATTCAAACTGGCAACTTCAGTAAGTGGCATTGGCAAAGTAACCGCCGTACAGGTCATTGTTACTACCAATGAATTCAAGGATATTAGCGACCCTAAAAAGTTCGCTTGCTATTCAGGCGTAGCACCGTTTACAGATGACTCCGGTAAGCTTATTAAAAAGGCAAGGGTATCGCATATGGCCAACAAAAAAGTCAAAACGCTCCTACATCTTGCCGCTATAGTTGCCATACAGCATAACCAAGATCTAAAACGCTTTTACGAACGTAAGGTATTGCAGGAGAAAAAGAATAAAATGAGTGTCATTAATGCAGTTAGGAACAAACTCATATTACGCCTTTTCGCCTGCGTCAACCAAAACAGACCTTACGAAAAAAATTATCAAAAATTAGTTGCTTAAATCATAGAAATCGATAGAGCAGGGAGGGAGGAGTGCGCGGTAGGGCGAAAGAGAAATCTTTTAGGCTTTGCAGAGCGATAATGTATGATTTATACAAGGCGTATAAGATTTCTCCTCACTCCCACACGTATTCCCTCACTTGTTCGTCGAAATGACAATCAGTTTTTATTGGTCGGGAGCGATTAAGAAAGAATGTTGTATCTGAACGAGTCTTACGCCGTTTTCCTCGCCGCTGATAACTTCTTCACTTCATCCTTCGCCTTGGCAAACCACACTTTATTGCTTTTACGTTCAACCGGGCTTAACTGCGATTGTTCATTGAGCATATCGGTAAAAATTTGCCAGGCATCGTCCTCCCGGCCGGCACGGGTAAGGAACATGCCATATTCATAACGGGGCTCAAAGTAGGAGTAACGGCCCTTCATTAGTTTAAACTCATTCTCAGCCTGCTCTTCCTGGTAAGTAAGCTCAAGCGATTTGGCATATAGGATGTGCGCTTTTGAGCGTGCGAACTGTGGTAGTTTATAAAGCTTTTTAGCGATAGGAATAACCTCGTTGTACATTCCTTTTTCAAAGTATGCTACAATAAGTTGCCCCATTACATGTTCGTTTTCGGCAAAGGCGCCGGTAAGGCTGTTCTTATAGCTCTCGAGGGCTTTATCGGTAAGCCCGGCTTCCAGGTAGGCATCTGCCAATTTTACACGGTTGGCAAACGTATCGGTAAACCTAACTTCATCTTCGAGGCGTTTAATTTTGGCCCCGGGGTTGATTACTGCCTCAACGTTTATTTTGGGTGCACGGATACCGCGATTGGACAGGATCTCGCTGTAGATATAATACAAACATCCGAATAAAGGTATTACTATAAGGATCCAAAGCCATTTTTGCTGGGTACCGCGCCGTAGACTGTGAATGATACAAAATGCCTCTAATATCAATATAATATAATAATAATTGCCACCGCCGAAGTACATGCCTGTTTATGATATAAGATTTAGTAATAATCAAAAATAATGAAAATGTACCTGTAAACAAGGGCATTTATAGCTGTAAAATGATTTTTTTGCTAATTGTTTGAGTATTGGATAAACGGGATTAATCGGCAGATAAATAAAAGCCACCGGTTATTGTTGCCGGTGGCTGTATGTTAAAATAGCCCTAATTGTCCCTGGTCATCCATGTCGATATCGTCGGGGTTAGTGATCTCAAAATCGATCTTTTTAGGTGGCTTTGGCGACTCTTCAGATTGATTGGCTGGTGTTGCCGGCCCGTCTTCCTGAGAAACTACAGGCTCATCTTCATTTGTATCTGTTGATGCAAGAGTAGCTTCTTCGTTAATGTCGGTTTCGGCAGTTTCCGTTGCCTGGTTAATGCCATCACTTATCAGTTCGACTGATTTTACCGGATGTTGTGAAAGGCGGTTGCCCATGGCTTTCATTCCTTTTACATCAATAACATCTGCTAAATTCAGTTCGAGGGTTTCAGGTGTTTGATCTTTGCCTTTCAGGTGTGTCATGCTGATTACCGGCGCGGTGTGACCGATCAATACCATTTTTGATCCGGCTTCTTCACTGATCAGGCTTACCTGCTTACCAACGGCTATGTTTTCAAAAGAGAAACGCTTAACAAGATAGTTTTTGGATTTGCCTTCAATGTGTACTATCGAGAACACTGCCTGCGGCTCATACTTTTCGATAAGGATCATCTTATCATCAAAGTGGTTGTTAAGATCAAAACTGCTTAATTCATAAACGCCATTGCTGAGCACGGTGAGAATGCGGTCGTCACCATCAAATTCGCCCAGGTATTTGCCGCGGCCATCTGCGTTCAGGCGCTTTAGGATATCATCATACCAGATCTTACGTCCGGCCAGCGTTGACACACCCTTGCTTTTCAGTATGATTTTTTTAACCGGGTATTTGGTAATGATATTACCCATCGAACCGCGGCCTTTGATAGCTATAGATGCGAAATCCTCATCAAACTGTAGTTTTTTAAGTTTAGAATGAGGTTTAAGCTGTACGTTCACCACCTCGGCCTCGCCGTTAGGGTTAGCGGTAAAGTATAATACTTTTGAACCTTTGGTACCTTTGGTAAGGTCATATTCCTTATCGCGGGTTACACCCACTACCGAGAATCGTTTGATATAACTGATGCCGCTTTCGCCGTCTTTATATATCATATTATAAACGGTTCGTTCGTCATTCTTTTTAAACACTGCAACGTGAATGATGTCCTTGCCCACAAAAACCTTGTCCTGCACTTTGGTAATCATACAGCGTCCATCGCCCCTAAAAACAATGATCTCGTCAATGTCTGAGCAATCGCCAACGTATTCAACCGAGTCATCTTTCTTCAGGCCAGATCCAATAAAGCCGTCGGCCCTGTTAACATATAGCTTGATATTAGCCAATGCTACCTGTGCGGCTTCAACCTTATCAAAGGTGCGCAGTTCGGTTTTGCGCTCTCTGTCCTTACCATATTTATCCTTCAGTTTTTCGAACCAGGCAATAGTATACTCGGTAAGGTGTTTCAGGTGATGTTTTACCTGTTTTATCTCATTTTCGAGCGTTTTCATTTGCTCGTCCGCTTTCTTAACATCAAAGCGGGTGATGCTGCTCATAGGTTTATCTATCAGCTTTTTATAATCTTCGGGCTGTATGGTGCGGTAAAACTGCGGAAAGAAAGGCTCAAACAAGCGGTTCAACACTTCCAACACCACTTCAAAATTGCCCGAGTTTTCGTACTCGGGATTTTTATACATCCCTTCCTGGATAAAGATCTTAAGTAATGAACTGAAGAAGATCTTCTCCATTAAATCTTTCAGCCTGATCTCCAACTCCTGTTTGAGCAGGTCTTTGGTGAAGAATGTGCTTTCGGTAAGCATATCGTTCACGCTCATGAAGCGCGGCTTATCATCCTGTATTACGCAGGTGTTTGGCGATATGGATACCTCGCAATCGGTAAAAGCGTAAAGGGCGTCGATGGTTACATCGGGAGATATGCCTGGTGCCAGATGAATGATGATCTCTACATCCTTAGCGGTATTATCCTCAATTTTTTTGATCTTGATCTTACCCTTGTCATTGGCCGAGATCACACTATCTATCAGGCTGCCGGTAGTGGTGGTAAAAGGTATTTCGGTAATAGCGAGTGTTTTTTTATCGCGCTCAACAATTTTAGCCCTTACCCGCACCTTGCCGCCGCGCTGCCCTTCGTTGTATAAAGAAGTATCGGCCATGCCTCCTGTCGGAAAATCCGGCATGAGGTTAGGGCGTTCACCTTTTAATACGGCTATGGAAGCATCAATTAACTCAATAAAGTTATGAGGTAAGATTTTGGTAGCCAAACCTACCGCAATACCTTCGGCTCCCTGTGCAAGCAGCAAGGGGAACTTTACCGGCAGAGTAATAGGCTCTTTGTTACGGCCGTCATAGCTGGCCTGCCAAACGGTTGTATCCGGGTTAAAAACAACATCAAGCGCAAATTTTGATAAGCGCGCTTCAATATAACGGGGGGCCGCAGCCGAGTCGCCGGTTACCGGGTCGCCCCAGTTACCCTGGCAATCAATCAGCAGGTTTTTTTGACCAATCTGCACCATGGCATCACCAATAGAAGCGTCACCATGGGGGTGATATTTCATAGTGTTACCTATAACATTGGCGGCTTTGTTAAAACGCCCGTCGTCCATTTCTTTCAACGAATGCAGGATGCGGCGTTGTACGGGTTTTAAACCATCGTTGATATGGGGAACAGCCCGGTCGAGAATTACATAGGATGCATAATCAAGAAACCAATTTTCATATAACCCATCGAGTGAGGCAACGGTGTGGAGTTTTTCTTCATTAGGGTTTGGTGTATCGTTTTGATGCAGATCTTCACTCATTATTCAATAAAAACTTTTGGATTGGTAAAGATACGGATTATGTGTTGATGTGCAGATGAAGTGAACTACATTTTAATGTCTTGTTAATATTGGTTTATAACAAAATTGTTACGTTTAGGTAGGTTTGCAACAATTACCAATCACGTCCGTATTAATTATTAATGTAACAAATAATTGATTGATATTGTCGTTAAAGCATAGCGGTTATTTGAATGCGTGAGGGTGTTGATTAATTAATTTGTTTATATATTTACCTATGGTGCTTTACCCAGGTTTTTTCCTGGTTGCCCCTTAAATGAAAACTATTTTGAAGTTAACCCGGCCCTTATTGCTTATGGCTTTGTCGTTGTTGTGCTTTACAAAAAGCACAGCTCAGATAAGTCCAAGGCCGTTATATGCCCAAAATAACAAGAAACATACAACTGCGAAGGTTAAGCCTGGCTACACAAAGCCCAAAACAGCAAGTACAGATCAGTTTAAAGAATTTACCAAGCTTTTGGCTCAGGCCAATGTAATTTATACCCCACCCAGGGGGTTTAAAGAGATTCCCGCTCCCAATGATGAGGATTTTTCATTTGATTATGCGTTGCAGTTGCCGGGGCAGGATTTTGAAGTATGGTTCCAGGTAAAATCCCAGAAACAGAATTATACCAGTTATGAGCAGGGGCAATATGATATTGACCGGGAAACCGAAAATCCCGATTCGATATATATAAACATGAGCAGGGCGCACGCCATAGCCTTTACCGGCGAAAGGGATAACTTTATGCGGAGCATACCGGTTAACGTTTTAAAGAGATATAAAGCTGATGCCGGTAAGTCATACCTGTTAAACCTGCTCGATTTGCCTGCTACCAAGCATTATAAATACGCGCTGCTTATCGCATTACAGCGTAACCATACCGGCACCATTATGGCTGTTTGTTTTACTAATGATAAAGGCCCCGAGTTTTTTAAAAATGTGGACAGGGCAAGTAATTGTTTGAAGTTTAAGCCGTAGTCCTCAGTGTCATACTAAGCAAAGTTCCCCTCTTGAGAGGGGGCGGGATGGAAACGAGTAATGGCAGGGGTGTGTATTCGATTAGTTTATCAAAATAGAAACACACCCCTCCGCCCCTCTCAAGAGGAAATCACACAACCCTCTCTTTTTTCTAAGGGTTCCCAATTCCCCAATGTTGATAAGTTGATATTTGCCCTCCGTTAATTCAGGCGGGAAGTTTTATTTTTGCAGTTAGGCGTATTTTACGCTGTTTAATTTTCTACTTTATATACATGGCAGAACCAGTTAATTATAGTGAAGATAGTATCCGCTCCCTTGATTGGAAGGAGCACATTCGTTTACGCCCCGGTATGTATATTGGTAAACTGGGCGATGGCTCTGCTTATGACGATGGTGTATACGTACTGCTTAAAGAGATCATTGATAACTCGATAGACGAGTTTGTAATGGGATCGGGCCGTACCATTGAAGTGAACATGAGCGACCATAAGGTATCGGTGCGCGACTATGGCCGCGGTATCCCTTTGGGTAAAGTGATCGACTGTGTATCCAAAATAAATACAGGCGGTAAATACGATAGCAAGGCCTTTCAAAAATCGGTAGGTTTAAATGGGGTGGGTACCAAAGCGGTTAACGCACTTTCCAACTCATTTACAGTGCAATCATATCGTGACGGTCGCACCAAACTGGCCGAGTTTGCCAAAGGTGAACTGATTCGTGATGAGAGTGAAAAAGATACCACCCAGCGTAATGGTACCGCTATCAATTTTATACCCGATGATACTATTTTCAGGCATTACCGGTTTATCCCGGAGTTTGTAGAAAGTATGATCTGGAACTACGTGTTCCTGAACGCGGGCCTTACTATCAATTTTAACAATCAAAAGTATTTTTCGGAGCGCGGCCTGTATGACCTGCTTACCCGTAATACGGATGCTGAAACTTTACGGTACCCAATTATCCACCTTAAAGGCGAAGACATTGAGATAGCCATGACCCACGGTCAGCAATACGGCGAGGAATATTACTCATTTGTTAACGGTCAAAACACTACTCAGGGCGGTACGCACCAGGCCGCCTTCCGCGAGGCGGTAGTAAGAACCGTACGCGAGTTTTATAAAAAAGAGTTTGATGCTGCGGATATCAGGGCTTCAATTGTTGCGGCTATTGCCATAAAAGTTCAGGAGCCGGTTTTTGAATCGCAAACCAAAACCAAGCTGGGTTCGCAGAATGTTGGTCCGGATGGTCCGTCTGTACGTGGCTTTATTAACGATTTTGTTAAAAAGGAGCTTGATAATTATCTGCATAAAAACGCAGAAGCGGCTGATGGCTTGCTAAAAAGGATCCTGCAATCAGAACGGGAGCGTAAGGATATTGCCGGTATTAAAAAACTGGCCAACGAGCGTGCAAAAAAAGCATCATTGCATAACCGTAAACTGCGCGATTGCAAAGTGCATTTTGACGATACGCACGAACGTAAACAAGATACAACGTTGTTCATTACCGAAGGTGACTCGGCCAGTGGTTCTATCACTAAATCGCGTGATGTGATGACCCAGGCTGTGTTCAGCTTAAAAGGTAAACCCCTTAACTGCTTTGGCCTAACCAAAAAGGTAGTTTACGAAAACGAAGAATTTAACCTGCTTCAGCATGCACTGAATATTGAGGACGGCCTTGATGCTTTGCGTTACAATAACATTGTGATAGCTACCGATGCCGATGTGGACGGTATGCACATCCGCTTGTTGTTGATGACCTTTTTTCTGCAGTTTTTCCCTGATCTGGTAAAGGCCGGTCACGTTTCCATATTGCAAACACCGTTATTTCGCGTACGAAATAAAAAGGAAACCATTTATTGTTACAGCGATGAGGAACGCCGCAACGCCATAGCTAAATTGGGTAATAAACCCGAGATCACCCGCTTTAAAGGTTTAGGTGAGATCTCGCCCGAAGAATTTGGTTTGTTTATTGGTAAAGACATGCGGCTTGACCCGGTAATATTAAGAGATGCCAACGTTAAGGCACTTCTTGAATATTTTATGGGCAAAAACACTCCAGCCCGTCAAATGCATATCGTTAATAACCTGCGGGTTGAAAAGGATGATGAAACCATCAACCCAACAATAGCTAAAGAAACTGAGACTGAGGAAGAGTTGCAGGTGGCAGTATAAACCTTGATTTGCCTGATTGGAGGATTTCCTTGAGTTGCTTAACATATGAGGATACTTTAATCAGGCAGTTTTTTATCATGGAAATCAAATAATCCTAAAAATCAGGGTTCTTATTGAAAAATTTCCTTATCTTGTTTCCCCCGATTTTTTAACATCGGTTGATAATATATGATAAGTCACGAAATTAAAATAGCCTTTGACGAATATGAGTCACTGGCCGATCTTGATAAAGCCGACAGGCAACTGTGCCTTGAAGCACAGAAAGCGTTAAAAAATTCCCATTCTCCATATTCCAAATTCCGTGTTGGCGCGGCACTTCGTTTGCAAAGCGGTAGAATTATTTATGGCAGTAACCAGGAAAATGTTGCCTATCCATCAGGTTTATGTGCCGAACGTGTAGCATTGTTTAACTGGGGCGCCAACCATCCCGACGATCCTATTGAGGCTATGGCGGTAACCGCACATTCGGATGATTTTCCTATTGTAAAACCAATTACCTCTTGCGGATCATGTTTACAGGTATTAGCTGAATGCGAAAAGCAGCAAAATCAATCAATAAAAATTATATTGCATGCCGAAGATGGACCGGTTTGGATCATCAAAGGCATTGAAAACCAATTGCCGTTTTTATTTTTTGAAGAACGTATAGCTACTCCATAATGAAACTGAAGTTTTTTTTACTCTTCATCGGTATTGCATTCAGCGCCGGTGTATCGGCGCAACAGGGCTTCCCGTTTGATAATGAGATCAGGGCATTTAAACACGAGGATAGCCTGAGCTTTCCAAAACCAGGTGGTATTTTATTTATCGGCAGTTCATCTATCCGTATGTGGACTGATCTGGAGCAACGTTTTGCTGGTAAGCCAATCATCAGAAGAGGGGTAGGCGGTTGTGAATTATCGCAGATAGCTGATTACTACACGCCGTATATCCTGTTTCCTTATAAGCCGCGCAAAATTTTTGTTTATGCAGGTGAAAACGATATTTCAGCCGGTAAATCGGCACAGGCTGTAGTAGCTTCATTTGCAAAACTGTGGGAGTTGATCCATGAGAAATTGCCAAATGCTGAGGTGTATTTTATGTCAATAAAGCCGAGTCCGGTGAGGGCGAAATATTATGATGTAGTTTACGCGGCTAATGAGCTGGTAAAAAATTACCTTAAAGGAAAACCAAAAAGTTATTATGTCGACCTGGTGCCGTCTATTTATAAACCGGGTACTACTCAGCCCGATTCAAGCTTGTTTAATGACGACTATCTGCACTTAAATAGTAAAGGTTATGACAAATGGCAAAAAGTACTTGATCCACTGGTGAAATAAAATAAAAAATTTCCACACTAATTTTTACGTATTAATCGAATTACACGAATCTTAAATTGACTCAATTCGTGTAATTCGATTAATTGTGGATAGCTCGGAAAGCATTTGTGTGAAAATTTTTCAGTATGTTTTTTAGTAAAACAGTTCGAATTATTTAAAACGCGATTTCCCTGACGGGGGCTAATAAAAAAGGCCCCGCACCAACGGGGCCTTTACCTACTTACATATTAAACACTAAACTAAAACTTACTTATTTAAAAACGCTGTACACGTTTGTAATTTTCCAGCCGCTGCCGGTGTTAGTAACGGTTACATAGTTGCTGCGGGTAAAAGTGCTGTATTTCATATCAACTTTTACTACAGCAAGGTCATTATTGCTTTCAACAATTGAAGTGCTGGTAATGCAATCCTGCTCGGTATTTTTATTGGCTTTTAACAAGTCAACTACTTCAGTTTTGGTAAAACTTAATACTTTAGTACCGCGTAACATGCTGAATTTTGCCGATTGATCTACCACTTCGTTAAAGCCCTGTATTTTGCCGCGGGTCATGGCATCTATATAAGTGTTGATGGCGTAGTTTTTGGTTAAATTATCGCCTTCAATTTTATTTGTTGCTTTTGCTGCAGTGCCTATTACTAATAAGGCTAAGCCAAGCATGATTGATTTTAAGGTTTTCATATTGTTGTTGTTTTTTAGGTTTTTAACTTTTAAATTGTTTTTATACTCATAAGACATCGCTACCATGCATTACGTTACAGCCTCTACAACTAAATATGACGATTTAACAAACATTTAACATTTTCGCATATTTTTTAGTGATGATGATAACAATATGCTATTAAATAATACTTATGGTTGATTTTAATACCATTATTTTACAGTTTGCCGAACAGGGCGAAAAAACCGGATGGACCTACATCGAAATTCCCGCCGATGTGGCGCAGGAAATGAAACCCGGAAATAAAAAATCGTTCCGTGTAAAGGGTAAACTGGATGAGTTTGAGGTGCGTGGTATGGCCCTGATGCCAATGGGCGAAGGGAATTTTATCATGGCCCTGCGCCGGGAAATCTGTAAAGCAATCCATAAACATCGCGGGGCCATGCTCCGGGTGCGTCTTGAGCCCGATGATGATTTTAAATACATCGTTCCGGGTGACTTGCTGGAGTGCTTTGAATATGAACCTGAAGGCGGCGAGTTTTTCAATAGCTTGACCGGAAGCCACCGGGGATATTTTATAAAATGGATTGAGAGTGCCAAAACCGAAGTTACCCGCGCTAACCGTATAGCACAAACCGTTAACGCCATGGTGCGCCGTATGGATTACGGGCAAATGCTGCGCGCGCAAAAAAAAGCAAGGGAGTAACTGTGTAGTGTATCAGCTGTAATAAATTTGATGATTAATAATTATTAATGGAAATCCCTTCATTTAAACTTAACGGTCGCATCTGGATAGAAATGGACGAGGAAAAAGTACTTGGCCATGGCCGGGTCGAGTTACTTGAGCGGATCCATGCCTCCGGCTCCATCAGGCAGGCCGCGCTGCAAATGAAAATGTCATACAAGCAGGCCTGGGATTTAGTTAACCACATGAACGACGGTTTTAAGCAGCCGCTGGTAATTTCAAAAAGAGGGGGAAAGGGTGGTGGAGTAGCCTTGCTTACACCATTTGGGCTGGAAATTATCGGGGAGTTTAAAGATCTGCAGCAAAAATTCTCTCAATTTTTAGAAAGTAATAGCAAAAAGTAAAAGTTTTTTCTGGGTTTAGTATTGAAAATTAAAAAACGGTATTCGTGGTGGATTGATTTGTCGATCCTATTCTGCATTTTTGCGTTGTGTTTTTTAAAATATAACGAAATCGCTATATGATATAAACGTTTTGCAGATCTACAGCAATCAACAAATAACTAACATCAGCCATGAAAAAATATACCCTTGTATTGTTTTTACTGATTGTCGGTTTAGCAACCCATGCCCAAACCGCAACTAAAGAGTCAGTAGTAAATGTAACCGGAGAGGTAACAAATCCACTATCCATTGGCCCTGCCGAGTTGCAGCAATACAAGCAAACCACAGTTACCCGTAAGGACAGGGACGGAAAAGTCCGCATCTATTCGGGCGTAATTGTATCCGAAATACTGACTAAAGCAGGTGTTACCCTGGACGCCGACTTACATGGTAAAAACCTGGTCAAGTATCTTTTAGTTGAAGCCAGTGACGGCTACCAGGTACTTTTTACCCTTACCGAACTGGACAAAGGTTTTACCGATCGTACCATTATCCTTGCCGATAAAGTTGATGGCCAGCCGCTGGCTCCGGCTGATGGTCCGTTCCGAATTATTGTTCAGGACGAAAAAAAGCCTGCACGTTGTATAAAACAGGTAACTGCTATGAAGGTGATGTTTGCGAAGTAAATCTTGCTTTGTTAATTCATTCTGTTTAGATGGAACATAGGCAGCGTTCAAGTATCGTGAACAAAAATGAATTGGCGCAAATTGTATTCAATCACAAAATTAAACAGCTTGCAATAGCTAACGGTGAAAGTATTGAAATATTTAGCCCATAATAATTATGCAGGAATGTTACAGATAAATTGCTGCTGAATGCTATCTTAGTTCGTTAATTAATTTAAACCTTTCATGATTCCATATAGCCAGGCTGTAGAACAACTCGAAGAAGAGAAACCTAAAATATACACCCTTAACTCAATCAGGGTAGCAACATTTATATTCGGGCCATTAGCCGCGGGGTATTTGGTATCTCAGAACTACAAAGCGTTTAATCAGAAAGATAAATCAACCACAACCTGGATAATTGCCGTTGTCGCATTGATCGCAATTATTGGCCTGGCTGTTATTACTTCAAATACAGAGCGGTTTCCAAGATTTATATTTCCATTGGCTTATGCCTGGGGGACTTTCCTGCTTGTACAAAAGTTTCAGGGCGAACAAATGAAGGAACATTTTGCTGCTGGAGGTAAAACTTTTACTATATGGCGTGCGTTGCTTGCCGGTCTGATTTGTCTAATTGTGACACTGGCAGCCATATTTTTGATTCTTTTAATGATACCTGGTGCTCTTGAAGAATAGGAGCATGAGAGTTTCTTAATAGATCATGAACTATCAAACTATATCGTAGGGTATATATAATCTCTGAACAGCGAGCCAGCACCAGAGGTGCTAAAGGTTTGTAGAAAATGAAATGAACAGATTTTCAGCGTGCCAGAGGTACGCAACTCCCGTGTTGTATACCCTGGCTCGGTTAACTTACTCCACTTCTTCCATCAGGGTATTAAACATCACAAACTTTTCGTTAAATTTTTCCTGGTGGGTAGCTTGAAATTTGTGCAGGTGGTTCATGTAAAACTGCTGAAAATGCTCAATGCTATCAGCATTGTATTGAATACAGTAGGTAACCCCTTCGTTTGGCGAATCAATAACAGTCAGGATGCGGTACGAACTGAAATGCCCGGTAGCCATGATAGCCGGAATATGGATGGTTTTGATATAGTTAAGCCATTCGTCATGAATGGTTTCGTCAATTATTATGGTATCGTTGTATACAATCATTTTCAAAAATAATCATTTTAGATCAGTCATTAAATCATTTGGTCATTATGTCATTGGTCAGGCATAAAAGTAAAGTCCGTTTGCTAAGTAATAACCTAATGACGCAATGAAACAATGTCCTATCAGGACGCATCCGGTTTATCGCCCCTTAATACTCTGAAACGTTTGCGGGCTTCGTTGATCCAGAGGCTGCCGGGATAATCAGTTATGATTTTTTGGTAGTAGTTCCTGGCAGTGGTTTTATCGTTCAACCTGTTTTCATAAATGTCGCCTAACATAAATACGGCATCATCAGCCCAGAGATCGGCGGGGTGCTCTTCAACAATTTTCTTTAATAAAGGTACCGCTCCGGCATAATCCTTCTGCTGGATCAGAATGCGAGATTTTGACATCATGATATCATCATCTAAAGCATTATTCGGGAACTTTTTGCCAATACTGTCTAATATCATTACTGCCTTTTCGGGATTTTGGGCAAAAATCTGCAAATCGGCCCGGGCGTACACTTTAAGCGCCGACCCGCTGCTATCGGCAGCAAGATTATCCTGGATCAGCAGCAATAGGTTAAGTGCATCATTTGCTATTAATTGCGATGTGGAAACTTTCAGCACATCCAACTGTCCCTTTGCCCAGGTGAAATCTCCGGTATAATAAGCCATTTTCGCGTTTCTGAATAAAGCATCCTGCCCAATGGCAGTAGCCGGGAAATCTTTCTCAACCTGGCTGTAAAGCAGCGTGGCTTCCCAGGGTTGGTTGTTAAGCAGGTAAATATCGCCTAAATCAAGCTTGCAATCGGCTAACAGGTTTGGCCTGATATCATTTAGCCTGGTAGCTTCTTCCAGCAGTTTTTGGGCGTCCTTAAGTTTGTGAAGCTTAAAGGCTTGCAGGTTGGCCAGTTTTTGCATGGCAAAAGCGGTGCTGCTGTTACGGCCAAATTCGGTGAGCAGGTCGTTATAATCCTTTTCAAGTCCAAGCAAATCTTCGGGCAGGTATTTGCCCGATGTTACTTTCAGGTTTTTGGTGTTGATCAGCTCAATCTTTGAGGGGATGTATAAGGAGGTTGTTTTCCCTTTGCTGATAATGTATTCATATCCGCGGATGGCTTCGTCATAAGCCTCATTGGCGATGAAGGTACGGCAGAGGTCATAGATGCTGTTACCATCGTCATTTTGCCGGCGACTTAAGGCAAGTGCCTGGTTAAGGGCCAGATCAAATTCTTTTTGCTGCAGGTATTGCCAGGTAAGCAGATCGGCATAAATGGTTTGCTGCGGATCTTTTTGGATGCGCCTCAGTAAAGCTGTTTTAAGCATATCATAATCAGCGCTACCCTCGTATACATTTGAAAAAGCATTTTCGGCCTGGTTTATAAAATTGGGGTTTTGAGGTAAAAAGTTCAGGTATTCGTCGGTGAGGGATATTTTGTCGCGCTTAAAACGGTAAAGGTTAATAAGCTCATAAGTAAATATGTTATCATTTTTAAGCAGTTTCCGTCCTTGCTGAAAAATTTTGATTGCATAATCAATATTAGCGCTTTGGTAAAATTGGGATGCCAGGGCGGCTATTTCACCCTGGTCGGCCGGGAGGCTTTTGATCAGGTCGTCATAAATAGCGTCAGCTTTGGCCATATTGCCTTCCTGCGTGTAAATGTTACCCAGCATTATAGCATACTGGCGATCATCAGGATGGCGGCGGATCAGTTTTTTGGTGATGCTTTCGGCTTCATCAAATTTTTTAAGGTTGAGCAATGTATTTACGTATACGCTATAGTAATTCTCGTTGTTTTGCTTGTATAACTTTTGATAAATTTCGAGTGCTTTTTGCGGTTCGCCGTTAGCATTGTATTGCCTGGCCAGCAGCAGTTCATTGTCCTGTGCAAGCAGCCTGCCGCTAAAGCAAAAAGCAATAATAATAACAATATATAAAGCCCTCATCTGTTCAAAAATAATCAATTAATAGGATTGCTTAAGCCGGTTTGACATATTATTTATATAACGGTATATAAGGGTAAAATTGTAGTGACATCTTGATAACATCGAACTTATTTATCTAATTTGAGTACGTGAATAAAATGGGGTATTTGTAGCTATGTTGAGCCGGGTCAGATTTTTTCTTATTGTGAGTTGCATTGTCGTCTTCTTTTCCTGCAACAGGAGTAAAGTAAGGCAAATACCTATTATTGACTTTTTTAAAACACCCGAAAGGAGCTTTTACCGAATTTCGCCCGATGGTAAATATGTTTCATACCTTAAGCCATTTAAAGATAAGCAAAACATATTTATACAGTCATTAGCCGATGGTAAAGAGCGGATGGTTACCCAATTTGAAGACTATTCAATCAGAGGGGATTATTTCTGGACTTATAATAACCAGCTTGTTTTTTCGCAGGATCTTATAGCTACCGATTCGGTTAAGATGTATGCCTTTGATGTGGCTACCGATAAAAGCCGTATTATATTATCGCTCGGTAATGTGAGGATAGGCCTGGTTAACCGTAACCGGCAGCAGCCAGATATCATCACCATTAAAACCAATGAGCGCGACCCCGGTAACTTTGACGTGTACCGCCTCAACGTAAAAACCGGCGAAATGAAGACTTACCTGCTTAACCCGGGTAATATTACTGAGTGGTTTGCAGATGCCGACGGCAGGATCAGGCTTGAAAGGGCATCAGACGGGGTTAACGAAACCATCTTATTCCGCGCCGATGAGGATAAGCCCTTTAAGCCTATAATCGAAAATAATTTTAAGAATGCAGTAAGGCCTATAGCTTTTACAGGTATAAAAAATTATTTCTATGCGCTATCAAACGTAAACCGCGATAAGATGGCCCTGGTTGAGATTAATGCGGAGAATGGCAAGGAAGAAAGGACAATTTTTAGTTGCAGCAAAGCGGATATCACCAGTTTTGAATATTCAAAAAATAAACACCGGATAGAGTTTACCGGCTGGGACGAATCAATGCCGCGTAAGCATTTTCTGGCACCTGATGTTGAGCAGATGTATCAAACCATTCAGCAACAGCTTAAGGGTAATGAGATCAGGGTGGTTGACCGCGACAGCTCTGAGAATAAATTTATCCTCAACACTTACACCGACCGTAATCCCGGTTCATACTATCTTTTTGAAAAAAACAATGGCAGGTTAACCAAGCTAAGCGATATTAACTCAAGCCTTGCACCTGCCGAATTATGCGCCATGAAACCTATATCATACCATGCGCGCGATGGCTTGCTGATTAATGGTTATTTAACCTTACCAAGGGGCGATAAAAATGAAAACTACCCTGTAGTAGTTATGCCGCACGACGGCCCGTGGGGACGCGATACCTGGGGATATGATGACCAGGTGCAGTTTTTAGCCAATCGTGGGTATGCCGTGTTCCAGGTTAATTACCGCGGATCAACAGGCTATGGCAAGGCCTTTCGAAGTGCGGGATATAAACAGGTAGGCGGCAAAATTCAGGACGATATTACCGATGGGGTACGCTGGCTTATTGATACTAAAGTTGCAAACCCTAAAAAGATTGCCATTTTTGGCGGGCGTTTTGGCGGCTTTTCAGCGCTTTATGGTGTGTCTTTTCATCCCGAGTTATATAGTTGTGCGGTGGTACAATACGGCCTTATTAACTTTTTCACCTATATCAAAGATGCACCGCCGTTTGTTAAGCCTTATTTAAAAATGACTTACGAAATGGTTGGCAACCCCGAAACTGACGCAGATCAGTTGCGGGCCATATCGCCGGTTTTTCATACCGATAAAATTAAGGTACCTTTAATCATATTCCAGGGTGCCAAAGATCAGCGGGCTAATATCAGCGAGCTTAACCAGTTTGTACGCGAGCTGCGTAAACGTAACGTTGATGTGAAATATTTTTTAAAACCCAATGAACGTGCATATTTCAGGAGCGAACATAACCGTATGGAAATGTATGCCGAAATAGAGAAGTTTTTGGATAAGAATATGCGGGTTAAACCATAAGCCGACATGGCATTACAGAAAAACGCTTACCGGCAAAACTTTACGCTGATCACCATTTTCCTGGTGTTCATTTCCATAACTTTTGTGGTAGCCCTGTTTATATCTTATAATCTCACCGCCAAGTATGTTGAAAATGAGTTTTCCTCAAAAAAGGTTGAGGTACTGGAACAAACCATTAAACCTTATTATGACTTTTTTCAGAATAAAATTCCCGAAATAACTTCATACCAGGGTTTCCTTGATTCAGCGTCGGCAGGTAAATATGCGGCCTCTGTTTTTCATGATTATAATTTTGTGCGCCGGGTTATCTTTTATGATGCCCTCATTGGCGGCAAAACTACGATGACCGTACGTAAAAATAATTTGAACATAGCTGCTAAGGCGGTTTATCAGTATTGGCACGTTAATGACAAGGTGTACGGGGCCGAGCAGCGGAGAACAGTCAATGAAGATGATTTCAGAGAGATGGCTATTAAATTAAGTAATTATATAGCCTTTTCAGATACATCACGCGTATCAAGTCAGGATGAACTTTTTAAAGCTTTTTGGGATGTGAAACCCGACAAGATCAGTTATACCAATGTTCTCAGGCGCGAGGATGTACGTATCTATCGTGACATGCAAATGTTGGGTAACAGCAAAGGGGCTTCATACAAGCAAAACATGATGACCTTTTACCTCGACCCGTACCTGATCAAGGTGAAAAATACGCATCCCGAGCTGTACGAAAATGTATCTATTCAACCCGTAGTATATGACCCTATTGACAGTGAGGGCGATAAACTGATAACCGAGGTGTCATTACCAGTGGCTTTTTCTGATTATAAGCTCTTCTTTAGCTCGGCGCAGGGTTATTTAACTGCCGAAATTAACCGCCGCTTTATGCCTATCGGAGCTATTGTATTATTAATGACCCTGTTTTTAATGCTGATAGGCTGGCTTATATACCGTAACCTGAACGTGAATATGAAACTGTTCAAGCTTCAGTATGATTTTATCAACAACTTTACCCACGAGTTTAAAACACCGGTAAGTGTAATCAAAATAGCCGGTTCAAATTTGCGTGGCGATGGCGAACTTACCGAAAGGCAGCGCCGTCATTATGGCAAAATATTGGATGAGGAAGCTGATAAGCTCAATGAGCTCATGAACAAGCTGCTTTCCTTTACGCAGATTGAAAATAAATCCATTACTTTAAAAGAGGAAGAAATTGATATAGAGAGCTTTATTAGCCGGTATATTGATACCTTTAAAATAAAGTACGCTGATTTTAATATTAAATTTAAAATCAACAGGGTTGAAACTTTTTATACTGATCCTGTATTATTAGGGAGTGTTTTTCAAAACCTTATTGAAAATGCATACAAGTATTCGCACCCTCAGCAAAAGGAGTTGTTCATCAATATTTCACAGGAAAAGCGCAATATTGTGTTTTCGTTTGCTGATAAGGGGATAGGGATACCAAAAAATGAACTGAATAATGTTTTTAAGAAGTTTTACAGAATAGAAAACCAATACAATCAAAACGGGAGCGTTGGCCTGGGTTTGGCATTTTGTAAAGAACTGGTTAATTTTATGAACGGTGATATAACTGTTTACAGTAAGGTTAACGAAGGTTCGGAATTTATAGTTACGCTTCCATACGAAAATTAAGATATGAACAAAGAAATTAAAATTGCGCTGGTTGAAGATGACGAGAACCTGCGTTTCCTGGTTTCAGAGCGTTTGCAATCAGAGGGGTACAAGGTACTGGAAGCCGGTAATGGCAATGAAGCCGAAACCATGATATTGGCCGAGCAGCCTGATATTGTACTGTTAGACTGGATGCTGCCCGGCAAACCGGGCTCGGAAGTTTGCGGCAATATCCGCGAAAAAGGGTTCGATAAACTCATCATTATGATGACCGCTAAGGCCCAGGATGTTGACAAGATAGAAGCCTATAACTTTGGGGTATCTGACTATATCACCAAACCATATAACATGGACGTATTGGTGGCCCTGATTGAAAACAAGATCAAGTTTTCTCTTAACAGCGAAAAGCCCGAATCGTACCGTTTTGCCAACATGGAGCACCTGCCTAACACGCACCTGCTTATCCGCGATGGCCGTAAGATAGAGCTAACTATCCTCGAAAACAGGATCCTGCTTTATTTTCTCAAAAACAAAAACAAGGTTATCAACCGCGAGGAGCTAATGATGGAGGTTTGGGGTTATAACGCCGATGTAAATACCCGCACCCTGGATATGCACATCGTTCGCTTACGTAAAAAAATAGAAACCAATGCCGATTCGCCGCAGTACCTACAAACTGTAAGGGGGATAGGATATAAGTTTGTTTATAACCAGTAATTTTCAGTTTGCAGTTTTAAGTAGGCTGTTTGCAGTTCTGTAAATGAGCCCTTAAAAATTTGTGGTTGAGAGCGAAGCTCGGCAACCGTACGGAAATAGAGCAGCGCTGTATAACATGCAATGCTTCATCGTTCCTCTTGTTCATAACAAGTTGTAGAACCCAGACTTGCGAAGTTTTTAAAACTTCGCAAGTCTTCAACGGCTTCGTTCGTTACAGCGATCATCTTATACAGTCTTCTTGTACACCTTGGCCACAATAAAATCTCCAAAAAATGTTTTATCATCAATTACACTATATCCTTCAGCGTCAAAGCGCTTTTCAATAGCCGGTAACCTGCTGGCTTCTATCCCGCAAAGCAACCTGAAAAAAACAAACATGCTTCTGAGTAGTAAATTTTGCCACCAACGACCGGTAAGTTGAAAATCAGCATTAAGCCACAAACCACCGGTTTTGAGCAGGTTGTGCAAATGGTTAAAAACATTATCAACCGTTTTATCCACGAAATTATCGAACAAAAAGGGGGTGATTATAACGTCAAAATTGGCAATGAGCTTTACGTTTTCAACAGCATCATTAATAAAAGTCACTGTGTTTTGGCCAGTTTGCCTCTTTTGCGAGAGTGCAGTCATATTAGCTGAGATCTCCACATAGGTAATATCTAAGCCTGATGGATGTATTTTGGTAAGCTCTTCCAGGATCCAGCCTGTGCCGCCGCCTGCTATGAGTATTTTACTTTTTAGCGGAATAAAGCCTAATAAATAAACCTGCGCGTTTATCAAAGCTTTGCCGTAAACTATTCTTGAAAGCCGATCATAAAACCATGCCGAGTTGTTATAATTGGCAGCCATGTTTTAATGGAGGAAATATTTAACAGCATTGAATACTATTACAATTACGTACTGTAAGATCAGTACCCCATCCATATAAAAAAAGTAATAATACTCGTTTTTTTCCCAGGCCGATCTGAAGATGAGCCAGCCGGTAAGGAACATAGTAAATGTGAGTGCAAAGAAATCAAGGCTAAAGCCATTTTGCCTGAACAGGAACATGAGTACAATGTAGCCGGTGAGCAATACCTGGCAAAACAGATAGGCATTTTTTTCGCCCCAAACTACCGGGATGGTCTTAAGGCCTACTTTACGGTCGTCGAAAAGGTCCCGGATATCAAAAGGTATTGTCAGCGCTCCTATAAATAAAAAGCGTTTGGCTATGAGTATGGTAGTATCGCGCATGCTGATATCGGTTAGATGATTATGCATTGATTCCAATACCGGGAACAGTACACAGCTCATTGTCCATACCAGGGTTATTAAAAACGGTTTTAAACCGGGGATATTTCTTAAACCAAATTTATGATCGCCTACACTGAACAATGGTAAACCATAACCAAACGATAAAACGCTCAGAAATATGAGCAGGATCTTGGATTCGGTAGTGATGATAAAGAACAGCGGGATCAGAGACAGCAGCGAAACTATAGTAAAGGTCACCATCAGCCTATAGTGTGCAAAAAACCATCGCACCCTTTTGTAAGGCGACCGTTGTGGTTTAGTTGGACGGGTGATGAGGATACAAAAATTATAGATACCCAGTGTTGAAGTAAATAACAAGCCCAAAACAGGGAACACTGGTTTTGATCCTATTAAGTGAAAGGTTAACAAGGCCTGTGCTACAGCACAAAGCGACATGAAAATATTACTGAAGAGCAGAAAATCTAATACAGACTGTAGTAATTTCTTCATCGGTAAAAGGATAGCAGCTTCTGCCTGGATCTTTTAGGAAATTGGTAATGAGGGATCGCGGCCTGCTTTTAATGTAAATATCGTAATCTCCGGCAATATTCCAACCCTGCCGGTTAAACCAACAAAACCAAAACCTACATTTACATATAATTGTTGTTTGTTTTCCTGGTAATGACCAGCCCATTCATTATAAACATATTTTATAGGGCTATATTGAAAATGCGGGGTACGTACGCCAAATTGCATGCCATGGGTATGTCCGGCAAACATGGCATCAATTTGCGGGTATTTAGGTAAAACCTCGGCCCGCCAATGCGATGGATCATGCGAGAGCAGGAGCTTTACCGGCAGGTCATCGGTGTTTTTTACGGCCAGGTCCATGCGCCCGTATTTGGGGAAGCGGCTGTATTCGCTCCAGTTTTCAATACCTAAGATCCCTATTTCTTCTCCGTTGATTTTTAGACGGCGATTTTCGTTCCTGAGCAGGTTCCAGCCCATGTTTTTATGGGTGGTTATCAGGTCATCATGATTTTTCTTTTTATCCGCCGGGGAGTTCCAGTCGCCATAGTCGCCATAATCATGGTTACCCAGGGTTGAAAAAACACCAAGGGGGGCTTTTACTTTAGTGAAAATGTCCTGGTAGCTGGTCATTTCCGATGCTTCATCGTTAACCAGATCGCCGGTAAAAAATATCAGGTCGGGTTTTTCATTCAACAGCATTTCAACACCACCGAGCACCGCTTTTTTATTATAAAAGCTGCCTGAATGAATATCCGAGATCTGCCCGATCCTTAAGCCATCAAAGGCCTTTGGCAGATTAGGCAGATACATAGTTTGATACAGTACATGATAATCATACGAACCTTTGGGCATGGCCTTTTTTATAGCGGCCAGGGGAACGGTTGCGGCAAGTAAGCCTGCTTTTAAAAGAAACTCGGAACGGGGAATGGCATCATCAATATTAGTAGCAGAGGCAGGAGCAGTAGGGAGAGGAATTGAGGTGTCAGTTTTTTTCCTTTTCAGTACAATTTTTTGCCTGATATCATCGGCAAAAATGAATGGTATAAAAGTAAATTTACAGATGAGCAGGATAAATGTTACCAGTAAACAGGCTGCGCGTACACCCGTACCTGCTATGGTAATATAACCTGCAGTTAAAAGCGCGGCCACACACAAGGCCGAAAAGCCCCAATAAAAAATGGCGAATGCTTTTGATTGAAGCAATCGCCATTTTTTGAACGCGCCCCGGATACCGTATAAAACATACCGGTCGGCCAGCAGCTCAATTATGATCCAGAACAATATGCTTAGCGCTTTAAAAATCATATAGCGCCATATATTTTAGTACCGGTCGTCGTCAATATCAAGGTCATCGTCATCGGGCTGCAAGTTAAATAAACTGTTAAACATATCCGAAAACGCGAAGCCATTATCCAGGAAACCTTTGTTCAATTGTGAAAATTCCGACAGGCCGTGAAGCACAAATTCCATCAGCAGCAATTGCTGGCTTTCGCCCAAACGCGGGTGGATCTTTTTTACAAGGTCTTTCAATCCCACAACTTCTTCCAGCACTTTTTTGTATTCCTGCATGGGCATATCATCAACCAAAGCTACATTGTTGCCATCGCCAAACCAGTTAATGATAGCTGCATATGGGTTAGGAGCTTTGGCTTTCTTAGCCTTTTCCGGGTCAGGGAAAAACGATAGCAGTAAGCTTTTGATGGCTTTACCTATCAGGATATTGGCCACTTTGCCTGGTCCCTCCAGTTCACCCTCATAAACCAGCTCAATTTTACCGGTGATGGCAGGGATCACACCTAAAAAGTCGGTAATACGTACAAAGGTAGTTTTTTCGTGGTTGATGATCATCCTGCGTTCGGCATTACTGATCAGGTTTTCATAGGCCGAAATGGTTAAACGCGCAGATACACCCGATTTTTTGTCGATATACTCGGAGTTACGGGCTTCAAAAGCAATCTGTTCCACCAGGTTTTTAACCAAACCATCAGCCTCAATAGCGATACGCTGATCATCGGTAAGGGACGCTTCTTGTTGCGTGATCTTGCGTGAAATCTCAACCGAACGCGGGTAATGTGTTAAAATCTGGCTCTCAATGCGGTCTTTAAGCGGTGTTACTATCGAACCACGGTTGGTATAATCTTCAGGGTTGGCGGTAAACACAAACTGGATATCCAGTGGTAAGCGTAATTTAAAACCACGGATCTGGATATCTTTTTCCTGTAGTATGTTGAACAGCGATACCTGGATCCGGGCCTGCAAGTCGGGCAGCTCATTGATCACAAAAATGCCGCGGTGCGCACGTGGGATCAAGCCGAAGTGGATCACACGCTCATCCGAATAGGTTAATTTTAAAGTAGCGGCTTTGATTGGGTCAACGTCACCAATTAAATCGGCTACGGTAACGTCAGGGGTGGCCAATTTTTCGGTATAACGCTCAGAGCGGTGGATCCAGCCAATAGGGGTGTCATCGCCTTTTTCGGTTATGATGCTATGACCATACCACGATATGGGGTTGTAAGGGTCATCAAACAATTCTGATCCCTCAATATATGGGATATATTCATCAAGCAGGTTAACCAGCAAACGGGCAATACGGGTTTTTGCCTGGCCGCGTAAGCCTAACAGTAAAATATTGTGACGTGACAGGATAGCAGTTTGCAGATCGGGGATAACAGTATCTTCAAATCCGATGATGCCCTCAAAGCCGCCTTCGCGCTTTTTAAGCTGTTCAATAAGGTTGGCACGTAATTCGTCTTTAACCGAACGGCTTTTGTAGCCTGTTTGCTTTAACTGGCCGAGGGTTTTTATATCTAATAATTTACTCATTCTGTTTTTGTAGTCGGGAAGTCGGAAAGTCCGCAAGTCCGAATGTTTATTTTTAATTTAAAGGACAGTTGTTATTCGTAATTTCAGACTTCCAGACGTCGGACTTCCGACTAAAGACTTACCTAACAGTCCTTCTTCTGTTTCTGATGTAATCCTCAAAAATGTACTCACCAAGACCGTTCAGGGAACTGTAAAAGGCTTTGCCTCCGTTTGTTTCTGTGAATTTACGAACAAACTGCTGCAAATAAGGGTCTTTAGCTATCATAAATGTGGTAATAGGTATTTTTAACCGCTTACATTGGGCGGCCATGTTAAGGGTTTTGTTAACCACTTTCCTGTCCAAACCAATGCTGTTTTTATAATACCTGGTGCCTTCCTTTAAGCAGGTTGGTTTGCCATCTGTAATCATGAAAATTTGCTTGTTGTGCGTTTTACGGCGGCGGAGCAGATCGGTAGCCAGCTCTAAACCTGCATAAGTATTGGTATGATAAGGGCCAACCTGCAAGTAAGGTAAATCCTGCAGAGTTATAGGCCATGCATCGTTCCCAAATACAACAATATCCAGCGTGTCCTTAGGATATTTGGTGCGGATCAGTTCGGCAAGGGCCATCGCTACTTTCTTGGCCGGGGTGATCCTGTCTTCGCCGTAAAGAATCATGGAGTGCGAAATATCGATCATGAGCACAGTTGAAGTAAGGGTTTTGTAGTCCATTTCCTCTACCTCAAGATCGCGTTCGGTCATCATGAAATCGCCGATACCGTGATTAACCTGGGCGTTGTGGATAGACTGGGTCATGTCTATCTGATCAAGGCTGTCGCCAAACTCAAATTCGCGGCGTTCGGCATTTTTTTCATCGCCCTGGCCTGATTGCGGCGAGCGGTGATTGCCTTTCCCTGATTTTTTTAGCTTACCAAAAATCTCTTCCAGGGCAGATTGCCTGATGCTTTGCTCAGTTTTTGCCGTAATCCGGAACTCGCCATTCTCATTATTTTCGTCAAGATAACCCTTTTGCTTTAGTTCGTCGATGAAATCGCCCATGCCATAATCATCGTTGGTAAGGTTATATTGTTTATCGAGTTCGTTAAGCCAGGCTAAAGCTTCGCCTGCATCGCCCGATGTATAGTTGAGCAACTCGAGGAATAATTTTAACAATTCGTCAAATCCGCCTTTAGGGATTTGATTGGGCTTAAATTTGGAAAATCCAAAACCACGCATATTTTGTCCTTTCTGTACATAAAGGAACGGAATATTTTTAGGAAAAGTTTCGCTGCGGAAGTGATAAAATAAATTGTTAGTTAAGTATGACAATTAGATTTTTGATTTCGGAATTGGGATTTCGGATTAAAAAGTCATTTTCTATCTCCAAAAATAAATCCAAAATCGAACATTCGAAATCCGAATTCCTAAATGTAAGCCAAACTATTCAGGAGCTCAGGCGGGTATACCGGGTTAGCGCCTCGCTGGCTGGCTACGTATGAGCCAACGGAGCACGCTTTATCTACCACCTGCTGCATGGGTTTTCCCGAAAGGAGGCCGGATACAAATGTTGCCAGGAAGGCATCGCCGGCGCCTACCGTGTCGGCAACTTTTACAGGGCAGCCGGGACTATCATAAAATTCATGGTCGTGCCATACCAGTGCACCATGCTCACCGCGGGTTACGCAAATGGTTTGGCTATGGTATTTGGAACGGAACTCGCCAATTTGATCGTGCAGGGAAGCACTACTTCCACCGATGAGCAGGTTGGCTTCTTCCTCGTTCATTTTTACTACGTCGGCCCGGGCTACCAATGTTTCAATAGTTGACAGGGTGTAATGCGGCGGGCGAAGATTTACATCAAATATTTTTAGCGCCGGGGTTTCATCAAGCAGGTTTAATAAGGTTTCGCGGGTAGTAGCGGTACGGCAAGCCAAACTGCCAAACACAATGGCCCTGGCTGCCTGGGCTGCTTTAGTGAGTGCAGCCGATGGTTGTATGTTATCCCATGAAACGGGTTGGGGAATAATATAAGTAGCGGTGTTGGTTTCATCAAGCTGTACGGTAACTTCGCAGGTTGGAAATTCATCGTCCTGCTGAATCAGGTCCGAATACAGGTCATTGCTTTTTAAAAAGCCTATCAGTGCATCGCCCGAGTTATCCATACCCACAGAGCTCGCAAACGCTGTTTTTACACCTTGCTGTACCAGATGCCGGGCTACGTTCATGGGTGCGCCACCGGCCTTTTTTCCGTCGCCAAAAGCATCCCATAAAACTTCGCCGAAGCTTAATACCTGATTTCCCATAGTTAATTTGTTTTTTTGCTGCCGATGAAAACCAAATATACTGTATTAAGTTGGATTTTATTTTTTGTTTGAACCATGATTTTAGTCATTTTTAGGATTAATGGATTTACTTTGCCGATATAACAACAGGTAATCTATTAATCGGGCAAATCGTAAATCAGAAAATTGTATACCTTTATTATATGAAAATAATATTGCTGGGTTTTGTGTTTATGTTTGCTGCCACATGCTGCTTTGCGCAGAACAGGCAAGCTATTTTGAAAGTAATGCACACACAGGAGGAGGCCTGGAACCGGGGCGATATTGAAGCGTTTATGCAAACTTACTGGAAATCAGACTCGTTGGTTTTTGTAGGAAAAACGGCACCCGCTTACGGCTGGCAAACAACACTTGATCATTACAAACAAACCTATCCCGATAAGGCTGCCATGGGGCAGCTTAGCTTTAAGATCATACAGCTAAAGGTATTGGACGCAACCAATGCTTTTGTTTTGGGAGGATGGAAACTAACCCGTGAAAAAGATACACCAGGCGGCTATTTTACGCTATGGTTTAGGAAAATTAAGGGTGAGTGGAAGATAGTTTGTGACCACACCTCGTAAGGAGATTAGGGGTGGAGATAAAAGATTAAGTGAATAAATACAAGGATTTGGAAGCGTGGGAAATGAGCGATTCCCCTCTCAAGAGCGGAATTTAAAAGATACCGGATCGCAAAAATACTACTGCATGAAAAGAGGTTTAGTAATTGGAAAGTTTTTGCCGCTGCATATTGGGCACATGACTTTGATAAGTTATGCCCTTGAACACTGCGATGAGCTTATAATAGTTATTGGCGCCAGTGATGACGAACCCATTGCAGGCGATGTGCGGCTTGACTGGCT
This sequence comes from Mucilaginibacter sp. Mucisp73, assembly GCF_059491465.1. NCBI lineage: Bacteria > Pseudomonadati > Bacteroidota > Sphingobacteriia > Sphingobacteriales > Sphingobacteriaceae > Mucilaginibacter > Mucilaginibacter sp. Mucisp73. The sequence goes on along the minus strand of NZ_CP168507.1, from coordinate 5,320,450 downwards.
CAAAAAAACATATGCAGGTAATGATAAGGTTAAACCTGTATTATTAAGCTACGATGAAGCTATGCTGCCGGGTGCGGCCGACTCGATAGAAAATATGTCGAGACTTTGGGTCAGCTATCTTAAAAAGAAGCTGCCGCCTATTGATGTGATATTTGCTTCCGAGGCCTATGGCGCTTATATGGGGCGGTTCCTGGATTGTGAAAGCGTTATTTACGAAGAACCCTGCAAAATTGTACCAGTTCCAGCGGCAAGGATCAGGGAAGAGCCTGATTTATACCTGCATCTTTTGCCCGATGCGGTTAAGGATTACTATAAAAAATCAGGCTGAATAATTCTGTTGGCAATATTTACATACGTTATTGATCAATCCTTAGCGAGCCAGTTCCGTTTAAAATCGGAGGGATTTTTTCCAACTATTTTATTAAAGAGTTTATTAAAATATGATAAGCTTTCAAATCCCACAGCGTAACAGGTTTCAGTAACGTTTTTATCCTGCATGAGCAGGTTTTTGGCTACATCAACACGGTATTGGTTCACGAAATCGGTGAAGGTCATTTTAGTTTGTTTTTTAAAATAGCGGCAAAAGGCCGCTGTAGTAAAGTTCACTTTAGCCGCCACTACATTTACATCGGGTTTAAGATTGTAATTACTGCCGATATATTCATAAATAGCCCCCATCCTGATCTTATCTTTTAAAAAAAACTGCAGGTTCGGCTCGTCATTGTTTAAAATCGTAAATTCTTTTGAACCAGCCAGGATATTAAAGATCTCCATTAATCCCATTAATTGCTGAAAAGAATCCATCCCCGGTAAAAGTTTCAGTTTTCGCACTGCCGTAGTCCTGGTATCTCCATAAAAAGCAATACCGTTGGCGGCCTTTTTAAAAAGCTGCCCGATGGTCGAAAATTCGGGAGCGGTGCCTATTGCCGTTCCCATGAAATCCTCTTTTAGCTGCACCACTATCTGATGGTATTCGCTCCGCAGCCGGTAATCAAAGTTAAGGTGGGGAAGGTTACTGCCAATAAGCACCAGGTCATGCTGGGTGTAACCGGAAATATGTGAACCGACGTGCCTGATCCCAGCATCGGCCTCAACATAAACCAATTCGTATTCGGGGTGATAATGCCACAGAAAAGTGTTGCGAAGCCGGGGTGAAAAGAGTTTGAACGATTTGCCAGGTTCAAAATTAATCTTCTCCAACTGGATCTTATCCATGCTATATTGAGCATTAAGTTTTAGTAAAGATAAGAAAAATGATCAATGCAGAGCAAATTTTGGTCATTGTACAGGATAATCCATCTGTCATGCCAACCTAAATTTGAGTTATAAATCAAAAAGAAAATGAAGACCGAAAACGCAGCCATGACCATGGCACCCGCAAATGCCCATAAAGAAATCCCCGGAAATCCATCAACAGCCAAATCAAGCCAGATTAGCCTGAATAAACGGGCTAACAACGAACCGCTAAAAGTGCTTACTGAGGGCGACTGGCAGTTTTGGATAGACAACGGTTATGTGATCATCAGGAACGCTGTACCAAAAGAACAGGTTCAAAAACTGGCCGATTACCTATGGAAATATGAAGGCAAAGATGCCTGCGATATGGAAACCTGGTATAAAAAGCCCAATGCGCAAATGCAGATGACCGAACTGAACAACACCGGTATGGTCGAAATTTATAATCAACAGTTTATGTGGGATAATCGCCAATATCCCAAAGTTCATGCAGCCTTTGCGGATATCTGGGGTACGGAGAAGTTATGGGTAACTATCGACAGGGCTAATCTTAACTTTCCGTTGCGCCCCGGGTTTGAATATAAAGGGTTTATTCATTGGGATTATGATCCTGAAACCAAACCTCAAAACGTACAGGGTGTACTGGCCCTTGCCGATCAAACAGATGAAAACATGGGAGGCTTTCAATGTATCCCTGAATTATATCGAACATACGATACCTGGAAGCTAACTCAACCCGATGACCGTGATCACTATAAGCCCGATACCACTGGCTTTGAAACGGTAAAAGTGAAACTGGAAGCCGGCGATCTGCTGATATTTAACAGTCTGCAACCACATGGTATCCGCCCGAATAAGAGTAACGATAAGGTGCGTATAGCCCAATACATATCCATGATGCCCGCCCAGGAAGATAATGAAGAGTTAAGGCAATGGCGCATCAACAGTTGGCAAAGCCGCGAAGCCATGCAGGGCTACGCCTTTCCCGGAGATCCGCTGGAACGGGAAAAGCAAAATCCGGTAGCTGAGCTTAGCGATCTGGGCAAAAAGCTATTGGGGTTGGAGCGATGGTAGATTGTATCTCATATACACGCTTTCGGGAGCATTTGATAAACAAGCCGGTTGTGAAGACTCGGTCGTGGGTATAAAACAAAATAGCGATGGACAAATCCATCGCTACTCAATATCATGACTTAAGACTTTCGACTTTAAAAAGGTTTCCCTGCGGCGAGCTCTCTATTAGCCCATTTAACGGCCAGCCCTTCGCGGTATTTAGCATATTTGCCTTTGAACATCATTTTTAGAGCGCTGTCAACACCACCTTTAACGGCCAGGTTATACAAGCTTGCCGCTTTACGGCTTATACTGGCATCCCATGCGCGAAGGCTCAGGGAGTATGAACCATCAACATATTTCATCCAGTGCCAGTAGCCGGTAGGCATAAACAAGGTATCGCCATGTTCAAGGAAAACCTCAATGCCTTCCACGCCGTCGAGCGCCGGGAATTTTTTGACGTCAGGATTTAGTACATCATAATCCTCCAGTGCATACGTGGCATTGGGGATACAGTACAGGCGGCGCTTCCACTTGTTTTCAAATAGGATCACATGCTTACGCCCTCCAAAATGGGTATGGAAAATATGCGGAAGATCAATATCGTAATGTAAAAAAGTAACCGAGTTTGAACCTCCGAAAAACATGGCGGGCATGCTTTCCAAAAAGCCCCCCATCAGGTCCTTAGGTAATACAATATCATCCAAAAGTTGTGGCGCTTGCTTAAATATGTTAAAGAAAAAAATCCTTAACTCGGTTGGTTTACTGCGGATAAGGTCGATATATTCATCAAAGGGCATTTCAGTTGCCGATGAATTGATGGGTTTTGAAGGATCGGCCTTTGAATTATCGTACAATGGCACTACTTTATTGCCAACAACCTGCTTTAAATATTCGGGTGTCCATTTTTCGCGGGCAGGCCAGCTTTTGGTAAGCCCTTTGATAACCAACGGGCGACGAGGATCTAAATAATTCTTCTTGAAGTCTTCGGGAGAAATATTTTCAACCGTATCGATCGGGTTAAGAATGAAGCACATAATAGTTTATTACTTTAGGGGGATTACGCTTATTTTAAAATAAAGTTACAATATTGTTTCTTACTTGTTTAAAAGCATTCAAAATAACGAAATAAACCCCAAAGTAGTATAAATATATCTTAATATTATGGCCTGCCTGATACAAGGGCGTTGTTAGCACGTTTGATAGCCAGGCTTTCCTTCCAGTCCATATAATCCTTTTTAAAGCGGGCTTTCATCAGGTTATCGAACTTGCGCTGCACTGTTAAGTTATACAAGCTTTTGGCTTTAATGGCCCATGATTTATCCCAGGCGCGTAACGATATCGAAAATGAACCGGTGAGGTATTTCATCCAGTGCCAGTACCCGGTTGGCATAAACAGTGTATCGCCGTGCTCCAAAATGGCCTCTTGTCCTTCAATGCCGTCAAGTGCCGGAAATTTGGTGAAATCGGGGTTTTCAATATCATAATCTTCCAAAGCATAGGTAGCAAAGGGGATGCAGTACAGACGGTCGGTCCATTTCTGATCGAACAGCATTACATGTTTGCGGCCATTAAAATGTGTATGGAAAATGTGCGCAAGATCGATGTCGTAATGTAAAAATGTTACAGAACCGGCGCCGCCGAAAAACATATTGGGGTATTTATCCAGGAAACCACCCATTAAATCAGATGGCGAACGATAATCTTCCAGCAGTTTTGGGGCATGTTTAATTGGGTCGAAGAGGAAAATTCTTAAATCAGTGGGCTGTTTTTGAATGAGATCGATATAATCGCCAAACTTCATTTCAGTTGCAGATGCATTGATAGCTTTGGAAGGATCGGCCTTTGAGCTGTTATAAAGCGGAACGGTTTTATCTCCAACTACCTCTTTCAAGTATTCAAAAGTCCATTTTTGCAGTGCGGGCCAGCTTTCAGTGGCTTTGCGGATAATAAGCGGTTTACGCGGATTTAAGTAATTGTTAACAAAATCCTCCTTGCTTATATTGTCTACACTATCAATAGGTGTAAGCGTTATACTCATTTTCACAAATTAATTAACGAGCAAAATTAATTCTTTGTAAATAATATGTAAACGATTTGAGCCGATTTTGAAATTGTGCTGACAGTTGTATTTTAGTTGCAGTATAAAGTTGCAGTGGCAATACGTAACTGCAGGCAGTATAAAGTTGCCGGTGAAGTTTCATGGAGTGTAATAAAAAGAGTATATTTTGCCTATCTTCCTCGAATCAGTGTACCGCTTGTACAACTGCCGCTGCCAACTGCTTCTGCCATTACAAACTGCAACTGGCTTAATTAGGTTTCAAAACTGAATTAACTACCTGAATAACACCGTTGCTTTGGGCAACATCGGCTATGGTGATGAATGATTTGCCCCCTTTTTCGTCAACAAGGTAAAGTTTTGCCCCCTGCGACATCACTATAAGTGTACCGCCGCTCAATGTATTAAGCTCCAACTTGCCTTTGCCCTCTTTTACTTTGGTTAACAGGTCGGCCGAGGTTAATTTGCCGGGCACCACATGATAAGTAAGCAGTTTAATAAGATTGGCCTTGCTTGCAGGTTTCATCAGGTTGTCAACCGTGCCTGCAGGAAGCTGGGCAAAAGCTTCATTAGTAGGTGCAAAAACAGTATACGGACCGGCCGCTGATAGGGTAGGCGCCAAGCCGGCAGATTTAATAGCGTTTACGAGCGTAGTATGGTCTTTTGAGCCGGATGCGTTTTGTACGATATTTTTAGCGGGCGACATGACGGTACCGCCCACAGTTTTTTGGGCGAAAGCTTTTGGGGCTATGGTAATAGCTATAAACGATAGAGCGATAATGAGTACTTTTTTCATACTTGCAGGTATATAAAACATTGCGATTTGATAAATATAAACAGTTTTTAAAACCATTTTGCTTTGTAACAAAGTACTGACTGTAAAAAACCTCAAAGGTTTAGAAAAATAATCCGGCTGCAATATGATCGGCATACAGTTTACCTGTTGCGCTAAGATAAATAACATTATCTTTTTGTATGATCCATTCCCTATCGAAATATTCGGCGGCAGCTTTGAGTAATTCGGCTGATGCTCCTTTGGCTATCTGGTTGAGCCTGGCTAAATCAAGCCCCCAGATTGTGCGTAACGAGGTCATGATATATTCGTTCAGGCGGTTCTCTTCGGTTAGCTCCTCGGTTTCGGCCTGTAGTTTTCCGGTTTCAAGCGCCTGCATATATTTCGCGTTGTTAGCTATGTTCCATTGGCGGGTCTCTCCATTGTAAGAATGCGCCGAGGGGCCAATTCCTAAATATTTTACCCCTTTCCAGTAATTCGAATTATGACGGGAGTATTGGCCGGGCTTACAAAAGTTGGAGATTTCGTAATGTTCAAACCCATGTGCCTGCATGGCATCCATCAGCACTATAAATTGCTCTGCGCTTTGTTGCTCATTCATGGGGGGCTGTTTTTTTTTGCTGATAAAGGCTGCCAGTGCAGTTTGCGGTTCAACCGTCATCGAATAAGTAGACACATGCGGAACATTAAGCTCAAATACCTTATCGAGATTTTGCTTCCATTTGGTATCGCTAAGCATAGGATAACCGTAAATGAGGTCGACCGTAATGTTTTCAAAACCGGCGTCCTGGGCACGTTTTACTGATGATTCTGCTTCCTGGCCGCGGTGTACACGGTTCATCCAAACCAAATCCTCGTCAAAAAACGATTGAATCCCTATGCTGAGGCGATTTACCGGTGTTTGCCTCAATGCTTTGAGCTTATCAGGTTTCAAATCATCGGGATTAGCCTCCAAAGTAATTTCGGCTGTAGATGATACCGTGTGTAGTTCAGTAATTGCATTAATGATCTTGCTGATTTCATCGCCGCTTAAAACAGAAGGAGTGCCTCCTCCAAAATAAATGGTTTCGATGGTTTCGCCGTTAAGATAGCCTTTTTGCAGTTTGACTTCACTGATTAACGCATGCAGCATTTCATCTTTGTACTTTAATGTTGTACTGAAATGGAAGTCGCAATAATGGCAAGCCTGCTTGCAAAAGGGAATATGTATATAGATGCCTGCCATGTTTTTAAGAGAATGTATTCCCATAAAGAATGGGATAGATTAATGATATTAATGTGTTGATTATCAATATTTAAATTGTTTATTAGCTTCACTAATCTTTTGATTTCTATTCTATTTTATGTTACTTTTGTTACTCGAGTGTTACTATTCAAGTTTGACGAGTAACAGAAGTAACAAATAAAAAGCAATGGTAACTCATGGTAACTATTAGATACAAAAAGCTAAGTACAGGCAAATTTAGTGTTTATTTAGATGTCTACTCCAATACCGGTGGGGGTAAAGGTAAACGCAGTTACGAGTTCCTTAAGATTTATGTGGATAAAGATTATTCTGATTCAGCAACCCGTGTTAGCGAGACTGATAAAGAAAAGATGAAGATTATTAAAGCGCTTCGTAATAAAAGAGAGGATGAATTGAATTTCTCTGAGCATGGGTATAAGCAACCTGCTAAGATCAATTATTACCTTCAGGATTATCTTGATCAATGCCTTGCAAAGAAGTTTAATTATAAACTGGAATGCCTCATCATTCATCTTGGAAAGTATTGCCCCAAACGAACCATATTATTCCAGGAAGTAGATGAAGAATTTTTAGATAAGTTTCAGAGTTACCTTCTTAATCAGGTTAGCAGAAATACAACTAATGCCTACATGTCAGTGTTTAGGCAGCATTTCAATAAGCTGGTAATTAAAGGTGGAGATTCTGATGAACGTGACCACTCCAATCCGGCGCAAGCTGACCACCCATTCCGGGCGAAACTGACCACCTGATTCCGGGGCAAATTGACCACCGCAAACACGTAGCAAATGCTGTAAAAGAGACCATCTTTTGAGGGCAAAGACACCTTCCTAAGCATGGCCAACTTAACAATCAGCATGAGTAAGATCAGAAAGATACTAAGGATGTACAGCCAGCAGCGGCCATTAATGACCATCGCTGCCCAGGCCGATGCATCGAGAAACACGGTAAAAAAGTATGTAGCAGCCTTTAAAGCAACCGGCTTTACCTTTGATGAGGTTAACGCGTTGAATGACCAGGAACTGGAAGATTTGTTCGGAAAGTCCAAAGAACACCCGCCTAACGCGCGTATGCAGTCCATGCTACGCTGCTTTCCTCACGTGGATAAAGAGCTGAAAAAGACCGGCATGAACCGGCAAATACTATGGGAGGCTTATTACAAAGAGTTTCCTGATGGCTATCTGTACAGCCAGTTTTGCTTTTATTATAACCAGTGGAAGGCCAGGGTTAACCCGACTATGCACATGGATCATAAGGCTGGGGATAAGCTATACGTCGATTTTGCGGGTGAAAAGATGAGTATCACCGATAAGGATACCGGGGAGATCACACCTGTAGAGGTTTTTGTAGCTATTTTGGGCGCAAGCCAGTTAACCTATGTTGAGGCTGTAATGAGCCAGCAGAAGGAAGACTTTATTGCGGCCTGCGAGAACACCCTGCACTTTATCGGCGGCGTCCCTGCCGCCATTGTACCAGATAACCTGAAGGCCGCCGTAACCAAAAGCAGCCGCTACGAACCCACCCTGAACGAAACATTTGAGGACTTTGCAGATCATTACGGAACGACTGTATTACCAGCTCGGGCATACCGCCCTCGTGATAAAGCATTGGTAGAAGGTGCGGTAAAGATTATTTATACCAAGATATACGCACCATTAAACAAACAGGTGTATCATTCTTTAACGGAGCTTAATGCAGCAATCTGGCAGACCCTTGAAGTTCATAACACCCAGATGCTCAAAGGCCGTAACTACAGCCGCAGGTTACAGTTTGAGGAGATCGAACGCAGTGCGCTTGCTCCATTACCCGCCCTGCGTTACCAGTTCAAGAAGCAATTACAGGCCAGGGTGATCAAGAACGGCCATGTTAACCTCGGCCCTGACAAGCATTATTACAGTGTGCCTTACCGCTTTATTGGCAAGCGGGTCAAGTTATTATACTCCCGCACGACGGTAGAAGTGTACTATAACTATGAGCGCATCGCCCTGCATAAGCGCAATAAAAACCCCTATGGCTATACTACGGATAAGGAGCACATGGCCAGTACTCACCGCTTTAAAAGCGACTGGACGCCGGATATGTTCCTGGATTGGGCAGCCTCCATCCACGAGGATGTAAGGCTGTATATCCTTCAAATACTGGAGCGCAAGCAGCACCCGGAACAGGCTTATAAGTCTTGCCTGGGGGTGCTTGGCTTTTAAAAAAAAGAAGTGAACGAAAGGCTGACCATTGCCTGCCAGCGAGCATTGAGCTACGGTGTGTATAACTATAAAACGATACAAACCATACTGGAAAACAAGATGGACAACTACGAGGAAAGCTTATTTGCCGATGAGCTGCCGATGCCAGATCATGGCAATATCCGGGGAGAAGACTATTACAAATAACTATTTAAAACAACAATAACATGAACACAAGCACCTTAGACAAACTGCGGAAGATGAAGTTCTTCGGCATGTTCCATGCCTTTAAAAGCAGCATGGAAACCGGTAAAACAAATGATTACACAGCAGACGAACTGCTGGCACACCTGGTAGAAGCCGAGTGGGACGACCGTCAGAACAGGCGTATTGATCGTACCATCCAGTATGCCAAGTTCCGCTATAAAGCTGCTATAGAGGATGTTCATTACCATGCAGATCGGACAATCGACCGTAATCAGATCATGCGTTTGGCAGACTGTACGTTTATTGATCGCTTTGAGAACCTACTGATAACCGGCAGTACCGGTATCGGTAAAAGCTATGTGGCTTCTGCTATCGGCCACCAGGCCTGCATATTGGGCTACCGGGTACTATATACCAGCACGCCCAAGCTATTCGCTAAACTGAAGATGGCAAAGGCGGACGGTTCCTATATCAAGGAGCTGGCTAAGCTGGAAAGAACACAAGTGCTTATACTGGATGACTTTGGGATACAGCCTTTTGATGCACAGAGCAGAGCCGCATTAATGGAGATCATAGAGGACCGGCATGGCAAGACTTCTCTGATCATTACCTCACAGTTGCCGGTCAGTAAATGGTTCGAGGTGATCGGTGAAAAAACGATTGCTGATGCTATACTTGACCGGATCGTTCATGATGCACACCGCATCGAGTTAAAAGGGGAATCTATGAGAAAAAAACGCAGTATCGAACCGGTAAACAGCCTCTAATGAAATTGCCTTTTAAATAACTATTTTTGTACACGCTTTTACAGCGTTTGCTGCAACTCAAAAGTCAGCTAACCCAGTGGTCAATTTGGCCCGGAACAGGGTGGTCAACATCTCCATAACTTACACACTGCCCATATCAAAATTAAACTTTACAGCTGGTAATTACTTTAATTCGGCCGTTAATTTTAACTTTCACTTTTTTTGCTTGCGGCGACGCGATGCGGCAGAAGGTGATCTTTCCATCTTTCCACTGCATATTAACGGTAAAGTTACCGCGTGCTTTAAGCCCTTCGACCTTGCCTTGCGCTTTCCAGCTATTGGGGATAGCTGGTAGCAGATCAATGTACCCCTCATGGCTTTGTATCAGCATTTCAGCAATGCCGGCGCAGGCACCAAAGTTACCATCTATCTGGAACGGAGGGCCGGCAGACAAGAGGTTAGGATAAATCCCACCGCCCGCCGTGTAGTTGATGCCGGTGCCAGTCACAGGTTTCATTAGCTCATGAAATAGCTTAAAGGCGCGGTTACCATCATGCAATCTCGCCCAAAACAAAAGCTTATAAGCGATCGACCAGCTCGGTCCATCATCGCCACGGACATTCAATGTTTTTTTAGCGGCTTCGGCCAGATTTGGTGTACCGTTGGCAGTTATTTCTGAAGCGGGATAGATGCCATAGAGATGAGACACGTGTCTGTGTGTCGGTTCTGTTTCCGCATAATCTGCAAGCCACTCTTGGATGCGTCCATCTTTGCTGATGATTCCGGCCGGTGGAATCATTGCTAATTGTTTCTTTAGCTGCGCCCGAAAATCCGAATCAACGCCTAATGTTTCTGAGGCAGTAATTACGTTCGTAAATAGCTCGCGCATGATTTGATTATCTATAGTAGCGCCAATACAGATACTGGCGTGTCGTCCGCTGCTGTCCGGCATTAAAAAGCTGTTTTCTGGCGATGACGATGGCGCCGTAACCATATAGCCACTTTTCGGATCTCTAACCAAAATGCTATTGTAGAACTGTGCCGAACCTTTCAATATCGGGTAGATGTTTTTCAAATATACCTTATCAGAAGTAAAAGCATAATGGTCCCAAAGGTTACTGCATAACCAGCCTGATCCTGCTTTGGTTACACCCCATGATGCGCTCTCGCCGGGCTCTGTCCAGCCCCAGATGTTAGTGATTACGTGGGCTACCCAGCCATCAGCATTATAATAAGCTTTGGCAGTTCGTTCGCCAGGTTTTACCATACCGCGTACCAGTTCAACCAAAGGTAGATTCAGCTCAGACAAGTTCGATACTTCTAACGGGAAGTGATTCATTTGTACGTTGACATCCAGATGGTAATCTCCGTTCCACGGCGTACTCGTTTGATTGGCCCAAAGGCCCTGTAGGTTTGGTGGTAGCAAGCCAACGCGAGTACTACAAATGCTTAGGTAACGGCCGTATTGATAAAACAGAACCGGTAGCAGCTTATCTGCATCGGGGTTATTGTGGAAAGCAATCAATCGCTTATCGGTTGTCTCCTCATCTTTGCTGCTGCCTAAGCTGATATTGACGCGATCAAATAGCTTTTTAAATTTAGCAGTATGCTCTTGCTTCAACTGCGCATAAGGTTTTTTAATGGCAGCATTCATGTTCTGCATTACTACCTCTTTAAAGCCTTTATTCTTGTAATCGGTACCGGCTGACAGATAAATGATAACTTCATTTGCATTTTTAATAATGAGGCTGTTGCCGGTGGCAGAGACTGAGCCGCCAGTCAGTTTCGTTTTTAAATAAGCGGTATATCGCATTCCGTTGCCATCCGTGCCATTATCTAACCGGCCTTCCATCTGCAAGGTATCAGCAATAGTTGTGGTAGTTGATCTTTCTGAGCGGCTTAAGCGAATGCTCAGATTCAGCTTGCCCGGTTTGTCCGCCGTTAACCGGATCACATCCACATCATCACTGAAACTGGTGAAATACTCACGTTTGTAAGTTATTCCACCAATCTGGTAGCTGCTGGTAGCAATGGCGTTGTTTAACGAAAGTTGCCTTTGATAGTTGCCGGCTGTTGAAGCGTTGCCCCTGCCATAGTTAAACTTAAGATCTAAATCACCTAACGTTTGGAAGCAGCCCCATTGTTTACCGCCGGATCCCGGACCTTTGCATACAAACTCCTTGTCGATCAGGTTTTGCGCTTCTATATTTTTGCCAGCTAAAAGCAGTGCTTTAATCTCTGGCAGTTTCTTATAAGCTTCATAGTTATTTGCATCTTGGGGCGACCCCGACCATAAAGTAATGTCGTTCAGTGTTATCTTGTCGTCAACTACGCCACTTGTTGGCATCATTCCCAAGCGGCCATTCCCTAGCGGAAGCGTTTGCTCCCAGTTGGCGGCCGGCTTGTCGTAATGTAGCCTAAGTGGCGGTTGCTCCTGCGAAAAGCTTTGTAAAGACACGCTGATAAAGATTATCACAGCTGGCGCAAATTTTTTTAACATCATCAGGAAGGACTTATTATGGTTTATCAAGTAGATACAATGCTATTATAAAATGTAGTTTTTAGAAATAGACAAAAAGTGGTTAATGATGGATATTATGCTTTTAGCTGTAATAAGTGAATTTGCGTTGGATGGCGATTCGATTTGTTTACGTATTTGACCATTAGCCAAATGATTCATTGCTTGTACCGCTAAGACCTGGCGCTGCATTTACTTTTTTTCTGTACTGGTTTGGAGAAATGCCCATTAACTTGGTGAACATCCTGGTAAAGTAATATTGATCTTCTATCCCCAGATCTAACGCTATGCTTTTAATAGACATGGTAGTAAACGAGATAAACTGACAAGCCTTTTGAACCTTCAATTGATTAAAGTATTCAATAGGTGAATAACCGGTTTTAGCTCTGAAAATTGCAGAGTAGTGTGATTTGGAAAGCCCAGCAATGTGGCTAAGTGCGTCAAGCCGTAGCATAGTGTGAATGTTCTCCTGCATGTACCGGATGGTTTTTTCTACCATATCGTTATCATCAGGCTTGTCATCTGAATAGTTAAATTTATCCTCGTATATTAACGACGACAAAAAGTGTGAGAAGATCATATTTACATACCGTAAGGCATCGCTACTATATCCTTTTTCCAGGTTAAAACAGATGTTCTCAAACAGCTTGATCCGATTTTCGTTAAAGGACAAATATGGCTTATAATTTTCAGAATTCTTTAATATAAGTTCCAGGATAAAAGAAGCTATTTCTCCTTTAAAGTGAATCCAGTATATAGTCCATGGTTTATCCATATTAGCGCCATACCTATGCGGCGTGTTAGCCGGGATAGCAATGAATTGCGAGGGTGATACCTCAACCTTTTTCTTGTTAATTTCTAACCAGCCATAGCCCTCGGTGCAATAAATAATAATGTGTTGGTTGATGCCATGTGGGCGCTCCGCATAATGGTGCATAGCTTTTGGATAATAACCAATGTCGGTTATGTAGATTTGTTTGGTAACTAAATCTTTACTTAAAAAGTTAGTAATGATTTTCTTAGGCAGCACAATCAATTTTTGTCCTTCAAAACCGTCTCTGCGTCGTATTACAGTGCTTTTTGCCATGCTAATAAGGTGTATAATTGTAAACTTCCGGATAATTGGTAACTCCGTGGATACAAACATTAATAAAAAATATTAATATATCAGCATCCTATAATAAATTCAGTAAAAACAAGAGACCATAAAAAAGTCCATCATTTCCGTAATATTACCTATTTTATTATCGTGTTTAATCTGTGACATTTACCAGATAACCAATAGCGATATCTGTCCTGTTAATGCTTAATATTTCCGCTTGCGTAATCGTTCGGAGAAAAATGTATTAAAGAATCAACTTTTATTCTGCCATCAAGATGGCTTTAAAGTGTGACAGTGGCTGACAAAAACAACAACCGCAAATGTCCTATTTCAATACATGGATAAATGATCCTAAAATAATGCGCACCGGGCCCACCAATTTGTTCGTCCTTGTTCTTTTAACGTTTATAGGGACCCGTTTACAAGCCCAGGAACTTCAAAAAAGTGCAGATAAAACCTCTATCAGCAGCCCGCAGATAAAAATTTCGGTTGATAAAAAAACCGGTATGGTAAATTACATATTCAGCGATGGCTCGCACATAGATAATGCGGCGGCTTACATTAAAGATGTAAGTTCAGGATACTTGCCAACGAGTGCATTTTCCGGTCACAGTTGCACCATTGAGCCGGTAACCGACCAAATCGGAAAGGGATTGTGCCTTACGGTTAAGCATAGCGATGCACAGCACTACATTAGCTTGACTCAGCAATTTACCCTTTACCAGGGAAAGAAATATGCGTTGATAAAAGTGAGTGCCACATCGGCCGATAGGCCTATCGAAACGAGAGATATCAGCCCTATAGCCATCCTCCCCGCTAGTAAGGGTAAGCTTTTTATCCCGGGTGCCGAGCCCCGCGTCTTGGATGTGCCTTTTGATAACGATGATTGGACACCAACATTGGAAAGACGCTGGCCAAAGGCTAAAGAGCCGAAAAGCAAAGGTATCAGCTATGAATTTTTAGCTGTTTACGACCAGTTGAATAACTCCGGGCTGGTTATCGGGAGCGTTGAGCACGATTTCTGGAAAACCGGCTTGAGCTACCAAACGGCTGCAGAGCTGGGCTACATTGATTCGCTCAGCGTTTTTGGCGGTGTAGCCACGGCCGATGACCCGTCGCTGAAGCCTGGCTATGGTGGATTGGATGGCACACACGACCATACGGAACACGGAACGGCGCTCGGCCAAAAAGTAAGTTCTCCCACAATTTATATCAGCAGTTCGGATGATCTGCACGAGACTTTTAAGGATTTTGGCCGGGTAAATTCCATTATGAACGGCATACAAACCTGGCAGGCTCCAGCACCGGTATATTGGAACAGCTTTGGGGTGGAAGGTGTGCTGGGTTACGAAAAAGTGATGATGCCAAAGGCAGTACATCAAATCTCCGATTTTCTGTATTCGATGCCCAATTTCAGCGCTTATAGTAAGCCGGTATTGAGTGTTGATTCGTATGATCAGGGCATTTACACTACGGAGGTTTTAAAGGAGATTGGCGAATACGGAGCCGAAAACGGGCAGCAGATGGGATTTTACTTTATCCCCTTTGCCATGTGGAGCTGGAAAGATAACATCAAAGGGCATAAGGTACCTGGTTCTGATTACCTACTGGAGGACGTTTTACTACGCGACAAAAATGGCAGGCCTATTATGTATAAGGATGGAGAATGGGGTGCGTATGCTATGGATCCATCGCATCCGGCTATCCGATTATACATCATTCAGCAATTGAAGAAGGCAAAGGCTATCAATGCTAAATTTCTTAAAATAGATTTTTTGACCGCCGGTTCGCTGGAAACCACGAAACGTTATGACCCCAAAGTACGCACCGGGATGCAAGCGTACAATTATGGCATGAAAACGCTGAGGCACTTGGTAGATTCTATCATGGGTAAAGAAATTTTTATCACCCAAGCCATTTCCCCGCTTTTTCCGCACCAATATGCGCATACGCGGTTTGTATCAACAGATGTTTACTCCCATCTTCGAGATGATCAGAAAGGCTTTCCGGGTTGGGGAAGTACGGAGTCGTCGCTGGCGATAGGATCGCACATGGGCTGGATCCAGGGCACCTTATTCCCCTATACCAACATGGATGTAAGCATCATGAAAAACTTCCAGCGCAACCCCGACCTCACCGAGCAGGAGATAAAGGTGCGCCTTTACGCTATGATGGTGATGGGTAGTATTTTAGGGGATGGATCTGATTACCGTAACCCTATAGCAGCTTACCGTGCGCAGAAGTTTTTGAATAATAAAAAAATAGCGGAATTTTTCAGCGATCCGAAAGCATTCATCCCTATTAAAATGGCCGATGGCGAAAGCTATGACCAACAATTATCCTTTTACCTGCCAGGTGATGTTACCATGCTGGCGCTTTTCAACTTTAATTTGAAAAAGGATTTTAAACAGGTATTCACCCGGCGCGCGTTGCATCTTAATGCAAAGACCAAATACGAATTACGCGATTTTATGAATGATAACGTAATTGGCCACCTAGAGGCCAATGCACTCGAGCTTTCCACTACCGCCGGCCCGGGCACCGCGGTGATGATGAAAATAGTGCCGGTAAAATAATCATCAAATAAACCGTAATATTTTGCCACCAGTTAACTTACACAACCTGAAAATGAAAACTATCCAAACCTTTAATAGCAGTCGGCGGTAATATTTAATTATTTGGTTAATAACCGATATGGTCAAGGTAACAGGCTACCTATAAAATTGAAGGGATTAGATCCTGCCAAACGTTACAGCCTAAAAGAGATCAACCTGTACCCAGGTTCGTCAACACTTATAAACGGTAAGAAGACTTACTCGGGGATTTCCTGATGACGGTTGGTTGCGATCCTGCTGTGAGTACCTCCAAAACCGGGGTCACCCAGCCCACAGCGGTTAATTAAAAAATAAAAACCAATACAATATTCATTTCCAGGAAATGTCTCGTATGCAATGGGCTAAATATTCAGCCCATTGTTTAGTTAAAAACTTATATCTTATCTTGGACTTTAAACAAACTACCATGATTCAGAGCCCCGCATCTATACTGTACAGTAAATGGGGAGACCATGATGGCAATCCGGTTTATCTTTTTAGGCTAAAAAATGCAGCCGGCGCTTATGTTGAGCTTAGCAATTACGGGGCTACAATAGTTTCAATAGTAGTTGCCGATAAAAACGGTGAATATGAAAATGTGGTGCTAGGATACCGGTCACTAAACGATTATGTGAACGATACCTGTTACCTTGGTGCTACTATCGGTCGTTTTGCAAACAGGATAAGCGGAGCCAAATTTGAATTGGATGGTTCTGTTTACCAATTACAGGCCAACGATGGCTTTAATACCAACCATGGGGGTAATACGGCTTATAATACCCGCGTATTTGATTTCGAGTTGCATGACGACACAATATCTTTCACCCTCCATAGTGCAGATGGTGACGGAGGGTTTCCAGGTAATCTTATTTTAAAAGTAACTTATCGTTTTACGGATGAAAATGAACTGTTTATCAACTTTCAAGCCACATCCGATAAAAAAACTGTGGCAAATTTCACAAATCATGCTTATTTCAATTTGTCAGGAAAAAGCGATAGTGTGTTAGGGCATGGTATTGAAATATTCGCCGATAAAATGCTATGTGTCAATAAGAGTTATATACCTGATGGAATGATAAAGCCAGTAATTGATCGTAAGCTTACCGGACAACGTATCAAAAATAAGATAATAGTAAATGACAATGTAACTGTAGGATTTAATGATTGCTACATTTTGAACCATGTAGACGAAGGGCTTAAACCCGCCGCTAGATTAACAGAGTATACCTCGGGCAGAACGTTGAACGTATATACAAGTTACCCAGCTGTAGTATTTTATACAGGTGATTATCTCGTAAGTAACCGCAATGGAAATTTTCAGCGCCCTTATGAACCCTTCGACGGCTTATGCCTGGAATGCCAATTCTATCCGGACAGCCCAAATCATCCACTGTTCCCTTCTGCTGAGTTAGCTCCTGGCGAGGTGTATAACGAAACTATCATCTACAAGTTCGGAATCTTGAATTAAGATATATATTATTTCTTTTCCGGGCAATTTTACTCCTGGGTTTCAGTGTCGATGTTTTAACAAGTAGGTTTTATCTTAGACAGATATAAATCATAAAATTGTCTATTTAACTCCCTGGCGCGGTATTGCATTTTTTAGGGTATTCTGATTTTGCGAGTGTTGCACAAATAATCGAGTTTGTACAGCATTGGCGCCAGATTACACACTTCGCAGTAGAATCACATAACTTTTGATGTGCTGATTCAGTTAAACATTTAGGAAGGCAGCAAAAATGAGTAGAATCAGAAAATTGTCTATCTATTTTGAAAATTAATCCATTTTTTTATCAAGTTCGGCACTATACATTTACATAACCAATTATTAACTAAATACAAAAATTATGTAAAACCTCGACTCTTTCCTTTTCAGAAAAAAGGCAACTGACGTACCCCTAGATGGTAATATTTCCATCGACGTAGCTAAAATTGTTGCCTTTCGCCACCAATTTGTGCAGTTCAGGTCATCCTGGGCTATGGCGGTGTATTGCTTTAAAAAAAGCAAAGCAGTACCCGTACTATCAGCACGCATCCAGTAGCCAATGATTGATTTAAAAATGAATTTTATGTACAAAATTTTATGAACAAATTCTACAATTTTGATGATACGGGTATTCCAATGCAAAACGAGCAGCGTAAAAGTTACAAGCGTCTTTGCCTTATGCTTTTTGTTGGATTTTCCTTTTTTTTAGGCACCGCGTTTGCCCAAACCGCAAAAATTACTGTTACTGGTAGAGTTACAGATACTGCTGGAGTGACCTTACCTGGCGTAACGGTTGCCGTTGTTAATAATAGCAAAGTAGGTACACAAACCGATAATAACGGCAGGTTTATAATTGATGTGGAAGATGGGGCTGCGCTTAGAGTTTCGTTCGTAGGCTTTATAGCTCAAACATTTACCATATCGCAATCCAATAAGGTACTTAACGTGCGGTTATCGGAGATTAAAGGTCAGCTTGATGAAGTTGTTGTAACTGCTTTCGGTAAAAAAGAACGTAAAGAGGCTTTAGTTGGGTCGGTAACCAGCATTAAGCCAAGCGAATTGAAAATTCCTGCCAGCAATTTAACGGCAGCGCTCGCGGGACAGGCCGCTGGTATAATCTCTTATCAGCGAAGCGGTCAGCCGGGGCAGGATAATGCGTCGTTTTTTGTGCGTGGTGTAACCACTTTTGGCTACAAGCAAGACCCGCTCATTTTAATAGACAATGTGGAGTTAACAACATCAGATCTTGCTCGCTTACAGGTTGATGATATTGCCAGTTTCTCTATACTAAAGGATGCAAGTGCTACCGCTCTTTATGGCGCACGAGGTGCCAACGGTGTTATACTTGTAAGTACTAAGGAAGGCAAAGAAGGCCCTGCCAAGATTAATTTCAGAACGGAATTTTCTTCCTCGCAAGCTACGCAAACGCCACAAATAGTTGGCCCTATTGAATATATGAACTTGTATAACGAGGCGTCGCTTACCCGCGACCCTACATTGCCTTTGCCTTTTCCGCAAAGTAAAATAGTTAACACCCAAAATACTATAAATGGTGGCCCCGGTGCCAATCCATATGTTTACCCAGCTGTAGACTGGCTTAAACTGTTGTTCAATAAGCGTGCAACAACGCAACGCAATAACTTGAGCGTTAGCGGCGGCACCGGCTTGGCGCGGTATTACATTACTGGTACTTATAACCAGGATAACGGTGTTTTAAAAACAGATGTTCGCAATAATAACAATAACAACGTAAGCTTTAAAAACTACCAGTTACGCTCCAATATAAACTTGTCGTTAACCAAAAGCACCGAGGTTGTTGTTAGATTATCCGGTACTTTTAATGAATATTCCGGGCCTATTACCAGTGATGGCTCCTTCGCGTCTGACCTGTATAACATTGCAGTTCATACCAGCCCGGTACTTTTTCCCGCTTTTTACCCAGCCGATGCAGCCAACCAAAACGCTCAGCACATATTGTTTGGTAACGTAGGCCAGGCAGATGGCACGAGCAGCAATAATATCTTGTACAATAACCCTTACGCAGCTCTTTTACGCGGGCATAAAAATTTTTCGGAGTCGAGGATGTCGGCCCAACTGGAGTTAAACCAAAATCTTTCCTTTTTAACCGACGGATTAAAATTCCGGACGCTGTTTAACACTAACAGGCACTCGTATTTCGATTCGCAATTAGCTTATAGCCCTTTTTATTACAACATCGGCTCCTATGATAAGGTGACAGACCAATATACCCTCACCTGGCTTAATCCGCAGCCTACCGGAAATAACGTGGCGCAGGAATATCTGTCATACAGTAAAAACGAACCAAACGCAGATACCTTTTTGTATCTGCAAAGTGCTATGGATTATAATAAACAACTGGGCGACCACAATATCAACGCAACGTTGATCGGTACGGTACAGCAAACTGTTTATTCGAGCCAAAAGGATCCTAAAACAAATACAACCACTTTACAATACTCTTTGCCGTTCAGAAACCTTGGCCTGGCCGGGCGATTGACCTATGGATACAAAAGCAAGTACTTTATAGAAGGTAACTTTGGCTATAATGGCTCCGAGCGTTTCAATGCCGCCCACCGTTACGGTTTCTTTCCAACTATAGGCGGTTCGTGGGTGGTGTCAAACGAAAGTTTCTGGAACGCGAATATCATCCAGCGGTTAAAGATTCGCGCCAGCTATGGTTTAGTGGGAAATGATGCCATTGGCCAGCAGCGCTTCTTTTACCTGTCGGATGTGAATTTTGTTAACGGCCCTAACTATGCGCAATTCGGTTTTAATAACTCTTACGAGCGTAAGGGCGTTTTCATTAATAGCTACGAGAACAATAATATCACCTGGGAAACCTCAAGGCAAACCAACTTAGCGGTTGAGTTTACCATATTGAAAAATTTAAACGTGATAGCCGAACTGTATAAAAATCATCGGTACGATATTTTACGGCAAAGGTTGGTGCCTTCAAGCGAGGGTTTCGAGTCGGCTATCAGTTCCAACTTAGGTGTGGTGGATTCGAAGGGTGTGGATCTGTCTGCAGATTACAAGCAAAATTTCAGCAACGGTTTGTGGACGTCCTTTAGGGGGAACTTTACCTACTCCACTAATAAATATACCTATATCGAAGAGCCCAATTTCAACGAACCATGGCGTCACTTTATAGGCCAGCCCATTAGCCGCGGTTATGGTTACGTTGCCGAGCGTTTGTTCGTTGATGATCAGGAGGCCAAGAATTCCCCGTCTCAGATATTTAGCGGAACGGGAATTGCACCGAAAGGCGGGGACATTAAATACCGCGACTTAAACGGAGACGGCAAAATAGATAACCTCGACTTAACCTTTATGGGTTATCCGCAGACGCCGGAAATTGTCTACGGCTTCGGTTTCTCCACCGGCTATAAAGGTTTCGATCTGTCGGCCTTCTTTCAGGGTCAAGCAAGAGTATCTTTCTTTGTCGACCCTACCCGTGTGAGCCCGTTCATTCCGAGCCCGGATGCTTATGTGTATGGGAACACCCAGGTTTTGCAGGAATTTGCCAATAGCCATTGGAGTGAAGAAAACCAGGACCTGTATGCGGCCTACCCAAGGTTGGGCACTACAAAGGCAGGTATTGAAAATAACTTGCAGCCGAGTACCTGGTGGCTGCGCGATGCAAGCTTTCTAAGGCTAAAATCATTGGAAATAGGCTATACGTTACCTACCCGCCTATCAAAATCATTAAAGCTCAGCAATATGAGGATTTATTTTAACGGCTTGAATTTGTTAACCTGGAGCCCTTTTAAAATGTGGGATCCGGAGCAGGGCGGCAACGGGTTTGCTTACCCTATTCAAAAGGTATTTAATGTTGGCCTTAATGTTAATTTATAACCCTAACAAATTAAAACAAAGAAGACATGAGATCATATTATAAATATATACTGATGGCCTTTTTTTGCATGACCGGCGTGTCATGCAAAAAATACCTGGACGTAGCTCCGGATAACGTGGGTACCCTTGATTATGCTTTTAGAAACCGTAACGAGGCGGAGAGTTATCTCTTCAGCTGTTACTCTACCATGCAGCAATTAAACAATGTAATTTACAATGCAGGGTTTACCACGTCGGCAGAAATTATTTACCCTAATAATCTAACCGCCAACTTTTTTGATCAAAGCGGATTCAACCTTATCAGGGGCGTACAAAGCACCGGCTCACCGGTCTTAAATTACTGGGGCGGAAGTGTTGGCAATGTCAATATCTTTCAAGGTTTAAGAAGGTGTAATACCATGTTGGAAAATATTGATAAGCCGATTGACCTGACTGAGCCGGAAAAAAAACGGTGGATTGCCGAGGTGAAATTCCTGAAAGCTTTCTATCATTATTATCTGATCCGCATGTATGGGCCGGTGATTATCATAGATAAGAGTTTCCCGATAGATGCACCGGCAGATTCTTTAAAAAGGAAGCGCTCATCTATAGACGAGTCGTTTGCTTATGTAGTATCACAACTGGATGCCGCGATCCCTGATTTACCGCTCACCATAGAGAATCAAACCAAGGAGTTTGGCCGTATTACAAGGTTCATTGCCATGTCTGTCAAGGCTGAGGTGTTGGCCACAGCTGCCAGTCCATTGTTTAATGGCAACCCCGATTATGCTGGAATTAAGGACCGAAGCGGCAAATCACTTTTCTCGGCAAGTTATGATGGAACCAAATGGAAGGCAGCGGCAGACGCGGCGAAGGCAGCGATAACTGAGTGTGAAGCAAGGGGACTGCATTTAAACACCACGCCGCCAACAACCGCCGTAAACAGCGCATCTGATGAGGTAAAGCAACTTTTAACCCTACAATCATCGGTAACTGGCAAGTGGGAGCAAAACCCGGAACTCATATGGGCGCTAAACTATGGCTTTGGTTACCAGGGATTTGTTATCCCTAAGTTAACCAGTGATGCTGTTAGTATGGCTAATACTTATCCATCAAACTGGGCGGTGCCAATTGCAGAAGCCGAGCTGTTTTACACCAAACAGGGGGTGCCTATTAACGAAGATAAAACCTTCGATTATGCCGGCCGCTTTACTCCAAAAGCAGGTGACGATGCCAATAAACATTATATAAAGCAAGGCTACGAAACTGCGCAGGTTAACTTGGGCCGAGAACCCCGTTATTACGCCAGTTTAGCATTTGATGGTAGCGTTTGGTTCGGCAATGGAAAGGTTAACGAAAGTGATGCCCCTTATGTGCAAGCGCGGGGTATTTTCGCGACGGCTGGCCCCAAAAGCTCTAATTCCACTAACATTACCGGTATTTGGCCAAAAAAACTGGCAAACTACCAAACTGTAATGGACAAAACCTTTGATGTGGTAAACTTCCAGCTACCTATCATCCGGCTATCAGGCCTATATCTTTTATATGCTGAAGCCCTGAACGAGGCCGAAGGGCCATCAGCAGAAGTATATAAGTATATTGATATGGTGCGTGCCAGGGCTGGCTTGCAGGGCGTACAAGCTTCATGGACGGCTTATTCTACCAATCCGGGCAAAGCCGCAGGTAAAGACGGCTTGCGTCAGATCATTCACCAGGAAAGAAGAATAGAGTTGGCATTTGAAGGCCAAATTGGCTGGGACCTGCGCAGGTGGAAAGAATTGCAGGAAGTGTTAAGCAAACCACTGCAAGGCTGGAACATCAACGAGGGCAACTCTGCAGCGTATTACCGACCAAACACCGTCCTTATCCCTGTATTTGGTGTGAAGGATTATTTGTTCCCTATCGCAACGCAGGACATTATTATAAATGAAAATCTTGTACAAAATCCGTACTGGTAGCAGCTAGCTGATAATAAAGTGTTTGCATTGAAAATTTAAAATTTAAATTATGAAGAAGATATTTAAAAGCAGTTACTTAGCATACTTTATGCTGGCCTCGGTATTGCTTATCGTGCTGGTTTCGCCAGCATGCAAGAAAGCGGAGTCTAACATCCAGGTAGTATCAACCGATCAGACTAAACCGGGTCCGGTGACCAATGTTAAGGTGGAGAACCTTAATGGTGCGGCCCGCCTGACCTATACCTTACCCAATGAGAAAAACCTGTTATATGTTTTAGCCCGCTACAACATAAATGATACCAGAACAAGGGAAACAAAAGCCAGCTATTATACCGATACCATTATAGTTGACGGTTTTGCAAGGGCTAAAGAATACACGGTGACTTTGTATGCGGTAAGCAGGGCCAACGTAATGTCTGATCCTGTTACTGTAACAGTAAAGCCTGCCACCCCGAATTACCTATACATCAATTCAAATTTGACTATCACGCCCGATTTCGGAGGTGCTAACTTTTTTGGATTTAACCCTAACAAGGTGCCGGTAGCAGTACATGTTATTACCTATAATACGATCACTAATAAATACGACGAACAGGAACCTACTTATTTAACTGGCGATACTATTAATGTTTCCGCTCTCGGTTTCCCTGCGGTGCCTCAAAAGTTTGGAGTTTTTGTTACCGATAGGTTCGGCAATGTTTCTGATACAGTTTTTAAAACCTTGACGCCTTTGTTTGAGGTTGCATTGGATAAAAAGAAGTTCTTTACCTATCACTTACCAACTGATAGCCCTATTGGTTACGGCTGGGACTTCAAGTACTTTTTTGATGACAACTTGGGCGACCCAGGCTGGCATACCTTAAGTAATCCATTGAAAATCGGGTCATTTGGCTTAGGCGTTACCGCAAAAATTAGCCGCGTAAGGCTGTATAATAGGTTGCCAGACATTTACGGTTATCAAAATACCAGGCAGTTCACGATCTGGGGATCGTTGAAAGATAACCCGGCAGATTACCCGTCATGGCCTGCTACAATAACGCCTGTTGGTACCGTACTGGGCGATTGGGTTAACATGGGCAATTTTGTTTATCCAAACCCTCCGTCGGGCCTGCCTCCAGGTAATGCTAATGCGGCTGATATAGCTTACGGCGCGGCAGGTGTCGATTTTAAAATGCCAAGCACTGCTCCAAAGGCTAAGTATATCCGTTTCCAGTGTACCCAAACTTGGGCAGGGCTCGACTATGTCAATGCGAAAGAGATTACATTGTTTGGAGATCCTAAATAATAAGTTTTAACTAATAAATTAACGCAATGAGAAATATTTTCCGTGTTATAGTTATCTTATCTATCCTATTTGTAATAATAAATGGATGCAAAAAGTATGCTGATGATTATAAGAGATTTTTAAATAATAAAGAAGTAACTTACCCGGGCCTGGCAACCGGCGTGGGATATCGTCCAGGCAATTTACGTGCGGTGTTAGTTTGGCACCCCAGTCCCGATCCAAGCATCAAAAATTATGTCATCACCTGGAATAACGGTAAAGATTCATTAAGAGTCGATGCCACAAGCCATAGCCCCGCCGACTCCATTACAGTATCTATCCCCGGCCTCAAGGAGTATGTATACAGCTTCCGTATAGTAGCGCATGATAACAGTGGCGGCACCTCTGTAGGTCAGGATCTGAATAATGTACGCGTTTACGGGCCGGTTTACCAGTCTACACTACTTAACCGTGGTTATGATATAGCAAATCCGTATATGGTACGGCCGGATGGTTCGGTAGATTTAAATTTCGTTAAAGCTGATGCGGGCAACGTTTCCACGACTATAGAGTACACTACTAATAACAGCGGCACAAAAACGGTTCCGCTTTTGGCAAAAGACAATGTGATAAACCTGGCCGATTTCAAATTTGGCACGGTTGTAAAATACCAGTCATCGTATGTGCCAGCCACCAACGCGGCGGATGTATTTACAACGCTTGAGAAAGCCACTTTCCCAACGATCAGATATATTGCCGTATGCGATAAGTCCTTGTTTAAGGAAAATCCTTTACCAGGCGATGCCGGTGTCTACGACTACAATACCACAGTACGGAAATTGTGGGACGGAACTGTTGGGCCACAGGGTTACCCGGATATATTTCATAGTGATGGCAGCCACGGTATGCCACATGCCATAACTTTTGATATGGGCAAAGTATATAGGAAGCTTACATCGGTAGAAGAAACCGGGCGCAACTGCTGTAACAATCCCGACCAGTTTGAAATTTGGGGGATAGCAGATATTACAGGCGCAGAAACAAGCCTATCTCCGCGCGATAGCGGCTGGCAGGCGGAGATGATCGCTAAAGGGTGGACTCTATTGAAGGATATACGCAGAACCGATGATGGCCAAAACGCGCAGAAATTCGATTTCGACGCGGTACCGTCGGTTAGGTATATTCGTGTACGCATTAAGCATGTTACCTCAAACGATAGTAATTATAGTAATATTAGTGAATTTACTTTCTGGAACGAAAAGTAGATTAACCTCTATAACCGATTTGAGCGTTACCGTTTGTCTCATTATGAGATAATTGTCTCGTAACTAAGATTAAGTAATTCGTTCACATGTTTCGTAAATTGTTTAAGCCGGTAGCGAATTTGTTGCCGGTTTTTTTTATGGTACGCATACGGTTTCACATGCAGATTGGTGATGACCCTGAATTGGAGATAACTGATAAACAAGCTTGTCTGCATAAGCATCTTAAGTCCGGTAAGCTACTAGCAAAGCGATAAATAAGGCAGCAACTGCCGACAGCGCGAACATCCACCAACTGATCGCTACCCGGTACACGAAACTCTGAAGCCAGGAGCGCATGGCCAGCCAGGCCAACGGCGCAGCGATCACAAAGGCTATAGCGACCAATTTCAGAAAGTCCTTGCCCAACAGCTGTACAATGCTGCTAACGCTTGCGCCGAGCACTCTGCGGACGCCGATCTCCTTGATGCGCTGTTCGGCACTGAAAGCAGTTAAGCCAAACAAGCCCAGGCAGGAGATCAGGATCGCGATCAGCGTAAATGAATTAATAATCTGTGACAGCACAATATCGGTCTCATAGGTGCTTTATATCCGCTCATTCATGAAGGTATAAACGAACGGACAGGTTCTGCTGGTCGATCGCTTCAGCCGGGTTCACCCCAGCCAGGTAAATGCCCCAGTCGAAATAAGAGTCCGCGCCGCACGTTTGACAGAGATAGTACCTTCAGAGGTACGGACATCTTTAGTGGTCTTACCATTCTTGGGATTGCCCGAACTGCATTCGGCCTCATCTAAATGGTTTTCCAGTTCTACTTCCAATGCAGCATCCAAAAAACTTTTAAGTAAGGGCGCAAAAGCGCCGTCCTTACCGTAAAGAGATTTGCGCTAGCGGAGTTGCTCCAGGGCCTTCTTCTTCATTTGCTCATGCCCGAGCGATTGTTCTTGCTTCATTCTAAACAATGTTAAAGGTATTTTTTACGCTTTGGCACGGCTCATTTTACACCCTCCATAAGTGAAATCAAAGGCGTTTTTCTCATAAAAATTCATGCTGTGACTTTCATAGGATGGCTCCTGAAATCACCTTATTCATCTTCGCTTTTACCGCAAATAAAATTGTATAACTAACATCTTGGGTTATTTAATAGCCCCGTTAAAATAACAACGAGATTAATCCAAACGCCTATCCGTGCTGTTCAGAGTGTAGACTTCGCTTTGTCCTATTGCTAAATTCCATTACTACCTCAACAAGAGTAAATAACCGGTTAGGTCTTTCAATCCGCGCCCCGGCTTGATGATATAGTAATATGTGCCAGTGGGAACGTTCAGCCCGTTGTATTTACCGTCCCAGGGTTTATATATTCCTTTTGATTGATATAAAAGCGCACCATAACGGTTAAAGATTGACACAACAGCAGCTGGGTAACCATCGAGCTTGTCTATGAGCCACAAGTCGTTATTGCCGTCTCCATTTGGCGTAAAGGTATTAACAGGTTTGGGTGGACTAATGACATCCACATGTATCGTTGCCTGGCTGCTGCAATTACCATTGGATATGAGCACGGTATAATCTGTAGTTTCCAGCGGGGACACGATGGGGAAAGGATTTTCCGAAATATCGATTTGCCTGTTGGAAGTCCAATGATAGGTCAGCCCATCGCCGGAATACTGAGGTGTTAGCTTTATCGAATTTCCCGCGGTTAATGTAATACTGGATGGCGCTGTTATTTCCGGCGGGGCCTGCACCTGGATCACCTGTGAGATGGTTTGGGCACAATTGCCCAAACTGACAAAATGATAGGTGATGATATGCCGGCCGGTACCTGCGGCCGCCGGGTTGAAAAATCCGTCGGCGCTAACCCCGTTTCCGGTAAAAAAAACGTTCATTGCCTGCAGTTGATGGGTTTCACCGGCCTGGGAAATTTTAAAAGCCGCAGCTGTCGAACATACCGGTTGGATTTCATTAAAATAAAGCCGGGGCGCGGGAAGGACGGAGATTTTCCTTGTGAACACTGAAAAACATTTTGTTCCGCTGTAAGCGATACATTTGACCGTATAAAACTGCTCACTGCTGCCGAAATTTTCGGGGTAAATATGTTGAATTAGCTGCCCGTATTCAGGTTTTGCATAAACTACGGAATCATCAGGAAAGTGTGTGCTATCGAAAAATAGCACGAGCCGTGTGATCTCGCCAGGACCGGAAAGCGTGGAGGCGTTTCTTAAAATTACAGGGGTGCCACTGCAAAATGCCCCGTTTCCATTAAACTCGAGTGCGGCCAGAGGATCGCTGCTGTTGACCGTTAGTTCCCTGCTGATCGTAGTGTCGCAGCCGGTACTGCTGGAAACAGTAAGGACGATCAGATATTTGCCGACGGCCGTGAAGCGATGGGAAGCGATGGACGTAAAGGCGGTATTGGGATTGGCAGGAGATGCGTTTTGATCGGAAAAACTCCAGGCAAAAGACAGCGTTCCGCCGATATTGTTTTCCGCCGGCACATCGGCCTTGAATTTCGCTGCAGCATCTGCTGTGCAAACTTCAGGCAACAGGAAGTTTACTTTTGGCCGGGCGTTGATGTTGATCGTTTTGGATAATGGGCCGCTCATGCAACCGGAATTCCCGGTCAGCGTTAGTTGAACAAGGTAGGCGCCGGGTTGCTTGTACGTATGCTTTATATCTGCCGCTGTTGAAGTGATGGTTGTCCCATCCCCAAAATCCCAGGTACGTTTGCTTGTAACAAAGTTCAGTCCCGTAGCGCTTTGATCCGAAAATTGAACCGGATGCCCCTCACAGGAACCGGCGGACCATTTGAAATCAGGTGTAAAAGTGGGGCCGATTTCCAGCATCTGCTTTTTAACGGCCTGGCATCCTGATGCATTTGTGACCGTAAGGCTGACTTCATATTTGCCCGGTGCTCCATACTGGTGAAATGGAGATGGTGTGGCTGATGTATTTTGTTGATTGCTTTGCGGATCCCCGAAATCCCACATCCATTTGGAACCGGTGCCCTGTGCCGGCGTCTGGTCTGTAAATTGTACGCCCAGGCCGCAATCATCCTTAGACTGCTTGAATGTCACATCCGGCAGGGCAATTACACGGAAACTTTCATTGAAGATATCCCTGTCGAGACCGCAATTATGGTGCCCGTCCGGATAATCCGCGGTGATAACCGATTTGTGTTCTCCCGGCTGGTTGTAAGTGAGGGGCTTGGACATAATATAGGTAAAGGTTTGCGCCCCGTTCTGTTCTCCGTAAATAGGATCGGCGTTGCCCAGGGCCAATCCATAGCCGTCAGTTACCCAGGATATTTCCGGAGACTTAAATGCGAGCGTGAGCCTGAATTGGTAGTCATCATCATCCGCACATGCTGAATCAATTTTTTCGCCGGTAGAAATGCGATAAGCTTGCAACTGGTACCGGGCTCCAAGGTTGGTGCCGGCAGAATAGGAATAGGATTCCACATTGCCAAACCCATAGGCGATAGCATTGAATCCTTCCGTTGCTGTAAGACGGAAGGTCCCGCCCATATTTTGGGGAAGCAGAAGCTGAAGATAAGAATATCCGGGAAGCGTAGGCATTGGCCGGAACTGCCCGGTGGGGGCCCGCCCGTTGACTTTGAAGCTTGAAACTGCTGCAGAAGTGAGCAATACATTGACGTATTGCTCACTGATCTTTTCCCGCCCGGAAGAATAGATCGTAATATCTTTTATGCTGAATGATATGGGGTTCAGCAGCACCATGTCGGGATCGCTGTACCCTTTGTTTGAACCATCCGTGTTGCTGCAGGATTGCGATAACGCAAACTGGGCGACCATGACGGGATTGTTTGCACTGATATGCGCAGGCTTATTGAGCGGTTGCGGCGTAGTATAAAATTCTCCGGGGCCAAGTGAGGCTACATGCTGTCCATCAATACTGATTTCTGTATAGGGCGATCCGGCAACGATCCGCAACAGTTGGCCTGCTGTACGGACCGGTGCGGCAATATCCCTACTGGCCGTACTGAAGGGTATAAAGCCGTATTCCTTGCCCCAGCTTTCAGTCGGCAGGCACTGTTGATACAAGGGATCCAGTGAATGAGGGTTGCAGCCGGCCGGCGAGATATAAACACCAGTGCTTCCGCTAAATGCCGCAAATCGCTGACAATCCCCGCTACCCGGGTCTGTGGTGACAGATACGCCGCTGAGATCTTCGGCGGACATGTACTCGTACACATCGTTGACGTCGGTTAGTTGTGCGATGGCAAGTATGTTTGGACCGCGCCTGAAAAAAACAGTCGTGTTGGGGGATGCTGCAACCACGGTAATGTAATTTTTACCTTCTGTATCGTGCTCCGGATAATTCATGCTGAAATAGCTGCTGCCCAGCGCCTCCTGTGGCAACACCAGTGTGGCAGCGGAACGCTGGCCTGCAAAAATGTGGGCGTATACGGTTACCTTTGGCATATCCGGGTCTACGGATACATGGACTGCCCTGTTATGCAGCACCTGTCCCGCTTCACCTTCATCGATGTATGCCTTTTCCCGGGGTACCTTGATTTCTGTCACCTGATGTGCGGTCACATGGAAGGTCGCAGAAAAATTCCCTGCGACAATTTGTCCCCTGGAGTCTTTTTCCCCGGTAATGAAAATGCTGAGCTGGGCAGGAAGCGTATTCAACTGTGCGTCAAAATCCGGCACATGCGTCGGGAATGCTACCCAGAAATCCCGGCCAAGACTGGAAGTTAGCTGTCCCCGTACATCCTGCCTGAAAACCATGCAGAACAGGACACAAAAAAAAGCAGTCGCGAAACGGGAGGACTTCATTAAATGAACTTAGTGGTACATACGCAGTTTAATCATTTTACAGGCAGAGGATGTGATAAGTGCCCGGTCTTTCAATCTTCCGGTGAAAATAAATGCCGGCGTATTTGTAGAAGGATAAAGTTACAGGCCTTAACGTGCAGCAAAAGTATTAAAATTAATGTTTTTTGCATTAAAATATTAATAAGTTAATAATATTTGTCATTAATGAATTTTTTTATTCTTTTTTGTAACAATACTTGTTACATTTGCGTTCAAAATCACAATGAAGTAAAATGATATTTATTGTCAGGCCTGTAGTTGTTGCTGACAAAATAGAATTTTCTTCAAAATGATGCTCCCCTGAACCACTGTTGATGTCACGTTTGCGAGTGAAAGGGGGGAAGTATGCTTTAACCTTATCACGAAATATGATATCAGTATGGACTGTCTTGCGGGATCGCATCAAACAACTTGTAGCCGGACGCTTTCCTTCGGAAATTCGATTGTCGATCTTTCTTTGCCTTTTCCCTTTTATTACAAGTGCCCAGCAAATTACTCGCCAGGATTCGACTGTGATGTTTCCGCAACCTGATTCGGCGATCCTAACAACTAAATTGCAACGCATTACAGGCAAGCCGGGTTTTAGCAAACCTGTTCAGCAAAAAGATTCGTTAAAAAGCAGGATTAAAAATGGAGCGAAATCTACGCTGAACCAAACAGCTCTGGCCGGAAAAAGCCTGCCTTCCCTCCGTAAAAAAAGTATCGGAGCAACCTTGCAATTCGAAAATGCGCTGATGTTCCATCCGGTCAATGCGGCAGCCGGTTTGACAGGAGACAGGCGATATGCCAATATTTTAAGCTTGAGAACCACTATCAATGCCGGGGGGATTCCGCTCAGTTTCAATTTTTCGACTGATAAAGGATCTTCCATGCCACAACATAGCCCGGTCAATGGCTTGTTTAAATTCAACCTTGATCCGCAACGCCTTAAAGCCATGATGAGCAGCGATCTGTTACGCTACACGGAAATGAGGAAAACGTTGTTCCATGGTCAGGACCTTACTGCCTATGCCAGGGAAGAACTCAAATCGCAGGCACTTACCCGTAACCCGGTTGAGGGCTGGACAAGAGAAAATGTGCTCAGTAAATACCTGGACGACCCGGCTGTCATTAACCGTTTGTTAACAATGGATAAAGAACAGGTTCGCCGAGAACTGACGACCGAACTGGTCCGCGTGAAAGACGACGCCAGGTCTAAGGTTAAAAAGCAGGCAGCGTCTTTATCTGCTAACGCAATTCCGGTGCTGGAAGCAGACCGGGTCAGGGCTAATCTGGATGATCTGAAAGCGATGGAAAAGAATCGGGATCTGAATGGATATTTCAACAACCAGGAACATCTGGCAGAGCTTCAGAACCTGAACGAAGCACAGATCGCCCAAAAGATTCAGGGGCTATCTGCACAACCGGCTCAAAAGGTGAGCCTGCAGGGTATTCCGGACGCTGGATACTTAGTGCCTGTTCCCGGATTTGACCTGGCAAGGATCGTCAGCAACAACCTGGCCATGCAGGCTGCAGAGCATGATACATTACGGTCCCGATTGGCCCACCGGATTTTTATCAACGTGCGCCAGAATAATGCTGCAGGTTTTGACAAGGTCATCGGTGATGAAAAACAAACACTGGAATCTAAGCTCCAACCTTTAAAAACCGGCGACCTTTCGGCTGCTTTGGATAAAGATAATCTACCGGGCACGGATTTTAAGCTTAACCAGGTCTCTGTGCCCCCTCAGGTCGACAGTGTTGCGGCCGAGGTGGATGCTATCCGCAGCAGGCTGGGTGCCAGGGGACTAAATGTACGTACGATGTTGCAGCAGGAAGAATGGCTGAAACAAAGAGACGCTAAACTACCCCTGACAGAAGCATTAAGCGGCTTTGAGAATACCCGTCCGGGAAATGGGCTGCAATCGTTTTTCAACAACGTCGATGCGCTGAAGCTGGGCAGTTTCGGCAATCAGGTACCCGGCGGCGTCCAAAACACCGACCTGTTCATGTCTGGTACCCATTTGACCTATAAACTAGATGGCATTCCCCTGACCGCAGGTTACGGCGCCGTAAACGATATCGGATCTTTCAAAGATGCGGCCTATACCTCGTCTGTCTATAATCAACCCCGTAATATGACCTATCTCGCTGCGGAATTGCCAAGGGCCAGGGGCGGTAAATTGAAAATTTCAGTGATCAGTGCTTATGGTAAAGAGATCAGAAACAGCGCATATGCCTTGCCGGGCATATCCAATAACAATGTGGCGGTTACATTATCTAAAGATATGAGGCTCGGCAAACTTGGTAATATGTCATTTGATCTTTCAAAGACAGCTACACTTTACAACAATAATTACCAGGTTAATAATGAGGCTTTGCTGGACAGGAAAGCCGGGCTCACAAGTACTTTGACCAATGATTTGTTCTCGGCAATGTCTTTTGGCGCCCGTCATGACCTGGAGCTCGATAAGCTTGGGGCATCCGACAGTTTCTATTTCAATTACGCCGGTATGGGCTACCAGAATCCTGCTAATAATGGTTTTGGCGGAGCCCGGATGAAATATGGCGGAAATATCAGGAAATCTTTCCTGGACAAGAGGCTTTCGTTCGGCTTAAGGGCTGATCTGAATAATATGCCGATCAGTTACACTTCCAATGATAAATGGAAAACTTACCAGTTCCAGTTTGATACCCGTTACCAGGTGAACAAACAGTTCAGTATGAATTTCAAGTATGCCAACGGCGGGACCGATAAGATGGTTAATAATATCATTACGCCTGTCTACGGCCTGCAAAAACTTCAGGTTGACGGCAATGTCAGGTTCAAATTATGGAAGCAATATACGGTCAGTCACCTCACGGTAGGTACGCAGAATTTCAGTAATGTGACCGGAACGCAGGGGGCCGGGAACCTGCTGATGCTTAATTATACACAAACAACTGTATTTCAGATGAATTCGCTGACAACAGCCGTTTTCTATAACAAGGAGCTGTCTCCCTACCAGCTTATCGGAAATATGCTGACCGCTGATATGACTTATAGTTACAGGTTGTTTGAAAAGCTGAACTTTTCTTCCGGACTTACTTACCTGAACAATACCGGGATCGTCAGGCAGGCCGGCATCAGGCAGGGCGTGCAACTGTTGACTGCAGGGCACTTTGACCTTGATTCCTATGTGGATTTTCGCAGAAACCTGCTCCGGTCGCTTTATCCGGATCTGTATCCTTCCTGCCGCGCTGAATTAACGCTTAAATACCATATCAGTATATAATTATGATGAAAAAATACCTGTTGTTTTTGTTCCTGGCCCTTTCCGGATATGCGGCATCGGCCCAGCTCAATATCAGTTTTATCCCGGAGACCTATGGCCGCAATGTCAATGGCCTGTTCTTCTGCAGGATTACCAATTCCGGGGGAAAGCTGAACGTCAGCATGACGATCACGGTAACCGAGCGGAAAGGTGGGATTGTCTGCCGGGCCGTGCTTCCCGAATTTTCGCTTTTCCCGGGTACAAACCCCATCCCCACGACTGCCGCACATTCGGCAGGAATCCGATTTGGCGACAGCCAGCTGGGGCAGATCAGCGGGCGAACCGGCTCTTTTCCTGAAGGAGATTACGAGTATTGTTATGAGATTACGTTTCAGCACAGTGATAATCCACCCTTTGAGCAATGCTTTTCTTATACGTTGGCGCCGTTTGCCGAGCTAAACCTGGTTGATCCTTATAATAAGGAAAAAATATGTGATAAGCGGCCGACTTTAAGCTGGCAGCCGCTTATTCCGGTGATGGCAGGCGCAAGGTACCAATTGGTGCTCGCCGAGATCAAAGCAGGGCAAAGCCCGACAGAGGCATTGAACTACAATCTGCCTATCCTGAATCAGACTAATCTGACAGCTCCCGTATTGGTGTTTCCGCCGGTGGCCAGGGAGCTTCAGCCGGAAAAAAAATATGCCTGGCAGGTTACCGCCTTCAAGGATCAGACCATTCTTAACCGCTCAGAAATATGGGAATTCAACGTTCATTGCCCTGATACGCTTCAGAAAAAGGTGGATAGTGCTTCCTTCCGTTTTATCGAGGACCTGGCACAGGGTAACCGGTACCTGGCCCTTGGATCTGTTCGTTTTGCAGTGGTGAACCCCTACGTAAAACAAGAACTTCATTATAAGATCCGGGCATTGGATCAGCCTGATAAGAAAATCAAACACTTACCCAAACTTCTATTGGTAAACGGTCGCAACGAGCTTGTGGTGGAGCTGAGCGGTAACAGCGCTTTTAAGAACGGTAAGTTTTATGTTATGGATGTTACCCTGCCGGACGGCACGGTTAAAAGTTTACGATTTGAATATGAAGATCCTAATGAATAGATACTTAGCCGGGATATGCTGTCTTTTGCTGGCAGCCTGTGGCAGGGAAAAGAAGCAAATTCAGGAGCAGGAGAACACCGGACTGACCGTGCAGGTCGCTCCACTGAATAATCCTGATGCTCCTTCCGGTTACCGGTTTAGACTTAACCTCACGCCGCAGGCCGCTGCCGGTCTCAGTGAAACTACGCGGACTGCCTTGCTTTACCGGATGGACAGTTGCTTTTACAAACAGGCGGCGGGCAAAAAAGTATATGCTGATATCGTTCAGTACGTTGCCGCGGGTACCGGAAAAACTTTCGAATACCTGGTGACTTTCGCCGATGAACCGGTACCACCAGCGGATGAAAAACTGATCTACGAGGACCGTTACCTGGATAAGAAAATATTTGCCTTCAAACCTTAGTATCACCATGACCTTTAAATACATGAATAATATTCCCAAAAGCAGGAAAATCGCTTTCGCACTGCTGGCCGTATGGATATATAACCTGGTAATCGCCCCGGTGGCGGCACTGGCGCTCACCTCGGGACCGACACAACCGGAAGTAAAGGGGTTCCAGCCCGCAACGGTTACCGACATGGTCGATCTGCAGACCGGTGATTTTAAATATAATATCCCCCTGCTGGATGTGGATGGCTACCCTATCAACCTGAATTACCAGTCAGGGACCGGAATTGATGACGAGGCCAGCTGGGTAGGGCTTGGCTGGTCCCTCAATGTCGGCAGCATCAACAGGCAGCTCCGGGGCATTCCTGATGATATGAAAGGAGATCCGATCGTCACGGACCATTATACCAAACCCAAAATCACGGTTGGCGGACGCTTACGCGTCAAGGGAGAAGTCGGCGGATACTATTCTCCAATCAAAGGTGAAGGAACCATCAGTATGGGCGTGTTCAGCGACAACTATACGGGTATCGGGGCTGAGATCGGCGCTAACCCTGGGATCTCGGTTTCACAGGGTAACGACGGCCCGCTGACCGCCGGGTTAGGACTTGGTATTTTATCGAGTACGGCAAGCGGCGTAGATGTAACCCCTTATGCAAACCTCGGTGTAAAGGCCGCGACAGATTTCAATATGACCGGTGTTGCCGGCTTGAGTGCCAATTTGGGTTACAATACGCGTTCCGGTATGAAAGGCCTGTCATTGAACTGCAGTTACGGCCCGTCATTCATGTCCAATCTGCTTCAGTTCGGCGGTACGGTGGTAACCTACAATACAGAGCCCATCTTACCGAAGATACAGGTGCCTTATAAATCTTCCTACGGATCTTTCAGTATGGATGCGGGGCCTGCCGCTGGTATTCTGTTCGCTGGCGGCGGTGGTACCGGCTACCGCTCCGTAAGGGAAGTACTGAACCGCAGCAATTCACATCCGGCATACGGGACATTATATGCCGAACAGGGAAAAAATATCCGTGGCTCGGTGATGGATTTTATCCGGGAAAAGGATAACCCGGTCATTCCGGAGTTGCCTAATCTCGCTTTACCAGTGAATACAAGCGACCTGTTTTCGTATACCAGTCAGATAGGTGGCGGGCAGTTCCGGCTTTACCGGGGCGGGACAGGGATCTTTTTTGACAACGAGGCTGCTGACGTCAACACGAATACAAGCCTGGGTTTCGATGCCGGTTTCGGCACTTACGGACACGGGGGGACCACCCTTTACAAGCAAAAAACAACGAATGTGACCAGGAAATGGACTGGTGACAATCTGTATATGAAGTCAGGCGACTTTCAGGATGCTGATCTGGTTAATCCGCTGAACCAGCACGTTTATTTCAAAAAGACCGGTGAAACGACCCTGGAAAATGCCAGCCTGAATGGCCAGTTACACGGATCTGAGGCGCTTGCCGTACAAGTTAACGGTACGACTGCCCAGAACGCTTTCACCGCTTATCCCATCTCTTCGCCGATTGCGCGGCACAACCCGGCTCCTGCCCAGACTTCCATCTCTTACCTTTCAGCTTCTGAAGCGAGGATGAGCGGATTAGATCCCCGGATAAGGACATATGCCCTGAATACCCTTGGATCTTTTCAGCCGGTTTCCAAGCCGAAACTGGCAAACCCGCTGACAGATAGTATCGTACGGGATACCGGTTACCGTAAAGGACATCATATATCAGAAATTACAGTCAAAGAAGAGTCAGGCAAACGGATGGTTTATGGTATCCCTGTTTATCAGCTCCGCCAGTCGGAATATTCTTTTGCTGTAGGCCCAAGGTCGGTATCAGGCCTTGTAAATGGAGTGGACCAGGTGGCGTCACCTGCAAATGAAAATGCGATGGGACAGGGAAAAGGCATTGATAATTATTACCATAAGGATTCACAGCCTGCTTATGCGACAAGCTATCTGTTGTCGGGCGTGCTTTCCCCCGATTATGTAGACCGGACAGGAGATGGTATTACCGACGATGACCTCGGAACGGCGATCCGGTTCAATTATTCCAGGATCAATGGCTTCCGGTGGCGGACACCCTATGCCAACGCGACGCTGAACAAGGCCCTCCTCGCAGATGCTGATGATGACAAGGCCAGCATTGTTTATGGTGAGAAGGAACTCTGGTATGTCCATTCGATCATGTCGAAAACCAAGATCGCTTTTTTTATTACCCAGGACAGGGATGATGCGCTTGGTGTATCAGGCATCAATGGTGGTGTCAATACCAACGTCCGCCAGAAGTGTCTGCGTGAGATCCGGCTTTATTCGAGATCAGACATGTCCAAGCCGATTAAAGTAGTGAAGTTCGTTTACAATTACTCGCTTTGTCCCAATACGCCAAATTCCGTCGCTATGGATGGCGCAACGCATGGCAAGCTTACGCTTACCGGCTTGAAATTTGAATATGCCAATACAACCAAGGGGAAATATTTCCCTTATACCTTTACCTACAATACGAGCTATGGTTCGGCTACTAATGTCGGCTATACAACGGCGAGCACCGACCGCTGGGGAACTTACAGGCCGGCATCAGATATTCCCGGTCTGAGCTTCCTGAACGAGGAGTTTCCCTATGCCCTGCAGGAAGCGGATGGCGGGACTAAGGGAACAATCACTTCGAACGCAGGCCAGGCTGCGTCGCTATGGCACCTGAACCATATCAACCTGCCGACAGGCGGCGCGATCGATGTGAACTATGAGGCAGACGATTATGCGTATGTACAGGACAAAAAAGCGATGACGATGGTCAAAGTAGAAGGCATTGTCTCTGCCGGGAACGTGTCTGTAGCAGATAACAATTTGATGGGCGCTACCGGTTTTAAAATAAAGATCGCACCAACAACGGATAATCCAAATGCGACGGCCTGGTTTAAGAAAAACTACCTCAACGGTTCGGATTATATCTACAGCAAGTGCTTTGTAAAAGTGGCCACGTCCAACAGCACGCCGGTCACGGGCCTGGAAAGTGATTACATCCCGACCTATAGCGAAGTGGAAAGCGTCGCTATTGTCAGCAACATGGCTTATGTTTATCTGAAAAAGAGATCGGAAGGAGGTGCCCCGGCACTTAACCCGATCATATATTCTGCATGGCAGCGGATGAAGGACGAATACCCGAGGTATGCCTACCCCGGATTCGACAGGAGGGTGGGGAACGAAGGTGCGACACAAACGCTGGCCAGTGCGGTGCAGGCAATATTTACCGCCTTTGCCAACCTGAGTGAACTGAAGGAGAATTTTTACCAGAAGGCCAGCAGGCTGGGATACGCGAACCAGCTTAGTCTTCCCAAGAGCTTCGTGAGGATTGCAAAAACGGATGGCTTCAAACTTGGCGGAGGGGTAAGGGTTAAAAGAATCACGATCAACGACGACTGGAATGATATGGGAGGCACCTCGTATCCTAAGTATTACGGTCAATCGTACGATTACACAACCACGGAAGACAATAAGGTTATCAGCAGCGGTGTCGCCAGTTATGAACCTTCCGTTGGTAATGACGAGAATCCGCTGAAACAGCCTGTGTTTTATATTCAAAAGATCAAAGGGGCACTGGATAATTTCTTTGACCTGGAAGAACCTTTCGGGGAGTCTTTTTATCCCGCCCCGTCTGTTGTATACAGTAAAGTCACTGTTACCGATCTCAGCGATGCCGGAAGCCTCGATACCAAGCCGGTTATTGTTCCGGATCCTAATCTGCAGACAGGCTATATCGTGAACGAGTTTTATACAGCAAAGGATTTTCCTGTCAAGGTAACGGTATTGCCTATTCAGAAAATGCAGAAGCCGCCTTCCGGCAAGTTCAGCCTGGTATCCACTTCAAGTGTGGACAAACTAACGTTGTCGCAGGGGTACGCCATTGAGCTAAACGATATGCACGGCAAGCCAAAAGCAGTACGTGTATTTAATCAGGCGAAATCAGAGATATCTTCGACGGTATATAATTATAATACGACAGATCCTACAGCAGGGCCGCTGAGACTGCGCAACCTGGTTAGTGTTATCAATCCCGACGGTACAGTGAGCCAGAACCAGGTCATCGGCCGGGAAGTTGAATTTTTTACCGATATGCGTGAACAGGAATCGGTCAACGATGGTAACTCCCTCAACGTTGGTTTTGACATTGTTCCTGCGTTTGCAATACCAATCCCGGTGCCGCACTGGCCTTCGTCCGGTAATACGGATTACAAATTGTTCCGCTCAGCGTGTGCCGTAAAAGTCAGCCAATATTATGGTTTAGTTTCCAGCGTGGTCAAAACGGTCAACGGATCTTCAGTGACCACGCAGAATGTGGCCTATGACGGACAGACCGGTGAGCCGATGCTGACACGGACCCAGAATGAATTTAATAAGGATATCTTTTCCCTGAACATCCCTGCTTACTGGGCGTATGCGGCAATGGGGCCAGCTTCCGCGAACCAGGGCATGGTCTTTAACCTGAATACCAATGACGACGGTACGGCAGACAGCGATTACAGCTTCCTGAAAGTAGGAGATGAGCTGATCGACGTTAACGGATCGGAAAATAACCCTTACTGGGTGACTGGTCATACGTTTATAAAGAACTCACCAATTTCAAGCATACAAACCACGCTCAAGTTTATCGTTAATAAATACGGGGAAGTGCAGCCCGGGCTGCGTAATATTAGGGCCAAAATCATCGGTTCCGGGTTTAAGAATATGCTGAATTCCGGGCTGACCAGTATTACTTCCCTCAATAATCCATTGATCAGCAATGGCTCCGGCGGATTAAAACTTGCCCTGGGTTCAGGTGATCTCACCTCCCTGAAAGTGATCAATGCCTCGGCAAACACGTATAGTGACAACTGGTCGACACAGGTTCCGGACGTACATGTCGTTCCTTCGAACGCTCCGTATGACCTCACGATTTATCAGGGTAATCAATACGCGACCGGTGCTACGCAAACGGTCATGCTTGATCAACAGGGCCCATATAATTCAGGGCCTGTCAATATTTACTTTGGTTTGCGCGAAACAAACGCGATGATCGGTAACAGTAGTCTTTATTCCCAGAACGACAGCAATACCATGGGGGTGTTCGCGCCTTATTACGTCCCTGCGGACGGAACTTACCTGGTGGGTTACGATTCCGGGCCGAAAATGTCTTTCAGCCTTGACAATAACTGTGACGGCAATAACTGGTTTAAGCTGTTTTGGTACAGCCGGATCCCGCAACGGAACTGGCAGGTTGTACCGGTGACGCTGACCAAAGGGTGGCATAATTTCCGCATGGAGTTAACCTATTCCACGCCGAACAATGATAACCAGCCGAACGGCGGTGCTGTGGAGATTTATAACAATAACTCCGGGGAACTTTACAATGCAGGCATGAACAATGGCCAGGGACTCAACCTGATATTCAGCACGAAGAACCTGATCCAAAATCCTTCGGCAATCGTTTATACCAAAAATACAGCAGGTACTTTTTATGAATATAAATATGATGACGCCAGGAGCACGCCATATTCACCTTGTATCCCGCCGCCGGTAACGATCAACCCTTTCCTATACGGGTTTCAAAATAACTGGCGGCCGTATGAGTCGATGGTTTTCCAGAAAAACAGGGTTTATAATAACGTACTGAGTGCAGCGAACGGGAGACTGGACATCGCCAGCAGCGGTTATATCAGCAGTTTTTATTCCCATTGGTTTTTTGATCCGACGGGGGGGAAATGGAGCCGCAACAGCACCATCAATTACGGACAGGACTGGATAGCCGCAAATACGGTCACCCAGTATGACCAGTTTGGTCAGGAAACCGAGAACGTGGATGCGCTCGGCCGTTTCAGTGCCGCTGTATTTGATTTTAAAGGTGAATTGCCTGCCGCTGTAGTCTCCAATGCACGTAACCGGGAAGTTTACGTCAACAGCCTGGAAGATGCCGCATTCCGGCCGGCAGATATAATGGCTGTCTCGCCGGTGAAGCTGACGGAATTTATCCAGCCATCTACCGGAATCAATATCAATGCACTGGCGCGAAAGCAGGATGCACATACGGGTAACTACAGTGTTACGCTTCCGGCAGACGGCCTGAGCCTGTTGACCACGGTTTACCAGTATGATCAGCCTGTAGCCCCATATTTAAATAAGGACAGCAAATACCAGTATATCAAAAATACGGATACCGGGGTTTATGGCATCTACCCGAATGGCTTCGAGCCAGCATGGGGGGTATTGAAGGCTAAATATATCTTCAACGTCTGGGTTAAGGATGCGCAGCCGGTGAACAGGACCGTCAATATAGCGCTTGGCGTCAACGGAAGCAGTTCAACACTGACCTGTAAGGCGGTCGTTGAGGGCTGGAAGCTGCTGGAAGGCATCATCGATTTGAATGCATTGCCCGGTCTGGCTGATGGAAAAGCGCTTACCATAGCTATCACACCAGTTGCCGGAGCTTCCGTCCTGATCGATGATATCCGTATCCATCCGGTAAACGGACAAATGAAAAGCTACGCGTACGATGATTCGACCTTTCGCCTGATGGCCGAACTGGACGAAAACGCTTTTGCTACTTTCTATGAA
This sequence comes from Mucilaginibacter sp. Mucisp73, assembly GCF_059491465.1. Taxonomy (NCBI): domain Bacteria; kingdom Pseudomonadati; phylum Bacteroidota; class Sphingobacteriia; order Sphingobacteriales; family Sphingobacteriaceae; genus Mucilaginibacter; species Mucilaginibacter sp. Mucisp73. The sequence goes on along the minus strand of NZ_CP168507.1, from coordinate 5,278,724 downwards.
TATGACAGTGAGGGCCTGCTCGTCCGCGTCAAAAAAGAAACAGAACGTGGTATCATGACCATTAAGGAAACACGCTCTTCACAAAAGAAGAATACGCCATTATTATAGAGGAAATGAAAAGAATATATATGACGAAGTTCAGTACGGTACTGGTGTCGGCAGGCTTACTGTTTTGTGTTGGCCTGGCTGCAGCCATGAAATACAACCAACAGCAGGGCAAAATAAAACCGGCTGTGCAACAAGGGCGTAAAGATACTTATGATGCGGCATTGCTGGCCAGGCTCAACAGGCTGGTTGGCAGCATGGACCTTAACAATACCTGTGCTTACCGGGCGATGGTCAGCATGACCTCGCCGGCAGACAGCGTATCTGCCATCAGGGATATTCCCGTCGTTTTTTGCAGGGAAGGGCAAAAATGCTATTACCGTTACGGACCTGAAGAAATGATCAACGAAGGCGGGTTCAATGTGCTCATCTCCCATGAACAAAAAAAAGTCATCATTGACAGGCAAAAACCTGTCAATGCCCCTGTGACAGGAAACCTTCAGGATTTTGCAAAAGGTATGGTTTCTGAACATTACGTGCTTCAGTCAGAAGCCGGTGCTGAAGAGGAAACGATCCTGCTGAAAAATGAGAAGCATTTGACCTGCAGGGAATTGGCCATTACCTATCACAAAGCAGACGAAAAAGTAACGAGGCTTTTTGCAAGGCTTCCCGACAATTACGATCCGCTGGATAAAGGCAAAGACAGGACGATCACCATGCAGATCACAGCATGGACAAAGTCCCCCGACTGGGAAGCATATCCGGGCCTTGACCGGGTGATCCGGATAGCAGATGGTAAAATTGAGCTTACAAAAAAATACATGGATTACGAACTGATCAATATCCTTAAATAACCTATGAAAAACCTTATCAAATCGGTAATCCTTGTTTGTGTGTGCTTGGTGTTTTACGGTGAAGCGGCGCTGGCAAAGATTGATCCGATTACTGCGAGTGCTCCCGGGCCGTTTACAGGGCCTTTTCCGAAACAGGTACTCACCGTTGTGGACAATACGCCGCAAACCAATATAACCAACCGATCCATTATGGATGGTGTATCCCTGCGGGTCGTAGATAACATAGCGATCACCTCCAATTTCAGTTACAAGGTGAACGTACTGATCGACTATTATGCAACGGCGTCTTCCGCTACGCCTTTCAGTTCGAAGAATGAAACCTTAGTTGTAAACTACAATACGGCGGCCGGCGTTGCGAATACCTACCAGCGGGTAGACACACGGAATACGACCGGCGCATTAAAGATCATTGTTACCGTACAAAGTGTTGACGTTAAAAACCCCGGGGACAATTTGCCTGGTGCGGGTATGGTGCAATTGACCGGTACCATATCTGTTGACCGCGCTTATAATTTCAATGTCCACGACCCGGTCCCGGTGAATTCATACCAGATCAACTCGACAAAACAGCTCCCGTTAAGCTGGAGTACGGTAACCGGCGCCCACGAATATGACGTGGAATGGACCACGCTTGGCGAAGGTGACATCAATGAAAGTATTGCCGCCGCCATGCTGGCGAACACCGGGGCAGCAACCCAGGGGGAACCTATTTTTAAAAACAATGCAAGCCGGATGACAACCTCAGGGCAGGCATTTACCATTTCGCTTGCTTACAACGATAAATACCTGTTAGCCAGGATTCGCGCCGTGCAATACACGGCCGATGGTATTCGGGTAGCAGGGGACTGGACCTATAAGGATGCAGCCAGCCCCACCAGCCACTTTTTAGTTTGGGATCTGACTTCGTACTGGCATGAACCTGCGCTTAACTGGCAATATTCGGAAGCATTTGCGGAGGAGGGCAGGAAAAAAGAGGTGATCAGCTATTTTGACGGGACACTCAGGAACAGGCAGACGGTTACACTGAATAACTCTCAGAATGTACCGCTGGTTCAGGAGAATATATACGATTTATTCGGCCGTCAAACAGCCAGCATACTTCCTGCACCGGCGAAGGAGCAAATTAATGGCGTCTGGACGAATGTTCCGTATCTCCATTATTTTCAGAAACTCAATGTCAATACCAGCGCCACGCCGGCGCCTTATACTTACCGGGATGTCATCGGTACCGGCAGCGTAAACTGCGAGTTTATACCCGCCCCGCTTTCGGCAGGAAAGGGGACGAGTAAATACTACTCAACCGGCAATGATTTCCTGAATGACCCTTTATATTCGGCTTTCTCCGCGAACGCGAAATATATTCCCGATGCCCAGCAGTACCCGCTTTCGGTTACCCAATATACCGCTGATAATACCGGGCGCATTAAACTGCAGGGCGGGGTAGGACCCGCCTTTCAGCCGGGGGGCGTACCAGGCAATACCACAAAATATTATTACGGCAAGCCGGAGCAATGGGAGCTTGACCAGTTATTTGGTAACGAGGTTGGCTATGCGGAGCATTATACCAAGAATATGGTGGTGGATGCGAACAACCAGATCAGTATCAGTTACCAAAACGCCAGCGGAAAAACCATTGCAACGGCATTGGCCGGCGGGGCGCCTACCGGTATGGACGCGCTTCCTTCTATGCCAACCTCGCAGCAGCAGGTAAGCAAGGTCTTGAAGCCCGAACAGTTTGTTTTTGATAATGCTTCCGTTAAACTGTCGGGTACAACTACCTATCTGGCAGCGGTAACCGGCCCCGTGCATTTCACTTTCGATATGCAAAAGCTGATCTATACCTATTCCCAGGGAAGCACGCAGATCTGCAGCAGTTGTTATTATGATATGAATGTCAAAGTCGTCAATTCCTGCGCGCCTAATACACCCTTGACGTTGACGGGTATCACCCTGCCTTTAGCAGTCGGCGCAAAAGGCAGTGTGAGTTGTACCCCGGGCTCTCAGACCGGCAGCTTTGACGCCAATTTCAATGCTATTGGCGAGTACTACATCACAGTCGAGTTTGCAATGAACCGTCAGTCGATCGAAGATTACGTCGACCAATGGCTTACCAGTGCCCAAACCAATAAGTTATTGAATACCGAATGGACTTATCTCCAGGCACAACTGGCGGCTATCGATTTCAATGGTTTACTGGGAGATTGCCGGACTGCCTTGCAGGTTTTGGGAACTAAAGCATCGTTCACGCAAATGTTCAATGACAAACTTGCCGCAAACGGTATTGTGATCAGCAGCTACGCTGCAGCGGACCAGACCAGTTACAACAACTGGGTAAGCTCGAAATACGATGCCTTACTGGCTCAGGCCCAGGCGGCGACAACTGCCTGCGATTTTTCACCCTGTGCCGACACCCAGGCCTTGATGGAGAAAGATGTCGCGCCCGGCGGTCAATATTCGCTTTTTGACGATCAGAACAAGCCATTGGAAACGGATATCAACATAATCAATGATAATTGGCGCAGGGTGTTTCCGGTAATACAGGATGTGAACGATCCGGTATACCAATCGCATTATTTTACGAAAGATGATGGCAAGGTTTCCTCGGCAAACGACGGTTCAACCTCCCTGGCAGATCTTGTTAAATACTGGAATGACAGCTGGAACGGCCTGTTCCTGCAATACCATCCGGAATACTGCAAGCTTTTATTTTGCCAGGCGAATTCATCAAATAAGGACTGGGATGAACGTGTAAAGCAGCTGGCGGTTAAGTTCACAGATATCCCGTCGATCAAGGGCGCGCCGAATGGTTTCACTTACAGCTACACCAATGGTGCTTGGCTGTTCGCTGTTGACCCCTTCTTTGCAGATGGCGGCCCTGCTTCTATTGCACTGGTACCGGGGACCAGTACAACGATTAAACAGGCAATGCTGAACGACCTGAATAATTACAGTTCAAGTGTGCTTCATTACAGTACACCCGGTGCGGTGGTTAAAAACCTTTCACAGTATATAGACTACGAACTCTATTGCAGCGGGAACTGTTCAACCGGCGACAGTCAGTCCAACAATTGCTGGAACAATTGCTCGGCGGCCGCATGCAGGGTGCCGGACCGCGACTGGTCCCAGTATAAGGCATTTTATTTCCAGTTAAAAGATGTGTATTATGACATGCTCCGGAAACAGGTATCCTGTGCGGATGCCTGTGATATCGGTACGCCATATACTGTACCGTTGGCGACAGCTAATTGTCCTGAAGTCGGCGACTTCACCATCTCCCGGGCCACGGAGTTTGATCCGGCTCCTTCCGGCACCGGTACAAATCCATGCGGACAGGCGGTTACGATTACCTACAATAAAGGGAATTTGTTGAATAACACATACCTCTATCTTTACTATGGTTCAGGTGTCGATGTGACCAATGCTCCACCGAGCATTACTATGGCGGGAGGTACTTCCAAAACTACGTTTTGCTTACCTGCCACCGTGCCGCTTGGCGCAGTCAAGATCCGCGTCGTGAATTGCACAGGAGTGGCACCAGCGCCACCGGGTACACCGACCCGGCGGACGCCATACGACGGCTATGTACAGGCTCCCCCAAAAAGTATTGATTACAGTGGGCCGAAAACAGGAAATGATTTTTACATCAGCGGAATTAGTTATGAACCGCAGGGCAATGATCCCATTTATTGGACAAAAGTAAGGGTTGCGGTCAGTCCCGACATTCCGTATTGTATCAGGAACGGGATGGTCGTTACGCTGATCAATGATGAGCCTCGCAACATCTTTCGAAACTACTGGTATCGTATCAGCATAGACGCAAACAGCGATGTCGGTGTAGCCCGCGTCCCTACGCAATATTTTAAAGTCGGCGCACATGGAGGCTTCTTAGGGTTATTTGAAACCCCGGAATATACCACCGGACGCTGGAATGTTTATGGCAGTGTAACGGACTGTGCTACCCCTGCCCCGCCCCCTGCTGGTGGCTGCTCATACAATTACCCGACTAAAACATCGCGTTTTGATATCATTTCCCGGACCAATAATTTTCCGACAACAAAGGACGGAACAAACGGGTCAGACGCACAAAATAATGCCTTGATCGCGATCCAGATTCAGAATAGTTGTGAAGGGAACTCGGTAGCCTGGATTAGGACATTGGGTACCGGGCTTTCAGTGTATCCCCAGGCTAAGATAGATGCCCTGACTGCTGCACTGATCCAGTTCTGTGCTGCTAACGGTGATTCAACCCATCCTTTCGGAGCCAGCACCAGCAAGACCGGATCGTCGCCTAAGGATTTCGGGGAGGTCATCAAAAATACATTGACCTACTCGGGATCTCCGTTTGCGGGATTTACGCCGACGTTGAACCCCTGGTTGCTCAATGGGCCCGGATCCTACGCTAAGCCTACACAGGCGGCAAATTACAACGTGTCCAACAGCAGCGCTGCGATAGCAGCCGTACTGGCTCAGTTTGAGGCGGCCAGGGTAGCGGCTGCTTATTCGGGCACCCTCTATCAGTACCTGGTCAGTAAGTTCGGAACGGCGATGACGCTGTCACAAACAGAATTCAGCATATTGCAGAATGCCTCGGCCGGCTGTAATTACGTATTGAGCCAGGACCTGACGCTTCCTGTTTTCCTCCAGCCGGGCGCGACAGGTTGTATTACTGCAAGTGATTTTGCCACTGCCAGAAGTGAACTGGTGGGTAATTTTCCAGGCGGGCTGACAACAGCAAGCCCAAATTACCAGCTGATTTTGACGAATTTCATGAACCAAAAGTTCGGATTTTCTTTAGGATATTCGACTTATGCTACTTATGATGCCAGTCCGTCGGGTATGCTTTGCAATGTACCTGCTTTTATACCGGTAACCCCGGATCCGTATGTCGATATTAAAGCCAATATCGGCGTGGCTGCCTCCACGGCGAGACAACTTTACAAAGTATATATCGATGAGCAGAAAGCATTGTTCCGCGCAAATTATATCGCTACCTGTGCCGCTGCCAAGGCCAACCTCAACGCGACAGCCAACAAACAAAATTATCATTATACCTTATATTATTATGACCAGGCGGATAACCTGGTGAGGACCGTCCCACCGGAAGGGGTGAGCTTGCTCAATGACACGCAGATCCAGCAGGTTCAGCAGGTCCGTGATGGTGGTGACGCGGGCTCCTGCGGGGCCTCTTTTACGGGCCCGACAACGACAAATCTTTCTGGTGAGCTTGCGGACTTGTCGACCGCGCTTTCAGGCAATACGAATGCCGCAGCCGAGTTCTGGTTATACAGTCCTTTCACCAGCAAATATCAATACGCGCAGTCGACAACCAACGGCCAGTACCAGCTGCAAATCAGCGTTGACGGGCAGACCTTAAGTGCGGATGTGTTTTCGGCACCGTCGAACGGTACTTTCACACGCGCTAACCATGTTTCTGTGAATTTGTCAGCTTTGGTTCAGTTCCAGCAGTGGACCCATGTGGTTGTGCAGTCTTCCAGTTTGCTGAACGGACCACTGAGTGTTTATGTCAACGGTAGTAAAGCGCCGGTTATCGCCGGGGCCTCATCTGCATTGCCTGCATCGGATATCACGGTATTAAAGCATGCCAGGTTTTATACCCGCTTGCTGACACCAAGCGAGATCATGGTGAATGCCGCCAATAACTGCTTTATGCCGATCAATAGCGACGGACACTGGTATAGGTTCAATATTCCGGCTGCGGGCAGCGAAACAACGATAGGGCCTGCAAGCCAGCTGGAGACCAAGCTGAACGGTATTTACCCGAACCACGTGCTTACTACCAATTATGTTTATAATGCAAGCAACCAGGTGAGCCAGCAAAATTCGCCGGATGGCGGTACCAACAGTTTTTGGTATGACAGAAAAAGCCGCCTGATCGCCTCGCAGAACGACAAGCAGCTGGCAGGGCAGAAGTTTAGCTACACCAAATATGATGAGCTCGGCAGGATCTCAGAAGTTGGTGAAAAGGCCGCTTCGAGCGCGGGAATAGGCGTGCCAAATTACCTGGATGATTACACCATCGGTAATTTTTACAACACGGGTACGGACGCACAAATCACGGCAACTTTTTATGACCAGCCTGCATCCGGCCTCACGGGGCTGGCGACCACGATCAGCCAGAATAACCTGCGCAAAAGGGTTTCTGCAAGTACTTACCGTGATAACAAAACAGACCCCGTACAACAGGCGACCTACTACAATTACGACCTCGACGGAAATGTAAGTACATTATGGCAACAGATTAGCGGTCTCGGCCTGAAACAGGTAGATTATGAATATGACCTGGTAAGCGGAAAAGTGAATTTTGTGCGCTACCAGGCTGGCCAAACAGATGAATTTTTCTATAAGTACGATTACGATGCGGAGAATCGTCTTACAGATGCGTCGAGTTCAACGACGGCGATGATTCGCCCATACCTGGGAAGCGAATTGCTGCTGGAGAATAAACGTAAGGACGCTCATTATAGTTATTACCTGCACGGGCCGCTGGCACGTATGACCTTGGGGGATGATGCAGGGTACGTGCAGGGCCTTGATTACGCGTATACGTTGCAGGGCTGGCTGAAAGGGGTAAACAGCCAGAATACTGCCGGGACAACAGATATCGGACAGGATGGGTTAACGGGCAATAACCAGACGGTTGCCAGGGACGCACTTGCTTATTCATTAGGATATTATAACGGAGCCTACAAGGATTACCAGCCTATCGGCGGCTCCGGTTCAACGGCATTTGGCTTGCAATATACCGCGCAGGCGGGAGATATAACCGGGCAGAGCCTGTATAACGGTAATATCAGTAATACCACCATGTCCTTAAGTGCGCTGAACAGCGGCGCGCCGGTTGGATATACCTATCATTACGACCAGCTGAACCGGATCAAGAACATGCGCCAGCACAACAGCATCATCGGCGGCACCTGGAACAGCAGCAGTATTACACCTGATTTCCAGGAAAACATGACCTATGACGGAAACGGCAATATCCTGACCTTTTTCAGGAACGGTTCGGGTGGCTTGGCCATGGATAACCTGACTTATCGTTACAATACCGATCCGAACGGACGTTTGAAGAATAACCAACTCGCTTACGTTAGTGATGCCGTGGCGGCGGGAAATTACACCAGCGATATCGATAACCAGTCGGCGGGTAATTATACCTATGACCAGATCGGTAACCTGAACAAGGATGTGCAATCCGGCATGACGAACATTGACTGGACGGTTTATGGAAAGATCAAACAGATCAGCAGGGCCAGCGGTAACATTGTTTATACCTACGATGCGACGGGAAACAGGGCGAGTAAATCTGCCGGCGGCCTGACCACCTGGTATGTGCGTGACGCGCAGGGCAACCCGCTGGCAGTTTATGACAATGCTTCTTCCGCGGTCAACTGGAGGGAGCAGCAGTTGTACGGCTCTTCGAGACTGGGCACCTGGACACCTAATATCAATCTAAATACGGCCACTGTTACAGCGGGAGACGATGCTTACGGAATTGCGGGCCGCAAGTATTATGAACTGACCAATCACCTGGGAAATGTCATGGCAACTGTAAGCGACCGCCGTATTCAGCAGGGAGCCACGCCTTCCTTCCTCCCGGATGTAATTACTGCACAGGATTATTCACCGTTCGGGAAATTGCAGCCTGGAACAGGTAAGCAATATCTTGCAGGAAGCGCGGTGAACTACAGGTACGGGTTCAATGGCAAGGAAAATGATAATGATGTAGGTAAGGATATAGGTAATGAGCAGGATTATGGGATGAGGATCTATGATCCGAGGCTGGGAAGGTTTTTGAGTGTGGATCCTATCAGCAAGAAATATCCGGAGTTGACTCCTTACCAATTTGCCAGCAATACGCCAGTTCAGGCAGTCGATATCGACGGAGAAGAAATGGGTTTAGTTTCAAATGCCAGTAGGATGGCTGATGCAAGAGATGCTGCGATAAAAAGGGGGGATTATAAAACTGCAAATAAAATCCAAAGTGGCCTAGAAGGCGGTGCGACTGGAGGGATTATGCTAATTGACGCTTTTTTTACACGAGGTGCCTTAATGAAAATAGCTACGGCTTCCGTATTCTTTAGCGCATTTTCAGATAATGCAGCGAAGACTGATGCGGCGAGAAAAGAGCAGAATAAACAATCTTTGCGTTATGTAGCGTTATCGGGAATGATGTGGGGCAGCGGAGAGTTGCTTGGAAAATCATTTGAAGTAATGACTCCGTTGCTTGAAGATGCAGGTAAGAGTTTAATTAGATTAACGCAAAAACGAATCTCAGTCTCGTTTCAAGCGGGCCGTTTGTATACTGGTATACCTTTACCTAAGATAAAAATTACAAATGTGATTAATAATGGAGGAGGCGTAGTTGAGCGGAGTTTGGTTGCAAACGAAGACCATCTGCTTCAAGTTGCAGAACATTATATGAGTGAAATGAAGGATGTTCATGAAATTGAGGGTAAACCTGGATGGTATGAAGGGCATTTAATGGACGGCTCTTTGCGAAGAATTGAATGGCAGCCAGGTGGCGAACCCGTTATGGGTGAAGGGCCACATGTAAAAGTAGTCGACTACAAATTAAAAGCCAATGGAAAAGCCAAAGGAAGTGTAACAGCTAAATATTTTATTGAAGGACAAGAGCATTTAAAATAAAAAAGATGGAAAACATTTGTCAGATAATATCATTTTCGGATGCGGTAAAAATTATAAAAGAGTTACAGTTTGTTGACGTTGAAGATGCTGTTGATAATTTCATAAATGAAAGACAGATATTTTTAACTGCAAAAAGGCTGGGTAAAGAGGTTAAATTTTGGCCTATCCCAAATTGGGATGAGTTTGAAATGGGGGAAGTAGACATTTCGCCAATTCAACTAGTTGAATGTTGTTTCAAGGGGTTAAAATATCAAAACGAGAAGCTTCTTATAATAACTATGGAAAGCTATACTACGCAAAAAGTTTTTCTAGTTGATTTTATCTATTACAAAGAATTTGCGGATAGTTACGAAAGGCATATTGGATATAATATCGATTTTGTCCAACCAGCTGATTATATTTTCTTTTTGCTAAATCAAAGGACAGTTGTATATATCAACAATGAAGGCCTGTACACACAAATCAAATTTGACTAGGCATAAAACTATTGTTACAACAGCGATTTAATAGATAACTTTTTAAAAAAGCACATAAAATGTTCAAATAATGGGAAAAAATAAGGGATTTTTAAAATAGAAAATGAGAAAGGTTATCGACTTTTCTTTTTTTGACTATTTGGCAATACTTCTTAAGAGAGGGGAAATGACCATGAAACGGTGATTGCCTTTTTCAACATAAAGTAAATGATCTGGAGATGATGAAAGTTTTAACAAGGAAAACAGTTAACCCTTTGTTCGCAACGTATCCGGAAGCTTTCAAAGGAAGTTTGGAGGATTCATTGTCCCGGCATTTGTGTAATCATAAAATTGAATTTGAGCGGTTATTTAATTCTAATTTATTTCCGTTCGAATATCCAAAGCTTGCTGAATTATTTTAGGTATGGACATGACGGTGTTTTTTAAAAAGGATGATTACCAGATGGAACGAATACGAAATTTCCAGAAAACAGTGATTAACAATTAAGTATATTAAGTAAAAAATATAACGTATTTATTATTAACCTAACCTTATCAAATTTAGATGAAGCTTATTATAAGATTTGCATTATTGACCATATGCATCGGGTTTTCGGCCAATGCCAGTGCTCAACTGCCGGCTATTACTTCGTTTACCCCTGCTAACGGAGCCATTGGTACTGCAATAACCCTGACAGGAACCAACTTTAATACCACAGCTGCAAATAATATCGTTTATTTCGGCGCAACGAAAGCAACGGTTTCAACGGCCACAGCCACGCAGCTTGTTGTAACCGTGCCGAAAGGGGCCGCTTATCAGCTGGTTTCGGTATTGAATACAGCCAGCAAATTAACCGGGTATTCCGCCAAGCCCTTTATCCCTACTTTTACTACGCACAGCAGCATCGGTTCATCCGATATCGACCCTGCGATCGACTTTACCACGGGCAATAACCCGGTGGCGGTAGCAGCAGCGGATATTGATGGTGACGGCAACGCAGATGTGCTTTCACTAAACGGGACCAGTAATTCGTTTTCGGTATTGGTAAACGGAGCCACCGGGAACAATATCACTTCTAATTCTTTTTCTGCCAAGACGGATATCGGCACACTGGCCAACCCAAGTGCATTTGCGGTTGCTGACCTGAATGGTGATGGCAAACTTGACATTGCCGTGGTACACCAATTAACCAGTACGCTTTCTGTCTTTATCAATAATTCATCATTCACTGGCCCGTCTACACATACCATCGCCTTTTTGCCCAGGCTTGACTTTGGTATAGGAGGAAATTCACTTGCGCTGGCCATTGGTGATCTGGATAAAGATGGCCTGCCCGACATTGTGACAGCCAATTTTTCAGGCAATACGATTTCTGTATTAAGAAATACAAGCGTTTCCGGCACATTCGCCTTAGCTACCAAAATTGATTTTGCTACAGGTGCTTCACCTAATTCCGTCGCCATAGGGGATGTCGATAATGATGGCAAGGCCGATATTATCGTAGGAAATTACGCTGCTAATAATCTTTCTTTTTTCAAAAATGCTGCTACAGCAGGAGCCTTTACCCTGACTTCGCTAACTACCATGCCCGTGATTGCCTTAGCGGGCGCACCCACTGCTGTATTCCTGGCGGACATCGATCAGGACGGTAACGCCGATATCGTGGCGTCTAACTATCATCCTACCAGGAATGTGATTTCCATTTTGAGGAATACGCTGACCGGAACCGGGTTTGCCGCAGCGTCTGATTACGGAACCGGAAGTGAACCGGTTGCAATAGGCATGGGAGATATCGACGGCGATGGTAAACCGGATATCGCTGCAGCCAATTATAACGGAAAGACAATGTCCATATTCAGGAACAAATCAGTTTCCGGAACCATTGATATCAACACCCTGGTAACCAAAATCGACTTTACTACCGGTAATACGCCTTATTCGCTGGGCGTAGGTGATATCGACGGGGACGGTAAACCCGACCTGATCTCGGCAAACGATATCGACAATACGATCTCCATGCTGCATAATTATAATTCAGCGGCGATTCCAGGCCCCGCTTATCCTGAATCAACAGCTTCCAACAGCCTTGGCAGTTTCGTCAATACCGATATTCTGGAAGCAGAATGGAAACAGGAAGCCCCAACGGGGTATACCATTGCTGCTGATGACGGTACGACGATCAATCCAAGCGGAACTGCGGGGACAAACGCAGGCCGGTTTGTTTATTTCTCAACTATGGGCTCCGTATCCCCACTTGTACCGGTCCGGGGGAACCTGACCTTTACCGCTAAAGGCAGCGGCACTATTGAGATCCAGTTGTTAGCATCTAACAATTTGAGTGTCCAGGCCAGAAAGACTTTCACATTGACAGCGGGCGTGTACCAGGATTTTGGCTGGGCGCTGACCAACCTTTACCCGCAGACGGAATATATTTTCGCGGTTGTTTTTAACGGGGGCAACTCATCGGTACAAGCCTCCGGCCAATTCAAGAAGAACATGTGCCTGACCCTGCAGCAGGCGGGAATGAACGGTTTGTTCCGCCGTTACCGGGCTGATGCAACTTCATTAATCGGTAATACGGAGACCACCTGGTATGGCTGGAGCGATAGCTACAATGCGAGCCGTAAAAAATACCTGCAGCACTCTGCTTATGCCCGGATGCGCTTCCAGACCGATGCCACACAAATTGCGATCGAATACGTGCGGGATTTTTATGATAAGCGCGTGCTGAACCTTTTTCCGCTGGTCACGGTGCAGGGCAATTCTGACTTCGACGCTTCGGGTAACGTAATTACGGGAAGTAATGTGGTCAACACGGCGACTAAAGTTATACCAGGCAGGATTTATACAATATCCGGCCTGAGAACCACCAACCCAACCTATGTTTTTTACAACAGCAGCGGCGCGCCGATGGCAGGGCCGCAGGCATTGCCGGTAGTAAGCGGATCAAATCCCGTGTGCTATACGCTGACAGCACCGGCAGGCGCTGTAACGCTTGGCTTGCTGGTACAACGGATCACGAATCCTACCAATGGTTCGGACCCGCTTAATGACACTTTTCTTGTTTATACCAATTGTATGGTACAGGAAGGCGCATATGGTACGGTAACGCCGATGGACGGGACGATCCCTTCGCCATTTGCCAACTATAATGGGGATAAACCGTCCAATATTTCAGGACCGGCGATCTTTATCGACGGCAAACTTTATAAATATTACCAGGTCGAGGGGGCGGACCAGGCGAAGATCGTTCAGTATATTTCAGATGTGCTGCCTCCCGGGAACAAAACAGTGGAAGTAATGATGCCGGGACAGGGCACCTATTCGGTGAATAATGTGATCACTGATCCGCACGTTCGCAGGGCCGGTACGTACCTGAGGGCAGTTTATCTTTCCGGCGGCACTACCACGGTCAGCCCGTCCAATACGGTAAAGCCGGGAAGTGTCTTATTTATTCATGATTCTATTCTCTCCGGTTTCAATATTTCATCCGACGCGCAGAACAATGTCTGGATGATGAAGATCGCCCGCGATCCTGCTTTCTCGTTTTCAGGTGATGTGTTCTCTGAAGGCTATGCCGGACGTATCCTGCATACCGACACTTATGATGCCGCGCATGTGACGGCGTTTGCGCAAAAGCTGGCGAACTACAACGTAGCCAATTATTGGTTTCAGATAGGGGTAAACGATTATGGATTCATGACTCCCCTGCACAATTTTTATTCCGAATTAAAATCATTGGTAGAGCAGTTGCATACCTTACGTCCTTCGGCTGTTATTTATATCCAGAGTACCGGCCCGGAATATTATGAAGGGCCTAATGGAGAAACCTATAGTGACAACGGACTGTCGACTACGGGACCGACCGCAGACGATTACCGCGATGTGCAGCGGGCGGTGGCCCTGGGCCCGGGCCATAGTTATTGCCGTTTCGTGGATTTCGAAAACCTTTTCGCCCCGACGCAGGATAACCTGGCGGACGGTATACACCCGACAGATGCAGGGAATGCATTGTATGCCGCGGGCATCAAATCCAACAGTACCTTACTGGGAAATTCGTTGCCGCTGACGCCGCTGGCCTTTTACCGTCCGGTACTCCGTCAGTTTGTACAAAATATACCGACTGTTGCGATTATAACTGCGACTGGCGGTAAAGCGCCGTATACGTTTAATATAGTTTCGGGCTCAGTGCCTACCGGATTGACTTTCAATGCTGACGGTACGTTTACCGGTACCGCCACGCAAAGCGGAAGTTTTCCCCTGGTTGTGAAAGTAACTGACAGCAACAACGCTTCGGTGACCGGGAATTTCACGCTGGTTGTGAAGCCCGTGCCCGGGGTTATCGTAGCGCCGCTTCACCTGCAAAATGCGCAGATCGGCGTAGCTTATAACCGGACGCTGTTCGGTGCATTAGGTTATGGTAAATACACACTGTCATTTACAGGAACATTGCCGCCCGGGATGAGTTTCAATACGACTACCGGCATCCTTTCCGGAATACCTGCAGCGAACAGTGCGGCAAGTTATACCTTTAAGGTGACAGCGGTAGATCACTGGGGCAATACCGGCTTTACCAATTATACCCTTGGGGTAGGGACCGGGACACCGCCATTACTTTCCGATAACCTGACTTATACGGTGCGGGTGTCAGCTGACAACCATCTATGGGTGACGCCACATTTGAATGATCTATATACTACTACGCTGTTTAGTTATATCGGAGCTTATTTTACTCCTCAGGGTGCAAGTGAAATCTTCCAGACCGGCACGCTGGTTAATCTTGATGCAGGGCTCAAAGATGGAGCTGAGGTAGACATGGGTGCTATGGGCTTAACACCCGGTCCATTTACGGTCAGGCTTAATAATGGTGGTATCAATCCGGGCACACTTAACGGAACGACCATCAACTATGCTGCAAATACCAGTTATAACCTTACCTCCGTAACCACTTCACCATCTGAAAAGGCAACATTTTCGGCAAGGGTGGGCACGGATGGTCATTTGCTGGTTTCTTCTCACGTACCGGTGGTGCATTCCAATGTGGTATTCACGTTTGTCGCAGCTTACGCGACCCGCGGTGGCAATACAGCCTTTCTTAACGGTTTGCGAGTGGATATTCCCGCAGGTTCTTTGGATAGCCCAGACATCGATTTCGGGCCCTTAGGCGCGAAAGGCGTTTATTCCATCCGGCTGAACTGCGGATCTGTAGGGCCTGCCTCCTCGGACGGAAAGATTATGACCTTTGACGCCAATACCGTATTTGACTTGAATTATATAACGCTGATAGACTGATATGAACATTTTTAAACAAATACCGATACTGATCGCCTGCCTCGTTTTTCCTGTGCTTGCCAGCGCCGGAGTTAATCTACCCGGTTTAATTAAAATTGATACGGCCCTCAAACTCAATAATACCGGAAATGCGATTTCCGGTATCGAGCAGCTGGCTTCAGCGCCGGACACCGGTGGTACCGGTGTTGTGTATTTGCTGTTGCAGACCTTGAAGTTTGGCGATAAAAGAATTCTCCGTATGACTATCAAAACAACGATATCCGGCGTTCAAAGCATTGGAAGGGGCGCAAATGTTTTTTTTACGTTGTCAGATGGGACGGTGATCACTTTGGCAAATTTGAACAATGAACTCGCGAAATCCGATCCGGGCACGAGTACAAATCAGATTACCGGCAATTATCAGCTTGCCGACGATGATGAACTGAGACTTTGCGCTAACAAGACAGCTGGATTACAATTGCAGTACGATGGGGGCGTGTTCCGGTTTATGCTTAAAGAAGAGGAGGCTGCGGTATTGCAGCGGCAGGCAATCGCTATAAAATAGCAT
Source organism: Mucilaginibacter sp. Mucisp73 (assembly GCF_059491465.1). Classification (NCBI taxonomy): domain Bacteria; kingdom Pseudomonadati; phylum Bacteroidota; class Sphingobacteriia; order Sphingobacteriales; family Sphingobacteriaceae; genus Mucilaginibacter; species Mucilaginibacter sp. Mucisp73. The sequence continues at coordinate 5,262,863 of NZ_CP168507.1, read as the reverse complement.
AGGTATGGCCGTTTGGCTACTATACTTTCCCGCGCCCACTGATAACGAGGGGCTGATCTGACACGGCTGGTTAGGGTAATCATCTAATAAAGAATGATTTATCTTCCTTTTTGGCCGGCTTAACTGCTTTGCTTTAAAAACAGGTGAAAAGCACAATTGCACAAACTCATCCGGGATAACTTCGCCAAGAGGGACTTAAGCGACACCAATTAAAAATAGGAAGATAAACCTTGGCATAACCGGCATTAACCGATATGCCCTATTTTCACCCAAAGCTCAGGGCTGCAGCCGCCCACGGTCGGTTCCGGGCCTATTGCGGAGGCCAGCTTAAAAGTTCCGGGATGGTTGTTTGGCTTTGCCGGCATGCTGTCGAAATAGTCGTATAAAGCCCTGTCGCCCGGAGCAAGGCTGTCACGATAGGCCTTGTCCTCATCCGATAAGGAATTCAAATAATCCGTATTGTTCTTCATGATAATCTGTTACTCGTCTTTAAATAAATAGGAATGATAAGGTAATTGCAGGCAGGTAATATTTGTTCTTAATACCTGCCCGAAAAAGAAGTCCAGGGCGCCAAAATACATTGCCTTTGGCTTCATAAATCCATCAATTTTCCGATCACAGGTTAATATCGTAAACACATACTGTGACCTGATCTCCTAATCGTCGTATTTAAAACGCAAAGGCTGCACATCCACGAAAGGCTGTAACAGCGTGGCCGACAGGATCGGCCCGCTTTCTATTTCCCCCACTTCCCGTTCTTCGACACTTATCCTGAAACTGCCGTCCGGCAGGGAGATCAGCTTTTTATCTCCCCCTCAAAATACTTAAAATCATATTCAATCTTTTCTGCGGATCCAGCAATGCTTTCCGCAATACCTGCTTCCAGGATTTCAAGGTCCAGTATCCGAATTTGTCCGATGCCTGCTTTCAGCTCCGAGGTACCATAGTATTCGATAGCCGATTTAATTTCGTTAGCGGCTGATGTTGTTTTTATTACTTTACTGTCGACTATCAAAAAGTCGTAAACAACGGCAACCGGAAATAAGGTATCCGGCAGGTCAAGATCATTAAGGAATATTTTTGTTCATAAAGGAATGAGCATCGGTATTGCTTAATTATTAAAATTAAAGCCGTACGGCATTTGCAAAATGGAATATTTGGTTTTGTTGTGTTACTTATTTGTTACTCTTCGATTGTAAATATTTGATTGTCATGATAACATTCAATACCTGCCATGCGGCAAAGGTAATGTAATTATTTTTTTGACTAAAGCCGGTATTTGTGCAATAAGGGCAGGGGACATTTAAGCTTTGTTTATCTTTAGTTCCCAATTACAACAACCATGACCTTTAAATACTTTATTTTCTTATCTGTGTGTTTGCTGGCCGGCAGAGTGCCAACAGCCAGCACAGCAATAAAACCATTCAAATAGATATCCAAAAACTGTTAAATGCCCGCCCTGTAACTACAGTTACCGATGGTAAATTGCAAACCTGGGTAACCGGTATTGATGGCGGGGGCAAAGGGGATGGTTATCTTACCGCGGATGCAGCAAAACTTAATGGCGATCATGATACGCATGCTTTGCCTGATAATCCATTGATCCCGGCTAATTCGTTTCACCCAGCCACCTTGCTTCATTATAAAAACGGTGACAACGGTAACCAAAGCCTAAATGTTGCCGGTATTGATAGTTTTAGCTTCGATGTTCCTCACAAAAAATATTCTGGTTTGTATCTGAGCCTTACCAGTTCCGAAGGGCCTTCGCAACTATATATTACACTAACTTATAGCGATGGTAGCGAGTTTAAAGATTTTAAATTGCCCGATTATTATGATGATATACCTGAAGGTAACTCAAACCTGAGCTACTTAGTACATGATCTGGCTAAATGGGGGCAGGGAAATAAGATAACAGAAAATGATCATCATAATATCGATGTATTGAATATTCATCCTGATCCCGGGCGCATTCTAAAAAAAGTTACTGTAAGTAAAGATAAAGCCGGATACCTTGTTTTTTGGGCTGCTACAGGCGTTACGGAATAACGTATTTACTAAATTGAACATGTCTTTTGTTTTGTGTCGATTCTGCATTCTTATACAAAACAAGCGTTTAACATGGCCTGGCATGTGCTCATGCGCTATGCACGCCACATGCCATATAACGCCTTGCTTTTAATGTAGCATAGCTACAAAGCCACCACCCGGCGATAATTTTATAGTAAGCGTGTCTTTGGGATTGACTAATCTTTCTTCACGGTGGATAGATGCATTGGTATCTTCTCCGTCATATATCAGTACCCCTTTTGTTGCGTGCTGTAGAAAGTTTAAAGGAATTTTAATTTCACGTGCATCTGCACCATTCATTACGCCAACCCACCAGCTGTTTCCTTTTCGGCGTGCATAAGCAACAATTTCCCCCATTTGGGTACAGCTTAAAACTTTTGTCTCATCCCAGGTTGTAGGTACCTGTTGAAATAAATCAAACATCGGGCTCTCCAGGTAAAATTTATATTCGTCCGCGAAGTGTGTAATAGGAGAAAGATATACTATGGATTGAGCAAATTCATGGGCCCAGGTGAATTTTTGCGATGTAAGTTGCTCCGGGTTCAGTATTACCGGAGTAAAATCTGCAGAACCGGCTGTAAAACGCGTAAACGGTACAGATACGTCATGGTCTAATGGTGCCACTCTTTTATACCGGGTCATGTGATATTCGTTACCCCTAACGGCTTCTCTTGTAATATCCATGGGATAGGTTCTTGTCAATCCCGTTGGTTTTACGCTTCCATGAAAATTAAGCATTAGTTTGAGGTCTGCACAATCTTGCATAGTACCCATGTACCATTGCATAATAGATGACGTTGCAGGGGGGATGAAATCTATTTTAATGCCCGCTGCTCCCAGATCTTTGATTCGCTTTAGATAAGAATAGCGTGCCGCCGCCGATCGCATTTCTTTAGAGTCAACCCAAACAATTGATTTTACGCCAATACTTTTTCCGTATGCTATCACATCTCCCAAAAGCTGCCACTGATCTTTACCCGGCTCGCTCCAATTTCGCCATCCATCATCTACTAAATAATATTCCCATTTTAATTTAGCTGCCGCATCATACCAATTTTTTTGATCGGCAAACCGGGGAGCCCCAACGCTCCACCATTGCCATAAACAACGGCCTGGCATTACCCAACTAAAGTCATTGCCTTTTTGTGGTGCCGGGCACAGATTCGTGAGCAGGTCTGAGTTTACAAGTTCAGTTAAATTTTTCGCTATGATGGTTGTTCTCCAGGGAGATACTTTTTGGTTTTCATAAGCACCTTTAAGTACAGCATGTTCAGTATCGCTATCCGGTTGTACATCCCAGCCGTTAGGGGCAAAGGGGAAATTTGCTTTAAAAGAATTTTCATGGCGTATAAAAGACATGTCTGAAAAGTCTTCGCAATCAGCTTCGGAAACCGAGGCAAAAATCCCGTTTGCATTAAAAGTTAAGGGCCCCATTATTGGTGTATTTTGTGGAACTGATGGCAATGGAGCTACATGGCTTAGGCCTTCATAACCTTCATTATAATCCGACCAGGCAACCTGCGTTACTTTTCCGGAGAATTCCCAGGAGGTTGAGTCAGCATTGATGTGTTTTGTATTATAAGGTAATGTGTAACGTACAGCTATACCATCATTGTAAGCGCGCACAATTAAGTTGAATTTCTTCTCTGCTGTTAGCAAAGGAATTGTAGTTTCATTCGCTTCGTTACGTGCCGTTTTGTGAGCGCCGTTGATAGTATAGGTTTCTTTTATCTTTTTATTTGAAGGGGCACCTGCAAATTTGGTTTCAACTCCAAGATCGATACCATCAACAGTTAAACCCAGGCGCGATGGTGCTATCAACATCGTATTGTTAACTGCCGCGTTGTATGATAATTTGCCTTTGGCAATGAATACGTTGACATTAATTTGCCCATTTGGACTATTAACAGCAATGGTTTTTTGTTGGGCATATCCTTTGTAGGATAAACATAGGATCAATAATAATAACCGAATATTTATTCTCATAATTTATACTATTCCCATTTAAATTTAGCTTATACAGTTTAAATGTTCGATATTGGGTATTTAGGTTAACTGTTTAATTGGCCTCGATCTCAACACTGATTATTTGACCATTAGGCTGTTAATAATCTTTAAGTTTAGCTTAAATTTCCTATCAGCCGTTTGGACGTTAGTTATCGCAGCTTATCTCACAACAAATATATTTTGTCAATTTGTACTCTGATTGTATTAATTAGACTTTTCTTAATAAGAATCCGACTTTTTAATGAATAGCAAGCGATTAAGGTCCAAATAAATTCAAAAAAATATTAATTGATAAAATTCTGGTTCAGATAATTACCCTACTTTTGCAAAAAATAATAAGCCCTTTTTAAGCTTTGAGGATCTGTTTGGTTATTTGGTGCTGCCTGCTGTTTTTATTGAATTGTACTGCTGCTTTTGCGCAACAGGATTCAATAGTGGCTGATACGCCTTTAAAATCACCAACACGCGCTTTTCGTCCCGGTAATTCGGTGCTTGATTCGGTAGCTTATGCCATGCAAAACAGAGATAAATTTATTGCAGACTCTATTGCTATGCGTTACCTCAGGGTGCCTGACGCGGCCATGCGTGCCCAATATGCCGATAGCGTTTTTGCCCACGAATTATATCATGGTTACGGCTTTCTTGATCTCCATTCCAGGTCAAAGAGCAGGGTAATGGAGGGGCATAACCGCCCTTCGCGTGATCCCTGGGTTATTGTGCTCATTATTGCCATGCTGTTGTATACAGCTATTCTTAACCTTGCCCTGGGCAAAGATGTAAGCAATGTATTTGCCTCTTTTTACAGCAAACGCGTACTTTCGATAGCCGGTAAAGAAGAGAGTCCGGTTAGTTCGTGGGCTTTCCTGGGCTTGTTTTTGTTATTTTGTGCTACGTTCGGTTTGTTTTTATATCAACTGGCTGCGTACAAAGGCGTTTATTATAAAATAGCGGGAAGCGGCCTGTTTACTTTTCTTACCATAGTCATTATTGTATTATTTTCGCTCAAGTTTCTAATACTCAAGTTTTTAGGGTTTGTGTTTGATATTAATAAGCTGGTGAGCGAATACCTTAATATTCTGCATCTTACCTATTTTAATATCGCGTTTGTTTTTTTGCCGGTGGTTATTTGTTTTAGCCTTCTTGGTGCACAATATATTCCTGTATTACTTACGGTTACGCTTATTATCATCATTATAATTTTTATATGGCAATACATCAGGAGCAGCGTAAATATAATTTCTACCTTTCGATTTCATAAGTTTTATTTATTTACGTATCTTTGTGCCCTCGAAATTTGCCCTGTTTTGATTTTAATAAAGGCATTGAATATTAAAATTTAGGTTATTAAAAGCACTGAATTGGAAGATAGAAAGAAAAAGGTTAAAAGCATACTGGTTACTTTGCCTAAGCCCGAAAATGATAAAAATCCTTATGCCGAGCTGGCTAAAAAGCTTAACCTGAAAATTGATTTCAGATCATTTATTCATGTTGAGGGTGTGCCCGCAAAGGATTTCAGAAAAGAGAAGATCAATTTAGCTGATTTTAGCGCTGTGATCTTTACCAGTCGTAATTCGGCCGATCATTTTTTTCGCATATGCGAAGAGATGCGCTTTGAGGTGCCTGTTGAAATGAAATACTTTTGCCTTTCAGAAACGATAGCGCTTTACCTTCAAAAGTACATTCAGTACCGTAAACGTAAGATCTTTTTTGGCAAGCAAACCGCTGCTGATCTGGCGGAGGTTTTGAAAAAGCATTCGTCGGAAAAATTCCTTTATCCATGCTCGGATGTTGCTGCCGAAGAAACGCAGCGTTTTTTGCTGGAGAACGGTTATAACTTTACTCCTGCAGTGCTTTTCCGTACTGTTTGCAGTGATCTTTCCGATCTGGCTAATGTGTTTTACGATGTTATAGCATTTTTTAGCCCGTCGAGTATACAATCGCTGTATAAAAACTTTCCCGATTTTAAGCAAAACAATACACGCATCGCCGCTTTTGGGGCGACTACTCATAAGGCAGTGCTTGAGGCTGGCTTAATTTTGGATATACCAGCTCCAACCCCCGGCGCGCCGTCAATGACAATGGCTATTGAGCAGTATGTTAAGCTTGTAAATAAATAAATTAGAAATTTATTTAACCAGGCTGCAACTTTTTACCATATTTACCCGTATAACCGCTAACTAATTGTCATGTTAACAATTGGTTAGCGGTTTGTTAATTATATAGCGTTTTGTGCGGTATTGGGAAGATAAGTACACAGTTTATCGATTCAAGAAGCCAAATTATCGTTTTTTATAGCTTACATTGAGTAAAATGTAATATATTCGGACGTTGCATTGTGTTATAGTTATATAACTGATTTTGATTGTAAAATGAAGCAGATCTACTTTTTAATAATTGTTTTAGCAGGTGGTGTATTAAGTGGTTGTGGCCGCGGAGGTGGTGACCGGGGGGAAGTTGTAGGAGTTCCTGCAAGATCATTCAGGGCCGAGGTGCCTTACGGAATGGTTTATATTCCGGGTGGTAGTTTCCTTATGGGGCAAACTGATCAGGACGTAACCTTTGCCCAGATAGCCCAAACTAAACAGGTTACTGTTTCTCCTTTTTTTATGGATCAAACCGAAACCAGCAACAGTCAGTACAAAATGTTTGTGAACTGGGTGCGCGATTCAATAGCCATTACCAATTATATCAACGATAATAAGTATTTCATTCAGCCCAAAGCTGGCGCCGGTAATAATAATGGCGGTAAAAAATTCATCAACTGGGAGTTTGTAAAGAAAAACCCTATCTGGAGCAGTAAAGGCAACCAGGCAAACAATGCTCAAAAATTGCAGGGTATGTACTACCAGGGTGATGACCGTGTGTTTGACCGTAATGAGGTTGACGTGCGCTTACTTAAATATAACTATGCTTTGTTTACCCTGCGCGATGCTGCAGATCATCATAACGATAAAACAAAACATCGTTCCGACTTCATTGTTCGTGATACCGTAGCGGTATACCCTGATACGCTTGTTTGGTTAAGCGATTTTTCATATGCCGCCAACGAGCCTATGGTTGAAAGTTATTTTTCACATCCTGCATTCCGTAATTACCCTGTTGTAGGGGTAACCTGGAGGCAGGCCAGAGCTTACAGTGTATGGCGTACGCGCTATAATGACGCTTATAAAGATAAGCGCCATTTACCGCACCGTGCACCTTACAGTTTGCCTACGGAAGCCGAGTTTGAGTACGCGGCACGTGGCGGCAGGATAGGTACCGATTATCCATGGGGAGGGCCTTACATTAAAAATGCAAAAGGTTGTTTACTGGCTAACTTTAAGCCGGGGCGTGGTAATTATACCGATGACGGCGGCGCGTATACTGTGCCGGTACGTTCATATTTCCCTAATGATTATGGTTTATACAATATGGCAGGTAACGTAGCCGAATGGACATTATCTGCTTTTGACGAATCAGCGTCAACATTTGTGCATGACCTCGCACCAACATTCAATTACGAAGCTAAGTCTACCGACCCCGAAATATTGAAACGTAAAGTTGTACGCGGGGGCTCATGGAAAGATATCGGATATTTTCTTCAAAACTCAACCCGGACCTACGAATACCAGGACACTGCTAAATCATATATCGGTTTCCGCTGCGTCACCAAATATTTAGGGCGCGACATTACAGATAAACGCTAATCAAGAGTTAGTTAAACGCAAGCAAATCAAATTAAAAAATAAAAGTTTACTTCTGAATTATTATGGCTGGAAAGAAAAAACCTTACGGAATAGGCAACATCGTATCATGGGGTGCTACTGTGGTGATTATAGGGTTAATGTTTAAGATTTTGCATTGGCCTGGTGCCACTTACTGGATAGCAGGGGGACTTATAACTGAGGCTATACTGTTTTTTATATTAGGATTTCAGAGAGAAGATAAAGAAATTAACTGGGCACGTGTGTATCCCGAATTAAATGAAGACTTTCAGGGAGAGCTTCCGAAAGCCACTGTAAGGGGCGGTGGTAATACAAGCCCTTCAACAACTGCTGCGCTGGATAAAATGATGGAAGACGCAAAAATTGGCCCTGAGCTGGTGCGCAGCCTTGGTGATGGTTTACGTACATTTGGCGATAAGGTAGCCGCTATATCACGTGTTACCGATGCAGGGGAAGCTACTATAGCTTTCACAAGCAAACTTAAAGATGCAACCGCAAGCTATGAAAAACTGAGTGTTTCTTTTGAAAAAGCATCGGCGAGTTTAACAGAAATGGCTAACTCAAATGTTGAATCAAAAGCTTATCATGACCAGGTTACCCAATTAGCTAAAAACCTGTCGGCACTTAATGCGGTTTACGAGCTGGAATTACAAGATTCAAGCGCGCACTTAAAATCAATGAATAAATTTTACCAGAACCTTTCGCTTACCATGAACAACTTTAATGAATCAATGGATGATTCAAAACAGTTTAAGGAAGAGGTAGGGCGATTGGCTAAGAACCTGGCATCATTAAACGCCATTTATGGTAACATGCTTACAGCTATGAACCAGCCGCGGGTTTAATATAATTAATTGATTGATTACCAGAAAAGATTTATAATAGATGGCCGGAGGTAAGGAAACCCCAAGACAGCGAATGATAGGTATACTATACCTGGTACTATTGGGCCTCATTGCCCTTAACGTACCGGATAGCCTGTTGGACGCGTTTAAGAATATTACGAATAGTTTGGATGCATCAACCAGGAATGTTAATACTGGTTTGCAAAACACATACAGCGCTTTTGAGGCTACAAAATTGAAAGAACAGGCTGAACGGGCGAAACCAATTTATGATAAGGCTAAACAGGCAAGTGCTATAGCTGCAGAATTGAATACCTACGTTGAACAGTTGAAAGCAAAGCTGATTCAGGAAGGCGGCGGCATTAACCCGGAGATTGATGACGTTGACGCACGGGATAACCTGGATATATCGCCCCGTATCATGATCAATCAAAAAAATGGGGAGAAACTGAAAGCTAAAATTGATGAAACCCGCCAAAGGTTAATGGTAGCTTTAGGTAAGGACAGTGTAGGCGTACAGTTTTCACTAAATACCGTAGCGCCTAAACCGCATGGGGATGTTAGAAAATCATGGCAGGAAGCTAACTTTGGTGATGGCATACCTTTAGGCGCGGCCCTCACTACTTTAGCCAAAATTGAAGCTGATAGCAAAAACGCCGAAAACGAAGTAGTTAAGAAATTATTAGGTAAAATTGACCAGGCTCAGGTTACGCTCGATAAGTTTAGCGCAGTAGTAGTAGCTCCAAGCAGCTATGTGATAGCCGGACAGCCATATACCGCCCAGATCTTTTTGACAGCATACGATTCAAAATCAAACCCTGATATCACTGTTAACGGTAGCAGGGTATCTGTTACAGACGGTAAGGGTAATTATACCATTACCGCGAGCGGCGAAGGAAAACATACCGTAGAAGGTTTTATCACGGTTAAAAACAATACAACCGGCAAAGATGATTCTTATCCTTTTAAGCAGGAGTATACAGTTGCAAGACCTTCGGCAGTTATTTCTCCTGATAAAATGAACGTGCTTTATATTGGCGTTCCGAATCCTATTTCGGTATCCGCGCCTGGTGTAGCAGCCAGCGACTTAAACGTGCATTTTAGTGGTGCCGGTTCTCTTAGTGGTTCGGGCGGGCATTACACAGCAATTGTAAACAGCATAGGCAAAGCTACAATTTCTGTTAGTGGTGCAAAAGGAGCGGTATTGGGTTCAACACAGTTCCGTATCAAAAGGATCCCTGACCCTAAGCCACAGTTTGCAGGTAAAAGCGGAGGTAACACCAGTTCGGCTAATATCAGAGCACAGGACAGGCTTTTTGCTCAGCTGGATAACTTTGACTTTGATGCTAAATTTAACGTAACGCACTTTACTATGCTGGTTGTAAAACCGCGCCAGGATGCCATTATTTTATCAGGCTCGGGCGGGGAATTAACCGGCGCTATGCGTAGTGCTTTAAATACAGTTACACCAGGAACTACTGTTATATTTAAGGATATCGTTGCGGTAGGTCCTGACCATTCACCGAGGTCACTTGACCCGATTGTATTATCCGCAAATTAAACGCGTATGAAAAAGAGAATTTTAGTTGTTATCCTGTGCCTGGCTTGTGTAAGCGCTTATGCGCAAAAAAAGCGTACCAAAAGGTCGCCGGCAAAAAAGACCACCACCGCCAGGCAAACAACTCAGAAACCTGTGCAGGTTCAGCCGGATAATGTTACCAGCCAGCAGCCCCTTGATACTGCAAGTAAAATTGCTGCAAAACCTTTTGACAGGCCGCTTGATGGCTATTACAAAAAGAACAATATTTTAAACGCCAAGGTTACGCCGTATCCTAACTTGCGTGAAAATGATGTGGCATTTGCCAAACGCGTTTGGCGCGAAATTGATGTACGCGAAAAGATGAACCAGTACCTGGCTTCACCCAAGGGCCGTTTAATTGATGTATTGCTTGATGCCATAGCCAAAGGCGAGCTTACCGCATATGACCCTACCCCGGGTAAAAAGGATGACCCCAATGGCGATGGTTTTACTACTCCTTTAACAGGTGCACAGGCCCGTGGCCGGTTAGCATCTGACAGCAGCGTGGTTGAAAAGCGCGATAAGGATAATAACGTTATATCATCTACGCTTGTTGCAGGTGAGTTTAACCCCGATAGCGTGCTTAAATTCCGCATTAAAGAAGATTGGATCTTTGATAAACAGCGCTCGGTATTTGAGCCCCGGATTATAGGTATTGCTCCTTTGGTTAAACCTAAAGGTACAGGTACACTCGACATCGATTTTCAGCCCGCTTTTTGGATTTATTTTCCTGAAGCACGCGCGGTACTTGCAACCAAAGAAGTGGTTAGCCGTAACAGTGATGCCACCGGCTTAAGCTTTGACGACGTGTTTATAAAACGCATCTTTACCAGTTATATCGTAAAAGAAAGTAACGACAAAGATGAGCGTATAAAAGATTATGCTCAGGGTATTGATAAGCTTTACGAATCAGAAAGGGTTAAAAAGTCCCTTCTTGACTGGGAGCTTAATCTTTGGCAGTACTAATACATTAAGATTAACAAGATTATAAAACAGGCGATGAATTTTCATCGCCTGTTTTGTTTTAAGATCTGTTTTATCGGGAAGGCGGCTAAGATTTTTCATCGCACCTGCTGCCGTGCTTATTTAGCCGGTAAACATTTAACAGGATAACAATTGCTTATCTCTTTTCATATGCGATTTTCACCCCACGCATGACCAATCGCTTACTCCTTTCTACCAACTCCCCCAAAATTCCGACCAACGCCTGAAATAATAGTAAACAAGGGCTTTTTAGGGTTTGCCGAGTGTTTTTGAGGCTTTGTCTATTTATATCTACAGCTGGTATAACACTTTTTAGCGATCAAAATATATGTTGTTCATTTGATCATTGAAAACAACAACACAACATATTTAAAACATTAAAACCTTACGATCATGAAAACCTCAATAAAATTATCAGCCTTATTTGTATTATTAACTGCAGGTGTATTTGCTACTACAGCAGCCAAAGCCGACGAAGACAAAATCGATGTTACCCCTAAAGCCAAAGAAGTTGTAAGCTTTAAAGCCCTTGATCATGATCGTGGTCTGAAAGTGAACTTTGCAAAAACTGAAAATGGAAAGTCAGTAGTAAAAGTTTACAATAAAGAAAATGAGCTTTTATTGAAAGACATTGTGCCAAGCAAAACCGATGTAAGCAAAGGTTATGTGTTAACCGGTTTAGAAGATGGTGAATACACTATGGAGATCACTACCGACAAACAGGTAGTTAAAAAATCAATCCATGTTTATCAGGATGGCGATCAAAAATCATTTTACATCGCCCAGTAATAAAAATCACAAACATCAATATATAAAGAAGGCCTGGTTGGTTGAACCAGGCCTTTGTTATTTTAGGCGTAGTAATCTGGGGGCTATCCTTGCTTAATTTCTGCTCCTGTATTAAAATACGTCAATATGGCTTTGGCCTGTTTAAGATTTACTACTTCGAGCAGCATTTCCTCGTTAGCTTCGCGAATCTTCTTTACCGATTTAAAGTATTTAAGCAGCTTTTCGGCTGTGGTTTTGCCTATGCCCTCTATCAGCTCAAGTTCTGTTACCAATGTGCCCTTATCGCGCTTTTTACGGTGGAAGGTGATCCCAAAACGGTGTGCCTCATCACGCAGGTGCTGGATCACTTTAAGTGTTTCCGATTTTTTGTCGAGATACATGGGGTACTGATCGTTGGGATAATAAAGCTCCTCCAGGCGTTTGGCAATGCCTATCACGGTTACCTTTTTATCTATACCCAATAACTTAAGGCTATGCATGGCCGATGATAACTGGCCCTTACCTCCATCAATCACGATCAGCTGCGGTAATTCTGTTCCTTCATCCAGCATGCGGCGGTAACGGCGGTGTACAGCTTCTTCCATAGTGGCAAAGTCGTTAGGGCCTTCAACGGTTTTAACGTTAAAATGCCGGTAATCTTTTTTGGAGGGCTTTCCATCTTTAAATACTACGATAGCCGATACCGGGTACTTGCCCTGGAAGTTGGAGTTATCAAAACATTCAATATGGCGCGGCAGCTGGTTCATGCGCAGATCTTTCATCATCTGCGTAAGCAACCGTTCGGTGCGGATCTCGGGGTTCAATTTCTCGTACTGGTCAATCTTTTCCTTTTTAAAGAACTGTACATTCTTTTGCGAAAGGTCAAGCAATTTGCGTTTTTCGCCCAGTTTTGGTACCGTGAATTTGATGTTTGGATGGTCCTCAAGATCGATATCAAACGGTACGATGATTTCCTTGCTGTCGCTGTTATAACGGCTCCTGAACTCGGATATGGCCAGTGTAAGCAACTCTTCGTCACTTTCATCCAGTCGCTTTTTTAGTTCGATGGTTTGTGTTTGGATGATGGTACCATTCATCACCTTCAGGAAGTTTACGAATGCCAGTTTTTCCTCTGACGCAATGCTGAACACATCCACGTCGGTTATAGATGAGTTAACAACGGTTGATTTGCTTTGGTAGTTTTCAAGGAGTTCAAACTTACGTTTAAGCCGGTGGGCCAGCTCAAAATTCATTTCCATAGCAGCCGCTTCCATCTCATTTTTTAAGCGACGAAGAACTGCACCAATCTTCCCGTTCAGAATATCCTTAATTTCTTCGATGCTGTTATCATAGTCTTCTTCGGTTTGATAGTTTTGGCAGGGGCCTTTGCAATTACCCAATTGGTATTCCAAACAAACTTTAAACTTGCCCTTATCAATATTTTCGCGGGTAAGCTGCAGGTTGCAGGTACGTAGAGGATAAGTTTCCTTAATAAGCCCTAAAATGTTATGCATCATGCTTATCGATGCATAAGGGCCAAGGTATTTGGAGCCGTCTTTGATTATACGGCGGGTCCAGAAGATGCGTGGGTAATTTTCGTTTTTAATGATGATCCATGGATAGGTTTTATCATCCTTAAGCATGACGTTGTAGCGAGGCTGATGCTTCTTGATCATGCTGTTTTCCAGCAACCAGGCATCTACCTCAGTGTCAACGATGGTAAAAGTAATAGCACGAATCTTGGATACCAGTACCCGTGTTTTAGCATTGATATGAATATCCTGGTTAAAATACGACCCAACGCGATTGCGTAAATCCTTGGCTTTACCAATATATATCAGTTCCTGCTCACTATCCCAGTACTGGTAAACCCCGGGTTTGTGAGGGATGTTTTTTAAAGCTGCTCTATAATCAAATTGGTTCATTGGTTCACTGGTTCATTAGTTCATTGGTCTGCTTGGCGGTTGTTTTACCAATGAAACATAGCTTATCGTTTATTGGTCTCCTTTATTGCCCTCGCGTTTGCCAATAAACTTTAGGTATGCATTTAATTTGATATGGATGACCTGTAATTTTTCAAACAGATTATTGAATTGCTCATCAGTTATCAGGTTTCTTTTCTTTGATTTCTGGAGCCAGCCTTTGGTTTCCAAAATTGAACCCCGACTAAAATAACAGAAATTGCGGTTTTCCTTGTAATGGTATCTTCCATAACCTTCTGCAATATTCGCGCTAATTGAATCTGCAGAACGTACTATTTGTTTACCAACGGTATCCTTGGTAAAATAGTCCCACTCACTTACTATAAACCAAATTTCATCGCTGAAAGTATCAGCCAATCTGTATACCTCTAGATCTTCGAGCGAGTGATGGCTCATGCTATTAAACTATTTACCAATGAACTAATGAACAAGTGAACGAATGAACTATCAGAATCCCAATTTCTTATCCACCTCAGTAGTTCCCTGCTGCTGCTGGTTATAGGCTCCGCAATCCAATATGATGCTTACACCGTTTGCAGGAGCATCAAAATCAACATTCTTTTTAATACCTAAGGCTGCATTGGCGTATACCTTTTTCATATACATGGCAAATATCGGCAGGGCACTGTTGGCACCTTCGCCCAAACGGGTGCTCTGGAAGGCGATGTCACGATCTTCACAACCTGTCCATAAGCCGGTAACCAACTGTGGAGTTATACCTATAAACCAACCGTCTGAATTGTTTTGGGTTGTACCGGTTTTACCACCTATTGGGTTGCGTAACCCGTATTTATAGGTTAACCTTGAACCGGTACCATCTTCAATAACACCTTTAAGCATATAGGTCATCACATAAGCCGTTTGCGGGTTCATGGCTTGCACCACGCGCGGAGTATGGGTATACAATACGTTGCCGTTTTTATCTTCAATGCGTAAAATATAAGTAGGCTCTGTCCACAGGCCGTGGTTGGCAAAAGCGGAGTAAGCGGCGGTCATCTCAAACACAGAAGCATCAAACGTACCCAGGCAAATTGAAGGATAAGGCGGAACATTGGTTGTAATACCCATCTTTTTGATCAGATCAACAACAGGTTCTGGTTTAACCTCGCCCATAACGTGGGCCGTAACCCAGTTTTGTGAGTGCGCCAGTGCCTGCCTTAAAGTAATAAAGCCCGGCAAAGTTTCGGATGGCGACGAGCGCGGGCACCACGGCGCACCATAACCACGAATGGTGTCGGGTACATTATTGATTTTCATGCATGGCGAGTAACCGTTATCAATAGCTACAGCATAAGTAAATGGTTTGGCTGTTGAGCCTACCTGGCGGGTGCCGTTCTTTACCTGGTCATATTTAAAGTGCTCGAAATTGGTGCCGCCAACCCATGCCTTAACATAGCCGGTTGTGGGATCCATACTCATGAGAGCATTACGCAAAAGCATTTTACAGTAGATAATACTGTCAATTGGCCTCATCATGGTATCGATATTGCCGTGCCAGGTAAACAGGTTAAGCATGGTTTTGGTCTTGAAGTTTTCTTCAATCTCCTCGTCAGATTTTTCCTGTTGTTTCAGTTGTTTGTACCTGTCAGATTTTTGCATGCCCTGGTCGAGCAAAAATTTGAAGTTGTGGATGCTTTTGTAAAGGTTACGGCCGCGCCAGTGATCATTGAACTGGGCCTGCAGATCTTTCATATAATCGCGCTGCGCATCCTCGGCATATTGCTGCATGGTAGCATCAATGGTGGTATATATTTTTAAGCCGTCGCGGTCAAGATCATAAGGGGTGCCATCAGGGCGGTTGATATTCTGTTCTTTAAAAATCTTTTGAAGCTCTTTCTTCAATACCGAACGGAAGTAGGGAGCAAGGCCGTCAAAGTGATTATTCTGGTGAAAATCCAAGCCCAGGGGCTTGCGTTTATATTCTTCGGCCTGACCTTCGCTCAGAAAATTTTGCTCAACCATGCGGTTTAGCACCAGGTTGCGCCTTTTAAGTGCATTATCCGGATGACGGATAGGCGAATAAATACCGGGGCCGTTAACCATGCCTATTAACAGGGCAGCCTGATCGGGTGTTAGTTTATCCGGCGTAGTGTTAAAATAAGTGCGCGCAGCCGATTTGATACCATAAGTGTTATAAGCACCAAAGTCGACCGTGTTGAGGTACATGGTCAGGATCTCTTCTTTGGTGTAATGGCGTTCAAGCTTAACAGCTGTAACCCACTCCTGGAGTTTTTGGATGATCCGCTTAAAAGGATTGGCAGATCGTTCTGAAAAAAGGTTAAGCGCCAGCTGTTGCGTTATGGTACTGCCACCCTGCTTTTGCCCAATGAGCAAATGCGCGAAGATGGTAAAGCTTCGGCCAAAGTCAATACCTGAATGGTCATAAAAGCGTTTATCTTCGGTAGCAACCAAAGCGTTAATTACGTTTGGTGACAGTTCGCGGTAAGTAACGTTGGAACGGTTTTGAATATAGTAAGTCCCCAATACCTGTTTGTCGGACGAGATGATCTCTGTAGCCTGGTTGCTCTTGGGGTTTTCCAGGTCGCGGAACGAAGGCAGCTGACCGAACACATCAAAAATAGTGAGTGTTATCATCATAACAACAAAAGCAAAAAGGCCAAGCACAATTCGCCATATGTACCAGTTGTATCTTCTTATATCTGCAGGCTGGAGTTGATTTTTCGAGTTAAACCTTGTGTTAGTGGTTCTCATTTTCTAATAAAATTTCTGATAGTAGTCAAAATAACTATCCAATATACTTTGGGTTGCTAATTTATCCAGATTTTCTTTGGTAATGATAAAAATGCTGTATTTATCCTTTGGAACCTTCATAATATCGGGTAGTAGAGGTACAATGGTACGTGCATAATCTTTAGCATCGGCAAGGCTGTAAAAACGGCCAACGTATATCAGCTGGTTATTTTCGCCAACGCTTTTAACGTGGTGGATTACTTCGCTGCGGGTGTATCGTGTACGGTTAAACTGCCCTACTCCAAAACGTGTAGAAGCCAGATTAGTTGTACCACTGGATACATTTATCACAAAGTAATAGTTGCTGCTGTCGCGCTTGCTGAATATGTAGTTTACCGCTGGTGTATTGTTAATGGCGGCCGGGTGAACCGTAGCCACAGTATCTTTTTGTTTAGGTGCCGGCTGCGTGGCTATATCCCTTGAAGTATCCGGCATTTGGTGTTGCGGTAAAGGGATCTGGCCTACGGCAAGTTGTTTTGGTTGTTGAATTGCAGCCTGCTGAATTTGTGGTGCCGATGTTTTAGCCCCGGCTATTATATGCGTGTCCCGTTCGGGCAGGCGCTCCTGGGGAGTTACATTTTGTGCCGATGGGGTATATGGCGGACGGTATTCTGTTTGTTTTTGATATGCTACCGGTGGGGTAAAAGGGATCTCGTTCGGATCATCATTAAATAATACCACCGGACGCGCAGCTATTTCGGCCTTGTTCGAATCGATATAGGCCAGGTGTTGGTTGACCAGTGGAGCGATGAGCTTATCCTGCGGATATGTTGCAGCGATTAACTGCAGATCGGCCTGAAATGGGGGCAACTTTTCCATATGCCCGGCAGCAATAGCTTTCAGATAGTATAACTGCGCTGCATACCGGTTGTCAGGATATTTGTTAAGCAAATCATTTGCTTTCTCAATCACTTTTGCGTATTGCTTTTGAGCATACTGATCATACACTTCGTTATAAAAGCCGTTAAATACAGCACCTACATCTGCCAGCTTGCGTGCATAATCCGGATCAAGAATTACTTTAGCAAATACACTTTCCGGATACTCTTTAAGCAGCCTGTTCTTGTAATCGTTTGATTTTGTCGCATCGATATCGGCATAAAGTCTGTAAAGGTTATAATAGATAGAAGGTTTATCGCTGCTTTGAGGAAAGCGGCTAAGCAAAGTTTCGTAAGTGGCAATGGCTTCCTTTTTATCTTCCAATACATCACGATAAAAATTGGCCATTTCAAAATAAGCGTTATAGATCTTGAAATTGGATTGCTGCAAAAGGGCAGGGGTGAGAGGCAAGTTTTTAACCAGGTCCTGCCTGAAAGTACCGGCCGATACATTTGTGCTATTGTACGCTACGCTACCAACCGGAGCATCCGGATCATTAACCTGTGAGCCAATGCCGGTATTGGCTGTAGGAATACCAGTATTTGAACGCCTGCTGCGACGCCAGTTATCCTCCAGCTTACGGTTGCCCCATAAACGCTTAAAGTCGTTATAGCCCTGGCTTACGGCGCTGTTGTTGTAAAAGTAAAATGTACTACCGCTGTTTTTATTGGAGGAAGGTGAATTACTGTTTCTGTCTAAGGTATTTGGCATAGTGCCGTTATTGACATTGGCAGCGGCACCGGTGGCTTCCAAAGCGGCTTGTTGTTGCTGGCGTGTTTTGCGGGCTACCATTTCATCTATATGGGCATCGCGGGTTTTATCATCCAAAGCGGCAAGCATTTGCAGGGTATCTTCGCGCGAGATGGTTTCAAGCAGGCGGGTAAGGATCTGCAGGTTATCGGCCTTTTTGCGGATGAGCTGATAACCGGGATAATTTGTCGACAGGTTATTGAGCGTACTGTCATAATAAAGCCTGGCATTTACGTAATCGGCCTTGTTTTTAAAGTTGATATCGGCAATACGTAAATACGAAAGGCCTTTTTGGTTTTGATTTTTGGTGCTTACCCGCACCGATTTCTTGTAACTTTTCAGGGCGTTGTCGATTTCGCCGGCTTTAAACTGCTGTTCACCAATCTGGTAATAGATCTGGTCGTAAAAATCAGTATTGTCTTCATTCTTAAGCAGGGCACGTAATAGGTCGATCTTACTGGCCTTAACACCGTTTTGATTGTCGCGGATGCGGATCCGGTTAAGGTTGGCATTAAATGCCATTTCAAAACTGGCGTTGCTTTTAACTATGCGGGTATAGCTTTCGTGGGCATCGGCCGGCTTGAGGTTAAGCTCCTGTAACTGGCCCAGGATAAAGATCCAGCGGAGTTTGAGATTGCTGATATAACTGTATTTAATGGCCAGTTTAGCCATCTCTTCGGCTTCGGCATAGTTTTGGGTTAGAATATCATATTGCAGCTTACTCGCGTAAACATCAGCAGTAACATTTTTTTTAGGGTTGATATCCTGTATGGCCGAATCAATTACCAGCTTAGCTAAAGGTAACTGGTTAAGGTACATAAGCCCGCGGGCTTTCCATACCAAAGCCTCCTGTTTTAAATTAGCTTGCTTGCCGAACGAACGGGTTACATAATTACAATACTCAACAGCATCAAAATAATTAGCTTCTAAATATCTTGCTTTGCCCAACACCAAATAGGCATCGCCCAAATAGTGGCTCTGTTCTTTTATGCTGATGATCTTGTTGGCTTTTACAATGGCTTCTTCCAGGTCCTTGTCAGGCGTACCTGTTTGTACAGTAGTATCGGGGTAAACATTTAATAGCTCGCTATAGGCATCGGGAAAGGATGCTGCGTAGCTTTCCTGCTTGAGCCTTAAAATTTCGTTAGCATTAAATAATATGTTATAGTGAGCAGTGAGGTTTTGCATGGTGCGGTTAAAGCCGCTTTGTTTTTCAAGCGAGCAACCGGCCGCTATCAATATAACTGCAAACAGAAAAAAAATGCTGGTGTTTGGTTTATAGGATGATGATAATCGCCTCAATGCTATATGGTAGTTAAAAAAGCATTGCTAAAATACTAAAGATTATGCAATAGGTTTAATAAATTTGCGCATGCCCGAAGATGAACAAAATAACGAAGATGAGGTAGGCAAGCCTTTAAGCGCTTATGCTAAATACAGCAGCATCGGTTTTCAGATGGTGGTTATCATTGGCATTTTTACATTTGCCGGTTATAAAATTGATGAAGCCGGCAAACATGATGTAAAATGGGCTACTGCCATACTTGCCCTTATCGGGGTATTCATTGCTTTGTTTATCGTCATCAGATCTGTTAAAAATTGAAACTGCACACTGTTATTTTATCGTTCCTGCTGTTTGCAGTTATCATAGCTGTGCCGCCATTTCTGTTAAGCAAATCAACACATGCCGCCTGGCTCGATCCTCATTTCTGGATGATATATGCTTTTGTAACCGGGCTCACATTTATCACCATTGTTTCCATATTGATGGTAACCAAAATTAACAAGGAAATATATGCTCAAACCTTCCTTGGGGCAACCATGATCAAGCTTTTGACCTGCATGTTTTTTTGCCTGTTTTTTTTAGTTAAAATCAAAGTAAACGGGGTGATATTTGTTGCTAATTTTTTTTACGTATATTTCTTTAACCTCGCCTTTGAAATTTACGGTTTGTTACGTACCTTGCGCAACCAAAAATTAAAGTAAAAATCTCTCTGCTAATGGATTTTAGCCATATTTTGAACTCAAAAAAAATTACCTTAAGCATCATTTTAGGCGTTTTTTCGCTATTTGTAACGTTAAATGCTAACGCTGTACAAGAAAAAAATGAGTCATCAACAACTGTTGAAAGTAAAGAAAAGGAAAAATTTGACCCTAATGAAGCCATTCTTGAACACATTGCCGATTCGCACTATTTTCACATAGGTGGTAAGGTTGCTATTGGTTTGCCTGTTATACTTTATACCGACGGCGGGCTGGAAGTATTTTCGGCTTCTGAATTTGAGCATGGTGAGAAAGCCCACCAGGGTAAATACCACAATTATGCGTTAATTAAAGACAAAATTAAAGTTGTTGGCGCCGATGGTACAACCGTTGATGAAACCGCAAAGATTTTTGATTTGTCAATTACCCGCAACGTGTTTTCAATGTGGATGTCAGTAATATTGCTGATCGTCATATTTGTAAGCGTAGCCGGCTCATACAAAAAGCGCGTAGGTAAAGCGCCTAAAGGTTTGCAATCATTATTGGAGCCGCTTATCCTGTTTATTCGTGACGAAGTAGCGCTGCCTAACATCGGTTACAAATACGCCCGCTTTATGCCGTTGCTGTTAACCATGTTCTTCTTTATCCTGATCAATAACCTGATTGGTATGGTGCCGTTTTTTCCCGGAGGTTCAAACCTTACCGGTAATATAGCGGTAACCATGGTGCTTGCTGTTATTACCCTTATCGTAGTTAATTTTAATGGTAACAAATACTATTGGAAACACATTTTTGCACCTGACGTTCCGTTTTGGCTTTACCCTATCATGTGGATAGTTGAGCTTGCCGGTATCATTTCAAAGCCTTTTGCGTTAATGGTGCGTTTGTTCGCAAACATCATGGCGGGCCACGTTATCGTATTGGCATTGATTTCATTAATCTTTATATTCCAGACACTTTGGGTATCGCCGGTATCAATAGCTTTCGCTTTGTTTATCGATGTGCTTGAGTTGCTGGTAGCTTTCTTACAGGCCTTCATCTTTACAATGCTTACCGCGTTGTTTATTGGCAGCGCTGTTGAAGAGCATCATCATTAATAATTTGTAATTAATAATAACACTATATTCATTTAAATTTAAAAACAATGGTTGGAAGTATTGCTGCATTAGGTGCAGGTTTAGCAGTTATCGGTGCTGGTATTGGTATCGGTCAAATCGGTGGTAAAGCGATGGAAGGTATTTCTCGTCAGCCGGAAGCTGCTTCAAAAATTCAGACTGCCATGATCATCGCTGCGGCACTTGTTGAAGGTGTTGCTCTTTTCGGTGTGATCGTTGCACTTTTGGGTAACAAATAATTTTACCCGAAAAAAATAAAAACCGGGTGGTGTAACGGTTGGTTACACACCGGTTTTTACTTGAATGAATAATGTTAATTAGAACTATAGTCACAACAATAATATAAAAGATGGATTTAGTAATGCCTGATTGGGGTTTGGTTGTATGGACATCCGTAACCTTTTTATTCTTACTTATTTTACTGAGGGCATTTGCCTGGAAACCGATCATGGCCGCCATTGGCGATCGTGAGCGTTCAATTGAAGATGCGTTATTGAAAGCAGAAGCTGCCAAAGAGGAAATGAGCCGTTTAACCAATGAAAACGAATCATTGATTAAACAGGCCCGTGCCGAGCGTGACCTGATCCTGTCTGAAGCGCGCAAAGCGAAAGAGCAGATCGTATCTGATGCTAAAGAACTTGCTCACAAAGAAGGCGCACGTATGATTGAACTTGCCCGTGTTGAAATCAACAACCAAAAAGCTATCGCTTTGGCTGATGTTAAAAACCAGGTAGCTACTTTATCTTTAGAGATTGCTGAGAAGATCCTTCGCAAGCAATTTGAAGATCAGCAGCAACAAGACGAATTGGTTAGCCAATTATTGAAAGAAGTGAAGTTATAAGATTTCGGATTTGGGATGTGGGATTTCGGATTTATTCCGGTACTCGCTAACCAGTTTAAATTCCGAAATTGAATATAAAAATTCCGAAATCGAAAATTCGAAATCCGAAATTAGAAAGAAATGTCAGAAATAACAGTAGCATCGAGATACGCCAAATCACTTATCGACCTTGCGCAGGAACAAAACATTGTTGATGCGGTGAATGCCGATATGGATCTTTTTTTGCATACTTTAAAAGGAAGTTCTGAACTGGCCGCTGTTTTGGCTAACCCTATTATTTCACAAGCTAAAAAGATTAATGTTCTTGAAGCTGTGTTTGGTGGTAAGGTAAACAAAGCGAGCATCATGTTCTTTAAGCTGATGATAAATAAAGGTCGTGGCGAGGTTTTGTATTTTACTGCCCAGGAGTATATCAACCTTTTCAATATTAAAAGGAACATTACTAAGGCTAAAGTTACATCAGCTACAGCATTATCTGATGCCAATAAAAAGACGCTGGTAGATGAATTGCAAAAAGCTATTGGTGGCACTGTAGTGTTGTATACTAAGATTGATCCGTCACTGATTGGCGGTTTTGTGCTTAACGTGGGCGACAGGCAGGTTGATACCAGCATTGCTGCAAGCCTCAGGAAGATGAAAAAAGAATTTGCTGCAAAAGCATAGTTAATTAAGTATTAAAAGTAAAACTCTAAATAAATTTTAAACAATGGTAGAGGTAAGACCAGACGAAGTATCAGCAATTTTGCGTCAGCAGTTGGCCGGCTTCAAGTCAGAATCTGAATTAGAAGAAGTGGGTACTGTACTCCAGGTGGGTGACGGTATCGCACGCGTTTATGGATTAACTAAAGTACAGTCGGGTGAGTTGGTTGAATTTGGCACAGGATTGCAAGGCATCGTACTTAACCTTGAAGAAGATAACGTGGGTGTGGTATTGTTAGGTAAATCTGACGATATTAAAGAAGGTGATACTGTTAAACGTACCAACAGGATTGCATCAATCAACGTAGGCGAAGGCATGCTTGGCCGTGTTGTTGATACCTTAGGCGCCCCTATTGATGGTAAAGGCCCAATCACCGGTCAAACTTATGAGATGCCGCTTGAGCGTAAAGCGCCTGGTGTAATCTACCGTCAGCCGGTAACCGAGCCATTACAAACAGGTATCAAAGCTATCGACGCGATGATCCCTATCGGTCGTGGCCAGCGTGAGTTGGTTATCGGTGATCGTCAAACAGGTAAAACTGCGGTTTGTATCGATACCATCATCAACCAAAAAGAATTTTACGATGCAGGTAAACCTGTAATCTGTATATATGTAGCTTGCGGACAAAAAGCATCAACTGTTGCCAACATCGTTCGTACGCTTGAAGAGAACGGCGCTATGCCTTACTCTATCGTAGTTGCTGCTAACGCTTCAGACTCTGCTACCATGCAGTTCTTTGCTCCGTTTGCTGGTGCTGCTATCGGTGAGTACTTCCGTGATACAGGCCGTCCGGCTTTGATCATCTATGATGACTTGTCAAAACAAGCTGTTGCTTACCGTGAGGTTTCATTGTTGCTACGTCGTCCGCCGGGCCGTGAGGCTTACCCAGGTGACGTATTTTACCTGCACAGCCGTTTATTAGAGCGTGCCGCTAAAATTAACTCAAATGATTCGATCGCACAGCAAATGAACGACCTTCCTGAGTCTATCAAAGGCATCGTTAAAGGTGGTGGTTCATTAACAGCTCTTCCAATCATTGAAACACAAGCTGGTGACGTATCTGCATACATCCCAACCAACGTAATTTCGATCACTGACGGTCAGATCTTCCTTGAATCTAACTTGTTCAATGCGGGTGTTCGTCCGGCTATCAACGTAGGTATCTCTGTATCACGTGTAGGTGGTAACGCACAGATCAAATCAATGAAGAAAGTTGCAGGTACTTTGAAACTTGACCAGGCCCAGTTCCGTGAGCTTGAGGCTTTCTCAAAATTTGGTTCAGACCTTGACGCTTCAACCAAAAACGTGTTAGATAAAGGTATCCGTAACGTAGAGATCCTGAAACAAGGTCAATACTCACCGGTAACTGTTGAAAAGCAAGTTGCTATCATTTACCTGGGTACTAAAAACTTAATGCGTAACGTACCGGTAAATAAAGTAAGGGAGTTCGAAACCGAATTTACCGATCAGTTAGAAGTTCGTCACCCTGAAGTTTTAGCAGCCCTTAAAGCAGGTAAATTTGACGACCAGCTTACCGGCGTACTGGAAACAGTAGCTAAAGAATTGTCAGCAAGGTATTAATTTTTAGATTTGAGATGTTAGATGTGAGATATGAGACTGGTCTCTTCCACATCTGACATCTTTATATAAATTAGATAAACAGATTGAAAGTGCAGATGTGAGGCTATCTCAAATCTCATATCTCAAATCTCACATCTCAATAAAGAATGGCTAATTTAAAAGAAGTAAGAAACAGGATCAAATCTGTATCATCAACCCAGCAGATCACCAAGGCTATGAAAATGGTTTCGGCTGCTAAGTTGAAACGTGCTACCAACGCTATTATTCAGCTGCGTCCTTACGCAAGTAAGTTGAAGGATCTGCTGGCTAACTTATCTGCAAGTTTGGAGGATAACACTTCGCCTTACCTTCAGGAGCGTGAGCCGGTACGTGTATTGGTAGTTGTGGTATCATCAAACCGTGGTTTGGCCGGTGCTTTCAATACCAACGTTATTAAAACTGCCAATAACCTTATTGCCGAAAAATATCCTAAGCAACTTGCCGCCGGTAACGTATCTATCGTTGCTATCGGTAAAAAAGCACAGGAGTTTTACCAAAGGCGTAAGTACAACGTAATTGGCAACAACAACGACCTGTACTCGGACCTTAACTTCGAGAACGCTTCAAAAATTACCGAAGCTATTATGCAGGGCTTTGTTAACGGCGATTACGACCGTGTGGAATTGGTGTATAACCACTTCCGTAACGCTGCAGTACAATACCTGATCACCGAGCAGTTATTGCCTGTGCCAAAGGCAGAGAAGAAAGAGGAAGTAAAAGCAGCTAACGTTGATTATATCCTTGAGCCATCACAACAGGAAATTGTTGAGCAACTGATCCCTAAAAACATCAAGATTCAACTTTACCGCGCTGTATTGGATTCAAACGCATCTGAACATGGTGCCCGTATGACAGCGATGGACAAAGCGACCGAAAATGCCGGCGAGCTTTTGAAATCATTGAAACTTTCATACAACCAGGCCCGTCAGGCAGCCATTACTACCGAGCTTACCGAGATAGTAAGTGGCGCGGCAGCCCTTTCAGGCGGTAACTAAGTTTAAGAGTACTTTTATATAGAAGAGGCTTTCCGAGAGGAGAGCCTTTTTTTGTTGAACCATGATTTTTGGGATTGGAGGATTGCCCTGATACCCCGTTACCCAAACGCTGATTAAAGTTACGCTATCGCTAAACTCAACCAGTACTTGCAAAAAAGCAAATCCCCAAATCAGTTTAATCCAAAAAATCCTGGTTCAGACAAAATCAGCGAAATCACCATAATCATAACAAAAATCAACGGTCAGGGTTACCTCTTGCCACTCTTCGGTATCAATGTATACCAAAGAAAATTAAACAGTTATGAAAACAAAGTTATTCCTGGCGTTACTGGCGGGCGTGTTGCTGCTGGGCGCTTGTAAGGGCTCAAATTATGAAGCCATCCGCGATGACAAAGCTTCTTCATCGAGCGCGGATACGGTGGCTAAGATGACCGACACGTCAAAGGTTGACATCCCGGCAACCAAACTGGTAAAAACGGCCGATATGCGTTTTAAAGTAAAAAATGTTCAGCAAACGGGCGATGCCATTGCCACCCTTACAGCCCGCGAGGGTGGTATGGTGATGCATCACCAAATGCAGGCTTATGTAGAGCGATCAGAAGATATCCGTGTGAGTAATGATTCGGTTAAACGAGTATCGGCGCTAAGAACTGATGCCGACATGACGGTTAAACTTCCTTCAGAGAAGCTTGAAAGCTTTATGACGGAGGTGGCACACATGGGTATGTATGTTACGCTGCGCAAAATGGATATTGAAGACCGTACGCTTGACTATCTTTCCGAAAAACTGAAATTGAAAAACCGGCAGGACCTGGTAGAGCAGCAAAAGAAAGGAAAAGTAGTTATCAAAAATCCGGTAAATGTGATGTTATTGAAGGACGATATGGTTGATCAGCAAATTGGCAATATGCGCACAGATGAAGCGGTAAAATACAGCATTGTTACCCTTAGCTTTTACCAAAGCAATTTTATCAACCAGGAAATGATAGCCAACGACGATCCTTCTGCCTATCAGTTGCCCTTCTTTAACCGGTTGATGATAGCTTTAAGCAATGGCTGGCACCTGTTTGTTGAGTTACTGTTGGGCCTTGCAAACATTTGGGTATTTATAGTACTGTCGGCAGCTTTATGGATGTTGTACCGATATTACAAGCGTAAACACCCTGCATGGTTTGCCGGCGGCATAAAATCATAAAAACTTTGTCGCTTTTTCGGTAAACATTTCTATTTTTGCGCAAACATTAAAAATCGGTACCATGGAATCAATGGAAAATGCTAACGCAGAAGGTCATTACAAATTATTAACTGTAGCTATTGTTATCGGTATAGTAGGCGTGTTCCTGCGTTTTGCCGGCGATGCCAACACAGGCTTCATGTTTACTTCTATATCAAATGTTATTTTGATCATTGGTATCCTGATCGCTTTGAAATGCGTTTTCGCAATTATGAAGTAATAAACCTGTAACAGGAAAATGATATAAAAAAGCGCCTTCATTTTGAAGACGCTTTTTTTGTGCCTTTTATTTGGGGTGATATCCCGATTCGTTCAGAAGCTTTTGGGCATCTTTATCGGCCATCAGCTGTGGTAGCGTTACATCAGGGTGCTTATCCATATATTTCCTTACTATCTGCCAGCCCGTCCACACAGCAAGTTTCGGTGCCGATTCATTCTTTTCGCCAAGGCCGGGAGTGAAGGGGGCTTCTGTAAGATATTTTTGGATTTTTTGATAATCAGTTTCGTACAGCAGGTTTTGTTCTAAAAAGTATCCCCAGATTTTACTTTCAAATTCATGGCACCATTTTAGTTGTTCGGTAGTGTACCGGATCTTGGTGCTATCAGCCACATCGGGCAGTATCTTGTCCATAAAGTACATGATCTTGCCGTTATAGATCATTTTATTCAGGAGGGCTTTGTCATTGTCATCTTCCGGAAACATGTCCTCACGTGCTATACCTTCAACAACGCGGGGCGTAATGTTATCAGGTGTAAACCACCTGGAAAGATAATGCGGAAAAGCATTGGTAAGCGAAGGATAAAAACGTGAATCCGCACCCAGAAACAAATCTATTCCGACGCCGAAGTAGCCATCGCCAATGGTAGTTTGTGCCTGAAAGCCAGAAATGTAGGCATATACCCGCGGGATCGGTTTTTGAGGGTAATAATATTTAATGTATTTAAATGCCTCGGTAAGGCTGGCGTTCTGCCGGTCCATATTAGGGAAGGCGGCATCGGCGTCGTGCTTGAGGTCGTTATAGGCTTTGCCCGCGAATACCTGCCGAAGTGGTTTAAAATAGGTGGTATCCTTAGTACTGCCAACCTGTAAAATGCGTTCGATAAAATCAGGGTAAAAACTGCCGTATTGTTTTTGCAGGTAGGAAGCCTGCAAGACCATCGGTTTGCTGTGCATGGCATCAAAATCATGGTCGAACCGTTCAATTTTGACATTAACGTTGATATTGCTTACATCAATTTTTTTGTTGCGGGTACAACTGCTTAATATCAGGCCGATGGAAAAAATTAAGTAAATTTGCTTTGCTATATACCGGGTAGGGTTCATCTTTATCCTTTAAGGCAAAAGTAAATTTATTTGCATTAATGTTGTTACTATTGTTAAGTCAATAGTCGGTAGTCTTAAATTGAAAGTCTTATTTTTTGACTTTGTACTAAAGACTTGCGACTTAAGACTAAAATATACATATACTATGAAAATCGCGTTAGCCCAGCTCAACTATCACGTAGGTAATTTTGAATCGAATACCAATAAAATCATTGATCATATTATCAAGGCGAAAAATAACGGGGCCGACCTGGTTGTATTTGCCGAGCTATGTGTTTGCGGTTATCCTTCGCGCGATTTTTTAGAGTTTGATGAATTTATAGGCCTGTGCGATGAAGCTGCTAAAAAGATAGCTGAAGTATGTGTTGATATAGCCTGCATCATAGGCTTACCAACACCCAACCATAAAACAGAGGGTAAAGATCTGAGCAATTCTGCTTATTTTATTGAGAATGGCGAGGTGAAAGCAGTGGTAAACAAGGCCTTGCTGCCTAATTACGATGTATTTGACGAATACCGTTACTTTGAGCCCTCAACCGAGTTTAATTGTATTGAGTTTAAAGGCAAGCGAATAGCGCTTACTATTTGCGAGGATCTGTGGAATACCATCGAAAACCCGCTATACGTTACCCGACCGATGGATACCCTCATTCATCAAAACCCGCACCTAATGATCAATATAGCTGCGTCACCGTTCGCTTATAATCACGATGAGGAGCGTATTGAGATATTGAGTGATAACGCCAGCCGGTATAAGTTGCCATTGTTGTATGTTAATCACGTTGGCGCCCAAACGGAACTGATATTTGACGGAGGTTCGTTGGTGTTTGATAATACAGGTAAGCTAATTGATGAGATGCCTTATTTTGAGGAAAGCATGGCTTATTATACCTTAACTGAAGATAACACGCTAAGCTTTGATCATCCAACAACGATAAAAACCGAACGTCCGGGAGATATTGAGCAGATCCATCAGGCGGTGATTCTTGGCATCCGCGATTACTTTTATAAATCGGGATTTAAGCAGGCAATTTTAGGCTTATCAGGTGGTATCGATTCGGCTGTGGTTTGCGCGCTGGCTGCCGAGGCGCTTGGCCCGCAAAATGTGATGGCTGTATTATTGCCTTCACGATTTTCAACAGATCATTCATTAAAAGATGCGCAGGATTTGGTTGATAACCTTGGCTGTAAGCATGAGATTGTGGCTATCAAAACCATCACAGAAGCCTTTGAAACAGCGTTGCACCCACAGTTTGACGGCCTGCCGTTCAACATTGCCGAAGAAAATATCCAATCGCGCAGTAGGGCTGTTTTATTAATGGCGATGTGCAATAAATTCGGGTATATTTTGCTGAACACCAGTAACAAGAGCGAGGCTGCTGTAGGCTATGGCACTTTATATGGCGATATGTGCGGCGGTATCTCTGTTATTGGCGATGTTTACAAAACCCAGGTTTTTGAGCTTGCGCGATACATTAATCGCGATAAGGAGATCATCCCGATCAATTCAATCGTTAAACCACCATCAGCCGAGTTAAGGCCAGACCAAAAAGATACCGATTCGCTGCCCGAATACGATGTGCTTGACAAGATTCTGGCCGAGTATATCGAAAATCGCTGCTCATCGGCCGAGATCATCAGGATGGGATATGACGAGGCAACCGTTCGCCGGGTTATCAAACTTACTAATTCGGCCGAGCATAAGCGTTATCAAACACCGCCTATTTTAAGGGTATCACCAAAAGCATTTGGTATGGGCCGCAGGATGCCTATTGTGGGTAAATACCTGTCGTAACAGCTAAAATTTCACTCTTTAATTGTCAAGTTTACGAATATTGTAAAGCGTTGGTTGTTTTGTTTTAGTTGAGGTTGATTTTTCTTAAAATTGCCTATCTTTCAAACCAATGATCAAACTTTACACAATTATTTCTTTTTGCTTTTTGCTGTTGTTTGCAGTAAGCGACGCTATGGCCCAACAGCCTTTGATCAGCGAAAAGAACAGGCTTCAGCTTAACGATATTTCACAGCAATCGCTCACAAACTATAAAGCATCTCACGACAAGGCAGTGTCATTAGCGTCCACGCATGGATGGACATTATCCCGCCGTACAAAAAACGGCAACCTGGTTGCCTTACAGGGAGTTAATAAATTAGGGTTCCCTATATATCTTATTACGCATAATAATACCACCGCGGCAGCCACCACAGGTACTAATACCCTGCAGCCCGGAGGTTCATTAGGTTTGAACTTGTCAGGATCGTCAGATTTTTTGACCAACAAGCTGGCCATATGGGATGGCGGCGCAGTTTACAAAGCGCACCAGGAATTTGCAGGTAAAACCATCACACTAAAAACAACCGAACCGGTAAATGACCATTCATCACACGTGGCAGGTACCATGATTGCCAAAGGCATTTATGCACCGGCCAAAGGCATGGCATTTGGGGCAACAACGCTTCAGTCGTATGATTTTAATAATGATGAAACCACCATGAGTGCCGCTGCTGCCAATCTTCTACTTTCCAATCACTCATACGGGGTGGTAACGGGTTGGGATTATAATGATTCGGCCGGCCGCTGGGAATGGAATGGTTTACCAGGCGACACGGTAGATTATAACTTTGGCTTTTACGACTCAAAAACAGCCAACTGGGATAAGATAGCTTATACTGCCCCATATTATCTCATTGTTGAATCGGCAGGTAACGAGCGCTCAAGTAATGGCCCGGCGGTGGGCGAAACGTATTACGGCTACAAAAGCAAAACCGATCAAACTTTTGTGAACAAAGGAGCCCGCCCTGCAGGGATCAGCAATAATGATAGTTATGATATTATCAGCACCAGCGGCAATGCCAAAAACATACTTACTGTAGGTGCAGTTTACCCGCTGTTGTATGGGCCAAAAAACCGGAGCGATGTAGCCATCGCACCTTTTAGCAGCTGGGGGCCAACGGATGATGGCCGTATCAAACCCGATATTGTGGGCGATGGTGTTAACGTACTTTCGGTAGGGGTTGATAACACTACCTCATACGCTACTTTATCAGGTACCTCAATGGCTGCCCCTAATGTTACGGGCTCGCTTTATTTGTTGCAGGAATACTATGCTAAACAAAATGGAGGAACATTTATGCGGTCGGCCACATTGAAAGGGTTGGTTTGCCATACTGCCTTTGATGCCGGTAATGTGGGGCCTGATTATATTTATGGCTGGGGATTGCTTAACATGACCGAGGCTGCACAAGCCATAACCAATAATGGTGGTAAAAGCATAGTAAGCGAAAAAACGCTTAAACAGGGACAAACACAAACCTATAACGTAATAGCATCCGGTAACCGCTTACTGGCCGCAACCATATCATGGACCGATCTGCAAGGTACGCCAACTGCCGAAGGCGTAATCAACAGCCGAACTCCTAAATTGGTGAATGACCTCGATATTAGGGTGAGCGACGGTACAACAATTTTTACCCCCTGGGTGCTTGACCCTAATAAGCCCGGATTTGCTGCAACTAAAGGGGACAATATCAGGGATAATATTGAACAGGTATATATCCCTAACTCGGTTCCTGGCAGGACTTATACTATTACGGTATCGCATAAAGGAAGCTTGTCATCCGGGTCGCAGGCATACTCGCTTATTGTTACCGGGGTTGGGGGAACTGCTTACTGTGCTTCGGCTCCGCTTTCAAATGCCGACTCAAAGGTTGATAATTTAAAACTTGCTAATATTGATAATACCGCGGCTGCAGGCTGCACAGGCTATTCGGACTATACCAATCTTACCGTACAGCTTGAGCAGGCTAAAACGTATCCTTTGAGCATCACCCTTGGTACTTGCGGCAACAATTTTAATAAAGCTGCAAAAGTGTTTATAGACTGGAATGCTAACGGTGTGTTTGAAGATAATGAACTGGCAGCAACAACCGGGATCATTAATGGAACCGGTACCTATAATACCAACATTACCGTGCCGGGAACAGTAACTGCCGGGGCTTATAGCCTGATGCGGGTTGTGCTTACTGAAACCGGCGATGCATCAAGCATTAAAGCTTGCGGCAGCTATACCAAAGGCGAAACCCAGGATTACCGGGTGCAATTTCTGCAAACCAGTATTGACGCAGGCGTTATTTCCATTGTTAGCCCGGGCAGCAGCGGTTCGTGCTCGGCGAGTACACCTGTTACGGTGAGGCTTAAAAATTTTGGCAACGCAGCTATAAACAATATCCCGATAACAGTTACCATTACCAATGCCAATAACGTTACAACTACTTACAACGAGATATATAAGGCATCATTGCCCGCGTTGGCCGAGGATAACTTTACCTTTAGCCAGGAATTTAATGCGGTTGCAGGAGCATCCTATACTATTACCGCTACCAGTAAACTCACCGGCGATCCGGTTAGCAGCAATAATTCGGTTACAGCCAATATCACCATCAATTCGCCGGCAACTATTGGCGATCTGAGTGCTTATTATTGTACCACTACCAATCAATACGAGTTATTTGGCACCGGTGACGGTACTGTACTATGGTATCAGAATGCAACTGATGAATTGCCCATAGCCGCCGGAAGCGAAGCGTTAACAACTCAGGCACCGGTTAATAATACTTACTATGCAGGCGTTAATGATTTTAGCGGAACAATTGGTCCTGCTACTAAAAGTATATTTACGGCCGGGGGGTATAACCAGTTTACGCCTTATGTAACTGTAAGCACTAAGGTGCCGGTATTAATTAAAAGCGCGCGTCTTTACATCGGTAATTCGGGGAAAATAACATTTAATGTGTCCAACGCTAACGGGCAAATTGTATCGTCGGTTACTATAAATGCTGTTGCAACCCGTACCACCCCCCTGGCAGGCGCACAGCCCGATGATCCTAACGATCAGGGACAGGTGTATGATTTAAACCTGTCGTTACCAGGCGCCGGCAATTACCAGATCTCGGTTGATTTTGCTGATCAGGCTACCATATATCGTAACAACGGAGGCGTAACAGGTTATCCGCTTAAGATTGGTAATATATTTAGCATTACCGGTAACAGCGCCACTGCAACCAATGGCGATACAACCGCCTACAAAGGGTACTACTATTATTTTTACGATATGAAGGTGCAAAGCCTCGGCTGTGCATCGGCCACGCGTAAAGCGGTAACGTTGAGCAAGCCGCTTATTACCCAAACCAATAACACCCTTAACTCAAACTTTACCGATGGTAACCAGTGGCTGTTAAATGGCAATGTAATAAGCGGGGCCACCGCTGCAACTTATAACCCTGTACAAAGTGGAAAATACCAGGTGCAGGTTACACTGGCCAATGGCTGCCTGGCGCAATCAGATAATTATGTTTACGCACGCGAAGGCAGGGCCGGAAATAAAAATGAAATTGGGTTGAGCGTGTTCCCGGTACCGGTAAGCACTGATTTAAACGTGGTATTTGCGGCTAAAGAAGCCACCACCATGAAATTATCTCTCATTAATGCTTTAGGTGAAGCGGTTTACCAGGGTGGGCAGCAAAATATTGATCAGGGTAATTACAGCACTATTTTGAATGTGAGCAGGCAAACGCCTGGGGTATATGTGCTTAGGGTATTGCTTGGACAGAAGGTCTATTCGCAAAAAGTTATCATCACCCGTTAGGCAGGTGATGATAATCTCTTTTATTTTTTAGAAGGTATACTTCAATCCCAGTCCGGGTGCGATATCAAAAAATGGTCCTCTTGCCAGTTCAAGTCGCGGATTAAGGTCAATGCTGATCGCAATTGGCGCATTAGGGATAACATATTCCAAACCGATAACAGCATCGGCACCTATCAGAATGTGTTTGCCGTTGTAGTATTCGTCGTCGCCGCCAAAACGTTTGTAGTAGCCATTGCCTACCGAACCAAGGTGACCGCCAAAGCCATAATAAAAGCTCAGTTTATCAACATTAAAAGCTTGCTGGTTTAATTCATACAAGCCGGTTAATACCACGCCGTGATCGCGGATACCCAGGATGCCTTCAAGCGCGGTGCCTTTATCCATAAAGTATTTAACAGAGGGGCCAACCTCGTATGCGCCAAATTTTAAACCTACTGCTGTTTTATAGTCTTGGGCCTGTGAGTTTTTGTTGATCAATAAAAAGGATACGGAAAATAATAAAAGGTACGTTAGTTTTTTCATGCAGATGAATTTAATAATTGACAATAATGTAGCTGTAACAAAAAAGTGACCAGCTTGTTTAGCTTAATTTTGAGCTTTTTTATTTCATGCAAATAAACGCCGGAATTGCTTTTTTATGCTATCTGTGTTTAAAAAACATTGTGCTTTGATTGGTATTGAATTGGTTTTCAATAGAAAAGAATGGTTTCGGAGTGTTAAATTAAGTATCTAAATGAGTTATTTTAGTGAAAATTAAATTGCTGTAATGACTATAAATCGCCTTAAAATAAATAATCCGAAATTCCAGATACTGTTTTTATCCGTAATATTTTTTGTTTTGTCGGGATGTGCACCGGGGCAGCTCGGGCGCAATAACAGCGGTCAGTACCGTAACGGAATGGTAGTTTGCGCATATCCCGATGCCGCACAGGTGGGGCTTGATATATTGAAGCGAGGAGGTAATGCAGTTGATGCCGCGGTAGCGGTGCAATTTGCTTTGGCAGTCACTTTGCCCGAAGCCGGGAACATAGGTGGCGGCGGTTTCATGGTTTACCGTGCCGGTAACGGTAAAACAAGCACCCTCGATTTTAGGGAAAAAGGCCCGGGTGCAGCTAATGTTAATATGTATCTTGATTCGGCCGGTAATGTAATCCCCAATATGAGCTTATACACCCACAAAGCGTCGGGCGTGCCGGGATCAGTTGATGGAATGATTGAGGCCCATCATAAATACGGCAAACTGAAATGGGCCGATTTGATTGAACCCGCCATTAAACTTGCCCGCAACGGTTTTAAAATAACCAAACATTTGGCCAGCGACCTTAACCGTACCGCCGAACAATTTAAAAAACTAAATCCAGGTAAAAATTATTTGGTAAAGGAAGGGGAATGGAAGGAAGGTGATTTATTGATACAGGAAGATCTGGCCAAAACATTTGAACAGATCCGGGATAAAGGCCGTGACGGTTTTTATGACGGGCCTGTTGCGGATTTGATTGTTGATGAAATGAAACTTGGTAATGGCCTAATCACAAAAGCCGATCTCAAAAACTATCATGCTGTTTGGCGTGATGCAATCGTTGGTAAATACAAGAATTACAAGATCATTACCATGCCGCCGCCTTCAAGCGGGGGGATTGCTTTATTGCAATTGCTGAAATCGGTTGAGCCTTATCCGCTGAAAAGATGGGGCTACAATCAGGATTCTACCATCAGGCTTATTGTGGAAGCCGAGCGCCGGGTATACGCAGACCGCTCCAAATATCTTGGCGACCCGGACTTTTATAAAGTGCCGGTTGATAGCCTGCTCCAGCCGGCTTATATTACATCGCGCATGAAAAGCTTTAACTGGGACGCTGCTACGCCAAGTGCCAGTATTCAACCAGGCTCATTTGTTGGTTATGAAAGCGACCAAACCACGCATTATTCCATTGTGGACAGAGAGGGCAACGCGGTATCTGTTACCACCACATTGAATGATAGTTTTGGCTCAAAGATCTTTGTTGGAGGGGCAGGCTTTTTGCTGAATAATGAAATGGATGATTTTAGTTCCAAGCCCGGTGTGCCAAACATGTACGGGTTGGTTGGCGGCAAGGCTAACAGCATTCAGCCCGGGAAGCGGATGTTATCATCCATGACACCCACTATTGTTGAAAAGGACGGCAGACTGTTTATGGTGGTAGGAACTCCCGGCGGTTCAACTATTATTACCTCTGTTTTCCAAACCATACTCAATGTAATTGAATTTAATCAGAGCATGCAGCAGGCTGTTGCTTCAAAGCGTTTCCACAGCCAGTGGCTTCCCGACGAAGTAACTATTGAGAAGGACGGTGTTGACAGTACTACAGTTGGCAAGCTACAAAGCAAAGGATATAAGATTGTAACCACCAAATCCATTGGCCGTGTTGACGCTATCCTCAAAACTAAATGGGGCTATTACGAAGGCGGGGCCGACTCGAGAGGGGATGATACTAAGATGGGTTTTTAGTAGCAATAGCAGTTTTTAGTGGCAGTTATAATAGGCAGTAGCAGCATTTTTTAGTTGAAGAATAAATATCCAAAAGCATAATCGAAGCCTATAGTAAGAAGTTTCAACTATTACTGTCACTGCAACTGCTACTATTAGTGCCGCTCCAACTATCGTTACTACTACCAGTGCTACTGCAACTAAATTTGCGTAATCAATAAGCATTTCTTACGTTTGGTATGCATGCATAATAATGTAAAACACCAGGAAACTATCGACTATTTTATAAAGATAGTGTGGCAAACCATGGCTAACCGTTACAACCAGTTGGTGACGGAGTTTGGCTTTACACAATCAATAGGTTACCTGCTCATTAATATCGACGAAAAGGAGGGTACTACCGTATCGCAGGCTGCTGCCTTGCTGGGGCTTAAATCAACCAGCTTGTCGCGCATGCTTAGTCAGCTGGAAACTACCGGGCTGATATATCGCGAAAGCAATGAGGGCGATAAGCGTTCGGTTAAAATTTACCTTACCGCATTAGGTAAAGAAAAACGACATCAGGCCCGTGTAATAGTACGCCAGTTCAATAATTACCTTGATGCTAACATCAGCGAAGCCGATAAACAACACCTCATCGAAACGCTTAAAAAGCTGAACAAGCTTACCGTTAACTATAAACCCTGATTGGTCATTTTGCTTCGCGTCATTGCGCTGCGCTGTCATTTACTCCGTGTCATTGCAATGTGTAGTCATTAAGTAATTTGCTTCGCGTTATTGGGGGATTTGCCTGATGTTATGGGGCGAGCAACAATGACTTAATGACGTGAAATAAATGACTGCGCAGCAAAATGACATTCATACACTTTTACTTAAAATTGAACGTTTTACCTTCGAAATGTCCTTTATGGGGTGTTTTAAACGGCGCCTGCTTTTTATTAATTGTTAAAAAGTGTTAAGCTGCCGTTTTTCTATTTTAAAAGAATAAATTTGCCTTTTGAATTGATGAACAGGATACTGATAGTTTTATTGCTTTTAGGCGTTATTGCAGGCGGTTGCGTAAAATCATCTGTCAGCCCCTTAGTTCAATACAACAAGCAAAAGGAAATTGATAGTGCTATCATTGCCGGTTACCTTGCTGCTAATGGTAGTTTGAAGGCTAAACGAATAGATACAACAGGCGTTTATTACATAGTTAATCCTGGCGAAGAAGGAATAGGTAATGTGCTTTATACCAGTTCGACACAGGTTACAGTTGGTTATACCGGCAAAATACTAACATCGGGGGTAGTATTTGCCCAAACGGACCAGTTTCATCCCACCTATGTATTGGGGAGTGTAATAAAAGGCTGGCAGTTAGGTATCCCGCAGATCAAACCGGGAGGTAAGGTTCGATTGCTGATTCCCTCGCGTTATGCCTATGGGCCATATGCGCAGGATTCGATACATTTGCCGGCAAACTCAGTACTTGATTTTCAAATTCAGCTGTATAACGTAACCAATTAATAAAGCCAGATAAAAGGACAATATAGGCCGGCGAGCAAAAGCTTTAGGCGGTTAAAAAGACAAATTATAATAAATGAAACAAACTATTTTTACGCTCTTAGTACTTATCTCTATAGGCCTTATATCATGCCGGAAAGACAGGAACGATCCAGACATTAAGCAATATGATGACACCCAGATCAAGAATTACATAGCAGCAAACAGCATTACAGGTATGTTGCGTGATACAACCGACGGCGATACAACCGGTATTTACTACAAGATCCTTTCACAAGGCCGCGGTACACCGATGGATTACTCAGATCAGATCTCATTTGTATTTACCGTCCGCACGCTCGATGGTAAGTTTGTATCTGTTGACTCGATTAATACAAACCATTTTTACGGTTACCTGGGACATGTTAGCAACTCACTGCCCAAAGGTTTACAGACAGCTATCCACAACCTGATAAAATATAAAGGTACGGCGGCAAGGGTGATCATCCCATCGCATTTGGCTTATGGCGTTAATGGTTACGGATCGGGCAGCTCAAGTAATGCAAATACTCATATCGGTGGTAACCAAAGTTTGGATTATTATATTAATGTGGTTTCAAACCAGGAGCTGTATGATGATGCTATCATTAAAAATTATATCAAAACTAAAGGGCTTACCGGGTTTACCAAAACGGCCGATGGGGTATATATAAAAGTAGCTACACCTGGTACCGGTTCTGATTTAATAGACCTCGATTCATACATAACTTGTACCTATTCGGGCAAATATTTAAATGATACAGTGTTTGACAGTACCTCCCTGCAAGGGACAACCTCTTCATCTTTTACAGTTAGCGGTTTAGTTAAAGGTGCCCAGGAAGGTTTAACCGGGCAAACAGCCGGGTCTGCAGTATCTATCATAATACCTTCGAGATTTGGTTATGGCAACACTGGCAGTGGTTCATCAATAGCTGCAAATGTGGTGTTGTATTTTGACTTTACTGTAGCTACGGTTACCAATTAAAATATCACTTAGCCAGTGCTTTTTTAAACACTGCTAAACACCTGTCGCGTGCGGCAGCATGATCAACAATGGGTTTTGGATATTTGCTGAAGTCGGCATATTCCGGAACCCATTTTTTTATGTATTTAAGTTCCGGGTCAAACTTTTTGGTCTGGGCATCGGGGTTAAAGATCCTGAAGTACGGCGCCGCGTCGGTACCTGAGCCGGCAGCCCATTGCCAGCCGCCTACATTGCTGGCCATTTCGTAATCCAGCAGCTTACGGGCAAAATAGCGTTCACCCCAGCGCCAGTCAATCAGCAGGTCTTTGCTTAAAAAGCTGGCCACTATCATGCGTACGCGGTTATGCATAAAGCCGGTTGTATTCAGTTCGCGCATCCCTGCATCAATGATTGGGAAACCGGTTTCGCCTTTGCACCAGGCATCAAACTGTTTTTCATCGTTTAGCCAATGGATGCGATCATATTCCGGCCTGAAAGCATGGTCCATCGTATCAGGAAAATGATGTAATATCATCATATAAAATTCGCGCCAGATAAGCTCATTAAGCCAGGTTTTATCATCATGACTGTAGGCCGTACCGGCCAGTTCACGGATGCTTACGGTACCAAAGCGTAAATGCATGCCAATATGTGAGGTGCCTTTAATGGCCGGGAAATCGCGCTGGTCTTTATAATCTTTAATTACACCTTCATAACTTTTGTCAGGCAGGGGCATATTGCTTTTTTTAAAGCCCATTTCTTTTAACGATGGGATAGGAAATGCCTCGGTTTGATAAAGATTTTTAAGATATTTTTTTGTTGGATAGGCCTTTAAATAAAATGGCTTTAGAATACTGTACCATTTACGCTGATATGGAGTGTAAACGGTGTAAGGCTTGCCATCGTCTTTTATAACTTCATCCTTTTCAAAAATTACCTGGTCTTTATAGGTTTTAAGGGGAATGCCACGTTCTTTAAGTTTTGCGTGTACCTCATCATCGCGTTTAGTGGCGTAAGGCTCGTAGTCATGGTTGGTATAAACCCCGGCAATATTATATGTTTTGATGAGCTTGTCCCAGGCATCTGCGGCTTTGTGGTGCAATACCATCAGGCTGCTGCCGTGTTTATGCAGTTCGGCACTTAAGCTTGCTATGGTTTGATGAATGAACGTAACACGTGCGTCGTCTTTGTCTTCAAGTTTTTCTAATATTTCTTTATCGAAAATAAAAACGGGCAAAACCGGGTTCCCGCTTTTGAGGGCATGATAAAATCCCGCATTATCATCAAGCCGCAAATCGCGGCGGAACCAAAATAAAGTTACCGGTGTTTTATGATCCATAAATTTCACTTAATGCTGTATCTATATCAGCAAATTTAAATTTGAAACCGGCGTCTTCAATTTTTTGTGCCGATACTTTGGTACTGCCCAGTACTATACTGCTCATCTCGCCCAATAAAAGTTTGAGCACAAAGCCCGGCACATTTGGCGCCCACAGTGGTTTATGTAATTGTTTGGCAACTGCCTGGGTTAATTGCTTATTGGTGACAGGATTTGGTGCAACCATATTGTAAACGCCGCTAAGGTTCTTATTTTCGATCCCTAAAAGGTACATATTCACAACATCCTGCCAATGGATCCAGGGCACCCATTGTTTACCGCTGCCAATGGGCGAGCCAATATATAGTTTTATAGGTTTTGCAAGGGTTGGTAGTGCACCGCCATCTTTATCCAGTACTACACCGGTACGGAATTTCAAAATTCGAACCCCAAACTTTTGGCCCTCATCAACGGCAGCTTCCCATAGTACACAGCATTGGGATATAAAATCCCCGGCCGGAGCGCTTGTTTCATACATCAGTTCATCTCCACGGTCACTATAATAACCAATGCCTGATGCGGAGATAACTGAAGTAACCTGATGCTGTTTGCGTTTTAGCAGATCATACACCAGCTCAATTGATTTTACACGGCTATCTATCAGGTCTTTTTTACGGGCGTCGGTCCAGCGCTTTTCAGCAATGCCCGACCCGGCCAGATGCACGATGGTATCAATTCCGTCGATACAATGCTCATCAATGATACCTTTGTTGATATCCCATACAAATGTTTTTACCTGCGGATTGTTACCGGCTTTTCTGCTTAAATGACTTACGGTATTACCCTTTGCCAATAATGCTTTGGTGAGATGCGTTCCCAGTAATCCCGATCCGCCGGTTAATAGTATACTTTTGCCCATAATTTTGTCCATAGTGTTTTTACCTGATACGCTATTGCTATGGACTATGGTCTATCGACTATGGTCCCAGCTTTTTCTTTATAATTAACAATCTCCCTTGCCATACCGTTAAATATAAACAGGTGAAAAGGCCACATGGCATACCAGTACAAGCGGCCCCACAGGCCGTTGGGCCTAAAGGTAGCTACCTGACTTAAACTTTGCTTACCATGGCGTTCAATTATTTTAAATTCAAGCCATGCTTCGCCCGGCAATTTCATTTCAGCGTACAGGAGCAGGCGTTTGTTTTCGCGGTCGGCCAGCAAAACCCGCCAAAAATCAATTACATCACCAGGGCTTATATCAATATTGCTTGTGCGCCCCCGGCGCGAGCCAACACCACCAAAGATCTTATCCAGGAAACCGCGGATGTTCCAAATCCAGTCCCAATAATACCAGCCGCGGTTGCCGCCTATAGAAAGCACATTGGTAAACACTTCGTTGGCCGGGCGCTCAAAAGGCATTTTTACTTTGTATTCCTGCGTGCCGTTTTGAGGTACCTTGATCTGGTCCATAAAACCGGGATTAAGGTAACCCTGGTTAAAAGCATCTTTCCAGCTTGATACAATAGAGTTTTGCTCTATCTTCACAAAAGCAAGTTCCAGGCATTCTTCATAAGTCAGGCATTTTCGTGGCACTATATCATCAATGCTATGATCGTGCATTATCGTTTCGTTCTTCATGCTGTTCACCAGGTTTTGGGCAAGGGTATAGCTTGTTGAAGTAACAAAATAAAGCCAGTATGATGATAGTTTGGGCGACAGGAAAGGTATGGTGATCATGTACCTTTTCAGCTTACGTACTTTGGCATAGGTAAGCATCATTTGTTTAAAGGAAAGAATATCAGGCCCGCCAATATCGAAAGTGCGGTTAAACGATTTTTCGTTCAGCATTACCCCTTCCAGGTAACCCAGTACATCGCGGATGCCAATCGGCTGGCATTTGGTGTTCACCCAGCGCGGAACGGTCATCACAGGAAGCTTTTCGGTAAGATCACGAATGATCTCGAATGAGGCGCTGCCCGAACCAATGATAATTGCCGCCCGTAATACAGTTAATGCAGCTTTGCCTTCTTTCAGCACATCCTCTACGTGGCGCCGGGATTCAAGATGGCGCGAAAGATTTTCGTCGTTGGTAATCCCGCTTAAAAAAATAACCTGTTTACAATTGGTTTTATCGAGTGCCTGTACGAAGTTATGCGCCGAGAGGGTCTCGAGCGCTGCAAAATCCTGTGTTTGCGCCATGGAATGCACCAGGTAATAAGCTGCGTCGAGATCTTCAGGAAAAGCTTCGATATTTGATTCTTTAAGCAGATCGCCGGTGATGAGGGTAACCTGCCCGCTGAAATCGCTGTGCTCGTGAAAACGACGTTTATCACGTACCAGGCAAATCGCGTCGTGACCATTCTCCAGTAAAACCGGGATAAGCCGTGTACCTATATAGCCGTTAGCACCAGCAAGTAAAACCTTCATGCATAGTGAAACAACAAAAAAGGCAGGCGGTTTTAAACAACAGTGCCTGCCTTATAATATGTTACCAATTAGTTAGAGCTTATATGTTTATGCTGTCGACAACAACTACTTTGCTGCATAGCGGCTTGGCATATTCTTCGGCAAAGATGATGTGGGTAGGGTCAACCTGGTAAGCCTCCTGAGCTTCGGGCGAATCAAATAAGATCAATAGTGATAAATCATATGAACGGTCAATTACATCGCGGTTGGTATCGGCCGGTATGCCGATATGTATATCGCGGATGTGCGGAATAGGAAGGAGGATGTTAAACCCTTCGATAAGTTTATCTTTATCGGCTTTGTTTTTAAGCCAGAAATGTACATGGTGGACGAATGTGTTTTGGAGTAGAGGCATGGAGAAATAATGTGTTAAGTTGTAAAATTATTTTTAATGCATGCAGCCGGCGTAAACCCTTCCCTTAAAAACAAAGGCTGTTTTAACCTTATCAATAACTTGTAAGGCGCTGTCTGCACTGCTTTTGTTTTCATAAATCCCGGCTACTAAAGTAATCGTTTTTGGGTTTGTATCAAATTGGTAGGTATCAAGATATTCAAGGCTTAACGTTTTGGATGGAAATCTCCGTGGATAATATTCGCCCGCATAAATCTCATCTTTATCCTTATCGGATAATGCAATGAGGTCTTTAGCTTTATTATATCCCCGTTCCATCGTATCAATAGGGATACCGGATAATTTATTCAAGTCAAACATTCTATCCCTGAGCGTATAATAATTGATACCTGTATCGGCAATTAAAATATAATAATTTGCATAAGCAGCCTCGCTATCGGTATTAGATGTATCAATAACCGTTGCTTTAATCTTAGTTGCACTTTTATAGGATGCCGGCAAAACTTTAAGTTTTTTGATTTTAGAAGAATCGATATCTGGTTTTGTATGCTTTGACTTGCAGGCAACTAATGAACACGCTATTAGAAGCAGGTATTGCACTTTCATAAATGGTGACAGGTTTATCCAAATATAGCTAATTATAAACTGGTTCCACTGCAAACTCAGAACTGCCAACTGTTTAATACTCCAACACCACATGCGGCTTAAAAGTATCCGTTTTTACTTTAGCTTTCAGCTCATGCAAGATATTATATAATCCAAAGTTTGTACGGTTTACATAAATAAAGTGCTTTACGCCGCGGGCCTGTTTAAACTCGGGCATTTTAGATATACGCTCGCCAAAACCATACAACTGATCAAAAAACGTAGTTTGGCCAAAATCGAATGTATCGGTAATATATGGCTGCGCGAACAGGCTAATCATCTCTTTATACTGGGTATAATAAAATTCGATCTGCGCCGGGGTATCTCCTTTATGGATCATATCCAGCTGGCGGAATGCCTTGATGGTTTCCTCCTTGTTATCCAGTAAATTGGTTGATGTAAGGGAAAAGAAGGGATAATAAAAATCCTCGGGCATTTCCTTAATGCAGCCAAAGTCAATGACCCCAAGTTTACCTGCTGGTGTGATCATAAAATTGCCGGGATGCGGGTCGGCATGCACGGCCCGGAGTTCATGTTGTTGAAAGTTGTAAAAATCCCACAAAGCCTGACCTATCTGGTTGCGAAGATCCTGCGATGGATTGGTGGCCAAAAACTCTTTCAGGTGTTTGCCTTCCAGCCAGTCCATGGTGATAATTCGCTTACTGCTTAGCTCGGGGTAATAATTAGGGAATACCACATTTTCAAGATTGGCACAGGCATTGGAAAACTCAACAGAACGGCGTACTTCCAATTCGTAATCGGTTTCTTCCAGCAGGCGTTCTTCAACCTCTTTCATGTAAACATCCAGTTCCTTCTCGCTCATGCCCAGCATCCTGAAGGCAAAAGGCTTAACAAGTTTCAGGTCAGACGAGATAGAATCGCCTACACCAGGGTATTGGATCTTAACTGCAAGCTTTTTGCCATTTAGCTCCGCCTGGTGAACCTGGCCTATCGAAGCTGCATTGGTTGAG
Source organism: Mucilaginibacter sp. Mucisp73 (assembly GCF_059491465.1). Lineage (NCBI taxonomy): Bacteria > Pseudomonadati > Bacteroidota > Sphingobacteriia > Sphingobacteriales > Sphingobacteriaceae > Mucilaginibacter > Mucilaginibacter sp. Mucisp73. The sequence continues at coordinate 5,218,380 of NZ_CP168507.1, read as the reverse complement.
CGGATATTGAATTTATCAAAAATCTGATCGGGGTTTTTACCAAAATACTTCCTGAATGTTTGCACAATAAGAGGCCCGGAAAGCGGCGGCGCATTGTATTGCGATTGAGTAAACTTATCAACATAAGCCTGCGGCAGCAGGTTTTTATCCATGCTGAGCATTTGCGCTACCTTGAGCGCACTACCTTTAAGCTCACTTAATGATTGATAGATATCAGCAGCATTATCCTCGTTCAACTCCGATTTATCCAGGTCAGGGTTGAATAGCTTTTTGGAATAATGCTTAATATAATTGCCGCCAATTTTAATACCTGTTTTTACAAATTTGGCCGACCGCTGTACTTTGGTAGTGGGTATGCTATTTTGTTCGGGAGCCCCCTCTAAATCTCCTCCGGAAGGGGAGACTTTCTCTTTATCTTCCATATTATTTTAAAATCCCATCTTATCCTTTATCCCACCATTTTGCACCAAAAACTTACCATATTCAAAAAGGTTATCGATAGGTGAGCGTTGAAAAAGATCAAAAGTTACATTAATGCCTTTTTCGATGGCCTCATCGGTTTTCTCAAAGCCTGCCGAGTTATCGTTGATCCAGAAGTTAAGTACGAAGACAAACTGGATCCATAACGCGTCTTTATACTTTTTGGAGAAGTATTTACGATCGCTTAGTTCGGTGCTTTCAATTCCTTCCTTCAAAATCTCATCTGCAAAGCCCTCAAAAAGGTCTTTCAGCAGACTGAATGCCCTGGGCGTAGTAAAACCTTTGGGCTGCTTTTTAATGCTGTAAACCGCGAAGCTGCGGCTGCTTTTCAACAACTCAAAAAAACCGTAAAAAAATGATAAAGCTTTTTCACGTGCTGTATAGCCTTCCCAAACTTCCTGTGCACGGATCTCGGCCAGTGTTTTGGTGGCAAAACCAGCCCAAATGCCCTGCTCAACCGCCTCAAACGAACCGTAGAACTGGTAAAATTCGGCTTCGCTCATTTCATTTTGCTTAGCGAATATATAAACCGACTTAGGCTGTTCGCCTTCGGTTAATACATAATCGATATACGCGGTCTGGATGCTTTCGATAGTTGCCATGTTGATTGGGATTTAAGCCTCACCTAAATCCTCTCCAAAGGAGGGGGCTTTTGAGCTGATATGTTAAAATTGTAAAACCTCATAAATTATATAACTCCCTCTCCATTTGAAGAGGGCTGGGGTGAAGTTATAAAAACTGCTCCACCACCTGTTGCAGCTGCCTGGCCTGTACCACACCGCTTTGGCGCCATTTGCTTTGCCCTTTTTGAAAGATCATAAGCGTAGGCACACTTTGAATACGGTACGCGCTGGCTGCCGCAGGATTTTTGTCGATATCTATTTTGATGATCTTTACCTTATCACCTAACGCTGTTTTAACATCGTGCAGTATAGGTGGCATCATTTTACAAGGCCCGCACCACTCGGCCGAAAAATCGACCAGCACCGGTGTTTCTGATGCTATTATTTCCTGGAAATTTGCCATAAGTATTTTATTAGTTGTTCATGGTTCATGGATGATGGTTCATAGTACGGGCATTATAGTGATGCCTGTTTTCTGTAGATAAGCTAATTGCTATGAACTATTATCCATAAACTATATGCTATTCAAATTTAACCATTAACCCGCGTAAAAGTTTAGTGTTTTAATATCAAAGCATCGGCTATGAAGTATATTTACTTTATGCAAACAAAACTAAGCACTTACCTATTCCTGGTACTCTTTGCGCTCCCTTTTGCGGGTGTGGCCCAGGACGCTGTTATACCGCTTTGGCCAAATGGAGCGCCGGGCTTTGAAAACCGCCGCAACGAGTCAGAGCAGGCTAAGGACTATTGGGTTAAAAATATCCATAATCCATCACTTACTGTTTTTGTGCCGCCGAAGGATAAAGCTAATGGCGCCGCGGTGGTGATATGCCCCGGCGGCGGCCATCGTTTGCTGGTATACACTGCCGAAGGTGTTGATCCTGCAAAATATCTTAATACTTTGGGTGTTACCGTTTTTGTACTGAAATATCGTTTGGGCAGGGATACGCTATCGCCATACAAAATTGATGTACATGCCAAACAGGACGGCTACCGGGCCATGCGGCTGGTACGCAGCAAAGCAGCTGAATATGGTTTGGATACAAACCGTATCGGGATGATGGGTTTTTCGGCAGGCGGCGAGGTGGTTGATATGGTTGCTTATGGCGGGGGTAAAGGTGACCCTGGAGCTGCTGATCCGGTCGATAGGTTAAATGCCCGTCCCTCGTTTTTGATCCAGATTTATCCGGGACCGCTTTATATTCCCGATAAACTGCCCTATGATGCCCCGCCGGCGTTTTTGTTAGCTGCTAATGATGATGTTTGCTGCTCGCCATCGGTAGTAAAATTACTGCAGCGTTACCGGGAAGCAAAAATACCGGTTGAAATACATATTTATACCCAGGGCGATCATGGCTTTAATATGGGTTACCGATCAAAGCTGCAAAGCATCAGCACCTGGCCCCAGCGCATGGCCGACTGGTTGAGCGATAATAATTACCTGCACCCGGCAACAGCCAAAAGGATGAAACTTCATTAAGTACAGTAAAAAAATAGGATTATAAAAAGAGAGGCATATGCATAACTTAACAGCATAGCCTCTTCTTTTAACAATAGCCCTTATTGTACCCCTACGTTCAGGACTAATGTATCTTGTACCAGCTTTCGGTAAAAGCTGTGCATTTTGTAATGAATCTCTCCGGTTCGTATTAATTCATTTTTATACAATTTTCCACTACTTCGGTACGCCGGCCAAATGAATAAGTGGTGTCGTTAACAAATTTGTAACTCAGCGTAGCTGTTTTTACTGTTGAAACCAATATCACGTCTGAAGCGTTATCAACCACAAGTACACCATTTGTATTACTGTTTTGCTCAGGTGCTGATGATGTACTGGTAAGCATCAGGTTAGTATACTTGTCAGGCTGTGTTGATTGGCTTACTGTATAAGTAGTGTTTATCTTCTCATTACCCGAAGATATATCGCTCACCCAGCTTGAACCCGTTTTTAATGCTTCCGAGTTATCGGCAACCAGGTTTAAGCGTGTGCCGGTTATAAACTGATCCTGTTTAAAACCTGCGAATAATAACAGCGTGTCGGTAGCGTATCGCTCATCAGGATCATTTACATCGGTTATGATCCCATTTTTATCAATGGTGAGCGTCACCGATTTGCCTATAAGACTTTGCAGTGCCATCTGGATGTATGAGCTGGTATCGGCAGGCCTGTCTGAGCTGTATTCCATTTTTTTACCAAAGGCATCCATTGTATCGTTGATGTGACTTGTGGTAACAGTTAAAACAAACCCACTACGGGTAATACCTGTAACCTTATAGGTTTTTGATATTGATGATGTTGTATTGATATTGAATGTTTGCTCCCCCCGCTGCAATATACTTGCCGCACTTATATAGGTTGTTTTATTGTACTCATCGCCTTGCTTGAACGTAAGTTCGCGGCGTTGGGCTTTGCTGACGCAGGCTATGAACAGCAATAAAGCTATTAATGCCATTTTTATATTGAAGAGGTGTGTTTTCATTTTTTTAATCGATTTGTATTATCCCCTGTCGCATTGGAAAACTAAATCTAAATCACTGTTTATTAATGGTTTGGTATATGGGTCGGTGGCGGCATGTGCGTAGGCGGTGGCATATGCGTTGGGGGTGGCATATGAGTAGGCGGCGGCATATGAGTTGGTGGTGGCATATGGGTTGGCGGTGGCATATGTGGCCCTGGTCCCGGTGGTGGCGGAGTGGGCGGAATGTTAGGTGGTTTAATCGGTGGCACTGGTATTACCGGTTTATACGGCGGTGGTGGTAGTGGCGGCACTGTGGGTGGCGGAATTACCGGTGGCGGTGGCGTATAAGGAGGTATCGGTGGTGGTACATTCCAATCCGATTGATTGTTTCTGCTTTGGGCAGAAGTCCGCTTAGTGCTTATAATTAAAGTTGCGGACACGACGAATGCTGCTATGATTATCTTTTTCATAGATTTTATATGTTTTAATGAAATAATTAATTTTTGCTGAGAAAGAGTTATCGTCGGCTTAGGGAGAGTGGGTAACCGATAGAGAACACCATATTGGCCTTATCATTGGTATACCGGGTAAGGTTTGCAACCCCCACAGCTAAACTCAAAGGCACGGGGAATGGCCTGATGCCTGCCGAAATACCAAGGTTCATGCCGGTCCATTCGGCATTTACGTTTACATGCTGGATAAGCTCATAGGATATGCTGCCAAATACAGCGGTGCCGTGTTTCCCTCTTCCCACAGCTATATCTTTCGGACTTTTTTCATAAAACCTGCCGCTGCCAATACCAATTGTATAACTGAGCCTTGAGCAGCCTGGCGTTAATGATTTAATAGTTTGTACAGCGTGGCTTACAGCCATATAAAAGGTCGAACCTGATGCGTCTGATTGCCTTACGTTGGCAAACATCTGCAAAGCCCCGGCCGAAATGCTTGTACCTGCAAATAATTTACGGCTTACAATGAAGTTACCTGAGAAATCCCTGAACCGGTGCACATCAGTTATATTTAAACTGGCGGCAAAGTTTATTGCTTTTACAGGGTTGCCAACGCATGCACCCACCGAGGCAATCAGATCGGCTTTGTTGTCCCTGTACACTTCAGGGTAGGTAGCGCCAAGGCCTCCAAACAGGTAGGTGCCGTATCCCCCAAAGCCCGATGGAATTAATATGCCGCCAGGAGCATCGCTTGGGTAAAGCTCATTTTGTGCTGATATTGTTTGCTGGTTGGTTTGAGGGACAGGTGCCAGAAAGTTGTCTATTTTTTGCGTGAGTTCTTTTTCAAACTGGTTTTGGCTATAAGCAGCTTGTGTACTCAAACAAAATGCACCGGTAACACAGCAAATAATTGCCCATATTTTGGTTTTACAGATCATTTTAGTAAACGGATTAGGTGTGTTTTGATGATTGTGATGAACAGATCAACGCCAACAGGCAATGATCTAATGTATGCAATTTACCTGCAAAAAAACAACTGGTAATTTTTTGTTTTTGCGATAGAGCGGCTGGTTTATTAACGGAGCTGCGGGGCTTGTCATAATAAAATTTAACGTGCTGCTGTTAGCAGGCGTTACACCAGAGGTACATGATTGTGGCTTTTTCATTGTGATTTGGATTGTTTTTATATCACAAGTTTACGGAGCCCGTGGAGGGCACACAATACAAAGTAGTTTGTATTTTGGGCTGATTGGGTTGGGAAAGCTTAACCGGGATGTTTTTACAAGAGATACAAAGCAATAACGCCTCCTTGCATTTAGTGCAGGGAGGCGTTATGAAAATTTCTAAATAATGAGCCAGGTTACTTCTTTTCATCAAGTACAACCCATCTGTTCGCTGTATTATTCAATCCTTCAATAACAACCTTATAAAATTTAGAGGGCATATTTTTAACATCAACCAGCACATGCTCATTAGTAACCGGTACAGTAGCTAACAGCTTATAATCATCGGCCTTACCTTCTTTAAAGGTATTATCGGCTGCTACCCAAACCTTAACACTGCCTTTGGGGTCGAGCGCTTTCCAGGTGATATCCAATGAGCCCTGCACATAGTTAGCGGCAGGCTCTGCCACTGATAGCGGACCGATAAGCGAGGTCCCATCCATCTCACGTTGTTGTGCTTCCGGTACTTTTACATTTAAAAAACTATTGATAGAGGGCGTTATATCAACAATACCGGGGGTGTAGAATTTAGCATAGCTATTAAGCGGGCGGTAGCTGGTAACCATCCAGGTTGAGCGCTGGCGGGTGCTTTGACCACCGTGATTTTTACCGGTTGCTTCGTCGCGGCCATGATCTGTTGTGATAAAAATCAGCCAGTCTTCTTTAAAATGTTGCTTCCTGTATTGTATTGCAGTCCAGATCTTGCCTACCTGTGCATCCATTTTTTCAATAGCATCATAATATTGCGGGCTATCGCCGTATTTATGCCCCATATCGTCGGTATATTCCAGGTATATCCATGAAAGGTCAGGAGCTTTATCTTTAATACAATCCGCTGCCGCTGCTGCTACCTGCTCATCTATCAGGTGCATATAGTTCCCGGCTTTATCATGCGGAAATTTAACGGTATCCAGTTCATAACCATCATAAGCAAAATCAGGGTGGATGTTACCAGCTGCGGATAGCCGATCTCCAATTAGCTTGGTGCGGTTATCTGTCCAGCTGCTAAATACAGCTGTCTTTTTGTTGGGATAAGCGTTTTTAAACATCCGGAATATATTCCAGTAATTATAGTTTGGTGCTTTGATGTCGTTGCCCCAAACGTTGTGTTTGTTAACCCAGGTGGCGGTAAGTAAGCTGTTGTAGCCATTTGCCGATATGGTTGGCGTTTGCGAATAACCACCCTTTTCGCCGCCAACATGCGCACGAAGGTAGGTGCCCTGCTTAGCTATCAGTTTCAGGTTAGGGGTATTCAATTTTTCAATAACATCTGCTGGGATGCCATCAGCAATAATAAAGACTGCTTTGCGGGTTTGGGCGGTGGTATTCAGCCCCGCCGATATCAGGAGGAAAAAAGCTGCGGTTTTAAGTAGATTTAGCATCGATATAAGTAAGTGTTTTTAAAGGGCTAAATTACGGTGTTTTAAAAGTACAGGCGTTAAAAAATTGTTATGCTTTTGGGGCCGTTATATTTTTAACATGCTGTAGCGTAAATGATTTACAAGGCGTAATGTAATTATAAACCTATCAGCCATGACGCGCAAACTAACCTTACTTTGTTTTGGGATTTTAGCTATAACCGCCTGTAAAAAGGGAGGTATCAGCCCAGTTAATAAAGATCCGGGTAAAGATCTGGTGCTTTCCGCAACCGAACAACAACAGATTGGACCTGGTAATGCTTTTACCTTAAAGCTTTTCAGCGCTAATGTTAATAGCCTTGACGCGGATAAAAACCTCATCATTTCGCCGTTAAGCGTAAGCTTTGCCATAGGTATGACCAGTAATGGTGCCAGCGGGCAAACCCTTACAGATATCCGCAAAACCATGGAGTTTAGCAGTTTTACCGAAGAACAGGTTAACAGTTACTATCATAACCTCATCACAAACCTCCCCAATCTCGATCCAAATACTACACTTAAAATAGCCAATTCCATTTGGTACGCTCATAATTTTACGGTGCTGCCGGCATTCCTGAAAACCAATACCGATTTTTATAATGCCGAGGTGAAAGCCCTCGATTTTAGCAATGAATCAGCATCTCTAACTACTATTAATGGTTGGGTAAGCCAGCAAACTAACAGCAAGATTCCAAAGATCCTCGATAAAATTTCGGATGGGGCCCGGATGTACCTCATCAATGCTATTTATTTTAAAAGCATATGGAAAACCCGTTTTGATGCAAAAGCAACCTTCAAGGCGCCATTTAGTTTGTCAAATGGCGGCACTGTACAAGCTGATTTTATGACCAATAGCCATGCCGAACTTAAAAGCGCGTATTATAACGGTACAAATGTGGTTGAACTGCCTTATAGCAACAGTAAATACAGCATGATATTGATGATGCCTGATGGAGATATAAAAAGCTTTGCACAGGGCCTCGATTCAAGTAAATGGAATTTACTGATGGGTAAACTCACCGCCGGCAAATCGGACATTACCATGCCCAGGTTTAAATTTAGCTATGATATTACGCTGAATGATATTTTAAAATCATTAGGGATGAGCATTGCCTTTAGCGATATGGCTGATTTTAGTCGAATTAACGGGGTTGGTGGCCTTAGTATATCCGAGGTGAAACACAAAGCTTATATTGATGTGAATGAAGACGGTACCGAAGCCGCGGCAGTAACATCTGTTGGCATAGTGACTACGGCAGCCCCACCAACTCATGTTTTTAATAAACCTTTCATTTTTGCAATACGGGAAATGAAAACCGGGCTGATACTATTTGCAGGGATAGTGAGGAACCCGGCGCTGAGTGAATAAAATGCTCTCCGGGTTTACCCAAAATAGTTTTAATCGCTGCAACATACTTATGATACCAGCTTTAAGTATCCGGTGTTATTTTTAAGCATGGTAATGCCTTGTTTATAAGTCATGTAATTAATGCTTTTTTTTGTTGTTTATCGGGCGTTTTTTGCTGACCTGGGCTAATGTTAATTTTGAAGTTTATCTATTTTGCCTTGAATAATGGCGTTATCAGCAGGTGTTTTTATCAGCGTTAGTGCTTTCTCAAAGTTTAGTTTTGCCTGTTCATTGTCAATGCCGGTGTATAATTCGCCAAGCAGGGTATAGTAAAACTGGTTTCCGGTGAGTTTCAATTTTTCAGCCTCAATAATGGCTTCTTCGGGGCTGTTGGCTTTGGCAAGCGCAAAGGTGCGGTTGAGTGCCGCTATAGGGGAGTATGCTATTTGCAGCAGGCGATTATAAAGCTGCAATATGTTTTCCCATTTTTGTTTGGAATCGTTTTTTTGAGTATGCCAGTAGGCTATACTGGCTTCAATGTGATATTTTGATAATTGAGTACCGGTAGTGGCAAGGTTTAAATAAAAGGCACCTTTGGCTACCAGGTCATAGTTCCAGAGGTTGGTGTCCTGATCTTCATATAAAATTAGTCGGCCGTTTTGATCTGTGCGGGCTTCAAACCTCGAGGCATGAAAATACATGAGCGAAAGCAATGCGTTAACCGGCGGTTTGTTGGTGCCTTCGTTTTCAATAAGCATGTGGCAAAGGCGCATGGCCTCAAAGCAAAGATCTTTACGCAAAACCTGGTTATCACTAACAGAATAATAACCCTCGCTAAACAACAGATAAATAGTGGTGAGCACGTTTTCGAGCCGGTTATCAATTTCAGCCGGACCAGGTATTTCGATTCCTATTTTTTCATTGCGGATCTTTTCCTTAGCCCTGAACAGGCGTTTGTTAATGGTTTCTTTATTGGTCAGGAAGGCTTCGGCCACTTCATCAATTCCGAAACCGCAAAGGATGCGCAATGAAAGTCCGATCTGTGCCTCGGGAGGGATGGCAGGGTGACAGATTGCAAACATCATTTGCAACTGGCTGTCGGTGATGTTTTGGAGCGAAAGATCGATTTCCGGTTCATAGGTCTCCAAGGTTTGGATTTCCGTGGACACCTTGTTTTCAAAAATGCTGTTACGCTGTAAATGATTTTTCGCCTTGTTTTTGGCTACGCTATAAAGCCAGGCGGTTGGGTTAGGCGGGATACCTTTATAGCTCCAGGCTTGGGCTGCGGTAAGGAAGGTATCGCTGGCGATGTCCTCGGCAGTTTCCATCTGATCGAATCCAAAGCGGCGGCACAGCACCGATATTATTTTGCGGTACTCGGTGCGGAATAGATGGGGAATGATTTCGGAGTTTTGCACGGTGCAAATGGAAAAATGTCATTGCGAGCGATAGCGCGGCAATCTCGTAGCTGTGCTTTGCTGCTTTGTATATCTCGCAGGCATAACTACGGGATTGCCACGTCGCGCCGGATACTCTTTTGCCCGAGCTGCTCCTCGCAATGACATCATTTATAAAATTATTTTAATGCACCCCATCATTCTTGGCAACCTTCCGCACTTCAACGGTATTGCCATCGCCCTGCAAAACAGGACAGCCTTTGGCAAATTCCACAGCTTCTTCAACCGATTCGGCTTTTACAGTGATGAAACCGCCTATCGTTTCTTTGATCTCGCCGAAAGGGCCATTGGTAACTACGCCGCCGTGCCCTACAATTTTGGCGTCGGCAAAAGGCAAGCCGGTGCCACTCACAAATTTGTTTTGAGCAGCTATGCCGCCAATCCAGTCCATAGTTTGTTTCATCCAGATTTGGATCTGTTCGGGAGAAGCTATTTTAGTGCCATCCTCGTGCCTGAAAATTAAAACGAATTCGTCCATCTTTTTAAATTTTAAAGGTTAATAAATATATGAATTACACCTCTATATCAAATGGAAATGGCTAAATAGGACAGGGCGGGTAATATTTATTTTGAACTTGAAATGTTCAATTTCGGGATTTCTCTGAACCGGGTAATTTTTTGAATTACGGAATTCATACAATTAAGATGAAAAATTCAATAATGTCTTTCCATCGATTTAATCAGAAAGGCTGTTTTAAGAACGGAAGCGGATACCTGCCATATGGTTAAGGCCCGTGCAGTATGAACGCACAGCCTGGACCGCAGGCAATGCTATGGGTTAGAAAAGCGGCTCTTGCCTATTATCCCAAAAGAAGAGAATATCGATCTGATCTTTCTTTATTTGGTAAAATACAGAACAATTTTTATGAATAAAGCCCTTTCTTATTTGAGCTGAGTTTTTTATCCCTTGAAATATGAGTGGTGATATACTAATTATATCAATTACTTTAAGAGTTCGTTTTTCAAAGTCTTTGACTACTTTAGAACCCCATTGTTCTTGTAATTGCGATTTTATAGCATCAAATGATTCAAGTGCACTTGAAGAAAAAACTATATTATAGCTCATTCAGATATCGTGAGCCGTTTTTTAAATTCTTCCAAACTTATACTGCGTCCAGCCTCAATATCTGCCTGCCCTTTAGCAATACCTTCGATTACATGAGGTGGTAATGTTTCTTCTTCTTTTTTTTCGAAAGGAATATTTAGCGCCTCAAAAAATGCCTTAATAACTTTTTCCTGGGCTTTTGAGGGGTATACAACGTATGCTTCCATATTTAAAGTTATCGCAAAATATCGTCAAAACCAAAAAAGACCATCCGCTTAAGCAGATGGCCTTTTTTATTTTTTGATCCCACACCTTTCAGTGGGCCGGTCGTCTATCAAACTTTGATCTCAACCTCAACACCGCTTGGCAATTCAAGCTTCATCAGGGCATCTACAGTTTTTGAGTTAGAGCTGTAAATGTCTAATAAGCGCTTGTATGAGCAAAGTTGGAATTGCTCACGTGCTTTTTTGTTTACGTGTGGTGAACGTAATACGGTGAAAATTTTCTTTTCGGTTGGTAACGGAAGTGGTCCGCTAACTACAGCACCCGTAGGTTTTACTGTTTTTACGATTTTCTCGGCAGATTTATCTACCAGGTTGTAATCGTAAGATTTCAATTTGATCCTGATTCTTTGGCTCATTGTTATTTTGTTTTTGGGATTTCACCGATTGAATGGTGATTTCACCGATTTTTAATTGATCAACCTAAGAGCTATTTATTAGGTGAGATCATTGGTTATTTATTAATTACACCGATTATCTGTGGAATCACAAACAATCGGTGTAATCATTGAATTTAGTCGATAGCAACTTGTTTGCGACCTTTTGATTTGGCAACAACTTCGTCCTGTACGTTACGAGGTGCATCAGCGTAGTGGTCAAACTCCATAGTTGAAGTTGCACGGCCCGAAGTGATAGTACGTAATTGAGTTACGTAACCAAACATTTCAGAAAGTGGTACCATAGCTTTGATAACCTGTGAGCCGTTACGGGTGTCCATACCTTGCAGCTGGCCACGACGACGGTTCATGTCACCGATAACATCACCCATGTTTTCTTCAGGGGTTAGGATCTCGATTTTCATGATTGGCTCAAGCAATACCGGTTTACATTTTGGCAATGCTTCGCGGTAAGCAGAACGTGCAGCAATCTCGAATGATAACGCGTCCGAATCGACTGCGTGGAATGAACCATCAATCAAACGAACTTTTAAGCTTGTAAGTGGGTAACCTGCAAGTACACCATTGTCCATAGCGGCTTTGAAGCCTTTTTCAACAGATGGGATAAACTCACGAGGGATAGAACCACCAACAATTTCGTTAACAAACTGTAAGCCTTCTTTATTGTCGTCGGCTGGAGAGATAACAACCTGGATGTCCGCGAATTTACCACGACCACCAGTTTGTTTCTTGTAAGTTTCACGGTGTTGGATAGTACCGGTGATAGCTTCTTTGTAAGCTACCTGAGGAGCACCCTGGTTAACTTCCACTTTAAACTCGCGTTTTAAACGGTCCATCAAAATATCCAGGTGTAACTCACCCATACCAGAAATAACTGTTTGACCAGTATCTTGATCTGTTTGTACGCGGAAAGTTGGATCCTCTTCTGCCAGTTTACCTAAAGCGATGCCTAATTTATCAACGTCGGCCTGAGTTTTAGGCTCAATTGCCAAACCGATAACCGGCTCAGGGAATACCATCGACTCAAGAACCAATTGATGTTTCTCGTCGCAAAGGGTATCACCTGTTTTGATATCTTTAAAGCCTACTACCGCAGCAATATCACCTGCACCCACGTTAGGGATAGGGTTTTGCTTGTTAGCATGCATCTGGAAGATACGGCTGATACGCTCTTTGCTTTCTGAACGCATGTTGTACACGTATGAACCAGCATCAAGGTTACCAGAGTAAACACGGATGAAGCATAAACGGCCTACAAACGGGTCGGTAGCAATTTTAAATGCTAATGCTGCAAATGGTTCTTTTACATCTGGTTTAACCAAAATTTCGGCACCGGTGTCAGGATTAGTACCAACAACACCTTTTGAATCAAGAGGTGAAGGCATTAACTCCATTACATAGTCGAGCATGGTTTGTACACCTTTGTTTTTGAAAGATGAACCGCAAGTCATCGGAACGATTTTACCGGCTAATGTAGCCTGACGTAAAGCGTCTAATACTTCGCGCTCAGTGATGGTTGTAGGATCTTCAAAGAATTTCTCCATTAAAGAGTCATCAAACTCAGCAACTGCTTCCAATAATTTCTCTCTCCACTCAGTAGCTTCGTCAAGCATATCGGCAGGGATAGGCACTTCGGTAAAGGTCATACCTTTATCATGCTCATTCCAAACAATACCACGGAAGTTGATCAAATCAACCACACCTTTAAACTGGTCTTCAGCACCGATAGGTAACTGCAATGGGATAGCAACGCTGCCCAACATTTCTTTAACCTGTTTTACCACGTTCAAGAAATCGGCACCGGAGCGGTCCATTTTGTTAACGAAACCAATACGCGGTACGTTGTAGTTGTTAGCCAAACGCCAGTTAGTTTCTGACTGAGGCTCAACACCGTCAACCGCGCTGAATAAGAACACCAAACCATCAAGTACACGTAATGAACGGTTTACCTCTACGGTAAAGTCCACGTGACCCGGGGTATCAATGATGTTCATGTGATAGTTATGGTTGCGATATTTCCAGTTTACGGTTGTTGCAGCCGAAGTGATGGTGATACCACGCTCCTGCTCCTGGGCCATCCAGTCCATAGTAGCGGCACCTTCGTGTACCTCACCAATTTTGTGGCTTACACCAGCATAGTAAAGGATACGCTCGGTAGTGGTAGTTTTACCAGCATCAATGTGAGCGGCAATACCAATGTTTCTTGTATATTTTAGATCTCTTGACATTTTATTTGTTTTGTGATTTCACCTGATCCGTTAATGATTACACCGATTAAAAAGTGTAAACGTAAATAATCGGTGTAATCTTATAATTAAATCGGTGTAATCTAAATTTTTAGAACCTGAAGTGTGAGAACGCTTTGTTAGCCTCAGCCATTTTGTGCGTATCTTCTTTCTTCTTAACAGCGGCACCTTCGCCTTTTGCAGCAGAGATGATTTCGCCGGCTAATTTCTCCATCATGGTTTTTTCACCACGACGACGGGCATAGCTGATCAACCATTTCATACCCAAAGCTATTTTACGCTCAGGACGAACCTCTGTAGGTACCTGGAAGTTAGCACCACCTACACGGCGGCTTTTTACTTCAACAGCAGGCATTACATTGTTTAAAGCTTTTTTCCAGGTTTCTAAGCCGTTTTCGCTTGTTTTTTTCTCAACAATTTCAACAGCGTTGTAAAAAATAGAGTATGCAGTTGATTTTTTACCATCATACATCATGTTGTTTACAAACCTTGTTACCAAAGTATCATTGAACTTTGGATCAGGAAGGATAATTCTCTTTTTTGGTTTTGACTTTCTCATTGCTTTCTATCCTCCTTAATTATTTCTTTTTACCTTTTGTTGGCGCTGCTGCTACCTGACCTGGTTTAGGACGTTTGGTACCATATTTTGAACGGCGTTGGTTACGGCCAGCTACACCTGATGTATCCAGTGCACCACGGATGATGTGGTAACGTACACCTGGTAAGTCTTTAACACGACCACCACGGATCAAAACGATAGAGTGCTCCTGTAAGTTGTGACCTTCACCAGGGATGTAAGCGTTTACTTCTTTACCGTTGGTTAAGCGCACACGGGCAACTTTACGCATTGCTGAGTTTGGTTTTTTAGGGGTAGTGGTGTACACACGGGTGCACACGCCTCTTCGCTGTGGACAGCTGTCCAACGCCGGTGACTTACTCTTGTCAACCAGAGCTACTCTACCTTTTCTAACTAATTGCTGAATAGTAGGCATTTCTTGCTTTTTTGTCTAATTATTTTATCCCGCATTTCGGGACTGCAAAAGTACGAACATTATTTTTGATTTTCAAGTAGTTGTGTGAAAGTTTTTTTGAGGGGAATGTTGCTTAAAAAACTATAAGATGAGCTTATTGCTCTTTATAATGATGGTCTAAACAATATTCAATTGCTTCTTGTATCGTAAATATTGAATACTCGACTGGCAACTCATGCCATTTTTCTCCTGAATTATGGTGGGTGCGTAACATAAATGCGCCGTATCTTTTTCCGATTTGCCCGATAAAGCAATGCGCTTTTTTAAAATACATGTAGTCTATTTCGTCAAATTTACAATTAGAAATAGTATCACCTTTATCGTTTATAATGCCATACTTTTGATTTTTTGAGATGATAAACCAATGTTGATCACCGGTTGTCAGCGTGGTATTTTCAGCTTTATACAAGACTCTTAATGTGTCGCGTTTTTTTTGTTGATCTTTTATCGTGGTTTTTTTTAGCTCGACCTTAGATGTAGAAGTCTCGGGAGACGTAACTTTCTGTAATGGGTTTTTTAATTGATGATTTAACTGAGCTGCAATTTGGTATTCCTTAAAAGCTTCGGCTATGTCTTTTGAGCTATTATAAATTGCAGCAAGATTATAGTGCAGATATGAATTTGATGGCTCTACTGATATTCCATCCTTGTAAGAATTTATTGCCGCCGATGTTTGACCTTGATTTACGAAGCTGTTACCGATGAATAAATGACATATCGAAATGAATTGCTTGTTTTTAGGATTAGTATTTAACCTTAATGCCCCATGCATCGCTTTATTTGACAGCTCATACGCTCCTGCGTGATAAAATAACAAGCCGTGGAGGAATTCAGATATAACGTTCGCTTCTTCTTCGACTGTGAAATTTATAATGTTAGGATTTTGGATATAAATTATAGTACTATCTTTTGTTCTATTAAAGGCCTTAGATGTAAATTTCAAAAAATTGAGAGAATATATTCTGCAGTTGAATTGCATGTTCTTTCTATTCCCGTAAACAATTAATCCAGACTTGCTACAGTTTTCTTCAAAGGTGTTTTTTATGGTATCTAAATAATTGGGGCTGGTTTCTAAGATATATTTTCCCAATAATTTTAATTGTATTGTATCAATATTTTGTAAATCGGAGTTCAGTTTACCATATAATGTACTCGAAAAACCGTCATCTTCCTTTGGTTGAGCGAAATTAGTTATAAGGAGTCCGGTTTTTTTTAAATTTTCACCACATATCTGGTCTAAGGACTTTTTATGATTTTGATAAACAGTAATTTGAATTTTTATAAAGTATAAAGGAATCAACAATAGGAAGAAAACTGAGATTCTTCCAAATTTTGCGATATTAATTTCTGGTTTTGAATAATAATCGGAATTAGCAAACCCTTGTTGTTTTTTTTTTGCAGACCTCGTTGAATGTTGCAAGCAGATAATAAAATACAATGAGTATAAATATTGTTATACAGATCTGACTGTAAATAGGGTTGGATAGGATGTTTGTTAGCTTGTCAAAAGCAACGAAAATTATAGCGATAAATGCTACGAGATTTGTTAAAGTTGAATAGACTTTGTTCTTTGATAAATTATACTTAAAAAGCCTAAATAAGTTCATCTACTAATAATAAGGTGCTTGGCCTTATAAAATTATTCAAATTATTTTAATTAAAAACTGTATTATACACAATTCGATGTAAATACTATAATTATTAATAATATGACCGGTCTATTATTATGACTACAGGTACAAAAAAAAAGGCCGGTTACCGATGTAACCAGGTTTAGGTGACAGCGGGCCGGCCCGTAATACTTTATATATTGAATTAATAAGGGAGCTTATTCTTTTACCTTATTCCAGGTGTCGCGGTTAAAAGCCAACACTTTGGTTGGATTGCCGCTCGCGTCTTTAGTGAATTTTAAGGGAAAGCCAAAGGCTTGATTTAAAAATAACACTTCAGACAATGGTTTAAAATTGATTTCCTTGCCATCCCATGATTGTTTGAGCGTTAATCCGTCGGGTATCGCGGTTATAGTCAGAAAAAGATCAGCCCTCTCATCCGACTGATATTTGCCCGCCAAAACTTTTATTTGTTCGGGTGTCAGTTGTACCTCTTTAGGTGGGGTATAGCTGTTTATCTTTGCCCATCTTTGCCTGCCGCCTAAGGTGATCTGGTTTATTTCACCGGCTTCATTCTTTGAAAACACAACAGGGATTTTTTCATCGCCGTCATCATCTAAAAATTCAAATTCAAGATCTGATTTACGGGTTAAAGTTAGCTTTTGATCTCCGCCAAGTTGTTGGGCAATTAGTTTATCACCATCTGCTGTTATTTTATATACTCTGTACTCGTTATCCTTTTGCTGATAAATGCCTTCAAAAGCTTTGAGCTGGGTATCGGCAATAATTATTGTTGGCGACTTTGCAACTTTTGCGATAACCGGTGCAACGCCCGGGCCGGTTAAAGCAACTGCAGCTATAAATGCGAACCTGCATATATAGCCCGTTGTAGTTTTAATGCTGATCATTTTTGATAGGTTTATAATGTTGAACCAAATCTACAAAAAATGATTTTGAAAAATCAAATTTTACGGAATTAAATTTTGATTATATTTATTTTGATTATTGTAAATTCTGATTTTAATCTATTTTTCATTTAAACCCATAATAAAATTCTGTGCCGAATAAATCAGATGGGCATAAAAAGAGCGCCGGTAAAACCGGCGCCCTCTTTCATCACTCACTAAACTACTTATGGAAAACTTAAATTAACAATTCTTAATAACCGCGGTCGTGATAATGACCGTGATCGTCACCGTCATGGTAACCATTATTATACCCGTTGTTATAGCCGTTGCGGTACCTGTGATGGTGACCATAATCTTCACGAACAACGCAACCTGAGGTTACGGATACTACTGCTGATATTAATAGTGCCAAAGCAACAAATTTCCTTTTCATGGTGTAAAATCTTTAATCATCATCTTTATTGAAGATGTACACATGTATGACTAATGGAAATGGAAAAGGATTAATTGGGAGAGATTAATTTGGAGAGAAGAGAACTATTTGTTGTCAACAATGCTGGTTTATAATCATCAAACCAACCCCATACTTTCCCAATACTCTTGCTGAATGATAAGCAAACAATTAGCACACAAACACCCGTCATATAGCTCGCTCACATATTGCACCTCGTTAATAGTGAGCTGCACAATACTGCACTGGCACTTGCTGAATGAATTGGCTTTACATTCAAAAGCTGTTTGGCAGCGTTCGCAACGGATGATTTCGTGTTTGGGCATTTTGTTTGGTCGATGGTTAATAGTCCATAGTCCATGGAAAAAGTTTACTAAGTTACCTAACCGCGGGATAGCTTGTAAAATATGAATGTCATTAAAATAAAAAGTCCATGAACTATAGCTTTTTGGCTATGGTCCATGGACTATCGTCTATCGACTAAAAAAACTTACGCCGAGCAAGTCACGCAGCCTTCTTCCATTGAGCAGGTTGGGCCTGCCGGAATTTCGTCGGCAACGGCGTCAACAACGGCCGGGATAACCGGATCCATGTTTTTACCGCCCTGGTTTTCAACTGTAAATTTAACAGCTTGCGATGCTGCTTGTGTACGCAGGTAGTACATACCTGTTTTCAAGCCTTTTTTCCATGCGTAGAAGTGCATTGAAGTTAACTTCGAAGCATTTGGTGAGTTGATGAACAGGTTCAATGATTGCGACTGGCAAATGTACGCGCCCCTGTCGGCAGCCATATCAATAATGCTGCGCATTTTGATCTCCCAAACAGTTTTGTACAATGCTTTGATATCAGCAGGGATCTCAGGAATTTCCTGGATTGAACCGTTTGCGCTGATGATCTTATCTTTCATGCTGGTGCTCCACAAGCCAAGGTTAACCAAATCACGCAGCAGGTATTTGTTCACTACAATGAACTCACCGCTCAATACACGGCGGGTGTAAATGTTTGAAGTATAGGGTTCAAAGCATTCGTTGTTACCTAAAATCTGTGATGTTGAAGCAGTTGGCATCGGTGCAACTAATAATGAGTTGCGTACGCCGTGGTTCATTACATCTAAACGCAGGTTTTCCCAATCCCACCTGCCGCTTTCTGGTTTTACACCCCACAGATCGAACTGGAATTTACCTTGTGACAATGGTGAGCCTTTGAATGTTTCATAAGCGCCATCTTTTATAGCCATATCTTTTGAAGCTGTCATTGCTGCAAAGTAGATGGTTTCGAAGATCTCGATGTTTAGTTTTTTAGCTTCATCACTTTCAAACGGCATACGCAGTTGAATGAAAGTATCAGCCAAGCCCTGTACACCTAAACCAATAGGACGGTGACGCAGGTTTGAGTATTCAGCTTCTTTAACCGGGTAGTAGTTGCCATCAATGATCCTGTTAAGGTTGATAGTTGCCTGGTAAGTTACTTCGTACAGTTTATCATGATCAAAAGCACCATTGTTGATGTAACGTGGTAATGCTAATGAAGCCAGGTTACAAACAGCTACTTCGTTTGCATCGGTATACTCGATGATCTCGGTGCAAAGGTTTGAGCTTTTAATGGTACCCAGGTTTTGCTGGTTTGATTTACCGTTGGCAGCATCTTTATATAATAAGTATGGCGTACCGGTTTCAACCTGTGCATCTAACACTGCAAACCAAAGTTCCTGTGCTTTTACTGTACGACGCTGACGGCCTTCTTTTTCGTATTTAACGTACAGCTCTTCAAATTCTTTACCCCAGCAATCGGCTAAGCCTGGTGCTTCGTGCGGACAAAATAAGCTCCAATCTTCATTGGCTTCAACGCGCTGCATGAACAGGTCAGATACCCAAAGGGCGTAGAACAAATCGCGGGCACGCATTTCTTCTTTACCGTGGTTTTTACGCAGGTCCAAAAATTCAAAAATATCGGCATGCCATGGCTCTAAGTAAACGGCGAAAGCGCCTTTACGTTTACCGCCGCCCTGATCAACATAACGGGCAGTATCATTAAATACGCGCAGCATTGGGATAATACCATTGCTGGTACCGTTAGTACCGCTGATGTACGAGCCTGTAGCCCTTACATTGTGGATGCTTAAACCAATACCACCTGCACTTTGCGAAATTTTGGCGGTTTGTTTTAATGTATCATAGATACCCTCAATGCTGTCATCTTTCATGGTTAACAGGAAGCATGATGACATTTGTGGTTTTGGCGTACCTGCATTAAACAAAGTTGGCGTAGCATGTGTAAACCAACGCTCGCTCATTAAATGGTAGGTTTTGATGGCGCTTTCAATATCATCTTTGTGGATACCTACCGATACACGCATAAACAGGTGCTGAGGGCGCTCGGCAATTTTACCGTCGATTTTTAGCAGGTATGATTTTTCGAGGGTTTTGAAACCGAAATAATCAAAGCCAAAGTCGCGGTCATAAATGATGGTGCTGTCAAGCAGTTCCGCGTTTTCTTTAATCACTTCATAAACATCGTCAGCGATAAGCGAGGCATCTTTACCTGTTTTCTTGTCAACATACTCATGCAGGAGGCGCATGGTTTCTGAAAACGACTTAATGGTGTTTTTGTGCAGGTTTGATACCGCGATACGCGAAGCCAGCAAAGCATAATCAGGGTGCTTGGTGGTTAATGAAGCGGCGGTTTCGGCAGCCAGGTTATCCAGCTCGGAGGTGGTTACGCCATCAAATAAACCTTCAATTACCTTTTTAGCCACATCAATAGGATCAACTAATTGAAACCCATAGCACAGTTTTTCAATACGTGCGGTGATCTTGTCAAATTTTACGGATTCTCTTCTTCCGTCTCTTTTTACTACGAACATTTTGCCCCTCCTTTTGCCCCGTTAAAAGCGAAGCTTTTTTAGTTAATATTATTGTGATTTGATTATTTTCTGAACCTTGATTTTGGGATTGGCCTGAGACTACCTAACCTCTAATCACCAATCTCTAACCTCTTCAATTAGAAATCATCATCAAGCGAAAAGCTTTTGCTTTCGGCCGACGCATTCAGTACACCACTTTTTTGATAATCGCCTACACGCTTTTCAAAAAAGTTGGTTTTGCCCTGTAACGAGATCATTTCCATGAAATCGAACGGATTGGTTGCGTTATAGAATTTATCGTAACCAAGTTCGCTCAGCCACCTGTCGGCCACAAACTCAATGTACTGGCTCATTAGCTTGGCATTCATTCCTATCAGGTTAACCGGTAATGCCTCGGTTATAAATTCTTTTTCTATCTCTACCGCATCGGTAATGATCTTGGTAACCTGTTCCTGCGGTAGTTTGTTTTCAAGCATGCCATATAATAAGCAGGCAAACTCGCAGTGTGAACCTTCATCGCGCGAGATCAGCTCATTGCTGAAAGTTAAACCCGGCATAAGGCCGCGTTTTTTAAGCCAAAATATGGAGCAAAAGCTGCCTGAAAAGAAGATCCCTTCAACCGCCGCGAATGCAACCAAACGCTCGGCAAAGTTGCCGTTGTTGATCCATTTCAATGCCCACTCAGCTTTCTTACCAACACATGGTACGGTTTCAATAGCATGGAAAAGGCGATCTTTCTCGGCGGGATCTTTTACGTAGGTGTCTATCAGCAGGGCATAGGTTTCAGAGTGGATGTTTTCCATCATGATCTGGAAACCATAAAAGCAGCGTGCCTCGGGCAATTGTACTTCGCTCATGAAGTTTACCGCCAGGTTCTCGTTCACGATACCATCGCTTGCGGCAAAAAAAGCGAGTACATGCGAGATAAAATGTTTCTCGCCCGAATTAAGACTTTCCCAATGTTTGATATCGTCCGACAGGTCGATTTCCTCGGCGGTCCAGAAGCTGGCTTCCGCTTTTTTATACATCTCCCAAATTGCGGGATACTTGATGGGAAGGATAACAAACCGGTCCTTGTTTTCCCGTAGTAATAATTCGTTTTCCAAACTCATTGGTGTCTACTTTATTAGTTTCTTTCTTCAATCAGGTATTCAGACACGAAAGCAAGCCCTACTTTTCAATAAAGCTTTAAATTTTGATGCCTTCGGATTTATTCCTTAGCAACTGTATTGTGTAACTTTCTGACAGCCAGTTATTTAATTAGAAGTTGACGAGTGCGGCTGGCTGCCGGCTGAATGCCTTTTTTATTACCTTGCTGAGCAAAGTTAATGTTTGAGTTGTGTAGTTGTGAATGATAGTTTTTCACAAACCCCCGAGTTATCCACACTTTATCGGCACTTGTTATATTGATGAAAAATTAATGGACTTGAAAACAGCCGATTAAAAATTTGATTGAAATTTGGAGGCCTTTATACTTGCGGATTACGATAATTTAACATTATAAATTACTTGACTTAACACCGACAATTATTGCCAATAATGAAATGCTTTTGCTTGCAGCAGGTATCAATATTTAAATGCGAAATTAAAAGGTCTCTGCAGGTCGGTATGTGGAAAACAATTACGCCCGTTAATCATGAACCAACGGGCGTATTCCTGAAAGTTTTACGAATTATTTTGCGTCCTCAACCGGAACAAATTTCATCGATACTGAATTTACACAATGGCGGGTGTTTTTAGCGGTCATGTACTCGCCCTCAAACACGTGGCCCAGGTGAGCGCCGCAATTTGCACACAGGATCTCTACCCTGCGGCCATCAGCGTCTACTTCGCGGCGAATAGCTCCTTCAATCTCATCGTCAAAACTCGGCCAGCCGCAAAACGACTCAAACTTATCTTCCGATCGATACAGCGGCGCATCACAGCGTTTGCAAACGTATAAACCTTGCGCCTTATTGTTCAGTAACGAGCCGGTGAACGGCCTTTCGGTACCTTTGTATAATATTACCCTTTCTTCTTCGGGCGTTAATTGATTGTACTCCATATATTTTGATTACTCCGATTTTTTTGATTTCACCGATCAAGAATCCTTTCCGGTTTTTCATCTATATAAAGATACGACAACTCGGGAGGATATAATGTTTTACCGGTTGATGTTTACACTGATTTGACGGGATTTTAGATGGGCAGATGTGCAAATTTCAAATGTGCAAATTACAAGCAACTGCCGCGGGTTTTCCCGCTTGTGGTTAAACATAGCTTTGGCTTTCAGCTGAACTTATTAACTTTAACTTGGTATTTATTAGTCTCTAACTATGCGCATTGCGATCTTATCCATATTCATTTTGCTGCAATCGGTTAACCCGCTTAGCAAACCAAACTCATTGTTTAAGTATCAGCACCTTCACGTTGTTGATATGTCGAAATACGCAGTCTTGCCTGTAAATCAGCAATTCATTGATTCATGGTTTGGAAAAGAGTATCGTACTACACAATTGGCTGACGCAGATTTTGTAGAAATAGACAACATTTTAATCAGGGCTGTTGAAGATCATAATAAAAGGAAAGAATATGGTGCGATATATAACCCCTATAAATACTATAAACAAGTATTAGCCATGATAAATGGAAAGGGAGAAAAAGAAGTGTATCTAAATTGTTTATGCGCAATACACTATCCTACAAACTGGAAGAAGCATTTGGTCAATGTTATGGACGGTGGCAACTGCTATTTTCAGGTAAGGATAAATCTTAAAACTAAACAAGTGATAAGTTTTTCAGTAAACGGCATTGCCTGATCTGCCGTCGTCGGCTTAATATCCCTCGTCCAGTTTTTTTAACAGATCGAGCCCTTTATCCCATTCGCCATAACCTGCTGATACATTGATATGGCCTGCATCACCCATACTAACTATCTCACTTCCCCAACTTTTTGCAAATAACAGGGCTCGTTCCGGGCTTACGTAGAAATCATTGTTACTAACCACCGTTATTGATTTGAATAGCAGTTTGCCTGATGGCATCGGCGTAAAGCCACTTGTGCCGGTTGGATAGCTATCCGCTTCGGTATCGCTCGGTGCAACCAGTAATGCACCCTTTATTGCAATGTTATATTGTTTTGCCCACGAGGCTATGGCAGCACAAGCCAGGCTATGACCAACTAAGATTACGTTTTCCGGATCATAGCGGTTTACATAATCATTTATAGTTTTTATCCAATCGCTGCAAACCGGGGTTTCCCAATCCTGTTGTTCAATACGGGTAAAATTGAACTGCTTTTCCCAAATACTTTGCCAGTGTTGTGAACCTGAATTGCCCAATCCCGGGTGTATAAGAATATCAGCGTTGAAAACCATAGTTTCGGTAAGATGTTAAATAACCTAATAAATGAAAGCTCAATATAGGGATTTTAACCCTCGGTCATGAGTTTGAACTACCTTCAGCCACCTGTTTAATCACTTTATTCCTCTTTACCAACAATTGTGTCATGTAGCTTGAGAGGAACAGAAAGTTTACCGCTTCTCCCAATATTCCACCCGGCGATTCGAACGTGAAAATATCCCGCATCATGGTTTGGTTAAGGATAGGATAAAAATAATGCTCATGCGTAAAGTTTTTGAAAGCACCCTCAACCTGGATATCGGTAAAGTAATTTGGATATTCCATTTCGGTGATCTTTGAGGTAAGGTTTTGCCATATGCCGAAATGCTTTGCCCGCCAGGTAACAGTTTCGCCGAGTTCAATCAAGCCGGTTGTACGCCCGGCAATAGCTCGTTCGCCAGTATGTTTTGTTGACTCTACATGTACATCAATGTTACGGGCAATGTCAAACACTTTTTCAACAGGCGCATTAATATGGGTAGCAAGCAGAATTTGTGATGGCATTTTTTTATTGGGATTACACCGATTTTTTAGAATGATTACACCGATTTGTAACTACTTCATTTAAGGATTTTCGCTACCTCTTAAAATGATTACACCGATTAAAAGTTGATATCATGCTTTAGTTGTTGGTCAAGATAATCAGTCTTTGACGATAATCATCATAACACAACCTAAAAAATCGGTGAAATCAATTTTGAATCGGTGAAATCCTAAAAACAAAAAGTCAGCGTAATCATCAAAATCAAAAAACAATCAACGGTTAAAACTCCGCGTTTTTAGGAAACCTTGGGAAGGGGATTACATCGCGGATGTTGCCCATGCCGGTAACAAACAGCACCAACCGCTCAAAACCCAAACCAAAGCCGGCATGCGGACAAGAGCCGAAACGGCGGGTATCCAAATACCACCAAAGTTCTTCGGTCGGGATGCCCATTTCGTTCATGCGCTGCTCAAGCTTGTCTAAACGTTCTTCACGTTGTGAACCACCTACAATTTCGCCAATGCCCGGGAACAGGATGTCCATGGCACGCACGGTTTTGCCATCGTCGTTCTGGCGCATGTAAAACGCTTTGATCTCCTTTGGATAATCGGTCAGGATCACCGGCTTTTTAAAGTGTTTTTCGACCAGGTAACGCTCGTGCTCACTTTGCAGGTCTGTACCCCAGCCTTCAACAGGATAAACAAACTTTTTCTTTTTGTTTGGGGTAGATTCTTTCAGGATGTCAATCGCCTCGGTATAGGTTAGGCGCTCGAAATCGTTATTTAAGCAAAACTGCAGTTTTTCGAGGAGCGTCATTTCTGAGCGCTCGTTTTGCGGTTTGGTTTTTTCCTCTTCAGTTAAGCGCTGGGTTAAAAATTCAATGTCATCGGCATTTTTATCCAAAGCGTACTTGATCACGTATTTTAGCATATCCTCGGCGAGGTCCATGTTGTCAACCAGATCGTTAAACGCGACTTCCGGCTCAATCATCCAAAACTCTGCCAAATGGCGGGTCGTGTTCGAATTTTCAGCACGGAAGGTTGGGCCGAATGTATAAATATCGCTCAGGGCCATAGCGCCAAGCTCACCTTCCAGCTGGCCGGATACGGTTAAGTTAGTGGCACGACCAAAAAAATCCTGTTTGAAATCGATCTCGCCGGTATCAGTTTTCGGAATGTTATCCAAATCGAAGTTGGTAACGTGAAATGTTTCGCCTGCGCCTTCAGCATCTGAAGCAGTAATTACAGGGGTATGCAGGTAAACGAAACCACGTTCCTGAAAAAACTGGTGCACCGCGAATGCCAGGCTGTTACGTACCCTGAAAATAGCGCCAAACGTACTGGTACGAAAACGCAGGTGGGCGTTCTCCCTCAAAAACTCAAGGCTGTGCTTTTTAGGCTGGATAGGATATTTTTCAGGATCGCTGTCGCCTAAAATCTCAATCTCGTTTGCTACAACCTCAACTGTTTGGCCTTTACCTAAAGATGCTATCAATTTACCCTGAACACTAAGTGCTGCACCAACGGTGATGCGTTTAAGTAATGCCGGGTCGGTATTTTCAAAATCAACAACTACCTGGATGTTATTATTAGTTGAGCCATCATTCAAAGCAATAAAACGATTTGAACGGAATGCGCGCACCCATCCTTTAACTGTTACATCAATTTCGGTTTGCTGGCTTTGCAGCAATGCTTTGATCTTAGTTCGCTGACTCATATCATGTATAATTTTTAGAGTCGCAAAAATACAATTAATTATGAAAGCGCACTTTGAAACATGAGCTAAAAAACATTAGCATGTTAACACGGAAAGATATATCAGGAGAAAAGGGGGGAAAGGAAACCAGCGACTAAAAATGTAGCCGGGAACATGAAGTATCCCGGCTATTTCTTTTTGACGCTTACTTGTTTGTAACCATGATTGTGTCACGGAGTAACGTGTTTGTCGTCGCGCCGCCTACCATAATAGTGTCTTTGCTTTTATTCAATGACTGGTTGGTAATGCTTTTTTTTGCACTAACACTGTCTTGTTTTGGGGCTACGCCATTTTTTTGGCAGCCAGCAAATAACAGAAGTGATACTGAGGCGGTTAATAATAGAGCTTTTTTCATAAAACAAATTTACAACTAATACGAATGATAATTAAGCTTAGTTACAATTAATATAAAAGTTAATATTTGAGCTTAGCTTTAAACTTGCCCTCGCTAAAAGTAACCTTGTCCGGATGACTTTCGGTGTGGCTATCAATTACTTTCAGAAAACGTAATTCGAACAATCCCTGCAGTATTTTATCGGCCTGGTTGTATGAAATTATAGTTACCGAACTAAGATGGGTAGGGTCAGGTTTGTATCCGGCTAACGGGGAGCCGTTTTTTGTAATGTGGTAATAGTTTTCGTTTGCTTTGAGGGTATAATACCCAACACCATCAAACACAATTTTAAAACCTACCTGCTCTTCTTCACCTCCAATGGTGCTTTTTGCTGATATGGTAATGGTATCACCCATTATATTCGAACCGGAAGGATTAGCCTCCCATTTGATGTTGTTTTTTTGCGCAAGCATAAAATCGGGTATGACCGGAAAATTACAACAGTCCTTTTTTTTGCAGGCTGAAAAAAGCAGGGCCACGGCTATGGCTAATATCAAACAGGGATATTTCATTGCTTACTGATGACAGGTTAATAAATTGTACAGGAAATATAAAGATATTTAAAAGTAAGGCATATTATACGTGGTTTCAGTAAGTTTGCCGCTCATTTTGTTTTATCGCCCATGAATCCTAAAGTGAGCCTTGTTATTGGTATTTTATGTATTTCCTTTTCGCCGATATTTGTAAAGCTTGCCGGGGTATCACCTATAGGATCGGCATTTTACCGGGTGTTTATAGCCTGGATTTGTCTTGCTCCATTTTGTGTATTTAGGCAAAAACTAAAAATAGATAAAAAGCAATTGCTTATTTCCATAGCTGCGGGCATGGTTTTCGCCCTTGATATTGCAGTATGGAATATTTCGCTGTTAAAGATCAGCGCCACTGTATCAACCCTTATTGCCAACCTGGCCCCGGTTTGGGTGGGCTTGATGAGCTTCCTGTTTTTAAGAAAAGGATCAGGTCGGCTATTTTGGATAGGTACGCTTATTGCCATCGCCGGTATGGTTGTTTTGGTAGGTTATGAACACATTTTGCACATGGAGCTTAATGCCGGCATACTGCTGGCTATACTTGCCAGTTTTTTTTATGCTACCTATATCATGATCACCAAAAATATTATGGCCGGTATTGATGTGTTTAGTTTTATGTTTTACAGTATGCTGAGCGCCAGTATTTTTTTGCTGGTAATCAATGGATCTATGCATAACGATATTGTTCATCTTTCATTAAAAGCATGGCTTTGCTTTATAGGTATGGGGCTTATTTGCCAGTTAGCAGGCTGGCTAACCATCAATTACTCGCTACGTTATCTGGAACCAACCAGGGTTTCCATTGCTTTATTAAGCCAAACGGTTTTTGCCGGGCTGCTTGCCGCGTTTTTACTTCATGAACGTTTAGGTTTTAATGAGATTGTTGGCAGCATAATTGTATTGGCCGGGATAGCGGTGACATTTTTGAAACCCCGAAATCAAAAAGCTGATACCTTGTTTTGAAAGGGTTTAAGTGCAGTACAAATGAACCTATACCATATCATAATTTTAATATCATCGGTCCGCTTAAGTTGCAACGATCGAAGTACTATCGTATAGTTTTATCAGCTTTTCAATAATTTAGCAATACTTAATGTTAACCCCTTGTTTTGTTAAGTAGTTGATTTTAAGATTTGTATGTCAGTATTGTTGAATTTCTGTTAACCCTGTTAACCCCCTTCATCGCGGTGATGAAAGGGGCATATATTTCAGGATTTTACTTGAAGTATTAAACAGTGAACTTGCCTCTCAAGGAGATTGAATTTTAAACCGCTCGTTATCAAACAAAACCGTATTTTAACGTTTTCGAATTACGGGCAACGATCTATCTTCCCTACATTTGCATTTTAACACATGATCCAAAAATCCACTATCGACCGTATTATGGAAGCCACCGACATTGTGGAGGTGATAGGGGAATTTGTGCAGTTAAAAAAACGTGGGGCTAACTACGTAGGCCTTTCGCCTTTCGCGAACGAGCGTACCCCGTCGTTCACAGTATCCCCGGCAAAAGGTATTTTTAAAGATTTCTCAACAGGAAAAGGTGGTTCAGCTGTTACGTTTTTAATGGAGCTGGAAAAGTTCAGTTATCCCGAGGCCTTGAAATGGCTCGCTAAAAAGTACGGCATCGAGGTTGAAGAAACTGTTGAAGCTCCCGAAAACCGTGAAGAGGAGCTACGCCGGGAAAGCCTCATGATCGTATCGGCATTTGCCGCTAAGTTTTTTCATGAAACCATGCTTGATACGGAGGAAGGTCAAAGCATAGGCCTCAGCTATTTTAAAGAACGAGGGTTCACCGCCGAAACTATCAAAAAGTTTGAGCTGGGGTATTCGCCCGATCAATGGGAAGCTTTTACCAGCGCCGCCATCAGAAATGGTTATAAAGAGCAGTTTCTGGTTGAAAGCGGTTTGTCGGTAAAACGGGACAACGGCGCTTTGTATGACAGGTACCGCGGCCGGGTGATGTTCCCGATCCATAGTTTTACCGGCAGGGTAATTGGTTTTGGCGGCCGTACACTAAAAAAAGATAAGAACGTAGCCAAGTATGTTAACTCGCCCGAGTCGGAGATCTACCATAAATCAAATGTACTTTACGGGCTTTACTTTGCCAAAAAGGCTATTCGTGAGCAGGATAACTGTTACCTGGTAGAGGGTTATGCCGACGTACTTTCAGTACACCAGGCGGGGGTTGAAAACGTGGTGGCTTCATCAGGCACATCGCTTACAACCGAGCAAATTAAGCTCATCGCCCGTTTTACCAAAAACATCACCATATTATATGATGGCGACGCAGCCGGGATCAAAGCTTCACTGCGTGGTTTGGATATGATCCTGGAGGAAGGCCTCAATGTAAAAGTAGTGCTGTTCCCGGATGGACATGATCCTGATTCATTTGTACAATCGAAAGGATCAAGCGCTTTTAAAAAGCATATTGAGGAAAATAAGAAGGACTTCATCCTGTATAAAACCCAGATCCTGCTTAAAGAAGTTGGAAACGACCCGATCAGGAAAGCCGATGTAATCCGTGAAGTGGTTGAAAGTATCGCCAAGATCCCGGATAGCATCAAGGCATCGGTATTTATAAAAGAGTGTAGCAGCTTATTGCAGATAGATGAGCGCGCCCTTTTATCCGAGCTCAATAAAATGCGCACGGCTAAGGCAAAAAAGGAAGAGCAACAGCGTCAGCAGCAAAACAACAGGTTTGCCGAAATGCCCGACGAACCCCACTTTTTTGATGAGCCTGTTGAACTTGAGCCACAAGTTGCTAAAGACGATGCTTTTCAGGAAAAGGAAATTGTGCGTTTATTGCTGCATTATGGAAGCCGTATGATTGACTGGGACGGTATAGCCAATACCTATATAGGCCCTTTCATTATAGCCGAGTTGAGTGATGTTACTTTTGATCATCCGGTTTGTAAGCAGATTACCGAAATTTACCGTCGCGAAGTAGAAAACGGTGTACTGCCGGATGAGGCTTATTTTATTCACCATAAGGACAAAGCTATAGTTGATTTAACTATTAACATGTTAGCCAGTAAATATTCGCTTAGTGAAAACTGGTACGAAATGCATAAGATCACGGTGAACGATGAGCAGGTTAATATGAAAGCAACTATTCTCGGTGCTATATTTCACCTTAAAAAGCATAAGGTTGGCAAGATGCTGGAAGACCTGCGCACCCAGCTTCAAAAAGCCGATACTGAGGCCGACCAGGAAATACTGCTTAACCAGTACATGCGCATGAAAAAGGTAGAAAAATCAATATCTGACTTTTTGGGCTCCGTAATCATAAAATAATGGCCCAACACCTCGAACTTGGCCGTACCGGCGAAGCGTTAGCCAAAGCCCATCTCGAAAATGCAGGCTACGAGATCCTCGATGAAAACTGGACTTTCGGAAAAGCCGAGATAGATATTATTGCTTATAAAGACAAGGTTATTATATTTACCGAAGTAAAAACCCGCACGGGCAATGGTTTCGGTGAACCGGAAGATTTTGTTGACAATCGTAAGCAGAAATTATTGGCCGAAGCTGCCGATGAATACATTTACCTCATGAACCACCAGGGCGAAGTGCGGTTTGATATCATCGCCATATTGTTTGACCGCAGTGGAAATTATATACTAAACCATATAGAAGATGCGTTTTGGCCTTCGGCCACATAACACTTATGAATAACAAAGTAAAACTATTTTTTGCCGCCTTTGCCTTAACGGCTTTGGGGTACTACGGCTGTAAACACAAACCTGATAGCTCGGCTACAGACTATACCATAACACCCGACGCCGGCGCAAACTACAAAGCCGGCGACAAGATCGACATTAAAGTAGGCTATCCCACAGGTAGTAAAGTTGATTCGGTAGTTTACCTGCTCGATTCGGTAAAGATTGCTTTCAGCAAAGATACTGCAGGTATCAGTCTTAAAACGGATACCATTGGCCTGGGCATCCGGATGATCACGGCTAAAGTTTACGAGGGCAGTAAAAGCAATGAGGTATCAACCAATGTCCTGTTATTAGCAGCAAAAGCCCCCGCCAGGTACACTTATAAAGTTGAAAAAGTTTTCCCTCATGATACTGCTGCCTATACTGAAGGTTTGCAGTATGTTGACGGCGTTTTATACGAAAGTACCGGAGACTATAAACATTCATCCATCCGTAAGGTTGATTTGAATACCGGAAAAATTTTGAATCAAACCAAACTTGATGAGAAATATTTTGGTGAAGGCCTGTCAGTTATTGGTGATAAGGTAGTACAGCTTACCTGGAAAGAAAAAGTAGGCTTTGTATATGATAAAAATACATTGAAGTTGCTTAACAACTTCACCAACAACGTTGGCCCCGAAGGTTGGGGGATGTGCTATGACGGAACAAAATTATACATGGATGATAGCACCAACCGGATCTGGTTCCTTGACAAGAATGATTATCACCAGATAGGCCACATTGATGTGTGTGACGATAAACAACAGATAGATTCGATAAACGAACTGGAATACATCAACGGTAAGATCTATGCCAACGTTTATCAAACCGATAACATATTGGTGATTAATCCTAAAACCGGTGCGGTGGAGCAGGTAATTGATATGAAAGAGATTTACCCGGTAGCAAGCCGTCCGCAGGACAGGGATTGGAACAACAACGTGTTAAATGGTATTGCCTGGGATGCCAAAGGTCAACGCCTGTTTGTTACCGGTAAAAAATGGCCGCATTTGTACCAGGTAAAGTTTGTGCCGGTGCCGTAGGTCTCGTCCCCTGACCTCCTGAAGGGGGAACCATAGCTTGAAAGACTATTTTTATAAACATGAAACGCCCGGATTACCCGGGCGTTTCGCGTTTTAGTTATTGAGCAGTTGCCAGCCATATCGGTTCATAAATTCTTCAACCTCATCACTGAATGATTTCTTTTGATGATGATTTTCCTGATTGTTAATATAGCTAATGACAGTTGATATCTGTGATTCACTTACCGATACTGCAAAGTAGTCGTCCTGCCAACCGAATTGTTGTTTTATTATTTTGTTCTTATTTATCCAAAGAGATGATTCTCCTTTAATTAGCTGGCTTATTTTGGCAATATTTTGATCTTTTCCTAAAGAAATAAGGCAATGGATATGATCGGTATAGCCATTAATCGCTTGTAAGAATATCCCTTTCTCTTTGCAGTTCTCTATGATGTGTTTATGTATCTGGTATCTTATGTTTTGAGTAAGCAAGGGTTGTCTGTCTTTAGTTGCAAATACCAAATGGATCCAGATTTTTACAAATGACATGGTTTGTGGTTTGTCCTAAATGTATGGTTATTTTGGCTAAAGCCACTTAGCACCTGGCAACTTTATCCGTTGGTTAAAACCAACGGTAATGAAAACAAGATTTCGAAAAGGCTTGTTTCAACCAATGAATAGGAAATTGCTCGACTGCATTAATTCTCTATAAAAAGAAAATTCATTGCCGTTGGTTTTAACCAACGGAACAAAAAAAGCAACATGAGGCGGCTTTAACCGAAATCGCCAGAAAAGGTTCTACTAAGCACTCAGGTTTTTTTAACAACCCCCCCCCCGGAAAATCCGGGGGGGGGGTAAAATATAAAACTTCCCCCTTTAGGAGGCTGGGGAGATTACCTCCAGGCTTTATATTGATTGATCAAGCCATTAGTTGATGAATCATGGCTGTTGATCTCTGCATTATCTTTCAGTTCAGGAAGGATTTTGCCGGCAAGTTGTTTACCAAGCTCAACACCCCATTGGTCAAAGCTATAAATGTTCCAGATGATACCCTGGGTGAAGATCTTGTGCTCATACATGGCAATCAGCGCGCCTAAAGTGTATGGTGTGATCTTTTTAATCAGGAACGAGTTTGTTGGACGGTTGCCTTCAAATACCTTGAACGGAGCTATTTTAGCTATTTCCTCGTCAGATTTTCCGGCAGCTTTTAGTTCTTCAATAACTACCTCTTCGGTTTTACCGTTCATTAAAGCTTCGGTTTGAGCAAAGAAGTTTGACAGCAGCATGTTGTGATGTTCGCCCAGTGGATTGTGCGATTGTGCCGGGGCGATGAAATCGGCAGGGATCAGTTTAGTGCCCTGGTGAATTAACTGATAAAAAGCATGCTGACCGTTTGTGCCTGGCTCACCCCAAATGATCGGGCCGGTTGAGTAGTCAACATCTTTACCATTACGGTCAACATGTTTACCATTACTTTCCATATCGCCCTGTTGGAAATAGGCGGAGAAGCGGTGCAGGTACTGGTCGTAAGGCAAAATTACATTTGTTTCGGCTTCAAAGAAGTTATTATACCAAATACCGATCAAACCCATAATAACAGGGATATTTTGATCAAACTCGGCAGTTTTAAAATGATTGTCAGTCGCGTGGGCACCGGCAAGCAAATCGGCAAAGTTTTCAAAGCCAATGCTCAGGGCAATTGACAAACCGATAGCGCTCCATAAAGAGTAACGGCCACCAACCCAATCCCAAAATTCAAACATGTTTTTGGTATCGATCCCAAATTTTTCAACAGCTGCTACATTGGTTGAAAGAGCGGCGAAATGTTTAGCTACATCGGCCTCAGTAGCACCGCTGGCCAGGAACCAGTCGCGGGCGCTGTGGGCGTTGCCCATGGTTTCCTGGGTAGTGAAGGTTTTTGAAGCTACCAGGAACAATGTAGTTTCAGGATTAACTGCTTTCAGAGTTTCAACTATGTGTGTGCCGTCTACGTTACTTACAAAGTGGAGGTTTAAATGATTTTTGTATGCTTTTAAAGCTTCGGTAACCATTACCGGGCCAAGGTCTGAGCCGCCGATACCGATATTTACCACATCGGTAATAGCTTTGCCGGTGTAACCTTTCCACTCGCCGGAGATAATAGCTTCGCTGAAAGATTTCATCTGGTCAAGCACTTTATTTACATCAGGCATAACATCTTTACCATCAACATAAATAGGAGTGTTGCTGCGGTTACGTAATGCGATGTGTAATACCGGCCGGCCTTCCGTAACGTTAATTTTTTCGCCGGAATACATGGCGTCTATCGCCTCTTTTAATGAACATTCTTTTGCCAGCTGTATCAATAAAGCAATGGTTTCATCATCGATACGGTTCTTTGAATAATCAAGCAGGATGTCCTCAAACTGGATCGAGAACTTATTAAAACGCTGGTCGTCAGCATCAAACATTTCCTTCAGGTTTTTTGATACAATATCAATGTAATGGTCTGCAAGATATTTGTAAGCCTGGGTTGTTGTAAAATCAGTAGTTGGCAGCATAATTGTGTTGTTTTTCAACAAAAGTAAAAAGTTAATTGTTAGATAGTCACTAAATAAATTATTAGCCTGTCTTAGTGTTATTTAAACACGGCCGGCATAGTGTTGATTTTACACTTAAAAATTATGAGAATTACAAAATAATTACAATTATATTTTGAAGTTTAAAATTTTTATTTAATATATTTGTATCGGTGGTAATCAAATGAGGTATTTATCATCAATTTGTAAATTTACTTTAAAAACACGTATTACTATGTTCGAAAAACTGTTTTTGCTTGTAAAAGATAACGCCGGGACGGCTGTTATCAACAACCCGGTGATTCCTGCTAAATATCATGAAGCGGTGATCAATGAAGCTTCAAGTTCAATCATTGAAGTGTTAAAAGGCCAGCTTGAAAGCGGCAAGGTGAAGGAACTTATAAAGTACTTCCAGTTCTCGGGTAGTTACAACAATTCATTAGTATCGAGCATAACCAACCGCTTTGCAAATAAGCTTAACACTTTTTACGGTATCGATCCGGAACATGCTTTGGCTACTGCAAAAGCTTTGATCCCTGCCGTGATGAATGAGCTGGTTAAGGAAACTAAAAGTGGTGAGGCTAAAGAATTTGCTTTGGGTACTATGTTAACTAAACTAAACGGTAATCGTACCGATCTGAACCCGCTTGTGAACAACCTGATGGTTGCCTAACATACTATTACATCTGCCTAATGAACGGGCCTGCCGATTGTTAAACAATTTGCAGGCCTTTTTATTTATAGCAATTTTTCAAATTATATATATTTGCCGCATGACTAAAGAACAAGTTCAGGATTTAAGGGATAGAGTAACTTCCCTGAGGAGGCATCTTTGACATTGATAAGAAGCTGGAACTATTAAAAGAGGAACAGGAAGTAACCATTGGTCCGCATTTTTGGGATCACCCCAAAGAGGCCGAAAAGGTGCTGGCATCCATCAAAGTAAAAAAAGTATGGACGGATGCTTTTCAGAAGGTAGTATCGGTTGTTGATGACGCCGGCGTACTTTTTGAATTTTACCAGGGCGGCGATGCCACCGAGGCTGAAATGCAGGACCAATATAATGCAGCTATAAAAGCCGTTGAAGAGCTTGAGTTTAAAAACATGCTCTCGGCCGAAGAAGATCAGTTGAATGCCGTTCTTCAGATTACGGCGGGTGCCGGTGGCACCGAAAGCTGCGACTGGGCTGGCATGCTCATGCGTATGTATATTATGTGGGGCGAAAAGAACGGCTATAAAGTAACCGAGCAGGATTACCAGGAAGGCGATGTGGCCGGCGTAAAAACTGTTACCCTGCAGTTGGAAGGCGAGTTTGCTTATGGCTATCTGAAAGGTGAAAATGGGGTACATCGCCTGGTGCGCGTATCGCCTTTTGATGCTAACGCCAAACGCCATACTTCGTTTGCTTCGGTATATGTTTATCCCCTGGTTGATGATACTATTGAAATTGAGGTAAACCCTGCCGATATTGAATTTGAAACCTTTCGCTCGGGCGGTGCCGGCGGTCAGAACGTGAATAAGGTAGAAACGGCCGTACGTTTATACCACAAGCCATCGGGCATCATCATCAAAAACCAGGAATCGCGTTCGCAATTGCAAAATAAAGATAACGCCATCCGCTTGCTGAAATCACAGTTATACGAAATTGAGATGCGCAAACGTATGGAGCTGACCAATGCTATTGAGGGCAACAAAAAGAAGATAGAGTGGGGCTCACAGATCCGTAACTATGTTTTACACCCATATAAACTGGTAAAAGACCTCCGTACCGATCACGAAACTTCCAACGCTGCGGCAGTGCTCGATGGTGATCTGAACGATTTCCTGAAAGCCTACCTGATGGAATTTGGCGGGCCAAAAAGTTAAAAATAAAAAAGTAAGCTCATGCCGAATTTATTTCGGCATCCCACATGTCGGTATACCGTCTGTATGGCGTAGGCCAGGCGAGTGGGATCCTGAAACAAGTTCAAGATTACGGATAGTTTAAAAAACGGAGTATCATTTCTGATGCTCCGTTTTTGTTTTCGGGAGATTAATTGTATTTTGGACACATCCAATTTTACATTTAATAAATATGAGATCCATTTTATCTGCCTTAGTTTTGACAGCTATAACATTTGCTTCCTTTGCACAGGAAAAACCGATGCCGCTTTATCCCAAAGGAGTGCCAAATTCTAAAAAGGCGCCTGCTACCTATACAGAAAAAACTAATAACGGAAGCTGGATCACCATGGTTACAGAACCAACGCTAACGCCGTATCTTCCGGAAAAAGGGAAAGCCAACGGTGCCGCGATAGTTGTTTGCCCCGGCGGTGCATATGCCGGACTTGCATCGGATCATGAAGGAAAGGCCGTAGCACAGGCTTTTGCCAATATTGGTGTTACTGCGTTTTTGCTAAAATACCGCTTGCCAAGCGATGACATTATGACAGATAAATCTATCGGTCCGTTACAGGATGCACAAATGGCCATATATACCGTACGCAAAAATGCTGCCGATTGGAATATTAACCCTTCAAAGATAGGAATTATCGGTTTTTCGGCAGGCGGGCACCTGGTTTCAACAGAAGGTACGCATTTTGATAAACCGGTTATTGAAGATAAAGAAAACATCAGCGTACGCCCTGATTTTATGATGCTGATCTATCCTGTAATTTCTTTTGGTGAATATGCCCATGTTGGTTCAAGGGAAAACCTGATAGGTAAGAGCCCATCGACAGAGCAGTTGGATCTGTATTCGAACGAAAAACAGGTTACTGCCAATACCCCGCCAACATTTTTAGTGCATGCTGAAGATGATAACGTAGTGCCTGTGCAAAACAGTCTGTTGTTTTACGATGCACTTTTAAAAAATAAAGTAAAGGCAGAGCTGCACCTGTTCCAGGAAGGTGGCCATGGCTTTGGAATGTATAACTCTAAAAATAAAGGCAAATGGTTTGAATGGGCTGCCGCGTGGCTGGAGGAGAATGGGTTTTTGAGCGGGAAGTGATTCGGGACAACTAATTTCTTCTTCTGTAAAACAGTAGGCTAATTTTATTGTTGAGGTAAACAGTCTTTTTTGAAAGCTTGAAGTTCGACCTTAATGATGATTTTATGTTGAAAAGAATACTGTTAGCAACGTTGCTTGTTGCCGGTGCCTGCTTTAATGTTATCGCCCAATCCATCAAATACAAAAGCGTATCCAACCAGGATCTTACTTACGTTTTAAATAACCTGCAAAAGCGCTATGTGTATACCGATCATAAAACGCTGAATATTGCTGTGTACCTTGTAGCCGATCAGCAGGGTGACATTGATGCCCCTGCAGATTGTAAAACACCGGGTTCTATTTATATAGCGGTGTCAGAAATTAAGCCTCAGCCTCAACAGTATGTTTATAAACTGAACCCAGTTTGTGATCCCAAGTTTGTTAATTGGATCAAATCAAAAAAAATGTATAAGATAGCATTCAGCTACGGGGCGTCGGCTAAAAGGAAAACAGCTACTATTGGAATTACATTGAAGAAGCTGGTGGTGGAGTAAAACGTTGATGTTTAAAAATGGGTGTCATGCTGAGTGATTTAAATCCGGTGGCCTCTGAAGGTAAAATGACATCTGCGTCTGAAGGTAAAATGACATCTGCGTCACGTCATTGCTATAAGGAATGAAGCAACCCCCGACAGGCTGCTAATGGGCTTCATTAGTATTTGACTTACATCGTCGCGCTCCTGGCCGCGCGCGGCCAGTTACGTTTTTCGCTATTGTTCATTTTTTAAGGTGCTCAAGAAGGCTCCGCCGTTTGTCTTGACACAAAAGTAACCAAAAAGGCTTGCAGCAGAGAGGCTTCTTTGCGCACAACCTGGCCCCATAGCCATCGGCGCGGCCTTCACCCTGCAAAACGAACAGAACCACTGGCTGCAATTATTTTGCCCCCGATTCGCACGCAATGCCTCCGCTTCTGCAAAAACTTGCTATGCCCCCTGCAGCCGCACCGCCCAGCATCGTTCTGCTCGTTTTCACCCGAAGCTGATCTGCTGCGAAAAACCACATTTTTTATCTTGTCATGGGTAGCTTGTCGAAGCATGGTGGGTAGGGCCTCTGCGCTCAAGTCTTCGACAGGCTCAAACTGACAGGCTTCTGTTGTAGTCACATCTTCATGTCCGCCGGACTTTCAAACTTAGCATGAGTTTTGTCAACTAATATCCATTATCCCAACAATTTTATCTCCGTCAAAAGTGAAAATTGAATGCCCTTTCAGATTTAACTCATCACCTTTCTTTAATCCATTTGGCAGGTCGGCAGCTAAAATTGCGTTATAGTCAATAGCTATTTCGGTTTTGTTGCCGGTGTGTTTAAATGACCGGATAATTTGCTCGCGGCGTTCAAAAAGCTCAATTGCCTGTTCGGTCTGGCTCCTGAATGCTGCTATACCATCAAGCTCCATATCCACATCACCGTTTGATATGTTTTGAAATTTAACGTATGGTGCGAGGTTTTTAAGCATTTCTTCAACATCAAAGTTGTTATAGGCCTTTACGTAATTGCTGATGATAAGTTCACGTTGCTGCATAAGCTAAAGATAATGATTATGCCAGCGTATAAACGATCTGTAAGGGATTATTTAATCATTCCCAAATTCGGCACATAAGCGCCGCCTACAGGTAGCAAAAATCCATTTACTGTTACCTGATGGCGTTCTATCTTATCAATTTTATTTACAGCAGCAATAAACGACCGATGGATCCTGATAAACTTCTCAGCCGGCAGTAGCGCCTCAACTTCAGTGATGGTCATGCGGGTAAGCACTTTGCTATCCTTTAATATAAAATTTACATAATTACCTGTGGCTTCTAAATGATAAATGTCATCGAAGTTAACGCGCACCTGCTCATAGCCGGTTTTCAGGAATATGTAATCCTTAACCTCGGCAGTGTTCCTAAAACTGTAAAGTTCATAAGCTTTGTTGCAGGCTTTTATGAACCGGGTAAGCGCAAAGGGTTTCAATAAATAGTCTACCGCGTCCAGTTCAAAGCTGGTAACAGCGTGTTCGGTGTAGGCGGTGGTAAATATTACCAGCGGTTTTTTGTTGAGACAGGTTAACAGATCGATGCCCGAAATATCGGGCATCTTAATATCCAGGAACAATAGGTCCACAGGTTCGCGTTGCAGATAGTTCATTGCTTTAAAGGCATCGGTAAATTCGGCTTTGAGGTCAACAAAAGGCACTTTTGCAGCATGCGAGCGGATCACATCAAGTGCTATAGGTTCGTCATCAATGGCTATGGCAGTAATCAAAGCTTATTGCAATTGTATGGTTAAATGTATGAAAAAATCTTTCGCACTTTCGCGGATCACCAATTCGTGTTTGTTAGGGTATAAAAGTGCCAGTCGCTGTTTAACGTTCTCGAGGCCGATGCCATTGTTGTATTTTTCGGTGTCGTTAACTACTTTGGGGTGGATGCTGTTATGCACATCAAAGTAAAGTGTATTTTCCCTGGTTTGCAGGCTGACGTTGATGTGTGACGGTTCGCGCAGGCTGATGCCGTGTTTAAATGCGTTCTCAATAAAAGGGATCAGCAACATTGGAGCTATCTGCAGGGCATTGACATGCTCTTCAATTTGCAGCACGATGCTGATGTCCGGCGAGGTTTGAGTGCGCAATTTTTGCAGGGCGATATAGTTATTAAGATAATCGATCTCGCGTACCAGCAGTATTTTTTCCTGCATGTTTTCTTGTAGCATAAAACGCATCATATCGCCCAGTCGTTGCACACCTTCGGCGGTACGTTCGGCATCTTCCTGTAAAGCTGTTCCGTAAAGTGTATTTAATGCGTTAAACAGGAAATGCGGGTTAATTTGTGAGCGAAGAAAATCCAAATCGGCAGTAGAGCGGCCCAGGGCAGTTTTTAGGTAGGTGATCTCCTGGTTACCCGCCAGTTTGCGTTTGTAAACTATCCAGGCAAAAGGGGCCGTAATCAGGATTTGTATCCCGCAATTAAAACCGAAAATAATGAATACGGGGTCTTTTTGGTCAAAAATAAGTGCGGTTATAAAACCTATCGGAATTCCGATAATGATCATAATACCGGCAACTTTAAGCAGGTAATTAAAAATGCCGCGGTTTTTGGCAAGTGTTTGAGGTATTAAGCTATAAAATGATAAGGCATAAATACCAATGGCTGTTGGGCCTATAATAACGCAAGTAGTGATCAGCTCGATTGGGCCGTCAACAAGTGCCATTAAAAACACAATGATCATTAAAACAACGATAGCAATGATGCAATCATAAGTAAGCACCCGGTATTTTGCCTGGATCTTGTCGACATTTCCCAACAGGAACCTTGCCGAATATTTGATCATGCTGTAAAAAGTAAGCATCATCATTACCCATAGCGCATACAATACATTTGTTTTGAAAACGATGTTGTATACATAATCGGCTGATCTGTGGTAAAACAGGTATCCTTTTAACCAGGTATCGGTAATGCCAAACAATCCCCAGAGGATAATAAGCAATGCTAACCCTAAAATGATATTCCATACTACCTGTTTTTTCCCGGCAAGTGCGGGTATAATCACAAAGTTCCAGAGTAAAAAAGCTCCGTAGTAGCCGGTATACCTAAACACCTGTGGGAAGAAATAATATTTAGAGTAGGAGTAATGCAGGTGATAGTTATTAAACATATACCTGTATGGCGTCCATATTTCGTTGTCGGCACTGTTGGCTACTTTAGCCAATAGCAGCATAACAGCAAAAGCGTAAATGGTGCTTGCGGCCCAAAATTCAATTTTGCCAAGGTTAAGGTTTTTTTTCAGGAGATCGTTCATCGTATTTTGAATTATGCCCGCAAGGTATAATGCACAATACTACTGAATAAATAAATGGGATGAAACACAGTATCGGTGTGATGAAGGGCCCCCTAACCCCCTAAAGGGGGAACAAATAGCAGGTGAAAAGATGAAATCCTGCAAATCAAAAGCACCCCCTTTAGGGGGCGGGGGGGGCTTCCATGATATTTAACAGCTCATTCAATTCCCTTACCTTCTCGGCCGAGCCAAGATTTTCATAGGCACTGATAAGGTTCCGGATCACACGTTTGATAATATCGGTATTGGAGCAGGGCTCGTAAAATTGTTTATCAAACTTAAGGTTAAGCTGTTTCAGGAACATATCTACATCGCGCCTGCCAAACAGGAAGCCTTTATTAAAGGCGTTGATATAAAACAGGATCCCGCTTTCAAACTCGCTTTGCATACTCTCGTCAAGATAGGCGAGGATAAAATGCTGGGGAAGATTTACGCCGTAAACAGGGATATCCAGCTTTTGTGCAATGATAGAGTAGATAATCGCCAATGAGATCTGGTTGCCTTTTTTAGTTTCCAATACCTGGCTCAGATAGCTGTTTTGCGGATCGAGGTGATTGGCTGTATTACCGCTAAAACCGTAGATATTGTAAAACACATGGTTAATGAGCTTGATCTGCTCTTTTGGACTGGCCTCGTTCATCATCTGGATCCAGATATCTCGTTTAATAGCTTCTATCTGGTTAATTACCTTTTGCTCATCAAGGTCGGGATATTGGTATCGGTTAATGATGAGGATGCCCTGCAACAAGTCGAACGCGCCGCTTTGATTCCAGAGTTTTAAATCGTTTTTAAGATTACTGAACTGAATTTCATGCACCAGGCTGGCAATGCGTTCTTGTTGAATAGGGTCAAAAGCCTGTTCAAAGGCCGACTCGAGATAAGTAATAGCCTCTGCTCCATATGAAAACAATTTGTTATACACATGCTCAAAGATCTCGCTGTCCGGATCATCCAGCAGGCGGATCAATGAATTTACTTCAGTTGGATTTATCATACGCTGTAATGCTAAAATACTAAACCTTTTCTATTTTTACAGCAATGTATAATATAAGGTATGGGCTTAATTACCTGCGGCACCGTTTTAGGGCTAACAACAGGCACGGCATACACTCTCCATTTGTTTACAAGCTGATTGATACGGTTATCTACGATTATCGAGGCCAAAAAGTGTACCGCGATATTAAAAAAATCGCCCAAAAACAACATTCTGACAAGGGGGTGATAAATACACTGCCGTTAAAATTTTACCGTCTGCTTTATAGGTTTTGTGTTTACTTTAAGCCCCAAACGATATTGTTAGCTGATGCGGAGGATTACATTGCCGAATTTGTTATTAAACAATCTAACCCCGAGGTTCAAAGTGTTTCATCAACAACATCAGGCATTCGCCAGGTTGACATGATACTGGCAGATGCCTTAAAACAAAGACCTCTCAGTTATCTTGAAAAGATTATTCCATCTATCCATGATGACAGCGTTATCATATTTACAAACATCTATCGCAATGCATCCACCAGGCAATCATGGGAGCAGCTTAAACTAAACCAGCAGGTTAGAGCCACTATTGATTTATATTTTATCGGCATGGTATTTTTTAAGCCGGGGATGAGTAGGGAAGATTTCAGGGTGAGATATTAACCGTTGGTTAGTTCATGGTTAATAGATCATAGTTCATGGCCGAAGTGTGGTTGTATTAAACCACTCAATCCATTTACGATAATTTGCTATGAATCATCAACTATGAACTTAAAGATCAAAACGACTGTCCCAACCCGATATAAAAACCGGTTAATCTTTTTTCGTTAGGAATCTTCTGACCGACACCATAATCAACACGTACGGCAAGCCCTTTTTCTACATCGAAAAAGTAACGGATGCCGCCGCCATAGTTGGGTTTTAGTTCGGATGTGCTAAAGCTGCTTTTAAAAACTTCGCCTCCTCCAACAAAACCGGCAAACCCAATGCGGTCGCTTAGGCGGTAGCGTAGTTCGGCCTGGCCGGCAACCATGTTACGATCGCGGAAACGGCCATTGTAATATCCCCGCATCAACTCATCGCTTCCCAAGTCGGGCAATAAATAAAATGGGGAAGTACTGCCGGTAAGGCTTTGCTCCTGTACATCAAGGCCGAGCACCCATTTAGGCGCCAATAAAAAAAACTGGGAATATTCGATGTTGAAGAAGCCTCCTTTGTAATCGTTATTACCAAACATGCCATGTATAGCCTGGAAATAAGTGTTTACGATGAGTCCTTTGGTGGTATAAGTATTATTGTTCCGGTTATCGAATACAATGGTAGGACCTAAATAGACACTTGGTCCGCCGCCGCGGTTTTCCACGCGCGGATCGGTGTAAAATATGCCTGTTTTATCATCGTCTCTGAATTTGTAATCCCAGGCACCACCGATTATGCCGGCGTACAGGTTATTGGAGATCTTTTTTTCGGCAGTAAAATTTACCTTGAAACGTTTTTGACCAAGCCTATCAGAGTTAGCCTTTAAAGTATTGTTGCCAATACCGTAAAAGTCAAAAGGGAAATTAATGTAGCTGATGCCTGCGGTAAGATGGTAATTGTTTCCGGGAGTCCAATAACTGGTGGTAAGGCTTAAATGGCTTTGGCCTTTGGTAGTTATAGAAGCATAACCAAAAACGTTAGACACGCGCGTATTAAACTTGGACGTATCGGTGTAAAAAGATAGTAAACCGGCGCCGCCAACTTCAAGGCCGGTTTCCGGGGCAGAGCTTAATACAGGCAAAATAACAAAACTGCTTTTGCGGGTGGTATCTTTATCAAAATACATTCGCTTTACAATGCGGGAGATTTGTGAAAAGGCACTGGTTGAAAAAGCGCAGACCAGTATTAAGGTAACAAGTTTCTTCATAGATGTTTGTCGTGGCTAATATAACCCATTTTGTTTTATAAGGTTCTGCGAACGGGCATTTTTAAAATTAGGATGACAATACGCTGAGGGGGTAGGGGACAGGATGCTAATTTTAGGTATGAAATGGTTATAAAAAGATAAAGGTTCATTTAAAATTCAATTTAACTAAAATGTCTACTTTTGCGGCTGAAATTTTATTGAAATATTATGAGCACTACAAGAGGACCTATTTCGCAGTTTATTGAAAGAAATTATCTGCATTTTAACGCCGCGGCATTAATGGATGCAGCTAAAGGCTATGAAACACACCTTGAAGAAGGCGGTAAAATGATGGTAACTTTAGCCGGTGCCATGAGTACTGCCGAGCTGGGTATTTCGCTGGCCGAGATGATCCGCCAGGATAAAATTGCTATCATTTCATGTACAGGAGCCAACCTGGAAGAAGATATCATGAACCTTGTAGCACACTCACACTACAAAAGGGTACCTAACTACCGTGACCTGAGCCCCCAGGAAGAGTGGGACCTGCTCGAAAATCACTATAACCGAGTTACCGATACCTGTATTCCTGAAGAAGAAGCTTTCCGCCGTTTGCAAAAACACATTCATAAAATTTGGAAAGATGCTGATGACAGTGGCGAGCGCTATTTTCCGCATGAGTACATGTACAAAATATTATTGAGTGGCGAGCTGGAGCAATACTATGAAATTGATCCTAAAAACTCATGGATGCTGGCTGCTGCCGAAAAGAACCTGCCTATCGTAGTACCAGGCTGGGAAGACTCAACCATGGGCAACATCTTTGCTTCATACGTAATTAAAGGTGAGCTTAAAGCTTCAACTATGAAAAGCGGTATCGAATACATGGCATGGCTGGCCGACTGGTATACTAAAAATTCATCTGGCAAAGGCATCGGCTTTTTCCAGATAGGTGGTGGTATAGCCGGCGACTTTCCGATATGTGTTGTGCCGATGCTTTACCAGGATATGGAAATGCATGATGTACCTTTTTGGAGCTACTTCTGCCAGATCTCCGATTCAACTACTTCATACGGTTCATACTCGGGCGCAGTTCCAAACGAAAAAATAACCTGGGGCAAGCTTGACATCCACACACCTAAGTTTATTGTAGAGAGCGATGCTACGATTGTTG
The DNA here is from genome assembly GCF_059491465.1 of Mucilaginibacter sp. Mucisp73. NCBI lineage: Bacteria > Pseudomonadati > Bacteroidota > Sphingobacteriia > Sphingobacteriales > Sphingobacteriaceae > Mucilaginibacter > Mucilaginibacter sp. Mucisp73. The sequence goes on along the minus strand of NZ_CP168507.1, from coordinate 5,173,400 downwards.
CACCGCTTATTTTTGCCTGGTTATTAAAACAATAGATAAAATTTTATAATTAAGGTTGGATAATAATTATTCCCCAAAAAATGTCAAATGACATTAATATGCATTTAGCAGCGTTTAAACGCAGTTTTTTGTCTATTTAGAACGATTATAAATTATAGGTTGGTGTCATTTATGTGTCACCGATAGTGTATAAAATTATACTTTTGTGCCTGTAATTATCCGATGAAACATACATCTTACAACAGTTTCAATCATTAATATAAAAATTATTTAGCATAAATACACTGTATGAGAAGTTTCTCATTGATTCTTAAACAATTCTCAAGGTCGGTTTTACTGATTGCCGGGTTTGCTTTTTGGAGTTTATCAACTGCGTACGCGCAAACTGACGCTGCTAAAGGCGAGGCCATTTTCAAATCAAAATGTACTACCTGTCACAAAATCGACACCCGTTTAATTGGTCCGGCATTAGGCCCGCAGCTTACTCAAGAAACCGACGATAAATATCTTATCCAGTGGATTCAGAATAACCAGGCGCTGATTGCTGCTAAAAACCCTAAGGCACTCAAAATTTATAATGAGTATAACCAGTCGGGCATGACCGTATTCGCTGACCTTAGCGATGCCGATGTAGGCAACATTATTACCTACGTTCGTACTACCTGGAAAGATATGCAGGCTAAACCTGCTGGTGGTACTACCGCTGCTCCGGGTGCGAAAGTTGAAAGCGGCCCGAGCGATATGGTTGTTTACGGTTTGATCGGTATCATTGTTATCGCTTTCATCGTTATCCTGGTACTAAACAGGGTAGTAGGTTCTTTAGAGCGCATTTTGCTTAAAAACAAAGATCTTATTATTGAGGACGAGGTTGTTACTCCGGAAGGTGCCGTAGCGGTTGATGCTAAAAAGGAATTTATCACTAAGATCCTTAAAAACAAAAAACTGGTATTCTTTATATTGGTTGCCGGTACTGTTGCAATGTGCAGCTGGGGTTGGGTTACTTTATGGAACACCAATGTTCACCAGGGTTACCAGCCGGTGCAACCTATTAAATACTCGCACGAGTTACACGCCGGTATCATGAAAATTGATTGCCAGTACTGTCACTCAGGTGCATACAAGTCAAAAAATGCTTCTATCCCTTCATTAAACGTGTGTATGAACTGCCACAAGGTTGTTAAAACCGAATCGGAAGAGATTCACAAGATTTATGACGCTTTGGGTTACGATCCAAAAACACAGAAGTATGACAGCACCGCGGCTAAACCAATTCAGTGGGTACGTATCCACAACCTGCCCGACCTGGCTTACTTTAATCACTCACAACACGTAAAAGTTGGCGGTATTAAATGTCAGCAGTGCCACGGCCCGGTACAGGAAATGAAAGAGGTTTACCAATACTCTCCGCTTACCATGAAATGGTGTATCCAATGCCACAAACGTACCGAAGTTAACGGTAAAGGCAATGCTTACTATGACAGCATCCTGGCTGCACACGATAAGATCAAGAAAGGTGAGAAAGTTACAGCCGCCGTATTGGGTGGTATCGAGTGCGGTAAGTGTCACTATTAATAAAAAGAATTTAGCATTACAGTTTATACAGCTTAAATGGACAGCAATAAAAAATACTGGAAAGGTTTAGAAGAACTAAACAGAACACCAGAATTTGTTGAGAAAAATAAGAACGAATTTGCAGAGCCAATTCCTATCGAGGAAGTGCTTAGCGGATCTGGTTTATCAGCTAAAACTCCCCGCCGCGACTTTTTAAAAGCGCTTGGTTTTGGTGTTGGTGCGGTTACATTGGCAGCTTGTCAGAAAGTGCCGGTGCATAAATCAATTCCGTACCTGATCAAACCTGAAGAGGTTACCCCGGGTGTGGCTAACTATTATTCTTCAAGCTACGAAGGCCAGGCTATTTTGGTTAAAACCCGAGAAGGTCGCCCTATCAAAGTAGAAGGTAACCCTAACGACGTGTTTTCAAAAGGTGGTTTAAGCGCTCAGGCCCAGGCTTCGGTACTTGACCTATATGATGTTAACCGTTTAAAAGACCCTAAGTTAAAAGGTGTCGAAGCAGGTTGGACAGAGGTTGATGCTTATGTAATGAAAGAGCTTGCAGCTGTTGCTGCATCAGGCAAAGGTATCCGTTTGGTTACTTCAACCGTATACAGCCCTTCAACCTTAGCAGTTATTGCCGAATTCATCGCTAAATACCCTACTACAAAACATATCAATTATGATGCGGTTTCCTACACCGGTATCATTCAGGCTAATCAAAACAGTTTTGGTAAAGCAGTATTGCCTCACTACAATTTTGATAAAGCCGATGTAATTGTGAGCTTTGGTGCTGATTTCTTAGGTACATGGATCTCTGGCGAAGAATTTACCCGCCAGTACGTTTCAAACCGTAACAGCAAATCGCTGGCCAACAAAAAAATGTCTCGTCACATTCAGTTTGAAACTGGTATGAGCATGACCGGTACTAACGCCGATGCCCGTATCACTACCAAGCCATCTGAAATTGGCGTTGCATTAATAAACCTTTACAATGCAATCTCTGGTACTACTTTACCTGGTTCAAAAGCAACCGGCAGCAAAAAAGTTGATACCGCTATTCAGTTAGCCGCTAAAGAATTAGTAGCAGCTAAAGGAAAAGCATTGGTTGTTTCAGGTTCAAACGATGTTGCTACACAAGTATTGGTAAACGCTATCAACTCATTGTTAGGTAGCTACGGTACTACTATCGATTTGGATAACCCATCAAAACAATACGCTGGTAATGATGCTGCATTTGTTGAGTTTGTAAGCGAAGTAAAACGTGGTGATGTTGGTGCGGTATTATTTTTGAATGCTAACCCTGCTTACGATTACTACAAAAATGATGAGTTTAAAGCAGCGTTGAAAAACGTTCGTTTAACGGTATCATTTGCTGATCATGCTGATGAAACAGCTTTATTAGCTACAGTTAACGCTCCAAACCACCATTACCTGGAAACATGGGGCGATGCTAATGCTGTTGAAGGTTACTACACTGTAATACAGCCAACAATTAACCCGGTTTATAATACCCGCCAGGCAGAGCACAGCTTACTGGTTTGGATGGAAAACCCAATAAAAGATTACTACACTTACGTACGCAAAACCTGGGATTCAGGCTTGTTGGCAAAAGGCGGCTTGTCTGGTCAAAAAGGCTGGGAAACCTTGTTGCAAACAGGTATGGTGATAGCAGCTCCTGCTACAGCGGGTGCTTACAGCTTTAGCCTTGACCTTGCCGGCGTAACACAAAAAATATTAACCCAAAGCAAAGCTGTTACTGCAGATGGTGACAAATTTGAGTTACAACTTTATGTAAGCCAGGCTATAGGTGATGGTAAACGTGCCAACAACCCATGGTTGCAAGAACTTCCTGATCCGGTTTCAAAAGTTACCTGGGATAACTTTGCTGCCATGTCAATTTCTGATATGAAGAAATTGAAACTGGAAGAAGGTGATGTGATAAAAATTGAAGCTAACGGTTACTCAGTTGAGTTACCGGTATTAGCCCAGCCTGGTCAAACTCAGGGTACTTTATCAGTTGCTGTAGGCTATGGCCGTACAAATGCTGGTCCGGTAGGTAACAACGTTGGTAAAAATGCTTTCCCATTCTTTAGCTTAAGTAATGGTACTTTCCAAACTGCTGCTGTAGCGTCATTTAAATCGGCTGGTTACAAATCGCCGCTTGCACAAACACAAACCCACCACTCGTACGAGGGCAGGAACGTGATCCGCGAGGCTACTTTTGTTGAATACAAAAAGAACCCTGCTGCAGGAAGCGGTAATGAGCACGGTCGTAAAGATTACAACGCCGAATCGCTTTGGGATAACCATGATCGCCCTGTTTATGACTGGGTAATGGCTATCGACCTTAACGCTTGTACCGGTTGCGGTGCTTGTGTGGTTGCGTGTTCTGCAGAAAATAACATCCCGGTTGTAGGTAAAGATGAGGTTTCACGTCGTCGTGAAATGCACTGGATCCGTATCGACCGCTACTATAGCTACAATGACCATGGCAATAGCGAAGAAGCAGTTACCAAAGAAAAGGAAATTGATAAGCTTGAGAACTTTGACAATGTATCGGTTGTTCACCAGCCAATGCTTTGTCAGCACTGTGACCACGCACCTTGCGAAACTGTGTGCCCGGTATTAGCTACCGTTCACTCGTCTGAAGGTTTAAACCATATGGCTTACAACCGTTGCGTAGGTACACGTTATTGCGCTAACAACTGTCCGTTCAAAGTACGTCGCTTTAACTGGTTCAACTACTGGAACGATGCACGTTTTGATAACTACCTGCAAGGTGAGCATACACAATTAGTACTTAACCCGGATGTGGTTACACGTTTCCGTGGTGTTATGGAAAAATGCTCAATGTGTATCCAACGTATCCAGGCTGGTAAACTGAAAGCTAAAATTGAAAAACGCCCGCTTAAAGATGGCGAAATCAAAATGGCTTGTCAGCAAACATGTTCTGCCAACGCTATCGTATTCGGTAACAGGAATGATCCTAACTCTGAAGTTTCAAAAGCACTTGCAAGCGAAAGAACTTACTACGTGCTTGAAGAACTTAACGTACAGCCAGGTATTGGTTACCAGACAAAAGTTAGAAATATAATAGAAACTGAAGCTCAGGCATAAATTTTTATATACAGAGATTAAGATATATGGCATCTCATAGTGAATCAATAATAAGGGAACCGTTAATTACGGGTAAGGACATCACGTATGCAAAAATTACGAATGATGTATTACGCCCTGTAGAAAATATGCCGGGTAAAGCCTGGTGGATCGGCTTTAGTGTAGCCTCGCTTGGCGCCTCGCTTTGGGTTTTCGCAATCAGCTGGACCTTCTGGTTCGGTTTGGGCGAATGGGGCCTGAACAAAACAGTAGGATGGGCCTGGGACATTACCGGTTTCGTATGGTGGGTAGGTATCGGTCACGCCGGTACGCTTATCTCGGCGGTATTGTTACTGTTCCGTCAAAACTGGCGTAACTCTATCAACCGCTCGGCCGAAGCGATGACAATCTTCGCGGTAATTTGTGCGGCTACTTATATCGCCGCTCACATGGGCCGCCCATGGATGGCCGTTTATTCATTACCGTTGCCAAACCAGTACGGTTCATTATGGGTAAACTGGAACTCGCCTCTGATCTGGGACGTATTTGCGATCTCAACATACTTCTCGGTTTCATTGGTATTCTGGTACACAGGTTTATTGCCTGATATTGCTACCATCCGTGACCGTGCACAAGGTATCCGCCGCCGTATCTACTCGGTATTGTCATTCGGCTGGACAGGTTCAGTTAAAACCTGGCAACGTTTTGAAACAGTATCATTGATCCTGGCAGGTGTTTCAACCCCACTGGTACTTTCGGTGCACACCATCGTATCAATGGACTTTGCAACTTCATTGGAACCGGGATGGCACACTACCATCTTCCCTCCATACTTCGTTGCGGGTGCGATCTTCTCGGGTTTCGCCATGGTACAAACCCTATTGCTTATTGCACGTAAGGTTTTAGGTCTGGAAAACTACATCACCATGTTCCACATCGAATCGATGAACAAGATCATCATGTTAACCGGTTCGATAGTAGGTGTGGCTTACTTAACAGAGTTGTTTATCGCTTTCTACTCTCAAAACGAATATGAGCAATATGCTTTCGCAAACCGTATCGCCGGTCCGTACTGGTGGGCTTACTGGAGCATGATGACCTGTAACGTAATTACCCCGCAGCTGTTCTGGTTCAAAAAGATCCGTACCAATATTCCGCTATCATGGGTATTATCAATCGTGGTTAACATCGGTATGTGGTTTGAGCGTTTCGTAATTATCGTTACCTCACTGCACCGCGACTTTATACCATCAAGCTGGGCTATGTTCTATCCAACCTGGGTTGACGTAAGTGTGTTCATCGGTTCAATCGGTGTATTCTTTACCATGTTCCTGTTGTTCATCAGGGTATTACCTTCAGTGGCTATGGCCGAGGTGAAATTACTGTTGAAGAGCTCAAGCGAGCAGGCTAAGAAGAAACTTATGGACGAAGGCCATGTTGTACCGGCCGAAGCAGAGTTTTACATCGCTTCGCTGGAGAAATTTGATAGTGTTGAACAGTCTGAATACTTAAAAGCATAATACTAATGAGTAGCACTAAATATATATTAGGCGTTTTTGATGATCCCGATGAAATGATGCATGGGATTGATAAGCTGCAAAAGAACAGCGTACCTATTTATGACGTTTATACGCCTATGCCTATCCACGGTATTGAGGCTAAATTGAACATTAAGGATTCGCGTTTAGGTTATGCAGCATTTATGTTCGGTTGTTTGGGCGGTACCATTATGTTCAGCATGGTTTATTATATGCTTGTTCATGATTGGCCTATCAATATCGGTGGTAAAAACTTCTTTGCTATCCCGGATTTTATCCCGGTTACATTTGAGTGGACGGTATTATGGACTTCATTTGGTATGACCTTTACTTTCTTCTTCGCAAGTCACCTTTTCCCGGGCCGCGCGCCAAGGGTAATGGACCTGCGTGCAACTGATGATAAGTTTGTGATAGCAATCAATGCTAAAGGAAACATTTCTCACGATGATATAACTAATTTACTAAAAGAAGCGGGCGCTACAGAAGTTAAGCATAACGACAGAAAATATGTTAGCTATGAATAAAATTAAAATATTAGGAACAATTGTTACTATTATCGCTGCTTCGATAGTTTTTACATCGTGCAAGGATAAAAGGAGTACCGGCTGGGAGTATGCACCTAATATGTACGAGCATTTGGCATACGATCCGGATCAGAAAAATAATAATTTTAAAGATGGTAAAACCGCTCAGTTACCACCTGCCGGAACTATCCCGGTTGGCTTTACCAAATTTGATTATCCAAATACCAAAGAAGGTTATGAATTAGCCAGTGTTGAGGTTAAATCTGTACTGGCACAAACTCAGGCTAATTACGCCGAAGGTAAGATTTTGTTTGAGCACTTTTGCTCACCTTGCCATGGTGTTAACGGTCAGGGTGACGGTTTAGTGGTACAGCACGGTTATCCGGCCCCTCCATCATATTCAAAAGGCCAGTCATCACGCGGTGGTAACATGAAAGACCTTACAGACGGTAAAATTTATCATACCATTACTTACGGTGTAAATGCTATGGGTTCATACGCTTCTCAGCTTGCTCCCGAAGAACGCTGGAAAGTGATCATGTATGTTCACCATTTACAAACCTTATAAGAAAAAGATATTAATGAAGACTCATAATAATTTTGACGGGCAATACGAATTTGTCGGCAAAGCCAAAACATGGAGCTTAATATGCATCGTGATTGGTTTGGTTGCCATACTTGGTGGCTTTGCGCTTGGCTACGCTGAGCGTACCTTTGCCAACCTGTTGCTAATGACCTATTACTTTGCAGCGGTTTGTATGTGCGGTATTTTCTTTTGCGCCGTGCAATATGCAGCACAAGCTGGTTGGTCTGCATCAATGATCAGGATTCCACAAGCTTTTGGTAAAGTTTTGCCGATAGCAGCAATTACTCTTATTGTGGTAGTTATCGCAGGGTTTTCATTAACACATACGGTAACCAACGAAGAAGGTAAGCAGGTTGTAGCTCCTTACCTGTACAAAATTTGGGCTGCTGCCGGTGTTACTGATCCTCATAACGAAAATTACAACGCCATTATAGCTGGTAAAGCAGGTTACATGAATAAAGTTGGATTTATAATCCGTTTAATTTGCTTCCTTGGTTCATATTGCATATTTGGTCGTTTATTGGCTAAATATTCAGAAGCGGAAGATGATTTGGGAGGCATGTTCTACTACAAAAAGAGCTTTAACATGTCATGCTTATTCCTGGTGATCTTTGGTTTTACTACACCAATATACGCTTTCGATACCATCATGTCATTAGAAGCAGAATGGTTCTCAACTATGTTTGGTTGGTATAACTTCGCAGCAATGTGGGTTAGCGGTTTATCTGTTATTACACTTACATTAATCAGGTTAAAACGTATTGGTTACTTTGAATGGGTTTCAGAAGATCATATGCATAGCTTAACCAAGTTTATCTTCGGTTTCTCTATCTTCTGGACTTACGTATGGTTTGCTCAGTTCTTGTTGATTTACTATGCTAACATGCCTGAGGAAACAGTTTACTTCTTTAAACGCTGGGAGCCTGAGTTTAAACCTTGGTTCTGGATTAACATCGTAGTTAATTTCCTTACTCCTTTATTAGTGTTGATGTCACGTGACTCTAAACGTATCTATCGTACTGTTGAGATTATGTGTATTATCCTGATTGTTGGTCACTGGTTAGATTACTTTATGATGATCATGCCTGGTACAGTTGGCCCAACTTCATCATGGTTAACTGAGATTGGCCCGATTGAGATAGGCGTGTTCTTAGGTTTCGGAGGTTTATTTACCTTCACTGCGATGACAGCTTTAACCAAGTTCAAATCGTTAGTTCCTAAAAAACACCCGTTCTTACAGGAAAGCCTTCATCATCACATATAATAATTATTACATTTGCACCATATACAGAATACCAAACAGCTTACTAAAATGGGATTCAGAAAACTAATAAATTCTAAAAAACTACTATCGTTCTTCGCTGCGTTTATGCTTCTGGGCACAAACCTGCTGATGGCGCAAACTGCGGCAGGTGCTGCTCCGGGCCAGGAAGAGGCCCCTAAGGTTGACTGGACCGGGATTGCGTATTATGTGCTTATATTTTTCCTGATCTGCTTAGGCGTTGCCATTGTTGGTAAAATCCTCAAGATCTACGATCTTACTTTAAAGATGCAGGGCAAAAAAGGCATTAAGTGGAATACCGTGATGGCTGTAATTTGTATTGTTTTCCTTTTTGTAGGTTTATACGGTGCTTACTGGTCATTTACCGAACAGGGCAGTATGACATTGCCTGAAGCCGCTTCGGCTCATGGCGTTAAAATAGATGAGATGTTTACAGTCACTACTGTTTTAACAATGATAGTATTTTTTGTTACCCAGATCCTGCTGTTTACATTCCTGTTCCAATACCGTCATTCTGATAAACGTCGTGCGCACTTCCTGCCACACAATAATACCATCGAAAAAGTTTGGACAATTGCACCAGCCATCGTTCTGACTATCCTGGTTGTGTTTGGTTTCTTTACCTGGCAGAAGATCATGAACAGCGAAAATCTTAAAGATGATATCAATATCGATGTAACCGGTCACCAGTTTGCCTGGGAATTGCGTTACCCTGGTAAAGATGGTGTATTAGGCCCTAAAGATTTCCGTTTGGTTACAGGCGCTAACTTGTTAGGTGTTAACTTTAAAAAGAAAAGCAGTTTTGATGACTTGAAGGTTGATACTATGTATCTGCCGGTTAACAAATCAATCAGGCTGAATATCCTTGCACAGGACGTGATCCATAGCGTTTATATGCCTCACTTCAGGGTTCAGTTGAACGCGGTACCTGGTTTACCAACCTTCTTTAAATTTACCCCGACTATTACTACCGCAGAAATGCGTACCAAATTAGACGACCCTAAATTTGAATATACCCTTTACTGCAACAAAATATGCGGTGGAAGCCATTACAACATGCAAAAAGTTGTACGTGTTGTTTCTGAAGCCGAATATCAGTCATGGCTGTCAAGGCAAAAGCCTTACCTCAATGATGCTTTAAGAAAAGAGCTTCATTTTGCAGCAGCAAACAACGAGCAAAGCGGTGCTTCAACAAATAGGTTAGCGTTAAATAATTAATAAAGATAAGAAATAGAGATATGTCAACATTAGCAGTTCACGACCACGCAGGAGCCCACCATGACGAACACGGTCACGAACACCATCATGACCAATCATTCCTGTCTAAATATGTATTTAGCATGGACCACAAGATGATTGCCAAGCAATTCCTGATTACAGGTATTACGATGGCAGTTATCGCAATGATTTTGTCAATCCTGTTTAGGATCCAGCTTGCTTACCCTGATAAAACATTCCCGCTGTTAACAACTTTGTTAGGTCGTTTTGCACCTAACGGTCGTATCAGCCCCGATTTTTACCTTGCTTTGGTTACCATACACGGTACTATCATGGTATTCTTCGTACTAACTGCCGGGTTGAGCGGTACTTTTGCCAACTTATTAATTCCATTGCAGGTAGGTGCACGTGATATGGCGTCGCCTTTCATGAACATGCTTTCATACTGGTTCTTCTTTTTAGCCAGCGTTATCATGTTGTCATCTTTCTTTGTACAAAAAGGACCTGCCAGCGGTGGCTGGACAATCTATCCGCCATTATCTGCATTGCCAAAAGCAATGCCTGGTTCAGGTGAGGGTATGACCCTTTGGCTGATCAGTATGGTACTGTTCGTTGCATCATCACTAATGGGTGGTATCAACTACGTAAGTACCGTATTAAACATGCGGACAAAAGGCATGGATCTTTGGAAAATGCCATTAACCATTTGGGCTTTATTCCTTACTGCTATATTAGGTATCCTTGCTTTCCCGGTTTTAGTTGCCGGTGTAGTATTGTTGATATTTGACCGCAGCGTTGGTACAAGCTTCTATTTATCTGATATCGTATTAAACGGCGTACAGCAACCATTTGAAGGTGGTAGCCCGATCCTGTTCCAGCACTTGTTCTGGTTCCTTGGTCACCCGGAAGTATATATCGTTATTATGCCTGCGATGGGTATCTCATCTGAGGTAATGTCAGTAAACTCACGTAAACCAATCTTTGGTTACCACGCGATGGTTTACTCTCTGATCGGTATCACTGTATTATCGTTTATCGTATGGGGCCACCACATGTTTGTTACAGGTATGAATCCATTCCTGGGTGGTGTGTTCATGATCACTACGTTGATCATTGCGGTTCCGTCGGCAGTAAAAACATTTAACTGGTTAGCTACACTTTGGCGCGGTAACATCAGGTTTACGCCTGCTATGCTGTTCGCTATCGGTATGGTATCGTTCTTCATCTCTGGTGGTTTAACAGGTATCTTCCTGGGTAACGCTACTTTGGATATCAACTTACATGATACTTACTTTGTGGTTGCCCACTTCCACCTCGTAATGGGTTCGGCTGCTATATTTGGTATGCTTGCAGGTGTTTACCACTGGTTCCCTAAAATGTTCGGCCGTATGATGGACGAGAAATTAGGTTACCTGCACTTCTGGTTAACATTTATCTGTGCTTACCTGGTATTCTTCCCAATGCACTTTATGGGTCTTGACGGTGTTCCACGTAGATATTATGCCTTCACCGAATTTGCTTCAATGCAAAAATGGTTAACCATCAATACATTTGTAACCTGGGCTGCTATTATCGCCGCACTTACCCAATTTGGTTTCCTTTATAACTTCTTTGTATCTATCTTCAAAGGACAAAAAGCAACTCAAAACCCATGGGAGTCAAATACACTTGAATGGACTACTCCTGTTGAGCACTTACACGGCAACTGGCCGGGCGAAATTCCAACCGTTTATCGTTGGCCATATGATTACAGCAAACCAGGTGCAGAAGAGGATTATATCCCTCAAACTGTTCCTTACTCGCAAACTATGAGCTCAAACCTTCCGCACGATTTTGAAGATAATCCTGCAGGTTTGGAAGAACTTAATAAGTTTACAAGTACGCTGAAAGCAAACGAACAAGTAAAATAATTTAATACTTATCTGATCTTTTAGGGTACCGGTTAAGTCTTAAGTCGGAAGTTTTGAGTCCTAAGTTAAGCAGCTTTGAACTTAAAACTTAGAACTTCCGACTTAATAAGGTACCCTAAATTTTTAGAAACATTTAAATGAGCACAGCCGCAAAAAATAGGTTTCAAAAGATCAATATTACAACCATTGTTCTGCTCTTTGTTTTGATTCTTGCCGGTGGTGTTGTGCGTAGCTCAGGTTCAGGCATGGGATGTCCCGACTGGCCAAAATGTTTTGGAAGGTACATTCCGCCTACTGATATAAGTGATCTGCCTAAAGATTATAAACAGAAATACGTAGCCAAACGGGTTGAAAAGAACCAGCGTTTTGCAAAAACACTTGATGTATTCGGTTACAGTGATCTGGCAAAACGCATTCGTGAAGATCGCTCTATTCTTGTGCCAGAGGAGTTTAACGCAGGCAAAACATGGACTGAGTATATCAACCGCCTTATTGGTGCTTTATCTGGTTTTTTTCTTTTGCTTTCTGTTGTTTTTTCATTCAGCTATTGGAAAACGGATAAGAGGATAGCCATCCTGAGTATTTTTAATCTGGTGCTTGTGGGGTTTCAGGCGTGGTTAGGCTCAATCGTGGTATCTACCAATTTGGTTGCCTGGATTGTTACTGTACACATGCTTTTAGCACTGGCTATCTTAGCTATTTGTATTTACACTTATCACGTAGCGCGGATTTCGGGTAAAAGTACTTCAGGGTCGTCACTTTTGGCTTACGTTATAACGCTTGCTGCACTGTTTGTAAGTATTCTGCAAATTGCTTTCGGAACCGAGGTACGTGAGAAAATAGATGCGGTTGCCAATCATTTTCAGGGAGGTTACCGTAAAGATTGGATCACTAATGCCGGCGAGATATTTCAACATCACAGGGATATAGCCATTTTGGTGTTGATATTGAACGTTACTTTGTTTGCTTTGATCCGTAAAGGCTTTAACAGGCATTCTATTCAGCAGCAGCTGATGAGTTTTACATTTTTAATGATCACGTTGCAGATAGTTACCGGGATCTTGTTATCATATCTCGCATTGCCGCCTGTTGCCCAGGCTGCACATATTGTATTGGCGAGTTTAATATTTGGGGCACAGTTTTATTTGCTTTTGAATTTATTTCAGGGTGTTAAGGGTAGGGAGGTAAGCAGATGAAATGGGCTGATTTTTCAAAATTGATCAAAACAAGACTTACTACATTGGTGGTATTTTCGGCGTCGATATCATTTTTAATCGGATGTCGCGCAAATGGCCATATTGTTTGGATTGATTGGGTAAAGCTTATTATAGGTGGTTTCCTGGTTACATCGGCAGCCAATGCCTTTAACGAAATCATCGAAAAAGATTTGGATAGGCTGATGAAGCGTACTATGGACAGGCCAATCCCTTCAGGCAAAATGACCACGGGGCAGGCATTGGTATTAGGTTTAGGCATGGGCATGGCCGGCACTTACTTGTTAGGCAGCTTAAAACTGTTAACCGGCTTACTATCTGTATTTTCGATTTTATTGTATGCATTTGCGTATACGCCTTTGAAACGCAAATCGGGTATTGCAGCAGTTTTTGTTGGCGCTATCCCCGGAGCATTGCCGCCGCTTATAGGCTATGTAGCTGCGCAGGTGCATGGTAGGATAGACGAAATAGCTTTAATCTTATTCTCTATCCAGTTTATCTGGCAGTTTGTTCATTTCTGGGCTATTGCCTGGGTTTTGGATGATGATTACAAGCTCGCAGGTTTTCGCTTGTTGCCGTCAGGTAAAAGAGATTTAACAAGTGCGGTAATTACGTTTATATTTGCCATCGTTTTAGTACCCGTAAGTTTATTGCCAACCTTTTACGGTTATGGTGGTTACTGGGTAGGCGGTGTATCGCTGATATGCAGCTTAATATTTTTATATCAGTCATTTATGCTGTTACGTACCCGGCAAATACCCGAGGCTCGTAAATTAATGTTCGGCTCGTTTTTTTACCTGCCGGTAGTTCAGATAATGTTTTTAGTAGATTTTATAGTTAAGTGAGATGATGGCAAGGATGGAACAAGATAACGACAGGCTGAACCTTGGTGCCAAAAAGTTTAATATGTGGATCTTCATATTCACATCATTTATGCTTTTTGCAGCTTTTACCAGCGGCTTTATCGTTTATTCGGGAGGCAGCGGGCACGGTTTAAATGTGATCATGCCGCAGTCGTTTTTGTATAGCACTATTGTTATAGTGTTAAGCAGCGGCTCGTTGTTTTTAGCGTCAAAGGCTGCCAAGGCGTTGCAGTTTGACAAACAGAAGCTGTATTTATGGATCACATTGGGCTTAGGGCTGGCTTTTTTTGCCTTACAGATCTATGCCTGCTATGTGTTAACCTTCAAAATGCAGATCTATTTTGTTGATCCTAATGCTTCACGCTCCTTTGTTTATGTTTTTGTTGGCGCGCATTTGGTACACATTTTTGCGGCGCTGTTATTGCTAATAAATACACTTATAGGTACATACCGTAATATCCCCCAGGTAAGGAATATGTTTAAGATGGAATTAACTTCCATTTTCTGGCATTTTCTCGATATTATATGGATTTATCTCTATGTTTTTTTACTTTTGAATCATAATTAATACACCCATAGATTAGTACAGATGAGTACAACAGTTTCACAAATTGACGAAGTAAAAACTTCGCCCTGGTCGGGAGGAAGATCCCCGTTCAACGTGGAGTACGGAAAAATAATGATGTGGTTTTTCCTCCTTTCGGATGCATTTACCTTTTCATCGTTATTGATAGCTTACGGTTCATTGCGTTTCAGCGCAAGCGTATGGCCAGGTGCGGATAAGGTTTTTCAATCAGTACCCGGATTAGTTGATCACGGTGCACCATTGGTGTTTGTGGGTTTAATGACCTTCATCCTCATTGCAAGTTCTGTTACTATGGTATTGGCTGTAGAGGCGGGCCATCGTAATGCTAAAAAAGAGGTAGTAGGTTGGATGATAGCTACAGTGATAGGCGGTTTCATGTTCCTTGGTTGCCAGGCTTTGGAATGGGGACATTTACACCATGAAGGTTTCTGGTGGGGAAGTGTTCCGCCTGCCGAAGAACTTAAAAAGTTATTTACCGGCGGCACCGAAGCTGTGCAGCATATGACTTCGCAGGAGTTTGCTAACTTGTTCTTTACTATCACAGGTTTCCACGGTTTCCACGTATTTACAGGTGTTATTATCAACATTATTATTACAGTAAACGTGTTAATGGGCACATACGAAAAACGAGGCAGTTATTTAATGGTTGAAAAGGTTGGTTTGTACTGGCACTTTGTAGACCTTGTTTGGGTATTCGTATTTACATTCTTTTATTTAGTTTAAAAATATTTATCATATGTCAGCAGAATCGCACGAAATTCATCACGATGGTGATCATGAAACCATGAGCAGAAAGCGGATATGGCAGGTTGCAGGTATCTTAACTGTTATTACCTGTATCGAATTCTTTATCGCGCTTGTATGTGTGCCTAAAGGAATTCTTCCGATACAGTATGCCAATCCTGTATATATCGTTTTAACCTTGCTTAAAGCATTTTATATAGTTGCATATTTCATGCACTTGAAGTTTGAGAAAATGGGTCTCATATTGTCAATAGCAATTCCGGTAATATTTATAATCGGTTTAATCCTGGTACTTACAAACGAAAGCCACCACTGGGTTGACCTGAGGTAATGAACAAGGCTTCTATATTAAAAAAGATCCTGATCCTGGTACTCATATTAGCGGTACCGGGATTTTTATATTATTTACTTACTGCTAAAGGTAAAAACAGGTATAAACCGCTTGCCGTTTTCGGGCCTAAAGTAGTTGCCAAAACGGGTCATAAGTTTCATGGCAAGTACATTCCGGATACCATTTATCACACCATTCCTGATTTTAAACTTACCGATCAGGAAGGCAAACCGGTTACCCTGGCTACGTTAAAAGGAAAGATCTTTGTAATTAATTTCTTCTACGCTAATTGCCCGACAGTTTGCCAAACCATTAACAAAAACATGAGCTGGCTGGTAGGCACCTACTACAAAAACAAGATGGTTTACTTTTTAACCATTACTGTTGATCCCGAACATGATACTCAGGAAGTATTAAACAAATACCTGCAAAGCTTTAAGCCCGAATCAAACCGTTGGCTGATGTGCAGTGGTGATACTTCATCTGTTTACAATTTTGCCCGTAATGGCCTCTATGTAAATGCTGCAAAGGCCGGTAACGAATTTGTTTACAGTGATAACTTCGTATTGGTTGATCAGGAACATCGCATTCGCGGATATTATAAAGCGGCGGTTACGCCGGAAGTTAACCGTCTTAATGACGAAATAAAAGTGTTGATAGCCGAAGAACTTCGTAAAGTTGATAAGCCCCTATATTAATTTGCCATGAGTGATAAATTTATAATCCGCTTTGTTGCGGGTGTTACCATATTTGTAATTGCAGTAGTTGTTTTGTTAAACAGGCACCTGATACCGGGCCCGGCTGTGGCTCCTGCTTTTACACCTTACCTGCCGATGCTTAATGCTGTACTTAACGGCACTTGTACCTTATTGCTTCTTTTGTCGTTATATCAAATTAAACAAGGGAATATAACACTGCATAAACGACTTAACATTGTTACGTTCTGTTTATCGTCGTTATTCCTTGTATCGTATATCCTGTTTCATTACCTGATGCGTAACGAGATCGTTTACGGAGATCTTAACGGCGATGGGCAGTTGTCAGCAGCAGAAAGGGCATCTGCCGGTTTTTTGAGGACAATATACTTAACCATTTTGACGCCTCATATTATACTTGCAGCAGCTGTTTTACCGTTAATATTATTGAGCTTTTACCGCGGGCTGCAAATGCAGGTTGAAAAGCACCGTAAGCTGGTGCGCTGGGCATTCCCGATATGGCTGTACGTTACTGCGAGCGGTGTGGTGGTTTACTTAATGATTCGCCCGTTTTATCATTTTTAATTTATAATTAGTTAAATTTGTACCTATGAAACAAGGTTTTAAAGTTATCCTTTTTGTAATGGCCCTCGGCCTTATGCTGATTGCCCGTGAACCTGTAAAAGCTCAGTGCGCACAATGCGCTGCTACTGTCGAAACCAACGCTCAAAGCGGTAGTTCAAAAACAAGGGGTTTAAATAACGGGATCCTGTTTTTATTGGGTGCTCCTTATTTTGCTGTTGCATTAGGTGGTTACATCTGGTATAAAAAATACCGCCGTAAGGATGTTAAGCTTGAGATGCGCGGCGAAAAACTTAATCTGAATTAATAAGCAACTGCGGGTGTTATTTGCCGCTTTTGTAACCTTATAAGATACTTATCGTGTCCCAAACACCAAAGTCATGGGCTATGCTTAAATGTAAATGTCCGCGCTGCAGGCGCGGCGATATGTTTAAGGGTAGCCCTTACAGCTTCTCCAATAAAATAAATCTTAACTGCCCGCATTGTAATCTTTTCTTTGAGATTGAGCCCGGTTATTTTTATGCCGCCATGTACGTTAGTTATGCACTGAATGTGGGTGAGGCCCTTGGCATTGCGTGGCTTACTTATTTGGTTACCCATAACCAGGATTCGCCATGGTTATATCTTGGCGCTATAATTTTAGGCTGTTTTGTACTTGCTCCTGTAAATTTCAGATATTCGCGTGTGTTTTTGTTGTATTGGTTATCACCTAAAATACATTACCAAAGCTATTTAGATACCGATGATATACCAGGAAAGTATTGAGTTTTTAAAAGATCTCGCCGAAAATAATAACCGCGAATGGTTTGCCGCCAATAAAGAGCGTTACGATAAAGCCCGCGAAAATGTAATTGATTTTACAACGAAGGTGCTTGACAGCGTTCGTAAGATTGAAGCAGGCATGGACGAGAACCTTGATGCCAAAAAATGTGTGATGCGCATTTACCGCGACATTCGCTTCAGTAAAAATAAAGCACCTTACAAAAATAACTTTGGGGTAAGTATGCCAACCTCGGGCTTAAAAGGCGGCGGTGTTGAATATTATCTGCATATCCAGCCCGGCAATTCATTTATCGGCGGCGGATATTGGATGCCGGAAGCACCGCATCTGAAAGCCATTCGCCAGGAAATAGATTATAACGCTGCCGATCTGAAAAGAATCATCGACCAAAAGGAGTTTGTTAAGCTATTTGGTGATTTCAGAAAGCAGGAGCAGCTTAAATCGGTACCGAAGGGATACGAACCCGATAATGAAAATATCGACCTGCTAAAGCTTAAAAGCTTTGTGGCCTGGCGTAAGCTGGAAGATAAGGAACTTACGGCCCCTGGTGCGGAAAAGCTGATTGCTGATGTATGCAGCATGATCCATCCGCTTAATGTATTTTTGAAGAACGCCCTTTCTTAATTCGATATTTAACCCTCAATAAACTATGAAAATTAGATATGCATTTTTAGCCGCTGCTGTATGTTTCACAATGTACTCATGCAAGGTAATGTCTCCCAAAGCATACAAAAACCTTGTTGCCGAACGTGACTCGTTAGCTAACCGGACAACAAACCTTGAAGGAGAGCTTGCACAGCTGCAGGCAGATACAGCCCGCCTGCACAACCAGCTTGCCGATCTGCGCAAAAACAACAGTGTATTGAACAGCAACCTGGATGCATCATCATCAAAAGCTAACGAATTGGCAGCCCAAACCTCAAGACTGGCCGCTGATTTGAAAAAACGTGAAGCCCGTTTAAAGGAAGTAGAAGATATTTTAAAGAAACGCGATGAGGCTACCAATGCATTGAAAGATAAATTGCAGAAGGCATTATTAGGCTTTCAGCAAAGCGGTTTAACGGTAGATATCAGAAATGGCAAGGTTTATGTATCATTAGCTGATAAGTTATTGTTCCCTTCGGGCAGTATCATTATTGATGAGAAGGGTAAGGCTGCGTTGAAACAATTAGCGGTAGTGGTAAACAAGGAACCAGACATCAATATGGCAGTTGAAGGCCATACAGACGATAAGAAGGTGAAGAACCTTGGACAGATTAAGGATAACTGGGATTTAAGTGTTTTACGCGCTACCTCGGTAACCCGCTACCTGACCGAAACTGAAGGTGTTGACCCGCACAGGCTCACTGCAACAGGTAAGAGTGAGTTTCAGCCGATAGATGCCAGTGGAACTGATGAAGCCCGCGCAAAGAACAGGCGAATAGAGATCGTGCTTACCCCTAAGCTCGATGAGTTATACAACCTGATCACTAAGTAATAAATGAAAAGCTCCCGGATAACCACCGGGAGCTTTTTTGTTTTAGACGTTTTTTTTCGGTTATTATGAGGCTGTTTAAATTTTATTTGAAAGGTATGTAGAGACGCATCACATGCGTCTCCTTTAGGATAAGGTGCTTTGTAAGGCAGTAACTCCAAGAATTTGCAAGGGTAGACGCATGTGATGCGTCTCTACATTCAAAAAACATAATATTTAAACGACTCCAAAAATAAATTTGCAATTATATAAGCGCTTATATAAATTGCATCATGAATTTATATCAAAGCCTCGGGCATCTGGTTTTGGGCAGCCGTTTGAGGCGGCTGAGTGAAGCTTTTTTGGCCGAAATTAATCGTGCTTATCAAACCGCAGGTATCGATTTTGATGCCAGCTGGTTTCCCGTGTTTTATTTATTATCAAAGAATGATGCTTTATCTATCAAAGAATTAAGCGAACAGATAGAGGTTTCACACCCAGCTGCCAGTCAGCTGATCACTAACCTGAAAAAACGGGGACTTGTAAGTACTGATACCTGTAGCGACGATGGCAGGCGGCAACTGGTTACCCTTACTGCCGAAGGGCGTGAGTTGCTGAAGCAGGTCATACCTGTTTGGGATGCTATCAGCCTGTCGATGGCCGAACTTGTTGCTAAAGACGAAACTGCAAAACAATTATTGCCGGCAATAAGCGCGCTTGAAAATACATTCCGCCAAACTAAACTGGCCGATAACATCGTTGAAAAACTGAATACCAATTTAAAACCCGCCGGCAATGACTGATATATTTAATTACGGCACCGACCACCTTACCATAGGCATTTGCCTTGATATAGCAGCAGGCAAAACCAAGGGTATTATTAACAATGAAGCCGCCGACATGATCAAATCTTCATGGCGCGAGGTTGAAAAGATTGTGCATAGCCATCATCCGGTTTATGGCATCAATACCGGTTTCGGCCCGCTGTGCGATACCCGGATCTCGGAACAAGATACCAGTTTGCTGCAAAGTAATATCCTCAAAAGTCATAGCGTAGGTGTCGGGAAACCCATCCCGCAGGAAATTGCCAAACTCATGATGATTACTAAAGTGCAGGCTTTGGCACAAGGCTATTCGGGTATTGCGCTTGCAACGCTTGAACGGATCATCTGGCATATCGATAATGATATTATCCCGGTAGTTCCCGAAAAAGGCTCTGTCGGTGCTTCCGGTGATCTGGCACCATTATCTCACCTGTTTTTACCATTAATTGGTTTGGGAGAGGTGTTTGAAAATGGCGAAAGGATACCGGCCGGAGAGCTTTTAAACAAACACGGTTTACAGCCATTATCGCTTGGCCCAAAAGAAGGTCTCGCCCTCATCAATGGTACACAGTTTATCCTTGCTTTTGCTGTTAAAGCTGTGCAGCGCCTGGATGATGCCCTGAACCGCGCCGACCTCATCGGTGCTATGTCATTAGAGGGATTGATGGGCTCTATCCGCCCTTTTGATGAGCGGCTGCACCAGATCAGGCCTTTTAAAGGTACAAGGATGGTAGCCCATCGCCTGTTTACTTTGCTTGACGGATCGGAAATCAATTCCTCGCACATAAATTGTGATAGGGTACAGGATCCATATTCGTTGCGCTGTATGCCGCAGGTGCATGGTGCATCACGTAACGCATGGCTGCACTTGAAAGAGCTTACCGAAATTGAGCTCAATTCTGTTACCGATAACCCGGTTATTTTTAATGCTGATGATACCATTAGCGGGGGAAATTTTCACGGGCAACCACTGGCTTTGCCGCTTGATTATGCAACTACAGCGGCAGCCGAAATTGGCAATATTGCCGACAGGCGCTGCTACCTGATGAGCGAAGGTCGTTACGGTTTGCCCAAACTGCTTACGCATGATGCCGGGCTTAATTCGGGCTTGATGATCCCGCAGTACACTACTGCCGCCCTTGTTACCGAAAATAAAACTTTGTGTTTTCCGGCCAGTGCCGATAGCGTGCCAACCTCGCTTGGGCAGGAAGATCATGTGTCAATGGGCTCTATCAGCGGGCGCAAGTTGCATCAGGTAATAGACAATATTGAATACATTCAGGCTATTGAGTTGCTTTATGCTGCCCAGGCTATGGATTTTCGCAGGCCGTTAAAGTCAACCCCGGTTATTGAAGCTTGCCATCAGTTGGTAAGGCAACATGTTGATTTTATACAGGATGACCGCGTTTTTGCTGTTGATATTAACAGCCTCCACAAACTTATTACGGATGGCTCCCTGCTGAAAACTGCAGGTGAAGCTGCTATTGCTCACCAAATAGATTTAAATCATGACGAGTTCGGAATTTATTAAAACCTACGCTAATCATCCGGTGTACAAAGCACCGCATGGTACGCAGCTTCATGCCAAAAGTTGGCAAACTGAGGCCCCGCTCAGGATGCTGCTTAATAACCTCGATGGCCAGGTAGCCGAAAATCCAGATGAGTTAGTAGTTTACGGAGGTATTGGTCAGGCCGCGCGTAACACGGAGGCGCTTCGCAAAATTATTGAGTTGCTGCTGGAATTGGACGAATATCACTCGCTGCTGATCCAGTCGGGTAAGCCGGTTGGTATTATCCGTAGCCATCCAGAAGCGCCGAGGGTTTTGATTGCCAACAGTAACCTGGTACCTGCCTGGGCCAACTGGGAGCATTTTAATGAGCTGCGCGAAAAAGGACTGATGATGTATGGCCAAATGACAGCCGGCAGCTGGATCTACATAGGCACACAGGGTATTTTACAGGGCACCTATGAAACTTTTGTGGAATGCGGTAATCAGCAATTTAATGGCGACCTGACAGGGAAGCTTATTGTAAGCGCCGGTTTAGGTGGCATGGGTGGCGCTCAGCCGTTGGCAGCAACTATGGCGGGTGCTGTGTTTTTAGGTGCCGATGTAGATGCATCACGGATTCAAAAACGGGTTGATACGAAATATATTGACAGGATGACGGATTCGTATGATGAAGCCATCACATGGATAAAAGAAGCTATCGCCAAAAAAGAAACACTTTCGGTAGGATTAGTGAGCGATGCCGGTGATTTGCTCGAAAAGCTATTGAAAGATAGTTTCATTCCTGATATACTTACGGATCAAACTTCGGCACATGATCCGTTAAATGGCTATATTCCCAATGGTTTGTCATTAGATGCTGCCGCTGCTTTGAGGAAAAGCGATGCGGTTGAATATAAACGGCTTTCGCTGAAAAGTATGGCAAGGCATGTGGGTTTGATGCTGGATTTGCAAAGTAAAGGGGCTATCACTTTCGATTATGGCAACAACCTGCGCGAGTTTGCGCGGCAGGGCGGCGAGGCCGATGCTTTTAACTTTCCGGGTTTTACGCCGGCTTATATCCGTCCGCTGTTTTGCGAGGGTAAAGGTCCGTTCAGGTGGGTAGCGTTATCCGGCGATCCGGAGGATATTTATGCTACCGATCAGGCGCTGATCGAAGCTTTTCCCGAAAATAAACCTTTGATCACCTGGCTTAAAAAAGCGCGGGGAAAAATTGCATTTCAGGGCCTGCCTGCCCGCATCTGCTGGCTTGGGATGGGCGAACGTGAAAAAGCCGGACTGATATTTAACGAACTGGTGGCATCCGGCAAAGTAAAAGGCCCGATAGTGATCGGTCGCGACCACCTGGACTGTGGTTCAGTAGCATCGCCCAACCGGGAAACGGAAGCCATGTTAGATGGCTCGGACGCGGTATCCGACTGGCCGCTGCTTAACCTGATGGCCAATGCCTCGGGTGGAGCAACCTGGATTTCGTTCCACCACGGCGGCGGTGTAGGGATGGGTTATTCTCAACACGCCGGCATGGTAGTACTGGCCGACGGCAGCCATCGCGCAGCAACCTGCCTGAAACGGGTGCTGTACAATGATCCTGCGATGGGTATCTTTAGACATACTGATGCAGGATACGATAAGGCTGCGGAGTGGGCGGATAAGTTTGGGTTAAAAGTGTGGTAAAGCAAGTAATAATGTTATACCCCACGCAGATTCGCTGTCGGCCTGATAGATACTTAGAACGCGATAATCCTCAGGGTCCTCTGCGAGAGACCCTGAGGGAACGTAAAAATCCGCGGCCTTTGAAGGAAGATAACATATGCCTACCGTCATGCCGAATTTATTTCGGCATCCCATAGGACAGGTGGCCGCTTTGCTTAGCATGGCCGCTTAGCGAGTGGGGTGCTGAAACAAGTTCAGCATGACCTTGATTTTTATTATGTCATGGGTAGATACGAAGCAGCCCCCGATCTAAGATAGAACGATGAAAAAACTAACAGGTCCGTTTACACAAATACTGCCTTTAACAGGCTTATCGCTTAAAGGTGCCCTGAAAGATGAGCAATTGCACATAATTGCCAATGGCGGTGTGTTAATTGAAGATGGAGTGATACTTGCTGTTGATGATTTTGAAAAGCTTCGCAAAAATTATACATCGGCACAAATAGAAGAAATTACCGACGATCATGTATTGCTGCCCGGGTTTGTGGATTGCCATACGCATATTTGTTTTGCAGGTAGCAGGGCTAAGGATTATGCCATGCGCAATGCCGGTAAAAGCTACCTCGAGATTGCAGCATCTGGCGGCGGCATCTGGGATTCTGTAACTCAAACCCGTTCGGCCACTGAAACTGAATTAAGCAATTTACTGGCGAAACGGATAGCCCGTCATTTGGCAGAAGGTGTAACAACTATTGAAATAAAAAGCGGTTATGGTTTGTCGGTAATGGAAGAATTGAAGCAGCTAAAGGCCATTCACCAGGCTGCTAACAAAACTCATGCTCATATTGTGCCAACCTGCCTCGCTGCGCACATTAAACCGAAAGATGATGATGATGAAGGAAATGAATACCTGAAATATTTGTTAAATGATCTGTTGCCGAAGATAAAGCAACAGGATTTAGCCAGCAGGGTGGATATTTTTATTGAGCAAAGCGCTTTTAATACCAGCGATGCGCTGTTTTATTTAAGCAGGGCCAAGCAAATGGGTTTTGAGGCTACTGTTCATGCAGATCAGTTTACAACAGGTGGCAGCGAAGTTGCAGTTAAAGCCAGAGCGGCTTCTGCAGATCATTTGGAAGCGAGCGGCGATTATGAGATAAAATTATTGGCCAATTCAGATACTGTTGCAGTAACTTTACCGGGTGCCTCGCTGGGTTTGGGAATGGGATATGCCCCATCCCGGAAGCTGCTTGATGCCGGGGCCTGCCTCGCTATTGCCAGCGACTGGAATCCCGGTTCGGCTCCAATGGGCGATCTGCTGATGCAGGCATCGGTAATGGCGGCGGCTGAGAAGTTAAACACGGCCGAAGTTTTCGCCGGTTTAACTTATCGCGCAGCACAGGCATTAAAACTAAATGATCGCGGTGTATTAACCAAAGGTAAGCTTGCCGATATGCAGGCCTATCCATGTAATGATTACCGTGAGATCTTATACCAACAGGGAAAACTAAAACCGAATCATGTATGGACAGCCAACCATTGATATAAAAATTATTTTTGCTGATTACTCACGAACACTAAAAACTAACCTCTGATCTCTAACCTCCAATCTCTCAAATGAAATTAATAGAATGCGTACCCAATTTTAGCGAAGGTGTTAACCTCGATATCATTAAACAAATAACAGACGCAGTTGAATCTGTTGAGGGAGTAAGCCTGCTTAATGTTGATCCGGGAAAGGCCACTAACCGAACTGTAGTGACCTTCGTAGGCGAACCGGAGAAAGTGATTGAAGCCGCTTATCGCGCCATAAAAAAAGCCGGCGAGCTGATTGATATGAGCAGGCAAAAAGGCGAGCACCCAAGGATGGGCGCAACGGATGTTTGTCCGCTGATCCCGATTAGTAATATCACCATGGAGGAAACTGCTGAATATGCAACGCAGCTTGCCAAACGCGTTGGCGAGGAGTTACAGATCCCGGTTTATTTGTATGAGGCGGCACAACCTAACAAAAGCCGGAGCAACCTCTCGGTGATCCGCGCAGGGGAGTATGAGGGTTTTTTCAAGAAGATCAAGCAACCGGAATGGGCACCCGATTTCGGTCCGGCGGAGAATGATGTTAAACGTGGGGCTACTGTGATTGGTGCCCGTGATTTTTTGGTGGCTTATAATGTTAACCTGAATACTACATCCGTCCGCAGGGCAAATTCTATCGCTTTTGACGTGCGTGAAGCCGGCCGTACCCTGCGCGAAGGGGACCCAATCAACGGTAAAATAGTATATGACGAACATGGCAAAGCCAAAACCATTCCGGGTTCGTTGAAATCTGTAAAAGCTATCGGCTGGTACATTGAGGAATATGGCGTTGCCCAGATCTCGATGAATTTGACCAATATCAATGTTACCCCGGTTCATAAAGCTTTTGACGAAGTGTGCGATAAAGCTGCTGCACGCGGCATCAGGGTAACCGGCAGTGAACTGGTGGGATTGATCCCATTGAAAGCGATGCTTGATGCAGGCAAATACTTTTTAGAGAAGCAGCAGCGTTCTGTAGGAGTAAGCGAAAAAGAACTGATCAGGATAGCTATTAAATCGATGGGGCTTGATGAGCTTTCACCCTTTAAACCCGAAGAACGGATCATTGAATATTTGCTGAAAGATAAAGCCGACAGCAAACTTATTAACATGAGCCTTATCGATCTGGCCGATGAAACTGCCAGCGAAAGCCCGGCACCGGGTGGCGGTTCGATATCAGCAGCTGTTGGCGCTTTGGGGGCATCACTGGCTACCATGGTGGCTAATCTGAGCTCTCACAAAAAAGGCTGGGATAACCGCTGGCAGGAATTTAGCGACTGGGCGCAGAAAGGACAACAATTTAAAAATGAACTGTTAGCATTGGTCGACCAGGATACAACAGCCTTTAATCAGATCATGCAGGCGTTTGCTCTTCCAAAATCAAACGACGAGGAAAGGGCAATCCGTGATAAAGCTATTCAGGATGCTACCCGCTATGCTATTGAAATTCCTTTTAAGGTTATGGAAGCCGCTTTGGACAGCATGGAAGTAATAAAAGCAATGGCACTAAGCGGTAACCCCAATTCCATAACCGATGCCGGTGTGGCCGCCCTTTGTGCCCGTACAGCCGTGTTAGGTGCATTTATGAACGTTAAGATCAACGCTTCGGGTTATAAAGATAAAAGCTATGTAGTTGACGTTATTTACCGTGGCAATGAAATTGAGCGAAAAGCGATTGCGCTTGAAGCTGAGATCATTGAGCTGGTGAATGGGAAGATAGGGTTGGAATAGCGGGGTATTTAAGACAGACTTACGAAGTTTTTAAAACTTCGTAAGTCTTATAAAGGGCTTGACGGTAGATTTGAGACTTAGTAGATCACACCAAATACTCAAACAAAGTCTGATCTTTATTCAGTTCAATAACATTGAAACGGTGCGCATGCATCCGTTGTAACAATGCTGGATAATCTTCAGCGTTTTTTAGTTCGATACCTACCAATGCCGGGCCGTTTTCTTTTTCATTCTTTTTGATGAACTCGAAACGGGTAATATCATCACCGGGGCCTAACACACTGTTCACAAATAACTTCAAAGCACCCGGACGTTGCGGGAAGCGAACAATGAAGTAATGTTTTAAGCCTTCGTACAGTAGTGATTTTTCTTTGATCTCCTGCATGCGGGCAATATCGTTATTACCGCCGCTGATGATGCAAACCACTTTTTTGCCTTTGATCTGCTCTTTGCAGGCATCGAGCGCAGCTACAGATAGTGCCCCGGCAGGTTCAACCACAATGGCATCCTCGTTGTATAGCTTGAGTATGGTGGTGCAAATTTTACCTTCGGGCACCAACAGCATGTCATTCAGGATTTCTTTACAGATGTTGTAAGTTAACGTACCAACACGCTTAACAGCGGCACCGTCAACAAAGCGGTCTATCTCATCTAACGTAATTGGCTTACCGTGGTTTATCGCACCCAGCATTGATGGAGCCCCTTCGGGCTCAACGCCTATCAGGTGGATATTGGGATTGTTGTTTTTAAGGTAGGTGCCTGTTCCAGATGCAAAGCCACCGCCACCGATGGGCATAATCGCCACTTCAACATCGGGGAGGTCCTGCAGTATTTCAACGCCTACGGTTCCCTGGCCCTCAATAACGCGGTAGTCATCAAAGGGAGGGATGAAGGTCATTTGATTTTTTTCGGTGTAGGCAAGGGCTTCGGCCAGGCAATCATCAAAAGTATCGCCGGTTAGCACAATCTCTATATTACCGTTGCCAAACATGGCGGTTTGTTTAACCTTTTGTTTGGGGGTAATTTCGGGCATAAAAATTACGCCTTTAATACCTTTTTTGTTGCATGAAAAAGCTACGCCCTGGGCATGGTTACCCGCACTGGCGCAAACTACGCCGCGGCTCAACTCATCGTCATTTAACTGACTGATCATGTTGTATGCGCCGCGCAACTTATATGAGCGAACAACCTGCAGGTCTTCGCGTTTTAAATAAACCTCACACTCATATTTTGCCGAAAGACCGGCGTTATATTGCAGCGGGGTACGTTTCACAACGTCTTTTATCCGCTGGTATGCCGCTTCAAAATCAAGCTGGCTTTTTGTATCAGTTTCCATTGTTAATTTTTTACCAGTCGGTGCGCCATAAGGCCTTGCAAATCCTGGTCATTTATGTCAAGCTTGCTATCGGCAAGCGTTAAAAAGTTATTGTAAACAAAAGCAAGTTCTTCCTTATCCAGCGTGTATCCTAAACGCTCCAGATGGAATTTCAGAGCATGCCTGCCGCTGCGCGCGGTTAGCACTATTGTGGCGCTCGGAAAGCCTACATCTTCAGGGCGAATGATCTCGTAATTTTCACGCATTTTCAGGAAGCCGTCCTGGTGAATACCTGAGCTGTGTGCAAAGGCATTTGCACCTACAATAGCTTTATTAGGCTGTACCGGCATTCGCATTTGCGTGCGGATCATCTGGCTCAGCTCATAGAACCGTTTAGAGTCGATATTGGTATGCAGGCCCAGGGTGTGATGCGTTTTCAGGATCATCACCACTTCTTCGATAGAAGTGTTACCTGCACGCTCGCCGATACCGTTAATAGTACCTTCAATTTGGCGGGCACCGTTTTGTAAACCAGCTATTGAGTTGGCAGTAGCCAAACCAAGATCATTATGGCAATGTACCGAGATAATAGCTTTATCAATATTTTTAACGTTCTCTTTCAAAAATTTGATCTTAGCACCGTATTGGTCTGGTAAGCAGTAACCGTTTGTATCGGGAATGTTTACTACAGTTGCACCGGCGGCGATAACAGCCTCAACCATTTGTGCCAGGTAAACCACATCTGCACGACCGGCATCTTCAGCATAAAACTCAATGTCTTCAACTGATTTTTTTGCGTATTTAACGGCTTCAACAGCGCGCTCTAAGATCTCTTCGCGGGTGCTGTTGAATTTATGCTTAATGTGCATATCAGACGAACCGATACCGGTATGGATGCGCGGGCGTTTGGCATACTGCAGAGATGCTACAGCAGCGTCAATATCACCTTTGTTGGCACGCGTAAGCGCACAAACGGTAGGTTCTTTAACAGCTTTTGAAATTTCAACAACGCTTTGGAAGTCGCCCGGGCTTGAAACCGGGAAACCTGCTTCAATAATATCCACGCCCAGTAGTTCCAGTTCCTTAGCTATCTCAATCTTTTCGGGGGTTGTTAACTGGCAACCCGGTACCTGCTCGCCATCGCGGAGCGTGGTATCAAAAACATAAACGCGGTTGGGATCGTGTAACATATCTTTTTTAGATTTGAGATGTTAGATATGAGATTTGAGACTCATGCCTAATCATCTATATTGTTATTTTTTGTTTCTTTTATTTTTGTTAGAGGTATAATTTGAGATATAAAGAAATCTCATATCTCACGTCTCATATCTCTTTGAAGAAGCGAGTATTCAAGTTAGAGAAAAAAATCTCATATCTCAAATCTCACGTCTCATATCTATTTTTTAATGGCAATAAATCTTAACCTTTTATAATCGGCATACCATTGGCCGTTATCATTGTAAAAAGGTTCAAGCTTTTTGGTGATCTCGGCCAGGATTTGTTCTTTCTCACCCTCGGGAATGCCCTCTAAAAACTGTGCGCCAAACATGGTAATCCATTTGGCTACGCCCTGATCGCCATCCTGCAGCGGGGTTTTACGATCATAATGAATCATGTAGGTAACCCTGAAACCATGCTCTTCCAGTTTGGTAGCATATTCGCCAACCGAAGGGAAATACCATACTTTGGTATCAGCTTTTTCATTGTAACCATGATTATGCAGTACCAGTTTGGTAGCCTCAATCAAACGTTCAACATTGCCCTGGCCGCCCATTTCGGCAACAAACCTGCCGCCCTGTTTAAGGCTTTTGGCTACGCTGTGGATAGCACCATTGGCATCAAGCACCCAATGCAGCGCAGCGTTCGAGAATACAGCATCGTACTTTTCTTCGGCGTGAAAATCAGCCGCGTTCTCCACCGAAAAGTCAACATCAGGATAAAGCTGTTTAGCCTGGGCTATCATTTCGGGCGAATAATCGGTGCCTTTTACGATGGCACCTTTATCCTGTATTAGTTTAGTTAAATGGCCTGTGCCGCAACCCAGGTCAAGGATGCGCTCACCAGGTTTCACATCCAAAAACTCAAGCACGTCTTCTCCGTATTTAAATACGAAGGCATGCTTTTGGTCGTATAAATCAGCGTTCCATTTCATTTTTTTCTTTGATTACACCGATGATTTTTTGATTACACCGATTTTGTTTTTGTCGGGATTTTACCGATTTTATTTCAATTCCCTCCTTTGGGGGGCGGCAGGTTGTGTTGTGGCAGGGAAGGGTTTCTGCTACGCGCTTATCTAACCCCTTCCTCCTCCTTCCCCAAGGAAGGAATCGCAATGTCCTGCGCTCTTATTTTGTGCTTAATATACAGTATGGTATAAACCACCGCACTTACCACGAACAAACTATTAACCCAAATCACCTTGCCAATGGCATCTGCCGAAGCTGCGGTAACAACTATTACCACCAGGCTGAGGGCTATAATCACCCATAACATCAGCCTGCTGTTTGAGCGGATGATGGCATAAACCCCGGCTATCTGACCTGTTATCGCAAATAATAAAACCAGGTTTTCAAGCTTTTCGTTATCATCCATGCTCATGGCCATCAGCACCTCAATGAAAGCGAATGTCCCTCCTCCGTTATTGGCTCCATAGCCGCAGAAGAGGAACAAAATCATCATGAAAATGCTGAACTTCGTCATCATGATAATGGCTAACTACTATAAATATTCAAGCACTTTTTGGCCCATTGCCGTAGTGCCTAAAATTTTCACTTTATCAGTATTGGCATCAGCGATATCTCCTGTGCGGTAACCGTCTTTCAGCGTTTTATCAATTGCGTCTGTTATCTTTTTAGCCTCATCTTTTAAGCCGAAACTAATTTCAAGCATTAAAGCTACTGATAATATTGATGCCAGCGGGTTTGCTTTGTCCTGCCCGGCAATATCATGTGCCGAACCATGTATAGGCTCAAAAAAACCTGTGCCATCACCAACTGAAGCTGAAGCCAGCATCCCCATTGAACCTGCAATTTGTGATGCTTCGTCGGTAAGGATATCGCCAAAAAGGTTGGCAGTTAATACCACATCAAACTTTTTAGGATTTTTAACCAGCTGCATGGCCGCGTTATCAATAAACATATGCTCGGTTTCAACATCAGGATATTGTTTAGCAATTTCCTGTACTACCTCACGCCATAAGCGGGAAGCTTCCAATACGTTAGCTTTATCAACAGAGCATAATCTTTTACCACGTACACGCGCTGCCTCATATGCTTTAATAGCAATACGCTCAACTTCATAACGTGAATAGATCATCAGGTCAGAAGCCGTGTTGCGGTCTTCACTGCGTTTTTTCTCACCGAAGTAAACGTCGCCGGTTAGTTCGCGGAAGAACAGGATATCTGTACCTTTCAATATTTCAGGCTTAAGGCTTGATGCATCCAGAAGCTCATCAAACAGCATAATAGGGCGCAGGTTGGCATATAAACCAAGCTCTTTACGGATCTTTAATAATCCCTGCTCCGGGCGAACTTTTGCCGACGGATCATTATCATATTTGATGTGACCAATAGCGCCAAACAGGATAGCGTCGCTTGCTTTAGCTTTAGCCAGTGTTTCATCGGGCAGCGGATTTCCGGTTGCCTCAATACCCGCATGGCCCATCAGGGCTTCGTCGAAAGTAAATTCGTGGCCAAAATCCTGACCGATTTTTTCTAAAACTGCTTTACCCCAGGTGGTAACCTCCGGGCCTATCCCGTCGCCGGGTATTACTAATATATGTTTTTTAATTCCCATGCCCCCAAACCCCCTAAAGGGGGATTTTTTATTTTATGGTTAATAATTTCAGGACTTAAGCCTGTTTAATTCCTCTTACTTCTTTTAGTTTCATCACCATTTTCTCGGCCTCGTTTTCTACCCAGTGGGTATACTCGTCAATGGCCTGCAAGCGCGATTCATCGTCGATGTAGCCTTCCTCAACCATTTGCTTTGATTGAGCTACTTTTGCCCAGATGCCTGCTTTGCCTTCAAAGTTATATTCGCCTTTTTGGTAAACCTCATCGGCATTAAATACTTCGACGTTGTTAAAGCCTGCTTCCTGCAAATATTCCGGCAAATCTTCGGCAATATGGTTATTCATGCCGGCATCGTCTCTCCACCTTAAAAAGGTAGCATAAAAGCGTTGCATGCTTGCCGGTGGTTGCGGTTGCCATTGTAAAGCCTCGTGGTTATAATCCAAAATGGATACCGTACCACCAGGTTTTAACAACGAATACATTTTTTTCAAAGCCTCAACTGGATTGCTCAGCCATTGTAAAACGCGGGCCGATACAATAAGATCGTACTGTTCTTCCGGCTCAAAGCTGAACAGATCGGTATAGATGAGCTCCATATTTTGAACCGAAGCGTAAGTTTCCATACCGCTCTGGATAAAATATTCGGTATTATCAATGCCCGTAACATGACCGCTTTCACCAACCAATGCGGCAATATCCTTAGAGATAGCGCCGGTACCACAACCCACATCCAGCACCTTCAGGCCAGGCCTGAGCAGAGGGGCAAGGGTAGCATAATCATTCGCTAAACTCCGTTCGTCGAATAATTTGGCGGTACCTTTACCTTCTCGCTGAATATGTTTTTGTTGGTTCATTAGTTCATTAGTTCATTAGTTTGGTCCATAGTCGATGGTCCATAGTCGATGGTCCATAGTCCATAGTGTTTTATCCATGGTCTATGGACTATCGACCATAAACTATTTTGCTTCCTCAAACTCCTCAATTTTTCCTTTTTGGCTTAAGATGTAGTCGATATCATCGTAGCCGTTTATCAGACAGGCTTTTTTGTACGGGTTGATTTCGAAGCTTTCTTTTTCGCCGGTTGATGAAATGGCGATGGTCTGGCTTTCGAGGTCTATCTCTACTTCGGTTTTATGATCGGCATAAACAGCATCGAAGATCTTTTTCAGAAAATCGTCGCTTACCTGTACCGGTAATAAGCCATTGTTAAGGGCGTTGCCTTTAAAGATATCGGCAAAAAAGCTGCTCACTACTGCATCGAAACCATAATCAGATATGGCCCATGCAGCATGCTCACGGCTACTGCCGCAGCCAAAGTTTTTACCGGCTACCAATACCTTACCGCTAAAAGTTGGGTGATTAAGTACGAAATCCGCTTTAGGATTATCGTTCTCATCAAAACGCCAGTCGCGGAATAAATTATTGCCAAAACCATCGCGCGTAGTGGCCTTCAAAAACCTTGCAGGAATGATTTGATCCGTATCGATGTTTTCGATAGGCAAAGGCACTACGCTGGTTTGAATGTGTTTAAATATTTTAGTTGCCATAATTGTCTGAACTCGAATTTTTTGAATTAAATGAATTTTTCGAATCGAATAAATTCATTTAATTCAGATTTGAGATATATTTTTTATTCAATAATCTTTTAAACTCCATACTTAAGCTTCCGAAGTTTATAAGTAGACCTGTCTGGATATTATAAGCTTCGAGGTAATTTATGGCCTGAGCTAAATGAACGTTTTCTAACTGAGCAATAGCCTTCAGTTCAACCATTATTTCGCCTTCCACAAAGAAGTCCACTCTCCTTGTACCGATTTGTTCGCCACGATAAAAGATCGGCATCTCCAGTTCCCGGACAAATCCCAGCCCTTCCAAACTCATTTCCATTTCTAAGGCTCGTTGATAAATTACTTCCTGGAAACCGTTACCCAAAGTTGAATGTACACGCATGGCACAGCCAATTATTTTGCTCGTACAATCTTTAAACTCTTCAGGTGTCCGTTTTCTATTAATTTCCATTCTGTTAATTCATCCAATTCCTATAAAATTCGAGTTCAGACCAATTCCTCTTCCTTCAAAAATTCGCGGATATCCGTAACCACACCTGTTATAGCACTTGCTGCCGCGGTAAGCGGGCTGGCAAGGAATGTACGGCTGTTTGGTCCTTGTCTTCCTTCAAAGTTGCGGTTTGAGGTTGATACGCAGTATTTACCTGCCGGGATCTTATCCTCGTTCATGCCAAGGCATGCACTGCAACCTGGTTCGCGGAGTGGGAAACCGGCTTCGTTAAATATCTTGTCGAGGCCTTCGGCAATAGCCTGTTGCTGTACTTGTTTTGAGCCGGGAACTACCCATACGGTAACATTATCGGCTTTGTGTTTGCCTTTTACAAATTCGGCAACCTGACGGAGGTCTTCAATGCGCGAGTTGGTGCAGCTGCCGATGAAGACGTAATCAATTGGTTTACCCAATAGTGTTTCATCATCGTGCAGGCCCATGTAATCAAGGGCTTTTTTATATGATCCCTGCTCTTTGGCTTCAAATGAAGCTGTTTCAGGAACATGTTGTGTAACACCGATGCCCATACCCGGATTGGTTCCGTAGGTGATCATCGGCTCAATATCTTCGGCTTTAAAGGATAATACTTCATCAAAAGATGCGTCAGCATCAGAGTATAAAGTTTTCCAGTAGGCAACTGCTTTGTCCCACTCCTCGCCTTTAGGGGCAAATTCGCGGCCTTTTACGTAGTTGATGGTGGTTT
Source organism: Mucilaginibacter sp. Mucisp73 (assembly GCF_059491465.1). Lineage (NCBI taxonomy): Bacteria > Pseudomonadati > Bacteroidota > Sphingobacteriia > Sphingobacteriales > Sphingobacteriaceae > Mucilaginibacter > Mucilaginibacter sp. Mucisp73. The sequence goes on along the minus strand of NZ_CP168507.1, from coordinate 5,139,282 downwards.
CGTCGGGAGCAATCAGTCCGCAACGTGCACCCATCTCAATACTCATGTTGCAGATGGTCATGCGGCCTTCCATGCTCAGTGAGCGGATGGTATCGCCTGCATACTCAACAGCATAACCGGTACCGCCGGCAGCCGAGATCTGCGATATGATGTAAAGGATAATATCTTTGGCACCAACGCCTTTTTGCAATTTTCCGTTCACTTCAATTTTCATGCGTTTTGGGCGCGACTGAAGTAAACATTGGGTAGCCAACACCTGCTCAACCTGCGAGGTACCAATACCAAAGGCAATAGCACCAAAAGCGCCGTGGGTTGAAGTATGGCTGTCGCCACAAACATAAGTACCACCCGGACGGGTGATGCCCAGTTCGGGACCTATAACGTGAACGATACCCTGGTACGGGTGGCCTAAGCCATATAGCTCAACTCCAAACTCTTTACAGTTTTTGGTGAGCATATCTACCTGGTAGCGTGAAAGTTCTTCTTTAATGGGTAAGTGCTGATCAATGGTTGGAACGTTGTGATCTGCAGTGGCCACAGTTTGTTTTGGCCTGAAAACGGGTAAGCCCCTCTGACGCAAACCATCAAATGCCTGCGGACTGGTTACCTCGTGAATGAAATGTGTATCGATATACAAAATATCCGGGAACCCCTCGCTGCTGCTGACGACGTGCGCATCCCAGATCTTATCAAATAATGTTTGTCCCATTTTATTATTTTTCTTTAGTAACGTCATTGCGAGGTACGAAGCAATCCCCGATTAGCAGATCCGATCTGTAAAGTTTGGGATTGCTTCGTGCCTCGCAATGACGTGTTGGTGAGTTTATTTTAAGGCCTTTCGCCTTTTACCTTTCGGCTTTCACCTAATTTATTACGCTTCTACAACCTGGTTTTCAGGGCGTAAGCTGCGTACAGTTTTGCCTGCTTGCCATAATTCGCTTTCGCGTAATTCTTTCAGTTCGGCATCCAGTTTTTCGCGGTAATCTGGCTGGCTGTTTGAGTCGATAGAACGTTGTGATTCTTTACCTGTAGCAACACTTTCGTAAAGCTCTTCAAATACTGGTTTAGTAGCGTCACGGAATTTTTTCCACCAGTCAAGCGCACCGCGTTGAGCAGTAGTTGAACAGTTTGCATACATCCAGTCCATGCCGTTTTCTGCAACAAGCGGCATTAATGATTGGGTAAGCTCTTCAACAGTTTCGTTGAATGCTTCAGATGGAGAGTGACCATGGCTGCGCAATACATCGTACTGAGCAGCGAAGATACCTTGAACACAACCCATCAAAGTACCGCGCTCGCCGGTTAAATCGCTGTATACTTCTTTTTTGAAGTTAGTTTCGAATAAGTAACCGCTACCTACAGCGATACCTAAAGCGATAACACGGTCAAATGCTTTACCGGTAGCATCCTGGAAGATAGCGTAGCTTGAGTTTAAGCCACGGCCTTGCAAGAACATACGACGTAATGAGGTACCTGAACCTTTAGGAGCAACCAGGAACACGTCAACATCAGCAGGAGGCACGATGCCTGTTTGCTCGTTGAAAGTGATACCAAAGCCGTGAGAGAAATATAAGGCTTTGCCTGGGGTTAAGTGTTTTTTAACAGTTGGCCATAACGCAATCTGGGCTGCATCGCTCAATAAGTAGCAAATCACAGTTCCCCTTTGCAAGGCTTCTTCAATTTCAAAAAGTGTTTCGCCGGGTACAAAACCATCGCTGATAGCTTTATCCCAAGTTTTAGTGCCTTTACGCTGACCAACAATTACGTTGATACCATTGTCTTTTTGGTTCAGAGCCTGGCCCGGACCTTGTACACCGTAGCCAATTACCGCTACTACTTCATCTTTTAATACTTCCTGAGCTTTTGATAAAGGGAACTCTTCGCGGGTTACTACGTTTTCTTCAGTGCCGCCGAAATTTAGTTTTGCCATTGTTTTTTGATTTTTGTGATTTCACCGATTAGTGGTGATTTCACCGATTTTATTTGTATTGAGTAATTTATTTTTTTTTGATTACACCGATTTTGACCGTTGATGAGGTTTGATTGCGTTGATTTCGCTGATTATGACTTCCGGCTATGAACCATGATCTATCAACCATGAACCAACTCAACTAATCTCTATTCTCCAATCACTAATCTCTCCGCCTTCGGCGGTCTTACATCGTAAACACCTTCTCGCCCTGGTTAAGGTATTCATTTTCGATTACCTCTTCACCTGGTTCAAGCCTTTCAAATTCGCGCAGTTTGCTGTTAAAGCCTTCACTGTCTTTAATGATAGCAACACGGGCGCTGCGTACAAACTCAATCAGGCCGTAAGGTTGTAATATGTTGATCAAGTTATCGGTTTCCTCGCGGTGACCGGTGGTTTCAAACACAGTGTAGTCCTTACGGATCACTACCGCGCGAGCACCGTTTTCGCGTAGTAAACGCTCAACGCTAACCTTTTCGGCAATTACATCGGTTGATACCTTATATAACGCTAATTCCTGCCAAATCACATCTTCGTTGGTGTGATAATATGCTTTTAACACCTCAACCTGTTTTTCTATCTGGCGGGTAAGCTTACGTACTACCTCTTCATATTCGTTAATTACAATATTGAAACGGTGAATACTTTCAATCTCCGACGGAGAAGTATTCAGGCTGTCGATATTGATTTTACGGCGTGTAAATATAATAGCTATCCTGCTTAATAAACCAATTTGGTTTTCGGTATATATGGTGATGTTAAATTCCTGTTTTTTTTCTGCTTCGCTCATGATTCTGTTTTTTTAGAGGGCTTACTTTAACCTGATCTCGCTTACGCTGCATCCTTGTGGTACCATCGGGAATACGTTGTTCTCTTTGGTAACCATTATTTCTAAAAGGAATGATCCCGGTGCGGTTAGCATTTCATTTAATGCTGCAGTCAAATCTGCACGGTCATCAACTAATTTGCCCGGGATGCGGTATGCTGCGGCTAATGCCACAAAATCCGGACTTTGAATATCAACAAATGAGTAACGGCGCTGATTAAATAATTCCTGCCATTGTCTTACCATGCCCAGAAAGCGGTTATTAAGGATGATAATTTTTACATCGATACCGCTTTGCATAATAGTACCCAATTCCTGGCAGGTCATCTGGAAACCTCCATCGCCAATAATAGCTACTACAGTACGATCCTGAGCGCCAAATTTAGCACCTATAGCAGCAGGCAATGCAAACCCCATGGTTCCTAAACCACCGCTGGTTACGTTGCTGCGGGTATTGTTAAACTTAGCGTAGCGACATGCTACCATTTGGTGCTGACCTACGTCGGTAACGATAACTGCCTCGCCTTTGGTAATCTCGTTAAGCTGTTTGATTACCTCGCCCATAGTCATTTCAGGTGTAGTTGGATTAAGTTCGTTATCGATAACGGCCTCAACTTCCTGGCGGGTGTAATCATTAAATTTGGCCAGCCATTCGGTATGTTGTTTTTGTTCGATGGCTTTGGTTAACAACGGAAGTGTTTCTTTGCAATCGCCCCAAACCGGTACGGTTGATTTTACGTTTTTGTCGATCTCGGCAGGGTCAATATCTAAGTGAACAACTTTTGCTTGTTTAGCATATTTATCCAGGCGACCGGTTACACGGTCGTCAAAACGCATACCTATCGCGATCAATACATCGCACTCATTGGTTAACACGTTAGGGCCGTAGTTGCCGTGCATACCTAACATACCAACATTTAACGGGTGATCGGAAGGGATAGCACCGGCACCAAGCACTGTCCATGCTGCAGGGATACCGCTTTTTTCAACAAAGGCTTTAAACTCCTGCTCGGCACCGCCCAAAATAACACCCTGACCAAACAGGATGAAAGGTTTCTGAGCGCTGTTGATTAGGGCAGCAGCCTGCTCAATATATTGCGGACGAACGATTGGTTTCGGCCTGTAGCTACGGATATGATCGCATGGTTTGTAACCTGCGAAATCAAACAACTGGATCTGCGCGTTTTTGGTAATGTCTATCAATACCGGACCTGGCCTGCCGCTACGGGCAATGTAAAATGCCTTGGCAATAACTTCCGGGATTTCGGTGGCATCAGTTACCTGGTAGTTCCATTTGGTAACCGGGGTGGTGATGTTGATTACGTCAGTTTCCTGGAAGGCATCGGTACCTAAAAGGTGCGCGAATACCTGTCCGGTGATACAAACCAATGGGGTACTATCGATCTGGGCATCGGCCAAGCCTGTTACCAGGTTGGTAGCGCCCGGGCCGCTGGTGGCAAATACCACACCCACTTTGCCCGATGTACGTGCATAACCCTGGCCGGCGTGAATACCGCCCTGTTCGTGGCGTACCAGTATATGGGTCAGTTTATCATTATAATCAAACAAAGCATCATAAATGGGCATGATAGCGCCGCCCGGGTAACCAAAAATGGTATCGGTACCTTCGGCTATCAATGCTTCCAATAATGCTACCGATCCTGAAACGTTTACGGTTTCGGTGGCGGCTGGCGCGGTTAAGGTTTCTTGTGCAGTTTCCATACCTGTATTTTTTATATTCATAGCACTTTTTGGTGCTAAACTGATTTATTCTATCTGTCTCTAATTTGCTAAAATGAACGGGCTTAGTTTGTGTTCATTTTATTCATGGCTTTTTTAATGAGCCATTTTGTTCATTAATTATTCGTCGGTAACGCAGCCTTCGGCAGCGGTAGTTACGTTTTTAGCGTAACGGTATAACACACCCTTGGTAACCTTCAGCGCCGGTTTTTGCCATGCGGCACGGCGTGCGGCTATTTCTTCTTGCGGTAGCGAAACGTTTATAGTATTGGCAACAGCATCAATATTAATGATATCATCGTCTTTTACCATCGCTATAAACCCGCCATCGTAAGCCTCGGGTGTGATGTGACCGACGACGAAGCCATGCGTACCGCCGCTAAAGCGTCCATCTGTAATTAATGCAACTGAACTACCCAAACCGGCACCGAATATGGCTGAGGTTGGTTTTAGCATTTCCGGCATGCCTGGCGCGCCTTTAGGGCCTACGTTGCGGATCACCACAACATCGCCCTTTTTAACACGGCCGCTCTGGATACCGGCAATCAGTTCAAACTCGCCGTCAAATACACGGGCAGGGCCGGTGAAACGTTCACCTTCTTTACCGGTGATTTTGGCAACGCTACCACCTTCGGCAAGGTTTCCGTACAAAATTTGCAGGTGACCGGTAGCTTTAATAGGGTTTTCTTTCGGTTTGATGATCTTTTGAGTCTCAAACTCCAGTGCCGGAATCTCAGCAAGGTTTTCGGCAATGGTTTTACCGGTAACAGTAAGGCAATCACCATGTAACCAGCCCTGCTCTAAACAGTATTTCATTACAGCCGGAACACCGCCAATGTTGTGCAGATCTTCCATCATGTATTTACCGCTTGGTTTCATATCGGCCAGTACCGGGATCCGGTTACTTACTGCCTGGAAATCATCCTGGGTTAATTTAACGTCAACGCTTTTTGCCATTGCAATCAGGTGCAATACCGCGTTGGTTGAACCGCCCAGTACCATGATCACAACGATAGCATTTTCAAATGCCTCACGGGTCATGATATCTGATGGTTTAATATCCTTTTCTAACAACACCTTGATAGCTTTACCGGCGGCAAGGCATTCTGCTTTTTTCTCAGCGCTTAAGGCAGGATTTGATGATGAATACGGTAAACTCATACCCAATGCTTCGATGGCGGCAGCCATGGTATTCGCTGTATATATACCGCCACAGGCGCCGGCGCTTGGACATGCGTTTTTAATTACGCCCATAAAATCAACATCATCAATCTGGCCGGCAATCTTTTTACCCAAAGCCTCAAATGCCGATACGATGTTCAAATCTTCACCTTTCCAATGACCCGGTTTAATAGTCCCACCGTAAACCATGATTGAAGGACGATTTAAACGGCCCATTGCCATGATTGAACCCGGCATGTTTTTATCACAGCCTGGGAGGGTAATTAAACCATCATAATACTGAGCGCCGGTAACTGCCTCAATTGAATCGGCAATGATATCGCGGCTCACCAATGAGTAACGCATACCTTCAGTCCCGTTGCTCATACCGTCACTGACACCAATGGTGTGGAAAATGAGGCCCACCATATCTTCATCCCAGATACCTTGCTTAACCAGTTTTGCCAGGTCGTTCAGGTGCATGTTACAAGTGTTGCCATCATAACCCATGCTGGCCACGCCGACCTGTGCTTTGCGCATATCGTCGTCGGTTAAGCCAATCCCGTAAAGCATGGCCTGTGCAGCAGGCTGGGTTGGGTCCTGGGTAAAGGTTTTGCTATACTTGTTCAATTCTATAGCGTTGGTGGTATCTGATGATGAACTCATTTTATTAGATATGTAGACAGTTTTAGTATTTAATTTTGTTGATGATACTGGTTTACTTGGTATCGAAAATCAATATATGTAAGGTAGCCATAGCATCAGGCAATAGCAATAGTCGCCACTGATTTTTTGAAATAAGTATTTTATTTTAATTTTTTTTATTTTATAAAATTTAATTCTGTTTAACTTTAAAATTAAGGTATAAAATTTTTAATGAAATATACCAAAGTTCAAAACGGTATTCGGTATGTTTTTTATGCATGCATAGTAAGTTGTCGATTTTCTGCCTGAAATGGGTGGAAGGTCGATCATGATTGAAAATAGAGGTTCATTTATAAAGGCGTGTCCACGATTAAGCGCGGATGCTTAAACCTATGTCTGTAATCAAAATCACCCCACAAAAAAAAGCGCCCGGATAATGATACCCGGGCGCTTTATGTAAAGTTATAAAGTAGCGCCTATTTGTGCTGAATACCTTCGGCCAAAACAGTTACTTTATTGTTCAATGCTTCAACAACACCGCCTTTAATAAAAAACACTTCTTCTTTAGCTGCACCACCGCGTACGGTAAGTTTGCCATCCTGAAGGGTGGAAATGATTGGGGCGTGGTTGTTCAGTATTTCAAATAATCCCAAAGCACCAGGTAAGGTTACTGAGGTGGCCTCGCCTTCGTAAACTTTTTTATCGGGAGTAAGAATTTCTAATGTCATGCTTTTTGAGATTCAAGATTTAAGAATCAAGAGCCAGGCTTTTCCTGTTCTTGATTCTTGAGTCTTATTTTCTTGCTTCTTATTAAGAGTTAGCTTCAGCCAATAGCTTTTTGCCTTTTTCGATAGCATCTTCAATGCTGCCAACTAAGTTGAAAGCTGCTTCAGGGTACTCATCAACTTCACCGTCCATGATCATGTTGAAACCTTTGATGGTATCTTTGATGTCAACCAGTACACCTTTTAAGCCGGTGAACTGCTCGGCAACGTGGAACGGCTGTGACAAGAAACGCTGAACACGACGTGCGCGTGATACAACTAACTTATCTTCTTCAGAAAGCTCGTCCATACCAAGGATGGCAATGATATCCTGAAGCTCTTTGTAACGTTGTAAAGTTTCTTTAACACGTTGAGCTGTATTGTAGTGCTCATCACCTAAAACAGCTGGACTAAGGATACGTGAGGTTGAATCCAATGGATCCACCGCAGGATAAATACCAAGCTCGGCAATTTTACGTGAAAGTACGGTAGTGGCATCTAAGTGGGCGAAGGTTGTAGCCGGCGCCGGGTCAGTCAAGTCATCCGCAGGTACGTAAACGGCCTGTACTGAAGTGATTGAACCGCGTTTGGTTGAAGTAATACGCTCCTGCATGGTACCCATCTCGGTAGCAAGCGTTGGCTGGTAACCTACTGCTGATGGCATACGACCTAATAGCGCTGATACTTCTGAACCTGCCTGGGTAAAACGGAAGATGTTGTCGATAAAGAAAAGGATATCACGGCCTTTACCATCTTCATCACCATCACGGAAATACTCGGCAATAGTTAAGCCTGAAAGGGCCACACGTGCACGTGCACCCGGCGGCTCGTTCATCTGACCGAACACGAATGTTGCTTTTGAATCTTTCATGGCTTCGGTATCAACTTTAGTTAAGTCCCAACCGCCTTCTTCCATTGAGTGCATGAAAGCGTCGCCATATTTTATAATGCCTGACTCAAGCATCTCACGTAAAAGGTCATTACCTTCACGTGTACGCTCACCAACACCTGCAAATACAGATAAGCCTGCATAAGCTTTCGCGATGTTGTTAATCAGTTCCTGAATCAATACTGTTTTACCTACACCGGCACCACCAAACAATCCGATTTTACCACCTTTTGCATAAGGCTCCAAAAGGTCGATAACTTTAATACCTGTAAAAAGTACTTCAGTTTCGGTTGATAGGTCATCAAACTTTGGAGGGGTAGCGTGGATAGGACGACCGTTTGATTTGTCAAGGTTAGCGATACCGTCAATAGCATCACCTACCACGTTAAATACACGACCTTTGATGTTATCGCCGATAGGCATTTTGATAGCCGCTTCGGTATCCAATACCTTCATACCGCGTAACAAACCGTCGGTCGAGTCCATCGCGATGGCACGTACACGGTCTTCGCCTAAGTGCTGCTGAACCTCTAAAATGATTTTTTGGCCATTGTCTTTAGTGATCTCTAATGCGTCATAAATTTTAGGAAGATGAGCGTCATCAGCGAAACTTACGTCGACTACCGGACCAATGATCCTTGAAATTTTTCCAATGTTTGGCATATATAACCTGGTGTTTTTTAAAAAATACTTTTACTGAACAGCAACATACATCATTTGTAACAGGAATGTATAAGATGCTATTTCAGAGGCGCAAAGTTAAGATTTCTATCCAATTATTTACATAGTGTTTTAAGATTTTTGAAGGATAATTTCAACATTGATAATTGTTTGCATTTATTGCGCAAAAGTCAAAACAATTTTGCCTGTATGAGTGCTGCTCTCCATTAGTTTATGAGCCTCGGCGGCCTCGCCTGCATCAAAAGTTTTGTACACTATGGCCTTGATTTTTACCGATAATAACAATGGCCATATTTTTTGTTCGAGGTTTTGGGCGATGGCTGCTTTGAAAGCTGTGTCCCTGCTGCGTAACATCGATCCGGTAATGATCAATCTTTTTGCCATCACTTTGCCCAGGTCAAGCTGTACTTCGCGGCCATTCATTGCGTTGATCATGACCAGCCGCCCCTCAACAGCCAGCGAATCGATATTGCCAGGCATATAGTTGCCGCCAATCATATCCAGGATCACATTAACGCCTGTACCATCGGTAAGCGAATTGATCGCGTCTTTAAAATCAGTCGTTTTATAGTTGATGGCTTTATCCGCGCCAAGCTGCTCACAGAAACTGCATTTTTCATCAGATCCGGCTGTTACATAAACGGAGCTGCCTAAAGCTTTGGCCATTTGAATAGCCGTAACACCAATGCCGCTCGATCCGCCATGTACCAGCAATGATTCGCCGGGTTGAAGGCTGCCTCGATCAAATACATTGCTCCAAACGGTGAAAAATGTTTCGGGGAGAGAAGCTGCTTCGGGAAAGCTTAAATTGGCAGGAACAGGCAGGCACTGGCCCTTGGGCGCTTTACAATATTCGGCATAACCGCCGCCGGTAACCAAAGCGCAAACTCTGTCACCGGGTTTCCAACGGGTAACTTTTTTACCGACTTCAGTAATGATACCGGCCACTTCCAGGCCGGGGATATCCGCCGGCGCACCTGCCGGCGGCGGATAATTGCCCTTGCGCTGAAAAATATCGGGACGGTTGATGCCCGCGGCCATTACTTTTATCAGCACTTCGTCGTTGGCAATAACCGGCTTAGGCCTTTCAGCAAGCTGCAAAACTTCGGGCCCGCCGGGTTGGGCGATCACTATTGCTTTCATAGATTGTAGTTGAAAGCTAAGTTAGCGCTAAAATGTTTTGCCTGGAAAGTTTTTGTTCTTCTTAAACCGGCGCAAGTAGTATGCGGTTGCCGGAGCGACGTGCCTATTCAGCTTGTTATTCGTTTACAGAAAACCAACCACTTACACCTAACCTCTAATCACCAGAACGCAAACTTTCAACCGGGTTTGCCGCCGCGGCCCTGAATGATTGTAAGCTTATAGTAGCTAATGCAATAAATACAGCCCCCGAGCCGGCCGATATCACCACCCACCACTGGATATTTTGGCGATAGGCGAAGCCCTGAAGCCATTTATTCATGGTAAGCCAGGCTAAGGGAGTGGCTATTGCAAACGATATGATTACCAGTTTAACAAAATCTTTCGATAGCATGGTTACAATGGCAGTAATACTTGCGCCAAGCACTTTCCTAATGCCAATTTCCCGGTTGCGTTGTTCGGCGGCATAAGCGGCAAGGCCAAACAAGCCAAGGCAGGCAATGGCTATAGCGAGGCCGGTAAACAGAATGAAAAGTTGCCCCATTCGCTGTTCTGTACGGTATAGGGCATCAAAATCGACATCCATAAACGAATAATCAAAATGTTCATTTGGGGCAATGGTTTTCCATGTTTTTTCTATCCGGGTCATTAGAGACGGCAGGTTATGCGTATTTACCCGGATACTTAAACGCGCCAGCCAGTCGTTGTCTAAAGTCATGACCAGTGGGGTTACATTATCGCGCAGCGAACTGAAATTGAAATCTTTTACCACGCCTATCACATGATATTTTTTTAGGTTGGTCGCGGTACCTGTGGTTATTGTTTTGCCAATGGCATCATTACTATAACCAAATACATTTGCAGCTGTTTCATTAATAACCATAGCTGTCGAATCGGTTCTAAACTCCCCTGAAAATCCCCGGCCGGTCTTCATTTGCATTCCCATCGTGCTAATGTAATCTTCATCTATTTTCCAGAACTGGGTTGACTGGCCCTCTTTGCCGCCGGGCGATACATAATTTAACACTTTGTTATTGGCAGTAGGCAAAAAGCTGGTAAGCGTGGCATTAACAACGCCGGGTAACTTTTTAATCTCCTGTTTCAATAGTTCCGGGTGCTCAAGTGTGTTTACGTTATTGAGGACGAGCACCTGGTTGCGGTTAAAGCCCAGATCTTTATTTTGAATATAATTAAGCTGATTGTAAATTACCAGGGTGCCTATCACTAAAAATATCGAAATAGAAAACTGGAAAACCACCAACGTGCTGCGAAAAGCGGCGCCTTTAAAACCGGTTGAAACTTTTCCTTTTAACACATTAATGGGCTGAAAAGCCGATAAAAAGAAAGCAGGGTAGGAGCCAGCTAAAATCCCTATCACCATAACGATACTTAACAAAGCCGGAAACAGCCAGATTAATGTTTGCCCATTGATGGCTAATTGTTTATTTGACAGATGATTGAACAATGACAGCAAAGCCCATGCTGTCAGTAGGGCTATAATGGCTGCTACGAAGGTTACGATCAGTGATTCGGCGAGGAACTGAAAAATGAGGTGACTACGGGATGAGCCCAATACTTTACGCACACCAACTTCACGGGCGCGGTTGGCTGAACGGGCTGTAGACAGGTTCATGAAATTAATACAAGCCAGCAACAAAATGAAAACGGCTACCGCTCCAAAAATGTAAATGTACAGACTGTTACCGTTAGCGCCTAACTCCATCACCCGGTTTGATTTGAGGTGAATGTCTGTTACTGGCATCAGGCTTAGTTTAAAATAGTTACCGCCTGCTGTAAATTTGCTATAGTTCATGGAGCTTGAACCTTTAAGGCCTTCCTGCATTTCGGCGTTAAGTTTTGATTCAAGGCGGCTAATGTTCGTGTTGGGTTTAAGCAGCACGTAAGTGGCAAAAGCAGTTAACCTGTTCCAGGGAGCATCATTGTTAACCGGACTGGCTGCCAGGAAAAAGTTGGCCTTGAAGTGTGACTGCACCGGCATGTCTTTCATTACACCGGTTATCTTAAGTGATGTGCCACTCGTTACTAAAAACAAAGTTTGGCCAACAACATTGATGCGGTTAAAATATTTTTTAGCCATCGACTCAGCAATCACTACTGTATTAGGCTCTTTTAAAGCTGTTTTCGCATCGCCTGAAAGTAGGGGCAGGGTAAATACCTCGAAAATATTGGGTTCGCTATAAAATGTTGTGCCATCTTCGCGCACAATTTCGTCGCCTTTTTTAAAGCGGATGTTTAGAGCGGGCGTTACACGTACGGCGTTTTCAACTTCAGGGCATTCGGTTTTTAAAACATTGGCCACAGGGATAGCAGTTATGGCATATTGGGTAAGGGTTCCACTAAATTTCAGGTCGGTGTTTACCCGGTAGATCCTTTCGTATTTAGTATTATACCTGTCATAGCTCAGCTCATCAACCACATAAAATGTAATGAGGAGGCAAATTGCCAGACCTAATGCCAGCCCTAAAATATTAATGAAAGTAAAGCCTTTGTTTTTTAATAGACTTCGCAAGGCGGTTTTAAAGTAATTCCCGATCATAGCATAAAAGGTTATGCTATAAAGTTAAAACTAAATTTTTAGTTATGAAAAATGTTAACTAATTTTTTAGTTTGATACTTGTTGGATTGTATCTTGAACATCTCAATGTTAAAAAAAGAAGAGGGTTACTTTTACTCATTTTATTTTTGTTTTTTTGCCTAAAACAAATACAGATGTCATTACAACCAGGCCAGCCGGCCCCTCAATTCATCTTAATTTCATCGGCCTTAAAAAGCGTGTCATTGGCCGATTTTAAAGGCCGTAAAGTAGTTATCCACTTTTTCCCTTTAGCGTTTACAGGCGTTTGTACCACGCAGCTTTGCACCATGCGCGATAGCTTTGGATACTATGATGGTTTAAACGCTATTATATTGGGCATTTCTGTTGATTCGCCTTTTACTTTAGCTAAGTTTAAAGAAGAGAACAATTACCAGTTCGACCTGCTTTCTGATTTTAATAAAGAAGTATCAACGGCTTACGGTGCTATTTATGATCAGTTTGTGATGGGCTTAAAAGGTGTATCAAAACGCGCGGCCTTTGTAATTGACGAAGAGCAGAATATCATTTATGCGGAGGTGCTTGAAGATGCCGGTCAACTGCCAAATTTTGAGGCTATTGCCGAAATTGTAAAATAATTTGAATAAAAGTTTGCAGCGAAAGTTTAAAAATCTATCTTTGCATTCCATTTCGGAAAGCACTCGTAGCTCAATTGGATAGAGCATCTGACTACGGATCAGAAGGTTAGGGGTTCGACTCCCTTCGAGTGCACAACAAAGCACTGCAGCCAGGGATATTTCCGCCGCTGGTGCAAATTAACTGTAAGCCTTTCTGTTGTATTACCGAAAGGCTTTTAATTTATCAAGAGCATGCTAAATCTGGTTTTGTTTGGCCCTCCCGGAGCCGGGAAAGGTACTCAGTCGAAAAAACTTATTGAGAAATACGATTTGATCCACCTTTCAACCGGAGATTTGTTACGTGGTGAAATTTCACAAGGTACAGCCCTCGGTTTGGAAGCTAAAAAGCTGATGGATGATGGTAAACTGGTTCCTGATGAAGTAGTTATCGGCATGATCAGTAATAAACTTGATGCCAACAAGGAAGCCAAAGGTTTTATTTTCGATGGTTTTCCACGTACAGTTGCACAAGCCGAAGCTTTGGATCAGTTACTTGAATCAAAACAATCGGCAATTTCGGGCATGATCGCCCTTGAAGTTGGCGATGAAGAGCTGGAGCGCCGTTTATTAGAGCGAGGTAAAGAATCTGGAAGACCGGATGATGCCAACCCCGAGGTGATCCGCAAACGAATTAAAGAATACAATGATAAAACTGCTCCTGTAGCGGGTTTTTATCAGCAGCAGGATAAGTTTACAAGCATTAACGGTGTGGGCTCGGTTGATGAGATTTTCGACGCTATTGTTGGTGTAAACGAATCATATAACTAATAGTCCGTCCGAAAGTCTTTAGTCCGGAAGTCAATAAAGTCCGCAGGTTAGGAAGATTAAAATTCTTAACTTTCGGACTTTATTGACTTTCGGACTTTTAGTCTAAATAAAAAATTATGTCGCAGGGTTCTAATTTTGTTGATTATGTGAAGATCTGTTGCCGCTCAGGCCACGGAGGTGCTGGTTCTGCCCATTTGCATCGTGATATATTAACTTCAAAAGGCGGTCCCGATGGTGGCGACGGCGGCAGGGGAGGCCATGTTATTGTAAAAGGTAACGCCCAACTGTGGACTATGCTGCACCTTAAATACCGTAAACACGTAATTGCCGGTGATGGCGATTCGGGCGGCAGCTCATTGCGTACGGGTAAAACCGGTCGCGACGAAATATTGGAAGTGCCCCTTGGTACAACCGTGAAAAATGCTGAAACCGGCGAAGTACTTTTTGAAATAACCAAAGATGGTGAAACCAAGATCCTTACTCCCGGTGGCCGCGGTGGTTTGGGTAACTGGCATTTTAAAACATCAACCCAACAAACCCCCCGCTTTGCCCAACCCGGCGAAGATGGCCGTGAGGACTGGAATATCCTCGAACTAAAAGTGCTGGCTGATGTTGGTTTGGTAGGTTTCCCTAACGCAGGTAAATCCACCCTGCTTTCGGTGGTATCGGCTGCCAAGCCCGAAATTGCCGATTACGCGTTTACCACACTGGTGCCTAATTTAGGTATCGTATCATATCGTGGCGGGCGTTCATTTGTAATGGCCGATATTCCGGGCATTATTGAAGGAGCATCACAGGGCAAAGGTTTAGGATTTAGGTTTTTGAGACATATTGAACGCAATTCAGTATTGCTGTTTATGGTGCCTGCCGATACATCGCGCAGTATAAAAGAAGAATACAGCATCCTGCTGCATGAGCTGGAAGAATATAATCCCGAACTGATGCACAAGCCTCGTGTGTTAGCCATAACCAAAACCGACATGCTCGACGATGAGCTGCAGGCAGAAATGAAAAAGGAGATCCCTGATGGGATCCCCTCTATATTTATATCATCTGTGGCCCAGAAAAATATCGATCAGCTAAAAGACCTGCTTTGGAAAGAGATCAACGCCAGCGTTATTTAGCCTCCCACAAAATGTAGTCATTACTAAGCATCGTCATTTTAAAGCCGGTATAGCCAGGAAAACATTTGCGCATGATAGTTGACTTTGGACCGATGTAATCGGCGGGCAAAACTATGTACAGTGGTCCGGCGTGCCCATTATATACGTAGTCATCGTAATCGATAGCCACTTCAGCGCCAATGGTTTCAACGGTTATAGTGCGGTTGCGTTCAATTTCCAGGCTCAGATCAGGGCTGTTAAATACAAAAATGGCGTTGTTGTTTTGCTTATCCAGGTTGCGGATATAGTTTAGCGATGGCTGATCGATAAATAACTGTGCTATCCCCGAATATCCCCTTGCGCCGATATTTTTATTTTGAAAGTAGCTTGGCACAAAGTATTTGTAGCTGGAGTAAGCTATTACAAAACATATAAAATAAAACAGGTATTTATAACCAGTTTGCAATCTGCTTACCAGGTAAATGATGCCGGGTACAGCAATGATCCCGATGAGTCTCAAATGCCTTGCTTCATATGAAATATTGGCTTGTCTCAAAAATGATTGTCCGAAAAACAACACCGATACCACATAAAAAACCACCAGTAGCAGCGCATAATTTTTGTGAGGCGCCTTTTTTACAATAAACCAAATCAATAAAATGCTTAATACTGCACAGATCAGCACAATTATCACTCCCCAAAAGTAAGTAAACATGGGAGGGTCATCATGAAACAAAAGGCCGTTTGTAAGGTCATCTACCGAAAAAGCGGTTAATATTGGCGAGGCCAAAGGAAAGCCAAAAGTTTCCCAAACCAGCTTCATACTTCCGGTTATCGACGAGGGGTTAGCACCTTTTGAAAGATAAAAATGATAGACCATAAATAAGGATAATACCGCAGGGACTCCTATCCATATGCCATTTTTTATCCAGCGAATGATGTCTTTTGTTCCCATAGAAAACCTAAGCCATAAAAAACAGCAAGTGGCAGCATACATCCATAAAAATGACGATTTGCAAATGAAGCCTAATATTCCACCTATAAAGAGGAATACGGCCAGTTTCCAGGTTATTTTTTCAATGGCTATGCATCCGTATAAAAACCAGCCGGTGTAACCAAAAAGTAGTACTTCGCCTCCGTTATAGAATACATAGGGCGTAAAAAAGGATAACTGAATTACGATGAACAGTACGCTTAAAGCCGAGATCATTGGTGTAAACCCTGCTCTTTTAAAGAAATAGTAAAAGCCGAAAATGCCAGATAACGAAAATAGCAGGGTTACTATTGAAGAAGCGCGACCTGTGTTGACGCCAAAAATCAGTTTGAAAAAGTAAGGCACCAGGTATTGCCCCGGCGACCACCAGGCGAGGAATTCTGAAGTGTTTTTGCTGATATCGTTCTGATCGGGTTTAACCATGACATTAAATGCCGAACCCAGTTCCATTGAGCGCATTACCTGAAAGCCCTTGCTGGGGTCGGGGTAAATGGCTGCTGGGGCTATGATCAGCATAATGCCCATAATGAAAACAATCCCGCTAATAACCAATAAAATGATTTGGTGGGTTTGTAGTTTCTGTTTCAGCATATAATTATTTTAAGCAGATGATGTTTAAGTTTTAACTGATTTCCCGTTCCCTGATCTTTACTGCCGGGTTGCCTTGATAGATGCCGTACGCGTCCATGTTTTTTGTAGCGATAGAACCGCTGGTCAATACCGCGTGCGATGCTACCGTCACGCCCGGATTTACCATAGCCCCGGCGCAGATCCACACGCCGTCTTCCAAAATTATGCCTTTGGTTATCAAATCAAAGGATGTTTTTTGGTAATTGTGGCTGCCCGTTAACAGCACAGCCCCCTGCGACAGGCAAACATGCGCGCCGATATGGATGGGCACTAAACTGTCTATCCATACATTTTCACCTATCCAACTTTCATCGCCTATATGCAGGTTCCATGGATATTTGATGTTTACGCAAGGCTTAATAGTTACATTTTTACCCACCTTGGCACTAAACAGCTTCAGCAAAAATGCTTTGAACGCATTTGAGGGTATAATGCTTGTTTTAAAGAATATGGCGTTACAGTAGTACCACAAAATTCGTTTTAAAAGGTTGCCGCCCGGATGATAAGGATAATTATTATAAGTTGAAAGGTCAGTTCTGAACATCAGCGCCGGTAAGCTTATCATTACGTTTAATCCAAATATACAGGCTAAACGCTATAATAATGTAAAGAAGTATGTTAAAAATGATATGGTGATCAACTATCCGGTTTGCCTTTTTCGACCAGAAGATAGCCAGCAAAACAAAACGAATCACGTTTAAAAATTCGATAACTAAAATGCCTGAAATGAGGAATACCAATTTTGACCGCAACGGAGACGGATAGGCCAGCACAAATGCCGAAAAGAAGCTGACCAGCCCTAAGCCGAGACAACTGTATACAATAGCCAGTGTCCCTTTACCCGCAACCAGTAACTCGGAATTGTTATCAATAGCTGCATAGCCCAACCACTTTAATATCATTACACTGCAATCTAATAAAACCTGCCTCAAAGCTGCAATATAGTTCAGATGTTCGGCTAAGAAAGCGTTATAATTCCCGCCGGGATTAGTAATACCGAAAAAGAAAATGTTAAAGCTATAAAATATGGCAAACAGCAATATAAACAACATCATGAACCGTATTGCCGGGTTATTTAAAAAAGCAGGTTGTTTCATTGTTTTTTGCTCTCCTTTCGTAACTCATAAATTTTGGCATCAATCAAAAACCTGAACCAAAAACCTTGTAAAAAATGAAATACCAGTCCGGTTTTTCCATCTAAAAACCCCAATTTTATAAAGTATCTTATGGTAAAGTAAATTACAGGCCTTACGAATAATGGAAACGACTCATATCGTTTTTTCATATACCGGCGGCGCTCCATCGGGTTACCAAATAACCGTGGATGTACCAGCTTACCATTATCGTCAATAACCGGGACGTTTTGCTGCTCAACAAGGTATTGCGCCTCCAGCGTTGCCCAATGATTATGCCGGGCAATGAAACTGGTAAGCGAATCGGTTATTACATCGATGATATCAGTTTTAAGTACCTGCGTTTTACCGGTAACTTTAAAATGCTGATCATACAATTTTTCTTCGCAATGACCGAAGCCGCGCCTGAACAGGTTGGCGTGGTATGTTGGATAGTGGCCGCCATGTTTGATCCATTTGCCCATAAATAGGGTACGCCTGCTGATCAGGAAGCCATTTGTTTCAGCATCTATGGACTTGGAGAAAATATCGTTAAGCTGGGCGGCAAGCTCTGGTGTTACCCGGTGATCAGCATCCAGGTTAAGTATCCAGGTACCTGTTAAAGGCAGGTTATCCAAAGCCCAGTTACGCTGGGTTGCATAATTTTCAAACGGATGGCTGAAGACGTTTTGCGTGTACCTTTGGCAAATAGCCAGTGTGGTATCCGTTGAACCTGAATCAACAATATAGATATTGGCTTTTAGCACCGCCGCGCTTTGCAGGCAGTCGCCAATGTTCTTTTCCTCGTTAAAAGTTAAGATAATAATATTCAGGCTCTCGCTCACTTGAGTTTGGCTTTAATGATCATGCTCATCCAAAAATAAGGGAACCTGCCGCAGCCCCTGAATGCTGTTACCTCAAATCCATGTTCATTGAGGATTTGTGTCAGCGTTTTAACCGACCAAAATTTGATATGCCCGCCCTGCCACAAAGGGCTGATATGATTATCCCATTTATTTAAAATACTCAAAAACAGGTTTTTTAAATAACCATGATAAGGCGTTGAGATGATGAGCTTACCTTTTGATTCGCTTAAAACATCCCGGCAAAGGCGTATAAACGCGTGGGGGTCGTACAAGTGCTCAATAACTTCAGTTGATATAATGGTATTAAACTGTATAGCTCTTAATGGCTCCGGTAACCCTTCAACCGAAAGATCATGAACGAAAAACCTGCCGGGATTTATTTTATCGGCAATGGCAATGCCTGGTTTGGATGCATCGATACCATAAGCGTTAAACCCTCTTGCCAATAAATAATTTACCAGGTGACCGTTGCCGCAGCCAAGGTCGAGAATGCTGGTGTTGTTATCCTCATTTAATAACGACATAAGTGGTTTCTCGAGCTCCTTAAATACATGGCAGGGGCTTGCATCGGGATAATCGTAATCTTTATAAGCGCTCATGCGGTGGTTATTTGCGGATCCACATTTTTATATTTTTTCATTAAGACAACTCTTTCAAAATCATATCGATCGGTTGCGTAATTCAAATCTCTTTTAAAATTTTAGAATTTAACAATGCCTTATGAATGAGCAGCATACTGATATAGCTCCAGAAGATGGTATTGAACAAGAATTCAAAACTGATGCCGCGCCACATGATCTGAAACAGGCCCGAAAATATAAGTGCTGTGCCTAATATATATCCCCCAAAAAGTTTTTCGGCTTTAACGGCTATTAGTTGTGCAAGGGCGCCGTAAGCGAAAAGGAAAATAAAGATCCCCCAATCACCTCCTGAAAGATACGCATCAACGATGTAGGCAGGTTTGGCTGATACGGAAGAGTTACGGTTAACCACCCCGGCATCATAAACGCGCTGCATGATCATGGCTTCGGTAATTGGTTTAGAGGGCCAGAAAATCCGCGGCACCAACGCAATAGCCGATTGTTTAACAATATCCAATCCATAAAAATCCACATTTTTAGGTGTCGACTGCACAAAGCGGGTAAACATATCGATTTCACTTAAGCGATATACTAAAAAATCCCAGTTAGTTTCGTCAACATCGCTGTTATCGCTATTTAGCGCTGCGTCAAGAGCCAGTTGTGAGGCTTCTCCGCTATCGGCATCTCCATTCCATGCATTGGCCCGGAAAATATGGTTATATGTTGGTAAAACCGTAAATAATAAAACAATGATAGGGACAAAGGTGATGGTTACTAATTTTTTGTAGGTAGGATACAGGAAGATCCCTAAAACCAGTACGCTGATAATAATAGGTTCTTTAAACCCTGATGTAAGCGCCTGATAAAAATTAAAGGCATATAGTAAAAGGCAGATGAGCGTATTGGCCCCTTTTTTTAGTGGTATGGCAAAGGCCAGCGCCAATGTACCGGCAATAAAGCTCAATGAGCTAAACTGGTAATAAAATTGGGAAAGGCCTGGTATCTTAAGAAATAACAGCGAAAGCGGAAAACTGATAATTGCCGACATCATGAGCAGATTTGCCAGCCTTTCGGTTTCGATATAGTATTTTTTAGTTACGGGATAGTTCATGAAAATAAGTATACCCATCACAAATGAAGCATGCCCAAGGCAGTAATA
Organism: Mucilaginibacter sp. Mucisp73; assembly: GCF_059491465.1. Taxonomy (NCBI): domain Bacteria; kingdom Pseudomonadati; phylum Bacteroidota; class Sphingobacteriia; order Sphingobacteriales; family Sphingobacteriaceae; genus Mucilaginibacter; species Mucilaginibacter sp. Mucisp73. Next base: position 5,119,023 of record NZ_CP168507.1, on the reverse strand, counting down.
ACGCTGGCATTGGGCAATTAAGCCCAGGGCATCTTTATCATTTAACGTATGAATAAATACATGCTTGAAATTTTCATAGCCGAGGGTATTCATAAAATAAAAAATGGATGTGCTGCACATGTACCCCGCAAAAATTATCTGGATGATAAATAAGGGCCTCATCAACTGTTCGGCCATGGGGCGGTCGTTGGGGATTGGACGTACCCAGCCGGTAAGTGTTATGATGAATATAAAAAATGAGCCACCCCATGCAATAAAATAGGATAACACACTATCACTTTTACATGCCAGTGCCAGCAGCCATGGTATAAACAACACAATATATCGTTCTATCGATTTGCTTTGCTGCATTTATTAATTATGTTATTGATCAATTGCCTTTTAGCTATTAGTCCGAAGTAATAAGTTATAAGTAAAAAAAGGTCAGAAACCAAACTTGTGAGTTAAGATTTATTACTATTGACTTAACACCAATTGTTCTATCGCTTCAACCTGTTTGACAAAGCTCCAACCTTCAATAATTTCCCTGGACTGTTGTCCCATCGTAAATAAAGCGGTTTTATCGTAGAGTAGCAATGTTTTTAGTTTGCTTTTTAGATCAACCCCGTCGGTCGCGTTAAAGATCAGTCCGTTTTCATAATCCTTTACCAAATCGGTGCCTGCGCCTACTTTGTTTGATATTAATATGGCCTTGCCACAGGCCATAGCTTCGTTTATGGCCAGCCCCCAGGTTTCACCGGGCCCTTTTGAAGGGAGGCAAAAAATGTCACATGCCTGATAAACCACTGGCATATAAAGCTGGTTTTGGAAATCAATAAAGTGGATGTTTTTATGCCAGCTTGCTTTATTTTTCAGTTCTATCTCCAAAATACCATTTCCTGCAAATAGCAGATGGGTGCCCGGCTGTGCTATGTCGATAAATACTTCAAGCAGCGACAGCGGGTTTTTCTTATGCTCAAACTTGCCTGCAAAAAGCAGGAGTTTTTCATCATCGGCTATTCCTAACTGTTTGCGCAGGGTAAGGGCTTCATTGGTCCTGTCTTCGGCAAAGCGATCATTATCCACAGTATGCGGTGCAAAAAATAACTGCGTCTCTTTTAAACCGCATTTTTTAAAATAAGCTTTATTGTTTGACCCGGCATATAGTGCATAATCAATATGGCGGTAAATCCGCTTTAAAAACTGGCTTCGCAATACGGATTTGATACCGCCTTTATCATCAAGTAAAGTTGAATCGCCCCGGAAAATAACAGGTACCCTGCCTTTAAAATATTTGAGGATTTTGAGATGGCTTTTGTAAAACCAGCCGTACACCATAATAACATCGGGCTGCCAGTTATTTATTTGACTGATAAGGTCAGGATTATCAATCCCTTTTGAATGGTGCGAGCCGGGATCGGCCGAAATGTTTTTTACCCACTCATAAGGATAACCCTCAAGGAGCGGAAGGTTCCAAGTGATAGTTTTACCAAAGCCTGGATCAAATTTTTGCAAACCGCCTTCGCCCCAGGTATAAAATACCATGACGTTTATTTTTTGCCGTTCATGCAGGAGCTTAAATACCGGTGCATAATACTGTATGGGGTGAGTGATAACTACAGCCAAATTTTTCATTCAGATAGTCTCGCCCATTATATTAAAACTTTTTGCATTTTGAAGGCGATGGTTTATCAGTTCAATGTCTCTGCAGTAAATAGTATTGTATGCACCAAAGGTATCTAACCCGGTTAAAACGCGTTTAAAAGGATCATAGGCAACAGCCCTAAAACCTTTTGACAGTAACAACTTGTGAATATCCTGATCGCTAAAACCGTACCTGCCGCCGCTACCGTTAAGCTCAATGATGATGGCTTTCAGCAGGGGCGAATCAAGGGTAGATCTCATTCCTTTAAGCACTTCGGTCTCAAATCCTTCCACGTCTATCTTGATAAGAGCGGGTTTGTATGTTTCCAATAATGAATCAATAGTGATTATAGGTACGATAACAGTGTTTTTGCCTTTCTCATCTTTAGTAATAACATGGTTTCCGGTATCTTCATCGGCCGAAAATCTGATCTCGCCCGCTGTTGCGCCGGCGCCGGCATTAATGAGCTTTACTTCGTCCTGCAAATAATTAAGCTCGATATTGCTGTTTAAAATATCAAAAGTTGCTTTAACAGGTTCAAGTGTAACACTATTAGCTTTGGCTATGCCGGAAGCCAACAGCGTATATGAACCTACATTCGCGCCAATGTCAAAAAAGATATCGTCCGGCTTTAAAAAATGAAGCAGAAAGGCCATATCATTAAATTCATGTAACCCCGTGTATATATTACCGGTAATACCGCTCAATCCCTTGGTTGCATAAAACTTAACATCACCAACAAAAGGTTTTATAATGAACTTCGACCTTGAAAGCCTTGACTGTACCTGCCACCAGGCAAACCGCCATAAGGCTTTTGCCGGATGTTTTTTTCCCAAAGGATGCCTTAAAATAAAGCCGACAGTTCGTTTAACGGCGTTCATAAATAATTTTATCAAATAACCGGCACTGCGCCAGTGTCATTTCATGTGCCGAATATTTTTCGATGGCTTCAGCATTATATTCAACAGTCTGGAAATTACCCTTAATTAATTGCTCAAAAAATATAAATAGGTTTTCGGAGGTAACGTCATCATAGTTGTAAATATGTTCTACACCGTACTGCTGCATAATAGGTATAGCAGAGCTTGCGGCATTAAATACGGCCAAAACAGGCCTTTTTGTGAGCAGGTATGGGAATATTTTTGAAGCTGTGTATTTAGGATCATCTGATCCAGGTATAAAAAGCGCGTCGGCCTGCTGCAGTGTGAGCAAGGCTTGATAGTAGCTGATGCGGTCGGTAATTTCAACAATATGTTCTTCCATATCATATTGTTTTGCCAGGGGAAGGATAGTAGCGATCCCTTGCCCGGCGGGGGCATAACTGGTACCGATGAAGTAGATTTTGATTTTGTCAAACCGATCTTTATTTGTATCCAAACCGGTTCTTAATGCGTCGAACACCGGGCTAATGGCCCTGTGAAGGTCCTTTCCGCCACGACCGATATATACCACATTGATAAAGCCATCGTCAAGCAACCCTGCAAAAAGCTTTTGGTTAGTTTTAGCTATTTGCAGGTCGGGTTCAAATGCTCCGAAGGTTATAGTAGCGGCCGGAAGCTTTTGAATTACCGGATAACGTAATTTGAGCTCATCAATGTAACCTGCAGATACACTGATAAGCCCGGACGCATTTTTTATGGCGATGGGCTCCAGGTATTTATTTAAATGGTAAACGAACCAATATTTTGGCGGCCGCTCGCTTTTAGGTTTGTTGATATAATAATCGGAATGCCAGGGATCCTGCATATCAATGACGTAGGGAACCCCAAATCGCTTTTTCCAGTATGCACCCAACGTACAAACCGGGAACTGTGTGGTTGAGAAATAAATAAGATCAAATTTGTTGTCCTTCAGCAGGCGGTTAACCGTTTTGCAGTAATGCCATAACGAGCGGATGGCAATACTGCCCAAACCAACTTTTGAAGTGAGTGCCTTGCGGAATGCTTTCACTTTGTGAACTTTAATCTCCGGAGGGAGACTTTGCAACAACAATTCGTCTTTTGCCAGGTCGGCATACTGGGCATCAATGGTTACCACTTCGGCATCCCAGCCGCAGGCTGCAAAATAAGGGAGGCTCATCCTCACACGCTGCATATCCGCGGCATTTACCGGCGGGAAGTATGGCGAAATAATGAGCAGCTTTTTATTCACTTTTTATACTTTTTGAACAAGACTTAAAAAGGTACGGCTTTCGGTTTCCCAGTTTAATGCTGTTTGGCCAAGCTGGTAGTTTTGTAAACGGGTTTGGTATAAAATATCCGGGTTTTGGAGGTAAAAGCTAATGCAATCCGTTAGTGATTGCAGGTTGCTTTTTTGGTATAGTTTTCCTGTATCCGGATATTGCTCCATAAATAAGGCTTGCGCCTGCGTATCGCTCACTATCATTGCCAGTCCACATTGTATGTAGGTAAAGATCTTATTGGTAAGGCAGATGTCCCTGTTTAAAGGAATGCCTGTTTCGGTGGCTATGCCAATATCAAACTGGCTCGCGAAATCGAAAATCTCGCCCGCTCCAATGGGCTCATGAAACCAAAGTTGATCATCACTTATTTTAAATTCTTTGGCGAGGTTCAACAATGCAGATCTGTAAGTTTCATTGCTACTGCCTAACAAGTGTAACCGAACATGGCCATTTGTAGCAGCTATCGCTTTAATTACATCTTCCAGTCCTCGTTCGGGGCCTACCGTTTGCGAAAACCAAAACAGTTTTAATGGTTCGTGAGCTTTATAATTAGGGCTGATTTGCAGCGCTGTTTTAGGAAACACGTTGTTTATTACAACAGGTTTTAAATAGCGGTATTCGCGTTGATAAAATTCTGCAATGAGCGGGCTGGCGGCAGTAAAATAATCAACATGGGGAAAGTATTTTTCTTCAATGTATTTATTGAGCTTGTAACCTTCATTGTGAGTTGATGCAAACTGTCCCGAATGCAAATCTTCCGCATCGTAACCAACTTTTACGTTGTAATGTTTTGCTGCCTGTGTGGCTGTGGGCAAGGCGCCGAGGTTATGGGCGATATAAAGATCTGTTTTTATTTTTTTAGCTATAGACAACGCTTCGGTATGTGTGCGGCTGATAGCGTTCTCAGGTATATCGAAATGCCGCGTATATTTAAACAGCAGCGTACTCAACTTTTGGCGAATGCGGGTTTTAAGGTAAGTTGCTTTTTGTATCACCGGATCACCACCGCAATAAATGTACAGGCCAGGATATTTGCCTGTTAAAGCTTCATCGGTTTTTTGGGCCCATTGCTGGTAAAAACAGCAGATCACTTTAACATTATAACCAAGCTTGTGCAAAGTTTCGGCTTCCTTCACGAGGCGAGGGTTAGTAGTTGGCTGGCCGGTAGTTATAAAAGTAACGTTCTTCAATCTTTGTCCCGTGCCAGTTGGTATAATTCTTCGTATTGTTTGGCCAGCACACCGGCACTAAATTTTTGTTCCGCTACCTTCCGGCAGCTGGCCCTGCTGATTGAGCCAATACTGTTAATCGCCGTTATCATGTCGGCTTCTGTGGCGCATACAAAGCCATTTGACCCGTTAATGACTATCTCCGGTATTGCGCCGCGATTAAAACCGATAACGGGTGTACCGCAGGCCAGTGCTTCGGCCATTACAATACCAAAGGGCTCATCCCAGGTTACTGGCATCAGGAAAGCTTTTGAGTTACGAAGCAAGTCATTTTTCTGACGGTTATTGACCGGGCCTATGTACTTGATCTGCTTGCCATCAATATGAGGTTTTACCTGTTCATTAAAATATTGCTGGTGTATTGACTCATTGGGTACATTACCTGCTATTACCAATTTTTGATTGGTTTTTTTTGCTGCCTGTATGGCAATGGCGGTTCCTTTTTCCTGTTGAATGCGGCCTAAAAAAGTAAGAGGGGCGTCATCGGCGACATTAGCGTTGAAATGATAATCGTTAATATCAACACCGTTATAAATAGTAGTTACATCAGCAAAAGCATTGATTTGATTGGCTATGTAATTGCTGCATGCCGTAAACCGCAACGAGCTTTTATGAGCGATGCTTACTGCTTTTTTTACCTGCGATACGGTAGGGGGCAACTGGTAAGATACGATTTTTGGAATACGGCTTAGCATCAACAAAGCAATATTGCTCATACGACCGAAGGTATGTACAATATCAAAATGCTGAAAAGCAATTTTTGACGTAAGCCGGTTAATTTTCACCAGATCTTTAACGCCATAATTTGCCGATTCATGGTAGCTAATGAGTTTACAGCCCGGCTGCGAATGTTCATTGGCATACAGGGTAATATCGTGGCCTTTTTTTTTAAGTTCCTGGATCAGCATAAAAGCAATGCGTTCGATGCCGCCGTATTGCTCGGGAGGCACCGGGATCAGCGGGTTTACTATAATGGCTATTTTCAATTTTGTGCGTGTTGCTCAGCTTCCCGGTATCTTAACCCGGTTTGTCTGAGGAGGAACTGGTAAGTGTCCGAGTGCAATGCAATGTATTGTTTGATGTAATTTAATTGACGGCCGTTGCCAAGTAGCCATTTTCCAAACAGCAGCCAGTCGGCAATGGTAAAGTATTTGTATATTCGATTGTCCTTCAGGATAAAGATATTGGCAAGGAAAAATGTAGCCGTAGGGACTGGTCTTTGCAGCCGGTGGTATGCAAGACTTTCCTTCATGGTTTTCGTTTTGTCTGGAGAGGCCGTAATGAAGCTTGCCAGCAGCATGACCTGTGTAGCTATCCAGCTATACCGATCGTTATCGCGCGCCGTAGCCAGGGTAACAGCAAAATTGGCTAATGGTTTACCATGAAGGTAAATCGGATGCTCAAAAGAACGCTCCCTGATCAGTTCGACTGCATTAAATAGTATAGACTGCGGCACTAAGTATGCTGATGCATGCTCCCCGCGGTACAACATAGCTCCGTTCGAGTGTAAAGCACTTATGGCTTGCCTGTGTTGTGGCCACCAAAAGTATTGAGATTGCCCGTCAGGCCAGATAGTTTTATGTGTATTTGTCCAAAGGTTACCCGGTTCTTCATGCCAAAGTACCATGTTGCACCATGAAACTTTTATGTTAGCATCGTTATCCATAACCGCCGTCATCTCTTTCAAAAAGTCGGGCTCCCACCAGTTGTCGTCTTCCAGGATACTGACGTATGGCTCATCGCAACCGGCAAAAGCGAGGTTAAAGCTAGCGACAGCTCCAAGGTTCTTAGCGTGGTTTTTCATGATAAACCGATGGTCATTTAATGACGAAATAAACGCCGCAGGGAAAGGATCCTCGGGGCAATCATTGTGTACTTCGCAGACCCAACCGGTAACAGTTTGGTTAAGCAGGCTTTTTACAGCGCGCGTCAACAGGTGGTTCCTTTTATAAGTAAATAAGTAAATGCGGCAACGCGTCATTATTGGGGTGCGTCTGATAGCAGCAATTTTAATTTTTTCACGATTTTCCAGCCGATAATTTTTTGAAGTAAGCGGGTGTAACCGCCTGCCGGAAATGTTGAAGTTGTGCCGCCAAGGTCTTTTATCTTGTGTTCCGCCCCTTTAATAAGTGTTTTATGGAAGGGGTAAAAAGAGTATATAAAGTTTTGAAAACAGGAAGCGCATGCCTTTTTAACGCGGGTGCTGGGTTCAAAAGCCAGCATGTGTGAAGTGCCCATATCGATGGAATCATAGGCGGATTGGGCGCCTTTTGTCGATTTTAATGACGACAAGGAGCTTTGCAGCCCGCTTCTATAATAGAGCAGCGAATTTTCGGCGAAACGAATTTCGCTGGCATTGAGCAAAACCCTGATGATAAATTCAAAATCATTGATCAGGCTCAGGCGCTCATCCCACAATCCTGATTTTTCAAGCACAGCTCTCGGAATTAACCACAGAGCGCATTGCATCATGGCTTGTTTGCCATCCATGGATGACACCAGCCAGTCAATGGGTTTACAATCTTCCCTGATGAGGTCTTCATTTATTTTAAAGGTGCTAATGTCATCGTGATAAAAACGGCCCCAGGCGGCTGAGGCTACTACATCATCGTTATCTCCAATCCGTTTAACCTGTTCGGCAATATAACTGGGCGAGATAACATCATCGGCATCCATAAATTTAATAAGCCGGCCGCTTGAAAGACCAAAGGCCTTGTTTGCTGCAACGCACTGCCCGCTGTTTTCCTGCTGATAAACGCTGATGCGTGGATCGGTAAACTGATCAAGTACAGCGGCTGTATCATCAGTAGAGCCATCGTTAACAATGATCAGCTCCCAGCTGGTATACGATTGGTTGAGCACCGAACCAACGGCTTCTGCAATATATTTGCCTGCATTATAGACGGGCATGCAAACGGAAACTATCGGATTACTTGTCTCCACTCGGTAGTAAAATAAGGCAGTTTAGCCTTGAAGATATAATGACGAACAATATCAGACGAATTTGTTTTTTCGTTTTTATCGGCGTAAAGTATCCGGTACGGCTGGTTTAAAGGCTTCCCCTCCAGCCAGGATATAATTATTGCGTTTAATGTTTGCTCAAACATGGGGGGGTGAACATTCTGTACATTTTTCATAAGGTATGCACAGGTACGTTCAACAAAATGCCAATCTATTTTTGATGAATTGTAGGCAAGAATGCCACTGTTGATCTTTTTGCACATGGAAATGTTCAGGTCCTTGCTGATAACATCCTCTGGTAAAACATAATAAGAAGCAGGTATGGTATCCTGCATAAAGTAGTTTTCATTATTTCTGTAAGCGTCGATCAGTTCTTTCGGCTCATTAAAAAACAGCATATCGCTATCCAACTGTATGATATAACGATTGTTGGTGCGCATATCTACCAGTTTCCTGAAAAATGCATTCTCTTCGCGTAAGGCCCTTAGCAGCGGAAAATCCTTTTCAGGCAATACTTCGTCAATTTGTGTGCTTAGGTCTTTAGTGCTAATGATATTGACATTAGGGAGCGCCTTGATGATAAATCCGCTTAGTTCCGGGCTTAAAGTGCCGTCTGAATAAACATTGATGCGTACATGGCCTTTCAATAACCTGGCAAGGGAATAGGCGCAAAAAATAGTTTGGTGCCAGTATTTAGCACCTGTAAGATAACTTACCTCCAATTTATAATCCGAAGATAATGTTACCGGGGATAACTTCAGCGCTGCTTTTTTCATTTGCTGCTCGCCCCGCTGCATGTTCAGCCAACCCTTTAGCCCAAAATGACTGATATGATACCTTATAGAAAAGGTTGGTTTAAAAAAATACTTGTATGCTATTTTACCTAATGACACGGGCTATAAAAAATGTTTCCAGGCTTGTTTAAAATAACCTTCTTTTGAAAGGTCGACATAGTGATGAAGAATGCCTGTTTTGTTTTTTATCTGATCCGGGCCGGGGTTAACAATATAATCTCCGGCTTTTAAAACAGCAGCATCAGTGTCGGCTATCATCATGGCCGATAACGCCTGCTCTAAATAATAAGAAGTTCCTTCCTGCTCCTCCAGTGTTTTAACCCAGTTTTCCAGCTTGTCCCAATCAATAGCTTCGCTTTTTAAACCGATAGCCCCCACATTAAGCAACGGTTTTACAGGTGCTCCGGTCAGTTGTTCCATTAATTGCCGAGAATATCCATAAGCTTCTGTACAATCAATCATGTGCAAAGGTTGTTGCGGGGCGCAAAGCCAGGTGATTATCTCCCTGGGTTCGTGCCAAAAAAGCATGTCCGAATCCAGTACCAGTTTCCAGTCATCGCCTGGGATGGTGTGCACATCTGTTAGTTTTTTAATGTGAGGATATACTGCTCTTTTTTTATGCAGGTACGGATAACGTGCTTCGGGCAATGTGTTTTGCAGGTTTTCACCGATTTGCTTCACTGTAATTACCTGTGCGCCGGGCAGCTGTTTTGCTACCCTTTCCATCAGCGCAGCGTTAAAGCTGCCGTCATCAACCAATACGAATTTAAATTGCGCAGCAGTTGACTTAATTAACGATTGGATGCAGTAAAGCGTTTGGTACAGGTAGTTTTTACCTGTTAAAAAGTAAATCGGCAACCCATTAGTATGTGAAACTACCGGGGGCAACTCAAGCGAACGCTGTTCCATCTCCCTACGCCCGTTCATTATGTTTCGGTAATTGAAATAGCCACCAAAGCGCCTGAATTTTTGTAATTGTGAACGCGGATTGCGATATAAAAAATTAATGACTTGTTGTAACAAGGAAATCTATAAATTAAATAACGAGTCGCGCCAGAATAAATGTCGGACGTTTGCAGTATAATGCCTGCCCACGATGCCTTTTTTTTTCATAGGCTTAATCTGTTGGCTATCCTGGTGATCGTTTTTTATAATCTTTGTTGTCCAGGGTATTCCAATTGATGAACTTGCTATATGAGCAAAAATAGTTTGTTCGGTAAAATAATGCACATAGTTACTTACGTGAAACAATAATTCCTCCAGCCGAAAGTCTTCGTAAATTCTGGGTCCATAAATAATTAATAAGCCCGAACTGAAGGTATAAGTATTATAGAGGTTATTACCGTAGAAATTCAAAACGCGGTCATCATAAGTTGAGTGTCCCTCCTGGCTTCCGCCGCAAACAAACCCGTTATGTTGGGGAATATATTTTTTAAAATCCTTGTAAAAAAGTATGTCACTGTCTATCCATATTACAGGTTGGATCTCGGCCTGGTGAAGTATCACAGCCAATTTTTTGCCAAGCACATGGCCCTCGGCATAGTTTAAAAGATTGATCCTGTTTTTGCCCTGATGATATACCGCGCTTTGTTGCCAGTGGTTAACAATAAGCTCACCCGGCCAAAACTTAAATTTACTTTTGATTTCTTCCGGAGATAACGATCCGTCGGATGCGATGATCAGTTTAGGAATCTCTTCCCAATATTTTGCAATAGAATATACGGCCAGGCGCGTCATATCTATGATGCTTTTGCCTGTCATCATAAGTACAGTATAAGCCGATGATGCTTTGGGCTGCCCTACAACAAGGGGCTTATATTTAAGTAAGCTCCTGTAAAGTAATGGTAAGCGATAAGCCAGTGAATTGCTTATTTTATTGAGCATGGTTGTTCTTTATAAGGCCGTCATATATACCGCAGGCGCCCTGCCATTTTATATATGCCGCAGCGTTTTTCCATGCTTTGTAGGTAAACCAGGCTTTAGCTTTCCGTAATGTAGCGCCCGATTTTGTGATTTGTTGCCATGGGTTTATACCGTGGCTTTGCAGTAGCTGCACCCACGATTTATTGGTATTGTTAAGCAAACGTGCGAGGTAACCTGCGTGCATGCGTTGAGCAGGAATAATATGTTGTAGTATGAGCTGAGGGAAATAACCAACCTGCCAGCCGCCTTTAAGGATCTCGAGCACAATATCGTTATCGCCGCCGGAGCTTAAGGAGTTACCCAACCTATCGCTGATGTTGTTTTTGCCCTGTGTTATTTTTTCCAAATAGGATGATAGCGCTTCGCGTTTTATAGCCATCCCTGCACCTATGGGCGCAGCTGTTGGATATTGATTATTCCATGCCGCTGTTAAGGGGGTATCGCCAAGGTCGCGCAGGGCCAGGCTTCCGTAAAACTCCCACAGCCATTCGGGAGGGTTAGTTTCAAACAATGGGATTGATTTACCACCTATAGCGCCCAATTTGGGATTTTGGCCAAATATACTAAGGGCTTTTTCAAGATAGCCGTCTTCAATCATATTATCATCATCAACCATTACTATAATATCGCCCGTTGATTCATTGAAACCCTTAAGCCGGGCATAGGTTAAACCTTGCTTTGTTTCATCTATAATTTGAACGGCAGGGTGCCAGCTTAAATTAAGCTGCTGCCGGAAATTGTTAGATGAATTATTGTCGATAATGATTAACTCCCATTGGTTGGCAGGCAGTGATTGGCTTTTTAAGGCCGAAAGCGTTTGCTGTAATCTTGCTGTATCCGGGTTATAAGTAGGGATGATTACGCTTAATTTAGCCATTATATAAGATATCGGCAGGTAAAGGTTCGTTAATTAAAGCCAACTGTTCTATTACAGCCGCCTCAACTGTGCCAGGTAAAATCATTTGCATGCACTTTTTATCGTAACGGCAGGTATTATGTAACCAGCATGGTGAGCATTCAACCGCAGAATATACATTTTTAAAACTGATATACCCCGATTGGTCTGGCCTTTCACGCCCACCATATATGATTACCGACCGGCAGTCGACTGCGCGTGCCAAATGCATCATAAACCCTACATGCGATACCAAAAGGGCTGCATTACTTAATATGGCTGCTGTTTGCCGGATAGTAGTTTTCCCGCGCAGATCGATAACGTTTTTCAGCGGCGCATCTGTTTGAGAGCCTAACTGGATGAATTTGTGGGTTTGGCAAAGCAGATCAACAACCTGTTGATATTTTTTAATGTCCCATTCTTTATTACCCATCGGGAACAATGCTGCTGAGCCGGATGTTGTTATTACGATATGGTTTTTTGCCCATTGCGCGGCTTTCAGCTCATTAGCAGTTAAAATTAAAACGGGCTTAAGATCTATTTTACCTTTAAGCTGTAAATCATCGGCCATTTTTAAAATGATATGCTTTTCGGGTATTTCGTCGCCGTCGGTTTCGGGATGATAAACTGTGTATTTTGGAAAAACAGTTTTTACGTTGAAGGCTTTAAGAAGCATAACCGATAATAATGCCCCAAAAGGTAAAATAAGTTTGATATTCGGATTATGCTCAAAGAGTTGTTGTTGGTTACTTTTTACCCAAATATTTTTATGTCTGCGCCCGTAGAGCTCCCGGCTTAATACAGTGAGCAGCAGATTATCGCCCAGCGATTCGCCAAAAGCAATGATATAGGATGGTATACCGTATTTATAAAAGTAAAACAGCGTTGATTTTATAGTTTTAATTCGGTTTTTCAAAATATTGCTTTGAGGCTTCCAACAGCTAAGCGTATTATCATCTTATCTTTTTCATACTCCAGTACATCATTCTTAAAAAGGTTTTAAACCTGAATGGAATGCTCAGCCCGTTTAACCCAGTTATGTAGTATAAAATATTGAACCAAGCAAAAGTTATGCTTTGTTTTTCCTTCGCCAGCCACAGGCAGCAGTAAATTGATTGCTGCAAACATGTGGCTTTATCATTGATATTGCCGAGGGCTTTATGTGTTGACAGAAACTTATAATGATAACTGAAAAAACGATAGTCATAAGTTGATGAGCTTAAACCAGCCTCGCCAAAACACGCGATATCCAGATGGATGTATTTGGTTTTAAATACGGGGTTACAAAATACTTTCAATGTTAAATGGTAGTCAGCAGCTACCTTAAACTTTATGTTGTATTTACCGGTGTAATTAAATATCCCGCGTTTATAAAAAATGCCCTGGTGATGGATACCGCGTGATAATACTTTATCAATAGTATCATCCGTATATTTCGTCTTTGATGTAGCGCCTGTTACATTACCATATATAAGATCAGCAGGTTCATTTTGGATGGCCTGATAAACCTGATCCAACACTGCGGAGCTGTTGAAAGTATCATCGCCACCCATAAAATAAAGCCATTGACCGCTCGCCATATCAATTCCTTTGTTCATAGCATCATAAATGCCCTTGTCGGGTTCAGAAATGAACTGGATACCAACCTTACCTGTTTTTTTTAAATTACTGATGATATACTGTGTATCATCATTTGAACCACCATCAACCAAAACCAGTTCGTAGTTTTTAAAAGCCTGGCAATTGATGCTATCTAATGCCTGCTGTAAGGTGCCCTCACAATTATACAACGGCATGATGATGGAAAAAAATGGCTTCAATTGAGGTTTGATGTTAATACCTTGTCCGCTTCATTTACCCAGGTATCCAAGCCCTGCGGGTTCCAGTGTGTGTCACTGCGGTAGAATAGATTGCGCTTCTCGGCTTTGAAAGTTTTGTATAGTGGTATTACAGGAAGATCAGTTTTTTGCTCAACTCTTTCTAACAGATGATTATAAGGCATCCGTTTATCGTCATAGATTGAAACTGCATTTGGGATCACTGAAAGGAAAACCTTTTTAAAGCCAATAGCCCGATAATAATCGCGTGCAATATCCAATTTGCGGACTATAGAATCTAAAGCGGCCCTGGTTTTAGGCCTAAATGCTGACTGTAAACTGGCGGTATCGACGGTAGTATTATAAAAAAGCCTTTTTTTATCAGTACTCTCCGTTACCTCTTTGGCTACGCGATTAAAAAGTTTATAGTTGAGTGATGCTTTGGCCTCTTTGAAAGAGGTTGCCAGTTTATTATCAAAAAGAATTAGTTCAAGATTGCGGCTTAGTGCCTTATTAAAGATGATATTGCCTACCCGTTCAAAAATAGATGCTGCCGGCGGTTGGTTACCCAACCGGGGGGCATTACTAAAATTCAGGCCATTTTTAATTTCATTACTTGTCCACCTTGTTTCATCTGTTTTGCTGATATCATAGGTGACCAGGTTACGCTCGGCAAATTCCATTATGAGATAGTTTTGTTTGGTACTATCCAGTTTAATTGGACCGAAGGCAAAACGACGATCAAGGAAAATTACATTATCAAATGCGTCAAAAGCGCCGTAAAGTATTTTATCTGCCAAAAAGCTGTCGCCTATAATATATAATACCCTATTGGTGTTTTGCCTGCCGGGTTTGGGGTTGTAGTGTTTAAAAAGTTCGAGTTCAAATTTGTATTGAGGCAGATTTGACATGCCGTAAAGATCGCCATAGCGCCACTTGTCCGAATAGGAAAAAAAGGCTTTATACCAGTTGGTTTCCTTTGTTGTTTTGGAATAAATGTGGCTGAAATATTTGTCAAAATATAATTTATTGATGAATGACCGGTTCATGGAACTAAGCAGCAACGCAACACTAATGAGCAATATGAATAAACTGGTAACCTTACGCATTAAAACTGGAAATAAATAAACTGAGCTTCGTTAAAGATCCCTAAAAAGTAACAGGCAAGGATAAGCCCGCCTATAATGACCGCCTTTGTTGTGTTTGAATAACCTTTCGCTTTTCGCAAATAATGTTCGCCTAAAAGCAGGATAATGATAATAAAGGCACAATACCAAAGTTCAGGGACAGACATCAAATTACCGGCCGAATAGGTAAATCCTTTACCGGCCAATATTTTACTTAAAATATAAAAAGCATCGGATACTGTAGCTGCCCTGAAAAACACCCAGGCAAGAGAAACCAGGTTAAAAGTGAAAAGCCATTTCAGGAAGGTAAAGCCTTTGATCCCGATACCGTACTTGTTGAATAACTGGTAAGCAACGAGCAGCAAACCATGAATCAGGCCCCAAACAAGATATTTCCAGTTGGCGCCATGCCACAGACCGCTTATCATAAATACAATAAGCAGGTTAATGCAGGTTACCCGGAAATTAATCTTGCTGCCCCCCAACGGGATATACAAATAATCACGAAACCAGGTGGAAAGTGAGATATGCCAGCGTTTCCAAAAATCAGAAACATTGGAGGCAAGATAGGGCAAGTTAAAATTCTGCATTAGCTCGATACCCAAAACGAGGGCCGTGCCAACCGCGATATCCGAATACCCGCTAAAGTCGCAATAGATCTGGAATGCAAAAAAATAGGTAGCTACGAGCAGTTCAAGTGCCGAATGACCATGCGGATTATTGAAAACAGGGTCGACGTAAAGGCCCAGTCTATCGGCAATCACCACTTTTTTAAACAGGCCCATCGCCATAAAAAATAAACCAGTTATCAAGTTACTGCTTCGGAAATTGTTCACCCGGTGTAACTGGGGCAAAATATGCTGGGGCCGTTCAATTGGGCCTGCTACCATTTGCGGGTAAAACATTACATACAAGGCATAAAGGCCAAAGTGACGCTCGGCGGGTTGATTGCCCCGGTAAACCTCAATGGTGTAGCTCATAGCCTGGAATGTATGGAACGATAAGCCAATAGGCAATATAAAATCAAGCAATGGTAATTGCGGGCCATGGAATGTGTCAGATAGCAAATTCAGGTTCGCGGCCAAAAAGTTGAAATATTTATAAAAGGCCAGTACACCAATATTGGTGATCAGGCTTAAAATGAGATAAAACCTGCGGGTTTTGCCTGTGGCTTTTTCTATCAGGATACCGGCACAATAATCAACAATAATGGTAAACAGAATGATGAGGATGTATACCGGCTTAAAGTACATGTAAAAATAGCTGCTTGCGGCTAAAAGCCACATCCATCTTAATTTATGTGGCAGCAGGTAATATGTAATGGTTACAATTACAAAAAATACAAGGAACAACAGGGAGTTAAAAAGCATTTAAAAAAGCAGATATATAATTTAGTTTACAATAATTTTGACGTCAGCGCCTGGTTTAGCTTGCATTATTAAGAATTGATATTGCCTTATTACTGATAATTATAGGATCGACATTGTTGATATTCAGGTTGGAGCCGCGCTTGTATAAATCGTTGAGTAAC
This sequence comes from Mucilaginibacter sp. Mucisp73, assembly GCF_059491465.1. Taxonomy (NCBI): domain Bacteria; kingdom Pseudomonadati; phylum Bacteroidota; class Sphingobacteriia; order Sphingobacteriales; family Sphingobacteriaceae; genus Mucilaginibacter; species Mucilaginibacter sp. Mucisp73. The sequence goes on along the minus strand of NZ_CP168507.1, from coordinate 5,102,940 downwards.
GCATAATTATCTTTATTGTTAAACTCTTCAGAAGGATAAAACGTGTATATATTGTTTGCAATGGTTAAGGGATAGGGGACAAAACGACCGAAATGGTTGCCATTGGAGATACAAATTGCGGTGGTTTGTGTACCTGCAGCAATATGTATAGCACTGGTATCATTTGAAATTAGTAAATCTGCATTGTTGATAAGTTCAATTAATTCGACAAGATTAGTTTTGCCGGTTTTATCCTCAATTTTTTCTTTGTTTTTTGATTGTGATATTATTTCCGTAGCCAGGCATGAATCTGCAGATGAGCCCGCAATTGTAACCGTAACTTTAAATGTTGAATTTGCCATTATGGAATCAATTGCTGTTGCAAATAAGTTTGTTCCCCACCTTCTATACTCCTGGCCCGCACCGGGAAATATTACCAATTGCAAAGCCCTTTTTTTGGTTGACTTACTTTCGGTTGGCAAATTTAATAAGGTATCAATTCTCTGACCTGTAAGGGTTTCAATAAATTTGTGATTTCTCAGGTATTCAAAATAATCAGTTCCGGGAACATCTATAATACTGTCATAAAATTTATAAGAGCGTTTTAATTCTTCTAATGATTCCATATTAGTATCATCCCCGCTGCTGCAAATCTTTTGTTTGGCTCCAAGTTGGGATATAAACTCATCAGTGTGCAATACTCTTGAATGAACCGGATTGATTAAGATATCAAATGCCTTTTTTTTAATGGCTAATGATAACCTTATTTTTTTGTTTATATCATAAATTATTGATGGCGTTATCCAGATAAATTCATCGATGACATTTTTATCATATGCCTCGGCTATATCTTTAAATCCTATATTCCCAAGGAGCGTCAGTTTATAGCCTTTAAATTTTGGTGCGTGTTTGATACATCTTATATAGTTTCTGAAAAGAATGTAATCGCCAAGAGCATCAAGTCTTACAATTAAAATCCGGTTACTTTTAAAAGGAAGGGACGTTTCTTTAAAGAAACGGAATAAGATCCTCAGGATCTTGTTTGTACTTCTTTTTAGTAACATCATGAGTAATATCCAAATACCTTATATAATTTGATCCTGATCCTGTTTAAAAAAACAATTTTCTTCCATTCATAAACAGTGCCGTGAGCATCTGTTCCCCATATTTTCTGATGATCGGCCTCCCATTGCGCCTTCATTTTTGGCGAATGAGTTTTGGCCTGGTCATGCACGTTGGCAACGGAAAGTGGCTCTTTGATTAATGCCCTGCTGTGTCCTTTTACCAGCCTGAGCCATAATTCAAAATCAAGGGAGCAATGAAGCTCCTCCCAAACGGGTTCATGAATGGCGGCGCTCCAAAAAGTGGAGGGCTGCACAAGGCTCGGAATCTTGATAAAATAATCAATAAAAGGCAATACCCGCGTTGTGGTTGTTTTGCCGGACACAACATTGTAGTCGTTCCCGTAACCGTATATAAAATCTGCATTGGTGCTCATGAATTTATTTAACACCTTATGGAAAACGCCTTTAAGATAGTAATCATCACTATTGATCCAGGCGTGGTACCGGCCCGATGAAAGACTGAACCCCTGATTAATGGCATTGCTTTGGCCATTATCTTTTTCGCTTTGATAATAGCTAAGCCATGGGGCGTATTTTTCAATAATCTGTTTGGATTGATCGGTACTGCCACCATCGATGATGATGTACTCCAGGTTGGGATAATTTTGCAAAAGCACAGCCCTGATGGTTTGCTCCAGAAAACCGGCCTGGTTATATGATGGGGTTACGATGGTAAGCTTAGGCCAGTTTATTTTATTATCATAAACCGTTTGTGCAACCTGCTCATCCCAGGGCCAGCCGGCTTTGCCGAACGGAGGTGGGGGCAACTGGTACAATAGTCCATTTTCGGTACCGGCTACTATGGGCAGGGGCAATTGAACGCCTTTATTGATAAAGTTTGAACGGTAAGACTGAAGATCCGGAAGGTTCATGTTTTTGTTCAGTCAATTATCCGAAGAAATGTTCGGCCAAATTTTTCAACACATTCATGATAAGTGTTATTTTCAAAGAGCAGGGGAGGGCTTTGATATTCACTGAACTGCTGAAGCAGTTGCGCTAACTGGTTAACATTATATGGATCAAAAAAGCGTGCCGAACTGTTAACCAACTGCTCCCTGTGGATCTCAATATCTGAAACCAGTAAAAATTTATTCATTAGCTTAGCATCCTCCACAACAGTGCTCCAGCCTTCAAACAATGATGGCTGTATAATGGCAATGGCATTATTCATCACTTGAAGCTGATCACGCCGGTCAATAAAACCCAGGAACTTAACGTTGTTGCCGATGTTATTGTCTTCAACAAACGCTTTCATCTCTGTAAAATAATGTGGGTTTCGGTAGTCGTTGGTATTACCGGTAAAAGCTACGGTAATTTCAATGCCTTCCGCCTTTAGTTCTTTAACTGCTTTTAGAACTACCAGCTGATTTTTATGTTTCCAGAACTGGTTAGGGCAGATAAAATAACGTGCGGGTAACTGATATTTTTCAAGCAGTAATTTGATGTTGATATCCTGATACGGAGGATGTGCTACCGCGAAAGGCAGAACGCTTACCTCAACTGTATGCTTAGGGAAAATAGATTTGAAATGTCCAAGCGCGGTATTGCTGCTCACAATTAAATGCCCGGCCGAGGCTTGAATTTCCTGCTGGTTTTGCAGGCGCGAGGCAATATCATCTTCACTGAAAAATTCAGGGGCAAAATGTTCCTGGAAATCAGCTACCCAATATATTTTCTTTTTAGCAGCCGATTGTTGCTCACTTTTATAATAAGGAAAAACAGCGTCAAGGGCTTTAATTTTCTGGCTAAACAGACGGATTTTAAACAGCCGGTTTGTTATCCTGTTTAGTAATTGGAAACCTTTGTTTGCTTCGCCCGAACCCAACTGAAAGCTGATATAAGGATAATTGAATTTTTGCTGCGCGGTCCAAAAACTTTCGTAACTATCGGTAAGTAAAACAATATGCGGCTTTTCCTCATCATTAAGGGCGTTTAACGCATTTACCAGGTTTTCGATATAGTAAGTACCGCCTATCCAGTTTTCGTTGTAGGTGTAGCTTAGTCCTATTCTTTTCCTTTTAGCCATTTACAATAGGTATTAATACCATCGTCAAAATTTACTTTTTGTTGGTAGCCCAGGCTAATTAGCAGGCTGTTATCGGCTTGCCAGTATAACGGATCGCCAACGCGGTTGGTGCCTGTAAATGACAAGCCGCCGCTAAAGCCTATATATTTCAAAAAAGTTTCGGCTGCTGTTGTTATAGTGATGGTGTTATTATTAGCAATGTTTGTAATACTGAACCCGGGCTTGTCGGCATTGATAAACAGGTTCATGGCGTTTACAATATCGGTAACATGAATAAATTCGCGTGTTTCGTTACCGGTACCGAACAATGTGATATTTGTTTGAGCCTGCGATTTTTTGTAAAGGTCCCAAAACAACTGCTTTTTCAAACCGGCTCCATATGCGGAAAACACACGGAAGATATGAACATTTAAGCTAAAATGATCGTGATATAGCTGGCAAAGCTCTTCGGCTTGTTTTTTATGTACACCATAGGGTGAGAGCGGATTAAGCGCATGAGATTCTGCAATAGGTAGCATTTGCGGATTACCGTAAACTGCCGCGCTTGACAATTGGATGAGCCTGCAATTGCTATTACCTTCTTTTATGGCATTGAGGATGCTCACGAGGTGATGAACGTTTAGCAGGTAATCGCGCTCAGGGTTATTGAATGATTCGGGCACTGACGCAGCCCCTGCACAGTTAATACACCAATTGAACTGTTGCTCATGAAATACCTTCTTAAAATCGGCATTGGTGGCATCAATTAAAAAGTAGTTGGGATCGTCATATTCTACCATTACATCAGCGCCATACACTTCATAACCTGGCTGATTTTTAAAATAGCTGTAACAGGCCGAACCGATAAATCCTTTGGAGCCTATGACAAGTATTTTCATTGCTGTGGTAATGCTTTTATGAATTGTGCCGGGTTGCCGGCAACCATGGTAAATGGTTCAACATTTTTAGTAACCACTGCTCCTGCTGCTACGATTGCGCCTTTGCCAATGGTAACGCCTTTTAAAATTACAGCGTTCAGGCTGATCCAGGCATAGTCATCAATTATTATCGGTGCAGTGTGTACATTGCCTTTATCGGCCCAGTGCCCGTTGTGTACCAGGTCCATCCACCGTTCGGCCCTTTCAATGGCTTCAAGCTCATGCGCATTTGTGTCCATAATATTTACATTATGTGAGATTTGCACAAAATTACCAATGGTTATACTTTCGCCCGACCAGATCCTGGTGTGATCGCCAATGTAGCAGTTTTCGCCAATCACAATCTTACCGCCGTACTTAAATATATTGAGCATTCCCCGGATATGGGTTCCTTTGCCAACCACTATTCTTGATTTGTCGAGCGAGTTCGAAACCACCGCCTCCGGATAAAAAGTGGCCCCGAGATCGGTAATGCTTAATTGAATGTTGCGTTTTGCCTGTTTTTCATTAAGCAGGTAAATTAAATGGACAAGGTTTATTTTTTCAAAAAGGCCAAGCAATAACCGTTTTATGGATTGTTTCATTATGCTATCTTAAAAAATTTAAGCGCCCTGCGTATAACAGAACTTTTGTATTTTTTGTTAAGCCGGGCATAAACCTGTTTTAAATAAGCGACATCCAGAAGCATTTTTTTAGGATGTTTTAGCGGGAATATCATTGTGCCCAATGGTAGATCGGTAATAGCATCATCTGCCGAATGCGTATGTGTCCCATTTCCGTAGCCTATATTCTTTACAAGATTTACGCAAGGATTAACGGCCATGCCACCGTTGATCAGAATGCTATAGAACCATTGAATATCCCAGGTATTTAATGATTTGTTAAAGGATGATTCAAACATGCCGTAATAACTATTGTACCAGTCGGTAGTACCCAGCTGCGCTTCAACCCTATCCTTTGTTTGCTGCTTGGGCCAGTCTTTCATTTCTATATCATAAAGGCTCCAGGCACGTTTCCAGGTTGCCCAACCCCAGATACCGCCATGCCCCCAATGATATGACTGGGCATCTTTTTTCCAGCCATCGGTTAGTAAATTTGAACCTGATATTGACATTACCCTGTCGTCAAAACGGTATTTTGTCAACAGCTCCTCGCAAAAGGGGAAAAATGTTCTATCGGGCAGGCAGTCGTCTTCTAAAATGATGCCTTCGTTAACATTTTCAAAAAACCAGTTGATGGCTTCGCTAACTGCCGATTTGCAGCCGAGGTTTTTATCCCTTAATAATGTTTTAACTTCACAATCCCAGTTTATGCGCTCAATTACCGAACGTGTTTTAGCGCATAGGTCGATGTCATCGGGTTTATCAGGTCTTGGTCCGTCGGCAGCTATAAAAAGGTATTTAGGTTTAATTTCAGCTATAGCTTCAAAAACCATTTCTGTAAAAGCCGGGCGGTTAAATATTAAAAAAAGTATCGGTACGGAATATCCCATAAGCTTAATAGCTTGTGAAAGCCTGGGCTGTTTTTACAATTTTTAATAATTGTTTTATATGCTGGTACTGGTTTTTTATGAGTTGCCTGTTAGTTAACAGCGATTTGAGCTGGCCAGATTTTTGGTAGTATGAGATTTTTTGTTCGACGCTTACAGGCCGAAATCTGATAACCTTTTGATAAAACAAGTTAACCGTTAACTTGATTAAGGATTTTGCTGCGGAAAGCAGATCGTGATTTATGATCTGTTCGATAGGCCGTTTATTATCATTAACCAGTGCAAAATAGCCATTGAGCAAAACGCTGCTGTAATTTAACCAAAATGCAACCTTTAATATATAGTTGATATTTTGCCTTTGATGGGGAACAAAGTGTTTAAACTTTAGGTTATCATCGGCGATGATCTTATAGCCCATCAAATAATTCATCAGGCAAATCTCAACATCCTCGCCCGAAAGCAGTTTTTTACCTATCCGGCCGGTTGTTACCTGCCTCCAATTGGCGTTCTTCAGTTCAAGCAGGATACTTTTCCGGTAAACAGCCCCGGCACCATAAACCCAATGGCTATCGGCTGCCCATATTTGAGGGCCCCAAACCGTGGTGAATTTCAGTAGATCTTCAGAAATTAGGGCTGGTTGTTCAGCTTCTATAACTCCACATCCCCCTAATACACCAATTTGGCTATCACAGTTCATGATTTTAAAGGCACGCTCAATATAATCGTCGAAAAGCCAATTGTCATCATCGCAAAAAAGAAGGTATTCATACCGGGCATAGCTCAAGCCCATGTCTCGCGCATGGCTTAATCCTGTAATCGGTTGATTCAAAACGCTGAACGGAACATTGGTCAACTTGTATTTCTCCCATTCGGCCGCAGCTGTGGTAGCTGTCCCATCTGTTGAGGCGTTATCAACGATAATAACTTCCCACTTAACAGCTGCTTGTTGTAAGGCCAGGTGTTTAATGGTTAAGGGAAGCCGTTTGCTGCTATTGTAACAGCAAACTATGACAGATATACCGGGACTCAAATTATTGATGGGGTAAAATATATGACTGCTCGGCTTTTTCCCGACTTGATTGTTTTATTGGAGCGATGTGATGTCTGCGAGCCATCTTTCCAGTGTAATTATTTCCTTTTCGCAAACTATATTATTTTCTAACAATGCTTTATATGCATTCAGCAGATTAACCTCAACTGTATTATCCGCAGATATAACAGTAGTTATTAAATCCACTATTTTACTACAATGCTGGTACATGGGTATCTCTGATGTGAAATCATCCATATAATTATGCAGGTTTCTTTTTTGCACAACCGTGGCATTGATAAAACCAAGCTGATAACCATAAAGCCACATAATTGGCTGTGCCACTAAACCACGAAGAATATCCGTAAAGCGGAATGTTACATATGTTGGAAGATAAAGCAACGCAAATAACTCTTTCCGTATTATGGTATTTTGAGTGTTAAACGGACAAACCGTTCCACGGTTTAAAACAATGGGTGGCTTGTCATCAAAATAGCAGGGGGTATTATCTGTTAAGCGGTAAATCGCGTCTACATCCGGGTCTTCATCAGCTAAGCCCTGCCAGATTCCAACGTTACAATTCTGTCTTGAAGTAAATTTTTCAATCTGAAAATCGGTATTGATAAGGTCGAGCGGGAGCCCGCGGGGCCATATTTTTTGTTTTGTATAGTATTGGTAAATATTAACAAATCCTGCAGGGCCGTCTATCATGTCAAATTCACTCTCAAATACCGGAAAGTCCCAATTCTCTTTTGGGTAATTGTCATCATCGGTATCAATTATATATGCTGCTTTTTGCCCGATGGCCGCCAGGTAACCGAGCATTTTACGGCAATAATGGTTAAAGGGCAGCACTTTTGATAATTGATATGGTAATGTTTCCTGCCGGTCGACAGAAAGATATTCAACATTATCACAGTGCCAATTTTGGGGCGATTTTTTGTCGCCAACTACTATCAGGTGATAATCGGACAGTTTTGAAAAAGAAACGACGGCCTCTGTTGGTTCAAATATTGATGTTATTACAATTGCTTTTTTTAGGCTTTCCATTTAGAAAGTTTAATGGGATGGATGTAAAGTAAATTTTCCGGGAAATTATTTACAAGATCGGTAAGGCTATTGTTGTATTTATCGAGTATGGTATAGTCTTGAGCTGTCCACAACGGGAAACCTTTTAAGTTAAGGTCTGTTTCGGTAACGATTTCTTTTGCTGATAATACTAACGAGGTAGGCAAACCAACCTCTACAAACAATTTTGTTACGGCTGTTATGCCGCAATAATGACTAAATTGTTTGATGGTATCGGCACTTATAATAAACACATCTGAATAACCACCAACCACAGGATACCGAAGATGGTGTTGTTGTTTAGTGATCAGGTTTTTTAAATAGCGCAATACTTCCCGTAGTGGCATTGTAAACCAGTCTTTCAGTGTTTTTGGGGCGTCCCAAATTTGCCTGAAATTCAAAGGCCCTACCGATAAGCCAAACTTATTGAATGTAGCTAAAGCGGTGTTGTAATCGGGAAGAAAGCTTTTCGCTTCAACTCCACTCAATTCTATGTTATAATTAAAGCCATCGGCCACCCTTTCCCAACGCTTGTTTAGGTCGGTTTCATGCAGGTTGATAAGCTCAGGGATGAAACATGTGCCGGCTTTTAGTTTAAAAAAGCCCGCATAGTTGTTCTCATTTATTGCGGGGTTCAACAGCAGATCATCTGCAACGAAAAAATAGTGATCATATTTATCGTCAAAAAAAGAACCCAAGCTCTGGGTAACATATCCCTGAAAGTAGAATGAGTTTTCATAAACAGAAATTACATTGGATAAATCGCCGGTATAAAAAGGAACCAAATGGTAGATGTTGGTAAATCTATTATGATAAATTTTTTCTAAAACAGGTATGTTTTTATTGTACTGGTGGTTGTAAATAATTATCAGGGCAACCTTACTCATTTGAGCTAATGTGTTTAATAATTAATGTTTTGGCAACATCATAGAAAGCAATTGCTGCTTCTTGGTACTGTTTAGTACAAACCTGTTAAGCATATCATGGTTACAAGCTGTAATTTCTTTGTTTATAAGAGCCTGCTCCCGGCTGATATTTATAATCAGGGCCGTTAGTTCTTCAAGCGTGTGACAGTAGGTGATTAAGTCATTGTGCTCATTTTTAAGCGACTTATCAACGTTATAAAAAATTGTCTTAAATCCGTTTTTGATACTTTCCAGACCTGAGTAGCCGGTAAATTCACCAATTGTGAAGTTGATAAAATATCCGCTTTTTATTTCGTCATTTAGTTCATTCATCGGGATAGACCTTTCTGTAAACGCGATGTTTGAAGAGACATTAAGACGGCTGGCCGTATCAAGAATGTTTTGGTAAACTTTCGGGCTATATACGGTACCTATAAATAGTATATGAACATCAGTGATCCCGTTATTTTTTAACAAGTGCAATGTTTCTAACAGATCGGGAAAATAATTCTTATCATCAGAGATGCGTGATACGACGTTTAAATTAATCATTCAAAAAAAGCGGGAATAAAACCCTTTTGCATTTAAATACATCATTCCCGTAATGGCTGTCGAGTTCATTTTCCTGGTATTGATTGATGCAAACCAGCGTATCATTGGGATTATCGAAGTAGCTTTCGGGATAGTTGTAAGCACCTTGTGCTGCATTGGTTACATGCCAATAAAACCGGTTACTATGATTAATGAAATCTTTTGCCCTGTAAATGTTATGCAAACCGATGACATGGACACTATCATATACACTATTGGCAAAATATTTTAACCTAAGCGACCAGTACATTGACCTTAGCATTTTTAAAGGAGCCCTGAAGTTTCGTATGGCGCTGAGCCTGGTTCGTACTACTTTTATTTTCTTTTGCTTAAATATCGGATCGTAGTATTCCCTGATGTAGTTATCAATTATAAGAACGGTTGGGGCAATGTTATTTTTCCGGGCGAAAACAGCCAATTCATAGACGAGCTTTTCGGCACCGCCTATAACCAGATGGCCATTTACAATTAAAATTTTACGCATTGCAAAGGAGGGGAGTTGTTTTCTTCTATGAACGTTACCTCCGTCGTTTAACAATTTGGGCAATTGTATGATATGCGGGGCTTATATATGCTTTTATGCCTGGTAACTAACGTTAAAGTCAAGTTTAGGATGAATAACTCCCGGAGCTAAAGCACTGTTACTCCCCTTGCTTTCATTTTCAACCTCAAACCCGATAAAGTCATCAGCACCGAATAACAGGTAGCGCTGATTTTCACCGAAAATTAACTTGAATGAATAATTACCGGCATTCAACAGGTTTGGCGGGATAGTACACTTAACCGTATACAAGCCGGTTTTTGAATCGTTATTGGTTGATATAAGTACGCCATTATGAAATACAGGAATCTCATCGCTGTTTTTTAACTCAAATGTGGCATCGAGGTTAATGCCTGCCTTTTGATTAAAAAAGATTATCTCAAAGCTAACACCTGTCGAAATGGAAACACTGTCGCCCGTAAGCGGACGGATGATAAATTTAAGCACCCTTATATTTTCATTTCCCGGCGCTGAGCTTAGATCACCATGATGCTCAAATGTTGACCGGGTATTATTATTGGTTTGATAAAAGCTAACGGCTTCAAGCTGGCGGTTTTCATATATCAGCTGTCCGTTGGCAAGCACAATGCCCCGGTTACATAATGTTTTAACGGCAGCCATGTTGTGGCTTACAAACAAAACCGTGCGCCCTTCGCTTTTGCTCACCTGTCCCATTTTACCGAGGCATTTTTTCTGAAACTCGGCATCGCCAACTGCCAGTACTTCATCTACTATCAAAATTTCGCTTTCAAGGTGTGCGGCCACCGCAAAGGCCAACCGTACATACATTCCCGACGAGTAACGCTTAACCGGCGTATCGATGTATCTTTCAACCCCCGAAAAGCTCACGATCTCATCAAACTTTTGTTTGATCTCGGCCTTGCGCATCCCCAGTATGGCACCATTGAGATAAATATTTTCCCGCCCGCTCAGTTCCGGGTGGAAACCTGTGCCTACTTCAAGTAAACTGGCTATCCGACCTCTTAGTTTTATTGAGCCGGTAGTAGGAGAGGTAACACGGCTTAAAATTTTAAGCAGGGTACTTTTGCCTGCTCCGTTGCGACCTATAATGCCAACAGCATCGCCCTGTTCAACTTCAAAATTAATATCGTTCAAGCTCCATACCACATCACTTTCGCCTTTGATGGTACGATCGTTCACTTCGCCTATTTTTAAAAAAGGATCTTCCTTACCCCGCAGACGTGCCCAAAAGCGCTCCAGGTCGCGCGAGATAGTGCCTGTGCCAAAATCGCCTAATTGGTAGGCTTTTGACAGGTTTTCAACTTTTATCGCCTTGCTCATTTATACGGTATCAACAAAAGTTTTTTCAACCTTATTAAATATCACTATACCAATTAACAGTATCAAAACAGTGCTGATGATGCTATAGCTTAATAGTTCCCAGCTAAAGCTGCCCTTCCCCAATAAACCATACCTAATTGTTTCAATTACTGCCGTAATGGGATTAAATTTAATAAGCCAGCTGTATTTGGGGTATTTGGCCTGCGCTACCGATAAAGGGTATATAACCGTCGTTGCGTACATCAAAAGTGGTACGCCAAAGGTTACTATAAACGCGATATCCCTGTATTTTGTGGTAACTGCCGATATGATCATACCTAAGCCTAAACCCAGCGACGCTATCATTATAATAAGTAGCGGCAGCAGCAGGGCTGCTATATTCGGAACAATATGTTCGCCCTTTAAGATAAATATGATGTACAGGATTATGAAAAGTAGAAACTGAACCGCGAAACGGATCAAGTTTGAAAGCACAATACTTAAGGGCATAATAAGTCTTGGAAAATATACCTTGCCAAGTATACCGGCATTATCTTTAAAAACAGTTGACGTTTTGTTCAGGCAATCGGCAAAATAGTTCCAAATGATGGTGCCGGCCAGGTAAAAGAGGGGCTTGGGCAGGCCATCAACCGGGATGCCGGCCAAATTGCCAAATATCAGGGTATAAAACAGGATAGTAATAACCGGCTGAATAAAAAACCATACCGGGCCCAAAATGGTTTGCTTATAAAAGGAAATAAAATCGCGCCTAACGAGTAGCACAAGCAAGTCGCGGTAATGCCACACCTCTTTAAGCTTAAGGTCGAGCAAGCTGCCTTTCGCATTTATTTCGATGTCCCATTTTTCAGGATGCAAATCAGTCATTTATCAGCTGCTCAAGTTTGGTCATATAATCGCGCTCGTTAAAATGGCTTAAACATTTTTCCTGTAAGCTTTTGCGGGTATCAGCAGCTAAGTGTTTTTGCAAATGCTTTGTTATTGCTTTGTTAAGTTCGGTAAGGTTGTCCGGGTCAATGGCTTCTCCCAGTTCGCCGTTCCGGATGGCGTCAATACTACCATCGGCATTGCCACAAATAACGGGTAAGCCGCAGGCAAGGGCTTCAATAAATACAATGCCAAAGCCCTCCTTTTTGCTTGGTAAAACAAACAGGTCGGCCAGCAGGAAATAGTCGGTAAGTTCGGCTTCATCAATAAAGCCGGTTAAAATTACCTGTTCCCTTACATCATGCGCCGCTATTAATTCTTTTATACGGATGTGTTCCTGCTCATCATATTTGCCCGAAAGTATATATTTTATTTGCGGGAATTTTGACTTAAGGCTACCCAGAGCACTAATTACCTGGTCATACCCTTTGTATAGCTCGGTAGATGCCATGCGTGTTAACGAAAATATGATAAAATCATCGTGGTTTAAACCATGACTGCGCAACAGTTTTTGTGGCTTCGTGAAGATATTGGGCAAACGCATAAAAGGGTCAATGGCATTATTCAGGACAATGCATTTATCTGCATTCAGGTTATGCCTTTTTATCATTTGCTGTTTAGTATAATTACTTACACAAATTACGCTGTCGCAGTGTTTAAGCATCAGGCGCTTTAAAAACGAAAGCGGACGCCAAACCTCAATGCCGTGTGCTACAAGCCATAACCGGCATTTAGGATTGATCAATTTAATTAACAGGCCAATGATAGCCAGGTTAATATGGCTTAATATAGCAACATGGGGCTTTGCGGAATGGCCAATGGTTTCTAAAACAAAACCTGCCCGGTTTATGCCAAAACCTTTGAAATTTGCAGAAGGTAAATATTGCGCCATTAGGTCGTCCTGCCTATCATAAGCCGACCAAAGCTCAAAATTCCAATTGTTTTTTAAGGCAGCACAATGCAATGAATGACCAAGTGTGCGTGTCATTTTCTGGATGCCGCCGGTAGTGCTAAATGTTTGTAAAGTAAAAAGAATTACATTTTTAGCCATCATTTTGAACCTGGTACAAGGCAAAAGCCTTTGACCAATGAATGCTGTCGTTTTTAAACTGTTTTATAGCATTTTGTGCCGCTTTCCCTTTGTAATTATCAGTATCGCTAATTAGCTGGTGCTCCTTCATCCATTTTTGTAAGGGGAATGTGAAGCCCATTTTAGGCCTGTTCCAAACTTCGGGCGGAATAAGGTTGTCGAAACTTTCAATAAGAAGTTTTTTCGGCTGGCGTTTATTAAATCTGATGCCTGGTGCGATATTCCGGGCTGCATGGGTAAAATCTTCATCCAGAAACGGGACCCTGACTTCAAGGCCATGGTTCATGCTCATCACGTCGGTGTCCCTAAGCAGTTGGTTTTGCATATAGAAATGCGTTTCAAACCATTCGGCATGCTCGTTATTATAGCCATGTGGTGCGGGCAACATGGCTGTGCCGAACAAGACATCATTAATATGATCTATGCTTGTATCCAGTAAAGCAGAAACATCGGCCAATGAAAACAATCCACGCAAAGCCAGGTAATCAGCTACTGGGTGGTTAACAGCGAGGAATGCCAATCTCTTATAATGATCAGGCAAAAGATGACCGGATATTTTTAACATCCATGATGGCTGTTTTCGCAGATAGCCAAGATATTTTATGCGGTTAAATGAGGGATAACCTCCAAAAAGTTCATCGGCACCAACACCAGATAATACGGCCTTCAAACCATCGTCATGGGCATATTTACTTATAAACCAGCTGTTAATGCCATCGGTGGTGGGCATATCCATAGCGCTTATAATTTGCGAAAAAAACGCTTCGAAATCTGATTGTTTTACCAGGTGTGAAAAGTGTTGACCGTCTATTTTATTGTTGATGATGGTTTGATAGCTGCGTTCATCATAGCTTTTTTCATCAAAAAATATAGAAATGGTTTTAAGTTGCTCTTTTTTTTGCTGATTGGCCAGCAGTGTAAGCAGGCTCGAGTCAATCCCCCCGCTTAAAAATACACCTATCGGTGCATCGGCAATCAATTGCCTTTTCACACCCAAGCTAAGTGCATTCTGGATTAGCCGATGGGCTTCGTTTTTATCGGTTATTACGCCTTGCAAACCATCAATGCGATATCTGCTTAAAGTATACCCCGCACTCCTGTGGTCCCAGCATAAAAAATGTCCTTTGGGCAAGCTGAATACATTTTTTAATGTGGTATAGGGTTCAGGAATATGGCCAAATGCCAGTAGCCTTACCGGCCAGTCCGGATCTTTTTCGATATTTAGGCCCGATTGTTTAAATGCCCGTACTTCAGATGCAAAACGAAGCTCACTGTTTACAGCCGAATAATATAGCGGTTTTATACCGGTAGTATCACGTACAAGGTAAGTAAGGGCTTTGCCAACATCATACAAGGCAAAAGCAAACATACCTCTGAACCTTGCAAAAGCCGCGGTGCCCCAATTAAGATAGGCCTGGAGTATAACTTCGGTATCAGTGCCTGACTTAAATTGTGCTCCTAATCTTTGCAATTCCTGTTTTAATTCAGGGTAGTTGTAAATTTCGCCATTGAAGGTGATCCATGCATTTTGACCTACATCTGCCATGGGCTGATGCCCGTTGCTGCTGAGGTCAATAATTGATAACCTGCGGTGACCGAAAACAAGGCAGGCTTTTTTATCTTCAAATATGCCCTCATCATCAGGCCCGCCATGCTGTAACGCGCGGCACATTAATTTTACCCTATTCCTGATCTCGTTCTGGGATATTTTTTCAGAAACGATTCCTGCTATACGGCACATTGTTCATTAAATTTCATAGCTTCGCCCCGTAAGTTACATTGATATCTTGTAACTAATTAGTTATTAATTACTTGTGTTGCAGGGCACAAGCTGTCTATTTATTGAATTTTCGGCGCAAATAATGAAATATTATCTGTTGTCCAAAACAATTCCTTTTATTTTAAAACCGCTCAATGAGCGATGCAGCAACATTAACGATAATGGAGTAACCAATACTTTCCAGGCGTAATATCAGTTGTTTTTGCGATCTGCGTGATACAACTTCGCCTGTCATGCCCTTTAGTGCACCTGCTCTGATGATAACCTTCTCGCCCGGCTGCAGGTCTTCCTCTGTTACCTCCAGTTCATATGGACTTGCCATGAGTAATTTAAGTTCATGGATCTGCTTATCAGGCATAACTGCAGGCTTGCCCGAAAAATAAAGGAACCGCGCAATACCTTTGGTCATTAACACTTCGGCCTGCTCTTGTTCGGCAATATTTACAAACAGGTATGATTTTAACAATGGTTCCTCAACCCATTTTCTGCGGTCGCTCCATTGTTTAAGCTGACGGTGCAGTGGCAGGTAAACATTAATGCCTTTGCTCACTAATGCATCATATGCCTTTTTTTCGGCTCGTGGGTTGGTGTAAACCGGATACCATTTGTTTACTGCCATATTGATTTTAGTAACAATCTTTTTAAATAAACAATCTTATTTAAACCATCGTTTTAAATT
Source organism: Mucilaginibacter sp. Mucisp73 (assembly GCF_059491465.1). Lineage (NCBI taxonomy): Bacteria > Pseudomonadati > Bacteroidota > Sphingobacteriia > Sphingobacteriales > Sphingobacteriaceae > Mucilaginibacter > Mucilaginibacter sp. Mucisp73. The sequence continues at coordinate 5,087,495 of NZ_CP168507.1, read as the reverse complement.
CCACCATTTTTTCTTTTCATCATCAAGATAATAGCCCGAACCTTCGTAGCCGCTGTAATCTGAATAATAGTAATATCGTGTGCCTGTATTTTCGCCGGTAAATTTGGTAGTGTAATATCTTGAATGCAGCAAATCTTCTTCGAATGCATTTAAAATTATCACGGTATTATCGAGGTGATATTCCTGCGCTATGCGCTGTGGCACAGTTGCGGCATAATATTTTGATTTGCCCGACCGGATCACAAAAACATTGATGTCACTTATCCTGATAAGCGGTATAGCATCTGATACCAGTCCGATCGGAGCGGTATCAATCATCACTATATCATACATCGTTTTAAGTGTTTCAATTAAAGCGTTCATCCTTTTGCTGTGTAGTAGCTCTGATGGGTTAGGCGGTACGGGCCCCGACACTATAAAATCAAGGTTTTCCTGTTCAGAGTGATGAATGATATCATCAATTTCAGTTTGGTGTGCAAGGTAATTGGTCAAGCCAATATCATTGGCCACATGAAAAGTTTTATGCAGCCTTGAACGACGTAAATCGGCTCCTATTAATATTACTTTTTTATCAATAAGTGAAAGTGTGCTTGACAAATTTACGGCAACAAATGATTTGCCTTCGCCGGCTACTTCCGAGGTTATACAAATAACTTTGCTTGCTTTTTCTGACGAAAGGAAACTAAGATTAGTACGTACAGAACGGACCGATTCGGCAAAAATTGATTTGGGTTTGCTGATAGCAAGGATTTGTTCGCTGCTTTCGTCAAGGGCATACGGAAATTTTCGGATAACGCCCAGGATAGGTATGCTGGTTAGACTTTCAATGGTTTCCTTATCATAAATATAGGGGTTTAATATCCTGATGAGAATGATAAGCCCCAGGCCTATAGCCAGACCTAATATAGTAGCAGTACGGTGGATATTATGTTCATTGGGCGAAACTGGATTAAAGTTTGGCTGAGCCAGCTCAATAATAGTTGCACCAGGCAAAATCCCGGCACGGCTGATCTGCGCTTCCAGTTTTTTTTCGGACAGAAAAGAGTATACCTTATCATTAATATCAAAATCACGCTGCAGGCTCACCATATCACGCTGGGCGGCAGGCAATGCCGCTATAGTTGAGTTAACCTGGCCAAGTTGATTATCAAGATATTGAATGTTTTTTTCAATGCCAGCCCGGATCTGTTTTATATTGTTTAAAGCGGTGTTTTTAATTTGGATAATGCTTTGGTTAATATTTTGAATAGGCTGCGAATCGGCATTATAGGTAGTTAATAAACTTGCCCGTTCTGTAATCAGGTTGTCCAGGCGGCTTACCATAACTTCTAACGATGGCAGATTAGCGCTGCCTACATTAAAGTTTAAGGTTACATTGTTTTTTTCCTTGGCTATTTCGCTGCTAAGCTGGTCGAGTGCTATTAATTGTATTTTTAGTAACGATTTGTTTGATTCAAGCTCGGTCGCCTTGGTTACAGAAGTAGTTGATGCGGATGTAACGTCAAGGATCTTGGATTTTTTCCTGTATTTTTCTATCGAGTTTTCAGAGCCTTTTACTTCAGTCGACAGATAATCCAGCTGACTGTCAATAAAATCGATCATTTGTGAAGCTGACTGCGCCTTTTGGTTCCGGTCAAAAATCACATAATTGTTCATGATCGCATTAAGTACATCCGCTGCAAACTGCGGATTGGAATCTGTTTGCTGAATGGCAATTATATTTGAGTTTTTTGCTGTTTCGCCAGCATATAAATTACCCTGCACCCGGCCGATAAAATCTTCGGGGATATTGAACTTAAATAAATAAATTGTTTTGGATGGAATTAGCCCCGGGTATTTAATTCTGAAACTGGTATTGCCAATGGTTACAATATCGCCGTATTTGTAGTTGTTTTGAATCTCCTTACCGTTTATGCTATAGGTAAGATTGAAGTTTTGAGCACTGATCGGCTTAAAAGTTATCAGGCTATGGAAAAAATTAAGGCTATCAAACTTTACCAGAGTAATACCGAGAGGCTTTTGCGGATAGGTTTCGGAGGTACGTACCCTGCCCGAGATATAAAAGCTGATACGATAGTCGAGGTCTTTTATTGCTGTTAGGATGAGGGTACGGCTGGTTAATACTGAAGTTATACTCTGAATTTTTGACGGGCCGCGTTCGGGCGTGGTCATTACACTGATAATGTCAGAAATCTCTGATTTTTTTTCTTCTACCTTAAGCGTCCCCCCGGTAGCATATGTTTTAGGTGTATACCATAAATAAGTGTACGAGATAGCTGATGTAATAACAACGGATGCCAATATCCAGTACCAGCGGCTAAGTAGTATTTTGCCGATCTTAAAATAGTCAATTTCCTGGTTGGGCAGCTTTCTTTGTACTTTTTCTAACTCTTCCATTTACCGATGAGAAAGCGTAAAAATAATTAAGGCAGTATTAAGCAACAGTAAAACCGGCTGCGTTATTACTGAAAGGTTTTGCAATTTATCATTGCGTATGGTGCGCTTGTTTTGTGCTATATAAATAACATCTCCACTTTGAAGTATAGCACGGGGATCATTTATTGATTGGATATCCCGCAGGTTAATTTCAGTAACCTGGGGATTTTTTTGATCGCCTCTTATTATTTTTACATTTGCTTCATTAGCCTTATCTGTCAGGCCTCCTGCTTCTCCAATCATTTCAACTAAAGTGGTCCTGTCTTTTGTTAACGTATAATTTCCCTGCCCTTTTATTTCGCCAAGCATGGTAACCTTTAGGTTAATTATCTTTAGTTCAATGATGGGGTCTTTCAACAGGTTTGTACGGTAAAGCCCCTCAATTTGTTTTGCTGCTTCTGGCCTGGTAAGGCCTGCAACTTTTACATGGCCGATAACAGGCAGCGCAACAGTGCCGTCGTCTTCAACCTGGAACGTTTGTCCGGCAGTGCTTCCTCCTCCCCCTCCTCCCGCATTAGTGGAAGGCGCTTCATCTACTATATATTTTATGCTTTGCAGGTTCCTGATCTGTAATATATCCTGTGCTTTAATGCGGTACGGGCTTATTGCGACATCGCTTGCTTTTGATATGGTATCAGTAACATTATTCTTTTGTTCGAAAAGATATTGATATTGTTTGCTTGAGCAGGAGGTTAACAAAAAAAGTATCCCAGTAATTAAGCAGATAAATGTATAGTTGCGCATGTTCAGCTATAAAGTTCCAAGTTATATTTAATATAATTAGGCTTCAAAGTCAAAATTACATAATTTCGGGGTATTAATACGTTGTATTTTTCCCAAAGTTGCAAGGTTGAAGATCTCGGTTATCACTGTTGTTTACAATGCCCAGGATACTATTAAAAGATGTATCGAATCTGTTATCGGCCAGAATTACAACAACATTGAGTATATTATAATTGATGGCGGCTCAACAGATAATTCCCTGCAAATAATTAACCAATATAAATCGCACATCAAAGTTTTGATATCTGAGCCTGACCAGGGCATTTATGATGCAATTAATAAGGGGATCCGTTTAGCAACAGGCGAAATAATAGGTATACTTAACGCCGATGATTTTTTTGCAGACCTGGAAGTTTTATCAGCAGTGGCACAGGCTTTTTCAAACAGTGATACAGAAATCATTTACGGAAACCTTGATTATATAAATTCTGCAGGTAAAATCACCCGTAAATGGAAAAGTCACAAATGTGGAAAAAATTCCTTTAACCGTGGTTTTATGCCCCCACACCCTACCTTTTACTGTAGACGCTATTTGTTTGAAAAACACGGCTTTTACAGTCTTGAATACGGTTCTGCAGGCGATTATGAATTAATGGCGAGGTTTCTGCATAAATGGCAGGTAAGGAGCTTTTATCTTAACAAAGTTATGGTTAAAATGCAGGTAGGGGGTATAAGCAACAGCAATTTAATGAACAGGTTTAAGGCGTGGTCATTTGATTTGAAAGCGATGCGTAAAAATAATGTGTTTTTACCCGTTTTGGCAATTGTGCTGAAGCCCCTTAGGAAAATTTCACAATTTCTTTAATCTTTAGTTAACCTTTTGTGTTTCCTGTCGTATAAGTATTTATAAATGAATAAGCCGGTCACTAACACATTTATAGCATATGCTTGAATTTCTACGCTCTTATCATTTTGTTTATAATGTGCTAATAGTTGTATTTTCAACGCTTATTACATTATTATGTATCCCTTCAATATTACATGTTGCGCGTGCCCGCCATTTATATGATGATGTTGGCCATTTCAGGAAACAACATGATCATGGTATTCCCCGCTTAGGAGGTGTTGCTATTTTTGTAAGCTTTACTATTACAGTTTTGTTATTCAGTATTATCGACAAATCGTTGCCGATTAGTTACCTGCTTACCGCATGTATTATTTTGTTTGCAATGGGGCTGAAGGATGATCTTTCGGGGGTTAATTCAAGTACCAAATTCATGATCCAGTTTGTGGTTGCCGCCATACTTGTTATCCCCGGAGATATCCGGATCAGCAGCATGTATGGGGTGTTTGATATTGCATCGCTGCCATATATCCCCAGTGTAATATTGTCAATACTTGTTATTATGCTTATCATCAATTCTTTTAACCTTATTGATGGTATTGATGGGTTGGCTGCAACTACGGGGATTATTGCCAACAGCGCTTTTGCGGCGCTTTTTATTTATATGAACCAGTACGAGCTTGCAGCAATTTCACTTGCCATGGTTGGGGCGGTGGTTGGTTTTTTGCGTTTTAACGTCACTCCTGCTAAAATATTTATGGGCGATACCGGCGCCCTACTCATTGGCCTGGTATCGGCAGTAATGGCTATTAAATTTATTGAGTTAAGTAAAGTTTCGACGGTCAAACTGCCTTTCATATATACAGCACCGGCATTAATCGTAGCGATACTTATAGGTCCTGTTTTTGACACGCTAAGGGTTTTTACTATCCGGATCTTAAACAAAAAATCCCCTTTTGATGCAGACCGCAATCATATCCACCACCGTATGTTAAAAATGGGTTTAACGCATCTGCAAACTACTTTTGTTTTAGGATGCCTGAACCTTGTTTCGATAGTAATGGTGCTGGTATTTAATAATTTAAATAACTCCTGGCTTATTGTTCTTATATTTTTATTGTCGATATCCTTTAACGGGATGATCACTTATTTTATCCGTTCAAAAAAAGGTGAAACCCTGGTAGTCCGGAATTTTAGCGACTAATAACCAATTGTAACCTGCAAGTAGTAATACCGTAAATAAGCAAATTAACCATGCATCTTCATTAACTTTGATACTTTATTTATCAGCATGCCATGAAGATAGCTATAAACGGGTTTGGTCGCATTGGCCGCATATTTTTAAGGAATATTTTATTACATCCCGAAATACGGGTGGTAGCTATAAATGATCTTACCGATACGCAAACCCTCGCGCATTTATTTAAGTATGACTCTGTTCATCGAGGGTTTAAGGGTACGGTGAGTTTTGATGATAACAATCTTGTTATTAACGGTAACTGTATACGGGTATTTGCCGAGCGCGACCCTTTTAACCTGCCCTGGAAGGCTCTGGATATTGATGTCGTAATAGAATCAACCGGTAAATTTACTTCCAACCAGGGTGCTGAGGCTCATTTAACCGCCGGGGCACGGCAGGTTATCATATCTGCACCATCAACCGATAAAAATGTACCAACTGTAGTGCTTGGCGTAAACGACCAGGAGGTTGACCTACAATCTCCTGTGCTGTCAAACGCATCATGTACAACTAATAATGTTGCCGCAATGGTAAAAATATTAGATGAAAACTGGGGCATCATTGATGGTTACATTACCACCGTTCACTCTATGACCGGCGATCAAAGCCTACATGACGCACCTCATAAAGATCTTAGGCGGGCAAGGGCCGCATCGGCTTCTATTATACCCACCACTACGGGGGCTGCTAAAGCAATAACAGCTATATTCCCTCATTTGGACGGCCGTTTGGGCGGAGCAGGAATTCGTGTACCGGTGCTTAACGGTTCATTAACTGATTTTACCTGCAGCCTCAAAATGCAACCAACCGTAGTTCAAATTAATGAAGCCTTTAAGCAAGCTGCCAACGGGCCAATGAAAAATGTACTTGAATACACTGAAGACCCCATTGTGTCAACTGATATATTGGATAATCCGCACAGCTGCATTTTTGATGCGCAGCTAACGTCAATAGTGGGTGGCCTTGTAAAAGTTGTTGGCTGGTATGATAATGAAATGGGATACAGCAGCCGGCTGGCCGATTTGGTAGTACGACTAGCCGAACTTAAAAAACAGCCTGCCTAAACAATAGCATAAGTTATTTTCTGTATAATTTTGAGTAGCGCCCGGTATACGCGAAATAAGCGTTGCTGCTTTAATTTAATGGAATTAAAATTTCCTGTTCCATGAATTTTTTCAATTTTGCTGCATGATCAGGTTTATAAAAGTTGATGAACTGCTGCATGTGCGTAATGAGGTACTGCGCGAAGGCAAGCTCACTCTTGACGAATGCCGTTTCCCGTCAGATGATAATGAAGGCAATTTTCACCTTGGCTATTTTGTTAATGATGAACTGGCTTGTATTGCTTCGTTTCACCCGCAAAGTTATGGCGAATTTAACGGTACAGGATACCAGCTCAGGGGTATGGCCACTATCGAAAAATATAGAGGGCAGGGCTTCGGCAATCAGTTGGTTAACTTTGCTTTGGTATACCTGCGCGGCCAAATGGCAGATTACTTGTGGTGCAATGCCCGTAAAAAAGCAGTGCACTTTTATAACAGCCTTGGTTTTGAGGTCGTTTCGACCGAATTTGAGGTGCTGGGCATTGGTCCTCATTATGTAATGTATGTTAAAATAAGATGAAATTTTGGCCGATTAAAACAGCTTTTTTCGTTTTTCGTTCAGTATTTTGAATTAAAATGCCCAATTTGCGCCCGTTCATAACAAATGACCCTTTAATAGATATGAAAACAGTAGATCAAATTAGTTTTGCAGGTAAAAAAGCCCTCATCAGGGTTGATTTTAACGTGCCTCTTGACGAGAATTACAATATTACCGACGATAACCGTATGACGGCAGCTTTGCCAACCATAAAAAAAATATTGAAAGATGGCGGCAAAGTTATCCTTATGTCGCACCTTGGCAGGCCGAAAGACGGTCCTACAGAAAAATATTCATTAAAACATATCGTATCTCATTTGTCTGATCTGCTTGGTCAGCAGGTACAGTTTGCTGATGATTGCATTGGTGAGCAAGCTGTTGAAAAAGCAAAAGCGCTTGGTAACGGCGAGGTTTTATTATTAGAGAACCTGCGTTTTTATAAAGAAGAAGAAAAAGGTGATGTTGCCTTTGCAGAAAAGCTTTCGAAATTAGGTGATGTATATGTGAACGATGCTTTTGGTACCGCTCACCGTGCGCACGCATCAACTGCTATCATCGCTCAGTTTTTTCCTGATGCCAAATATTTTGGTTACCTGATGGCAGCCGAATTAAACAACGCCGAAAAGATCCTGAATAACGCACCAAAGCCTTTTACAGCTATTATGGGAGGTTCAAAAGTATCGGATAAAATTGAGCTTATCGAAAAACTGCTGGAAAAAGTAGATAACCTGATTATTGGTGGTGGTATGGCTTATACATTTGCTAAAGCTGATGGTGGTAACATTGGTACCTCACTGGTTGAGATGGACAAGCTTGATCTGGCAATCAGCCTAAGGCAAAAAGCTAAAGAAAAAGGTGTAAACCTGTTATTGCCTTTAGATAACATCATTGCCGATGCATTTTCAAATGATGCTAACACTGATGTTGCCAAAACAGGTGAAATAAAAGACAACTGGATGGGGCTTGATATTGGCCCTGAAACTGTTGCTTTATTCAGCAAAGTAGTTGAAGAATCAAAAACCATTTTATGGAACGGCCCGATGGGCGTATTTGAAATGGAGAAATTTTTAGGCGGAACCAAAGCAATTGCTGAAGCTGTAGCTAAAGCGACAGAAAACGGAGCTTTCTCGCTGATTGGTGGTGGCGACTCTGCTGCGGCTGTAGCTAAATTTGGCATGACCGATGAGGTAAGCTACGTATCAACCGGCGGCGGTGCTTTGCTTGAATATATGGAAGGTAAAGAATTGCCAGGTGTAAAAGCAATCAACGACTAATAAGAACTAAAACAAACAAAAAAAGCTCCGGTGATGGAGCTTTTTTTGTTTAAAACGGTTACCGGTCAATTTATTCCCTGATAATTATCTTAACTTCAAATTGAGTTTTGCATTGTTGTTTAAGCCAATTATGAAATATGATCAATATTAATTCCGGAGGAGCAAGTCAACATACTTTTGACGCCATAGTAATAGGATCGGGTATCAGCGGCGGATGGGCTGCCAAAGAGATATGCGAAAAAGGGCTGAAAACATTGGTACTGGAACGTGGCCGGAATGTTACACATTTGAGGGACTATCCAACAGCTACTAAAAATCCCTGGGATTTCCCTCATCGCGGGCATTTACCTGAAGCTATAAAAAATGAAAATCCGATAGCTGAAAAGTGTTACGCATTTAGCGAGGCTACAACTCATTTTTTTGTTAAAGATAAAGAACACCCGTATGTTCAGGAAAAGCCGTTCGACTGGATTCGCGGGTACCAGGTGGGAGGGAAATCATTGCTGTGGGCCAGGCAAACCCAGCGCTGGAGCAAGTTTGATTTTGAGGGCCCGGCAAGAGATGGCTTTGCTACAGCATGGCCTATAAGTTACAACGATATTGCACCATGGTATAGTCATGTAGAGTTATTTGCCGGCATTGCCGGTCACAAGGATGGATTGGAAACGCTGCCGGATGGCGAGTTTTTACCGCCATGGGAAATGAATGTGGTTGAAAAGCAGATTCAAAAAAGAATAATGGATGCATACCATGACAGGCATGTTGTTATTGGCAGGTGCGCGCATTTAACCAAACCGCAACCAGTTCATTTACAACAGGGCCGGGGGCAATGCCAGGCCAGGAGTTTATGTGAGCGCGGTTGTCCGTTTGGGGGTTACTTTAGCTCTAATTCATCAACCTTGCCATGGGCGGCCAAAACGGGGAATCTTACCCTCCGGCCCGATGCCGTAGTACATTCAATTATTTACGATGAAAAAAAGGGAAAGGCAACAGGTGTCAGGGTAATAGATGCACACACTAAATCGGTTACCGAATATTATGCCCGTATTATTTTTGTAAACGCAGCTACGTTAAACTCTAACCTTATTTTACTCAATTCAAAATCAGGCAGGTTTCCAAACGGTTTAGGAAACGATAATGATTTGCTTGGCAGGTATATTGCATTTCATAATTATCGCGGATCGTTAACGGCAACCATTGATGGTTACCTGGATACCTATTATTATGGCCGGAGGCCTGCTGCGGTTATGATGCCAAATTTCAGAAATGTTTACAAGCAGGAAACCGACTTTTTAAGAGGGTATATGACGTTTTATAGCGCTACAAGGAGCAGTTGGGGGCATGCTGTTGATGGCGATCAGATTGGGGCTAACTATAAGGAAAATATCTCCGAACCGGGCAACTGGAATGTATATATGATGATGCAGGGCGAAACCATTCCCAAGGCCGAAAATAGGGTGAGCCTGAGTAAAGACCGAACAGATGAATGGGGAATACCGTTACTGTCAGTTTCGGTAGATTATGATGATAATGATGTAAAATCCCTAAATGATTTTTTGCAGCAGGGTGCTGAGATGCTTGATAAGGCTGGATGTAAAAATATCACCCCTAATGATAGCAAACAGGCGCCTGGTTTAGATATCCACGAAGTTGGAGGGGTAAGGATGGGAACCAATCCCAAAAACTCGTTGCTAAATAAATGGAACCAGTTGCATGAATGTCCTAATGTGTTTGTAACCGATGGAGCTTGTATGACATCTACCGGCACTCAAAATCCTTCTTTAACTTTCATGGCCCTTACTGCGAGGGCTGCAAATTATGCTGTTAATGAATTGCGGAAAAATAATATTTAGTGCTTGGCTTTCTGTTAAGCCTATTGACAGATTACTTATCGGGTTTTCAGATAGATTGGATGATTGATAAATAGTATTTTCGCAGATATTGAAATTGGTTAGTCTACATATCCGGAGTTTTGAAGAGAAAGACCGCCAAAAACTTAGTGAAATCTATCTGCTTTGCCGAATCCAGACTTTTTACTGGACAGACAGCTCCTTGTTTACGTTGAATGACTTTGACGGCTCACACGCTTGACGAAGATGTATGGGTAGCCGAATATGATGATCAGATAGCGGGATTTATGGCTGTTTGGCGTCCCGACGCTTTTATTCATCATTTATATATTGATACGAGATATAGAGGAAAGGGTATTGGTAAAGCGCTGCTTGCTTTGGGATTTCAAACTTATCCAACTCCGCTTAGTTTAAAATGTCTTGTTAAAAATGTGGCAGCGGTTCAATTTTATCGCGCTTTAAATTGGGAAGTGAGAGATAGTGGTACTGATAGCCTTGGGGATTATTTTTTAATGCTGCGAAGCATATAAATAAAGAGGCTGTACGTAATACAACCTCTTTTTTGATTAAGCAATATATATAGTTTTGGGTTGGCCCTAATGGCAAAAAGGGGGTTGACAGGGTTAACACAATTTGGGGTTAATGTTTACTTATATTCCTTATAGTCAGATATTTAAGTGTTTATTATGCGAAAAATGTGTCAACCCCCCTTTTTGTATAAATATTATCAGCTAAATTTCAATTCACAGGTATACGACATCAGAGTGATCAATTTGCTTTATGATACAGCCTCTTTTATTTTATTATTGAATTTTAACCGAAGTCACCACATCATTTGCATTTGGAAATAGGGTGGTAAAATTAGCTGTGTTTGATGTTCGTGTCCAGGATGTACCGGTAGAGTTATCGTTTGCATACATCGTCACTGTCCAACCGGTTGGGATCTTTACCGACGAAGCCCAGTTATCTACAAAGCCATAAGCCTGCAATTGTGCCAGGGTATAAGTGCCCTTAGGTATGGCACTCGTTACTGTACCGCCGTAATTGATGTCCTGGTAAAAAGTTACCCCTGTAGTACTGGTTCCCGTATATACTGTAGACTTGCCGTATAACGCGTTTGATACACTCGAAAGGTAAGTATGTACGTCGCTATTAGGCAAATTGTAATACAGATAGATGCCATAATTGTTATTTACAGTTTGGGTTGCCAGTGATGCCGCGGTTGATGAACTGGTACTTTGAATATCAATAGCGGCCGGGCCAAGGTTGGCTGCGGTTAATCCCGGAACATTCGGAACAGAATAAGTGCCATAAATAGCGTTCCAGCTATAGTTAACTTTTGAGCCCACGGTTACACCATTATAGCTCAGCCGTGACGCAGCCGGGCCATAAAAGTAAAACGAAATTATTTTGGTAGGCATCAGGTTACGTAAGGCAGTAACGAGGTAAACAAATGAGCTGTCGTTTGGCTGACCGGTACCATTGGTGCCATAGTCGGCATATTCATCGTCAAAGTCAATACCGTCCAGGCCGTAAGTGGTAACGGCGTTGCTTAATTGCTGAGCAAAATCATTTGCGGCAGCCTGAGATGGAAAATTAGAGATCCCCGCGCCCTGGTGATTGCCCAAAATAGATAACAATACCTTAATACCTTTAGCCTGCAGGCTTTGAATATAAGTGGCTTTATTGTTGAGTACGTTGGTTACTTGCGGGTTAAAGTACAGCACTGCTTTTTGCGTGCCGGTGTCATAGTTGATGTTGGCCGCAAATATAATAGCAATATCAAAAAGCTGCTCCCCGGTTGAAAGGGTATAATTACCCACATTGCGGATATCATTATTATTTACCTCCACATAGCAAACACCCTTAGGCCCGGCCACGCCTATGGCATTGGTGCTTAACTTTGACGGAGTGTTGCCGGCATCAGTAGGCAGTGCCGCTTTTTCCTTTTTACAGGCGGATGTTAGGAGGACGACTACGCCAAATAAGGCGGTTAGCGTTTTTGCAAACGGCAGATTAAGGTTTGTTCTCATAATTGTTTGTTTGTTAAATTGTTATAAAAAGATAAATTGTTTTAGCATAATTGGTTTGCGTAAAGGCGGCCCATGGCATAGCCGGGGGATAGTCACTATCTCTTAAAAAAACTGTTTAAATATTTTAGGTTACCGGGCGTTTAGGTCCTCGCTCCGGTATTATTTGGTTCAAAGTAATAGACCATTAAACGTGTATAATTGCCTACAGGTTTTAATTATTATTTTATAAAAATATTATTATGGTTAATAAAGGTGCTTATTACACTTAATTTTAACTATAACAAAAACCTTTGTTCTGTAACAAAAAAGAGGCTTTTTGTAAATTGCCGTATGGTTAGTTGTCCTTTTTATTTTATTCGGCTACATTTGATTGACTGACAAAAATTTTATGAAGAAAAATTTACTTTTCATTTTCTGCCTTTTGCTTTCGGCATCAGGCCTGTATGCGCAGCCCAAAGCGCCCGATGCTGATTATATTAAAGCCAATTACCAGAAATATGAATACCAGATCCCGATGAGGGATGGTAAAAAGCTGTTTACCTCGGTATATGTACCTAAGGACCAGTCAAAAAAATATCCTTTCATGATGGACAGGACCCCATATAGCGTGGCACCCTATGGTACGGAACTGTATAAAGGCAGCCTTGGTCCATCCTCATTATTCGCTCACGACGGGTACATCTTTGTTTACCAGGATGTACGTGGCCGTTGGATGAGTGAAGGCATTTACGAAGAAATGACCCCCGAAAAAGAAGATCATAAAACCAATAAGGATGTTGACGAGGGCACCGACACTTACGATACAATTGATTGGCTGCTGAAAAACATTCCCAACAACAATGGCAAGGTAGGAGTATGGGGTATTTCGTATCCCGGCTTTTACACCACCACTGCTTTGTTAAGCCGTCACCCGGCCCTGGTAGCCGCATCGCCGCAGGCTCCAATTGCCGACCTGTATCGCGATGACGCATTTCATAACGGTGCCTTTATGCTGGTAGCAAACTTTGGTTTTTATCCGGGCTTTACCAACAGGCAGGATGATAAACCAACCCAGCGCCGCGGCAAAGGTTTTGATGCAGGCACCGAAGATGGATATGACTTTTTCCTGAAGATGGGATCGGTAAAAAATTCAAACACTAAATACTATAAGGATACTATCCGTTTATGGAACGAAATGCTTGATCACCCTAACTACGATCAGCATTGGAAAGACCGTAATGTGCTTTATCATTTGCATGATATAAAAACAGCGGTACTGGTAACCGGTGGCTGGTACGATGCTGAAGATTTATACGGAGCTATCAATACCTATAAAACCCTGGTAAAAGAAAACCCTAAAACCCCGGTTTACTTTGCCATGGGGCCATGGGTACACGGCGGTTGGGCACGTGGTGAAGGAGATCATTTAGGCGATGTTGGTTTCGGTGGCCCTACCGGCCCGTTTTATCGCGAAAAAATTGAGTTTGCGTTTTTTAGTCATTATTTAAAAGGTACTGCTGATTTCGACCTGAAGCCGGTATCTACCTTCGAAACCGGTGTTAACGAGTGGAAAACCTATAATACCTGGCCACCAAAAGAAGCTACAGAGAAAAACCTGTACCTGCTGCCGGGCGGAAAACTATCATTTACAACTCCAACAGGCGTAGCCGATAACCATGACGAATTTATATCTGACCCTAACAAGCCGGTGCCGTTTATCAACAGCATTGATATGGATATGAAGCGCGAGTACATGACCGCCGATCAGCGTTTTGCATCGCAACGCCCGGACGTGCTTACTTACGAAACTGATATTTTAGATAAAGATGTCACCATCGCAGGTAATATCTGGGCTAATCTTAAAGTATCAACTACCGGCACCGATGCCGATTGGGTGGTTAAAGTGATTGATGTTTATCCTGATTCTACTAAAAACACCAAATGGGCAGGTAAAGATGTATACCTGAGCGGTTACCAGCAAATGGTACGCAGCGAGGCTATGCGTGGTAAATTCCGTAATGGTTTTGATAAACCCGAGCCTTTTGTGCCTGGTAAAGTAACCCCGGTTAATTTTGAACTGCAGGATGTGCTGCACACCTTCAAAAAAGCGCACCGTATGATGGTTCAGGTACAAAGCACATGGTTCCCGCTTATCGACAGAAATACACAGCAGTTTCAGGATATCATGAAAGCGAAAGATACCGATTTTAAAAAGGCTACACATAAGGTTTATACCTCCAAAACAAACCCGAGTTACTTAAAGGTTAGGGTTATGGAATAAAATACTTGCAATGCAAGTACGGCAGCCTCATGTATTTACATGGGGCTGTTGCATTTTATACCATGATGTCGTAAAGGTTATTAATTAAACCTATAGCCATGTATAAATATATCATCCTTTTTATGATAGCTTCAGTCTTATTGGGCTGCAAAAAACATAATCAGCAAACCGGCTGTCCAAGCCAGGTCTGCACGCTGAATTTCGCATCGCTATATGTGAATTTTGTTGATAAGGATGGTCAAATGGCATTTGGAAAAGATGTAAAGGTTGTGAATTTACGTACCAAACAAACCATAATAGCTAAAGGAAACCCGGGGCCTCCTTCAACAACTGTAGGCCCGCATTTGTACACCATCGCTACTGATAATAATAAAAATGAGTTCTCGACCGAGGGCGATGACGTAGAACTTACTGTGACCAATATCCAAACAGGTGCCACCCAAACCGCGCTGTTTAAAATTTCGGGTGGATGTAATTGCCATATAGCTAAAGTATCCGGTCCGGCTACTATAGTGCTTAACTAATACATTTTTTCCTACAAGAAAAGGCTGCAAAGAAAAATTGCGGTCTTTTATATTGTACTTATTTAAACTAATTATAAATAAAGCTTGCAGATAAAAAGTCTTTTTATACTTTTGCGCTTAATTAGACTTAATCTAAATAGAATGACAAGCAACCTATACTATTACCTGCGCACCATCCCATTTTTAATTTTATTCCTGTTTGCCAATGTGTTGATCCTGAAAGCTGATGACGAAGGTAACAACGGTAAAATAACCGGTGTTGTTAAAACCAGCGATGATAAGCCGGCTTCATTTGTAAATGTTGCCATTAAAGGATTAAATAAAAGTACCACCACAACCGACAACGGATCATTTGCTTTCCATAACGTAAAACCGGGTACATATACCCTGGTTACTTCATATGTTGGTACAAAAACTGAAGAGCAAACTGTAACAGTTTCCGCAAATAAAACAACGGTTGTATCCTTTAAACTTAATGAAAGCTCGGCCCAGTTAGATGAGGTGGTAGTTTCTTCAACAAAAACCATCAACCGTAAAAAGTTAACCATCGGCAAAATGAACGTATCGCCAATGGACTTGCCGCAAAGCGTTACTGTAATAGGCCGCGATGTGCTTGATCAGCAGCAGTCATTGCGTTTAAGCGATGTTATCAAAAACGTAAATGGCGTGTATCTGTACAGTGGAAGGGGCAATACCCAGGAAACATTTGGCGCCCGTGGTTATAACTTTGGAAGCAATAACATTTTTAAAAACGGATTCAGGGTTAACTCGGGCGTTGTGCCGGAGATCAGTTCACTGGAACGTGTTGAAATATTGAAAGGCAGTGCTGCATTGTTATACGGTAACGTTGCGCCCGGAGGCATCCTGAATATGGTAACTAAAAAACCTTTATTTACGCAGGGTGGCCAGGTATCAATGACCTACGGCAGCTATGATCTTTACCGCCCGTCGTTTGACGTTTACGGCCCTATATCTTCCAAATTAGCATATCGCGTAAATGGTACCTATGAAAATGCCAAAAGCTTCCGCGACAATGTAAAATCAGAAAAAGAATACATCAATCCTTCATTCCTGTACAAAATAAGTGATAAAACAACTTTAATTGTTGAAGGTGATTATCTTAACTACGATTTTACCCCCGATTTCGGAACCGGGCAAATCAATAACGTTATTGCCAACGTTCCTCGTAATCGGTATTTGGGTGCATCATGGTCAACCGGTAATACCAAACAAACTACCGCAACGGCAACCATTAACCATCAGCTTAATAGCCTTTGGCAGTTAAGCGGCGGTTTTTCATACCAGCACTTTAACCGCTCATACCAAACTACCGAGCGTGTATTACCAGATGCCAATGGCGACTGGGGCCGTACCCTGAACAGAGCCAGGACGCTTGAAGATTATTACACAGGGCAATTTAATATTACAGGCCAATTTAATACCGGCGTTATTAAGCATAATATTTTGGCCGGCGTTGATGCAGATTGGTATCGTAATAATGCCTATACCTACGTTGCTACCGTAAATAAAGTATCAAGCTATCTTGACCAAAACGGCGCCGCGCAAAACGCTATTTATGATAAGATCAATATTTTCGACCTGGATAAATACGCGCTCCGTACTGATAAACCGCAGATGACCCCGTTTTATAGCATCTTGACACCTACCAATCGATTTGGCGCTTATGTTAATGACCTTATTAGTTTGTCTGAAAAAGTTAAAGTACTTGCAGGGATCCGCTGGTCATATCAATATGTATCACCAACAGCGGTTAGCAATTATAATACACTTGCTACCGCAACCCAGGCAGCAGGTAAAGAAGATAAAGCATTTTCGCCACGTGTGGGTGTAGTTTACAAGCCAATAGCCAATACTGCGCTGTTTGCAAGCTATTCCAATTCTTTCGTAACGAATACCGGTACCGATATAAATAACAAACCGCTTGATCCTTCAATAATTGACCAGTATGAAGTTGGCGTTAAAAACGATTTCCTGAACGGTAATTTGTCGGTAAACGTTACAGCTTACCGCATTAAAAATAATAACCTGGCCCAAACTGCGCCATTTCAGGCTGATGGGGTTACACCTAATATCAACACCAATATCAAAGTGCTAAGCGGTGAAACAAGGAGCGATGGTGTGGAACTTGATATTGCCGGTCACCCGGTAAAAGGTTTGGATGTATTGGCAGGCTATAGCTATACCAATGCTAAATACACCAAGACAGGTACTGCAGTTGGTAGCAACATTGCAGGGCAGCCGCTATTAAATACACCAAAGCATACAGCCAACACCAGCGTATTTTATACTTTTTACAACGGCGACTTAAAAGGATTTAAAGTAGGCGCATCTGTTTACTACCTGGGCGATCGCGTTGCGGGTAATGCCAATACGGTGGGTCAAACCCAAACTATTTCAAGGTTAGTTAATGTGCCGGGCTTTACCACGGTTGATGCTTCGGTAGGTTATACTTATAAAAAGATCTCGATTATAGGTAAGATCTCTAATATTGGCAACGTGCTTAATTACAATGTGCACGAAAACTATAGTATTAACCCTATACCGCCAAGACAGTTCTTAACTACATTGAGTTATCGATTCTAATTAATTGAATTTGACCGGGCATGGGAACATGCCCGGTTTTTATGCTTATAAACTGATGAAAGTATTTTTCCGCACCATTCACCTCTATTTA
Organism: Mucilaginibacter sp. Mucisp73; assembly: GCF_059491465.1. Classification (NCBI taxonomy): domain Bacteria; kingdom Pseudomonadati; phylum Bacteroidota; class Sphingobacteriia; order Sphingobacteriales; family Sphingobacteriaceae; genus Mucilaginibacter; species Mucilaginibacter sp. Mucisp73. The sequence continues at coordinate 5,069,975 of NZ_CP168507.1, read as the reverse complement.
AGCCTTGCGGCAGGAGTAATCATTTTTTGCTCGTGTTTAACCGGTACCATGCTGGTTTTTGAAAAGGAAATTCAGCAGGCGCTTCATCCTCGGCGGTACTTTGTAGAACCACAGGAAAAGAGGTTGCCGCTTGCTAATTTAACAGCAGGAGTATTAAAGCAAATCCCTAAATCAAAGCTGGCAACGGTTATGGTTTATGATGATCCTGCGCGTGCGGTAGAGGTTGGGCTTATTGTGCCCGAAAAAAAAGGTAAGAAACCCGCGGATGCGCCTAAAACAGAAAAGCATGCCGGAGTTCATGGAAAAAAAGATGCGAAGCCAAAAGACGCCGAGCGGCCAAACCTCACCGCTTTTGTGAACCCCTATACCGGGCAAATAGTTGATCAGTTTAATCGCAGGCAAACGTTCCTGTATTCGGTTGAGATGTTTCACCGCTATTTATTAGGCGGTAAAAATAGCCTGGGCGATTGGGTGATCAGTCTCTCAACTTTATTTTTCCTGGTTATTTTGATAACCGGTGTAATATTATGGTGGCCTAAAACCAAGGTTATCATGAAGCAGCGCCTCAAAATAAAATGGGATGGCAGCGGCAAACGCCTTACCCATGACCTGCATATTGTTACCGGTTTTTTTACTTCTATATTTTTGATCATTATTTGTGCTTCGGGCCTGGTAATGACCTTTAAGTGGGCAAATAATACCTTGTTTTTTCTTACTAACTCAAAAATTGCTGGTAAAGAAGATATCAAGGCTCCGCTTTCTGTTCATCAACCCGGCGTTACCGCCATCTCGCCAGATGCGGCTGTTAGTGCCTTAGGTAACAAAATAACTGATGCCGAAAATTATATTATCCGTTACCCGCGCGATACGACGGGCGTTTACACGTTTAATGTGCTCAAAAAAGGCTCGGTTGAGTTGGCCACTGATACTTATTATATCGATCAGTACAGCGGCAAGCTTGCCGGAGTTGTTTTGTATGCTGATAAAAGCCTTGGTCAGCGTATCAGAGGGGTAATTAAACCAATCCATACAGGTTCCATTTATGGCTGGCCTACCCAGGTTTTGGCTTTTCTTGTTACGTTGGTTTCACTTATTTTTCCGGTAACCGGTGTAATGATGTGGCTTAACCGAACCCGGAAGAAGAAAAAACCGGTTCGTAGCGGAATGAAAGTGGTTCCTGCTGAGGCAACGGAATAACACAATATCATAAGGGATTTATCATTCGGGCTTATAAAGAAAATCTCTTCTTTACGACGTCATTCTAAGTGTTTAAATCCGGAGGCCTCTGAAGGTGAAATGACAAAAGAGGGCCTGTCAGTCTGAGCCTGTCGAAGACTCGCGCGCAGAGGCCTACCCACCATGCTTTGACGGGCTCAGACTGACACCCGTTTTAAGTTGTCATGGGTAGTACAAAGCGATGTCGTGACGGAGAGGGCTCTACAGGTTCGCTATGTAAATCGATAATTGCTCTTCACGCTTGTAATCACGGAGGTGGTATCTATTCATCTTGCTAGCTCCCCAGCCATGATCCAATAAAGCAGGTAAAGGCTCCCATACTTCCTTATACCTCATCAATATTTTCCGTTTTTCTGCTTGTTATTGAGGATATCCCGTAACAATCCTATGAAAAAAGGGTCGGGAATGAGCGCTTCATATAATGCTAAGAACAGGTCTTTGTACTTATAGATGTAAATACCGTTTGTTATGTTCAACGGCTTAATATACAAAATATTAGTACCCAAAGCCGGTCAGATAACTGCGGTTTATCAGAGTAATACTTCCGTAATAAATGGGTTTTTCTCCCACTTTTTAATAATTCAAGATTTATAGCTGAGATGCGATTTAACTAATTGGTTATTAGTTGCTTTTGTGATAGGATCAAATTCAAGAAATCTTCAAAAAACATAAAACAGACCCGGCTAAAAATTGTTGAAAACTTTTAGTGGGGGAAAGTGGTAGAAAGTGGTAAAAGTATTTACTTTTACGTTACAAAATTGCCCAAGTCATACAATGTCGTTTCTAACCGGTGAATTTGAGTGTAAGCTTGATCCTAAATTTAGGATGATGATACCGGCTGGCCTTAAAAAAAAGCTTCCTGAACTGGAATCTGAAGGCCTGGTGATCAATCGCGGGTTTGAAAAATACCTTGTCATATACACTAAAAAGGAATGGGACAAACGACTTGAAGAACTGAGCAAACTTAATGAATATGAAGAGGATAATATAGCCTTTATACGATATTTTACCCGTGGGGCCACCGAGCTTATGCCTGATGCTGCCGGCAGGGTATTGTTGCCGAAATTCCTGTTGGAATATGCGGGTATAAAAGGTGATGTAGTGCTGGCTTGTCAATTGAATAAAATAGAGGTTTGGGATGCCGAAGCTCACCGTAAACTGATGGATGATGAGCCAAAAAGTTTTGGTGCATTGGCAAAAAAGGTGATGGGTAATAAAAGTAAGGAGCAGGAATGAGTGAGTACCATGTACCGGTAATGCTGAAGGAGTGTATTGATGGGCTGAATATTGATCCGGACGGTACTTATGTGGATGTGACTTTTGGTGGTGGTGGTCATTCGCGCGAGATTTTGAAACATCTGGGGCCAAAAGGCAGGTTGATTGCTTTTGATCAGGATGCCGATGCGCAGCGGAATATTATTGATGATGAACGTTTTGTTTTTGTAGATCAGAATTTCAGGTATCTCAAAAACTTTTGCCGTTTGCACGGGGCTATTCCTGTAAATGGCATTCTGGCCGATTTGGGTGTATCATCACACCAGTTTGATGAGGCCGATCGCGGGTTTTCCATCCGGTTTGATGCCGAGTTGGATATGCGCATGAACCAGTTGGGCGAGCTAACTGCAAAGGATGTGGTAAATAACTATTCAGTTGCTGACCTGCACCGGATTTTCGGCATTTACGGAGAAATTCAAAATGCCAAATCCCTGGCCGAGACTATTGCTACCGCAAGGTTAAATGGTTCGATAGTGACTATTGCTGATTTGAAAAACGCGATCAGTAACCGCATCCCGAAAGGAAAGGAAAATAAATACCTGGCACAAGTGTTCCAGGCGTTAAGGATAGAGGTTAACCAGGAGTTAGAGGCATTAAAAGATTTTTTAATGCAGTCGGCTGAGGTTTTGGACGTTGGGGGCAGACTGGTAGTCATGTCATACCACTCGCTTGAAGACAGGCTGGTAAAAAACTTCATTGCCAAAGGTAAATTCAGCGGCGAGGTGGAGAAGGACCTTTATGGGAATGATAATAAACCGCTTGATGCTGTAAGCCGCGGGGCTATAACGGCATCGGCAGAGGAGATAACCAATAATAACAGGGCACGGAGCGCTAAATTAAGGATAGCTGTAAAAAAATGACCAATCGTTTACGTACAGAAATTCAGGAAGAGGAAGAAGTTGAAGAAGTTGTTGAGGAACGGCCTGCAAGGGAACTTCCGGATAACTTTTTTACGCAGCTTTTTACCAGGGGCTTTCTTACAACCGAGAAGGCTACTAATGCTTTGCCCTTTGTTTTGTTTTTGGCCTTTTTAGGTATGGTGTACATTGGTAACATGCACTATGCCGAAAAATCGGTACGTGAAATTGACGCGCTTACCAAAGAGGTTAAGGAGCTTGGTTGGGATTATAAATCTACCAAGGCCGATATGGCTTATAAAAGCACGCTCACTGAGGTGGCCAAGCGTGCTGATACATTAGGCCTGAGCCAATCGGTTGATCCGCCTGGAAAAATAACAGTGAAGGAGGTTGCAGATGGGAATTAGGACTAACATACTGGCCAGGGTTTATTTAGCCTTTGGTCTTGTTTTGCTTTTGGCCATTGCCGTTGTGGTACAGCTTTGCCGCCTGCAGTATGTTCAGGGCGATAAGTGGAAGGCTATGGCTGCCGATCTTTCGGCGCAATACCAAACCGTTGAAGCGGCAAGGGGGAATATTTTTTCTGTCGATGGAAGCTTGCTGGCTACTTCGGTGCCGGAGTATGAGCTGCATATGGACATGCTGGCCAGCGGTATTGCATCGGATACGGCGTTTAACAACAATATCGATCTGTTAGCTGCAAAGCTATCGGGTATGTTTGGTGACAGATCGGCAAGGGAATATTCGCGTGTATTGCGCGAGGCCCGCCGGGATAGTTCACGCTATGTGTTGATCAGGCGTAAGGTATCTTACCAGGATTTGAAAAAGATCCGGCAGTTCCCTGTGTTTAACATGGGTAAATATAAGGGAGGGTTAATTGTTATTCAAAAAAACAGGAGGATCCTGCCATTTCAGTCGCTGGCGGCACGTACTATCGGTTATAAAAACGAAAACGTAAAGAACCCGGTTGGTTTGGAAGGTGCTTATTCATCATATATAAACGGTGAAAGTGGCAGGCGTTTAATGCAGCGGATCCCGGGCGGTATCTGGATGCCGGTTGACGATGATGATGAAATAGCACCTAAGGATGGTGCTGACATTATTTCAACCATCAATGTGAATTTTCAGGATGTGGCTCAGGATGCGTTGAAAAAACAATTGGTTAAAAGCGCGGCCGATCATGGCTGCGTTGTGCTTATGGAAGTATCTACCGGCGAGATCAGGGCTATTGCTAACTACACCCGTACTAAAGACGGTGATTATAAAGAGCAAATGAATTATGCTATCAGTAACGCTATCGATCCGGGGTCGACCTTTAAACTGGCATCGTACATGACCATGCTCGATCAGCATAAGATTGACACCAGCACCATAGTTAATGCTGAGGGTGGTAAATATAAATTCCCGAAAGGGCCGACAATTACCGATACCGAGCATGATAACTATGAAATGTCGGTAAAACGTGCTTTTGAGGAGTCATCAAACGTGGCAGCTGCAAAATTGGTTGATAGGTTTTACCACAATAACCCGTGGGAGTATATCAATAAATTGTACAGCTATCATTTGAATGAAAAGCTTCAGTTACAAATTCCCGGCGAAGGCAGGCCGGTGATCAAAAATCCATCAAACCGCAGCTGGAACAAAAATTACAGTTTGCCTGAGATGGCTTATGGTTATGAAATGAATATTACGCCGCTGCAAATGCTGGCTTATTACAATTCAGTGGCCAATAATGGTAAAATGATAGCCCCGCTGCTGGTTCGTGAGATCAGAAGATTGGGTAACCCTATTGAGCAATTCCAGGCCCGGGTGATCAATGAGCAGGTATGTTCGGAAGCTACGCTGGGTAAGGTACGTGGTATGCTTGAAGGTGTAGTACTTAATGGTACCGGCAAAAATGTTATTAAAAATAAGCTTTACAGTGTGGCGGGTAAAACCGGTACAGCACAGGTGGCTAACGGAACAAAAGGTTATAAGGATAAAAAATACCAGGCCTCTTTTTGCGGTTATTTTCCGGCCGATCATCCTAAATATTCGATGATTGTGGTGATCAATAACCCAACCCAGGGCGACTACCTGGCTGCAAAGGTTGCAGGTCCGGTATTCAGGGAGGTGGCCGACAGGGTTTATGCTAACGACCTGGACATTAACCAAACTTCACAGGCTCATTATGTAGGCAATACGGTAATGCCGCAGGTAAAACAGGGCAATATGAAGGCCCTGAAAAAGGTTTATTCAAAATTGGGTGTTAAACCGTTGTATGCTTCGGCTAACAGCACTGTTGATACAAGCAATGGTATCCCGTTTGAAGAGGTAAATTATAAAAATGGTACCGTGCCTTCGGTAACAGGCATGGGGCTTAGCGATGCGTTATATGTAATGGGTAATGCCGGCTATAAGGTTACTGTACGCGGTAGCGGTATAGTAACCAATCAATCGGTTACCGGAGGAAGTGCAATACCAAAAGGATCACGAATTTTAATAGAACTGCAATGAGGTATTTAAGCGATGTAATTGATGGACTGGCCTTCACTGAGTTGCAGGGAAGTGCTGATGTGGAGATCACGGCGATAGCTTTTGATTCGAGGGCAGTGATCCCCGGGGCCATGTTTGTTGCCGTAAAAGGCACCGTTGTTGACGGACACGACTATATTGACCAGGCCATAAAAAAAGGTGCTGTAGCAGTGGTTTGCGAAGACCTGCCTGCCCATACTACCGGCGAGGTTGACTTTTTGATGGTGGCCGATTCGGCTGTGGCGCTTGGCATTGTAGCTGCTAATTTTTATGATAATCCATCAGCCAAACTGAAACTGGTTGGGGTAACTGGTACTAATGGCAAAACAACTATCGCAACGTTGTTATATCAGCTGTTCCGCGATCTGGGATATAAATGTGGCTTGCTTTCAACTGTCGAAAATCAGATCAATGGTAAAGTAATCCCATCAACCCATACCACGCCTGATCCGGTTGAGCTAAACAGTTTGCTTGCCGAAATGGTAGACAGCGGTTGTGACTATTGCTTTATGGAAGTAAGCTCACATGCCATTTCGCAAAAACGTATCGAGAGTTTGGTTTTTGCGGGTGGTGTGTTTACCAACTTAACGCACGATCATTTGGATTATCACAAAACCTTCCTGAGGTATTTGAATGCCAAAAAGGAATTTTTTGATGGTTTACCTAAAGATGCTTTTGCGCTTACCAACAGCGATGATAAAAATGGTAATGTAATGCTGCAAAATACAGCAGCACATAAAAAAAGCTATGGCCTTAAAACCATGGCCGATTATAAAGTCCGGATCCTCGAAAATCAGTTCAGCGGCTTATTACTGCAAATTGACGGCGAGGAAGTATGGTTTAAAATGGTGGGCACATTCAATGCTTACAACCTATTAGGTGTTTACGCTACCGCGATGCTGCTTGAGCAGGATAAAGCGAAAGTGCTTACGAGCCTGAGCAAACTTACAGGTGCCGAAGGCCGCTTTGAATATATCACAGCACCGAACAAAGTTGTAGGTATAGTTGACTATGCCCATACGCCGGATGCTGTGCAGAATGTGTTGAGCACTATACATGATATCTGCAAGGGAAATGAAAAGGTGATTACGGTAATTGGCTGCGGCGGCGACAGGGATAAAACCAAGCGCCCCATCATGGCCAAAACCGCATGTGAGTGGAGTGATAAAGTGATCCTGACATCCGATAATCCGCGTACCGAAGATCCGGCGCAGATCATCAAGGAAATGGAAGAAGGTGTCGACCCGGCATTTAAGCGTCATACGGTAAGCATCATCGACAGGCATGAGGCTATTAAAACAGCCTGTATGCTGGCAGATCCGGGTGATATTATCCTGGTAGCGGGCAAAGGGCACGAAAAATATCAGGAAATAAACGGGGTGAAAAACCACTTCGATGATATGGAAGAACTGGAAAGGCAATTCCAGGATTTGGTATAACCATCAACTAATTGATAGAGAGTAAAAGGAATTAAAAACGCAAATCTGCAAGAACTAAGATGAGCAAGTCAATCATCTGCACATCTGAAATCTGCACATCTGCAAATTGAAAAAGCAATGTTGTATTACCTGTTTAACTATTTAAGCAAAAATTACAGTATCCCCGGGGTAGGTGTATTTCAATACATCACGTTCAGGATGGCGATGGCTGTAATTACTTCATTGCTGATCACTACTGTTTATGGCAGGCGGCTAATAGATTATCTACGCTTTAAACAGGTGGGCGAAACCGTAAGGAATTTAGGTTTGGAAGGCCAGATGCAAAAATCAGGTACGCCAACTATGGGTGGTATCATCATTTTGCTGGGTATTTTAATACCAACACTGCTGTTTGCCAAGCTGGAGAATGTGTATGTGATCCTGATGATCATTACCACCGTTTGGCTGGGAGCTATCGGTTTTCTGGATGATTACATTAAAGTATTTAAAAAGAATAAAGAAGGCTTAGCGGGCAGGTTTAAGATTATTGGTCAGGTGGGTTTATCACTTATTGTTGGCTGGACAATGTATTTCAACAGTAATATCATCATCCGCCAGGAAGTTGTGCTTCCGGTGAAGGATGATGCTCCTGTTGAGTTTCACATGAAGCGTAATACTCCTGTTTACACTCAGGACGTACACTCTACCAAAACAACAATGCCATTCTACAAAAACAATGAGTTTGATTACGGCAAAGTGTTGAAGTTTTTGGGTAAAGGTTATGAGCAATACGCGTTGGTGGTGTTCCTGTTTTTTGTGATTATCATCATTACGTTCATATCAAACGGAGCAAATATTACCGACGGGATTGATGGCCTGGCGACGGGCACATCTGCCATTATAGGTATTACGCTGGCTATACTGGCCTATGTATCGGGTAACACGGTTATTGCCGATTATCTGAACATCATGTACATCCCTAATTCGGGTGAGCTGGTAATTTTTGCCGGCGCCTTTGTAGGGGCGTGTGTTGGCTTTTTATGGTACAACTCGTACCCGGCACAGGTGTTTATGGGTGATACTGGTAGTTTGGCTATAGGTGGTATCATAGCGGTATTTGCTATCATGATCCGTAAGGAACTGATGCTGCCATTGCTGTGTGGTATTTTCCTGGTAGAGAATTTTTCGGTGATTATCCAGGTTTCATGGTTTAAATACACCAAAAAGAAATTCGGCGAAGGCAGGCGCGTGTTTTTAATGGCACCGCTGCATCACCATTACCAGAAAAAGGGTTTCCATGAAGCAAAGATTGTTACCCGCTTCTGGATCATCTGTATCATACTGGCGATAGTGACGGTGATAACGTTGAAACTTCGTTAAGAAAAGAAGCAAGAAATCAAGAGTCAGGAGATAAGAAAGAAAAGGAGTCGGTGAAATCATCAAACAATCGGTGAAATCCCAAAAGAAAATAAAAATGAACGACAACAATAACAAAGAGACCAATCAAAAGCAACCTGTTCAAGGGGGGGCCGGGACTCGCCTTGTGGTGTTGGGCGCGGGTGAGAGCGGTGTTGGTGCTGCATTTCTTGCGCGGCAGCAGGGCTTTGATGTTTTTGTGTCGGATTTTGGCGGCATTGCCGATAACTATAAAAAGCAACTCGAAGATTGGAATATTCCTTTTGAAGAGAAACAGCATACTGAAGAACTGATCCTGAACGCGGTAGAAGTGATCAAAAGCCCCGGTATTCCGGATAAGGCACCGATCATTAAAAAACTGCATGAAAATGGGACACCTGTAATATCAGAGATTGAGTTTGCCGGGAGGTACACTGATGCAAAGATCATTGGTATAACAGGTTCAAACGGTAAAACGACCACCACCAGCTTAACCTACCACATTTTAAAAGATGCGGGGATGAATGTTGGGTTGGCGGGCAACATCGGCAAAAGCTTTGCCTACCAGGTTGCTACCGAGAAGTTTGACTGGTATGTGCTTGAGCTAAGCAGTTTTATGCTTGATGATATGTTCGGGTTTAAAGTTGACATAGCAGTACTACTAAACATCACACCTGATCATTTGGACAGGTATGATTATAAACTGGAAAATTATGCGGCATCCAAATTCAGGATAACGCAGAACCAGACTGCAGCAGATTATTTTATTTATTGTGCCGATGACCCGGAAACAATAAAGGGAATGAAAGAGCGAACGTTCGGGGCACAGCTGTTGCCGTTTTCCATACAGCAAAAATTTGAACCGGGCGCATACCTGGATAACAACGACAATATTGTCATTAACACAACACAAGAACATTTTACAATGTCAATTCAAGATCTGGCCCTGCAAGGCAAACACAACATTTACAACTCCATGGCATCGGGTATTGTAGCAAAAGTGTTGGAGCTACGCAACGAAACGATGAGGGAGAGCATGGGCAACTTTAAAAGCATTGAGCACCGCCTGGAGTTTGTTGCCAATATATCCGGTATCCGCTTCATCAACGATTCAAAAGCTACCAATGTTAATTCAACATGGTACGCTTTGGAAAGTATGACCAGCGATGTAGTGCTGATTTTGGGTGGTGTTGACAAAGGAAATGATTACAGTATGCTTAATGATCTGGTTAAGCAAAAGGTAAAAGCCATTGTGTGTTTAGGCAAGGATAACAAACGTATCCACGAAGCCTTTGATGATATGGTTGAAATTATAGTAAACACATCATCAGCCCAGGAAGCGGCAACCGTAGCTTATCACCTGGCAACCAAAGGCGATACGGTGCTATTATCACCGGCTTGCGCCAGCTTCGATCTGTTTAAAAACTACGAAGACCGCGGCAGGCAGTTTAAGGACGCTGTGAAGGAATTGTAAATAGTTCATAGTCGATAGTTCATGGATCATAGAAAAAAGTTCAAAGACCATGATCAATGAACCATCAACCATGAACCAAAAGAAATAAAAATGCATAGGATATTAAACAATACAAAAGGAGATCGCTGGATATGGCTTATAGTCATACTACTTTCTGTTATATCCTTGTTGGCGGTATACAGCTCGGTAGGTACGCTGGCATTTAAGCAGGGTAAGGGGGTCGAGATCATCCTTATGAAACACGTGTTCATGATAGTAGGTGGGATTGCGCTGATGTATTTTTCGCACAAGCTTGATTATCGCTATTATGCCGGTATCTCTAAGGTAATGATGATCGTTACCATTCCGCTGTTGCTGTATACATTGGTTTTTGGTAGTCACATTAATAACGCAAGCCGCTGGATAGCTATTCCGGGAACAGGGTTAAGCTTCCAGACTTCGGATTTGGCCAAACTGGCATTGATCACTTACCTGGCCCGTACATTATCGCGCAAGCAGGAAAACATTAAGAATGTTAAAGAATCCTTTTTGCCTATCATGGGTTCGGTTTGTGTGGTATTTATCCTGATTGCATTAGCCAACCTTTCAACAGCGTTAATGTTATTTGGGGTTAGCATATTACTGTTGATCATCGGCCGGATCAGTATCAGGCAAATAGCTATTACCTGTGCTGCAGGTTTTATATTGTTGCTGGGCGTAATATTCTTAGGGCCGAGGAGGCATACTTACGTATCCCGTATGAAGGTATTTATGCACCCCGAACTGGCAAAGGCCGATAAATCTTTCCAAAGCGATCACGCAAAAATTGCCATCGCAACAGGCGGGTTATTTGGCAAAGGTCCAGGGAACAGCACAGAAAGAAATTACCTGCCCGAGTCATACTCTGATGAGATCTACGCCATTATAGTTGAGGAGTATGGTTTAGTAGGAGGTATAATCGTAGTAGGGATCTATGTATTCCTGCTGTATAGATGTATCAAGATCATAACGAAGGCTCCGAAAGCGTTTGGGGCATTACTGGCCTGTGGTTTAAGTTTTAGTTTAACCATACAGGCTTTTGCCAATATGGCTGTAGCTGTAGGCTTAGGGCCGGTAACCGGCGTGCCGCTGCCGTTGGTAAGTATGGGTGGTACCTCGATATTGTTTACAAGCATTGCCTTTGGTATTATACTATCGGTAAGTAAGGATATTGAAGAGCCTAAAAAAGATAAGACCATCAAAGAGGATAATGCCGGGCCGAATAAGATTATAGTAGGAGAGATCAGGACGGCGTAACCCCCCTAAAGGAGGAACGATTGACAAGGTTATATAAAAATTAATAAGAAGTGGCAGATAAAAGCAAGGATATGAAAGACGCAACTCAAAAGCACCCCCTTCAGGGGGCGGGGGGGGCGTCGCCGCGTATCATCATAAGCGGTGGCGGAACAGGAGGACATATCTTCCCGGCTATCTCTATTGCCAATGCTTTAAAAAATATTGATCCCAATACCGAAATCCTGTTTGTGGGCGCTAACGGCCGCATGGAAATGGATAAGGTGCCGGCGGCGGGTTACAAGATCATCGGTTTGGATATTCAGGGGATTCAGCGCGGTTCTATCGTAAAAAACCTGATGTTCCCTATCAAACTTGCCAATAGTGTACGCAAGGCTATCAAAATCATTAAAGATTTTAAGCCCGACGCTGCAGTAGGTGTTGGCGGCTATGCTTCAGGCCCATTGCTGTATGCCGCATCGTTAAAAGGGATACCGTACCTCATACAGGAACAAAACTCGTATGCAGGTATTACCAATAAATGGTTAGGCAAGCATGCCAAAAAAATCTGCGTGGCCTTTGATGGTATGGAGAAGTTTTTTCCTGCCGACAAGATCATCAAAACAGGTAACCCGATCCGTAAGGATGCGGTGAACATTGCCGGTAAGCATATGCAGGCTTTGGAGTTGTACCATCTTTCGGCCTTTAAAAAAACGATACTGATAACCGGCGGTAGCCTTGGGGCACGTACGTTGAACAATAGTATCATGAACGGTATAGATAAGCTGCTGGCTGCCGATGTACAGGTGATATGGCAAACCGGTAAGTTTTATTATAAAAGCATTATCGAAAAGCTGGGCGAAAATTATCACCCCGATTTGCAGATCAGGGAATTTTTAACCCGGATGGATTTGGCTTACGCCGCCGCCGATATTATCATATCAAGGGCGGGTGCAGGCACTATTGCCGAGCTGTGTGCCATTAAAAAGCCGGTGATCCTGGTGCCTTCGCCAAATGTGGCCGAAGATCATCAAACAAAAAACGCGTTAGCGCTGGTGCATGAAAACGCAGCCGTTTTTGTTGCCGACAGAGATGCTGAGGCAAAACTGGTTGACCGGGCACTTGAATTACTGGAAGACCGCGACCTGCAAAAAAAATTGAGCACAAACATTGGTAAAATGGCCATGCCAAATGCCGATGAAGTAATAGCAAAGGAACTTATCCAAATAATAAGTAACAATTAAAATGATGGTCCTCCTCTTCCAAAGGGAGGAGGGCCTTTTTAAAACAAATTGAAATGGAACTGCACGATATAAAAAGAGTTTATCTCATAGGCATAGGCGGCATCGGTATGAGCGGCCTGGCACGCTATTTCCATCATTTGGGTTGCATTGTTTGCGGATATGATAAAACGTCGACTGATTTAACAAACCAGTTGCACAACGAGGGGATCCAGGTTGTTTTTGAAGATCATGCGGATTATATCCCTATGAGTTTCCAAAAACCATGCAACGATACGCTGATTATTTATACACCGGCGGTACCGAAGGATTCGCACATTGTTAACTATTTTAAAAACCACGGCTTTGAGCTCTATAAACGCTCGCAGGTTTTAGGCTTGATCAGCAAGAGCTCATTTACCATTGCTGTGGCGGGTACACATGGCAAAACTACCACCTCAACCATGGTAGCGCATTTGCTTAAGGCATCGGGTAATGATTGCTCTGCTTTTTTGGGTGGTATTTCATCAAATTACCAAACCAATGTGCTGTATGGCAAAAACAACGTAATGGTGGTTGAGGCCGATGAATATGATCGCTCGTTCCTTACCCTATATCCGGATGTGGCTATCATCACCTCAATGGATGCCGATCATTTGGATATCTATGGTGATCACGCGCATCTAACCGAATCGTTTAAGCTGTTCGCTTCGCAGATAAAACCGGGTGGTACGCTGGTGCACAAAAATGGTTTGCCTTTGGATGGTGGTTACACCTATGCTTTCGAAGATGAAACTGCTGATGCACATGCTTCAAACGTGAGGATCATTGATGGCGATTTCTATTTCGATTATAACAGTAATGCGGTAAATATCACGGATATAAAAATGGGCATAGCCGGCACCCACAATGTGGAGAACGCCGTAGCAGCCATTGAAGCGGTACTGAAACTGGCTATATCACCGGAAAATATTAAAGCAGCATTAGCATCTTTCAGAGGGGTTAAACGCAGGTTTGAATACATAGTTAAAACGCCAGAGCATATCTACATTGATGATTATGCGCATCATCCCGAAGAATTGAGGGCTTGTATATCATCAATAAAAAGATTATACCCGGTTAAGAAGTTAACGGCCATATTTCAGCCTCATTTATTTACCCGCACCCGCGACTTTGCCGATGGTTTTGCCGAGGTGCTGGATATGGTAGACGAGCTGATATTGCTGGAAATTTATCCGGCGCGCGAATTGCCGATAGAAGGGGTTAACTCGCAAATGCTGCTTAACCGCATGCAATTGCAAAATAAAAAGATACTGAGTAAAGAGGCCGCGGTAGCCGCCGTAGCTGCCGAAAAACCCGAACTATTGTTAACGGTAGGTGCCGGTGATATTGACACGCTGGTACAACCTTTAAAACAAGTATTAAGCAATGAATAAAAAACTCATTTGGAAGCGCCTGTTAATAGGTTGTGCCTGGGTAATAAGCCTGGGTGGCCTTGTGGTGCTTATGAGTTTTATTGAAACAAAAAAAGCGGGTGTAAAGTGTACCGCGGTAAACGTAAGCATCCCCGGCGGGCAATATTTTATTGACAAGCAGGAGGTTGATCATATTATTGAAGTTACCAGTCACTCATTGGTAGGCAGGCCTATCGAAAATATCAATATCCAGGAACTGGAAGATAAATTAAAAGCGAACCCGTTTATTGAGTTTGCTAAAGTTTATACCGAAATGGACGGTGTACTGAGGGTTGAAGTAAGCCAGCGCCAGCCGATATTGCGCATCATGAACCATTATGATATGGATTTTTATGTAGATCAAAACGGCTTAAAGATTCCGCTATCATCAAACTTTACCGCGAGGGTATTGGTAGCTAATGGTTTTATCGAAGAGCTGTTTACCAACCGGGTTGATTCGTTACATACGCGCCTGGCTAAAGATTTGTTTAAAACGGCTGATTATATCCGTAAGGATTCGCTTTGGGATGCACAGATAGCGCAGATGTATGTGAACAGTGAGCGCGAGATAGAGCTGATCCCCAGAGTGGGTAATCAAAGGATCCTGATCGGCAATGCGGATTCGCTTAACGTAAAGTTGAACAACCTGCAGGCTTTTTACAAGCAGGTGCTGCCAAAGGTAGGCTGGGATACTTATAAAGTGATCAATGTAAAATATACCAACCAGGTTATTGGTATAAAAAATGAAAATATAAAAGCAGATTCAATTAAGGCAGCTAAAACTGCCAAACAGGATTCGCTTAGGACGAAAAGGGATACATCTCAAATTAAATTGTAATATGGACAAAAGCTCAACTCAGGAAAAAAGTTCGCCAATTGTAGTAGGATTGGATATCGGGACTACCAAGATATGTGCCATTGTTGGGCGCAGGAGCAAGAACGGGAAGATTGAGGTTTTAGGGATTGGCAAGGCCGAATCTGCGGGTGTGACGCGCGGCGTGGTGTCAAATATAGATAAAACAGTACAAGGCATTCATCAGGCGGTGGAGGTGGCGGGCTCGCAATCAAATGTAGAAATCAGGGTAGTGAACGTAGGCATTGCAGGTCAGCACATCAAAAGCTTGCAACACCGCGGTTTAATAACCCGTCGCGATCTGCAATCAGAGATCGGTCGTAAGGATATTGATAAGCTGATAGAGGATATGTATAACCTGGTGATGCCTCCGGGCGAGGAGATCATCCATGTGTTGCCACAGGAGTTTACTGTGGATAATGAGCCGGGTATTAAAGATCCGATAGGTATGGCTGGCGTTAGGCTTGAGGCTAACTTCCATATTATATCTGGTCAGGTTACGGCCATTAAAAACATTGTAAAATGTGTTAACAAGGCCAGCCTGGAGAGCCAGGAACTGATCCTTGAGCCGCTGGCATCTTCAGAATCTGTTTTGAGCGAAGAGGAAAAAGAAGCCGGCGTGGTTTTGGTTGATATCGGTGGCGGTACTACCGACGTAGCTATTTTCCATGAAGGTATCATTCGCCATACAGCTGTTATCCCTTTCGGCGGCAATAGTGTAACTGAGGATATCCGCGAAGGCTGTTCAGTAATGCGCAACATTGCCGAGCAACTGAAAGTAAGGTTTGGATCTGCCCTGGCCGATGAGAACAAGGAAAATGAGATTGTATGTGTGCCAGGTTTGCGTGGCCGTGAGCCAAAAGAAATTTCGGTGAAAAACCTGGCTTACGTAATTCAGGCCCGTATGGAAGAGATTGTAGAGCATGTTTATTACGAGATCAAATCATCAGGCTATGAGAAAAAACTAATAGCAGGTATCGTGATAACAGGCGGCGGTGCACAGTTGAAACACTTGCGTCAACTGGTTGAGTTTGTTACCGGTTTGGATTGCCGCGTAGGTTACCCTACCGAGCACCTGGCTAAAAACGAAGTGCTGCCAAAAGGTACATACGAAGAATTGCAGAGCCCAACTTTTGCTACCGGTATTGGTTTGCTCATTAAAGGGATCCAGAAAATGGAATACATGAATGAAGCGATCCCTGCCGAAGTGAAAACGGCTAAGCCAAAGTACGATGCGAAAAGTAAAGAAGGGGGCTTGTTAGACAGGCTGCTGAAAAAAAGCATCACATTTATTAAGGATGACATTAAGGATGAGGACTTTCTGAAATAATATTTATTCACAAGGGTTAAACTTATTCACATTGCTCACAAATGTGGATAAATCTTGTTGAAAAAGTGTTATTATTACGATGGTAAAATCTAATGTTGGGTTGAATTACATATAGCTGAAAACGAAGATTATGCATTTTGAAATGTTAAAAGAAAAATCGTCAATCATCAAGGTAATTGGTGTTGGCGGTGGTGGTGGTAACGCGGTAAACCATATGTACAGGCAAGGAATTACCGGTGTTGATTTTATAATATGCAACACTGATGCCCAGGCATTGGAGCTGAGCCCTATACCTAACAAGGTGCAATTGGGTGCCAGTTTAACCGAGGGCATGGGTGCAGGCTCAATACCCGAAGTTGGTAAAAATTCGGCTATTGAAAATATCGACGATATTAAACAGATGTTGGGCGTCAATACCAAAATGCTGTTCATTACAGCTGGTATGGGCGGAGGCACAGGTACAGGCGCAAGCCCTATCATTGCCAAGGCTGCGCGCGAAATGGATATATTAACGGTGGGTATCATAACCACACCTTTCTCTTTTGAAGGTAAACGCCGTAAAATGCAGGCGGATGCTGGTTTGGAAGAACTGCGCAAGTATGTCGATTCGTTCCTGGTGATCTCGAACGACAGGCTTCGGCAGATCTTTGGTAACCTGACAATGAGCTCTGCATTTGCCCAGGCTGATAATATATTGACTACAGCAGCTAAAGGTATTGCCGAAATCATCACCTTACCGGGCTATATCAACGTCGACTTTAAAGATGTGCGCACGGTGATGAAGGACAGCGGTGTATCTATCATGGGCAGCTTTAGCGCCGATGGGGAAAACCGTGCCCTTAAAGCCGTTGAAGGCGCGTTGGCATCACCATTGCTGAAAGATAATGAAATTGAAGGCGCAAGGTATATATTGCTGAACATCAGCTCGGGCCTTAAAGAGGTTACCATGGATGAGATCAGCGTAATTACTGATTATATCCAGGAAGAAGCCGGCTTAGCTGCTGACCTGATCTGGGGTAACTGTATCGACGAAAACTTGGGTGAGCAATTATCGGTAACCATTATTGCTACCGGTTTCCAAACCAAAGATGAGCGCGAAAAGGAAAACAGCAACAAGAAAATAGTTTCAATGCTGGTTCCCGAAGAGCCTCAGCAGGCAAGGCCGGTTAACGAATTTATTAAACCAGTTAAGGTTGATGCTCCTGCCGAGCCTTATGCTAAAGCACCTAAAGAAGATGCAAAGCAAGCTGGGCTGTTTGATATGTTTGCCGGCAGCCGTCAGGAAGAGCCCGCTGTTGTAAGACATAGCTTAATGAATGAAGAGCCGGAGGCAGATAACGAGCCAGATACTGCTGGTTTCACTTTTAAAATGAGTGAGCCGGTGAGCTATGAGCAGCCTGTAAGGGAACAGCCACGTATGCCCGAGCCTGAACCAGAGCCAACTCCTGCACCGCAACCTGTTGGGGCTGATGATAACAAAACCAACGAATCTATAGAAGAGCAGTTAAAAAAATCGCGCGAGCGCATTATGAGACTGAAAGACCTGAGCATGAAGCTGCGTACAGGTAATATTCAGGAATTGGAAAATGTTCCGGCTTATAAACGTAAAGAGATAGCCCTGCAGGATACCCCGGCATCTGACGAAAGCCAGATCTCACGTTTTTCCCTGATGCAGGATAGCGAAGGTAACGTGGAGATCAGGAATAATAACTCGTACCTGCACGGAAACGCGGATTAAGAAGAGATGCAAGACTTTTAGAGTCAAGAATCAAGAGAAATAAAAACCACAATAATTGAATGGGAGATTGACAAAGGAATTAAATCTGAAAGTTGATCTCCCTTTTTTATTGGATACTAAACCAGTATGTTATTGCGAGAAGCGAAGCAATCGCATGGTGGCCGAGTAGCCGTGCAAGTCCGCCCTGTACAGTCCGCGATTGTTTCGTCCCTGGCAATGAAATGGTTCAAAGAGTTTTATACGGATGTAGTCTTGGCTCTTGATTCTAATAGTCTTGCTTCTTTCCTAAAGGTTATAAGCTATTCTAAAAAGTTATAGCTATTGTTTAAAGGTGTTTTAACGGCTATATTTGCAACTAAATTTATAAAAACAATTCATTTTGGATTTATTTGATAAAATAACAAAAAGCTTGGGTGGGCCGATAGGTCAGCATCAAAAGTGGTCGCATGGTTATTTTTCTTTTCCTAAGCTGGAAGGTGAGATAGGCCCGCACATGGAGTTTAAAGGAAAAGAGCATTTAGTTTGGAGTCTTAACAATTACCTTGGCTTGGCTAATCATCCTGAAGTAAGGCAGGCCGACGCGCAAGCTGCTGCTGATTACGGTATGGCTTACCCAATGGGTGCAAGAATGATGTCGGGAAACTCCATTCACCACGAAGAGCTGGAGAACAACCTGGCTGCCTTTGTTGGCAAACAATCGGCCTTTTTGCTAAATTATGGTTACCAGGGAATGGTATCGATAATTGATGCACTGGTTGACAGGAATGACGTTATTGTTTACGATGCCGAATCGCACGCCTGTATCATTGATGGCGTACGTTTACATATGGGTAAACGCTTTGTTTACCAGCACAACGATATTGAAAGCTGCGAAAAGCAGCTGGAGCGGGCAACCCGTTTAACAGAGCAAACTGGTGGCGGTATCCTGTTAATTACCGAAGGTGTTTTTGGTATGTCGGGCGCGCAAGGCAAACTTAAAGCAGTTGCCGATCTTAAAAAGAAATTTAACTTCCGTTTACTGGTTGATGACGCACACGGTTTTGGTACCATGGGTAAAACCGGTGCGGGTACACATGAAGAGCAGGATTGTATGGATGAAGTGGATGTGTACTTTGCCACCTTTGCCAAATCAATGGCGGGTATTGGTGCTTTTGTAGCTGCTGATCAGGATATTATCCATTATCTGCGCTATAACATGCGTTCGCAAACATTTGCCAAGGCATTGCCAATGCCAATGGTATTAGGTTTGAAAAAACGCTTTGAAATGTTAAAGACCCGACCAGAACTTCGCGAGAAATTATGGTTGATTGCAAATACCTTGCAGGCAGGTTTAAAAGAACGTGGCTTTGATCTGGGTGCTTCAAACACTATGGTTACCCCGGTATTTCTAAAGGGTGATCTTTTTGAGGCTACAGCCCTAACCCGAGACTTACGCGAGAACTATGGTATCTTTTGCTCGATAGTAGTGTACCCGGTTATCCCTAAAGGCTTAATTGTACTAAGGCTGATCCCAACAGCGGCTCATAGTTTGGAGGATGTACAACGTACCCTTGATGCGTACAGCGCTATCGGTGAAAAATTAAAGGCCGGTTATTACAAAGAGAATAAACTGGAAATTGCTTAAACACATTTGATAATACTTAGAAGCCTCGGAGAGATCCGGGGCTTTTTTTGTTTTTTTTTGCATCTGATGTAGAGGCGCATCACATGCGTCTCCCGTTTGAAATGCCGCTATGGTGAATAAATTACGAGGGGCTTTTGCCCTTTTAGTAGACGTATGTGATGCGTCTCTACGTTGAAGATTACCACCCCTTGAAAATCCTTGATAAAACGTTCCTAAATTATTTTAGCAAGCTTTTTTGTTTAACAAAAACCCTTTTCTATTTTTACGCCTACCATATCAAAACCATGAAATTAACCAGACGACATTTTATAAAAATTAACAGCGTTGCAGCTGCCGGTATCGGTTTAGGTGTAACTCCTGTATTTGCTTCGGCTGTGGCTCCTGCCTTTGAAAGCCAGCGCCCAAAACTGGCCGACCGTAAGTTTACCAGTAAGGCGGTTGAGGCCATCATTAAAAAAGTTAAGGCCGATATTAAAGACCCTGAAGTTGCGTGGCTTTTCGAAAACTGCTATCCAAACACTTTAGATACTACCGTAAACTATTCTGAAAAAGATGGTAAGCCTGATACCTTCGTAATCACGGGCGATATTAATGCTATGTGGATGCGCGATTCGTCGGCACAGGTTTGGCCATATTTGCCACTCATTAAAAATGACCCAGCATTAAAAAAATTAATCCAGGGTGTATTGAGCCGCCAGGCTAAGTGCGTGATCATTGACCCATATGCAAATGCCTTTAACGAGGGCCCAACCGGCAGCGAGTGGGACAGCGACCGCACCACCATGAAACCCGAATTGCACGAGCGTAAATGGGAAATAGATTCACTTTGCTACCCTGTAAGGCTGGCTTATAATTACTGGAAAATAAGTGGCGACAGCAGCTTTTTCGACGAGAGCTGGCAAAAAGCAGGTAAGATCATCCTGGCTACTTTCAAAGAACAGCAACGTAAGGAGGGTAAAGGCCCCTACTTTTTCCAGCGCAAAACCGAAACACAAAGTGATACCGCACCAAACAGAGGCTATGGGAATCCCGTTAAACCCGTTGGTTTGATCTGCTCTATCTTCCGTCCGTCGGATGATGCTACCATTTATCCATTTCTGATCCCCTCAAACTACTTCGCGGTAGCAAGCTTAAACCAAATGGCCGAAATGTACAGCACTATAGGCCATGATAGTGCGACCGCTGATGCCTGCAAAGCATTAGCAAATGAAGTTCAGGCAGCGCTTAAGCAATACGCTGTAGGTAATCACCCGCAATTTGGCCAGGTTATTCCGTTTGAAGTTGATGGTTATGGAAATCAACTTTTCATGGATGACTCGAACGTCCCGAGTCTGTTGGCCCTGCCTTATCTTGATTCTGTAAAAGTTGATGACCCGCTGTACCAAAGCACCCGCAAATTTGTACTGAGCGATAGCAATCCGTACTATTTTAAAGGCACCGCTGCCGAAGGCATTGGTGGTCCGCATGTGGGTATAGGTTATATTTGGCCAATGGCAATCATTATGCGCGGTATTACATCAACCGATAAAGCAGAGATTGTACAGTGTATCAAATGGCTGAAAAGCACCCATGCAGGCACCGGTTTCATGCACGAATCCTTTAATAAAGACGATGCCAAGGACTTTACCCGGAAATGGTTTGCCTGGGCTAACACTTTATTTGGCGAATTGATACTAAAAGTGCACGAACACTATCCTGACATACTGCAGCAGACTTTTTAAACCTGCTGAATATATTAATACTTAATAGTATTTAAATACTGTGTTTAGATTGTATAGTTGGCTGTAAATATTATTTATGGTGGTTTATGTTCCGTATTTTAATTATTAATAAAACTTATTTTAAAGTATAGGTTTGGTTTAAACTTTTTAATAAAAAATAAACGGGCGCTAATAAACTTAAAGAGCTTAAAATGTGGAAAAAAACCACTGTTAAGGCCGTATTTTTTGGCTTTAAAAGTTTTTAATTAACAAAAAACATTTTAGCTTAGCTTTAATTAAAACAATAAACCTCAAAATTTAAAAGGAGTAATTAAATGAAAAAATTTACTGAAGTAAAAGAGCTTGTAGCAGCTTTAGAGGCCGACGCCGACAAATTCTACAATAAAGGAAACAGCGCTGCCGGTACACGTGTACGTAAAGGTATGCAGGATCTTAAAAACCTGGCACAGGCAATCCGCCTTGAAGTTCAGGAGGCGAAGAATAAAGAGGCTTAGTAAGATTTTTATCATCTTATTCCAATAAAAAACCCGGTCCATGGATTGGGTTTTTTATTTTATGGAAAGCTTTCGACATCTGACTAAAAAAGGGGTCATGAGGAAAAGTTGTGGGATTAAAAGGTTAAGCATAGATTTTAGCTAATCTGAATAAGAAGAAAGTAGTATCCCTAACACCTCTTGAAGTAGCTCTGAAAGCTTTTATTTTCGCATTAAAAGATTCGGCAGAGGCATTTGTGCTCCTGTTATCAAAGAAATTCAGGATAGATTCATAATGTTGATGAACAGATCTTGCGACGGTCTTAAATGCATCAATTGCGGCATCCTCCACATGATTATACCATAGCGCTAATCTTTTAAAGGCGATTTGCTTGCTTTTGCAGATGGTGAATATATTACCCAATCCTATAGCCAGTTTATAAGCTTTGAGCAGTTCCGGGTATCGTGGAAAAAGCAGATCGGCTCTTTCTTTTTGTGCGGCAGTCCACCTGGACTGATGCTTAAACAACAGGTAGCGGCTTCTGGCAAGCAATTGTTTTAGTGTATCGCCATTGCTGAATAGCTCAGGCTGATAAGATTGCTTGTTTTGCCTGGCTTGTTCAATTGCCCTGCTTTCTGCATCCAGCGCTTCCCACCGATATTTTATACGAGCTTCCTGTAGTGCATCATATGCTAATTTTTGCACATGGAACCTGTCGATCACACGGCTCGCATTGCTAAAACACCTGCGGATAGCTTTGATCATGTTTGCCGCCATATCCATCGTCACTTCTTTTACCTTATTCCTTTTACGCAGCGGTATGCGTTCGATAACTTTTATGATCTGCTCCGTTTGTGTGCCCCTTAGCATAGCTACAATTGCCTTCTTGCCACCTTTAGCTTCCTTATTGGTGATAATGGTATAGAGTTCACCATTGCTCAATGCTGTTTCGTCTATGCTTAGCGATGGCCCTATGTTTTGTTCAAACAGCATCCATTCATCTGCATGTTCTTTTTGATCCCAGCTATGAAAATCGCTCAGAAAGTCTTTGTATTGCTGCTGTAGCTGTTTGCCATCAACTGTATAAAGCCGCCCTAACAAATGACAGCTGATCGGGTTATTATCCAAATATACCTTTTAAAAAAGTGCCGAATTCCGTTGTCATTCGCGCTCCTTTTCTAACTAAGTTCCAGTCCCTTGTGATGATCTCACCACTTGCTTTAACTTCCCATCTGCGCCTTTTAATGCAAAGAGCTACTTTGTGGCCCCGGATAGGAAAATCCTGAATAGCCGTCTCCGGTAAGAAGCCTTTTGACTCAAGTTGTTGCTTGCCATAACCTGCTGGCGGAAGATTCTTTTCCTCAAGGTAAATGTTCAATTGGCCGTTCTCTGAGGAAAGGACATCAGTAAGTTCAAAGTATTCCAAAAGCCCTTCGGGCAAGATAAGACGGACAAGGGTTTCGTATGCAGCTGACAAGTGTGGACGTTTTTATTTCTGCCTGCAAAGCAAACACTTTTTTTATTCCCCCACAATTTTTCTGCTTGATCCTAAAAAAGCCCTCCAGGGAATATAAAAAACGTCATTGCTATGTACGAAGCAATCGCAAACTTTACAGGGCATACCTGCTAATAGGGAATTGCTTCGTACCTCGCCATGACGCCTGTAGAGGATGATTCTTGTATTTTATGCTTTTACTGCTACCGGAGCCAGCTTTTTAAGCTCTTCCACAATAGCACCGGCAGTTTTTTCGCTTACCTGTACCAATGGTAGCCGCACTGTATCGCCGCAGATGCCTAATTGTTTTAGGGCAGTTTTAACACCTGCAGGACTGCCTTCGGCAAACATTAATCGGGTAAACTCAATCAGATCAAAATGCGCGGCATGTGCTGCTTTGTAATCACCGTTCAGCAAAAGCCTAACCATGTCAGATAATTGACGCGGCAAAGCATTACCAATAACAGATATCGCACCAACTCCGCCTAAAGCCATCATGGGCAAAGTAACCGGATCATCGCCTGATATAAACAGGAAATCCTCGGGCTTGTCGCGCATCAACTGGTTAAACAGGTCGAAATTGCCCGATGCTTCTTTGATACCGATTATGTTTTTAAACTCCTTTGCCAGGCGTACAGTTGTTTCAGCGCTGATGGTACTACCTGTACGGCTTGGTACGTTATACAGGATTATAGGTAGTTTAGTATTTTGTGCTATAGCCCTGTAGTGCTGATAAATACCCTCCTGGGTAGGTTTGTTATAATGCGGGCTTGCTGAAAGTATAGCATCATAGCCTTCTGTATCAAACGATTTTATTTGCTCAACAACTTCATGAGTATTATTACCGCCAATACCCGCCACCAGGCCAACGCGCTTATTTACCACTTCGGCTGTGAAAGCCCAAACCTGCTTTCGTTCAGCCTCGCTCAATGTGGCACTTTCGCCGGTTGTACCTAACGACACCAGGTATTCCACCCCGCCATCAATCAAATGTTCAATCAGGTTTCTCAACCCGTTGTAGTCAATTTGACCATCCGCATGAAAAGGGGTTACCATAGCTACCCCTGTTCCGTAAAATATATTCATGATTAAAATTAAAAGGATGCTAATATAGTGATTAGTGATTGTAGATTAAGAGTTTATTAGAGGTTTATTTTTTGAAAAAGTGCCTTGATTGCGTTTAAAGTTAGATTTTGGGTAATTGAAGTATCTAATTTGAATAGATTGGAGCCTCTCTTTAAATACTCGGCTAAGGCAAAAGTTGCCATGGGGACACGGCAACGGGGATGTGTCTTGTCCTGAAATAGGTTTACACAACAGTAAACAAAAATGGAAAGATATTCAAAGACCTATGGGAGTAAATGGCAGAGCCAATACAGTGAGGAGTTTAAGCGAAAAATTTGCCAGGAATATTTAACAGGAGAAGAAGGCCTGAGTTTTCTTGAGCGGAAATATAATTTAGGGAATAGCCGGATTTCAGCCTGGTTAAAATCGTTTGGCCTGGAGAAAAAAAGACCGGTTTATGTATCTTCGTGTATCATGCCAGCAAAGAGAGATCCGGATATCCAGCCTGAAGATAGTGCATCAGTTAAGTTGCTGAAAAAGCAACTGGAAGATGCACTTCTGGAAAAGGAGCTTTATCGTAAAATGATAGAAGTTGCTGAAAGAGACCTGAGGATCAATATCCGAAAAAAGTCCGTTACCAAGTAATCCGTGAGACTAAAAACAGCTATCCCAGGGTAAGCCTTGGAAAGTGCTGTTGTTTACTTGGCATTACCCGACAAGCTTATTATCAACACTTTTGGGAAGCAGAAGCAATTAGTTTTGAACAGGAGATCATCCTAAATGAAGTAAGGCATTTAAGGACTACACATCCGGCTATCGGTGTCAGAAAGCTCTATGTATTATTACAATCATTTTTACTTGAACATCAGATAAAGATGGGCAGGGATGCTCTTTTTGATCTTCTTGCTGCACATCAGTTATTGGTACGGAAGAAAAGGCGACGTGTTTATACCACCCAGTCTTTTCACTGGTTAAAAAAGTATCCCAACTGTATAAAAGAAATAATCCCTAATAAAGTAAATGAGATATGGGTATCAGATATAACGTATTACCGAACAACCAAAGGCTTTGTATATATAAGTTTTATAACAGATGCATATAGCAGAAAAATTGTTGGTTATCATGCTGCTGACACATTAGAAGCTGTTCATACGCTGAGTGCTTTACAAATGGCCCTCAGAGAAAACAGGCAACCGATAAATGGTTTAATACATCATTCAGACAGAGGGGTTCAATATTGCAGTTATGATTATGTAAAGCTATTACAGGACAACAATATAATCATCAGCATGACTGAAAACGGTGATCCTTTAGAAAATGCAATTGCTGAAAGGATCAACGGAATCATCAAACAGGAGTACCTGGAACATCAGAGTCTGAGTACCAAAGAAGAGGTAATGGAACTATTAATTAAGTCTGTAAAAAGCTATAATAACCAAAGACCACATATGAGTTGTAATATGCTCACACCTGAGTTTGTACATCAAAATAATATAGAAGCAGAGCGAACATGGAAAAATTATTATAAATCTCAAAATGTGGTTTTGTAAACCTATTTTAGGACTAATAAATATTGTAAACGTATAACAGGATTTAGCATTTAATCTGTAAACTTTTTTTAGGACGAGACAATGTATGTATCTTCTTCTTTTAGCGCAAGTATTGCGCGCTTGATTGTGCGTGGCTCACTTGTGACTTTTTAAGACAATAATATTTTCGAATCCGAAATCGAACATGCCAGATCCGAAATCAATAATGGCGTTGCCTGCGGCCCAGGCTTTCCGCTCATACTGCGCAGGCCTTAGCCACATGGCCGGTATCCGCTGCAATCCTTAACGCTGTCTGAATCAGAATTTGCAGGATTTAAGAATTAACAGAATTGGAAATCCTATAAATCCCCGAATCTGTTTAATCCAGGTTCAGACTCAAATAATCCCAAACAACGATCCACCCTTTTCACCAAGCTTATCAACCGTTTTCTCTACTTCCGGTACCCGCTCCAACACGGGGGCGTGATGTGGTTTTATCCGGGCATCAATAATCAGTGGACCTTTACAGCCCCAGTGTTTATGCTCGGTAATGCTGCCAACACCATAAATATCATGCGACGGGTTGCTGCGGGTAAAGGTTACCCAGACGAAATTGTTAATGGTTTGGGCGGCAAAACCGGCATCATCACAAAGCACTATTAAAGGCAAGCCGGTAAGGTCTTCATCCTGCAGGCTGTATTCTATAATGCTGATAATATTATCTATGTCCTTGTGATTTACATGTTTGGGCACTTCAACCATGAGCACACCAGGCATGGCCATTTTGTAAGCGCTGATAGGGCGGGGGAGACTAAACCAATCCGGGAGTTCCGTCCAAAGTTCGCGTTTGATATCGCCGGCCACGGTAACAGCTAATTTACTACCCGAGTTTAGGCCTTCGCCGCTATAGTCAAGTGTATCGATAGTAGTGTTGGTATGAAAATGCAGGTCGCGGGTAAGCTCTACCCTTTGCAGAATGTGCTTCAGGAAACCGCCAATATCGTTTACATTAAGTTTTGGGTCATCTTCCTGCGCGGCAATGAATAGGTATTTAGCAAGACTTAGCTGGCCTTTGCCCAATATGTGATTGGCGATAGTAACTATCTCCTGCGGCTTACGCTCTTTGAGATAGGGGGTATAACGCTCGCTGCCGGTAGCGAAGAGCAGTGGGTGCACACCGGCGGCATCAACAGCGTTAACTGCATGCAAGCCCGGAATTTCTTTAGGAATAGCCGAACCTGTAATTTCGTGGATCAGTGCCCCAAAACTGGTATCCTCCTGCGGCGGGCGACCAACCACAGTGAACGACCATACAGCATCTTTACGGTGATAAACGTTATGTACTTTCATCAGCGGGAAAGGATGTACCAAACTGTAATAGCCCAAATGATCGCCAAAGGGCCCTTCAGGTTTATTTTCGTGCGGCATAACTGTGCCGGTGATCACAAAATCAGCATCAGCCGAAATACAGAAACCTTCTGCATCATAAAAATATCGAAAGCGACGGTTCCCTAATGCACCTGCAAAAGTCATTTCTGATAAGCCTTCGGGCAGGGGCATTACGGCAGCTACCGGATGTGCCGGTGGCCCGCCTACAAAAATGCTGACTTTTAATGGTTGCCCTTTGGCATTAGCTTGGGTTTGATGCACGCCAATACCCCGGTGTATCTGGTAATGTAAACCGATCTCCTGGTTTTGTACATAGTCATTACCTGCAAGCTGGATGCGGTACATGCCCAGGTTGGCGTTCATAATGCCCGGTTTGTCGGCATCCTCAGTATATACCTGGGGCATGGTAACAAACGGGCCGCCATCCATAGGCCAGTTTACAATTTGCGGGATATCGCTGATGTTGCATTTGCCAAATTTAATAGGTGCGCCTGCACCGCTTTTCATAGGCAATGCCGAGAGCGCCGTTAAGCCAACACCTGCATATTTAAAAGGGTTTTTGATGGCTTTTATTGGATCGTTTTTTATATCGACCAGAACCTTGATTTTTTCGAGCGTGTCCCTGAATATGAATTTCGACCTGTCGAGCGTACCAAACAGGTTTGATACTGCGGGGAATTTACTGCCTTTCACATTCTCAAATAATATAGCGGACCCCTCATTTTCAAATACACGTAAATGTATTGCAGCCATTTGCAGATAGGGATCAACCTGTTCTTTGATACGAACCAGGTGACCATTTTTTTCGAGATCGGTAATGCAGGCTTGTAAACTTGAGTAACCCATAGGGCGAAATTAAGAAATTAGTTCATTGGGAGGATTCATTTCATTGTCATCAGGATATTTTCAATAGTTGTATTACAAATAGTAATCTACGATTAACACAAGCAATGATTTGTCGGCTCCCTGACCTAATGATAAATTCCTTACTTTAGCTAGCAAATATCAATCGCCCCTATGTCGGTAACTATACTAACGCTTATTATACTTGTTGGGTCGTATTTGGCGGGCTTGCTGGGCTCGTTAACCGGGCTGGGTGGCGGGGTTGTTATTATTCCGCTGCTCACTATTTTACTTGGGGTGGATATTCAATACGCTATCGGGGCTTCGCTGATCTCGGTTATTGCTACATCATCAGGTTCGGCAGCAGCTTACGTTAAAGAAGGTATCACTAATATCAGGCTGGGCATGTTCCTGGAGATTGCCACTACGGCAGGTGCTATGGTTGGTGCATTGATAGCCATTTATATTCCCACAAATTTTATAGCTGTTTTATTTGGTGTCATCCTGATCTTATCGGCAGTAATGTCATTAAAAAAGAAGGCAGAACATATTCATCAGCAAAAAAGTGAATTGGCCGAAAAACTAAAACTAAACGGCAGTTTCCCCGGCCCTGCAGGCGAGATTACTTATTCGGTAAGAAATGTAGGCGGTGGATTTTTCATGATGCTTTTTGCAGGCGTAATATCAGGCTTGCTGGGCATAGGTTCGGGAGCGCTGAAGGTTTTGGCGATGGATGGCATTATGCGCATCCCTTTTAAGGTGTCAACCACTACCAGTAATTTTATGATAGGGGTTACTGCAGCAGCAAGCGCGGTAGTTTACCTGCAACGGGGGTATATTGATCCGGGCCTTTCCATGCCGGTAGCTATAGGGGTTTTATTAGGTGCCTTAAGCGGATCAAAAATATTGGTACACACTTCATCATCGGGATGGCTACGTGTAGTTTTTGCCGTGGTGGTTACGTTTTTGGCATCGCAAATGATATATAAAGGAATTACAGGAACTATATAATTTATCATTAGGTCATTGCGTCATTAAGTCATTTTTGTGTGAGGTTAAGTGACATCGCTGGTCGACCTGATAAGAAAAATGACTTAGTAAAGCAATGGCGGATAAGAATGACTTAATGACCAAATGACATAATGATATAAAATGAGCAAATTCAAAGATACCGATATGCAGGCCGTGATTGGCTGGATACTGCGCGCGGGAGTGTTGGTATCAATGAGCGTTATTTTTATTGGCGGGGTTATTTACCTGTACAGGCACGGGCAAACCCATGTTGATTACAGCAAGTTTGTTGGTGTGCCCGATTTTGTGAGTAATCCTGGTGGCATTATACACGGTATCTTTACTTTACGCGGCCGGGCAATTATACAGGCGGGGATAATTTTGTTGATAGCTACACCGGTTATCCGGGTGTTATTTTCGGCTATTGGTTTTATTATGGAAAAGGATTACCTGTATACGGCTATTACAGTACTTGTGCTGCTTATCATTTTAACCAGTATGATAAGCGGTCACGCGGGCTGATATTTTAAAAACTTTTTTGTATTTAATATAGTATATATAATAAATGCAACGACGTACAGTACAATCATCGGCTTTAAGCAGCGTTGGCTACGATCCGGACGCCCGCATTCTTGAACTTGAATTTCGGGAAAATGGCGGTGTGTGGCAGTACTTCGGTTTCCCTTTATCTGTCTATAATAAGTTTATTGGCTCTGATTCGCTTGGGCATTTTTTTGTTACACGCATAAAAGGCAAATACCCCGAGTTAAAGGTTAGGTACGCACATCATTAATTTCCGGTGCGGCGGCGCTCATCATCATTACCCGTATTGCGTTTGTTAGCCGATTTAATGGTGCTTTTGCCAAAACGATAGGTAAAATTGAGCCTTACGATGCGCGTATCGCGTTTATTTACCTCCGAAAGATCAATGTTTTGATAATTGGCATGGTTGCGCCCCCTGTCGGTATTAAATACATCGTTTAGTGCTAATTTAATAGTGGCCCGCTTATCCAATATTTGCTTGCTGATACCCGCGTTTACCGAATAGCTTGCTTTTAATTCATTGATGCCATAAATGGTTGGGGTTTCATACCTGCCCGATATTTCACCAAGTAATGTACCGGTGATGGTGAAGTTTTGTGTACTGCCAAAAATAATATCCTGCTTACCCCTGTCAAAATCCCCGTTTTGTGCGTAAGCTTTGTAACGCACATAAATAGCATCAAGATTAAAACTACCCGACCACCACCTGGTAAATTGCACAGGCGCGTAAAATGAAGCCCCGTAAACAAAGATCTGCCCGAAGTTTTTACGGAGAGTTATGTTAACCTTAGTCGAATCGTTTTGTTGATATACCGGGAAATCATAAGCATTATTGGTAACTGTATAATACAGTTCGGTTGAAAAGGTTTGATTATAAGTATGGGAGATTTGTATGGTGTTGGTATATTCCGGCTTTAGCTGTGGGTTGCCGGCCCGATAATCATATAGGTCGGTGTAGTACAAAAATGGATTGATATCTTCGTAAAGTGGCCTGTGAATACCTCGGTTATAACCAATACCGATGATGTTTTTTTTATCGGCCTCATAACTTATCTGTACCTGCGGAAAAAGGTTAAAATAATTATTGGTATTTATCGCCGGTACCTGCTCATTTAATCCCCATGATTTACCTGTTGCATGAGTGTTTTCGGCACGTACACCTGCCGTAATATCCCACTTACCTATTTTATTTACATAATTGATGTACCCCGCGTTCACTGCTTCGGTATAAAGGAACCTGTTGCTGAAGTTGGGGTCGGCCTCATATATGTTGTTTATTTTGGGGCCAAAAATGAGATTATTATTGCTGCGGGTGTTGTTATATTTAATGCCTGTCTCCAATCGTGAGGTTTTGTTTAATGGGTTAACAAAATCAACTTTTGATGTCCAGATGTGAATATCTGACGGCGAAAGGTTTTCCAACTCAAGATCATCGCGGTAAGTATTGCCCGCCTGGGTGAAAAAGCTATTGGTAATGAATTCATTAGAGTGACGGGTGTAGGTTGAATAGTTACCATCTACCGAGATACTGCGGCCGCTTTTATCCAACACCGCGTTATAATTGATATTGTAGTTTAAATAGTTGCTGCCCCTGTCAAGGTTTGAACGGGCCCTGATTATTGAATCGAGCTGATGCTGATTGCTGATGTACAGGTCGTTGTGCTTTGTAAAATCATCACTCCTGATAATTCCGCTTACTAAAAAGCCTATAGTTTGCTTTGGGTTGATGGTATAATCGGCCCCTATTTTAAAGTTGTGGTTAGTGGTTTTTTGAATATTGTTATAATCAACATCGTAATTACTCAGGGTTTCGTTATAAGTAATGTTACGGTTGGTTGTAATAGTGCGTGTGCCTTTATTATTATCGTAAGTGTAATTTCCAAAAATATTGAGCTTACTGGTGCGGTTGTTGAAAACAATGCCTGCTGTACTTTTGTAATACTTTCCATAACCCGCCATGGCAGTAACCGTACCGTTGGTGCCCAGGTTTTTACCCTTTTTTAAAATGATGTTGATGATACCTCCGCCCGAGGCGTCATATTTGGCCGACGGGCTGTTGATCATTTCAACCTGGTCGATAGTGCTGCTTTGCATACTGCGGAGCAAACTGGTAAGGTCATCGCCGGTAAGGTTGGTAGGTTTACCGTCGATGGTTATTAATGCTGCTTGTCTGCCATTAATACTTAAAGTTTCGTTACTGTTAACCCTTACCCCAGGCGATTGCCTTAGTATATCAAAGGCCGAATTTCCCTCGGCCAGGATGCTGTTTTGTACACTTAATACAATTTTGCCGGGCTTTACTTCTATGTAAGGCTTCCGGGCAACTACTTTAACTTCCTGCAGTTGGTTGTTCGAGAGTTTTAAAACAATATCATTGGCAGTTATTATTTGACCAGCGTTAACCTTATACGGCCCCGTATAAACTTTTACGTATCCTATTTTACTGATAAGTATTAAATAGCTGTCGGGCTGCAGGCCGGTAAATTCAAACTGTCCGTTTTTATTTACCAGGTTTGATTTTAATATAGATGAGTCGGCAGCCGCAAGGAGAATGGCTGTAGCTGCATCGGCGGGTTGGTTGTTTTCTGTTAAAACTTTACCCTGTATTATTGAAGATTTTGTTTGGGCGAACGAAATACAATACCCTCCGGCCAGGAATGCAAAAAATAAGCCTGCTATTAAAACCCTCATTAATCAGTAATGTAGAAATTTGCTATAGTTTAAAAGATTATAAAAATGTATCGCAATATAATGCAATATATATAGAATTATATTGTATTGTATTGGTATTTTAATTATATAATATAAAAGAATGTTGCAACATTAGTATGGATTATGCCGGGTAAAAGGTTTTTACAGTGCAGCATCAAATATTGTTTACAAAAAAGCATGCAATAGTATAAATAAACAAAACAACCTGATTTTTTCTTTATTTTCGGCCTCAATACATCATCGTACTGTATATTGACCATTATAACATGAAAAAACTTTGTCTGTTTATATTAGTTGCCTGTTTTGCAGGGAATTTATTTGCACAAACACCTCCGGACAATTATGCTACAGCTTTAAATAAATTTAAACAGCTATACAATAACAATCAGCCGGATAGCATATACAGCTTGTTTGGGCCAGAAATGAAGAAGGCACTTTCACAAGCCGATTTCAAAAGTACAACTGTGCAGTTAAAAACACAATTGGGCTCATTGTTACAGGCTGATTTTGAAAGCTATGAAACCCCGATAGCGCATTATAAAGCTACATTTCAGAAAAGTGTTTTTTTATTAAATCTGTCGTTAAATGCCGATAATAAATTTACAGGCCTGTCATTGACACCGTACAAAGCGCCGGCTGCAACTGCTGCGTCAAGTACGGCGGCGGCTACAAGCATAGCTACCGATCCTTCTTTGGTTGAGTCGCCTGTAACTGTTAAAACTTTATTGGGTTCAATATCCGGAACATTGGCCATGCCTAAGGATGCTAACGGAAAGGTGCCGTTGGTATTGATCATTGCCGGCTCAGGCCCTATAGACAGGGACGGTAACAGTCCTAAATTGGGTCTCCACGCCAATATATATAAAATGATAGCTAATGAACTGGGAAAAAAAGGCATAGCATCCTTGCGTTATGATAAACGTTTGGTAGGGCAAAGCACTACATCTATTAAGGAAAACGAGATCAGGTTTGAGGATTATGTAGAAGATGCTGCCGCCTTGCTTAACATGCTTTCGTCAGATGAGCGTTTTTCACGGATAATTATTCTGGGACACAGCGAAGGTTCGTTGGTTGGCATGATGGCTTCGCTTGATGAGCCGATAAAGGGCTTTATATCTGTAGCCGGTGCCGGTGATTCGGCCGATAAGATCCTTACCGAGCAAATGAAATCGCAGCCTGCCTTTATATCAGATGGCTTTAACCGTATGCTGGATAGCCTGAAGCGGGGAAAAACAACCGATAATATCGATCCTGCATTATACTTTATAGCCAGGCCAAGTATTCAAAAATACCTGATGTCGTGGTTTAGGTATAACCCTCAGCGCGAGATCAGGAAGGTAAAAGCCCCGGTATTGATCATCCAGGGAACCACCGATTTACAGGTAACTGTTGGTGACGCCGAAAAGCTGAAAAAAGCAAAGTCGGATGCTATACTTGATATTATCCCTAACATGAACCATGTGCTGAAAGAAGCCCCGGCAGATAAGGAAAAGAACAAGGCCACTTACAATGAACCCGATTTACCACTTAAACCGGAGTTTGTAACGGCGATAACTAATTTTGTGCTGAAGACAACGAGGTAATAACACTAAATCCATGTCATTGCAAGCGTAGCGCAATGACATGAAAATAATTACCAGGCTGCTAATAACCTCCTGATCATGATGATCTCGGCAATGTGGTAAGCGTTGTGATCGGCTGCTTGTAACGCTTCCCGGAGTATAGTTTGCCCATCGCCATGCGGAATTTTTTTATAAATATCCTCGCTTTTCACCATTTCTATTAGCTCTTCCAAATCACTGTCAATCTGTTCAAGGCTATTATCCCAGGCTGCATCATCTTTGGGTGCAAGCTCTTTTGGCCAGTAATCATCGGGCCAGTTTGGTGATTCGTGGCTGCCGTCTTTGCTAAATTCAAGCATATCCCACTGGGCTATCCGGATATGTTCAACCAGTTGCCATATAGTATAAGGGAGTTTATCAACTTTAACCCCACGAAGATTGGGCGGTAAACCATCGAGCGCTTTTTTCAGATCTGCATGGGCGTTGCCGCCTTGCAGCAAATGCACAATTTCATTTACTAAAACTTTATGTTCATTATTCATAGGTAATCCAAATTATAACAACTAATTCTCGCACCCCCTTTAGGGGGCTTGGGCTTAAAGTAACAAATTCGTCGCCGGTTTGATTTATTTGGCTTAAAAGTTTTAAGTTTATGCTTCATTGTAAAACTCATCAGTTGTGATCAGAAACATATTCTTAAAATTAGCACTCGCCGTTGTTTTATTCATGGTTGCCTTTATCGGCTGTAAAAAAGATGGGGGCAGCGGCACCGGCCCATTGTTAGGGAAGGATGATGAAGCTTTTATTAAATACGAGAACACATTTCTGGATAACTTCTGGAAACTGAACCCCGATTGGGCAACTTCGGCAGGATATCACAAATACGATAGCTTGATGGTGTTGCCAAATGAGCAAAGCCGCGATAAACTGGTAACCTTTGCCAAATACCAGGTTGATTCGTTAAGCCGCTTTGAGGTAAACACTCTTTCTGAAGCCAATAAGATAGATTACAAGATTCTGCAAAATCAGCTTGAATACCTGCAATGGCAGGTGCGCCAGTTAAAACAATATGAGTGGGACCCATCGTCATATAACGTTATCGGCACCTTTGCTTACATCCTGAACGAGCACTATGAGCCTTTGCCTAAACGTTTGCGTCATTTTTATCAGCGTATGTCGTTTATTCCGCAGTATTACAAAGACGCCCAAAAACAGATTAAAAACCCGGTGGCCGAACTTACCAGCCTGGCTATTGAGCAAAATCTGGGTGGGCTTGATGTAATAGGAAAAGACTTTGCCGATTCGCTTAAGAAAACCAATATCCCCAAAGCTGAGCAAAAGTTAATGACCGACAGGGCTGCGCAGAGCGTTGTTGCCATTAAAGCCTATGCCGATTGGCTTAAAGCACTTAAAAATGATCACCCAAGAAGTTTCAGGCTGGGTAAGGATTTATATGAGGATAAGTTTAAATACGAAATTGTAGCTACCAACACTGCCGAGAAAATCTACAATGCTGCTGTTGAGCGTAAAAAATACATTCACCGTGAGATGACTAAGATCAGCAAGCAACTTTGGCCAAAATACTTTGGTAAACAGGCTGCACCAGCCGATAGCCTGCTGATGATAAGCCAGCTGATAGATACCCTATCATCAAAGCATGTAAAGCCTGAAGATTTTCAGTCGTCAATTGAACAAATCATACCAAAGCTTAATGCCTTTGTTAAAGCTAAAGACCTGTTAACGCTCGATCCGTCAAAACCGTTGATTATTCGTAAAGAGCCTGGTTATATGGCGGGTGTGGCAGGCGCATCTATGAGCGGCCCTGGCCCGTACGATAAAAATGGTAATTCGTACTATAACGTAGGCAGCCTGTCCGGCTGGAGCAAGGAAAAGGCCGAAAGCTACCTGCGCGAATACAATAATTATATTTTACAGATCCTGAGCATTCATGAAGCTGTGCCGGGGCATTATGTACAGGGCGTATACTCCAATAAAGCCCCAAGTATCATCAAAGCTGTATTTGGCAATGGTGCCATGGCCGAAGGCTGGGCCGTATACACCGAGCAAATGATGCTGGAGAACGGCTTTGGCAATAACGAGCCCGAAATGATGCTAATGTGGTATAAATGGAACCTGCGTTCGGTATGTAACACCATTTTGGATTATAGTGTTCATAGCGGCAGTATGACCAAAGATGAAGCAATTAAGTTATTAACCCGCGAAGCTTTCCAACAACAGGCCGAAGCTGATGGCAAATGGAAGCGCGTTAGCGTAACCAGTGTTCAGCTTACCAGTTATTATACTGGCTATAAAGAAATCATAGATTTGAGGGATGCCTATAAACAAAAAATGGGTGATAAATATAAACTGAAAGAGTTTAACGAAAAGTTCCTGAGTTACGGCAGTGCACCGGTTAAATTTATCAGAGAAGCCATGCTGGCTAAAACCAGCGGAAATTAATTGATAGTCCACGGGTATAAACTCATGGACTATGAACCATGGGTTTATCTCCCATGAACTATCAAATTCTTTTTTATTAACAGCTTACGCGTAATGATTTTTTATCTGATGCTCAAGCTGGGCCATGACGTTTTTCTTTAGCTTACCCTTATAGCAGGTACAGCCGTCCTTATCCAGGTTAAGTTCGGCAATTGTCTTACCCTGGTAAATCACGCGGAAATTTCCTGCTTCGTTGGGTAAAATTGCCAAAATACGTTCATCTTCTCCCGAAAAATTGATCAGCACATGAAACTGGTGCTGTGGTATAAATGCTATCTGCTGTAACATAAAAACCTCTCTTTCCGCTAAATTAGGTGTGTGAAAAATTAAAGAGCCGAGCGCAGTATAAAGTTAACGAATTTGTTTTTAATTAATTGTTAGGAATTTTGAGTTTTTTGTAAGAGATATTATAATATATTTAGCGCTTACATATTACCAATCATGAAGAAAATTTTGATGGCCGGTTTACTGGTTATAGGAGCGGTAACCGGTTATGCGCAGAAGGTAAAACCGGCTTTAAAACTAATTAAAGGCAATAGTTATTACTTATCTACTACAGCACACTCTGTTGTAAAGCAAACTATAAATGGGCAGGTTAATAATATCGATATGACGATTGACGGCAAAATGTCATTCAAAGTACTAAATGCTAATGATTCTCTTTATTATATGGAGGTTAACTATACCAAAGTGGGTATGAAAATGCAGCTGCCTACGGGTAATGTAACTTTTGATTCTGATAATAAGGATACCACAAATATTATGGCCAGAATCATGTCGGGCATAACCAATAAACCATTTACGGCAACGCTAACCAAAAGCGGCCGGATCAGGTCGATAGAGAACGCCGAGAATATGATCACATCTATGATAGATGGCTTTAAGGAGGTGCCGGCCGAAAAGAAAGAGCAATTGAAAACGCAGTTAACCCAATCGTTTGGATCTGGGGCGCTTAAAAGCAACCTGGAAATGGCCATGTCGGTGCTGCCCGAAACGGCGGTGGCAAAAAATGATAAATGGACAATTAAAAATAACCTGGAAGGTGCTATGAGCGCGAAGGTCATATCTGTTTATCAACTGGTTGATATCACTCCGCAGAGCTACCTGATACACGGAAATGCCACACTTGAAACAGATAATACTGCCGGTTATAAAACCGTCAGTAATATGCCCATGAAATACAATATGAAAGGTACTATGGTAGCTGATGTTGTTGTTGACAAGGCTACCGGCTGGATCTCCAGTTCAAAATTAAAGCAAAACATTGACGGTACTGTCGAAATAAAAGATAACCCGCAAGTTCCGGGCGGTTTAACATTCCCTATGAGTGTTACCAGCGAAACATCAAGTACCGACCATTAATTAAAACAGATAGTAATAAAAAAACCTGCCGGTTACGGCAGGTTTTTTTATTGTATAAACAGTGGTATTACAATATCCAAAAGCCTTCAAAATAAAGTTTATACCTTGTTGGCTGAAACTCGCCATATGCGAAAACAGCAATAGAGTTCCCCTTTTTAGTATAATATAGCCTGAGCCTTTCGCTGCCCTTGTATAAATTAAGAAAGTCGGCATTAAAGCCGCCTGTTTTTACAATGGTTTTAAAGTCGCCGGGTGTAATTACCTTATGCAGATCTTCAAAATTATTATTGGCAAAATCACCGAACTTTATATCACCGGCAGGCAGTTTAAATGTTTTATGTATTACCTCAGCTTCGTCTCCATCAAACAACAATGATTTTGTTACTTCATATTTTGTGATCATATTTTAATATATCGCGTTTTTATTGTTTTACCTCTTCAATGTAACCGCCTGCTTTCAGGTCGTTAACAGTGGCTGGTACTTCATACTGGATACCCAAGCCCGGTTTGCCAAACCATGGAATAATTTTACCCTCCCTAACTTTGGCTATAGGCTTCAGGATCTTGTAAATTTTGTACGGCTTGCTAAGAGTATTATCCGGCAAAGCACGCATGGGGAAAGGTACGCCTTTTGGCGATACAAAAGTGCCTTTGTCCTG
The DNA here is from genome assembly GCF_059491465.1 of Mucilaginibacter sp. Mucisp73. Taxonomy (NCBI): domain Bacteria; kingdom Pseudomonadati; phylum Bacteroidota; class Sphingobacteriia; order Sphingobacteriales; family Sphingobacteriaceae; genus Mucilaginibacter; species Mucilaginibacter sp. Mucisp73. The sequence goes on along the minus strand of NZ_CP168507.1, from coordinate 5,031,472 downwards.
AAAAGTGCCGGTAGAATCGCTATAACCGCCATAGCGGTCAATCAACACACCCTTTTTTAGAGTAATGATGATAAGATTTACTGCGCCACGATTTGGAGGCCAGCCGCCATTAAGGTTGTTGGCGGTAAAGAATTTTTCGAGCGCGTCCCATTTTTCGGTTTTCCAGAGCAGCCAAGCCGAATCGGCAAGGACTTTTTTACTGCTGGTGTCGGCAAAATCAGCAACCGAGCTTTTAAAGTCATCATAAGTAATGCCCCGTACCGGCAGTTTGTGATGGTTTGCAGCAGGGTTGTGGGCATGTTTTAGTGGTTTTGTTTGCGCGGTTGCCAAAAAAGGCATCAACCATACTGACAGGATCAGGATTTTTAGTGTTTTCATTCGATGTAGTTTTTTGTTTGATAAATCTACTATGTGCTCCGCGTTTATGAAAGAGATTTATCATATTTATTTTATCGGTATTATATGCAATATCATATGCTAATTATTGTTATTGCATGCCAAAAAAACGTTATTGCCAAACGCCGGTATTTACCGTGGTGAAAAGGATGAAATAAAGGAAATTATTACCTTCGTACCTATGTCATCAGCTGAAACAAAAAAACAAATAGAGGTATTAACTGCCGAACTTAAACAGCACAATTACAACTACTATGTGCTGGCTATGCCAACCATTTCTGATTTTGATTTTGATAAAAAACTGGAGTTGCTTAATAAACTCGAAAAAGAATACCCGGAGTTTGCTGACCCTGATTCGCCAACACAAAAGGTAGGCGGTGATATAACCAAGGAATTTGTAACCGTTAGGCACCGCTGGCCGATGTTATCGTTGGGCAATACCTATAATGAACAGGAGCTATTTGATTTTGATCAGCGGATACGCAAAGCCATTGGTGATAACTTTGAGTACGTATGTGAGCTTAAGTTTGATGGTTTGAGCATGAGTCTCACTTATGAAGACGGCAAACTGGTGCGGGCCGTTACCCGCGGTGATGGTGTACAGGGTGATGAGGTTACCACCAATATTAAAACCATTCATACCATACCTAAGCGCCTGCATGGCGAAGGCTATCCCGGCTATTTTGACATCCGCGGTGAAGTGTTCATGCACCGCAAAGCTTTTGACAGGTTGAATAATGAACGTATCGAAAGTGGGGAGGTTCCTTATGCTAATCCCCGTAACTTTGCCTCAGGCACAGTAAAAATGCAGGATTCGGCCGAAGTAGCCAAACGCCCGCTTGATTGCTTCCTGTACTTTTTGTACACCGAAAAAACAGTATTTAAAACCCATTGGGAAAGCCTGCAGGCTGTTAAAACCTGGGGGTTTCATACCAATGAGCATAGCGAGCTTTGCGGGGATATTAATTGCGTTTTGGAATTTATTAATAAATGGGATAAGGAACGTTTTAACCTCAGCTATGATATTGACGGCATTGTTATTAAAGTAAATAATTACTCACAGCAGCAGGAGCTTGGCTTTACCGCCAAATCGCCGCGCTGGGCTATATCTTACAAGTTTAAGGCCGAAAGGGTGGAGACCGAGCTCCTGGAGGTGACTTACCAGGTAGGCCGTACCGGCGCTGTAACCCCGGTTGCCAACTTAAAGCCTGTACTGCTTGCGGGTACTACTGTAAAACGCGCGACGCTGCATAACGCCAATGAGATCATCCGGCTTGACCTGCATGAGGGTGATACCGTTTTTGTTGAAAAGGGCGGTGAAATCATCCCAAAGATCATTAGCGTAAACCCTGAAAAACGTAAGGCCAACGCTGTGCCTGTTGTTTACCGCGTTACCTGCCCGGCCTGCGATACTCCGCTTGAGCGCAAGGAGGGCGAGGCTGCGTTTTATTGCCCCAATGATGAAGGCTGCCCGCCGCAGATTGTTGGAAAGATGCAGCATTTCATTGGCCGTAAAGCGATGAATATTGATGGGCTGGGTGATGAAACTATTGAAACCTTATACAGCAAAGGTTTTATAAGCCACATCAGTGATATCTATGAGCTGCATACTCATGCTGCCGAATTGAAACAGTTGGGCCGCTTTGGCGAAAAATCGATCAATAATATGCTTGATGGTATTGAGGCATCCAAAAAAATGCCTTTCGAGAAAGTGCTGTTTGGTTTGGGCATCCGTTATGTGGGCGAAACAGTGGCCCGCAAGCTGGCTTTCCATTTTAAATCGATAGATAGATTAATGGGAGCGTCGGCTGAAGAACTTACAGCTGCCGAAGAAATAGGCGAACGGATAGCCCAAAGTATAACCGAATATTTTGCAGGTGAAATCCACCGGCAGGAAATACAAAAACTAAGGGAGCAGGGCCTGCAATTTATTGCCGAAGAAAAAGAAGTTGTACTGGCCAGTGAAAAGCTTGCCGGGATGAACTTTATTATATCGGGAACATTCGGCAACTTTTCGCGTGATGAGCTGAAAGATATCATTGAACAAAACGGTGGCAAGATATTGAGCAGTATCTCGGCTAAACTTAATTACCTGGTCGCGGGTGAAAATATGGGCCCTGCCAAGTTAGAGAAAGCTAATAAACTTAATATACCCATTATCAGCGATGAAGATTTACTTGCACTGATAAAATAAGCATTCCCATGTTGTTTATTTTGTTTATTAGTGAGGAATTTTATTTTTTGAGCTCGGAAATTACGTTATTTGTATTACCGAAAGGACCCCATAATTAATTAAACGTACTAATGTTCGAATAATTTACTATGGAAAAATTTATACCTATACAAGAAAATATCTTTTGTGAACCCTGTAAGGAATGCGGCGAAAGGCCGGTTATAGAGCAGGTTAAAGGTAAATTTATTGTGAGGTGCCCTGAAAGCAAATCGCATTATCAAACAAAGCCAGGCCTGGTTGATATTAAGGATTGGAACATCAAAAATAAGCCACACCCGCCTCTTGGCAGCAAAGATACATCAAAGAAAAAGGCATCCTAACCGGGTGTCTTTTCACATTATTTAACAATTTAGCGCTGTAACAATCAATTAATAAGTTTCATCTTAGCATAAACATCTGCTTAATGAAGCCAGCCTTAGTTGCGTTATTTTTAATATTCAATTTTTCTTCATATGCCCAGCAATTCAGCATTAGTGGTAAAATAACCAACCAGGAAGATAAGCCCGTCCCCTTTGCATCCGTTTTTATAAAAAATACTACTATAGGGGTATCCGCCAACAGCGAAGGAACCTACCTGCTGCGTTTAAATGGCGGCATGCAGGAAATTCAATACAAAGCAGTTGGCTATGCCCAGCAAAGCAAAATAGTTAACCTTGCAGCTAATCAGGTTATCAACATCAGCCTGCAAACAGAAACTTACCAGCTTAAGGATGTTACTGTGCATGCAGGGGCTGAAGATCCAGCTTATGCAATTATGCGTAAGGCCATTAAAAAACGCAAAAACTATCTTAACGAAGTTAAAGCCTACACCTGCGATATTTACATCAAAGGCTTACAAAAACTATTGGCCGCCCCAAAAACTTTTATGGGTTTTGATGTACAAAAAGCTACCAGTGAAGCCGGCCTTGATTCAAACCGCCGCGGGATAGTTTACCTTTCTGAGTCGGAATCAAAATATAGCTTTATAAGGCCCGATAAGGTGCATGAAGAACAGGTGTCGTCAAAAGTGTCGGGCCGTAACCGGGCGTTCAGCTTTAACCGGGCATCGGATATGGCGGTTAATTTTTACCAGAACTATGAAACCTGGCGGGGTATGAGTAACCGCCCGCTGGTATCGCCGGTGGCTGATAACGCCATGTTTTACTATAACTATAGGTACATAGGTACCTCGGTTGAGAATGGCGAAACTATTAACAAGATCCAGGTAAGCCCTAAACGGGCACATGACCCATGTTTTGAGGGGTATATTTATATTTTGGATGATAGCTGGCGCATTTACGCGTTGCAGCTTTACATCACCAAAAAGGCTAACATCAATTTTGTTGATACCCTTAAAATTAACCAGCAGTTTTTCCCTGTTAGCGAAAAGATTTGGATGACATCCTCTGTTAAATTTGAATTTACAGGAGGTTTGTTTGGATTTAAATTAGGAGGTTACTTTATTTCGATCTATAAAAACTACAACGTCGACCCTGCATTAAACAAAGCCGATTTTAACGAAGTGCTCCGGATCGCCAAAGGCATCAGCAAAGACTCAACTTATTGGAACCAGGCCCGGCCAATCCCGCTTACTGCCGAAGAGGTTACCGACTACACCAACAAGGATAAGCTGGCCAAAAAACGGGAATCAAAAGAGTACCTCGACTCACTGGATAAAACCAACAATAAATTTAAACCAGTAAACCTGCTTTTCACCGGCATTGACACCCGTAACCGCTATAAAAAAGAATATTTTCATTACGACCCTATCGTTGGCTCCCTGCTTTATAACACGGTTGAGGGTTTAGCTATTGATTACGGCGCATCGTACAGCAAATTGATTGATACAGTCAATAACCGCTATTTTATGCTGAGCGGGAAGGTGCGCTATGGCTTCTCCAACCATTTGTTCAATGCTTCGGTAGGTGCGGCTATCCCGGTAATGCAACGATTTACATTGAGTTTAAGCGGAGGTTCGGATGTGGTCGATCTGAATAGCCAGGCGCCTATGTCGACCTTTGTGAATACAGTTCACAGCCTGTTGGCACAACAGAATTTTAAGAAATTGTATCAAAAGCAGTTTGCAGTTGCATCGCTTTCGGGCAGGGTGACCGGCGGTTTGCGCGGTAGCGCATCGGTTGAGTGGGCTAACCGTACATCGTTGTTAAACACGGCTTCATTCAGTGTTTTTGATCCGCACGCCCACCAGTTTACGTCCAATAACCCGTTGGATCCTGATCATAGTACGCTGTTATTCGCCGAAAATCAGTCGCTCACGGTAAACCTGCAGGCCAGTTATGATTTTAGTGACAAGTATGAAACTTATCCTTCGGGCAAGCGCTATCTGCCATCAAAATATCCAACCATCAGTTTAAACTATACTAAAGGCATCAGCAATGTATTGGGTTCGGATGTTAATTATGATAAAATCAGCGCGGAGATTTCCAGGGCGGATATTAGCATGGGTTTTTATGGCAGCAGCTCATTTTTTATAGGAGCCGGTAAATTCCTGAATGCTAAGAGCGTATTCTTCCCCGATTATTTCCACTTTGCAGGCAACGAGGTGCTTTCATACAAGCCAAGGTTAAACCGCTTCCTGTTATTGGATTACTACGATTTCAGTACGCCTGATAAATACGTTGAAGGACATTTTGAACACAACTTTTCTGGTTTCATCACCAATAAGATCCCGCTGATCCGCAAGTTTAAACTACAGGAGATCTTCGATGTAAATTACCTGTACACTCCCACGCTTAAAAACTATACTGAGCTGGGTTTCGGATTGCAATATCTTAATATCCGTTTGATGTATGGCGTATCATACAATGGAGGTATAGAGGCAAAATCGGCAATAAGGCTGGGGATAAGCTTGTAATATGCTAATTATTAATTACACTTAATATGGTGTAGATATTAATAATACTGAATATTTGGCTCAAACTATTGTGCCTGAACATATCATCAACTTAAACCTTTTACTAAAAAGAGCTGCATTGCTGTTTAGTGTTATACTTTTAACTTTTGTTAAAGTGTATGGACAGCAGTTTTATGCCGCTACCGACCAGGGAATTTTACAGCAAGTAACCATTACGCCTAACGGCGCTGTTTCAAAAAATGTTAACGGTTGTGGGTCGGGTTATTTTTCGATTGCGCTTTGGGGTAATAAGATCTATTATACCCTGGCTTTCGGTGGATTGAGTGTAGCTGATATAACCGGAGGTAATACCCCCCCAGGTAACTAATTGCCAGTATTTGGCGTCGGTGCCCCCCGTAAGTTCAATGACGGTTGATAAAAACGGGATCCTGTACATGGCCAGCTCGAACTCGCTGTACAAACTTGATCCTAAAAATCCCGTGCTTATTAACCTGGGAATTATGCCGTACGGGGCTTCGGGCGACCTTGTGTTTTATAACGATAAGCTATATGTGGCAAGTTATAATGGCATTGTCGAAGTTTCCCTCGATGATCTCTCTCAAAGTAAATTAGTTATACCTATTACAGACCGGACTGTATATGGTTTAACATCGGTAGCTTCCAGGGGGGCTGTAAAGGTATATGCTATTGGTGTAAACAATAACAGGTCGGAACTTGTAGAACTCGACCTGAAAAATATGTTTATAAAAGGTATTGCCGGTTCACTGCCCTATATAGTTTATAATGCCGGCAGTACTGTTGAAACAGGTGAAATACCGGTAATTAAGCTTCAAAGCATTAATGTGACCCGAGAGTGCAATGTGGTGAATAAAGGGCGGGCCGAAATTATTTGCGCCCCACACGGAAATCAATACACTTACAAACTTAATACCGGAGAAAGTAACACAACGGGTATTTTTGATAACCTGCTTCCCGGTGATTACCAGGTTACTATTACCTCATTTGGTGGTGAAGAGCCTAAAAAATATCCATTCACTGTTCCTGATTTTTCACTACAAGACCCTGTTGTTACTTTTAATAAAACGGATCCGGTTTGTGATATCGCAGGGTCGATTAAATTGGAAACAAACGCCGATAAAGCGTTATACCGGGTACAATCCCGATTTTACTTTGACCAAACCCTATGTATCATATACCGCTAAAAACGCGATTTGTACATTAGCGGGGCAGGTAAAGTTTAACACCTATGTAGAAGGTGTAGCTATCGGCACTATTAAGCATGGCGACCAAAATTATACACCCGATGAAACAATAAGGGGCCTCAGCGCCGGCACCAACCACTTTGTCCTGCTGGATAAGCAAGGTTGTATCATTACCGAATTGGATATAACGATAACGCAGGATTCATGTGAGCCGGTTACGTTTTTTAATACTTTTACACCCAACGGCGATGGCGTAAACGACTTATTCAGGCCTAATCAAAGCAGTAATCCCATAGCGTATAAGCTTACGGTTTTTAACCGCCTGGGCCAGCGGCTATTTGAGTCGGAAAGTATATATGATGGCTGGAATGGCAATTATAACGGGAAACCTGTGCCTACAGGTGTTTACTACTGGATGTGCAACTATACCATGGGCGATGGACAGGTTGAGGTTCAAAAGGGACATGTAACCTTGCTGAGGTAGCTTAAATGTGTTTGTTTACAATAGGCGAGCTAAATGACAGGCTTAGTCTGTTTTTCCATGATAAGTGTTGCTGCAAATGGATATTATAACCGGGGCAAAAAAATCAGCGAAATCAACGTCATCAAATTCAAACCAACGGTTTAACTTTGCCACATGATCAAGAATATCTTCGCTTGCTTAATAATCATGCTTGTAGCTTTTGGCTGCACTAAAAAAAATGTGCCGCATTACACCATATCAAGGGTTACCAAATCAGATACAGCCACCCAGTTAACCGTTAAAATAGAAGGCAGGCTTAAATGGGCCGAACTGCTAAGCATCACCTCACAAATTAAGGCGGACAGCGCTAAGCTGAGCAACCTGCAGCTTAACTTTTTGCTTCCCGGTCATAATGATAAAAGTACCGGTGCTAATACCTTTTACGCCGTAGCCCGCTATCCGCAAGGAGATAAAGTTACCATGCAGGATACCACTAAAGATGCTGATGGCAATACCGTTAGGCTAAACATACTTGGCCTGTCGCCCGAAAAGGCAAAATACCTGCTTGGTTTAAACCCTGCCGACCTCGACGGGAAAAATATCATAGGCAGGTTTATTGACGATAATAACCATACTGTTATTGTTCCGTTTACTGATATGGCAGGGGGTAAAAAAGAAACTTATATTATTGAGCTTGATGCCACGGGTACAGTAGTATCCCGTACCATTCCCCTCATGGATAACCGCGATGGCATTGAAAAACTCCATGTCAGTCAGGCCGGCGATTATATTACTATAAAAGACAGTGTGCTTACCCAATATGCTGCTCATGACATGGGTTTGCCTTATAATAGTATTAAAGCCGGTATTTAATTGCTGCTTTGTAAATATGCCAAAATCACCACAGGCTTAATTTCGTCTTGAAAAATCAGGGATAAGCGGTTAAATCATTCACTTGTTTAAGATTATACCGATATATTTATAGTGTTAAAAATATTGTAAATATATGAACCGAAATTTTATCAAAATTTTTGCATTAGGCGTGGCCGCGGTTTTTAGCGCCGGCATTGCTAATGCCCAGGTGAGGTTGCCGGAAGGCTACTTCCTTAAAACATTGCCAAACGGCCTGGATGTGCTGGTGATTGAAAACAGCAAAGTACCTTTAACTACCATTGAAATAGCTGTAAAAAACGGTGCTTACACAGAGGGGCCGGAGTTCAGCGGCCTGTCGCACCTGTTTGAGCACATGTTTTTCAAAGCCAATAAAGATTATCCAACCCAGGAGAAGTTTTTGAAACGTACGCAGGAGCTCGGCGCTATCTGGAACGGTACCACCAATACCGAGCGCGTAAATTACTACTTCACTTTTGACAGGGACAGCCTTAAAGCGGGTTTAAAGTTCATGAACGCGGCTATTCGTTTCCCTATTTACCGTGAGGAAGATATGAAAAAAGAGCGCCCGGTGGTTGACGGAGAGTTTCAGCGTGCCGAAAGCGATCCTGGTTTCCAACTTTGGTATGGCATGCAGCAAAAGCTTTGGGGTGATCTCATTACCCGCAAAAACCCTATCGGAGTGCACGAAGTGATCAACACGGCTACGCCCGAAAAAATGATGATCATTAAGGATAAATATTATTTCCCTAATAATAGCCTCCTTACCATTTGCGGCGATGTAAAACATGATAACGCTTTTGCCCTTGCCGAAAGCATTTTTGGCGACTGGGCCAACAGTGGTTTCGATCCTCAAACCAAATTCCCTATCCCGGCATTTAAGCCTTTAACCAAACCGGAATATTTTGTAAAGGAAGCCACCATTGCCCAAACACCTTATATGGAGTTTACCTGGCAGGGGCCTTCATATCCAACGGATTCAGCCTCAACTGTTGCTGCCGACGTGTTTTCGACCATTGTGGGCTTAAATTCATCAAAATTGCAGCAGGCTTTGGTTGATAAAGGTTTGGCCAGCGGTGTTTACGTAAATTATACTACCAGCCGTTATGTAGGCCCTATTGATATTTTCGTGGTGCCTAACCCTAACAAGCTGAAAGAGTGCTATACCGAGCTGATGAACCAAATTAGCATGTGGAACAAGGACGACTATTTTACCGACGAGCAAATGGCTACTGCTAAAGCTATCCTGCACCGTAATGACATTAAAGCTAAAGAAAAGCCTTCATCATTACCAAGTCAGATCAGCTACCAATGGTGCAGCACCTCGTTTAATTTTTATACCGACCTGGATGCCAACTATCAAAAAGTTACCCGTGCCGATATCAAAAAATACCTGGAGACTTACGTAATTGGCAAGCCATATGCTGCCGGTATGATCATAGCGCCCGAGTTAAATAAAACAGTAAACGCGGCTTCATTTTTTGCAGCCAAGTAATTTAAAACTACCTCATCATGATGAAAAAATATATAATTGCCCTGCTGGTAGCAGCGGCTATAGGGAATACAGCCAAGGCGCAAAAACAGGCCTATGAAACCACGGTAGATGGCATAAAGGTTATTGTACAGCCAAGCGGCAACGATATTGTTGAAGTACAAACCATTATAAAAGGCGGTGTGCAAAACTACCCGGCTACAAAGGCAGGTATCGAATCGCTGGCGATGAGCGCCCTTACTGAGTGCGGTACTTTGAAGCACGATAAAAACAGCTTTAAAGATGAGCTGGATAAAGTAAGCGCCACCGTTTACGGCAGCAGCAACAAAAACTATTCGGTAGTGCGCATGAACTGTATTAAAGGCGACTTTGACGTGGTTTGGCCTTTATATGTGGAGGCTATAACCCAGCCTAAGTTTGACGAAAAGGAGTTTGCGCGCATTAAGCAGGATGCCATCAATAACATTAAGCAAGAAGATTCACAGCCCGATAATGCCATTGATAAGTATGCCGATAAGGTAGCCTTTGCTGGCACCAACTACGCTAAAGACCCAAGCGGAACCGTCGCTATTGTTACAGCCTTAACCCCTGCCGAAACAAAGGCTTATTATCAGTCGATACTGACCAAATCTCGCATGGTAATTGTTGTGGTTGCCGATCTTGACCAGGCTGCTATTGAAGCTAAAGTAAAGGGTATGCTGAGCGGTATTAAACAAGGGCCGGCTTTCGCGTTTAAAAAATCAACTTTCAGGGCCGACAAAAACAGCATCAATGTTGAAAAGCGTGATTTGGCTACCAATTATGTAGAAGGTATCGCCAGTGGTCCTGCCGCCGGTACGCCCGATTTTAACGCTTTTAATGTAGCCATGCGCATCTTCTCGAACATGCACTTTTTAGAGGTACGTACTAATAACGGTTTGTCATATGCCCCACAGGCATGGTTTAGCGCGGGTCAAACCTCAACCGCCAAGTTCTCTGTTTCAACAACCGAGCCTGATAAATACATAGCTGTGTTTGATAAGCTGGTTGATAAAATTAAACGCGAAGGTTTTAAACCTGAAGATGTAGCCGACATGAAGGTTACTTACCTTACAGGTTTCTACTATAAAAACGAAACCAACAGCGCCCAGGCATCATCAATAGCAGCAAATGAAGTATTGCATGATAACTGGAAACGTTCGTTAACCCTGGTTGATGATGTAAAGAAACTTACTCCCGATGATGTAAGCAACGCCTTCCGCAAGTACATCAACAACATTGTATGGGTATACCAGGGCGATCCTAAAAAGGTAAATCAATTGCTGTATATTAACGGTACACTGCATAATGGAGATAATCCGGTGATGCATTAATTTAGGTAAAAGGTTAAAGGCGAAAGGTTAAAGGTAGCTGTATCTGTGCTCATCTTTAACCTTTCGCCTTTTGTTTTTGGCCTTTCGCCTTTCATCTTTAACCTTTCGCCTCATCCTCCGGCAGCACCGCTTTTTTCCTGGTTTTAGTCCAGCCCGCCCCTTTCGGCCTGGTGGGTACGGTATCGCCCAGGAGTTTGCCCCAGGGTTTCAGGGTGTCAATCCTGTCGAAGATGATTTTGAGGACTGCTACAAATGGAATGGAAAGGAACATGCCCGATAAGCCCCAAAGTAAATTGCCTAACAACACAACCACAATAGAGATAAGCGCGTTGATCTGCACTTTTGATGACACAATGCGCGGTACCAGGATATTATTATCAATAAACTGGATAACAAGATAAGCTATGATCACTCCTAACTGCGTTGTGTAACCATCTTTGGTAACCGTTGCCATCAGCACGGGAAGGGAAATGGCTATAATACCGCCCAGGTAGGGCAGCAGGTTAAGGATAGCGCCTATTACACCTATCAGGATGCCATACTTAACACCCAGTAATATCAGGGCCAGCGAATTCATGACAGCAACTATCACCATCTCAATCAATAAACCCTGGATATAGCTTTGGATGGCCGATTTGGTTTCTTTCAAAACATCGGCAACCTGTTTGGAGTTTTCTTCAGAAAATACTTCGTAAATAAAATTCAGGAGCAGGGTTTTGTAAAACAATACCAGGAAAACATATACGGGTACCACAAATATCAACCCAAACGTGCTTAACACATTGCCGAGTGTGCGGCCTACCAGCGCCTGGCTGTTATCCATAGCGTCTTTGATAAGCTTATCCTGCTTTTGAACTGAGTAGTTAAATGTGGTAGCTACCCAGTCTTTAAAGGTGATGAACATTTCACCAAACTTCTTTTTAAGCGTGGGCAGCGAATCTCCAAACTGGATGATCTGGGTAGAAAGAAAATAGAACAACCCTGTCAGTAAAATAGCGCCAAGCAGCATAGCCAGGCATATAGACAAAATTTTGGGCACTTTATGTTCCTGCAGCCAGTTGCTAACAGGGTTAAGCAAAATAGCAATAAAAGCCGAAAAGGCAAGCGGGATCATCACATCTGCCAGTTGGGCAAACACGTAAACCAATAATATCAATCCAAAAAGTATAACAGTACTTTTAAGGTAAAAGGGGTATTCTTTAACAGCAGGCATAGACGCAGGATTTGTAAGCGATAAGGAACAAGACAAACAATTGTTTGCTTCGCCGATAATTAGCCGGGGGGATGCTGATGGGGTTGGGTAATGTCTGTCCGCTTTATGGACGGGGATAGCCTGCCGGGAATTGTGCATTCCCTGCGCTTTTAAACAAAAAAGCCTACACGGTTTATGCAGGCTTTGGACATATTATAATGACTTGTTAATCTGTTAACTTTACTAACTCAACACATTCCGCCAGCTAACCAAATCGCCAATGATTTTGTCCAATTGATCGGCAGGAACGCGTTCCTGGGCCATGCTGTCGCGGTGGCGGATAGTTACAGTGTTATCTTCCAAGGTTTGATGATCTACCGTGATGCAGAACGGGGTACCAATAGCATCCTGACGGCGGTAGCGTTTACCGATAGCGTCTTTTTCTTCGTACTGGATATTGAAGTCGAGTTTTAGTTTATCCATGATCTCGCGTGCTTTTTCGGGCAGACCATCCTTTTTGGTAAGCGGGAAAATAGCGGCTTTAACCGGTGCAAGGCAAGGGTGCAGGCGTAATACGGTGCGGCTGTCCTGTTTATCTTCGGTGCTTAGGTCTTCCTCTTCGTAAGCGTTGATCATGGTAAGCAGGAACATCCTGTCTAAACCTATCGATGTTTCAATTACGTAAGGAACATAGTTGCCAAATGGTTTGCCGGTTTCAGGATCAACCTCGGGGTCAAAGTATTGAAGCTTTTTACCGGAGAATTTTTCGTGCTGACTTAAATCGAAATTGGTACGACTGTGGATCCCTTCAACCTCTTTAAAACCAAACGGAAACTCAAACTCAATATCATAAGCGGCATCAGCGTAGTGGGCCAGTTTGGTGTGCTCATGGTAACGGTATTTGGCAGCATCGGTACCCAGTGCAAGATGCCATTTTAAGCGGGCTTCTTTCCACTGGTCAAACCACTCTTTTTGTGTGCCGGGGCGAACAAAAAACTGCATCTCCATTTGTTCAAACTCGCGCATGCGGATAATGAACTGGCGTGCAATCACCTCGTTACGGAAAGCCTTACCAATTTGCGCAATACCGAAAGGGATTTTCATCCTGCCCGATTTTTGTACGTTAAGGTAGTTTACAAAGATCCCCTGCGCAGTTTCCGGACGCAGATAAATCGTATCGGCATCATCAGCAACAGCCCCCATCTGGGTGCTGAACATCAGGTTAAACTGGCGCACTTCTGTCCAGTTGCGGGTGCCGCTTACCGGGCAGGCAATTTCATGCTCAATGATCAGATCGCGCAGGCGGGTCAGGTCTTCGGCTTTCAGGGCCTCATCCATGTCATGCTGTAATTGTTCTGCTTTATCGGTTTTGCCTTCGCTGTCGTATTTAGCTATCTTGTCTTCCAGCAATTGGTCGGCGCGGTAGCGTTTTTTGGAGTCTTTGTTGTCGATCATCGGGTCGCTGAAGCCATCAACGTGACCGCTTGCTTTCCAGATTTTAGGGTGCATAAATATGGCCGAATCAATGCCTACAATGTTATCATTCATTTGCACCATGGCTTTCCACCAGTAGGTTTTGATGTTGTTTTTGAGTTCGGCGCCATTTTGGCCGTAATCATAAACTGCGCTTAAGCCATCATAAATCTCGCTGGAAGGGAAAACAAAGCCATATTCCTTGGCGTGCGATATAACATTTTTAAAAAGTTCGTCGGTTGATTTGCTCATAATAGCTGCAAAGATAATTTTTGATTTCGGATTTGGGAATTTCGATTTCGGATTTACTTTGAGATAAGTGTTACCTAAAAATATCGTTTTCTTAAAAGCTGCTTCTAATAAAACCTTATTTCCCGGTACCTTCTTTTCTGAACGCGTATGGAGAGAGCATTAATAATTATACAAACCAGTCCGGTAAACAGGATCGCATTCATTGTTTGTTATCAAACGATGCTTTAAGGGGTGTTAACTTTTGAGAAACCTTACCTTCATATATTCCGCATATTCAGTCAGCCATTTCTCATAATTTGTAAACCATCTACAATTATTGTCAATAGTTATAAACTATTGGCTGTTTTGCATTATTATTGTATTAAGCCTGCGATACCGATCACAAATGGAACAAATCGTAAAAATACTTTCCACAAAATATGTTACCCACAATGTGAGGCAATTCAGGCTTGAAAAACCTGCCGGTTACAGCTTTATTCCGGGTCAGGCTACTGAATTATCAATCAATATGGAGGGCTGGCGTGATGAAACACGTCCTTTTACTTTTACTTGCCTTAACGATGATAATTACCTTGAGTTTACCATAAAAACTTATACCGACCATGATGGTGTTACCAACAGGCTAAGCAAGGTTAATGAAGGTGATGAGCTTATTATTCGCGACGTTTGGGGGGCTATTGAATATAAAGGACCCGGTTACTTTATTGCAGGTGGTGCAGGTATTACCCCTTTTTTGGCTATACTAAGGCAATTAAATAGAGATGGTTCAATTGCCGATAATAAGCTTTTCTTTTCCAATAAAACTGATAAGGATATCATTTTGAGGGATGAACTGAAAAGCATCCTTGGTGCAAACGCGCATTTTACCATTACCGGCCAAAAGGACAGTACGTATGATCAGCGGCGCATAGATGCTGATTTTCTGAAAGATGAAATAAAAGATTTCTCAAAGCATTTTTATATATGCGGCCCTGACGCTATGGTTGCTGAGCTCAGTGACATATTAGGGCAACTCGGAGCCAATAGTGACTCCGTGGTATTTGAAAGGTAGTTTATGCGGAGACGCATCACGTGCGGTCTTCTATGCTTTGTCTTGCATGTTATCCCTGCATATTACAGACACATGTGGTGCGCCTCTGCAAAACACCTTTATTATTAGTTGGCATTTATAAAGCCGTATTGTCGCCCGTCCCGGGGGAATCAAACATCTGACAGACAAAAGCGGATAGGCTTTATAAGCTATTGAATTGTAATACGTTTTTTACAAAGCATATGTTGCCCTGTCGCCTCAAAAGGTTTTCAGAATGACATTCACATGAACTTTTTAACCTTTGAGGTATATAACAATCTCCTGATTTTTAGGCTGTAAACTACCATCCGGAATGGTTTGCAGCGAACCGGCTCCTCCAGACGGACGGACACCACAAAAGAACTCTCCGCTTTGCATGAATCTCAAATCTCCCGTCTCAAATCTCATATCTAAAGCATATTTTTACAGCCATGAGTATTAGTGTTGAGGCATTAACCAAGGTTTACGGTGTACAGAAGGCTGTTGATGGCATTAGCTTTACTGCCCAACCAGGCGTATTGGGCTTTTTAGGGCCTAACGGCGCTGGTAAATCAACCACGATGAAAATCCTCACCGGTTTTATCCCGCAAACATCAGGCACGGCGTCGGTATGTGGATTTGATGTAGCCAAACAACCGCTTGAGGTTAAGCGCCGCATCGGCTACCTGCCCGAAAGCAACCCGCTGTATACGGATATGTATGTGAAGGAGTCGTTGGGCTTTGTTGCCGGCATTCATAAAATTCATGAGCCTGCCAAACGTATTGCCGATATTATTGAACAAACAGGCCTCGGCCCCGAGCAGCATAAAAAGATAGGGCAGCTATCCAAAGGCTATCGTCAAAGGGTAGGGCTGGCACAGGCCATGCTGCATGACCCGGAAGTACTGATACTGGATGAGCCAACTTCCGGCCTCGATCCAAACCAACTGATAGGGATCCGCCAGCTGATCCTCGATTTGGGTAAAAGCAAGACCATTGTACTATCAACCCACATTATGCAAGAGGTTGAAGCCGTTTGCAGCCAGGTGATTATCATTAATAAAGGAACTATCGTAGCCAATGATACGCTGCAGCAACTCCGGAAAAACAACGGCGGCAAATCGTTGGAGGAGGTGTTTATCAGCCTTACCAATAATTAAAAAACAAATCATCGCTCCGTATCCGAAAGGACGTAGTGGAGTAATTATTATCTATAACTATTACCCATTTAATATTTTTTTAACATTTTTTGTAACGAATTGCTGGTTTGTAACATCTATATAGGCGAACCGGCAAGGCGGAGGTACCCCGCCATGCCAAACTTTATTACATTATTGTTATATGAAAAAACTATTATTATCATTAGCCTTTTTAGGCTTTACCGCTATCGCGGCCCATGCCCAATCAGCAAATTCAGACGGCGGAAAATTCAGTATTGGTGTTGATGCAGGTTTGCCTGTTGGTGACGCCCACAAGATTTCAAACTTCGCTATCGGCGGCTCATTGAAGTATGATCATCCAATTGCCGATCAGTTATTTTTAACAGGTTCGGCAGGTTATACACGTTTCCTGTATAAAAAAGAGATCAAAGATTTTTTTGGTAAATCGGGAGCGGGTTTTATCCCGGTTAAAGCAGGTGTTAAATATTACTTTGACGATGCCTTTTTTGCCGAAGGTCAGTTGGGTGCAGTGTTCGGTACTGAAAGTGGCGCCGGCACCGCGTTTGCTTACTCACCTGGTGTAGGCTATAGCTTTGCAGGTGGACTGGAAGCTGGTGTACGTTACGAAGCCTGGTCAAAAAACGGCACTACAAGCCAGGTTGCATTGCGCGTAGCTTTTAGGTTTTAATTAAACTACTGTCAACCTTTAGAATAAGCCCGGGAAAAGTTTTCCGGGCTTCTTGTTTTTCTTCAGAATTATTTGCCGGGCAATATTGTATTTTCGGCCCGATATGAAAAAACTATTATTGCTGCTCTTTATCTTCCCTGCTTTTAAAACCTTCGCCCAGGACACACCGAAACCCTCAACTGCTTTTAGTGCCGGGGTGGAGTTTGGTATTCCCTCGCGCAGTTTGTACAATGTAGGTGTTGGTGCATCGCTAAAGTTAGAGCAACCGGTGGCAAGCCCGGTAAGCTTTACGCTCACCGCGGGATTCAGCAGTTTTTTTCGTAAGGATTCTCCGTTTAACAATGGGCATTCGGGTGGTGATATTTTTGTACCCTTAAAAGCCGGGGTAAGGTATAACGTTGGCTCCGGTATATTTCTGGAGGCCGAAGCAGGCAGTGCTATCGAGCTTAATTATGACAAGCGTAAGCTGTTTGCCTTTTCCCTTGGCCCGGCCATTATAATCCCCACAGGTACAGATGCCCGCAACTTCGAGTTGGGGTTAAGGTATGAAAGCTGGTCGGCCCATACCCCGCAGCAAACAGCCATCAGGTTTGCATACCGGTTTGGGAGGTAAGATATTTATTTTTTGTAGCGATATATTGCAGAAGGGCGTATTTTCGTTAAATAGCACCTGTAATCTTATATAACATGCCTCATAAACCTATCCGCATCACGTTCATTTTATTGTTTGCTGTATTTTCATTTGCAGCCAAAGCGCAGCGTGGCGAACAAACATCGTTAAGCGCAGGGTCTGGAATAATAGCTCCGCTTAACATGAATTACCGCAATGATAACGGTACCGATTTTAATGTAGATGCCGGCTTTAGCGTTAATCTGAAGCTGGAAAAGCCGATCACTGAAACCCTGCATTTTACAGTCGGCACCGGCTTTGTTTTTACCGCATCAACCCCGCAGTATTTATTTTCAAGCAACTCGTCAAACGTTTTCTACGATAACCACTATCATGATCTGTATGCTTACCTGCCGCTAACCGCAGGTTTGAAATATTACTTTACAAAATGCCTTTATGTAAATGCTGAAACAGGCAGTGCTTTCAGCATCAACAGCAGGGCACGTACCTCATTTATTTACGCAGGAGGGGCAGGGGCTGTAGTGCCTATCGGCCCTCATCACGGGCTCGATTTTGGCTTGCAGTTTGAAAGGGGATATAAAAATACCGATTACGACCATGCTATTAATCAGCTGGTGTTAAATGTGGCTTATAAGTACAGGTTTTAGGATTTTATAATTGCCCTGCTTCTGGCCGTAGGTGGTTGGGTCCTGGAACGGACGGACAGAGGTTTTAGTAGCAGATATTAAAGTGGCAGTTGCAGTAGTGTTGTCCCGCAAGCTCAAAAGTCCCCCGGCAAGTTCAAGCGTCCTTCGCTTGAACTATGCTTTAAAAGGAGCGTCCACGCTTAAACCCGCAAAGGGTTTTTAAAATAATTAAATCCGATATCGAAAATCCGAAATCCGATATCTCTCCCCGATATCCGAGCACACTTTGCTTTGGCGCATTATTGTTGTAATTTCGGCGCTTAATACAATATAATATAACGTGCTGAGTATCCTTAAAAAAGAAATAGTATCCTACCTCAGTTCGCTGGTGGCCTATGTTACCATCGGTGTATTTTTACTGGTGCTTGGCCTGTTTTTGTGGGTATTCCCTGATTCAAGTATACTGGAGTACGGGTATGCCGGGCTCGAAAGCTTGTTCAGCACTGCGCCGTACCTGTTCATGTTCCTGATCCCGGCCATTACCATGCGCTCCCTTGCCGAAGAACGTAAGGAGGGAACCTTTGAACTGCTGTTTACCCGCCCTTTAAAAGATTGGGAAATAGTGCTTGGCAAATACCTGGCTTGTTTATTAATAGTACTTTTTGCCTTGCTGCCTACGTTGGTCTATTACTATTCGGTAAGTACGTTAGGAATGCCGCAAGGCAATATTGATACCGGGGCTGTGATAGGCTCATACATTGGTTTGTTTTTATTAGGTGCTGTATTTGTGGGGATAGGCTTGTTTACCTCATCTATCACCAAAAACCAGATTATCGCCTTTACTATATCCGTTTTCCTGTGTTTCTTTTTTTACAGTGGGTTTGATTCAATCAGTCAGTTGTTATCCCTGCAGGATCTGGGCTTGCAAAATTTAGGCATAACCCAGCATTATGATTCGGTAAGCCGTGGTGTGCTGGATACCCGCGATCTGGTTTATTTCATCATCACCACAGGTATTTTTATATGGCTTACATTGTTTGTGCTGGCAAAGCAGCGTCAAAAAGGTTTAAGTGGTGCCGGGATGATCATTGTGTTAGGAGTTTTGGTTTTTGTGGGGATACTATCCTCATTTAGTTTTACCCGTTTTGATTTTACGGCCGAAAAGCGCTATACCATATCGCCCATTAGCAGGGAGATCATGGATAAGCTGTCGAAAAAGTTAAAGGTTGTGGTGTATTTACAGGGCGATAACTTGCCGGGCGGTTTTAAACGCCTGCAAAGTGCTACACGCGATATGCTGAGCGATCTACAAGCCTATAGTCACGGCAAAATCCAGTTTGAGTTTCGTGATCCGTTGAAAGGGTTAAACAACGATCAGCAAAACGAGGTGATCCAAAATATGGCTGCCGAAGGTGTTGAGCCAACCAACCTGAGTGTTAAAACCGATAATGGCGTATCGCAAAAGCTCATTTTTCCGTCGGCGCTGGTATCGGCAGATGGGAAGGATATTCCCGTAAAGTTATTGCTAAGCAGGATAGGCCTCTCGCCCGATGAAGTGCTGAACAACTCTATTCAAAACCTGGAATATGCCTTTTCATCGGCCATAAAGAAAGCTGTTAGCGGAGGCAGGCCACAAATTGGCTTTACCGAAGGGCATCACGAGCTAACAGATTTACAGCTGAACGATGCGATGAAAACCCTTGCTGAAGGTTTCCAGGTGGGCCGGGTTGATCTGAATGCTATCTCCTTTGCCGATCTGCAAAAGATCAAATTGCTGGTGATAGCTAAACCCGATCAAAAGTTCAGCGAAATAGAGAAATTCAAACTCGATCAGTACATCATGCATGGCGGCAGGGTATTGTGGACTATTGACCAGGTTAGCGCCGAACTGGATAGCCTTCGCGGGCATGGCGGCGAGCAGCTGGCATTCCCCAAACAGCTTAACCTGGACGATCAGCTTTTCCGTTATGGGGTCCGTATCAATTATGACCTGATTGCTGATATGAACTGCTCGCAAATTCCCATCAGTACGGGCAATGTCGGCGGACAGGCGCAGATCCAGATGCTGCCATGGCTGTATTACTCGGTATTTATTCCGCTAAGCAAACACCCTGTGGTGAAAAATTTGGACGGCATCAGCAGCGAGTTTGCAAGCACTATTGATATCCTCGATACCAAAAATGTAAATAAAACGGTGTTGCTAACCTCATCGCCCTATAATAAAAAGTTAACAGCTCCGCACATGTTATCATTGCAGGCTTTGGAGCAGGAACCAAATCCCAAAGATTTTCAAAGCACACCTAAAATAACCGGGGTACTGCTGGAAGGCAGCTTTGTAAGCGACTGGCAAAACCGTCCGCTGCCCGAAGGGCTTAAAGAGCAAGTTGCCATAAAGCAACAAAGCGAGCCTGCCAAAATGATAGTGATTAGCGATGGTGATATTTTAAAGAACCAGGTAGGCAGCGATGGTTCGCCTTATCCGCTGGGTTATGATCATTATACCCATCAAACCTACGGTAATAAAAACCTACTGCTTAACATAGCCGATTACATGACCGATGATTCGGGATTGATAGCCCTGCGTACTAAGGAGATCAAGATCCGCCTGCTGGATAGGGCAAGAATAAGGGGCGAGAAGGTGCTTTTTCAGTATGATAAATTCAATATTAGAATTGCTTTAAGCGAAAAAATGTACTGGCAGTTGGTTAACACCATTGCACCGCTGGTTTTAGTGTTAATATGTGCTATTTTTCAACATTATTTACGCAGGCAAAAGTATGCCCGTTAAATTTTCTATTTTTGATAGATTAATTACAACCATATGAGATTTATTGTTTCTACCTCAACATTACTCAAACAACTGCAATCGGTAAGTGGTGCGTTAAGCAGCAGTACTGTGCTGCCGATACTGGAAAACTTTTTGTTCGAGATAAAGGATGGGAACTTGACCATTTCTGCTACCGACCTGCAAACCAGCATGACCACCTCTTTACCGGTTGAGGCTAAAGAGAACGGCAGGATTGCTATCCCGTCGCGTATATTGTTAGAGACCCTGAAATC
Source organism: Mucilaginibacter sp. Mucisp73 (assembly GCF_059491465.1). Classification (NCBI taxonomy): domain Bacteria; kingdom Pseudomonadati; phylum Bacteroidota; class Sphingobacteriia; order Sphingobacteriales; family Sphingobacteriaceae; genus Mucilaginibacter; species Mucilaginibacter sp. Mucisp73. The sequence continues at coordinate 5,010,459 of NZ_CP168507.1, read as the reverse complement.
ATTACCGGAGCAACCTGTTGCTTTTTCGGTTGATGATAAAACCTTCGCCATTGAAATTAATGCCGGCGATGGTAAATACAAACTGAGTGGCGAAAACGGCGAGGACTTTCCAAAGATCCCTGTTGTTGAAAACGCTTCATCAGTAAACCTGCCTGCTTCAGTTTTAGCCGAAGCTATCAACAAAACCATTTTCGCGGTAAGTAATGACGAGCTTCGCCCGGCTATGACAGGCGTTTACTGCCAGCTAACAACATCGGCCCTTACTTTTGTTGCTACAGACGCACATAAACTGGTTCGTTACCGCCGTAAAGATGCAAAGGCTGCAAGTACTACATCGTTCATACTGCCTAAAAAAGCTTTAACCCTGCTTAAATCATCATTACCAAGCGATGATGTAAATGTATCTGTTGAGTATAATTCCACCAGTGCTTTCTTCAGGTTTGGCAATATTAACCTGGTATGCCGCTTAATTGATGAGCGTTACCCTGATTACGAAGCGGTTATCCCTCAAAATAATCCTAATAAATTAAATATCGACAGGCTTACTTTCCTGGGCTCGTTAAACCGTGTGGCTATTTATGCTAACAAAACCACGCACCAGGTAAGGCTTAAAATAAATGGCAGCGAGTTAAATATCTCATCAGAAGATATCGACTTTGCTAACGAAGCCCACGAGCGTTTAAGCTGCCAGTATGAGGGCGAGGACATGGAAATTGGCTTCAATGCAAGATTTTTAATAGAAATGTTGAAGAATTTAAGTTGCGAAGAAGTATCTTTGGAAATGTCAACTCCAAACCGTGCCGGCTTATTGCTGCCACAAGGCGGAGATGAGAATGAAGATGTGCTGATGCTGGTAATGCCGGTGATGCTCAATAGCTATGCTTAAGTGTAAACTTAAATTATAAATCCAAAACTAAGTCCGGTATCATAAACCGGACTTTTTTTGTTCAGCACCCGATACCAAAAATTACAGTAAGCAGTTATAGCTTATAATTGTATATGAATATAAAGGTTAAAGTTTTATTGTTGATAGCCACGGCTGGTTGCTTTGCATCGTGCAAAAAAAACAACGATAAGCCCGACGCGGTGGATTCATCAACATCATCGTTAAATGTTATTAATGCTACCTTCAATAATGTTAACATTTACCTTAATGGTACAAGAATAAATAATACAACAACATTTTATCCGGGAGGCACGCTTGGGTATATTTCGGTAAAAGCGGGTACACAAAACTATTCGGTTAAATTAGATGGGCCAAATAACCCCAATCCGTTGTTTAGCCTGCCTTTAACTTTAAGTAAGGATTCGGTGTATTCATTTTACGTAGCCGGTAATACGGCCGATCAGGTTTTTAAAACTACAGATGTGTTGGTTGCCGATACAAATAAACAGGCAAAGATCAGGTTTGTAAATGCTTCGCCAGATGCCGGAAATATAAGCGTGCACTTTGAAGGTACAACAGCTGCCCTGGATACCCCAAAAATGAAAGATCTGGGTTTTAAAAGTACTTCAACTTTTTATTTGGTAGCGCCCGGGGAGCATAATATGGCGCTGCATTCGGCGGCCTTTCCGGGTACCATTGTAAGGGATACGGTATCACTAAGCGCCGGTAAGATATACACTTATTACGGTTACGGCAATAAAAGTACAGGCCTGGCAACCGGTTTGTTCATCAATCAATAATTACATTAATGGTTAATAAAAATAAAAGCAAGGTACTGGTTTCGTTTGTTATAGCTGTGCTATGCGGACTTTTCATCTGTGCTGTTTCTTCATGCGGTAAAGGGGGCAATGCATCATCAGTAGGCCTCAATACCCAGTTTCAAATCGTTAATTTAAGTCCCGATATCCAGCCGGTATACCTTTATCAGCATTTTATCAGGTATAATACCACTACCTATACTTATCCAAACAGTTCGGGATATTTTTACCTTTCAACACTTGAACCGCCATTGCAGTTACGTACAGCTACCGCGGCGCCGGTTATTTTGCTTCAGTTTGATACTACGCTTAAAGCCAACAGGAAATATACCATGTTTATTACCGGCTTCCGAAAGGATAGTTCGTTTGTTAGCTCATTTATACTATCTGATAGTACCGGTTTGCCAGCTATAGGTAAAGGAAAAGTAAGGTTTGTACATACTTCACCCAATACATCAGCCCTGGATCTGCGGGCTAATGACACCCTTGTGGTTAGAGGTACCACCTTTAACAAGGTATCTAAATACGTTGAACTTACTGCCGGTAATTATAACTTTACTATTACCACTACCCGAACGCCCACGACAATTGAAACAACCCTGCAAAATGTAACTATACAGGACGGCCGCGCCTACACCATTTATACCAAAGGTATTGTTGGCAGCGCCGACTCATTGGCCTTTGGAGCGGGGGTACTTACTAATAATCTGCTTAGTAAGACACTTCAGTAGCGGCGTTTTGTTTAATATTTATATTTTTGGGCAAAATTTTAGCCTGTGGAAGTAATAAAAAGCATAATCGACTTTATACTGCATATTGACAAGCACCTGGTACAAATAACCAGTGCTTACCAGGGATGGACCTACCTGATCCTTTTCCTGATCATATTTGCCGAAACAGGTTTTGTAGTAACCCCTTTTTTACCAGGCGATTCACTGTTGTTTGCGGCTGGCGCGTTAATAGCCGGTGGTAGTTCGGGTTTGGATATCTGGCTGCTGGGCATCATATTAATTGCCGCTGCCTTTATCGGTAATACCGTCAATTATCTTTTAGGCAACTATTTAGGCCCTAAAGTTTTTAAAGAGGAAAATAAGATCCTCAAGCTGGAATACTATCTTAAAACCAAAGCTTTTTTTGATAAACATGGCGGGAAGGCGGTGATTTTTAGCCGTTTTATGCCTATTATCCGCACTATCGCACCTTTTGTGGCCGGTGTTGGCAGGATGCCTTTTTTAAAGTATAGCCTTTATAACATCGTCGGCGGTGCATCATGGATCATTGTGTTCCTGTTTGCGGGTTACAAATTAGGGCAGGTACCGGTGATAGCTAAAAACTTTTCGCTGGTAGGGGTGATCATCATCCTCATCTCGATATTGCCACCCATTTTTGCCGCTATAAAAAGCCGTAGCGCCAAGGTTTCTGAGGGGCAATAAGAAACTGTTTCAATATTTCAAATATCAAAAGCCTGTGCAGGATATAATTCCCGGCACAGGCTTTTTGTTTATTAAACAGGATGGTGGTTTATTCAATCGCCATCGGTAACCACTACATTAAAGCGATGACTTCTGGAAAACGGCGTTTTAGATTTATCTGAAAATCCGGTTACTTCAAGTTCAATGGTGTAACTTCCGGCCTCGTGCGTTTCATGTATAGTACCGGCGTATCCACCTTGCTTTGCCGCCGACAGGATACTCCCGCCCTTTATGTGCGGCAAAAGATCCTCCTCCGTCAACCGCTGCCTGTAAAGCAGATCGAGCTTCGCCAAATCGGGATGTTGTATAGTGTCCATTGTTTCTTCAGGCAGCTTTATGTTTTTAAGATCTGATGCATAAGCTTTAATTGCACTATGCTGACTTAGTTTGGGACGGGTAACCAAAGCACGTATTTGTTGTCCGGTTATCGGCTTTCCATCATCCGTTAAATGTGCATGATAAGTAATAGGCTGTCCTTTGCGTACAACAGCAGGGGCATCAACTGTAAGCTGAAGCGGAGCGGCATTGCCTGAAGGTGCGTATTCAAAGGCACCGCCTGTCAGGCCCTGCGGGGTTGTACCGCCATACATGATCTGGATATACCATAGGCCTACCGCCGGGTTAGGAATGTTAAATACCACATAGGCCCCTCCCTGTAAGGTAGGCATTGGTGTAATTACCACGCCGGCCGGCGTTACAAGTGTTACACTTAATTGATTAAGTCCGGGCTGGCCGTTTGTGAACGTATAATTAGGATCACTCCATACAACCGAAAACTGCCCGAGATCGTTGCCTGCAGATACGGTGGCCGGAATTAACAGGTAATCATAGGCCTGGGCTACTTTGTATCCGTTTGCAAGTAATTGTGCAGCAGGAGTTTGCGCCCTGATCTGGTTGTAAATTTGCATCATATTGAAAACATAGGGGGCATAATAATACTGGCCGCCGCTCTGGGTTGCAATTTGCTGCATTAAGTTTTGGTCAGACGCCGGCCCCATTGCACATGAATATACGGGAGGGGTGCCGGCAGGTAATGGCAGGGGATTGGTGCCGCAGTTTTGATAACCGTCAGAAAGCAGCACCAGGCCTTTATTTACACCGGCAGGAGCACTTGAAAGCATATTTACAGCGATTTGAAGCCCTCCTCCCATATTGGTGCAGCTTCCGGTGAAACTTAGGTTTTGTACAGCTGCAGCTGCTGTAACCGGTACGGTAAGGTTTTGATCAACCTGTGCCAGGTTATAGGTTACTCTTCCGTTGGTGTCGTAGGATGCCACGCCAATATAATCGCCAGGGAGCGCATTGTTCAGGAAAGCTTTGGTATCGATGACTGTGATTGCGACATAATTTGAAGTTGTCATGCTATATGAAGTGTCTACCACAGGTATAGCGACAACAGGTGTTGAAGTTGGCATGGCTTTATGAATTAAAAGAATGTGAAACATTAGTTGATTGGAGAAGCTGACCGCATGCGGTATTGTATTTAAGTGAAAGTATGGTAAGCTGAGTAGCCCATACAATAAAGCCGGCAAGTATGGCGGCTGCTTCCAGGCCTGTTACTATGGCTATTACTTTACGAAGGATCCAGAATAAGGCATACCATCCTGCGGATGTCAGCACAAACTTGATAATGGTCCACATAAGTCCCTGTTGATATATTACACCTACAAAACCAATAGCGGCTGTGGCGCTGATTGCTTTTCCGGCCATTGAGCTCATGGCATTCATTACCGTTTGATTTGCACGGAGCAGGTTATAAATACGCGTGGCGATATTGCCGGTGGTAGGTGCCAGCCCCACAGCCTGAAGGAAACCTACAGTAAGCGCAAAGATGAATTGGATCCACCAGAGCGTACAGTCTGATTCGGCGCCTATAGCCCCTTCGTAAACGAGCATGTCTGCCTTTACACCATGGTAAATAATACGGGTTATGCCATTGGTATCGGTGCGGGTAAAAACGCGGGACAGGTTGGCATTTTCGTCGAACATTTGCCGGGCTTTTTCATAAGCGTTATCAAACTGCTGGCGAAAGCCTTCTGTTGCCGGGCCTCCGTTTTTACTGCCGAACCAATCTTCAAATTGTGCCCAGCTTTCCTCTTTATGATCTTCGGTAAAAACTTTGGGCTGGCTGGCAAATAGGATGTCAGTAGGCGGCGGTACAGGCGTTTCTACGTTTTGATTGAGATAAATAGCGTTGATGGATTGTGGGATACCCAAAAGAGCGATCTGCTCGGTAGTTAAAACGTTTACGGTTTGGAGCTGCTGCACGGCACCGTTATCCAGTTCAAGGGTTGATTTGTCGGTTGTATCTATCGGCGGGTTAACGGTGAAATCAAAATTTGAAATTAAACGGTTATCGGTTATCACGTCATTGTACATCCATTGAACAATTTCTGATTGTTCCAAACATACATTCCAGATGCGCAGGTTTTGGATAGAACCGCCGAAGTTGTCGATGATATTTCCGTTCGAATCATATTGGGCGCCTACGAGTACATGCCCGTTTGGAACCGCGGTAACCGGCGAAGGAAAATAATCGATAGCCTGAAGGTTGCCGTTTACGTACAAGCTAAGGGCTTTAACATCGCTATCATAACTTAGTGCAAAATGATAATAGCTTAGCGGCAAAACCGAGGCTGCTGATGCTAAAGAAATACTGTCGCTGTTACGCTGGCCTATAACCTGGTTGTTTTGATAGCTTACTTTGTATTCCCATGCGCCGTTCAAGCCATAACTTAACAGGATACCGTTGCTGCTGCTGCCCGGGAAGAACCAGCCTTCAATGGTATAAGGGGCGTTTCCGGGAATGCTGTATTCGGGAAAGGAGCCGCAATCAACATAACCATCCGCTCCCAGTACAACAGATGGAACGTTGAACGCGTATTGTACATTGTTTTTGAAATTAAGGGCTATATTATTTCCGGAACTGTCTACCCCCGGCATTTCCGAAAAGTCGCTGTAAAATATAAGGTTAGGATTTTGGACAGCGCTATAATTATTCACCTGTACCGAATCATTAAGGATATCTTCAGCGTCGCGCACGCTATTCCAGATCATAATCCTTCCAAGCTGGCCCTGTAGGTACCAGATCGGGCTACTCTGCTGCATTACAGCCCCCAGCAGCATATTGGTACCGCTTGCAGGCAGTGTTCCCGAAAAGGTGCTTTGCGCAACAGCCACGCCATCAACATAAAGCGATAAGCTGGAAGTTGTACCATCAAATACAGAAGCCAGGTGGTGCCATTCGTCGACAGTGATGGGTAAAGTCGATTTGATCAGATACGGTGCGATGCCTACATAGGCGTAAACATAACCGGATTCAAGAAATAATTGGTATTGTCCGCCAACCGCATTGTCAACATTGCCAACTACGGATTGAAATCCGTTAAGGCTCGACACGTTTACCCAGGCCTCCAGGGTAAAGGAGGTTAAATTGTTTAGTACGGTTGGTGTACCGCAATCTACATAAGCGGTGTTTCCGAGTTGCAGCACACTTGATGCCCATCGTGGTGCTAAAGTTAAATTTGCCATAAGATGATAGTTTATAGATGTAAATATTCAGTGATATAAAACGCCAGTCACTCGATATGGCCTCCTGTTTATTTAATTCTCTATTAGGTTTAGGGCTTGTGGCTAAAAGGGGAGGTCAAATAAACTTCCTGATCGATTTAACTAAGTTAGGAGGGTTGTAAACCGGGTAATAGCGTATAAATACCTAATGGAAAAATTGCGTATAAATACCATGATAACGGGAAATGAAGCAGATGAGGCAGGAATATTTTTAATGATTGATTATGCTGCCATGTTACGATTGTTTCAGATAAGAAAGGTGATAACCGGCGTTATCCTTTTCGCTGTTTTCGTGGAGCTGACACGGAGAATATAAAGAAGGCAGGGGAAGGCTGCCGGGTTTGATCGTTAACTATTTTATTATTAATGCTTTGCCTGATCGGTAAAGCATTTCTTCTTGCCGAAGCTTTGCCTTTTGTTCGATGCTTAAAGGCTGTGCGATAAGCTTGTTCAGGTCGGGCTGCCCTGCATCAACCCAGGCCGAATACCAGAAACTACCCACGGAAAGAATAGATGCCCGCATTTGCCTTGCCACCATCCCCTTCAGTATTTTGTGATAAGTCAGGCTATAGGCCACGGAGTAATCGGTAATTTGCTTTTTGCCATGTTGTACCAACGCGTACTTTTTGTCCTGCGGGTAGGTTTTGTTCAGGATGCGCTCAAAACGTAAAACTGTATCAACGCTTTTGTAAGTAGCCTTGCATATACGGAATGCTTCGTTCAACGGGTTTTCAATATACCGGGCCTTGCCAACGTAGTAATTATAATGATCGGCAAATAACTCAGGCAGGCGGCTTTCCCAAAGGGCATGGATGCCGGTTTGCCCCGTAAGCTGGCCGTTGTAGTTTTGGGTTAGGTGCAGCGGTACGTGCGCATCGGCAATATAATGCCCTAAATAGGCAGATGCATTGAGGATAGACGTTGTATCATGGGCTTTGAAAGCTCGTACCAGCCTGTAATACTGGTATTGAATGGTCCAGGGAACAGTGCCGTATTTAATGATGGTATCTTTTGAGTATTTGGCAACGGCATCCTTCCATTTTTTAGGCATAGCCTCAAAGGGTTTTTTGCCATAACGGTCAGCATCAAAGAAATGGCGTGGCGCTTCTGATGAGTCAACATAGCGGCGTTTGTCGGCACTTACGGCATGTTCGGTTATATAATCGATATTGGACTTGTAAAAACCAGACATGGCCTTCGGTAATGTGAAAACTGCCAGCCGGTTAATACGATAATGTGCAAAGAATCCCCATGATGAGCATAACATGATTAAACAGGTACCAGTTATGCTTAAAATTATGCGGCGGTTCATGAGGCAAAGATGCAATTAAAGGGGGAGTTTTAAGTTATACTTCTCCCTTAATTGGCTGCTTACCTTATTGGCTTCATCAATAATACTCTCCGGGAAACCGACGCCTTTTAAAACCGCGATGCCATTTCGGTTTTTGAGTAATCCCTCTTTAATTTTATAATCAAATACCAAGCGGTCATCGCCAATCACTTCCTCAAAAGAGAAAACTTTGTAATCGCTGCCTAATAATTCGGCCAGTTCCAAATCGTGTGTAGATACAAAAACGAAGCTTTGATTGTGGATAAAGTAGCTTAGTACGGCTTTCGCGGCGGCTATCCGTTCAATAGTATTTGTACCCCTGAAAATTTCATCAATGATTACGAGGCTGTTTATGGGTTTGCTGGCAATGGTTTGTGCCACTATATTTTTAACGGCTAAAGCTTCGGCCTGGAAATAGCTTTTATTATCGCCCAAATCGTCGGTCATATCAATGCTGGTAAATATTTTGAGCGGAGGAGCCTGGTATACTGTAGCAAAACTGGTGTTAATGGTTTGCGATAGCAAAGCGTTTATAGCAATAGCCCTGATAAAAGTGGTTTTACCCGACATGTTGGAACCAGTTACCAAAATGCCTTGTGTATTATCTATAGCGATAGAATTTGACACGCAGTTTTCAATAAGCGGGTGATAAAGATTTTTAATAATGATATGGGTATTGCCGGTTGTAAGTTGAGGTTTGCAATAATGAGCCGCGCCATCACGTACCGATTGGATGGAAATGGCAACATCAACCTCAGCCACCGCTTCATAAACAACTTTAATGTCACTAAGGTATTTGTTTACCTTGGTGATGGATTTTATAAATACCAGCGGCTCAATAAGCAGGAACATTTTTAACCATTCGGTAACCAGGTAGTAAATATCGGTAGGGTCAATAGCGGCTTTATTTTGCAGGGTGATATAATTTAACGAATTTTTGAGTTTGCCCATATTAGCCATACTGAGGCGGGTACTTTCATCATCCCTGAGCAGAGCGTGGTTCTTAAGCCAATTTGATACCTTGAATAAAACCAATAACTGCGGTAGCGAATGTGTGTAGTTCAGCATCTGGGTTTTATTACTGTAATGAACAACTACATTGGCTATCATTAATACCAGCAATAGCAAGAGCATAAACTGGTTGGGAACAATAAAAAGGCTAAATGCCACTCCAATGATCAAAAACGGCGCTATGCTGATATAAAAATTGCCAATTGCTGGAAACATGGAATGATGCGGTTTCTTAAAAAGCTCCGGTAAGTAGTAGGCATCACTGTTCCCTAACTCAGATAATTTAAGCTCGGCTGCCTCTCTCAATTCTTTGTCGGCGGTGACATTGCCGATCCGCTGTTCAAGCGTTTCAAAATACTCTTCTGAAATTTGCGGGGAGTGTAATTGCTTATATAGGTATTGTTGCCCGGGTTTTGAATTGGTACGGTCGATAAATTCAAATACGCTGTCGATGTCAAGGTCGGTGGCAGTATCGGCAGAGATCCCGCTTGAGCCGCCATAAGCTGTAAGGTAGGTGCTGACCGGTTTGAAATTTCTGCTTGCAATTATGGGTTTGCCCCAGCGTTCTTTTATTTCGGTAAGTTTCTTTTTTTGTTGGGTTTTGTTTTTTAAATAGCTTATTAAAATAAATATAAAAGGCAGCAGTATTATAATAATGATCCAGTATATCATGTTTAAGTAGTATTAATAAGCCACTGTGTTTGCTAATTAGATAATACCCGCGTGCAATTGTTTCACCGATACTAAATAATGTTGATCTTACAGTTTCCCCGAATAAACCTTCGTATCGTAATTAATAACGATAACGCCATCCTGCTGAAATTTATCAAAAAGTGCATGCAAATCGTTGATCATTGGCCCGTACCCCTCATCGCCACGTGCAGGCATGTATGATGACGACAGCAGCCTACCTTTTAATCCTTCAAAATCAAATACCTGTTTATTGGCGAATATTTCCAGGTGAACGGGTTGCGGCTTAAAGAAAGCAGCGATATGTTCGGTATCGATATTGCGGTGATCAACCTTTATGTAATCGCGGGCATGTTTTACGATGAGTTTATCGTATTCCTGTTCAAAGGCCGAGGTTGTTTTTCTTTCATTCCAGATGAGGGCAACAATGCCATCCGGTTTCAGGATTCTTTTAAATTCAGCACAGGTTTTTACGGCATCAAACCAATGAAAAGCCTGTCCGGCTATAATAGCATTAATGCTATTACTCTCGGTGCCGGTATTTTCTGCAGTGCCGTTTCGGGGGATAAAACCGTTATATGAACCGAGTAACTCGATAGCTTTTTCGCGCATTTCCAAATTTGGTTCAATGGCAATTACCCGGTAGCCTTTTTTCAGGAACAATGCGGTAGAGATCCCTGTACCTGCACCAATATCGGCAATGAGCTTATCCTGTGTTAAGCCGTAAGCGTCATGTAAAAACTTAACAAGTTCGTCGGGGTAGCCGGGACGGTATTTTACATAATCTTCAACCCGGTTGCTGAACCTGGTGGTGCTGTTGGTAACCATAAACGCAATAGTTTTAATTAATAGTAACGCAGCAAAAATCATTGTGTTGTATAAACACTTCGTGAATGCGGGGTTAACAGCTTGTTAATTTGAGAGGTCTTCACATCTTAAGGGTTCAGGTAATTAATCACATTATCAACCTAATCATCCTGAAATATAAATCAAAAAACCACTTGCATATTAAATTTAATCGCTCTATATTTGCAGTCCTTAAAATAAGTAGAAAAGAATAACAAGCTATACGAGATGGCAAATCATAAATCATCATTAAAAAGAATCAGGGCAAACGCTGCGAAGCGTCTGCGCAACAGGTACCAGGCTAAAACAACCAGGAACGCTATTAAGAAATTAAGAAACACTACTACCAAAGCCGATGCTTCTGCACTGTTGGGTAAAGTGATTTCAATGCTTGACCGTTTAGCTAAAAAGAACGTTATTCACAAAAACAAAGCTTCGAACAATAAATCAAAGCTTACTAAATTTGTTAACGGCTTAAGCTAATCTCAGCTTTTAAAATATACCGAAGGGGATAGTGTACCAACGCTGTCCCTTTTTTTGTTTGGCGCTTTTTCATACTTTAATGCCGTGGAAAACTACGAAAGCAAGATCAGTATTAAATCATGGGCTGAGGAAGATCGCCCGCGTGAAAAACTAAGCGGACAAGGGCGCCGCGCCCTTACCGATGCCGAGCTGATCGCCATCCTTATCGGCTCGGGCAGCCGCACCGAAAGTGCGGTTGAACTGAGTAAACGCATCCTGCGCCATTATGATAACGACCTGAACAAGCTTGGTAAGGCTTCGATAGCCGAACTATCCAAGTTTAAAGGGATAGGAGAAGCCAAAGCTATATCTATTATTGCCGCGCTGGAAATCGGCCGCCGTCGTAATGAATTTGAATCGGGTGTCATTGAGGTGATCACGTCAAGCAGGGATGGTTACAATATTATGCGCCGTCATTTGATGGACCTGAACCACGAGGAATTCTGGATCATACTATTAGGCCGTTCCAACAAAGTATTAGGGAAGGAGCTGATCAGTAAAGGAGGTTTGTCGGCTACGGTATGCGACCCGAAGATCATTTTTTACTCGGCCCTGCAATACCAGGCCAGCGGGCTCATACTGGTGCATAACCACCCATCGGGTAATCTGAAACCCAGTAACGAAGATATCCAGCTCACCAAAAAAATAAGCGCCGCCGGCAGGATGCTGGACATGGGTGTGTTTGATCATTTAATTATTACCGATGCCGGCTACTTAAGTTTGGCCGATGAAGGGTTGATGTAGTTTTAATTTGAAGATTTGAAAATGAGGCGATTTGAAATTGACCTAACATTTTCAAATCTTCAAATTGGATTAATTTTTAAATAAAATACCTTTTACCTTTCGCCTTTAACCTTTCAGCCTAAATCGTATCTTTGCCGATTATCATTTCGGAATAATGAAAATATCTTATAACTGGCTTAAAGAATTTATTGATACTGATAAAACGCCCCAGGAGATTTCTATCATCCTTACCGGAACCGGTTTGGAGGTTGAAAGCCTGGAAAAGGTACAGGCTGTTCCCGGCGGACTGGAAGGCCTGGTAATTGGCTATGTGAAAGAGTGTGTTGACCATGCCAATTCTGATCATCTGCATGTTACCAAAGTTGATATAGGCGGGGCAGAAGACCTGCAGATTGTTTGCGGCGCTGCTAACGTAGCTGCCGGGCAAAAAGTGGTGGTTGCTGTAGTAGGCACTACTGTTTACCCAACCGGCGGCGAGCCTTTTGCTATCAAAAAATCAAAGATCAGGGGCGAAGAATCTTACGGTATGATCTGTGCTGAGGATGAGATAGGTTTAGGATCCAGCCATGCTGGTATTATGGTATTGCCGGATGATGCTCCTATAGGTACTCCTGCTAAAGAATACTTTAAGCTGAACGACGATTACATGTACGAGATAGGCTTAACCCCGAACCGTGCCGATGCGGCTTCGCATTTGGGTACGGCAAGGGATATTGCCGCTTTCCTGAAAATTGGCATCAATAAACCCGATGTAGGTGCATTTAAAGTTAATAATACCAGTCGTGTGATTGAGGTTATTGTAGAGAATGAGCAGGCATCGCCGCGTTACTCGGGCTTAACCATCAGCGGTGTTGAGGTTAAGGAATCGCCGCAATGGTTAAAGGAGCGTTTGGCTGTTATCGGCGTGCGTGCTATCAATAATATTGTGGATGTTACCAACTATGTCCTGCATGAGCTTGGTCAGCCCTTACATGCTTTTGATGCAGATGAAATAACCGGCGATAAAGTGCTGGTAAAAAACTATGCCGAAGGTACTGTATTTAAAACTTTGGATGATGTTGACAGGAAATTATCTGCCGATGATCTGATGATCGGTAATGCTGAAGAGCCTATGTGTATAGCAGGTGTATTCGGCGGTGCAAAATCAGGCGTTAAGGAATCAACTAAAAATATTTTCCTGGAGAGCGCTTACTTCAACCCGGTATCTGTTCGTAAAACTTCAAAAAGGCATGGTTTAAAAACTGATGCTTCATTCAGGTTTGAGCGTGGTACCGATCCGGACATGACCGTTTTTGCATTGAAACGTGCTGCATTGTTGATTCAGCAGGTGGCAGGTGGTGAGATATCGTCAGAAATCTCCGATCATTACCCAGCACCGGTTGCTCCCTTTGCTGTGGAAATCACTTACAATACCATTGATAAGCTGATTGGTAAAAAGATTGGCCATGATGAGATCAAAGGTATTATCACGGCACTTGATATCAAGATAGTGAATGAAACTGCGGATTCATTATCGTTACAAGTGCCTCCATATCGTGTGGATGTTACCCGCGATGTGGATGTGGTTGAAGAGATCCTGAGGATCTATGGTTATAACAACATCGAGATCCCTACACAGATCAGGGCATCCCTAAATAACTCTATTCGTCCGGAGAAAGATACTGTTCAAAACCAGTTATCTGATTTGCTGAGCGCGAATGGTTTTAACGAGATCCTGGCTAACTCACTTACAAAATCTGCCTATTCGGATAACCTGGATACTGCCGTTAAGATTCTGAACCCACTAAGCAGCGATCTGGATGTAATGCGTCAAACCCTCCTGTATTCTGGTTTGGAAGCTGTCGCTTATAACCAAAACCGCCGTAGCTCGGATTTGAAATTTTACGAGTTTGGAAAGGTGTACAGTGTTAAAGATGATAAGTACATTGAAACCCAGCGTTTCAGTATTTTCATCACCGGTGCTAATACTGCCGAGCAATGGAACCAGAAATCAAAACCGGTATCATTCTATAATATCAAGGCTGTGGTTGATGGTGTTTTGCAGCGCCTGAGCATCAGCAACTTTACAGTTGAGGATGCAACCTGCAAAAAAATGTCGTTTGGCATTCAATACATGTTAAATGGTAAGCAATTGGTGAAATTTGGGTCGGTAGCTGCAGCTTCTTTAAAAAAGGCGGATGTTGACAAAGAGGTATTTTATGCTGATTTTAATTTCGACCTTGTGCTGGCAGCTATCCGTAAAAATAAGATCGTTTACCAGGAGGTTTCAAAATTTCCGGCAGTAAGACGCGATCTTTCTATGTTAATAGACCAAAGCGTATCATTTGGCCAGTTAAAGCAAATTGCCCAGCGTACCGAGCGTAAATTGCTGAAGGAAGTTGATGTGTTTGATGTTTACCAGGGTGATAAGCTGCCTGCGGGTAAAAAATCATATGCTTTAAGCTTTATCATCCAGGATCTGGAAAAAACGTTAACAGATAAGGCAATTGATTCTATTATGCAGAAATTAATTTATAATTTAGGAAAAGAAGCCGGAGCAGAAATTAGAAAATAGTGAATGGTTGATTGGGTGAGTGGTTGATCTGGTAGTTTAACCATTCACTCAATCAACTTAATCAACCAATAACCAAACATGGCCTCATTAGCAGAGCAGTTAAATAAAATTGTAGATAAAACCGAGCGCCTGATTGAACTGTGCGCTGCTTTGCAGGAGGAAAATGACCTTTTAAAACTGGAAAGTGAGGCACTTACGGTAGCTCTGAACGCCAGTAAGGCCAAGACAAAAGAACTGGAAGAAAAATTAAAAGTTGTTAAAGTTGCCAAGTCTTTTTCTGAAACAAATGAAAAAAGTGTTGACATTAAGCAAAAAATTAACGACTTTGTGCAGGAAATAGATAAGTGTATTGTATTATTGAAAAAATAGTACAAAAAGTGAAAAGCTCAAATGGGAGAAATCTCAATAAAAATAAATATTGCTGACCGTGTTTACCCCTTAAAGGTTAACATGGAGGAAGAAGAAATAATACGCAGGGCGGCTAAGCTGATCAACGACCGGATAAAAGAATATCAGGAAAATTATGCGGTTAGGGATAAGCAGGATTTACTTTCAATGTGTGTGTTGCATTACGCAACATCATCATTGAAGGCAGAAAAGAAAGTTACCGTTGAGGATACAGAGGTGACTGAAAAAGTTTATCATTTAGATCATTTGTTGACCGAATTTTTTTCGAAGTAATAAACGTTCTTTACATAAATATACAAGAGCACATTAAGATTTAACCGCAGTTAAATTTTAGGTTTCACTATTAAAAACTTAACGCTTCAATATTAAGCGGATCAAGAGGCATGCGTTAGTTGCGATTAACGTTAACCAACCCATGGTCCCCAATATCCGAAATGAGGTTTTAAATACATGATACTTAAAAATTAGTTGCGGTTTTTTTATTTACATACATATATAACACCACCAAACCTAAAATGGACATATTACTATACGTCATCATCGGCCTGCTGGCAGGCGCCATCATTGGCGTGCTCATAGGTCGCTTCCTATTATTAAAGCTTTTTAAAGACCAGGAAACATCGGCTCAGAATAAAGTGAAAAAGATCTTAAAAGACGCTGAAAATAATGCCGAGATCCTTAAGAAAAACAAACTGCTTGAAGCCAAGGAAAAGTTTTTACAAATGAAAGCTGAACATGAGCAGGAAGTAAACAATAAAAAC
This sequence comes from Mucilaginibacter sp. Mucisp73, assembly GCF_059491465.1. NCBI lineage: Bacteria > Pseudomonadati > Bacteroidota > Sphingobacteriia > Sphingobacteriales > Sphingobacteriaceae > Mucilaginibacter > Mucilaginibacter sp. Mucisp73. The sequence goes on along the minus strand of NZ_CP168507.1, from coordinate 4,994,847 downwards.
AATGCGGTAAATCAGCGCGAAAATAGTGTTAAACAAAAAGAGCAATCATTAAATCAGCGCCTGGAAAATGTTAACCGTAAGGAGAGCGAACTTGATAACACCCGCAAAAATCTTGAAAAACAAACTGAAATAGTTGTTAAAAAGCAAGACGAGGTAGAGCACCTTAAAAACCAGCACATTCAACAGTTGGAAACCATTGCCGGCCTATCAGCCGAAGATGCCAAAAACCAATTGGTTGATACCTTGCGCGAGGAAGCCCGTACCAAAGCCATGATCCAGATCAAGGATATTGTTGACGAGGCTAAGCTTACCGCTACCAAAGAGGCAAAGAAAATAGTGATCCAAACTATCCAGCGTACTGCTACCGAAAGTGCGATTGAGAATACAGTGTCTATTTTCAATATTGAAAATGATGAGATCAAGGGCCGTATCATTGGCCGCGAAGGGCGTAATATCCGTGCACTGGAAGCCGCAACAGGTATCGAAATCATTGTTGATGATACCCCCGAGGCTATTATCCTTTCAGGTTTTGACCCGGTAAGGCGCGAAATTGCCCGTTTGGCTATGCACCGTTTGGTTACTGATGGTCGTATCCACCCGGCACGTATTGAAGAGGTAGTTGCCAAAACAAAAAAGCAAATAGAAGAAGAAATTGTTGAAATAGGTGAACGTACCGTGATTGACCTGGGTATTCATGGTTTACACCCCGAACTGATCCGGATGGTTGGCCGTATGCGTTATCGTTCATCATACGGGCAAAACCTGTTGCAGCACTCACGTGAGGTTGCCAACTTTTGCGCTACCATGGCTGCCGAACTTGGCTTGAATGTTAAAATGGCTAAACGTGCCGGCTTACTTCATGATATTGGTAAAGTGCCTGATGATAATCCTGAACTGCCGCACGCTATTTTGGGTATGCAATTGGCTGAAAAATATAAAGAACACCCTGAAGTTTGCAATGCTATAGGTGCCCATCATGATGAAATTGAGATGACCTCGATGTTATCGCCGATAATCCAGGCTTGTGATGCTATATCAGGCGCACGTCCTGGTGCACGCCGCGAGGTTGTTGAAAGCTACATTAAACGTTTGAAAGAACTGGAAGAGCTGGCATTATCATATCCGGGTGTCGAAAAAACATTTGCTATCCAGGCCGGCCGTGAGTTACGTGTTGTGGTAGAGAGCGAAAAGATCAGCGACGCGCAATCAGAAGTTTTGGCTGCTGATATTTCAAACCGAATCCAGACAGAAATGACTTATCCTGGGCAAATTAAAGTTACCGTTATCAGGGAAACCCGTTCGGTAGCATTTGCCAAGTAATCATTATAAAATTAAACGAAACCCTTTCGGCACAAAACCGAAGGGGTTTTTTATTTTTACAGCGTGGCAGCAAAAGCAAATACCAAACAGAAGGCAGCAGTTAAAACTACTGCAAATATTGATGAACGCCCTATTGTTCGTTATTTCAGGGAATATGAAGAAGCTCACCAGGATAGGGTTAACAAAATCATACACTATGTCTGTATCCCAACTTTGGCATTTAGTCTCTTTGGATTGATCTGGGCTACTCCTTTTCCTCATTTAGGCTTTTTAGGAACATATAATGGCTATTTTAACTGGGCTTCCTTTGTTATAGCTATTGCCATCTACTTCTATTTAAAGCTATCGCCAATTATATCTTACTTCATCTTATTTATTTTATTAGGGTTTAGTTACGGTATAATGGAACTTGTAGCGTGGCAGCAAGCGGGAGGGCCCGTTATGTGGCTATTATGTGTTTCTGCGTTTATTCCCTCTGCAAGCGCGTTACTTATCGGCAATAGCCGTGAGCCGCAGTTTGCAGCAAACGGACTCAACATTAAATCATTAGCCGTAGCGCCTGCTTACTTGCTGAACCAATTGCTTAATAAATTGAGAATCAAAAGTTGATTTTAGTATTTACGTATTAAGTATTTGTTAAAATGCTCATTACCGTTGCCCTTTAAATACTATATAATAGGGACATTTTTTAGCTGTGACGAACATAATTGTGTAATTTATCCCCGGTAGTGGATAAATAAAAACTTAATATTTTGGCGCATTAGTTTTTTTATTTTGTTGATAATCAGCATTTTTAGATTAGTTTTCGGGCGTCTGTGTCAGGTAAAGAAGAAATCATTAAGTAGTTGTTAATATAATAATCTGATGTTAATGTAGAATTAACATTGGTAGGGCAATTTTGTGCAATAAAAATTCACAAATGAAAAAGCTCTACTTTATTATTTTAACACTAATAATTATTGGGGTTGGGGGCGTTGCAAACGCTCAGATCACCACCTCGGTACTTACCGGTAAAGTTACAGATCAAAAAGGTACCACTCTTCCGGGTGTAACCATTACTGTACTTAATACCAGCACAGGTACCAGGTATGGTGCACAAACCAACGGCGAGGGCCGTTTCTCGGTTAATAACATTAACCCGGGTGGTCCTTACACCGTAACCGCTACTTTTATCGGTTACAAAAAAGACGAAAAAAGCGATCTTACGCTCCAGTTAGGTAATGCTACATTGAACTTTGTATTGCAGGATGAAACTACAACCTTGCAGGAAGTTAAAGTAAAAGCATCTGCCGGTCCTGCAAAAACAGGTGCAAGTACCCGTATTGGTCAAAACCAGATCCGTACTGCTCCGTCAATTAACCGCAGTTTGCAGGATTTAACCAGGAATACCCCTCAGAGCAACAATAACTCATTCCAGGGTACCAACTTTCGTTACAATAACGTAACACTTGACGGTGCCATCAACAACGACGCGATCGGTTTTAGCCCTTCATTAGGTGGTCAAACCAATGCTTCAGGTCAGGTAGGTAGCAGTACCCGCACAAGCCCAATCTCTCTTGACGCTATCCAGGATATCCAGGTTTATGTTGCTCCTTACGATATTAAAATTGGTAACGTATTAGGTGGTAGTATCAACGCTGTAACCCGTAGCGGTACAAATGATTTTAGCGGTGCTGTTTATGGTTACGGTCGTGGTTCATTTATGGTTGGTAAAAACAATGTGCCTGCAAACTTAGGTGGCGACGGTTCAAAACTTACCGATTTTCATGATTACCAAACCGGTATCCGTTTAGGTTTCCCTATTATTAAAAATAAATTATTCTTCTTTACTAATGAAGAACTTGCCCGCAGGCAGGATCCAGTTATCCGTGGATTGGATCACAATGGTTCGGCTAACATCTTAAGCCAGGCCGATGGCGATAAATTGGTAACTGCGTTTAAATCATTTACAGGCGGTATCGATCCAGGTACTTACAACAACACAACGATATTTTCTAACTCAAACAAATTCTTTAACCGTTTGGATTGGAATATCGATGATCACAACCAGTTAACATTACGTAACAACACTATCAGCTCAAAAGCTACAAACTTAGAGCGTGACCAACAGAATTTCCGTTTCAGCGGTATTGACTATACTTCTCATAACAATTCAACTTCAACCGTTGCTGAGTTAAAATCAAGGTTCTCTGGTAACTTAAGTAATAGCGTAGTATTAGGCTACTCTGCTGTTCACGATTATCGTGATCCTAACTCAAACCCTGCATTGCCGCAAATTGAAATCACCGGCCGCACTCCAGGTACAACCATATTTATGGGTACCGACCGTGAGGCAGCTATTTTTGATATGCACCAAAAAACTGCTGAGTTTACCGATAACTTAACCCTTACAAAAGGAAGACATACGTTTACATTTGGTACTCACAACGAGTTTTATAATATCACTTATAACTTCGTAAATGCATGGAACGGTCGTGTATCTTATAGCAGCATCGAGAATTTTGTGAATAACAATCCTTCTCGTGTACGTGCTAACTTTAACTATACAAACAACACACGTGACTATATTTTAGCGAATCCTTCGGCTAAGTTTAAAGTTAACTTATTCAGCTTCTACGCACAGGATGAAATCCAGATAACTGACGCTTTCAAATTAACTGCAGCTTTACGCCTGGATTATGCAGACGTACCTAACAAACAACCACTGAGCGATAAAACTACTAACGCTACAGTTGACCCTAACTACGGTAACACGTTTACTTATACTCTGCCAAAAAACATTAAACAAAACTATCTTGGTAATGCCGAGATCAACCCACGTGTTTCATTTAACTATGACGTACTTGGCGATCAAAGCGTTGTATTACGTGGTGGTAGCGGTTTCTTTACTGGCCGTGTTCCTTTCGCATGGTTTGGTTACGCATTTTATAATAACGGTGCCACTTATGGTGCTTATGATAATCAGCCGTCAAAATCAAAGACACCTTTTGTAGCTGGTACTAATCCGGTTCAGGCTCCTTCAAATGGTGGTTTAAATTTTGTTAATCAGCAAAACTTCAATACCTCATCTGCGGGTAAAACTCAAGTCGATCTGATCGATAATAACTTCAAAATGCCACAGGTATGGAGGAGTAGTTTAGCTGTTGATTATACAACTGATAACCAATGGAAATTCACTGTTGAAGGTATCTATACCAAAGTTATCCACGACTTGAAATTCCAACAAGTAAATACCACTGATCAGGTAACTTATTACCCTTATGATACTCAGCATTTACAGCCAATCTTCGTAAATAAAGGTGTTAATGCTACATATACAAACGCTTACTTGTTATCAAACACAAATCAGGGTTACCGTTACAGCACTACAGCTCAGGTAGGTAAATTTACTCAGTTTGATTCACAAAGCGCCTTGAATTTCTCAGTTGCTTATACCTATGGTCACTCAAAAGACGTTACCAATGGTATCCGTAACTCCATGGAGTCAAACTGGCAGCTTAACCAAGCTTTAAATCCTAACAACCCAGGGTTAGCTAACTCAAACTTTGATATCCGTAATCGCATCGTATCAAACGTTAACTTTAAACATGATTGGGATGCAGGTCATAACTATACTGCTAACTTTACTTTCTTCTTTAGCGCGCAATCAGGTAATCCATATACGTATGGTTTCTATCCAAGTGCTATCGATGGTACAGGTCAGCAAGTTAGCTTGGCTTATATTCCTAACAGGGGTGAGACAGCTAAATTCTTCGAAGATATTGCTGGTGGACAAACAGCAGTTCAGCAAGCAGCAGCTTTCGACGCATTTATTGACGGTAACAAATATCTGAGCAGCCGTCGTGGTAAATTCACTGAGCGTAACGGTGCGTTCACTCCATGGAATAACGACCTTGACTTCCGTTTTACTCAGGACTTTAAATTTGGTAATGGTAAGCATAAACAGATGATCACTTTTACTTATGACATCATCAACCTTACTAATCTGTTAAACAAAAACTGGGGTCGTTATTACTTCTCAGCTAATACATATAACTCAACTGCAAGTGTAGGTTTATCTCCAAAAACAACTCCCTCATTTGCAAATGCGTCAAGTACTTATCCAACTTACACATTCCAGAACCCTGGTGTGCCATATTCAGTGGATTTGTTTTCTTCGCGCTGGCAAATGCAGTTTGGTGTACGTTACAGCTGGTAATTGTAAAACAACATATAGTTAATAAAAACGCCCCCGATAAATATTGGGGGCGTTTTGCTTTGGGTAATGATTTAATATCGCTATAAAAAAAAGAGGCGGCCAGCCGGTGTCTTTCTGTTTCTATGGATTGAAGATTTACTACAAGTTTTTACCAAGCTTATCCAGTATATCCTGCGGTACTTTTTCAAGATCGAGTACCAGGAAACCGTCAAGGCAGTCGGCAAATTTAGGATCGATGTTGAAGCTGATGATCTTAGCGTTAAGGGCAATGTATTGACGCAGTAATACCGGAACTTTCATATTGCGGGTTTCTACCTCTGATATCAGGTTGTCGAGGCCTTTAAAGCTGTCTTCACCGGCCATAAGCAGGTCGGTATCAATTTTGGCAAAATCAACCTTGAATTTTTTGCGCGGTTTAACATACTGCGCCATTTCATGGTCAAAGTGGTTGCGGTTAATATAATCGACAATAAGCGATTTGGAAAACTTAGAAAAGGAGTTACTGATACTTACCGGGCCTATCAGGTAGCGGTACCTGGGGTTATCTATCAGGAATTTAAGAATGCCTTTCCATAACAGGAAAAGGGGGAGTGGTTTGGTCTGGTATTCCTTGCGGATCCATGAGCGGCCCAGTTCGAGGCTGCGGCGTAACACCGGTATAAATTGGGTTTTAAGTTTAAACAGCTCATTTACGTAAAAGCCCTTTTTACCTACGCTGTAAAATATCTCATCGCCCAAACCAATGCGGTAAGCGCCTACAATCCGTTTGGCCTCAAAATCCCAGATGAACAGGTGATGATAATAAATATCATATTCGTCAAGGTCGATAGCTTTGTTGGTACCTTCACCAACCTCGCGGAAAGTTATCTCGCGCAGTCTGCCTATTTCCCTTATCACATTGGGAATGGTTGACGTCGGAACGATGAACACCTCGTAGTTCTTCTCAGTCCAAACTTTGTAGGTTTCGCGCAGCGGCTCAATTTCTTTCTCAAGAATGGCGCTATCTATTTCAGGAGAAACCTCTTCGGCTTCGCGTTTAATTTTAAACAGGTTTCGCGGGTTGAAGATCTTTTTTTCCTCTTCCAAACCTGTGCCTAAAGCATAGGTACGGGCGCGTAAAAAGTTAAGCAGTTTGGTGGTATTGGTATACTCCGGAATCTCCGTTACGTTAATGGGCTTACCTATCCGTAGTTTAATGGTATGCCCGTGTTTATTAAACAACTCCGACGGTAGCTTGGCTGTGCGCAGGGTAGGGTGCAGCAAGCTAAGAAAGTTAAATAACAGGCCATTATTGCCGTGGAAATAAATAGGCACCACCGGCACTTTTGCTTTGGCAATGATCTTACCTACAACCGGGTGCCACATACGATCGGTCACCTGTTTTTGTTCTACCTTAAAGGTTGATACTTCGCCCGCGGGGAAAATTCCTATGGGGGTACCCTGGTTTAACAGCTCAAGGGTGTTTTTTAGGCCGCTTATGCTTGATGAATGTTCAACATTTTCAAAAGGGTTTACCGCTATAAAATAGTCGGCAAGGTTGGGGATTTTTTTAAGCAGGAAGTTGGCCATCAGCTTTGAATCGGGGCGGGCCATGCACAGGATTTTTAATAATACCATACCCTCAATACCACCGTAAGGGTGATTGGCAATGGCTATAAAGGCCCCGTCTTTAGGTATGTTACGGAGCTCTCGTTCATCAAACTCAACATCAATACCACAACCTTCTAATATGGCATCAACAAAGTCGGGGCCCTGCTTGGGCTGTGCCTGGGCAAACAGGTCATTAACCTGGTTTATTTTCATTAGCTCCATCAATAAAGCGGCCAGGCCCGGCATTTTCAACTTATCCAGTTTGGTGGCTTTGGCAAACTCTTCGGTGGTTATAACTTTCATTGTTTTTTATAGCAGTATGTTTTAACAAATAAATATCCTAAATTTTTATTTAATTTAACGCCTGGAACATATCATAAATGAGGCCGCAAATTAAAAACTACCTGTCTGTCACAAAAAAAGAGTGGAACGGAATGGTAGTGTTGATTATTTTAATTGCAATGGTTTTGCTGACCCCTTATTTGTTTCAGGCAAACCACAAAGATAATATAATAAATTTTAAGGCTTTTGATAAAGCGGTAACCGATTCCGATAAAACGGGCGATATCCCGGCAAAGGATGAAGTTTTTGCGGGTAATCGCAATGTCCGTTCTGCTACACTCTTTCAATTTAATCCCAATAACTTACCCCTTGCAGGTTGGGTAAAACTTGGTCTTACTGAGCACCAGGCACAGGTAATTAAGCATTATGAAGAAAAAGGCGGGAGGTTTTTAACTAAAGGCGATGTAAAAAAAATGTACAGCGTTAGCCCGGCAGAATATAAAATCCTTGAACCGTATATTAACCTGCCCGATGGGGCTGCTTATCACACAAACAAAGTTAAACCGGGCGAAGCAATAGAAATTAACACCGCCGACTCGGCGAAGCTTACCATGATCCATGGGATTGGCCCTGCATTTGCCCGGCGTATCGTACATTATCGCGAACGGGTTGGCGGCTTTTATAATAAGGAACAGTTAAAAGAGGTTTATGGCATCGACGAACAAAAGTATAACCAGATCAAGGCTGATATTGCTGTTGATGGTAGGCATGTTATTAAAGTGAATATTAACACAGCTACTTTTAATGAGCTTAAGCGCTTTCCCTATCTCAGTTACAAACAAATGGATGCTATTGTAGCTTATCGCGATGAGCACGGTAGCTATAGTGCTCTGAACGACTTGAAAAATATTGCAATACTTAATGACGGAATTTTGCGTAAAATTGGGCCTTATTTAGTTTTCAAATGATAGCCCAGCAAATTAAAGCAGCCATAAGGGATATTCCCGATTTTCCGAAACCGGGAATTGTTTTTAAAGATATTACGCCCATACTGAAAGACCCGGGATTATGCGAAAGCATCATCAATGCTTTTGTTGAACAATTGCAGGGAACCCGGATTGATGCGGTGGCCGGTATCGAAAGCAGGGGCTTCTTGTTTGGGCTTACGCTTGCAACCAAATTAGGGGTGCCGTTTGTACCCGTGCGCAAAGCAGGTAAGCTGCCTTTCACTATAAAACAAAAAGCTTATAAGCTGGAGTACGGCACCGCCACCATCGAGCTGCATACCGATGCCTTTGAACCCGGTCAACATATATTACTTCATGACGATTTGCTGGCTACTGGTGGTACAGTAACTGCGGCCAGCGAGCTTATCAAGGAAATGGGCGGTATAGTTGCCGGTTTTTCCTTTGTAGTGGGGCTTGGTTTTTTGAATGGTAAAGAAAGGATTACGCCTATTTGTGATAAGCTGATAGTGCTGGCGGATTATTGAGCCGTAACAAAATGGGCTATCCATTTTGTTGATTTTTTTTGTCGGAGGGCATGGACAACGATTGTCCTGCTTACAGTTTGGTTGGTAATTGCGGGCCTGTGCGGGGCCGCGTTAGGGATGGAAGTGTAAAGCCCGCAGCGTGCGAAGGACTTTGTAGTGGGGAACGCGAGGACTTGTAACGTACAGCCCGGGCCGTAGGAAACGCCCATGTTATAAAATCAATCGAAATAACACGCTCAATAATCAGTGACTTACAAATTGTAATTATCAGCAAACCAAACTAAAAAGCCTGCTCTTGTAAGTAGGGATTACTTTGCCGTTCCTCAACTTCTTTATTTGTTTTCAAACTAACAGTAAGGATTATTTCTGCAACGTTTGATATTTATTCCCATTAGCAGGGTCGAGCTTTAGAAACAGGTTCATAGCGGTTAACCGTTCCTGGTTATCGGCCTTGCTGTAAATGGAAACCAGTTCATCACTTTTTGCTGTGTAAAATATAAGCGGAAGCATTGCGCCCACACGTTGCCGGTCTATTTGCTGTAGTAAGGGTAGCAGGGCATCAATAGCTTTACGGCCTTTACTTACATTATCGGCCATTAGATCAAGGCCGTTGCGGTGATAATCGTACAAAAAGCTGCGCAGCGGATTATATAGTTTATTATTCAGGTTTTCGGATAACCAGTAACGGTTTACATTGCCATCAAAAGCTTTCCAGCCACCGTATGATGATGTTTGCGCATTGGTTACGATGGTCTGTGCAGCTAAAAAATATGGCGTGCCTCCAAATTTTGAAAACGTGTCATAATCGAGGCCGATAATAATGTTAGCATAAAAAGCCATGATCGAGCTTAAATTTCCCTGAAAATTTTGATCGGTATAGTCAATAGTCTGGCCCTCGGTATAACTAAAGCTAATATCTTTATCATTAAGATTTAATAGGGTAGAGGTATAGGATGTACCATAAACCGGCCGGGACGATTGTACCTGCAGCTCGCCGGTAAAATTACTGCTGCCATCCCAGTTGGTAATGTTCAGCACAAAATTGCAATCTATTCTCTCCTGTGGCAAAATTGGATCAGCACTCCATTTGCGGCCGTTCAGGAAATCCTTCATGGCGGTTTCCAACGTTTGAAAAACGCGCTTATTCGCAACCTGTATCTTGGGCGATAACACTTGTATACGTGCATTCAGGTCCTGGGCTACAGTCCGGCAACAAAGAAACATCAGCAAAGTATAAAGCAGCAGTCTTTTCATCCGTTTATCAGTTGGGCAACTTTATTGCAAATATCGCGGGCTACTGCTTCCTTGCTTTTCAGGTCGAAAGTAGTTTTCTTAAGCTCACGATCAATAATGGTTATTTTATTAGTATCGCCTGCAAAACCGGCACCCGCGTCATTAAGCGAATTTAGTACAATAAAGTCGAGATTTTTCTTTTGCAGCTTGGTTATCGCGTTCATTTCCTCGTTGTTGGTTTCCAAAGCAAAACCAACCAATATTTGTCCTTCGCGCTTAGCCTCGCCAAGAGTTTTTAATATATCAGTGGTTTTCTTCAATTCTATGCGGAGATCGTCGTCTCTTTTCTTGATCTTTTGAGTGGCAACATCAGCCGGGGTATAATCGGCAACGGCAGCGCTCATAATGCAAGCCTTCGCATCGCCATAAGCGGTTAAGCAGGCCTCTAACATTTGTGCCGCCGAAATAACATTAACCCGTTTTATATTTTGCTGCTTGCTGATTTGTGCAGTAGGCCCGGTCACTAAAGTAACATCGGCCCCCATCAAGGCCAGTTCATCTGCGATAGCAAACCCCATTTTGCCCGACGAATGGTTGCTGATAAACCGTACAGGGTCTATAGCCTCGTAAGTTGGCCCGGCGGTTACCAGTATTTTATGACCGGCTAAACGGATTTTTTTTTTTGATTCAGCTTCCAGGAAAGCAACAATTTCTTCAGGTTCGGCCATCCGGCCTTCACCATGCAAACCGCTGGCAAGTTCGCCGTTACCGGGCGGAATCATGATGTTATCAAATGACTGCAGCCTGCTTACGTTTTGGCGGGTAGCCGGGTGCAGCCACATATCAAGATCCATAGCCGGAGCAAAATAAACCGGGCACTTGGCCGAAAGATATACCGCGCTAAGCAGGTTATCGCAAAGGCCGTTAGCCATTTTAGCAAGGGTGTTGGCCGTGGCGGGGGCAATAACCATCATATCGGCCCAAAGCCCAAGTTCAACATGGTTGTTCCATTCGCCGGTATCGGCCTTAAAATAATCAACCAGCGCCGGGTTTTTTGAAAGCGTTGATAGTGTAAGCGGTGTAATAAAGTTAGTGGCATCGGCAGTCATCACCACTTTAACGTTAGCGCCGGCTTTAACCAGCAGCCTAACCAGCAGTGCAGATTTGTAGGCTGCAATACTGCCGCAAACTCCTAAAACAATGTTTTTGTCTTTAAGCATAAGCTCAGATCCGCCAATAGGCGAAAGGATAAATATAGGCTAAAATAGAAAAAACTCCCGATAGGGGAGTTTTTCACGATATAAATAAATTTCCGAAGCTGCTTTTTTAGGAGCCGGGAGACTAAACTTCTTTAGTTGGGTTACGGTAGTATACTTTACCATCTAAAAATTCCTGAACGGCAACTAATGACGGTTTAGGCAATTTTTCGTAGTATTTTGAAATTTCAATTTGCTCACGGTTCTCAAATACTTCTTCCAGGTTATCATTTGATGATGCAAACTCAGAAAGTTTCTGGTGAAGCTCTTCTTTAATGTTGTTCGAGATCTGGTTTGCCCTTTTTGACATAATCACAAGCGACTCATAGATGTTCTCTGTTTTGGTATCCAGCTCGCGTAAATCGCGGGTTACAGTGCTGCTGGCTGCTGCTGGTTTATTACTGTTGTTAGCTGTCATATCTTAATTTAAACTCTTTAATATATCTTAATTAATATGGTATTTTTTGCGGCTGATTTTTTTCAGATGGCGATGTTGTTGTTACGGTATCTTTCTTTAAAAGTTTCTTAGCGGTTCTTTCATTGCTCATTGCTTCGGCAATTAAACGCTGCGCCTGTTTTATGCCCTGCTGGCTGTCTTTTACATATGCCTGAGTTTCGTGCAGGTATTTACTGTTCGGATATTTTTCGGCAAACTGGTCGGCATAAGCTATAGCCTGGTTAAAACGGTCTTCCTGTTTGGTTTCAAAGCTATGGTAAGCATACTGATATTGCGCTTTAACAATAAGGTATTCCATTTCTTCGCCATATTTGGTATCAGGATAGTCGCGCAGTGCATTGTTGAACGCAATCACTGCCGATTGATAATCGCTGATGGTTAAATAAAGTTTCGCATTGGCATAAGCTTTGGTTTCCAGTTTGTCACGCAGGTTCTGGATCAGCTTGCTGGCCTCGGCTACACGGTCGCTTTTTGGATAAAGGTTAATAAACAACTGCAAAGCGTCAATAGCTTTTAACGTATTATCCTGGTCAAGTGAATATATCGGCGAATCAAGGTAGTAGCAATAAGCAGAGAAAAAGCGGCATTCCTCCGCTCTTGGGCTTGAAGGATAGGTATCGGCGAATGTTTTGAAGTGATATCTTGCCGATGTATAGTCTTTTTGTTTGTAATACGTAAACGCGTAGTAATAAAAAAGATCTTCTGCACCTTCACGGCCACGGTATCGCTCCACCAGTACCTCAAATAAACCTAAAGCTTTGTTATAGTCCTTTTTATTATAGTACTTAATAGCTTCCTGGTATTTTTTAGCGTAATCGTTACTGGCTTTTAACTTTTCGTATTTGCTTTTACAACTGCCAAGCGTAATAATTACGATAGCTAAAACACTGGCTAATAACGTTAGTTGCTTTTTAAACATTCTGCAAAGATAGTTAATAATATAAATCAATCAATTTTTATTTAGCTGCTAATATATAACGACGCTTTGGCTCGATGCCTATATATAAAGCGTATTTAACATCTTTTAACTATTGCGTGTTTTGATGTGGTGTACTTGCTAAACTAATAGGATTAAAATGGTTGTTTCTTATATGATGAAGGTCGGTTTTTGAAAGTTTCATCAAGCGGAAAGCTATATGGTCTGGGCGATGTTAATGATGTATTCAGTGAGATTGATTGCGAATGCTTCGTGTTTCAATAATATTAAATGGCGACACCAAGCCATATACAGAACAAAAGGTTTTACTTATAAATCTCTCTAAGTAATTTGATAATGACATTGGATGATGATACGGCCAGCTTTAGTAAATAACAGAAAATAAAAGTATATAAATTAAAGAATCGGCCGGCTGCACCAGAGGTGCAAAAGGTTTGCAGCGAAAAAAATATTTTGGTGCGCCGGCGGCACACAACTGCAGTTTGGTTAAGCATCATGCTGGTGGTAGTGAATGTTGCTTGATTTCGGCTTTACTATTAAATAAGATTTGGGCTTTGCCTTTGGCCGTGCTATCCGCTCATACACCTGCAGGCATTACGCTCACAGGCTGGTATCCGCTTCAATCCATAACGTGGATACTACGTTAGTAACGCGCTTTCGTTAATATCTACTTCCCGTCTAACCCAAACTAATAATGTATATATAGTAATGGAGCTCCAATGTCAGTGTATCCATAGTTTGAGCGTGTATTATTAGTATAAAAGCGTTGCACTATGTAATAATAGAAAGATAGGGTATACCTATTAGAGTTGTTTTTGGCTCGGAGTGGCTTATTATATATAGTATAAACAAATGGTAAACGATAGTTTGGAAGCGGGTAGGAGTAGAAATAAAGAGCGTAGGAAAGTTTTTAAACGAGGCTTGTATAACTTTTTCTTATTGAAGAATAGGGAGTTAGAGGAAGATAGGAGAAAATAGATAGAAATAGTTTGGAGAAGGCTTAAAAGTGGCTACCTTTGCAGCCCGCAAACGAGGAAATGAGTTAGCGGGTTAGTACATTAAAAGGATAGAAAAGTAAAGGAAAAAAAGATTAAAATCTTTTTTGTGGGAATGAAAAAAAATCCACACCTTTGCAGCCCGCAAACGAGGAGAAGAGGGGAGTGAAGCGCTATCAAAACTTTGAAAAATAAAAAATAAAAAAGTTTTGGAAATAAGAAAAGGTTTTCTACCTTTGCAGACCCAAACGGAAGGGTGCTTGAGAGAGCGAAAGAAGTTGAGGCTGAGTGAGTTCGGTCAATAAGAGAAGGAAGAAAGTTAACGATAGTTAATGAGTAAAACAAAAGAGCCGGAAGCGATTTTCGGGGAAATAAACTGACAAGTTGAACCAAGCGAAAGTAAGGTGAAATTATATAGCTGATTCGGATGATGAGGCGAAAAAGTTCTTTTAAGAAATGGAAATCATGTAGCGTAACGGGAGATCAACCAAAGCTAAGGCTGAGGGAGATTGAAGAGTTACAAAAAAGAAGAGAGACTGTATAAAGATATATAATACAGATTCTATTAATTAATAATAGGGTCAGTGGTTAAACAAAACATTTTACAATGGAGAGTTTGATCCTGGCTCAGGATGAACGCTAGCGGCAGGCCTAATACATGCAAGTCGGACGGGATTTGGGAGCTTGCTCCTAATGAGAGTGGCGCACGGGTGCGTAACACGTATGTAACCTACCTTAGTCAGGGGGATAGCCTCTCGAAAGAGAGATTAAGACCGCATAACATATTGAAGTGGCATCGCTTTAATATCAAATATTTATAGGACTAAGATGGGCATGCGCAACATTAGCTAGTTGGTGTGGTAACGGCATACCAAGGCGACGATGTTTAGGGGATCTGAGAGGATGACCCCCCACACTGGTACTGAGACACGGACCAGACTCCTACGGGAGGCAGCAGTAAGGAATATTGGTCAATGGACGGAAGTCTGAACCAGCCATGCCGCGTGCAGGAAGACGGCCCTACGGGTTGTAAACTGCTTTTGCAGGGGAATAAACCTTCTTACGTGTAAGAAGTTGAATGTACCTTGAGAATAAGGATCGGCTAACTCCGTGCCAGCAGCCGCGGTAATACGGAGGATCCAAGCGTTATCCGGATTTATTGGGTTTAAAGGGTGCGTAGGCGGCTTTTTAAGTCAGGGGTGAAAGACGGTAGCTCAACTATCGCAGTGCCCTTGATACTGAAGAGCTTGAATGTACTTGAGGTAGGCGGAATGTGACAAGTAGCGGTGAAATGCATAGATATGTCACAGAACACCAATTGCGAAGGCAGCTTACTAAAGTATGATTGACGCTGAGGCACGAAAGCGTGGGGATCAAACAGGATTAGATACCCTGGTAGTCCACGCCCTAAACGATGAACACTCGATGTTGGCGATATACGGTCAGCGTCTAAGCGAAAGCGTTAAGTGTTCCACCTGGGGAGTACGCCCGCAAGGGTGAAACTCAAAGGAATTGACGGGGGCCCGCACAAGCGGAGGAGCATGTGGTTTAATTCGATGATACGCGAGGAACCTTACCCGGGCTTGAAAGTTAGTGAATGTGACAGAGACGTCACAGTTCTTCGGAACACGAAACTAGGTGCTGCATGGCTGTCGTCAGCTCGTGCCGTGAGGTGTTGGGTTAAGTCCCGCAACGAGCGCAACCCCTATGTTTAGTTGCCAGCATTTAAGGTGGGGACTCTAAACAGACTGCCTATGCAAATAGAGAGGAAGGAGGGGACGACGTCAAGTCATCATGGCCCTTACGTCCGGGGCTACACACGTGCTACAATGGATGGTACAGAGGGCAGCTACCTGGCAACAGGATGCCAATCTCTTAAAGCCATTCACAGTTCGGATCGGGGTCTGCAACTCGACCCCGTGAAGTTGGATTCGCTAGTAATCGCGTATCAGCAATGACGCGGTGAATACGTTCCCGGGCCTTGTACACACCGCCCGTCAAGCCATGGAAGCTGGAAGTGCCTGAAGTGCGTAACCGCAAGGAGCGTCCTAGGGTAAAGTCGGTAACTGGGGCTAAGTCGTAACAAGGTAGCCGTACCGGAAGGTGTGGCTGGAATACCTCCTTTCTGGAGCAGTATCTCTGAGTAATTCGGAACTGTTACCTACATGATATTTCTTAAAACACAAACAAAAAGACAAAAGGAAACCCAGAAGATGAAGCCATCTGTGGAATGTGCAAACGAAAGTAAGCACAGGACAAGTGGCAGTAAGCAGTGGCAGCAGCAGTAGGCAGAAAAGTCCTGCAAACTGCAACTGATAACTGCAACTAAAAACAAATAGTCCTGTAGCTCAGCTTGGTTAGAGCACTACACTGATAATGTAGGGGTCAGCAGTTCAAATCTGCTCGGGACTACTGTGCGGCGCAAGCCGCAGGCAAGAAGAGGTTAGAGAATAGAGATTAGGAAAAAGAACTAATCACTGATCAACCAATCTCTGATCGCTCATCTAACGGGGATTAGCTCAGCTGGCTAGAGCACCTGCCTTGCACGCAGGGGGTCAACGGTTCGAATCCGTTATTCTCCACGATGTTAAGCTTAAAGCGCAAAGCCTAAAGCAGAAAGCCTTCAAAAGCTTTTAGCCTTAAGCATTTAGCTTTCAGCTCAACAAAACGTTCTTTGACATATTGGAAGAAGTAATTGAAAACAAGAGAAAACAACAGATAGGAAGTTGTTTGATTGAGAACCAAGATTACAAGAATAAGGAAACAAGATTAATCTTGCTTCCTGACTCCTGAACTCTTGACTCTGTCGAACGACGGACTAAAATAAAGACATACCTTGCGGCGCAAAAGGCGCAAGAGTAGAAGAAAGTAAGAAAGGGTACACGGGGGATGCCTTGGCTCTCAGAGGCGAAGAAGGACGTGATAAGCTGCGATAAGCTGCGGGGATTAGCAAATATGATTTGATCCGCAGATTTCCGAATGGGGAAACCTAGTTATTTGAAGAATAACTGCATAAATGCGCTAACCTGCCGAACTGAAACATCTAAGTAAGCAGAGGAAGAGAAAACAATAGTGATTTCCAGAGTAGTGGCGAGCGAAATGGAAGAAGCCCAAACCTGTTATGTTACGGCATAGCAGGGGTTGTAGGACCACAACATGAATATTAAAGAGAACCGGAACGGGGTGGGAAACCCGGCCATAGAGCATGAGAGCTGCGTACGGGTAATTGATAGTAGGATAGTGGTATCCTGAGTACCGCGAGGTCGGAGACGCCTTGTGGGAATTTGCCGGCACCATCCGGTAAGGCTAAATACTCCTGAGAGACCGATAGTGAACCAGTACCGTGAGGGAAAGGTGAAAAGAACCCCGAACAGGGGAGTGAAATAGAACCTGAAACCGTGTACTTACAAGCGGTCGGAGCCTGGAAACGGGTGACGGCGTGCCTTTTGCATAATGAGCCTACGAGTTACTCTTCCCTGGCAAGGTTAAGTGTTTAAGACACGGATCCGAAGCGAAAGCGAGTCTGAAAAGGGCGTATAGTCAGGGGAGGTAGACGCGAAACCTTGTGATCTACCCATGGGCAGGTTGAAGGTGCCGTAACAGGTACTGGAGGACCGAACCGATAAACGTTGAAAAGTTTCCGGATGACTTGTGGGTAGGGGTGAAAGGCTAATCAAACTGGGAAATAGCTCGTACTCCCCGAAATGTTTTTAGGAACAGCCTGGCGGTTGAGTTATAAAGAGGTAGAGCTACTAATTGGGTGCGGGAGTCAAATCCTACCAAATCCAGATAAACTCCGAATGCTTTATAATATACGCTGGAGTGAGGCTATGGGTGCTAAGGTCCATGGCCGAGAGGGAAAGAACCCAGACCATCAGCTAAGGTCCCTAAATTATTGCTAAGTTGAACTAACGAGGTCCGATTGCACAGACAGCTAGGATGTTGGCTTGGAAGCAGCCATTCATTTAAAGAGTGCGTAACAGCTCACTAGTCGAGCGATCGGGCATGGATAATAAACGGGCATCAAGCAGTATACCGAAGCTATGGATTCACAGTAATGTGACTGGTAGGGGAGCATTCTATTATCCGGCGAAGCAGGAAGGTAACTGACTGTGGAGGGAATAGAAAAGCAAATGTAGGCATAAGTAACGATAAGGCGGGAGAGAAACCCGCCCACCGAAAGACTAAGGTTTCCTGATCAACGCTAATCGGATCAGGGTTAGTCGGGGCCTAAGGTGAAGCCGACAGGCGTAGCCGATGGACAACTGGTTAATATTCCAGTACTTTTTATTACTGCGATGCGGTGACGGAGTAGTGACACTGACGCGAACTGACGGAATAGTTCGTTAAAGGCTGTAGGTATAGAGTTTGTAGTTAAGTACGCAGACTTTGCTGAAAGCTGATAGTACACCGAATCTTCGGACAAGGTGATAGTTCAGGTAATCAGACTTCCAAGAAAACCCGCTAAGCTTCAGGTAATAAAAACCCGTACCGTAAACCGACACAGGTAGTCGAGGAGAGAATCCTAAGGTGCTCGAGTGAATCATGGCTAAGGAACTCGGCAAAATGGCCCTGTAACTTCGGGAGAAGGGGCGCTGGCAGCAATGTCAGCCGCAGTGAAAAGGCCTGAGCGACTGTTTAACAAAAACACATGGCTATGCAAAATCGCAAGATGACGTATATGGCCTGACACCTGCCCGGTGCTGGAAGGTTAAGAGGGGATGTTAGTCGCAAGGCGAAGCATTGAATCGAAGCCCCAGTAAACGGCGGCCGTAACTATAACGGTCCTAAGGTAGCGAAATTCCTTGTCGGGTAAGTTCCGACCTGCACGAATGGTGTAACGATCTGGGCGCTGTCTCAGCCATGAGCTCGGTGAAATTGTGGTATCGGTGAAGACGCCGGTTACCCGCAACGGGACGGAAAGACCCCATGCACCTTCACTATAGCTTAACATTGATATCGGATACAGGATGTGTAGGATAGGTGGGAGACTGTGATCCAGCTTCGCTAGGAGTTGGTTAGTCAACGTTGAAATACCACCCTTTCTGTATTTGGTGTCTAACTCTACAAAGTGGAGAACATTGTTTGGCGGGTAGTTTGACTGGGGTGGTCGCCTCCAAAAAGGTAACGGAGGCTTTCAAAGGTAAGCTCAGTACGCTTGGTAACCGTACGCGGAGTGCAATAGCAAAAGCTTGCTTGACAGTGAGACAGACAAGTCGAGCTGGGTCGAAAGACGGATATAGTGATCCGGTGGTTCTGCATGGAAGGGCCATCGCTCAAAGGATAAAAGGTACGCTGGGGATAACAGGCTGATCTCCCCCAAGAGCTCATATCGACGGGGAGGTTTGGCACCTCGATGTCGGCTCGTCACATCCTGGGGCTGGAGAAGGTCCCAAGGGTTGAGCTGTTCGCTCATTAAAGTGGCACGCGAGCTGGGTTCAGAACGTCGCGAGACAGTTCGGTCCCTATCTGTTGTGGGCGTAGGAAGTTTGAGTGGGGCTGACCTTAGTACGAGAGGACCGGGTTGGACTAACCTCTGGTGAATCTGTTATGCCGCCAGGTGTACTGCAGAGTAGCTACGTTGGGAATAGATAAGCGCTGAAAGCATCTAAGTGCGAAACTAGCCACAAGATGAGACTTCCATTGAGGGTCGTAGGAGACTACTACGTTGATAGGTTACAGGTATAAAGGTGGTGACATCATAGCCGAGTAATACTAATTGCCCGAAGCTTTCTTCAAAGCAGAGATTAGAGGTTAGAGATTAAGAGATTAGTCGCTGCCTCTAATCCAAGACAAACAGATAAACAACAAAAGCTGTTGTTTTCTCTTAAATTCAAGTACTTCTTTCAATAATTGTCTTAGATATGAGACAACAGATATGAGACATGAGATAAAAATCTCAATACTCAAGTCTAACATCTCAAATCTATAAAATATTCAGGTGCCTATATCGGCGGTGTCTACCTCTTCCCATTCCGAACAGAGAAGTCAAGCCCGCCAGAGCCGATGGTACTGCGGTAAAACGTGGGAGAGTAGGTCGGTGCCACCCTTTATCACTTTCAATAGTGCTACATCGCAAAAGCCTTAGCTAATTACTAAGGCTTTTTGCGTTTAATGACCTTTTTCATAAGCCTGTCATACTCTCCATAGCGCGCTTCAGCGGCAACAAAAAATTACAAGTTAACACACATACTTTTTATTGTGGTAATAATAACTTACAATCATTTTTTTATGTTTGCGCTTCCAAAAATAGCCCCATGGAATTTGAAAAATTAGCAGCCCAAATTAAAGCAGAAATAGCAAAACTGGATACCACGCCCGAGCTTGATAAAATCAACAGGGCTTTTGACGAGAAGATCCGCAAGGTGGAGGAAGCCCGCCGTGAGAAGCTGGCTACTGTGCCAGATAATGCCGTAGAACGCAAAAAACTCATCGCCGCGCTTGAAGCCCTTGGTGAAAAATATGTTGAACCTGCTAAGAAGAAGAGCAGGGAATAGGGATTGGTTTTGTAGAAGAATTTAAAAGGTCTGCCAGGGTTTGGCGGGCCTTTTTTGTTTGTTGGGGTGTCTGGTCGTGGGGGGGGGGATGCTGGTTTCGGAGGATTGGCACTACCTGTATTGTACTGTTCAATTTTTTAAAGTGTAAACACCTGGTGTTTTGTTGTAAAATTGAACGCCTGATAATCAGTGTTTTATAAAATGGTAAATCCGTTCAAAATACTGAGTTGAACAACTTGTGTTTGATAATCAACGGGTTATGTAAATTGGTTTTTGAACGTTGAACACCCGGTTTTTAAAAATTGAACACTGACAAAATGCTGTCACCATTGGGGGGCTTTTTAGTGGGTAAATTTGAGTGCCTTTCATGATTGCCGGCAGGTTTGCGGCAAATAACGATGAATGTTTCGGGCTTTTGAGCGGCCGGACAGGGGGCGCGACAAATTATGGACCATACTGCAGAAAAACCCCTGGTTATTCAAATGATTCAAAATGAGGTGCGGGAAGCGGCGGCTAAGCTTGGGCGCAAGGGTGAGGTTATGATCTCCGACCCGGATGCCGTGGTTGAGCTGTTTGATATTTACCCGGCCAATGAGTGGATGGCCATGGAAACTGTACATGAAACGCCGCAAATGCTGTTTGGCAACTTCTGGCTGGAAGGCGAGCTGTGCATCCTGTTTGCCGATACCAATATGGGCAAAAGCCTGCTGGCTGTGCAGCTGGCCGACAGCATTACCCGGGGCGAACCCATTGCGCCCTTTACGCTTGGGGCCGAAGCCTCGCCGGTGTTGTATATTGATTTTGAACTTACCGGCAAGCAGTTTGAACAACGCTATACCGACGGCCAAAACCGTTACCAGTTTGCCACCGAGTTTTACCGCGGCGAATACAACCAGTTTAACCGTGCAAGCTCGCATTATCAAAAGCTGGACAGGTATGTGATTGAAGCCTTAACGCGGGGCATTAAGCGTACGGATGCCCGGGTGCTTATCATTGATAATATTACCTGCCTGCGCAACGGAACCGAGAGCGCCGGGGCTGCCCTGCTGCTGATGAAGGAACTGAAAAAGCTTAAAACCCGCCACGGGGTAAGTATCCTGGTATTGGCCCATACGCCCAAGCGTAACCCGCGGCTGCCGCTAAGCCGCAATGATTTGCAGGGGAGTAAAATGCTCATCAATTTTTGCGACAGTGCTTTTGCCATGGGCGAAAGCCACTCCATGCCCGGCCAGCGATATTTAAAGCAGATTAAGCAGCGCAGCACTGCCGAAACTTATGGTGCCGACAATATATGCCTTGCCCAACTGGAACGGCATCAGGGCTTTTTAAAGTTTGTTTTTACGGGTAATGACTGCGAGAAAAACCACCTGCGCGACGCCTCCAGGCAAGAACGCGAACGCATGCACCGGGAGGCTAATAAATTAAGCGACGAAGGTTTGAGCCAGCGGCAGGTGGCCGAGCGGCTCGGGCTGAGTGTGGGAAGCGTGAATAGGATGCTGAATAGCCAGTTGTAAATCGGCGCTGTGTAAATAACTTTCGGCTGGCGCACGCGTGCCGCGTGTGTCTTATTGGAGTTGCCTGCTCTTTATGGCTGAATGATTATCCGAATAAAAGATTATAAGTTTTGTGATGATTAGACATAGCATGCGAAGCACACGCGACACGCGTGCGCCAGCGAAGGGAAGAGGCCACATAAATATGCATCCCATATTCTTGTCATTTTACATTAAATTGATTGATCTTTAATTAAACAGTGATAACTAATATTTAAATATAAATTCGCTAAATAATATATTTGATAAACTCCAGAACATGTATTATGTTAGCCTTAACGCTAAACATATCACGGTTTTATGGATGCCATTTTAATTACAATTCGGACGTTTTCTTTGTCTTATCAACATATCTATGGAGACAATAGAGTTCCTAGACTCAACCTTGTTCACGAACTTGAAGATATGTTCGATAAAGATTGTAAAATTATTATTTTGGAGGGCAAAGAAGGAGTTGGAAAAACAGATATTCTGTTACAGTTTTCAAAGAAACATCCTTTTGATTCTATTACCTTCTTTATTAATCCTGCTTTTAGGGCTTCATATCGCCAAGATTATTTGATGGAAGATATAGGAAGGCAAATGTATTTTTTTAATAAGAATGAGGCTCCTCCTGATGAGTTAGAGATTACCGAAGGGATTTTTAATAAGCTTGCATTCGATTTGATAACAAGCCCTGGAAGAAAAAATAGACCTGTATATTTTTTGTTGGACGGCTTAGATCAAATAGAAAAATCAGATTTTGAATTATTGAAAAATGTTCTTCAAAATCTTCCTTGGAGCACAAATAATTTTTATTTTCTTGTTTCAGGCACGATAGAAAAGTTGAAGGACTTTTTTCCCTCGGCTTGGTTAAAGAATTTTAAATCTTTAAGAGTACCGCGTTTTACTGAACCCGAAACTAAACAGTTATTTAACCTGGATGACTCTAACGAATCAAATAGCTTTTTACACGAAATTCATAACACGTGGAAAGGGCACCCAGAAAGTTTAAGCCAAGTGAAAAGAATTCTAGATGGTGGCGTATCGATTCAGGAGTTTTTGAAAAAATTTGACATAACAGAGAAGAATGAATTATTAGAAATTGAATGGAAAAGGGCCAACCTTGGAGGATTAGATTTGAATTCAAATAAAATTCTAGTCATTTCAATTATAACATTTGATGATAACATAAGGAGCGTTGAGCGTCTAGCTAGCATTTTAAATGTTTCAAAAAACGATCTACTAAACTTAATCAGTGAGATATCATTTATTTCGATTAATGAAGAGAACGTTTCGTTCGTTTCAAATTCCTATAGACAATACGCCATCTATAAACTAAAAAGATTTGAGAAAGAAACGAATGCAAAATTAATTCAATTTTATACTCAATCAGACGATCTTAACTCTATATTAAATTTGCCAACGTTATTTGATAAAAATAACGAATGGAACAATGTTGTAAATCTTTTAACAATCAATAATCTAGATTTGATTATTTCTAATAGCCGGTCATTTGCTGATATCAAAAAGCAAATTAATTATGGTTATAAAGCAGCAAAATCATTGAAAAATTCCTATGAGAATATATTTAGATTTTCTTTACATCGAAGTATTTTAATCGGTTTGCAATCGAATGATAGTAGAAAGAATAAAATCAAATCTTATGTAGTACTCGATAGACAAGAAGAGGCATTTAGTTTGATAGCAAATTCTGTTCTAAAAGAGGACAGATTAAAAATGTTGATATTTTTCGTCCAGTATTCTAAAAAAGAGAAAAAAGATGTTGATGTTCTCCTTATTAATGAAATAAAGGACTTGCTTGTAGATATCGATCCAGGGTACTTACGAGAGAATATGATGGATATAGCTATAGGCTTGGCTCATTTTCTTCCTAACGAAGCTATTCATGTTATTGAAAAAGCGTTAGGTCTTAAACCCGATAGTAATTCCATTGAATGGCTTATGGGAATTATTGGGATTATAGCCAATAAAAATCGTGATTCATCGAATGAAGATGGACTTACACCAGAAAAAGAAGGAGGAAATAAAGATTCATTTGTAAATAAATTTGCTACGTCAATTGGCTATGGCATTAGCGAAATTAAGCCAGACGAAATTTTTGCTGAAATTGAAAAAGTGGAAAAGCCATCTGATCGGGTTTACTTGATGAGGAAATGGATAAAAGGAAATCCTCAAAGTAAAAATATTCATGATGTTATAGATTTTACACTCAATCTCTTAACTCAAGAATCTTCTACAGTTAAGCCGTCTACAGAGTCATTGTTTGATATTGTGTTTCCGATGCGTTTTTTCAAGGATAAGGATTCGATCTATTCAATGAAAAAACGGATTGACGATTTAATGATCACGATAAATTCGCCCACAATTGGAAATGTTAGGTTACAAATCGTAATTATCGAAGCGCTTTTAAACATTGATATAGATGAGGCTAATAATAGGACCATATTGTTGTCAACTTTTATTAACAATCTAACAGATGTTTGTATAAAGTTGGAGTCGTATGCAAATCTTTGGAAAATGTATAAGGGACTTCAGAAAGACCCGCAAACCGACCTTGATCACTTACTTCTTGATGAAAAATTTTTAAAGTCAGAAATCAATAAGTTGATAACGCAATTTCTAGAATCGATTGCAGATCAAGATGATGAAATTGAAGACACCTTAGGTATATTAGCAGAACTAGACTTTTCTTACGCTCTAGATATAACTACTAAACTAAATACCTCAATAAGAAGAAACAAAGCAGTACAAATTTGTCTGGAGAGTTATATCACAAAGGATTTCAGCACATGGAATTGTGATGATATTGAATACGCTTTGGGGCTTGTATCATCTCCCACAATGAAATCTGAGATTATTATATCAATCTTTGAAGCTGCGTTTGAACAACGAGATGAAGCAAAAAATAATAAGCAAATAGTTAAAGATTTGCTTCCCTTGATCGATACAATAATAGATCATTCCGATAAATGCGAATTACTTTCACTAAGTATTGTTCTTTTAGGACTTAAACAAACTAACAATCCGAAGTACTTACCACGTTACGATACTTTAATTAGCAAACTTGATACTTTTTTAAAGGCATCTTACAACAAGATCGAAGATCCTTTGGAAAAAATAAAAGCAGGATACAGGCTTACTTCTTTACTTGGAAATCACAACAAAAAACTTGCAGAGGAATATTTTCTTCTTGCTGAACTAACCTCAAAGGAAACCACATTTGAAGATTCAATTCAGGTTGTGTTATTGATTGAGTCTATTAGAATAATGATAAGGATTTATTCCGGCCTTATTCGGAAAAATAATTTTTCGTATGAAAAGATATCATATCTTATAAATTATATACCTGCAAAAGATTATCAACTTATGTTGTGGTCTGAATTAGCGGTTCGCGTAGGTTTATCAGGGAAACTTAATTTGACAAACGAAATTGTTAATAATAAAATTATTCCAGTTATAGAAAACTATAAAAAGAATAAAGATCATGTTGACTTTGTTAATTTATTAAAGAAAACAGCTTCAGCAATTCATATGGCTCAACCTGCTACTTTAAATTTATTTATTAAAGGGCTGAATGTTGAGGAACGAGAGGCAATAATTCCTAGTGTATTTGTTGTCCTGTTGAGTAATTGCCATGAAAGTGATCCATTTGATAACCTACAAGGAGCGACCCATTTTTCATATCAAAATGCAATAGACTATATAAATCTTTTGAATTATTTGGAGTCAGATGAAGTTTTTTATCACTATCTAAGAAATTTTACGAAGATTGTTAGATTAAATCCTAATATTTTTACTCGTATTCAAAAGGGAGAACTATTTCAAAAGTTAGAGGAATTAATTAATAAAAAATTACCTAACAAAAAGTCGGGCGTAGCACATGAAGGATACTTGATTAGTGCAATTGCTTGTCTTCAGCATCTAAATATTGGTGGGCAAGATAAAATAACGCTTAAACTGGCTGAAATGGAAGCAAAAGTGCCGCATATCAAAAGTACAGCGGATAGGGCTATTGTTTATCTTAATCTTGCTGTTGAATGTGAGAATAATAAAAAGAAAAAAGTCGATTATTTGAAGAAAGCTTTTGATGAGATAGATCAAGTTCTTTCAGTTAAAGAGCGAACTTCGATGTATGAAGTGGCTCTGGATTTATGCTCTAAGACCTCTACAGATCTTTTTAACAGCTATTTAAAGGTTTTCGAGAAAGATATTTACAATCTCGATGAAAACGATCAATATCCAACTTTTAAACGCCTGATTGATCTTGCGTATCGATATGATAAAAATATTGCACAAAGGATTATTAATAATCTAGACACCGACCCAGCTAAAAAGAAAATGGCGGAACCGGCAACAAATCATTTCGAGAAATTAGATTTGGAAAAGAATGCGCAATCAGATTATGGGCAAATTGGTAAGATGAAGGAAAGGCGTGAAAAAAGTAATTTTGCTTGGCGTTTATTGTCTCAGTTGAATTCTGACAAAAGAAAAGCTAGGGATGTACTTGATACTGTTTCCTTTTTACATTCTGCGTCCACAATGCCCTTTTTCTTCTCAATACCCCTTTATGAGTTTTTTATTGAGAACATTATCAAAGGTGACGATAAAGAAAATTTGCTATTTTCTTTTTACGAATCAGCTAATTCCAATGCAAAGCTTTGTTATAATTTGATATGTAATATATCCGATAAAAATTCAAGTACATTAAGTTATAATATAAATTTATCTAGTAATAGTATAGTAGTAAACCCAGGAATGCACAAAGAAGCCATTGACTTTATAAAGAAATTTATAAGTGGTACTGAGGCTAAAGAGATTTTTATTGTAGACCCCTACTTTTCCAACAAAGAGATGTATTTTTTGAAAAATATAGACGATTGGTGTTATAACTCATCTACTACCGTTCTTACAAGTTGTGAAGCATCCGGGGAGTTTAGCAGGAGTAATTATGTTTCGTCTTGGGAAGAAAACTCGTCGGAAACACCGCCACCTAATACGTTTATTAAGGCAAAAAATCAAAATAATAAATCGCCTTTTCATGATCGATACATTTTGCTGTATGACAAAAAAATGGGGTTGCGAATGGGTGCTTCAATAAATGGCCTTAATGGGCAAAAAGCATTTGAAATTTCAAAAATGTTATCCACCGAGGTTGAAAATATTTTTGAAACGATCGTTCGTCCATTAGCTCACCAAAGAATAAAAGATTATCAAGATCAATTAATAAAATATGAATCCTTCGACTTTTAGGTCTATATAAGTTACACCTGATTATTAATTCGAACCCACTATCTTGAGCTCCGGCCGCGTTAGGGATTGCAGCGGAAAACCCACAGCCTTGTGCAGGCCTTGGCGAAGGGCCAAGGCGAGGATTTGCAGCGTAAAGCCCGGGCCGCAGGCAACGCTATTATTTTGATTTCGGAATTGGGATTTTCGATTTCGGATTTAAGGCATGGAGAAACGGGTGTTATGCTGAGTGTTTAAATCCGGGGCGTCTGAAGGTGAAATGACAAATCCACCACGTCATTGCTGAGTTACGAAGCAATCCCCGACAGGCTGGTAACGGGCTTCATTAGTATTTGACTTACATCGTCGCGCTCCTGGCCGCGCGGGGCCAGTTACGTTTTTCGCTATTGTTCATTTTTTAAGGTGCTCAAGAAGGCTCCGCCGTTTGTCTTGCCACAAAAGTAACCAAAAAGGCTTGCAGCAGAGAGGCTTCTTTGCGCACAACCTGGCCCCATAGCCATCGGCACGGCCTTCACCCTGCAAAACGAATAGAACCACGGGCTGCAATTATTTTGCCCCGGTTCGCACGCAATGCCTCCGCTTCTGCAAAAACTTGCTATGCCCCTGCAGCCGCACCGCCCAGCATCGTTCTGTTCGTTTTCACCCGAAGCTGATCTGCTGCGAAAAACCACATTTTTTATCTTGTCATGGGTAGTGTTTAAATCCGGCGGCCTCTGAAGGTAGTATGACATCTCTCTTTATTCATGCCGAACTTGTTTCGGCACCTCATAAGAAAAGTGGCAAATTTGATTAGCATGGTTGCTTAGCGAGTGGGGTGCTGAAACAAGTTCAGCATGACAAGTTTATAAAATGACGTCATCCCGAACTTGTTTCGGGAACCCACAGGACAAGCCGCATGAAGTATACTTAGCATGTGAGGTGCTGAAACAAGTTCAGCATGACGGATGGCGGAGATGTCATTTCACCTTCGGAATCCGCTCCGGATTTAATTTACTCAGCGTGACCTTAATTTTATTATGTCATGGGTAGGTAGGCCTCTGCGCGCGACCCTTCGACAGGCTCAGGGTGACAGGCCACTATCACTGCAACTGCAGCTGCCACTGCCACTAAAAAACTAACTGCAAACTGATTACTGCAACGTCACAACCTTATACAAAATCCAGCCGTCGGTTTCGTAGGCGCGTTTGTAGTTTACACCGCTGTTGAGGCGGCGGATTTCGGGGATGTACCGGTCGCTGAGCTGGGTGTAGCCGGTGAAGGGGTTTTTGGGGGTGGCTATCAGGATATAGTCGTCGTATTTGTAAGGGGTTTCAATGGCCGACAGGAACGAGTTGAGCTGGTAGGGCAGGGTTAGTTTTTTGATATTGTTGGTAAAGGCCACAATGGGGTATGATACGGCATCGTCCATGAGGATGTGCGTACCATCGGGCAGGCTATTGATGTAGGCTGCTATTTCTTTGCTTTCGTTTTGATCGGTATTGGGCTCCAGCCGGCTAAGGGTGGTGATGAAGCGGCGCTCGTCGGTAATGAGCGAGTTGGTTAAAAAGGTGTAGCCGGTATACAGCTGCAGTACCATTACCAAGGCCAGGCCCAGTTTAAGGGCCAGCGTATTTTTAATGGTACGCACCTTAAATATGATACACAGCAGCGCCACAAATAAAAATATAAGGTAGTACTGGTAGGTGAGGAAAAGCTTATCATACTTAATGTGCAAAAACTCAACAAAGGCAAACAAGGTGAGTACGGTTAGCACATGATAAGTGCTTTCGCGCAGCAGGTACAGGCCAAACAGTATCAGCGGACAAAAATAAATCACCCTTAATGATACCAGGATGCTGAGCTCGGGCAGCTGGTAGTTCACGGCAGTGGCGGCGGTGTCGTAATTCAGCTTATCGACCAGTACATTCCAGGTGGCCAGGGGGCTTTCCATAAAGTAATTATAGTCGCTGGCGTGGGTTTGGTTAAGCAGCTTATAGCAAACCAGCGATACCACGGGCAGGATAAACAGGATCACGTAAATAGCGAAGGTTTTATTAATAAGCTTGCGCCTTAACGACGGACTGTTAAAGCTCATGAACAGCCTGAAAATGGATTCCTTTTCGCCCAGGTTTAGGCTGGCCAGCGTGATGGACAGCACCAGCGGAATAAAGAACAACGTAAGCCAGATGAAGCGGTAATCGCAAAAAATGAGCAATACCAAACACATACTGGCTATGGATACGTGGAACGTGGTGTTTGAGCGGTAAAACTTAAGCAGGTTAAGGAAAAACAGGTACACGAAGATCACTACCAGGTAAATGGCCTTGCCCGAGCAGGCCATGTAAATGATACCGGGGTGCAGCAGGAACAGGATGGCTACCATGATGAGGTAGAAATCATCCTTCACCCTGATAACAAACGAGCGCGAAATAAGATAAAAGAAGCCTGCCGTACCCAGCGCCGATGCGATGACCGGGGCGAGGTAACTGTTTATTGACGAAAATATAAGCGAGGAGTAAAAGGGCAGCAGCGGGGCGGTTAAGCCCATTACCTTAAGGCGGTTGCCCAGCCCCTCAAACACGATCTTTGTTTTTTCGACATAAAAAAGGCTTTCTTGGTTATAATAGCCTAAGTGGTTAAGGTATACGCCGATAACCAGGTACCAGGCTGCCAGCACCAGGGTAAATATAAACAGGTATGTACTTTTGGCAATTTTCATTTAATAACGTTTGTGGGGTTATTAACCTTACTTAAACCGTGGTTGGTTTTTTCCCAGTAAAACGGATTGGTGATGAGCTGGTACAGGCCCATATAGGCTGCAACCGAGTGCATGAGCCAGTAAACCGGGTTGGCTATGGCAAACAAAATGAGCTCGAAATAGCGGCGTTTAAATACGGCCATCATGTTGATATAGATCATGAGGATATTACCCACCATGAGGTTAAATATCGACATGAACAGCACCCAGTCCGGAAACAAATTGCGGATGGTTGAAAAATCAAATATGAGGTAACAGATAAAGATGATGAGCAGCACCGGGTAAATTAAAAAGGTGGCTGATGTGGCGCCGATGAAAAAGTTAAAACCCAGGAAACCGCGAAAGCCTATTTTACGAATGAGGGCCGGCGGGTTGCGCATGTGCACCAGGTAGGTTTGCATGTAGCCCTTGATCCAGCGCGAGCGCTGGCGGATCCAGTTCCAGAAGTTATTATTGGCTTCTTCGTATGTGGTGGAGTTTACTATGGCCACCTTATAGCCTTTGGCATAGGCGCGTACGCCAAGGTCGGCATCTTCGGTTACGTTAAAGGGGTCCCAGGCGCCAAGCTCAATCAGGGCGTCCATTTTAAAGTGATTGCTGGTGCCGCCAAGCGGGATCGGGATATCCAGCGTATCCAAACCGGGCAGCATATAATCAAACCAGTACGAATACTCGAGGGTGAACATCCGGGTAAGGAAGTTTTCGTTGCGGTTAAAGTAGTTTAAGGCGCTTTGGATGCAGATATAGTTTTCGGGCAGCTTGTTAAACAGGGCCACTACTTTTTTAAGCTGATCGGTATCGGGGATATCCTCGGCATCATAAATGGTGAGGTACTGGCCCCTCGAAAAATGCAGGCCGTAGTTACACGCCTTGGGCTTGGTTTTAGGCATGTGGAAAGGCACCACAATAACTTCAAACACAGCGGGGAAATCGAGGTTTTTTACGGCGTTTAATGTTTTATCATCATCTTCTTCAATAAGCAGTTTGATATCCAGCTGCTCGCGCGGATAGTCGAGGCTTTGCAGGTTCCAGATGAGTTTTTTGATCAGCTTATCTTCCTTGTAAACGGGCAGCAGGATGGTGTATACGGGCAGCTCCTCGTTTACGATAGTGCGCAGGTCATTTTTGGTGACGGCCTGGTGCAGCTCAAACCGGGAGCCTACCAGCGCCAAAAACAGTTTGAAGATGATAGCTATCAGGAAAAACGAACTGATGATTAAGTTAATGGTGATGGATACGTTTTTGAAGTTGAGGAACAGGCCGATGGCGGTAATACCCCACAAGGCAAAAATGAAAACAAGCTGCGATGTGGTGAACGTTGTTGAGGCCGAGCTTTTTGGGTCGCGCTTAAGGAGCTCGAAAACGGATGCCTTCACATATTTTTGCCCGGTAAGCTTGTGGCTTAGCCAGGTGATCTCCAAATCGGATGCTACGATAACTTCAGGTTCCATGTCATAAGTAAACCTTACAAAGTCAAGGAAAAGTTCATTGCCGGGGTCGGCCATAACGGTAACCACCTTATTGTTTTCGATGCGGAGGGGAAGGCCCAGCTGGTCGTTGGCAAATTTAAGGTCAACCTGGTCGAGGATTTTCTGGTCGAAGGCTTCCTGGCGGATTTCGGCAAAGTGGTAGCCCGCGTTGCCTAAGGCGCGTTCATAGTTTTTGCGGGAAACATAGCCGAAGTTAAGGGCTATTTTGAGGTATGACATACCCGATCTTTCCGAAAAAGCATGGATCTTTTCCTGGTCGGCCGGCGAAATAAATCCGTGGGCAACCAAAATTTCAGGAACAGAAATACTCAATGTATCCATATTAGGTGTTTTATAACCTCACCCCCCGCCCTCTCCAAAGGAGAGGGAGCTTTTTTTAAGCCTTCTGCTTTGGAGAGGGCAGGCGGTTTGTCATTGTATTTATGATGATGCCTTAGCCTCATTTTCTTAAAACCCTCTCCTTTGGAGAGGGCAGGGTGAGGTATTAATCGTTAAACAGATCCTGCGATTTTTGAACTTTTGACCGCACATACAGGAACGAAAGCAGGATCAGGATCAGGATGCCCA
Source organism: Mucilaginibacter sp. Mucisp73 (assembly GCF_059491465.1). Taxonomy (NCBI): domain Bacteria; kingdom Pseudomonadati; phylum Bacteroidota; class Sphingobacteriia; order Sphingobacteriales; family Sphingobacteriaceae; genus Mucilaginibacter; species Mucilaginibacter sp. Mucisp73. The sequence continues at coordinate 4,962,993 of NZ_CP168507.1, read as the reverse complement.
GCAAAATGTACAGGTTATAGCTGTCCCAGAAACGGGTAAGGCCGCTCTTGGTATCGATGTACTCCAGGTTTTCGCTGGATTTGTTGATGTTGAACAGGTACTTGTTGGAGTTAACATCCGAGATACAAACGTTGCTTGACAGGGTTGAAAGCTGCTCGGTAATGGATTTGGATACCGCCAAAAAAGCTTCAGAAACATGCGTGCCGGTAGCGGTAAGCACCAGGGTAGCATTGTTGCTTACGCCGTAAAAGATTTGCGCCAGGCCGTTTGATACCGTATCCGAAAGCGCGTAAACCGGGGTATTATTATCGGTGTTGTACAGCCTGAAGTTCCTGTCGAACTGGATAGGGGCATCGCGAAACTCCTTAAGTACTTTATCATCTTTTGATAGCAGGGCTATGATATTGTATTGCTTCAGATCAGTTGGCTTCAAATCTTTAGAGTAAACAAACTCGGGGAAGTTATTGGCGTTGATGTTATTGTTAAGCTCGTAAATGATCTCGCCCATAGCACCGGCGGCATATTTGGCGTATTCCTCGCTTACTACAATTTTGGTTGTGCCGTTGTTAAAGGCCTCGGGATACTGGTAAAAGCTCAGGTCGCTGGTGATGAAGGGGTTTTTTGATTCGAGGTATGATTTGTCAACGTCAACTTCGGCAAAAAAGTTGGTGAAGCTGTTTTTACAGTTGCCGTTGGTAGGGTAAAACCTGAATTCGGCCTCCAGCGTGTTGTATTTATGGTGCTGATAACGGTTAATGGTGATAGAGCTGTTCAGCTTGCCCGATGCATCCAGTTTTTCGCTGCTGATGAGCAAACCGTTAAGGTATATGTTGAAGAAACCACGGTCGCCGGGAGCAAGGCCGCTGTAATTAGCAACAAAACGGATCTCCACTTCTTTAGGGGTGAAGCTGAAATCACTGTTTTTAAAGCTGTAAGCGCTTTTTAATGAGCCAATGCCCGACAGGAAGTCGCTCACGCCGCCAATTTGCTTTAAGGATAGCTTTGACCGGTTTTCGTCGATAGTTTTAAAGAAGGTGTTCTCGGCCTTGTTGATCAGCAGGTAATCGCCATAGGTTGAGTTCAGGATGTTCATGTTGCCCAGGGCGGTGATGGCCTTTTCATAACCTGTATCATCGCCGCCGGTAACAAACAGCACCTCTTTGGGCGATTGCTCCTGCGTTACGGTTTTAACCGGCACAAACCGGCCTTTTACATCAACCATGTGCACAATGGTATCAGTGAGCAGGCTTACTGATTTATGCAGGTAGAATAAACCCTGCGTATTTTGCGGGGTAACTTTTACCAATGCGCGCGCATCGGCAGGTAATTTATCAATGGCACCTACCCTGATGTAGTTACGAACGCTGTCGGGCAGTTTGCTTTCTTCGTAAACGGCAATTTCACGTGTTTGGGTCTTTTTTAACCTTGAATAGGCCCAGGCTACAGCTTTAAGGTCATGCAGGCTTGGGTTTGACGGGTAAACGATAGCTTTTTTGGAGTCGAAGCAGTTGCTGATATTTACGTTATCGAAAAAGTTTTTATTGCTTTTAACCAGCGACAGGTATGAGTAGTTTTTGATCCTTAACCACATCGCCGGGTTATCCAGGTCTTTACACTGGTCGTCGGTAATGGTGAGCAGGGTTTTAATCTGGATCTTGAGGAACTTATCGGGGCTCAGGTCGGCACGGCTCAGGTTAAGGGTGATCTTCTGGATAGAATCGGGGCCCAGGCGGCTGCTGTATGCCGGTTTGTTATTAATAACCAGGTTAATGTACGAATGCGATTTTATCAATGCCTGCGACGGTTCAAAAAATAAAACCAGTTTACTGCCATTCATTTCAATCAAAGGGGTGACCTTGAAGTAAAATGAAATAGCGCCGCTCATGCCGTATACCACCTCATCGTCATGGCCGTAGGCTTTAAAGGATGCAATACTGTTGCCCTGGGCCTGCGAAGCCGTGTTGAATAATAGGATAAAGGCTAATAAGGTAAAAAACTTATTCATTGATATCAATATTAATTTATTACGTAAAATTCTACTCTGAAATAATTGCCGTTGTCATCGCTGCGGTAGCTGAGCTCGCCGCCCATTTCCTGGGTCATCAGCTTGGCAATTGATAAGCCCAAACCCAGGCGGCTTTCGGTAACGCCGTGCGTATCGTTAAGCGTTTTAAGCTTGTTGAACATCATGTCCAGCTCCTGCTGGCCTATGGCTATACCTTCGTCAATGATCTCGAAAACAAAACGCTGACGCTGCAGGCTGGTTACTACCTTAATGCTGTTATTGGTTTGCGAAAATTTGATGGCGTTTGATAGCAGGTTTTGAAACACCTGGCCTGCAAATACTTTGTCGAGCCGTACGTTGAGGGGCAGCTTCAGGATATTATCAACCAGGTGGATGTTTTTCATCAGGGCTGTTTCGTACAAGCCTTTAAAAACATGCATCACTTCAACGTTGATATCAAAGATCTCCATGTTGAATTTCATATCCGGCGATTCGATCTCCTTAACATCCATCAGCTTGTTAAGCATATACTGCATCTTATCGGCCGATTCGGCGATGTAGCCCACAAATTCTTTCTGGTCGGTGCTGAGCCTGAAATCCTCCTCCCTGATCATGTTGTTGCTCATTATAATAGAGCCGATGAGGTTTTTAAGGTCGTGCCCGGCAATATTGATAAAGCTGTTCTTCTGGCTGTCGAGCTTGCGGAGCTGCTCATACTGATGATCGATGAGGTTATTTTTTTCGTTGATATCCTTGTTTTGCTGTTTAAGCTGTTCGTTTGATTTTTCGATCATGATCTGCGCGCGTACTTCACGCTGGATCACCTTATAACGCGCCCCGGGTATTAAGCAGGAGATGCCCGAGATGATAAAAAAGATCTGCCCGCCGTTACTTAAAACCAGGTCGAGGTTGTATTCGCTTAGCAGGTTAAAGAAAATGGCCAGTAACAATAGTGCCATTAAGGTTTGGATGATGGAGTTTAAAGGCTCCCAAAAAACCTGCAGGTTAAAAAATAGCAGGGTGGTAGCAAACAGCATAAAATAAATGGTCAGGAACTGAATGTTTACCAGGTTGCATAATATAGCTGCCGTTACCGAAAGCATAAAGAAACTGATATGCAATAATATGCGGTAACTAAATTGTTTATGCTGAAAATAGCTGAACAGGCCGTATATAATAAGGATAGTTATAATGCGGATAATAAAAAACTGCAGCCAATAGTTTGTAGCGTAAATAAAATCAACAATACTAAAAAGAGGGTACAGGAATATAATTGTCCAGATTATATTATTGGTTTGGTACCATGCTTTTTTGGAGGTCTCTCTAATTAATTCTTCGTTGGTAATTTGAACAAACATTATTTGTTATCTTGAATTGTAATTAAAAATTAAGGCCGCTGTTTAAATTAACTCCGTTTAATATTGATAGACAAAAATATTCGTTATACGATAATTTAAACAGGTTTGTTGTTACTGTTGCCAACAGTAATAAACGCCGTTGCAAAAAGCCGTCCAATTCCCCGGTAAGTTCGGAAGGTCGCTTTTAAACCGGGCCAAAGTTTAAGCAAGGGCATCAGTATTTTATGGCTTGCGCAAATCCGGAACGAAAGCTCAGCGGCCCAAACGCCATTAAAAAAATCCGATTTTCTGCTGTTCAAAAAGCTGGGCTTTAAAAGTATTAGGCTGCCCGTGGCTTTCACTTCTTTTGGCCTTATAACAACAGCGCGACTATTTACCTAATATGGATAAAGTTGCTAAGCGATGCAATGCTTATGGATTGAAGCAGGTGACAGATTATCATTATGGCAGGTTAGGCGACAATAATTATCTCACAGAAACACCGCAAACAATTGATTTGTGGCTAAAATTAACTAAAAGGTATAAAAACGCAGATTATAATAACCTGTTTTTTGAGATCTAATAATGAGCCGCCCCATATTAGCCCCAAACTGTGGAAAGTTGCCGTGTATAACATTGTTATGCTTGTCCGTAGGTTTGATAAACAGCGCACCCTGATTGTAAGTGTATCAAACTATAACAGCATCTATGAGCTAAGCAGGTTGTAAGGTGGCCGATAACCATATCATCTGCAATTTTCACTTATACGAGCCTTTCTTTTTTATTCACCAGGGCGCAAGCCGGTTAGGTGACCAGGTTTCAGCCACCGGGGTATCATTTCCATACAATGCGGAAAATTTTCCTGCACTTAATCCAAAAGCAAAAAATACCCGCGGCCAAAGCAATTACCGGACGTACCTGCGAGATGGTAACGAACAATCTATAAATGATAAATAGCAAATTATAAAAAACGGGCCCTGAAATATAATGTGCCCATTATTGTGGTGTGTAAAGCGTCTATAACAAATATGCCGATGCACATAGCCCTCGCCGTTATTAAATCTGTACGCAAGGCTTTAAAAGAGCTTGATATTTTTGGCATGCTTTGGGATTATAACAGTAGTTTTTCACTGGTTAACGGCAGGCCGGTTATAAGAAATTTGCCCTTGTGTATGAAAGACGCAATTAGCGCCGTACAGTGAAATTTTAAACATTAATGTTACAATTTTATTACCTTTGCTCACTAATATACAGTTATGAGATTTTTTGAAGAAAAGCGCAGAGAAGTAATGGTGCATATCGAAAAGTTCATGTTAGAAAAGATACATGAATACCTGAAACCGATTGATACCATCTGGCAGCCGTCTGATTTTTTGCCCGATTCTTCAAGGGACTCATTCTTTACTGAAATTAAGGAATTGCAGGAAAGCGCCGCGGGCCTTTCATATGATCTGATCGCCGTTTTAATTGGCGATACTATTACCGAAGAGGCCCTGCCTACTTACGAATCATGGCTTACCATGGTTGAAGGGGTATCTGACAATGAAGAGGGCGGCTGGATGAAATGGACCCGCCACTGGACCGGTGAAGAAAACCGCCATGGCGACCTGCTTAACAAATACCTGTACCTGTCTGGTCGTGTGGATATGCGCATGATGGAGATCTCCACCCAATACCTCATCTCCGATGGTTTTGACATCGGTACCGGTCATGATCCTTACCGTAACTTTATCTATACCTCTTTCCAGGAGCTGGCAACCAATGTTTCGCACCGTCGTGTAGCATCACAGGCTAAAAAGTACGGCGATCCGCTGCTTTCAAAAATGTGTGGTGTTATCGCATCCGACGAAGCCCGCCATGCTAAAGCTTACAAATACTTTATCGAAAAAATATTTGAGGTAGATCCAAGTGAGGCTATGGTAGCTTTTGAGGATATGATGCGTAAAAAGATTGTAATGCCTGCCCACTTCTTGCGCGAGGTTGGTTTAAAGGTTGGTCAAACTTTTGGTCACTTCACCGATGCCGCACAGCGTTTGGGGATCTATACAGCTATCGACTATGTGGATATCCTGAAAGAGCTTTTGACCGACTGGCATATCGAAAGTATCACAGGTTTGGACGAAGCCGGCGAAAAGGCCCGCGATTATGTGGTAAACCTTCCGGCCCGCTTACTGCGTGTAGCCGAGCGCATGAAAAACCCAATGCTGGAGTATAAGTTTACCTGGATTAACGGTTGATTTTAGCTTAAAGCGGAAAGCCGAAGGCTTAAAGCTTTGCTTTGCAATCGGTTTGATAAGCTTCTTTTTCACTTTTCTGGCGCAAGTCTTGTGTGGCTGGCATGAGGGTGGATGACTTGTGCCCTATCTGTCTCGTCCTAAAAAAAGTTTACAGTTTAACTGCTAAATCCTGTTATACGTTTACAATATTAATTAATCCTAAAATAGCTTTACAAAATCACATTTTGAGGTTTATAATAACTTTTCCATGTTCGCTCCACTTCTATGTTATTTTGATGCACAAACTCAGGGGTGAGCATATTACAGCTCATGTGTGGCCTTTGGTTATTATAGCTTTTTACAGACATGGTTAATAGTTCCATTACCTCTTCTTTGGTACTCGGGCTCTGATGTTCCAGGTATTCCTGTTTCATAATTCCGTTAATCCTTTCGGCAATAGCATTTTCTAAAGGATCACCATTCTCGGTCATGCTAATGATTATGTTGTTGTCCTGTAATAGCTTTACATAATCATAACTGCAATATTGAACACCTCTGTCTGAATGATGTATTAAGCCGGTTATTGGTTGCCTATTTTCTTTGAGGGCCATTTGTAAAGCGCTTAATGTATGAACACCTTCTAATGTATCTGCAGCATGATAACCAACAATTTTCCTGCTATATGCATCTGTGATAAAGCTTATATATACAAAGCCCTGAGTTGTTCTGTAATAGGTTATATCTGATACCCATATCTCATTTACTTTATTAGGGATTATTTCTTTTATACAGTTGGGATACTTTTTTAACCAGTGAAAAGATTGGGTGGTATAAACCCTTCGCCTTTTCTTCCGTACCAATAACTGATGTGCAGCAAGAAGATCAAAAAGAGCATCCCTGCCCATCTTTATTTGATGCTCAAGCAAAAACGCCTGTAATAAGACATAGAGCTTCCTGCCTCCCATAGCGGGATGTATAGCCCTTAAATACCTTACCTCATTTAATATAATCTCCTGTTCGAAACTAATTGCTTCTGCCTGCCAAAAGTGTTGATAATAAGCTTGTCGGGTAATACCAAGTAAACAACAGCACTTTCCAAGGCTTACCCTGGGATAGCTGTTTTTAGTCTCACGGATTACTTGGTAACGGACTTTTTTCGGATATTGATCTTCAGGTCTCTTTCAGCAACCTCTATCATTTTACGATAAAGCTCCTTTTCCAGAAGTGCATCTTCCAGTTGCTTTTTTAGCAACTTAACTGATGCACTATCTTCAGGCTGGATGTCCGGATCTCTCTTTGCTGGCATGATACACGAAGATACATAAACCGGCCTTTTTTTCTCCAGGCCAAACGATTTTAACCAGGCTGAAATCCGGCTATTCCCTAAATTATATTTCCGCTCAAGAAAGCTCAGGCCTTCATCTCCCGTTAAATATTCCTGGCAAATTTTTCGCTTAAACTCCTCACTGTACTGGCTCTGCCACTTACTCCCATAGGTCTTTGAATATCTTTCCATTTTTGTTTACTGTTGTGTAAACCTATTTCAGGACAAGACAATCCGATAAAGCACAAGTCTCCCATTACACATTTCTCCGCTCAAGACTTGCGCTAAAGGAGATTTTTAAGCTTAAAGCCTTCCTTGCAACCGGGTTTTAGTTAGTGCTTCTTTTTCAGGGCTTTTTGCTTTTAGCTTCTGTCCCATAGCTTTCTGCTTTAAGCCTTCGGCTTTCAGCTAATTAATGGCTTTTAGCTATCCCGCTCTATTTTATACCCCGGCTTTTTATACCCATCGGCAACATAGTTTTCGGGGATCTGGATATGGCTTCCATCGCGCACAGCGGTAAAGTGCGGCGACATGATCTCCATGCCTGCTTCGTTAAACTTATCCTGTATATTCTGATATAGCGCTGAGTAGATCACGGCCATTTTGCCGGGCTGATCCGTATACGCATTTATCTGGTAACTTACATTAAAATCATTCAAAGCAGTTTGCAGTACAAACGGTTTTGGATTGGCAAGAATGCCTTCTGTTGCTTCGGCCGCGCTGATGAGCAGATTGTGAATGGTTTCCCAGGAGGCGTCGTAGCCAATGGTAACACTGGTATTCAGTATCAAACCCAATGTTTTTGACGATGAAGTATAGTTAACCGTAGCACCGCTTAAAATGGTAGCGTTGGGCACGGTTACGTCTTCGTTTTTAATGGTGCGTACGCGGGTAACCAGCAGGTTTTTCTCAATTACATCGCCCATAATTTCGCCAACTTTGATGCGGTCGCCGATTTTAAAGGGGCGCATATAGGTAAGTACAATGCCCGATACCATATTGGCAATAGCCGACGAGGAACCTAAAGAAAACAGTACGCCTATAAACACCGTAACCCCCTGGAACACTTTAGACTGCGATCCCGGCAAATATGGAAATATCACCACAAACATAAACGCGTACATCAGTACCCGGATGATATTGTAAGTTGGGATAGCCCATTCCGGGTAAAAACCCTGTAAAGCGATGGCCCCGTTTGCTATTTCGGTGGCTATAAATTTTACCAGTTTTACAATGTAGCGGGTAACCAGGTAAATAACTGTTATGGTAAGCAGGTTGGGTATAAAACGGACAATGGCCAGCAGGATACTTTTCAACGGGTTAACCACAAAGCCAATTAACTGTGTGGCTATAGGCTGCGAGGAAGGGAAAATATAAAACAACACGGGTAAAGCCAGGTAAACCAGCAACAGGATAATGAACAGGCGCGCAATATTTACCAGTCCACTGATAAACGGAAGTAGCCGCGAGGCATAGGCTATTGGAGCTCCTTTTTCTGCCAGCTTTTTAACACGGTTTTCCCATCCCCGTATAATTTTAAGTTTTATCCACCTAAAACCTTTATTAACAATCCAGATCAGCACAATAAGCAGTATAACAACCGCCACGGCTTCGAGCACGTTGGTGATTAATTGTTTGGGGCTGTTGCTTTCAAAAACATTGCCCAGCTTGTTTTTTAGTATGGATAAGTAGCTTGCTGCCAGCTGCGGCCGGTTCAGTTCGGAGTAAGAGGCATCGGTATTATTAACCCCCATGATCATCTGGCCGTTGTAGGTTATTATCGATATGGACGTATCGTTTTTAAGTGTTAACGAATCCGGGTTAAAATCTATCCGGCTCATCAGGGCCTTAATGCGTTGGGTAACAATCCCGGCGCGCTCTTTAGGATCAAACAATCCCTGCGGGGCATAAAATTTAAACAGGGTGTCCCGGTTAATGATCACCGGTTCGCCGTTTTTTTCAGGGAGTTTTTGTGCTCGTATGGTAAATGCAGCAAACAGAAAAAGGATGAGCAGGCTATAAATTTTAGGCATAGGGATGTTTTTCTGTTAAAGCTAAAAATTATTTGGCTCATTTCAATTTGCTTAGCGTTATGCCCACTATCCCTCCTGTACCAGATCCGTACCCAAATTACCGGCAATTTTGCTGAACAGATCGTTCAGGATCGATTCGACGGTGAGCGAATTTACATCGTCAACATAATGTTCATTCCGGGTAATCCAAAGTTCGTTACCGTTAATCGCGATGCTGAACAGTGCTCCTTCATAAACAGCAGGCAACGAAATTTCAACCGCCCCGCCTTTGCGCTCAACGGTGAAATTTAATTCGCTTTTTCGTTGCTCATGAAACAGCGGGTTAAGTTTTTCGTGCAGTAACTGGTATAACTGATTGATGTCGGTATTGGTATGGAGGGTGATGATTTTCATAATTTGGTATATTAGCGATGTATTAAATAGTACAAAGTTGAAGGAGGGATTGTTTGGAAAGTATTTTTTCCGGATGGTTTTATAAATTCTTAAAACCAACCATGTTATTGCCAACCGGGTTGTGCGGGGGAGCGTTAGGGATTGCAGTGTAAAGCCCGCAGCGCGTATAGGGATTATGGGCCGGAAAAGCGAGGACTTGCAACGGAAAGCCCGGGCCGCAGGCAACGCACATGTTATAAAAAAGATTAAAAGTACACACTTGATATCAATGACTACAATCACGTCATTATAAGCGATAGCGCGGGAACCGCGTAGCTATGCTCAGCCACCTTGCAAATTGTACATGCATTGGCTACAAGATTGCCACGCTTCGCCAATAACATATTTTAAAAACGTTGCACAAAACATCACCATATATGAACTACAAATTATTAGGCCGCTCGGGCCTTAAAGTTTCTGAATTATGCCTGGGCACTATGGGCTTCGGTACCGAAGGCGGCTGGGGCGCCGAAAAAGATGCCAGCTTTGCCATTATGGATGCCTTTGCCAATGCAGGCGGCAATTTTATTGATACCGCCAATGTATACAAACTGGGTACCAGCGAGAAGATCATTGGCGAATACCTGGATAATCATGACCGCGATTATTTTGTGCTGGCTACCAAGTACACGCTAAAGGATAATACCACCAATCCTAATGCATCGGGCAATAACCGCAAAAACATGATGCGTAGCGTGGAAGAAAGCCTTAAACGCCTCAAAACTGATTTTATTGATGTGCTGTACCTGCACATCTGGGATAATATTACTCCTATTGATGAGGTGCTGCGCGGATTGGACGACCTGATAAAACAGGGCAAAGTAAACTACGCCGCTATCAGTGATACGCCCGCGTGGGTGGTATCAAAAGGGAACACCCTTGCCGGGCTGATGGGCTGGAGCCAGTTCATTGCCTTACAGGTGGAGTACAGCCTGCTGGCCCGGACTGCCGAGCGGGAGCTGATACCGATGGCAAAGCACTATGGCATGACGGTTACCCCATGGGCCCCGCTAGCAGGTGGTGCATTAACCGGCAAATACCTGCGCGGCGAACCGGGACGTGTAAAACCGGAAAGTAACCGCCGTAACGACAGGGCTAAAACTATTACTGAAGTGGTTGTTGGCATCGCTGCTGAATTAGGGGTATCCGAAAGCCATGTTGCCCTGCAATGGATGATGGACAGGGATTTTAGGTGTATCCCCATTGTGGGTGCTACCAAAATTGACCAGTTAAATGATAACCTCAAGGCCATCGATACCAAATTAACTCCCGAACATTTCAAAAAGCTGAATGAAGTTAGCGCTATTGAATTAGGTTTCCCCGGCGATTTTTTTAATGAGGATGCTGTAAAAATGAACAGCTTCGGCGGGTTTTATGACAGGGTGCAGAAGAGGTAGCCTGCCTCTAACTATCCACTGCTTCGTTCCTACCCATGACATAATTAAAAATGGGTGTCATGCTGAGCCTGTCGAAGCATGGCGCGGTGGGCCTCTGCGCGCGTCCTTCGACAAGCTACCCGTCGAAGCATGGTGGGTAGGCCTCTGCGCGCGAGTCTTCGACAGGCTCAGACTGACAGGCCCTCTTTTGTCATTTCACCTTCAGAGGCCTCCGGATTTTACCTACTCGCAATGACGCTCTTTTATACACTTCATCTAAAACCGCTTCAAATAATTTTTACTGATCAGCTCGCCATACATGATCCCGCTGTGCTGGTCCATAGCAAACCAAGGTGAATCATATTTTAATACCTGGATATTTTGGGCCGGCATAAAACTCTGCGCTAACAAAAATTGCTTTTGATGAGCGGCATTTTCTACAACATCGAGCACAATAAAACAATGCCCGGGCGAGCCCCCACGGATGAACACATCACCTGGCTTAACGTCATTGGGGTTAGTTACGGTTTTTAATTCTTTTTGCAGAGATAAGGTACCTGCATAGCTAAACACCAGGTTCATGTAATTTAAGAATGTTTTGTATGAATAATCAGGTTTGGCTTTTAATACCCAACGATCATTTTTATAGCGATACCCCTTGGCATAATGTTCATAATCGCATTTAAAACCACTGGTAAAGTTGAAAGAAATTTCGTTGTATTTCTTTTGCTGATAAAGGTATTCGCCGCGTAAGCGCATCACCGCGTCGGCACATTGCTGCAGGTCCTGGTTGCCTATGCTCATGTCAATAACTGCTGCGGTGTAAACATCGGTACGGGCAATATCTCCCTTATAAGTTTTGGTTGGTGTACCCGCCGGTTTTAATGGTAATGCCTGAAGCCATGCCCCGAAACTACCGGGTGACGCTGCTATACGCTGATAGCCTGCCGGTACCGCGAATCTTTTAATCACGTTATCCGGAGGCGCAATGTTAATATTCAGAAATAGGAGCAGGCAGGTGATCAGGATTTTCATAACGTTTTGGCTTTTTTTAGCTGTTCATAAGGGTTATAAGGAACGGGGATACCATCTACCAGTTTAAATGCCGAAAAATGGAGGTGGGTAGGCGAACGTTTTTTGTAGGCGTTATAGCCGCTGCGGCCTACTTCGGCTATTTTTTGGCCTTGCTTAACGTAGTCGCCAGGTTTTACAAAAATCTGCTTATTGTGCGCATAGTACGTGAAAATATGAGTTGCCGGATGATAGACCCAGATAAATTTGCCTCCCCGCATATTGCTGTTCGGTTCCCATTGATTGGTACAGGCTATTACCCAGCCATCATCTACACTAACTACCTCAACAGGCTTACTGATACGGTCATCGATACAATCCTGGTTTTTATCATTAATAAATATATCGTGTGCAGGATGGGCGCCATGTTTGTTGCCGTCAAGGTAACGGTAACCCTTATCAAAGTAACCATTACCATGGGTACCGCCTATGGCGCTGCTTTTATAGCCTTTTAAGGGGAATACCCATTGCGTTTTTGGAATGATCCGCTCAGCACGGATCATTTCCAGGATGTTAATTCGTTTTAACAGGGTTTCAAATTGCTTTTGAGCTTCCGGTTTTTTGACACCACCGTTTAAAACCAGGTTATTAAAATCATTGAATTTGGTAAACGCAGAAGTGTCGGCCTGAGATAAAGCCCCGGTGCTTATCAACAGAAAAGAAAAAAACAGGACAAGTTTTTGCATAAGGTTTGTGATCAGTAAGTAGTTTCAAGATTTCAAACGCGTCATTGCGAGGAACGAAGCAATCCCCGATTAGCAGATCCGATCTGTATAGTTCGCGATTATTAATATCTATAATTTGTTTTTTATAGGTATTAATGAGTTTCCTTCGCTCGGTTGTCTTCGTTCCTTATAATGATGTGATTGTAAGTTGTTGATTATTAAGTATATTTTTTTTGATCAGTTGTATAACATGGGCGTTGCCTGCGGCCCGGGCTTTCCGTTGCAAGTCCTCGCTTTTCCTGCCCGCAACTTCTCTACACGCTGCGGGCTTTACACTGCAATCCCTCCTATGTTTACATCTAATATTATTGTAATGATTTTATGAGTGAAAAGAGTGAGAGCACAGCAATCCCAAACAGCCTTGAGCATGTTGAGCGTTAGATATAGCCTCACTCCTTTACTTTTTTGAGTTTGAACAGAATGTAAGGAATACGACCAGGCAGTATATCCAGGATAACCAACAGGAGGAAAAACGAAGAAAGGTTTTCACTTATAACAGTTAAAAACTTTGATCAATGGCAAGCAGATTATTAAAACAAGTAGTAGGTATTGATGTGGCTCAAAAAGAGCTGGTGGTTTCTATCGGCAAGATGGATGAGCAGGCAGTTATAACAGTTTATGCGAACAAGATTTTTCCAAACAATGAAAAAGGATTTGCAAACCTGGAAGTATGGATAAACAAGCAAAGCATCCCCCAATATCCATTAAGATATGTAATGGAGGCCACAGGTGTATACCACGAGCGCCTTGCTTATTATCTGGCCGGCAAAGGGTATGCTGTAAGTATTGTCATGCCCAACAAGATCTCGAACTTCTTCAAGACACTGGAGATCAAAACAATTACCGATAAATCAATGTCTTTTGCCATAGCCATGTTCGGACTTGAAAAGAAACTGGATAACTGGGTACAACCCAAAAGGGTGTTCAGGACCCTGCGGCAGATAACCCGTGAAAGAGAACAACTTATTGCAGAAAGAACCATGATCAAGAACCAGCTACATGCTGAACAGTCCGAAGCTTTTCCGGGGGAAGATACTATCCGCAGAATGATGGACAGGATAAAGATGATTGGTGAACAACTTAAAGAAATACTTACTGAGATTAGAACAGCTGTAGCACAGGACAAACATTTAAAACAAACACTGGCTACCATTACCACTATTCCTGGAGTCGGCTTATTAACGGCCACTGTGATCATAGCCGAAACAAACGGCTTTGAGCTGATCAGGAGTAAAAAGCAGCTGACCAGTTACGCCGGGCTGGATGTCAGGGAAAAAGAATCCGGCTCATCCGTTAAGGGCAAACCCAAGATATCTAAAAGGGGGAACAAGCATTTACGAAAAGCCATGCACTTACCTGCATTAGCGGCCATAAGACATTCAGAAAGATATAAAGCTATATTTGTCCGGATCGTATCCCGAAATAGCGTGAAAATGAAAGCTACTGTAGCAGTACAAAGAAAATTATTGGAGATGGTATACACTATATACAAAACCAACAAACCATTCGAAAAACACTACCTTCAACAGAATGCACACATATCCGAAAATAGTTAGAGCAGTCGCTTCAATTGAAGGACTGCCCTAAACAGGCTAACATAAAGCTGCCTAAGACTCAAAAATAAAAAATAACTTTTGCATATCAACACAGAATCTAACGCGGCCCACGCGCAACACCGCTAAAATATATTTTACATGTCATTACGTTTTTTTCAGGGCTTCCCTGATGGTTACTCGCAATGACGATTCTTAATTTTATGCTTTTGGTATTAACTAATAAGTCGCCAAAATATTATCCAATCCGGATATCATATTTGTTAAGCAATCCTGGTAAACCATGAAGCGAGAACTTTGCTTTTTTGATGACGTTATCATCCGGGTCGATGATGAAGTTATAGGATGTGCTCAGGTCGGCGTTTTTAAGGATGGTACGACTGAAGAAAGCGTTTTTGAGGTTACAGTTAATGAATTTACAATCGCTCAGGTCGGCCTCGGTCAAGTCGGTTTCCATCATGGAACAATCGGTGTAGGTTGCCTTCTTGTTCTTCTTTTTATAAAACACAGCGTTGTCTAAAATACAATCCTCAAAATGCACTTCGAACAAAAAGTCATTAGCCTTGCCAAAGTTTACGCCGCTTATTTTGCAGTGCTTAAAACGAATGTTCTGCAAACCGGTATTGCCTAATTCGGCAAGGAGCAGGTTGCAGGTATCAAACAGGCAATCAACAAAAGTGATCCCCGCAAACCGGGCGTGGGAAAAATCGCAGTTGATGAATTTGCAGTTTTCGTAAGCGGTGCCGGTGAGTTGACCGGCGGTTATTTTGGTAAAAGTTTGATCTTCGTGGAGTAGGGATTGCATGGGGGCAAATGTAAAAGGTTAAAGGGAATAGGATGGTTTCCGGTCTCTTTAAATTAAAGAAAGATGATCAACCACCATGCCTACCGGATTTGCATGGCGTACAAGATTTCTCTTTCAATCCCACGCGCAACCTTGCTCCGCTCAGTCGATGACAACGGTTTATATCAAGGTTTCTTATACAACTCCACCTTTCTGTCGTCCGGATCAACAACTACTGCCATAAAACCAAAATCAGTTTGTGCAGGTTCAGATGCGAACCGCACCTGGCTTTCTTTTAATAATTTAATTACCTTATCAAAATCTTCTAATTCAAAACCTAAGCGCAGGTTTCCATCCGCTTCAGTTTGATTTTTTGTAAGCGGATATATTTCCATCACCGTTCCATCAACAGTAGCTGAATAATGATATGGGGAATTACCATGCTTATGATAATCAAAGCTAACTCCAAGTAGCTGATAAAAATCAACCAGCTTCTGCGTATTGGCAGTTCTTATAACCAGTAATTTTAGTTTCATTGCTTCAATTCTTCCTCTTCGGCAATTTAATCAATCCTGATCTGTACAGATCAATCGCCTCATTTAAAATCAACCGGATATTATCAACAGGTAAATCCTCTTCCGGATTAAAAATCATGATCTTGATCCGGGCGCGGTCGTCAAATATTAAATCGGGATGATGCAGGTGTTTGCCCTCAACCATGCCTAAAAACGGTTGTTGTGTTTTTTTATGGATCCACAGGTAGCAAAACATTTTGCCTTTATAGCAAAAGAAAGGCATGTTGTATTTCCATTCAGCGGTGATATTTGAATCAAATGACAAGATTATATCGCGCATAGATAACAGGCAGCTTCGGTTGGGTTCATCTTTGGTGAGGTAGAAGTCGTCGATTGGGGCTAGCATCTATGTAAATATATTTAGTATAGAAGACCAGTATTACTTCTTTGCCTTTGAAGCCAAAGAAAAGATTATTGTGCCCAACACCAAAACACCGGCCATTTCAAAAAAACCGTAAGCGCCATAAGCCACTCTTCCTGACCCACCAAATCGTCCATAAATGACGCCACCTGTTGAACTTCCTGTGTAAAGGGAATAAGTTCCCATCGCAATTAGCAGAACGATAGTGAAAATGAAAATAACTTTAAATTGCCGGACCAGTTTACTCTTGTATTTTTCTTCGGGCTTCATTGTCTACTAATGTAATAAAAATTCAGGCTCAGAAATGTTAATTGAACCCACCATTATTTTGACATTCGCCTACCCAACCTTCCCCTGCAAAATCCCTATCTTTGCGGCAACATAAATTATCATCTATGCTTAAAGGATTTTTTAATGTTCCGGCACCGGTAAATGAGCCCGTTTTAAATTACGGTCCGCGGAGTTTGGAGCGTGTGGCGCTTAAGGCAGCTTTAGAAGCCGGTCGTGCCCAACAATTAGATATACCTATGTACATTGGCGGCAAAGAAGTACGTACCAACACTAAGTTGGAAATCCGTCCGCCGCATGATCATAAACATTTGCTGGCTACCTTCAGCGAAGGTGATGCAAGCCACGTTACCGCAGCGATTGATGCAGCCCTTGCAGCCAAAGCCGACTGGGAAAACCTGGCCTGGGAACAACGTGCTGCCATATTCCTGAAAGCTGCCGAACTGATTGCCGGCCCATACCGTGCCGAAATCAACGCAGCCACCATGCTTGGTCAGTCAAAGAACGCTTACCAGGCCGAGATCGATTCGGCTTGTGAGTTGATCGACTTCCTGCGTTTCAACGTAGAGTACATGACCGAGATCTACAAACAACAACCTCCTGTATCTGGTAAAGGTGTTTGGAACCGTGTGGAACAACGTCCCTTAGAAGGGTTCGTGTTTGCATTAACACCGTTTAACTTTACTGCTATTGCCGGTAACCTGCCTGCATCTGCAGCCATGATGGGCAACGTAGTGGTTTGGAAACCTGCTTATACGCAGATCTACGCTGCTAACGTGATTATGAAGATTTTTAAAGAAGCCGGCGTACCCGATGGCGTTATCAACCTGATTTATGTTGATGGCCCTGTTGCAGGCGAAGTGATCTTTAACCACCCTGATTTCGCAGGGATCCACTTCACCGGTTCAACCAAAGTATTCCAGAACATCTGGCAAACTATTGGCACCAACATCCACAAATACAAAACATATCCGCGCATTGTAGGCGAAACCGGTGGTAAAGATTTTGTACTTGCCCACCCGAGTGCCAATGCCGATGTAGTAAGTACTGCCCTTGTTCGCGGCGCTTTTGAATACCAGGGACAAAAATGTTCGGCTGCTTCAAGGGCTTATATCCCGGCTTCATTGTGGCCTGCGGTAAAAGCAAACATGCAGCGCGACATTACTTCATTTAAAATTGGCCCGGTAGAAGATTTTGAAAACTTCATCAATGCCGTGATCACCGAAGTGTCGTTTGATAAACTGGCCAAATACATTGACGCTGCTAAAGCCGACGAAGGTGTTGAAATTGTTGCCGGTGGCAGCTATGACAAAAGCAAAGGATGGTTCATAGAGCCAACTGTGCTAAAAGTTGAAGACCCATATTACGTAACCATGTGCGAGGAGCTTTTCGGCCCGGTATTAACTGTTTACGTTTATGAGGATGATAAATTTGATGAGATCCTTGACATTGTCGATAAAACATCGATCTACGCGCTTACAGGCTCAATCATCTCGCAGGACAGGTATGCTATTGAAAAAGCTACCACCCGTTTACGCAACGCGGCGGGTAACTTTTACATTAATGACAAACCTACAGGCGCGGTAGTTGGTCAGCAGCCATTTGGCGGCGCCAGGGGATCGGGCACTAATGATAAAGCCGGTTCAATGATTAACCTGCTTCGCTGGGTATCGCCACGCACCATCAAAGAAACCTTTGATCCGCCAAAAGATTACAGGTACCCATTTTTGGCTAAGGAAGTGTAGTTGAGAAGAGAGTCAAGAAACCAAGATTCAAGAGACAAGAAGAAGCTGGTTTAAGAATCTTTAGGTCATAGCTTAGAAATAAAAAGAGTCGAAGATCGGAAATGTTAAAACCCGATTTTTCGACTCTTTCTTGTTTTTTTATAAGCTATTGAACCTTCCAGTCTTGATTCCTGACTCTTGGTTTCTTGCTTCTATTCTCACTTGAACTTAAACACAGCATCCATATTTTCATTGCTGGATGTGCTTACTTTCATATCGTTGATAAGGCCGGTGCTGAGGCTGTAAACCCAGCCGTGTACCGAAAGTTCCTGGCCGTTTTTCCACGCGTTTTGTACTATCGATGTTTTGCAAAGGTTGTTCACGTTTTCAATCACGTTTAGTTCAACCAGGCGGTTACTGCGCTCGGTTTCATCCGTAATAGCGTCAAGCTCATCGGCATGTAAACGGTAAACGTCTTTAATGTGGCGCAGCCAGTTATCAATCAGGCCGAATTGGTTGTTACTCATAGCGGCATTAACTCCACCACAACCGTAATGACCGGTCACTATTACGTGTTTTACTTTCAATACGTTCACGGCATAGTCAAGTACGCTCAGCATATTCATATCCGAGTGGATAACCATGTTGGCGATGTTACGGTGCACAAAGATCTCGCCCGGGGCGGTATTGGTGATCTGGTTGGCAGGTACGCGGCTGTCCGCGCAGCCTATCCAAAGGATAGGGGGCTTTTGCCCGTTGGCCAGTTTATCAAAGTATTGAGGATCTTCGGCTAAAGCACCTTCAATAAATTTTTTGTTCCCTTCCAGTAAGCCTTCATAGGTGATATGACTGGTATCATGAATTTGAGCGCACATATATTTTTGAGATTGATGTTTTAAGATGCGGTTTGACGTTTTCTGCCCGATGCAAACATACGGCTAAGTTTATGCAAAGCAAGCGGCGAAACATCATAATACATAATGGTGAGCAAAATAACAGGGATAAAATAAAAAATGGCAAACTCATACAGGTTAAAAAAGTATCCGCCTGCCAGTGCACCAAACAGGTAAAACCCAAGCACCGTAAACCTGATCAATATTTTATTACCTGCCGTTTCGGTATTTTCTGTGCGGGGATGAAACCATTCGGCCACCTCACTGCCCAGGTCGGTAAATAAACCGGTTAAATGACTCGATTTGATCAGGCCGCCCGAGATATTGGAAACGAGGCTGTTCTGCAATCCCATCGAAAACAAAATAGCGCTGATCACAATTTCGCGTTCCGTCTGTGTTTCCCGGTAAAAATTATGCCCGTAAATGGCAACTCCCAGTAAAATAACAGCTTCAATTACCATTGGAGTGGAGTTTGCCCGCCACCTGCTTTTATCATCAAATGAACGTACAATGAAACTGGATACAAAAGCCCCGGCAAAAAACATCAGCAGCCAAACTAAAAAGATGATCATCTGGCGGTAGTTTTGTTCAATAATGTGTTTGGCGAGGTTAGCCACATGCCCGGTAATGTTAGATGTAAAAGCCAAAAAAGCCAGCATGCCCGCCACGTTGGTAACGCCCGCTACAAATGCCGTTGACGAGGCCAGCATCAGGTTTTCTTTAAGGGTACGTTGTTCTTTTACAGCTTTAAGCATATATATTTCACTGCAGGGGTTCAGTTACAATTTACAAAACCTTAACCAAGTTTATATAAGCTTGTTTGATGCAAAGGATAATATTTTAACAAGCCCCCTCTAAATCTCCCCCGGAAGGGGAGACTTTTAATTTTAAGCCCTCCCTTCCGGGGAGGGTTTGGGTGGGGCGGGCTAAAAAAAATCCCGGCCACTTCCTAAGAGCCGGGATCAACTTAACAATCAAACCTCCCTACGCCCCTTACAGCGTCGGAAGCACTGATCAAATTATATTTTAGTGTGCAGCTACAGCTTCAACGTCAAGCTCGTATACGTAGCCTAAATTATGCGGGCTGCTGCTGCTAACTTTCAAATCTTTAACCAGGCCGCTGCCCAGGTCTATAACCCAACCGTGTACTTCAAGGTCATGACGTTCTTTCCACGCGTTTTGGATAATGGTGGTTTTACACAGGTTATATACCTGTTCGGTAACGTTAAGCTCAACCAGGCGGTTAACTTTGGTGGTCTCGTCGGTTATACGGTCAAGTTCATGACTATGCAAACGGTAAACGTCTTTAATGTGGCGCAGCCAGTTATCAATTAAGCCAAATTGTTTGCTGCTCATAGCAGCGGCAACACCGCCGCAACCATAGTGTCCGGCAACAATAACGTGTTTTACTTTTAGTACGTTAACGGCATAGTCAAGTACGCTCAGCATGTTCATGTCCGAGTGTACGCATACGTTGGCAATATTGCGGTGCACAAACACTTCGCCGGGTTTGGTTCCGGTTACCTCGTTAGCCGGTACACGACTGTCTGAGCAGCCTATCCACAGCACTTCAGGACTCTGACCTTTGGCCAGGTTCTTAAAGTACTCACCATCCTCGGCAAGTTTACGCTCAACCCAGGCGGCGTTGTTTTTAATTAAAGTACTGTAACTGCTTGATTGGGCCAGTTTAATATTGTTTGTATCTATTACGGCTTTGCCGTTTGTTTTTTCTTGTGTTGACATTGTTTTTCGATTTTTTAGTTAGGGTTATAAACCAGTTCTTTTAAAGGAGGTACATCGTACTTGTCCTTTACTTCGTTCAGTTGCACTATAATGCCCTTGGTATAGGCATTGTGCTTGTAATTGTGGATGATCTCCAGCACATCCGGATCGATGTACCTTGAGTTTGATCCGTCGATCACCACTTCGGCGCCTTGCGGTAAGCTGGTAAGCGTTACCTGTATGGCAGCCTTGTTCAGGAAGGATACTTCCTCGGCCAGCTTAATCCTGATAACTTTTTTGCTGCCGTTCTTTTCCAGATGATAGAAATAAGGGTTACGCAGGTTGGTACGCAGAATATAAAAGATCCCCACCAGCATGCCTATGCCCACACCAATAAGCAAATCGGTCATAACAACGGCCACAATGGTAACTACGAAAGGGATAAACTGGCTCAAGCCCTGGTGCCACATGTGCTTGAAAAGGCTTATACGAGCCAGTTTATACCCAGTCATCAGCAGGATCGCTGCCAAACACGACAGCGGGATATGGTTAATTAAAGACGGTATCGCCAGTAAAGCAACCAATAACAATATGCCATGCAGTATGGCGCTCACTTTAGTGCGGGCACCGGCATTTACGTTTGCCGACGAACGCACAATAACCGCAGTCATGGGTAAGCCGCCAAGCATACCGCTAACGATATTGGCCGTTCCCTGTGCAAGCAGTTCGCGGTTGGTGGGCGAGATACGTTTGATAGGATCTATTTTATCTACAGCCTCCAGGCTCAGCAGCGTTTCTAAACTGGCAACCACCGCAATGGTGAAGGCCGTTATCCAAACCTGCTTGTTGCCTATCTGGCTAAAATCTGCCGATTTAAACAGCGCGAAAAATTCGGCACTGCTGTTCACCAGCGGTATTCGTACAAACTGCTTATCAAGCAAGGCAAGGCCTGTTCCGGAAAACGCGAGGCTTAGCCCGATACCGGCCAGTACCACCAATAAAGGAGCCGGAACTATAGCCAGCTTTTTGAACTTAGGCCAGTAGATCATAAAAGCCAGGGATACCACGCTGATGATCACCGCGCCATAGTTTATCCGGGCGAAAGCCCGTGTTATGCCTGAAAAAGTATTGTGTTCATCAATTTGGCGAAAGCCCTCATCGCCCTCAAAATCGGCATCATAGCCAACAGCGTGCGGAAACTGCTTCATGATCAAAATAATACCTATCGCTGCCAGCATCCCCTCAATAACCGATGACGGGAAGTAATTGGCAATGGTACCGGCTTTAACAATTCCAAGTATGATCTGGAAAACACCCGCCAGTACCAGGGCCATTAAAAAGGTTTCGTAAGCGCCAAGTGTAGTAATGGCATTAAGTACAATTACCGTTAAACCGGCCGCAGGACCGGCCACACTTAATTGCGAGCCGCTAAGCGTACCTACCACTATACCGCCAATAATGCCTGTTAATACGCCTGCGAAGAGCGGCGCTCCCGATGCCAGCGCTATACCTAAACACAGCGGCAAAGCCACCAGGAATACAACGACACTTGAAGGAATATCCCTTTTTAAATTTTTGGGCAGAAAATATTTTTTTAGGTTGAGATTGCCCATAGCAGCCTCACCTTGCTTGATTTGCATAAGAATGAAAAATTGAGTAAAACTTTAAAATGAATTAAATAGCATTGCTATCCGGATAGGGAAGTATCCGGTTAATCATTTTAAACGTTGGGCGGCGGCGTGGGGACCACAGGGTGATATACCTGCTTATATAAGGCGTTTTCCTGGTTATGGAGAACTTTGGTTTCGGCAATAAATGTGATGAAGTTTATAGTATGAAGGTCATACTCATCGAAGATTTTTTTCTCCTTCACAAGGTCTTTTTCGGGGCTGTCTTTTTCAGTTTTGCTTTCCTGCTCCAGCTGAAGGATCACCGCACTTACCGTTTTATTATCAAGATATAAAAAAACAGGTGCAAGCGAAATGCCCATCTTTATTACAAAGACGGTCATGAACAGCGCCACTACCCATATTTTATTGTTCCTGATCTTCATCAACACAAATATATAAAAATCCGTTATTAAACCACCAGAATAAGTAAGCAAAAGCTATTCTTACAATATAATTACTATTTTTAGACAATTACTAACAACCTGAATTGTGGATAAAAAGCTTGATCTGTTAAGGCTAAAACGTCATGAAGCCATGCAGGGCGGAGGCCCGGTACGTATTGAAAGTCAGCATAAAAAAGGAAAATTAACGGCACGTGAGCGTTTGCATTTTTTATTGGATGAAGGCTCGTTCCAGGAGATAGGCATGCTGGTTACCCATCGCTCCATTGATTTTGGCATGGAAAAAGAAAAGTATCCCGGCGATGGTGTTGTTACAGGTTACGGTACCATAAACGGGAGGCTCACCTACGTATTTTCCCAGGATTTTACAGTGTTTGGCGGCTCGCTTTCCGAAACCCATGCCGAAAAGATCTGCAAGATCATGGATCTCGCCCTAAAGAATGGCGCTCCCCTTATCGGTCTTAATGACTCGGGCGGTGCGCGCATCCAGGAAGGTGTGGTATCCCTTGGCGGTTATGCCGATATTTTTTACCGCAATACCATGGCATCGGGCGTTATCCCGCAAATCTCGGCTATTATGGGGCCATGCGCAGGCGGTGCTGTTTACTCGCCCGCCATTACCGATTTTATTTTGATGGTTGAGCATACCTCATACATGTTTGTTACCGGGCCTAACGTAGTAAAAACGGTTACGCATGAAGTGGTAACCTCCGAAGAACTGGGCGGCGCTAACACCCATGCCAGCAAATCGGGTGTTACTCATTTTGCCTGTGCCAATGAAATAGCCGCCATTCAGCATATCAAAAGCCTGCTGAGTTATATGCCTCAAAATTGTGAGGATAAAGCTCCTGCCGCTCCCTACGAAAACGGCGACGAGCTTAGGCCCGAGCTTAATACCATCCTGCCGTCCATCGCCTCACAACCCTATGATATCCGCGAGGTTATTGATCATATCATCGATAAAGCTTCGTTTTTGGAAGTGCATAAAGATTTTGCTGAAAACATTGTGGTGGGCTTCGCGCGCCTCGCAGGCCGCAGTATTGGCATAGTGGCCAATCAGCCCGCTTTTTTGGCCGGGGTATTGGATATCCATTCATCAACCAAGGCCGCCCGTTTTGTACGCTTTTGCGATTCCTTCAACATTCCGCTGCTGGTGTTTGAAGATGTTCCCGGCTTTTTGCCCGGTACCGACCAGGAATGGAATGCTATTATCACCAATGGCGCTAAACTGTTATATGCTTTTTGTGAAGCCACCGTTCCGCGTGTTACTGTAATTACGCGCAAGGCTTATGGAGGCGCTTATGATGTGATGAACTCCAAACATATTGGTGCCGATATGAACTTTGCCTGGCCATCGGCCGAGATTGCGGTAATGGGAGCCAAAGGTGCCGCCGAAATCATTTTTAAACGGGAGATCACGAAGGCCGAAGACCATGAAGCCAAGTGGCTGGAGATGGAACAATTATATTCAGATACCTTTGCCAATCCCTACCGCGCTGCCGAACGTGGATTTATCGACGAAGTTATTGAACCCGCCGAAACGCGCATTAAACTGATCCAGGCTTTTAAAATGCTGGAAAATAAAGTAGTAAACAACCCAAGGAAGAAACACGGGAATATTCCACTGTAGATTTGGGAATTCGGATGTTCGATTTCGGATTTATTTTCTTTTTTATTGTAGATGCCGTAATTGCCTTTCTGGCTGTTTATGGCGCAAGTATTGTGCGGCTGCCGGTGCCGTGATTACTTGTGCCTTCGGCAATAGAAAGTCGGATTTGTTTACCTTTGCGTTTCTAATTCCGAAATCGAACATCCGAAATCCGCAATGAAAAATATCTCTATCGAACAAATCCGTCCCGAGCTTACCTGGCGGTTAAGGCAACGCATATTATACCCCGAAAGCAAGCTTTATGAAATGGAGATGGAAGAGGATAATCACGGCTATCACTTTGCTGCTTTTAAAGATAATCATATCATAGCGGTAGTATCCCTTTTTAATAAAGGCACCGAATGGCAGTTTCGCAAATTTGCTGTTGATGAAACAGTTCAAAAAATGGGCATCGGTAAAGCAATGCTGGAGCATATAACCGATTTTGCCCTTACCAATGGAGGCGCGTTATTATGGTGCAATGCCAGGGTATCGGCCATTGGTTTTTATTTAAAACATGGCTTCACACATACCGGCAAGCTATTTTCAAAAAACGGCTTCGACTACGAGATCCTCGAAAAACAACTTATTCCTTCTCCAGGCCAGCAATAACAAGAGTGGTAAGCTATCGAGCGCACAACTGTTTTAAGCTTTGTGCATTTTGCTTTCCGCTTTATAATTACTCTTTCATCAAATCAACAATAATAGCTTTGGCAAAATCATTCGGTTGCTTTTGGTTTGAGATCTTAGCCACCTCAAGTGCGGCGTCAATATCTCCCTGCGCCTCATAAACCACCGCAAGGTTGTAAGCTGCACGGCTGGCAAGCTTCAGGTCGGGCCCGTCAATAAGCGGGTTTAGTACCTTGAAAGCCTGATCAAATTTTCCGGCTTTGATCAGTTCTACCGAGTTGCTTAGCTGGTCGCCATTAGTATACAGGGGCCTGTCATGATAATCGGTGTACGGCAGGTAATCCTTTAGGGCATCCAATGCCGAATTACGGATAGCATCAAATAAAGGTCCGCCATGGGCAAGTAAGCTGGATGCATTACCATAAGGATTATTATCATTTATTTCAGCCTCGCCGTTTAGCCTTTTAAAGTAGATGCCATTGGCTTCATAAAGGGTAAAGCTGGTTTTAACCACCGATACCCGGTAAACCGAAGGTACGCCGTTATAATAATCCTGCTGCAATTTGGTTTCGCCTTTAAAATCCTCAAACGCGAGCACATAAGAAGCGTTGTATTTTTTTGCCAGAAATTTCACCGAATCGGTATTGGCGGTAAAATTAACCGAATCAACCAGTTGTACAACTTTTACACCGGGCAGCGCATGCAGCTGTACCGCCGCGTTGTTTATAGCGGTATAAGCGGCGGCTTTAAATGTAGTTAATACGCGTTTATTGCGGTTACGGGTCGAATCGGGCATGTAGTGGTTAATGACCACGATGGTTGTTTTTGCCCTGTTAAAATTCAGCTTAGGCGCGTAATCAACCGGAACATTTACATATTGAGGTACGCTGCATGCCGCTAAAAAACATGCCGCAAATAGGATACAAGTTAGCCTGAATAGTTTCACCTTATAAAAAATTAAATATCGCGGAAAGGTATAACATAAGCATGAAAGCTTTATGAAATAACCGGTCATTTTTGTATCAAAACAAACCAGCGCCTTCATTGTGACTAAATATTTTCAAAAACGTTTAATATTGATTTTATATAATTGATATACCGCTTATATCCGGTTTAATTTTAGTGCAATGTCATGAGCTTTATTATATTTGCTGTATTACTACATTTAGATTGAAAACATTAATTCAATATGGCTAAAAAGAAATCTGACGCGCCCCAGCATACTTCCGTTGTAAACGAAACTTCACTCGCGTTTTTTGAAAAATATATTAACAACCCCTCACCTACAGGTTTTGAATGGAAAGGCCAGGAGCTTTGGCTCGAATACCTGAAGCCCTATATTGACACCCATTATGTTGATAATTATGGCACCGCGGTTGGCATCATAAATCCTAAAGCCGATTACAAAGTAGTTATTGAAGCTCATGCAGATGAGATTTCATGGTTTGTGAATTACATCACTAACGATGGCTTAATATATGTTATCCGCAATGGCGGCTCCGATCATCAGATAGCGCCTTCAAAACGTGTAAATATCCATACCGATAATGGCGTGGTTAAAGCTGTTTTCGGCTGGCCTGCTATCCACACCCGCCTGGGCGGTGATAAAGAAGAAGCGCCTACCCTTAAAAATATCTTTTTAGATTGTGGTTGCACCTCAAAAGAAGAAGTTGAAAAACTGGGGATCCACGTAGGTTGTGTTATCACTTACGAAGATGAATTTATGGTGCTTAACGATCGCTATTATGTTGGCCGTGCGCTTGATAACCGTGCAGGCGGCTTTATGATTGCCGAGGTAGCCCGTTTACTTAAAGAAAACAATGTAAAACTTCCTTTCGGTTTATATATAGTTAACGCGGTACAGGAGGAGATAGGTTTACGCGGTGCCGAAATGATAGCGCATAAAATTAAACCCAATGTGGCTATTGTTACCGATGTTACGCATGACACCCAAACGCCAATGATCAACAAAATTACCCAGGGCGACTTAGCCTGCGGTAAAGGCCCTGTTGTATCATATGCTCCGGCAGTACAAAACAACCTGAATAAGCTGCTTATTGAAAGTGCTCAAAAAGCGGGCATACCGTTCCAGCGTCAGGCATCATCACGGTCAACAGGGACCGATACCGATGCTTTTGCTTACTCAAATGACGGCGTGCCATCGGCATTAATCTCATTACCTTTACGGTATATGCATACCACCGTCGAGATGATCCATAAAGAGGATGTTGATAACGTGATCCGTTTGATATACGAGTCTCTGCTGAATATCCAGGCCGGTCAGGACTTTAGGTACATCAAATAACAAAAAGTACAATTTGTAAAACAATAAGGGCAAAAATCCATTCCTTATTAACATTAATTATAAAATAGCTTTTAACAAATACCCCCGATACTATCTATGAAACCAACCTTACTGATATTGGCCGCAGGGATGGCCAGCCGTTATGGCAGTATGAAACAAGTTGACGGCTTTGGCCCCAACGGCGAAACAATTATTGATTACTCAATATATGATGCTATAAAAGCGGGCTTTGGCAAGGTGAGTTTTATTATACGCGAAGAGTTTGCCGAAAACTTCAAGGCGATTTTTGAGCCTAAGCTTGCCGGCCGCATTGAAACAGACTATGTATATCAAAGCTTTGATCTTAAGCCATTTGGTATTGATAAAGAGATTGAACGTGCCAAACCATGGGGAACAGCCCATGCCGTGTTAGCGGCGCGCAACCAGATCAACGAGCCTTTTTGTGTGATCAATGCTGATGACTTTTACGGCTATGATTCATTTGAAAAAATGGCTAAATTTTTAACCACCGACGTTAAAGACGACCAGTATTCAATAATCGGATACCAGATTGACCGTACATTATCTGACTATGGCTCGGTATCGCGTGGTGTTTGCAGCGTTGATGATAATGGTAACATGGTTGAAATTAACGAACGCACTGAAGTTTATTTTAAAGAGGACGGCAGCGTAGCTTATAAAGATGCAACCGGCGAACATCCGCTTGATAATGAAACACGTGTATCGATGAATTTCTGGGGATTTACACCGGCTATTTTCAAGCAAAGTGAGGATATGTTCAGGGAGTTTGTTGCTGCTAACGAAAACAACCCGAAATCGGAGTTCTTTATTCCCCTGGTTGCCGATAAGCTGATCAAAAATGGTACAGCCTCTTTTAAGGTGATCCCAACCGGTGCAAAATGGTTTGGAGTTACTTACAAGGAAGATAAGCCAATAGTGCAAAAATGTATCTCCGACCTGGTAACAGGCGGCGTTTACCCCGAAAAACTTTGGGACTAATTAATATTTGCTCCTTCAAACAAAAAGCTCCCGTTCCAACCGAACGGGAGCTTTTTGTTTGATATGGCTTCCTAAATTAGTCCTGGTAAATAAAGAATGTTTTTTGATCGCCGTCTTCATAAACGTGCAGGGTTTTCTTAACCACCTGGTTATTGGTTTTAACTTCCATAATGTAATCACCATCTTCAAGGTTGGTTAAAACATAACCCCTTTCAACATCGGTTTTGGTTGATACAACGTCTTTCAGCAAAAGTTCATTTTGTTTGCTGTAAACGCGTACAAATGAACGGCCGTTTTCTGATTTTGCGAGCGTTAACTTAACACCGCGGTCGTGGTCAAGGGCTTTAAAGGTAACAACCTCTTTAGCTTTAGGAGTTACATCGGCGGCTTTAGCTGCTGTAGTAGCAAATATGCCTGCGCTTAATAAGAAGAGTAATGCTGATAATTTTATTGAAGTTTTCATGATTTTGAGCTTTTAAGTATGTTAAATATTTTGTGTTTGTTATTTTCAATGATCAAATGAACAACATTAATTTAAAGTGCTAAAAAGTGTTATACCAGCACCGAAAAGATATAGACCAATACCCAAAAGCATTCGGCAAACACCAAAAAAACACTAATTATCAGTATTTTACAAGTTGGTCGAAAATTAAAGAGTGTTGATCGGGCAGGAAAGCGGGTTGGTCGTTTTCGGGGATGAAATAGAAAAATCCATGCAACGTTTTCAAAATCTACATTTAACAAAACCAACCTAACCAAACAACGTTGCCTTTAAGTACCTTTATCTATTCCGGGTACCCCACAGGCATGAATTTAGAAATTGCAGGTAACGTACAGGGCTTTAAACAACAGGATGGTATTTTAACAATTAAAACCGCCGAAGCCGAAGCAAGGGTTTATATCTATAGCCCTACAATTGTCAGGGTAAGCATCAGTAAAAATTTCAACCCGGATGATCCTTCCTTTGCGGTAATCAGGCAGCCACTGGCCGATTTCGATTTTGATGAGTCATCGGCCAATATTGATATTACTACACCAGCCTTGAAGCTCAGTATTCAGAAATCGCCTTTAAGGTTTAACTTTTTCACGGCTGCAGGTAGCTCGCTGAGTGAAGATGACGCCCGCTTTGGTACAAACTGGCAGGGCGAACGGGTGACCTGTTATCGCCGGTTGTTTGAGGGTGAACGGTTTATTGGCCTGGGCGAAAAAACCGGTAACCTCGACAGGCGTAGCGCGGCCTACGTAAACTGGAATACCGATGCGCCAAACCACACGCCCGAACCCGATCCGCTGTATAAAACCTTTCCGTTTTTTATAGGATTACACAGCGGGTTAACTTACGGTTTGTTTCTTGACAATACCCATAAAAGCTACTTCGACTTTGGTGCATCCACAGATGAGGAAACAAGCTGGTTCGGGGCAGATGGCGGCGATTTGAATTACTACTTTTTCGGGGCACAAGGTGTTGCGAAAATAATTGAAGATTATACCTGGCTTACCGGCAGGATGGAAATGCCGCCGCTCTGGAGCCTGGGCTATCAGCAATGCCGATGGAGTTATATGAGCGCCGATGAAGTATTGAACATCGCCCAAACCTTCCGCAAAAAACAGATCCCTGCCGATGTAATGTACTGCGATATCGACTATATGGACGATTTCAAGATCTTCACCTGGAACAAAAAAACTTTCCCTAAACCCAAGCAAATGCTCGATAAACTAAAGGCGATGGACTTTAGGCTGGTTACCATTGTTGATCCGGGAATTAAGGTAGAAGAAGGTTATAAGGAATACGATGAGGGTATTGAGCAGGATTATTTTGCCAAATATCCCGACGGCGAAAATTATACCGGCTATGTGTGGCCGGGCCGCTGTCACTTTCCGGATTTTTTCAGGGGAGAGGTACGCGAATGGTGGGGAGCAGCCTTCACCGCTCTTACTCAACCCGGCGTTGAAGGTTTCTGGAATGATATGAACGAGCCTGCCGCCTGGGGGCAAAATATCCCCTGGATAGTAAAATTTGGAGATAAGTTTATGCCGGAAGTGCGTAATGCCTATGGCATGCAAATGGCCCGCGCCACTTATGATGGCACAAGAAAGATCATGGGAAACAAACGACCGTTTGTACTTACCCGGGCCGCCTATTCGGGCACGCAGCGCTATTCGGCCGTGTGGACGGGCGACAACACCGGCACCGATGCCCATATGCTTTTAGGACAACGACTGGTAAATAGTTTGGGCATTACAGGTATGAGTTTTATCGGGGTGGATATCGGCGGCTTCAGCGGCAATCCTACGCCTGAGCTCATGGTACGTTGGAACTCCCTGGGTGCATATACCCCAATGTTCCGCAATCATGCCATACAAGGTAGTAAAATGCGCGAACCATGGGAATGGGGTAAAAATAATGAACAGATCATTAAGAAGGACATTGAACAACGGTACAAAATCCTGCCCTATCTGTACAGCAGCTTTTATCAATCAACCCAAACCGGCCTGCCGGTAAGCCGCACATTAGCTATTGAGCACAGTTTTGACGGGAATGTTTTTGATGAGCGTTTTCAAAATGAATTTATGTTTGGCGACGCGATGCTGGTTGCTCCTGTTGAAAGCACTAAACTAACCGAAGATGTTTACCTGCCCCGAGGCTCGTGGTATAGGTTAAGCAGCGATAGGTTTTATGAGGGAGAACAGATTGTTAATGTTCAGGCGCCATTAACCGATCTGCCGGTATTTATAAAAGCAGGCGGCATTATCCCTATGCAAAGTGTTGTACAAAGCACCAATGAAAAAGGCGACGGTATATTGCAGGTACACGTATGGAACGGCAGGGAAGCAAATAGTTTTATTTATTATGAAGACGATGGCGTATCATATGATTATGAGCAGGGTGTTTATTATAAACGTGTTATCAGTTTCAATCCCATAGAAAAAAGCCTCAGTTTATCATCAGTTGAAGGCTCATCTAAATCGAGGTTTATGCAGCTGAAATTTGTTTTGCATGGTTTTGATGGGGTTAAGCTTCAGGAAGAAATAATAGAGAATAAAAGCGGAGAGATTGAAGTGAAATTATAATTGTTGTTTCATTTCTTGGGTAGTGATCGAACCAGTCTCATGGTATGTAATACGCGGCGGGAGAGGGGCTCAGGCGCTCTAAACAGGCCGGCCTGCCATTAGGCCTCAGAGAGCTTTGATAAGTTATAGAAACTTTAAAGAATGGCAGCCTCCAACTGAGTCTCCTAACGTGGGCGACACATTGGCTAACCTTTTGCCCTTACTCATCGTTCAAAATGGGTATGAACAATATTATAGCATTCTGCTCCTAAATATTTTCAAAATTTCTTTAATTAATTGATAATAAGTTAACTTTGCGCGGAATTAAAATCCTAAACATGAAACACAAGTACAAAATTATAGTATTGCTGCTTGCCGGTATTACTGCCATTTACACTTCGTGCCATAAGCTTAACATGGCGCCTAACAATCAAAGTACAGTAAGTAAGAAAGAAGCGAGTGTGCAAATTGCGCAAAGCCTTGTTGGTATTTTTAACCCCGAAAACGGCGGGTTTGATTTTAAGAGCGGTTTAAGTATGCCAACCGATCTATCCCTGAACAAAAAAGGTAAGATCAAAGTACAATCTGTTGACCCTCAGCCACAGTGCGGCGCCAAAATGGATACTACGATAGCATTTAATTTAGATCAAAGCGATACCTCAAAAATAGATATCTGGGCTAAGGTTAAATATGAGCTTACCTGTACCAATGGAGTACCTTCAGGGGTTACCGCTAATGATAGTTTAAATATGACTATGGCAGGCAGCGGTTTTACAATGGTTTTAAAAATGGGTGAAAACCTGATACTCAGAAGCCTTAATCCGGGTGTTGAACACGCGCAATACTCTTTTGATGGCCCTGTGAATTATTATGCCAGGGTTAACTACACCAAACCTACAACAGACCAGCCAAATGTTGAAGGCACGTTTAACTACAATTTTAAATCAATTGTTGTTGATCCAACAAAAGACCCCGATTTTATTTTAAGCGGAAGTGCTGCCTTTTCGAGTAAAGGAAGTATCGGAAAAAATGTCTGGAACTATAAAGGGACGATAACGTTTTTGGGTGGTCACAAAGCAAAGATCACTATCGACGGTACTGTTTATACTGCCGATCTGATGACAGGCGAAGTTAATTAAATTCGTTTTTAAATATATGTAGAGCCCTGCTCCCTAACCGGAGGCAGGGCTTTTTGTATGCTATGGTTTTTCAAAACGGCATGCTTTTTATCACCTGTGTATTTGATAAAAAAACGGGGAATATTTTCCACGTATTTTTCCCCGAAGCGGGGAAAGCAGGTAGTGGGTGTGTTTTGTGTTCCGTTGCTATCAGCAGTATAAATCTTTAACTGTTTTATAAAAAAGGAAAATGAGCCTAAAAACACATATCCCGGCCGTTTTTTTGCGAATTTTTTACCTGGTGGTATGCTTATTGCCAATTGAGGCAAAGAGATCTAAACTTTATCTTATACGTTTATGAAACTAAATCTACGCAGTGTATTACCTTTATTAACAGGTGTGGCTATTCTTTATTCGGCCTGTACAAAAACAGGAATTAATGTAAAATCCGATCCATCAACTGTAAAAGCAAGC
Source organism: Mucilaginibacter sp. Mucisp73 (assembly GCF_059491465.1). Classification (NCBI taxonomy): domain Bacteria; kingdom Pseudomonadati; phylum Bacteroidota; class Sphingobacteriia; order Sphingobacteriales; family Sphingobacteriaceae; genus Mucilaginibacter; species Mucilaginibacter sp. Mucisp73. Next base: position 4,930,278 of record NZ_CP168507.1, on the reverse strand, counting down.
GATAATGTAGCCAGTTCGGCAATTGCAGATAACCTGGCAAAATCATTGGCCGGTTCATTTGGAGGGGCCAGCCTTAACGACGGTGTTACCCCCTCAACCAATGCCTCATCAAAGCTTAAAGTACAGAGTACATATAGTTGCGGTTTTTATATTGATACCAGCCTGAACCGAGTATTTAATCAAGGTGATACCTTAAAAGCAACCAAAACAGGCGGTACCAAATATTATTTTATTTGTGACGGCAACAAAACTGTTGGTTACGATTCGGTTGATTCATTAAACACGGTAGGCAGTGGCCCGGGTTATTCATTCGTTTACAATATTGTGCAGAAATATAAGGTTAGGGGCCTTAACACCAATAACTCAAACTTCTCGCTTGATGGTCCGATGAAAGCCTATGTTGATAACGAATACACTAAATACAAAACGTTTAGCAGGGTGCATAATACCTATGTGTTTACTAACCTGTATGTACATGGCAACGATAAGTTTGATATCACCAGCGGCACAGCTACTTTCCGTTCGGAAGGCAAAACAAACGGCGGGGGCTGGGATTACAGCGGCACTATCGTTTTCCTGGGCAACCACAAGGCAAAGCTGACTTTCCTTAATAAAATTTTCTTAATTGATTTACTAACCGGTAAATCAACGCCTGCATAATCACGATCTTTCAATCAATCAATTATGCCCTGTGCCGGTTTCCGGTACGGGGCTTTTTTGTGCCTGAAACAATAACTTATTATATTGCCGTCCCATCCTGTTGCTCCCCCTTTAGGGCGCCAGGGATCAATCATGAAACGCCTCTTATCAAACCTAACTTTTCAGGTACTTATTGCCATTGCCCTTGGGGTAGTGGCCGGCTTATACGTTAAAGGCTTTGCCCCAACTGCCGAACTGATTAGCAAGAAGTTCATCAGTCTCATCACCATGCTGATTGCGCCTATCATCTTTTTAACCATTGTGCTGGGCATTGCCGGCATGAGCGATATGAAAAAAGTGGGCAGGGTAGGCGGTAAAGCTTTGTTATATTTCGAGATCGTAACCACGTTCGCGCTTGTCATCGGCGTTACCGTAGCCAATATTATTAAACCCGGTGCCGGTTTTGAAAACCATGCTGCAAAAATGGATACCGGCAAATTAGCCGTATACGAAAAAGCCGCCGCCGAAATGCACTGGGGCGACTTCCTGGCCCACATAGTACCTTCAAACATCTTCAAAGCTTTTGTTGAAGGCGATATTTTGCAGATCCTGTTTTTTGCGATACTGTTTGGTTTTGGGTTAAGCAGGATGGGTAAAAGTGGCGAAGCGGTTATTCAGCTATTTGATAAGCTTTCGAAAGTGTTTTTTAATATCATGAAAATAGTGATGAAGGTGGCGCCGATAGGGGCTTTTGCGGGTATGGCTTTTACGGTGAGCAAATATGGTATTCAAACCCTTAAACCGCTGGCTTTGTTGATGGGCTCGGTTTATCTGACCATGTTCCTGTTCATATTTGTGGTATTGAATATCATTTGCAGGTTGTTTAAATTCAGTCTTTGGGAATATCTGAAATACATCAGGCAGGAGATCCTGATCGTGCTTGGTACATCCTCATCCGAATCGGCATTACCGGCCATGATGGAAAAGATGGAAAAGTTTGGCTGTTCCAAATCGGTGGTGGGTCTGGTGATCCCCACGGGGTATTCTTTTAATTTGGATGGCACTACGATTTACCTTTCCATGTGCGTGATATTTTTGGCGCAGGTGTTTAATATCCCGCTTTCGCTGGGGCAGGAGCTAACCATAATCGGCATCCTGATGATCACCTCCAAAGGTGCGGCGGGCGTAACCGGCAGTGGTTTTATTGTGCTCACCAGTACGCTTACAGCCATTAAAATAATCCCGGTAGAAGGTCTGGCGATTTTGATAGGGGTTGACAGGTTTATGTCGGAAGCGCGGGCTATTACCAATGTGATAGGGAATGGGGTGGCTACTATTGTGATTGCGAAAAGTGAGGGGGAGTTTGCCCCCCGGCTCCCTAAAGGGGGAGTTGATGAATAAATCAGAAATGTATATATTTTTAACAATTTTCAAAGCACTGGTATTGTTAACGGGTTTAACTTTTACCGTGATCAATTTCATTCCGGGTATTTCGGGAGATAAAGCGAAACTTAAAAAAGCCGGGATTATATTTCTTGCTACGTTTTTGGTGTTCGTTTTAATTACAGCGGTTGAATTTGCAATTGCATTCAATTAGTAATTGGTCACGTTATGGATGGCAGTGTAATGATTTCCGGGATTTTTTGTCTGAACCCGAATCTACCAGAATGAAAAGCAAATTCAATAAATTGCTAAAATTCGTTTAATTCGAGTTCAGACAAATAGCCTGGGCCGCAGGCAACGCCCTAATTTAGTTGGCAGTAGATAGTTTTCAGTTGACAGTTTTATTCAACGGGAACTTTATAATCATAAAAAATTTAAAACACATAAACACCCTATAACCACATCCAATCCCCTTAAAAGTCACTTTTATGTTAACATATAAATTTAGATTACAATAGGGTTTGACATTCGGGCAAAAACTTTAGCTTTGCCGTACTAAAACGAAAAAACCAATGAGTGTACTCGTAAATAAAGATTCAAAAGTTATTGTACAAGGTTTCACCGGTAAAGAAGGTTCATACCATGCCGAGCAAATGATTGCTTATGGCACTCAGTTAGTTGGTGGTGTTACTCCAGGTAAAGGTGGTCAAACCCATTTAGACAGGCCGGTTTTTAACACGGTAAAAGATGCTGTAGTTGCAACCGGTGCCGATGTATCCATCATTTTTGTGCCTCCTGCTTTTGGTGCAGATGCCATTATGGAAGCTGCTGAAGCCGGCATTAAGGTTATTGTTTGTATCACTGAAGGTATCCCTACAAAGGATATGATCGCGGTAAAAGAATATCTTACCGATAAGGACGCGCGCCTGATTGGTCCTAACTGTCCGGGCATCATTACTGCTGATGAGAGCAAAATTGGTATCATGCCTGGCTTTATTTTCAAAAAAGGTAACGTTGGCGTGGTTTCAAAATCAGGTACTTTAACTTATGAAGCGGTTGACCAGGTGGTTAAAGCCGGTTTGGGTATCACTACAGCTATCGGTATTGGTGGCGACCCGATCATTGGTACACCAACCAAAGAAGCTGTTGAATTATTAATGAACGATCCGGAAACTCATGGTATCATCATGATTGGTGAAATTGGCGGAAATATGGAAGCCGATGCTGCCCGCTGGATCAAAGCGAACGGTACTAAACCGGTTGTTGGTTTCATTGCTGGCCAAACAGCGCCTCCGGGCCGCCGTATGGGCCACGCAGGTGCTATTGTTGGCGGTGCTGACGATACTGCTGCTGCTAAAATGAAGATCATGGCCGAGTGCGGGATCCGCGTGGTTGAATCGCCTGCTGAAATTGGCGCTGCCATGGCTGAAGAACTGGCTAAGTTAGCGTAAAGCTTAAGGCGTAAAGCCGAAAGCGAAAAGCTTTTTAATATTGAAGATCCCGGTCATGATTTGGCCGGGATTTTTTAGTTTTAAAAATAATTTGGAGTACTTTTTCCGTATCTATGTATATGGTCAAAAATCTGCTTAAATCCGCTTTTGCCCTCTTGTTGGCTACGGTAAGTTACACCTCCACTGCCCAACCCTACAAGCCCGCAACGTTTACTGATCCCGACAGGTTAAAAAAAATCCGGGCTACTTTCCCGGTAATCGATCAGCTTTATAAAAAATATGCTGAAGATAATCACTGGCCGGGATTGGTGTATGGCATTGTGGTTGATGGTAAATTGGTGCACAGCGGTGGTTTAGGGTATACCGATATTGATGCTAAGATCAAGGCCGATTCATCGTCGGATTTTCGGATCGCCTCCATGACCAAAAGCCTTACCGCTATGGCTATCCTAAAACTCAGGGATGAGGGCAGGCTTAAACTGGATGATCCGGCTTACCTGTACATCCCGGAGATGAAAGGGCTGAAATATTTAACCAAAGACGCCATCCCTGTAACCGTAAGGCACCTGCTTACGCATACAGCCGGTTACCCGGAAGATAACCCATGGGGCGACAGGCAACTTGCAGTTAGCGATGAAGAACTCCTGGCGCTATACAAAAAAGGCATTTCGTTTTCCAATAATCCTGGTCAGGGCTATGAGTACAGCAACCTTGGTTTTGCTACGCTGGGATATATCATCAAAAAAGTATCGGGCAAAACTTACGAGCAATACATCACAGAAAATATCCTTAAACCGTTAGGTATGATACATACCTATTGGGAATATACCAAAGTGCCCAAAGATAAACTGGCGCATGGCTATCGCTGGCTTGATGGTAAATGGATTGAACAGCCTCTGCTGCATGACGGGGCTTACGGTGCGATGGGTGGCCTGATCACCACTATTGAGGATTTTAGCAAATACATAGCTGTACACATGGATGCCTGGCCCCCGCGCGATGATGCCGAAGCCTTGCCTGTAAAACGTAGTTCTATCCGGGAAATGCAGTACCCCTGGGATGTAAATTATTTAACTGTAAATGCCAAAACAACCACGGGCAAACCATGCCCCAATGTCAGTGCCTATGCCTACGGTTTACGTTGGGCAAAGGATTGTGATAACCGCGTATACATTGGTCATACAGGGGGTTTGCCCGGTTTTGGGAACCAATGGAATATTTTGCCGGAGTATGGTATTGGCGTTGTTTCATTTGCTAACCTTACTTACGCCCGCGCCGGTTATCCTAATACCCAGGCCCTGGATACACTGTTGGCCCTTTCGGGTATAAAACCGCGGCAATTGCCGGCATCTGCCATATTGGAGGAACGCAAAAATGATCTGCTTAAAGTTATCGCTGATTGGAGCAAGGCTAAAGAAAGCGGCATTTTTGCTGATAACTTTTTTATGGATTATTTCCCCGATAAACTTCAAGCAGCCGCAACGGAAGCTTTTGCAAAAACAGGCAGAATAATAAGTGCCGGTGATATTGTTGCAGAGAACCAGTTGCGCGGTTATTTTATTATAAAATGTGAAACTGGAAATATCAAAGTGAGTTTTACACTTACACCCGAAAACCCGCCATTGGTACAGGAGTTTCATTTCGACATTGTGCAATAGCTTGTACTAAATTCTCAAGGGCGCCTGGTGTGTGCCAGAAAGCTCATAACTTCTGAGGGTTCCAGGTCGCGCGCGACAATTTTACCTGTGGGGTCAATAATCAGATTTGAAGGAAAAAAATGGATCTTGTAAACATTTAAAAACAATCCACTATAGTCAAAACGCTGAGGCCACGGGATTTTATACCGGTCTATCGCATCTTTCCAGCTCTGTACATTTGTTTCCCGAACGGATATCCCAACAAACTCGACATTCAATTCATCTCGCTTGCTATAGATCTCTTTCAACGCAGGTAGGCGTGCCAAGCAGGGGGCACAATGACTGAACCAAAATTCGATAAAGAAATACTTGTTATCACGTTTAAATATTTCTTTATTTTCTCTGCCTGTGGTGTCCTTCAGAGAAAGTTCAGGCAAATAACCTCCGGGTAAAACTGCCTGTACATCAAGAAAGGTTTTTTTAACAGCCAGGCCAAGCTTACTTTGTTTGATTTCAGGAGATAAACGATCAAATGCACGTTCCAATTTTGGGGAAAAGCGTTCCCTCAGGCAGCTATCAATTATCCACAATGACAAATATTCATTTTTATGGGCATTGATAAAGGAGTCGGTAAAATCATCACGGTTATCATTTATCGATTGTTTTAACTTTTCCTTCTTTTCTTTCAACTCCGCATCTTTATTATCGGAGGGGCCGACACTGATGCGGTCAAGACTGTCGGTTAGTGGTCGCAACTTCCTTTCGGACGCCCGAAATGCCTTAAGGTAATGCTGGTTTAGGTTATTGGTTGGCGATCCTTTAAAAATGGGAACACCGTGCTCAAATGTGGCGCTGTCTAATGTGATCTCTTGCGCGCCTGCATCAATATAAAAGAAAGGAGAATAGAGCCGGGTACCATCTTTAGCAGTAAAGATTAAAAACACCTCAATCGGATTATCAATTTTACCATCAAATTTACACCTGGAATTGATAAGCTTCGCCCCTGACGAATTTCTTTCATTCAGCAATTCCTGACGGAGTTTTCTTAGCTCCAACGAACCGCCATTTCCGCTTCGAAGGTTAACTTTCAGGGTATATTGTACCTGTCTGACTGCTGAAAGTGAGATAAATATTAAAGTAAAGAGATTTAAAACGTGTTTTAACATGTTTTAGTTATTGTAAATATAGCCAGCCTGGCGATCGTATAAACCGTTGCGTTACAAACGAGCGCGAATATTATAGCTTTCGGCTTATATGTTTTGCCTTAAGCTAAAATCAGGTCTTCTGTTTTTTCTTTTTCGCCGCCGGGAAAAGCACATTGTTTAATATCAGCCTGTAGCCGGGGGAGTTGGGATGAAGTTTCAAATCTGTCGGCGGATCATTTACAGCATGCTGGTAATCTTCAGGGTCGTGACCGCCGTAAAAGGTCCATTGTCCTTTGCCGTATTCGCCGTGAATGTAACGGGCTTCATTGGCGGTTTTCATTTCGCCCATGATGGTAACGCCCGGTTTGAGCATACTTTTGTTGTAGGCCGTGGTAAGGCCCATAAAGCCTTTTATTACTTTGTCATGATCCTGCGTAAGCATGCTCGGCACAACATCCCATTTGGCCGAAAAATCAAACAACGTAAAGAAATCCCGGGTACGATCAAGCTGGCGGGTGGTGGTAACGTCGATATTGCTGAAGGAATGCGAAATGGGGTTCATATCCAGCGTAAAATTCTGAAAGGCGAAAGTCTGACTAAAGTCGAGCTTGGACTGCGCGTCCTGGTCGGCAGCATCACCATCGAACATACGTTCGCAGATATCTGTATTAGCAGCCGATAGTGCGATATCAAAAGTGTCGGTACCTGAGCACATAGCAAACAGGAAGCCGCCGCCTGCGCAAAAATCTCGGATGTTTTGGGCTACGGCCAGCTTCATTTTTGATACCTTGCTAAAGCCCAGTTTATGGGCCATGGTCTCCTGGATTTTGATATCATCGGTATACCATTGCGCGTAACGGAAGGCGCCATAAAACTTGCTGTATTGCCCTGTAAAATCCTCGTGGTGCAGGTGCAGCCAATCATACTTAGGCAGTTCGCCGTGGATCACCTCTTCGTCGTAAACTACGTCGTACGGAATTTCGGCATATTTTAAAACCAAGGTAACTGCATCATCCCAGGGCAGCTTGTTTTTGGGGGAGTAAACCGCCATGCGGGGGGCTTTCTCCAGTTTAATCAGGTCCATATTTACCGATGGATCGCTTACTTCGGTAATAATTTCGTTTGCTTTGGCATCGGCAATAACTTCGTAGCTTACCCCGCGGATCTTGCACTCTTCCTCAACTTTTTGCCCGTACTTCATCATGAAACTGCCACCACGATAGTTGAGCAGCCAGTCGACTTCTTCGCCGTTTTTGAGCACCCAGAAAGCTATCCCGTACGATTTCAGATGGTCCTTTTGCTCATCATCCATAGGGATTAAGATAGATGCAGCCCTCGACGTAAAAGGTAAAAGGTAAAAGGCGAAAGGTAAAAGGAACTTTAGCTTTATAAGTAAAAGACGAAATGTAAGAGGTGAAAAGTTATTGCCTGATGAATTATTCACGATCCTTGTTAATTTGTTTACTGCCGGGTTATCAAATGTAACGAATAAAGGGCTAATGTATTTTAACCATTTTTAACACATAAGGGCTTCTGGCTTTATGCATGTTGTTTTAGTTTTATGGCGTTGTTAAATCTGGGCCTTAAATGAGTTTATCTGTTATTGTCAGAAATATTTTCCTTGTCGGTGTTTTATTAATATCCTGTTTGGCCGCGCACGCGCAGAACGGAAGTTCGGGTATGCGCCTCAATCGTGATGCGTTGATTAAAAAGCTTACAGAAGCCGACAGCAGTCTTGTTTTTAAGCAGGACACAGATATCAGCCTGCTGCCAAATTTTGTCGCGACAGATGCCAATGGAAGCCGGGCCCAACTAATTGGCAAGCCCGATGAGCTGGCAATAGTTAAGTGGACTTACGTTTTTACTGCCGACGAAAAAGTGAACCTTGCCGAACTGCAAAAACTGGCCTGGTTTGCTAATACTTTAGGTGATCAGGAAGGACTCGACTGGTTTTTTGCCCAATTGGCCGAATTGGGTAAAGATTATAAAAAGCCGCTTTCGGAAATTAAAATGTTTGATTCAAAAAGCAAAGGCGAGATTAGTTATTCGCCAAAAGAAAAAGTACTTACCATGACTTTTACACCCTGGTAACCAATAAATATTGCAAACCTTTCGCTTTTTACCTTTCGCCTTTAACCTTTTTCTTTAATCCTCAATTTTATTACCTTTGCCAACTGTTTTCTAAAAAACAAAAACATGAGCAAAGCAATAATCAAAACCGAAAAAGGCGACATGACCGTAGAGTTTTACGATCAGGATGCCCCTAATACCGTTGCTAACTTTAAAAAATTAGCAAAATCAAACTTTTATGATAACGTGACCTTTCACCGTGTTATCCCTAATTTTATGATTCAGGGCGGCGATCCAACCGGTACCGGTGCTGGTGGCCCAGGCTACAAAATTGATTGCGAGCTTACCGGCAACAACCAATACCATGACCGTGGTGTGCTTTCAATGGCACATGCAGGCCGCAACACTGGTGGTTCACAGTTTTTCATCTGCCACAATCGCACAAATACTGCCCACCTTGACCGTAACCATACCGTTTTTGGTAAGGTGATTGAAAATGTTGACGTTGTTGACGCTATTCGCCAGGGAGATAAAATTTTAGGAATCGAAGTTATTGAAGATTAAGTGAGTAGTTGATGAGGTGAGTAGTTTATTGGTTAAACATAATAAACTACTCATCCAATCAACCCCAACAAAAAATATATGAATTTACAGGGAATTGTATCGGTATCAGGAAAACCGGGTTTATGGAAAGCTTTGGCACAAAATAAAACCGGCTATGTGCTGGAAAGTTTAGATGCACAAAAAACAAAGCTGATAGCTAACCTTTCTACAGCTAAATTAGCGGCTTTAAGCGAGATCACCATTTTTGGCGTTGAGGATGATATCAGGTTAACTGATGTGCTTGAGCGCATGAAATCAGCATCAAACATACCTGATGTTAAAGCCGACGGCAAAGCATTACGTACCTTCTTTTATGAAGTAGCGCCTGATCATGATGAGGAAAAAGTTTACTCATCAGATATCAAAAAGGTAATAGCCTGGTTCCAGATATTAAAACCGCTTCCAATTTTTGAAGAGGCTGATCCAACCCAGGCGCCTGCCCCGGTTGCAGAAGAGCCGGTTGCCGAAGCAGTAACTGCTGAACCGGAAGCCGAACCGGCAGCTCCAAAAGCAAAAGCAAAAAAAGCCACAAAAAAAGCCGAATAATCGGCTTTTTTTAGTTATAGCGATTCCCATCGCCCTGCGTGCTTTAAATGATGTCATTTCGAAGCCTGGAAGGATGGAAATTGTGAAGGCAAGGCTGAGAAATCTTATACGCCCTGTAAAACGTTGATTTTACGTCGTAGAAGATTTCTCCTCACCCATCCCGTTTGTTCCCCGGCCGGTTCGTCGAAATGACATCTTCTTTATGATATTATAAGAACATACGGGTATTTAAGAGCATTACTCGGTATCAGTATAAGCATCGCCCCCAATAAAGATCATTGTATTTGTTGCGTGTGCAGGTGAACCCGAAGCACCTAAGGCAAATGATTTTTTGATCACCTTGCTGCCATAATTCAGTTCGATGGTGTTGCCGTAAATTTTGTAGGTGCCGCCTTTGCCTCCGGTTTTTTTCCAGGCGCTGGCAGCAGGTGTCATGATTCCGCCGTTTGATCCTTCAGTAAAATGAGTATCATCAATAAAATTGATCTTTTTGATTACCAGGGCATTTGTGCCGTTGCCATAATCGCCGCCGCTTACTTTTTCATATCCTTTTTTTAGCTTAATACTGCCTGTATAGGGATAGGCCGGGAACCAATTGCCTTCACCCAACTTATAATCATAGGTTTTTCCTTCGTTATTTGTAAGATAAAAGGTTGCACCTGTTTTTTTCCAGGTCCCCCAGGCTTTTGGGCGACTGCTTTTGGCGGCTGCTACATCCAGCGCTTCAATCGGCTCATCTCCTACTTCAAAATATTCGCCGTTTTTGAATAATACTACGGGTTCAAAGGAAATGGCAGCAGGATAGCCACTTACAGCCCTGAAATACCACCCTTCAACGGCAGGAGCGTTGGTTACTGGTTTGTAATAGGCGCCTCCGCTTTTTGCATTAGCGGTGGCGCTCAAATGTAATGTGAAGCCTGAAATAGCAAGGCAAATGGCCAGGTGTCTAAATTTCATTTTCATTTAATGTTTTGGTTAACTGTAATAATTAACTAAAACATAAATGATTGGTTTTAAGTAATTTGATTAAGGTTTTGTTAAGAATGCAAATCAACTGCCATTTAAGCGCCAACGTTTATCCTGAGTTAGAAACCCCTTGCAAAGATGCAAAGGCGAAAGCAATTAAAGACTTACGAAGTTTTAAAAACTTCGTAAGTCTGGATTCTACAACTTATCCTGAAGTAATTTATTTCAGCACTATGCTCGCTAAGGAGATGCCTGGCAAATTACGGGTCAATTATGCGAGTTACCGAAACAGGTTGGAAGGGTGGAAAGCCCTACACATCCATCGCATCATAAACAATAACCTTTTCCCAAAGATGGCTGCAGTTTTTAATAAACTCCAGGTGGATAGGGTGGGTTTGATAAGTGGCTTGTCCGGCCAGATCGCTGAAAAACATCAGTTCGGACACCGCCCAGGAGTTATCTACTACGTCGCGTTTTTCGGTACTGGCTACGATACCTACGCGAAGTTTGCGTACGGTTTCAATTTTGGCAAGGGTTTTAACTCCGGCTACCAATTTATCACGGTCTTCTGTTGATCCCGGATTTTTAAGCCAGAAAAACACATGGTGAACTATTGGCCATTCTTCTTTTTGCTCTTTCAGCGATATTGCCGATGCTGTAACTGTACCTGCAGCCAGTGCCGCTGTTGTGGTTATGAATTTTCTTCGGGTTGATTTCATGACAGGTTAAATAATCGGTTTCAAGGTAGTAAGAATTATTTAAAACGTTTATAAGTTGTTTCAATCAATACACATCCAAAACATAAAGCAGCACAATAACAGGCAGCACATTTAAAAATATCACAAGCCCGATGTTCTGATCCTGCACATTTCTTTGCGCATAATGGGACAGGAATATGATAAAAACCACATAGTAAATAAGCGGAAAAACGAATATTACGGAAAGCAGCAGTCCCGCCGAGCTCATAAGCTGGCCCCAGCCCAATATAATTGGCCATACTACCATTCCGACGATTTCAAGAAAGGTGATAACGGATAGTACTTTTAAGGTTTGGGCTTTGCTCATGTTAAGGTAATTGTTTACCTTAAAAATAAGAAAATTGAGGGGTTTTATGAAATATGAAGAAGCAGCCTACAAACACTCGGGCTGCTTACACCCTTCTTCCGAAAATTCGGGTTCAAAAGTGCTGTGGCTGATATCCAGATGTTCCAAACGGTGGCGAAGGTCATGCTTGATATTATCAAAATCGGTCATGGCTTCAGGCTTGATCACCAGGTGGGCAGTAAGCGCGTTTTCGGTGGTGCTGAGCGCCCAAACGTGCATGTGGTGAACATCAACCACACCTTTGGCTTTTTTAAGTTCGGCTTTGATCTTGTCAAGGTCCATTTCGGCAGGTACGCCGTCCATTTCCAAACGCAGGCTGGCCGTAAGCAGGCTCCAGGTGCCGCGTAATATCACAAAACCTATTATCAGGCTCACTGCGCTGTCAATCCAGTATAGTTTGGTAAAGTATATGATAATACCAGATATCACCACACCAAAGGATACTATGGCATCAACAGCCATGTGCAGGTAAGCGCCTTTAATATTGAGGTCGGTATCTTTATCTTTAACAAACAGCCACGCTGTAAAAGCGTTAATGCCAATGCCTATAAAAGCAACCCAGGCCATGGTGCCGCCCGATACTGTTTGGGGGTTCATGAAGCGCGTAATAGCCTCATAAATAATAAGACCAACGGCTGCAAATAATATTACCGCGTTAAAAAAAGATACGATGATAGTCGACCGCTTATAGCCGTAGGTATACTTACTATTGGCGCTTACTTTGGTGAGTTTAAAAGCAAGTAAGGCTAATGCGAGCGAGGCCACATCGCTCAGGTTATGACCTGCGTCGGTTAACAGGGACAAAGAGTGTGTAATAAAACCTGTAATAGCCTCAACCACCACAAACACCGAGTTAAGTACGATGCCCCAAATAAAAGCCGAATTTAAATGATCAAGCTTAGGGGCATGGTCGTGATGATGGTGCCCGTGCGAATGTGAGTGTGAATGATCGTGACCTGCTGACATTTAGCAAAGGTAGGTAAAAACCTTGATTCGCATGATTTTAGGATTTCCTGAAATAAGCATTTGCTGTAACATCGTTGTGGTCATAATCCCGCTCCGTATTTGTTTATTTGATCAATCATCAGGGCAATCCTTAAATCCTAAAAATCATGGTTCGGATTATTCGTGATGATAAGGCTCTCCCTTCATAATGGTATATGCCCTGTACAGTTGCTCCACAAAAAACAGGCGTACCATCTGGTGCGAAAATGTCATGCGCGAAAGAGAGATCTTGTCGTTAGCCCGCTGGTAAACGGAGGTATCAAAGCCATAAGGCCCGCCTATGATGAATATTAAATTGGCAGATGTGGTAACTTCTTTTTTATTGATATAAGCTGCAAACTGGGTTGAGGTAAATTCGGAGCCTTTTTCATCCATCAGGATCACAAAATCAAGCGGGGTGATTTTCTTGAGAATCAACTCGGCTTCTTTGGCCTTTTGCTGCTCTGGGCTCAGGGCTTTGGTGTTCTTAAGCTCGGGGATTTCGGCAAGCTCCAGTTTGGTATAGTGTTTTAGCCGTTTTACATATTTATCAATGCCTTCCTTTAAATAGGCATCCTCTGTTTTTCCAACGGTAAGGAACGTGATCTTCATATCTGCAACAAATAAACGTTTATTTAAAATATATGTGTTTATTTTGGTTGAATTTATCTGCAAATGGAACAAACAATTATAAACGATTATACTCAAAGAGCAAGCCTCGCCGCTGCAGAAGCGGCCAAATATAAAAAGCTTGCCAATACCTATTCACTGCTGAGGCTCGGCATTTTTGCCATGGTGGCTGTAACTATAGCCTTTGCCATTCACTTCGATAATTTTAGTATTATCGCCATAGCCTTTGTATTGCTGGTTTTTGCCTTTGCCTGGCTGGTAGCGCGACAAAGTGCGTTTGAAAAGCAGAAACAGTATTATGACGATCTGCAGCAGGTAAATGAAAACGAGATAGCCAGTATCCAAACCCATGGTAATATCTATAACGATGGCGCACGCTATGCTAACGACAAACACTTTTACACTTCCGACCTGGATATTTACGGCAATGCATCGTTATACCAGCTCATCAACCGTGCAGCTACTACCCCGGGAAATAATAAACTGGCAGGTTGGCTCAATGCCCCGGCAAGCAAGCAAACCGTATTACAGCGGCAGGACGCCGTTAAAGAAATAGCCGCTAAGAGCAACTGGAAGCTCGATCTGCAAACACGGCTCATTTTCGCCATAAAGCAGGATGTAAACCAGCTTAAAAACCTGTTTAAATATCTGCATATCCCGCTTGATATGCCCGGCGAAAAATGGCTTGCCGCTTATACCAAAATAGCGCCTTATCTATTTACGGCGTTGTTGGTTGTCGCTTATTTTTATTCGCCGGCGAAGCTTGCGGCCATCGTGGTTGGCTTGTTTAATATGGGGGTGGTGTTTTCAAAAGCAGCCTACATCAGCAAAGCCGATCTTATTGCCGGTAAAATAGGTGATACTTTATCCAACTATGCAAACGTATTTAAGTGCATTGAAGACCAGCAATGGCAGGCCGGTTATAGCAACACCCTGGCGCAACAGCTAAAAACAGACAAGACATCGGCCAAAATAAAAGAACTGGGGGAGTTGATCAATAAGCTTAATTATCATCTTAACCTGTTAATCGGCTTTGTGCTCAACCTGTTTTTCTTATGGGATATCCGCCAGATCATCGCCATTGAAAACTGGAAACGCCAAAACCAGGACAGCCTTGAAGCCGCTTTTGATGTCATTGCCGAATTTGAATCACTATTGAGCCTGGCCGGTTTGGCTGTAAATTACCCGGACTGGTGCTTTCCTGTTATTGACGACAGGCAGGGCTATACCCTTACAGCTAAAGCCATTGCCCACCCGCTTATTGATGTCACCAAACGCATCGAAAATGATTACGAACTGGATAATACCTTTAAAGTTGACATCATCACCGGATCAAACATGGCCGGTAAGAGCACCTTTTTGCGTACCGTGGGCATTAATACCGTGCTGGCCTTAAGCGGTGCCCCTGTTTGCGCCCAAAGTATGCAGGTATCGGTGATCACCATGATCAGTTATATGCGGATTAAAGATTCGCTCAATGAAAGCACCTCAACCTTTAAGGCCGAGCTCGACCGTCTGCAGATGCTGCTGGCCGCGGTCGAAAATGAGCCTAAGGTGTTTTTCCTGATAGATGAAATGCTGCGCGGTACCAATTCGGTTGATAAATACCTCGGCTCAAAAGCGGTTATCGAGCAGCTCATCCGCAAAAATGCAGTGGGTATGGTAGCCACCCACGATTTGCAGATAGCCCAGCTGGAAAATAAATATCCGGATTATGTACGTAACTTTTATTTTGATATCCAGGTTGTAAACGGCGAAATGTTGTTTGATTACAAGATCAAACATGGCGAGTGCAAAACTTTTAACGCCTCATTGCTGCTTAAGCAGATAGGGATTGAGGTGGATGCGGAGTAGAACGGTGATTTTGTCTGAACTCGAATTAAACGAATTATAAGAATTTATCGAATTTTAAAATTCTGTCAATTCATTGAATTCAACAAATTCGAGTTCAGACAATCCTGGTTCAGAAAAAGAGCCGGAAGCATTTACGCTCCCGGCTCTTTAGTTTTTTCTTATATCCTGACTCTAACAGTCTTGACTCTTAAAGATTATCGGCCTCCTGTAGGTGAACCGCCGGCACCCTGGTCGCCTTGTTTCATGTCATCATTGTTGATGCCTTTTTTCTGCTGTTGCGGGTTGCTGAAGCTTAATTTACCGAAGCTGTAGCTAAACGTTACACCAAATGAGCGGAATGGGAACGCAAATTTGCTGCTTTGTGTAAATGTTGGCGTTTTTATATCGGTATTAAAGTTTTTGTAAGTATTGAATGGCTCAATGGCATTAATACCCAATGCAAGTTTCTTTTGCATAAACTGTTTTTTAAAGCCAAAGCCCATAATGCTGAACGATGGGTTTGAGCCCTGAATGGTGCGGCGTGCCGAATTTTCAACAGCAAATGCCTCAGCTATAAAGTTGTTTGGCAGTGTAAGCTGAGCACTTAAAAATGCGTTGTACTGCACATAAGTATTGGTTTGTGTTTGCTGGTGCGTAAACTGGTCAATAGCGGTTGGCTTATAGGTGTAAGCGTTGATTTGACCGCGTATGGTCAGGATTTTGAACGGGGTTACCGAACCAAAGAAGCTTGCGCCATATGAGTTATTTACGCCAATGTTTTGATAGGTAGTTAAAGTAGCGTTCTGATCACCATTAGGTGGCAGGTTTTCAACTATACCTTCAATTAGGCCTGATGTATGCTTATAATAAGCAGACAGGTTGATCACAGACGATTTTATGAATGTGTTGTAACCCAATTCAACTGTTTGCGATATTTCGGGCGCTAAGTCGGGGTTACCAACTGTTTGCGCTGTAATATTGCTCCTGTTAACAAAGGGGTTCAAAAACTGTAAGCTTGGGCGTGTGATACGCTTGCTATAGGATAATTTGATAGTTTGAGTAGGTGTAAGTGCCTTTTGAAAAGTTAAGCTTGGAATAAACGTATTATAGTTTTGATCAAAAGGGCTAAGATTTTGAGCACTATTGATTGGCTCGCCGTGAATATCCGTATTTTCAAGCCTTGCACCTGTCATGATGGAGTAGCCTTTAGGCAAAGAGAAAGTTAATACGGTATAACCGGCCCAAACTGTTTGATTATAATTATACCTGTTTGAGTTTGGATCGCTGAATACAAAACCTCCGTTTCCGTCCGGTACAAAATAATCCGAAATACTTTTTATCCTCCTGATGATGTTTTTGCCGCCGGCTTCCAGCTTAAGCAGCTTGCTTATAGGTAAAGTATAGTCGGCTTGTATAGTATACTCGTTGTTTTTACCATTAATATTGTTTTCAAGGGAATCAAACACCGCCGAATACAAGTTAGTATAATCGGTAACAATTTTGCTATGGCTCCATTGTGCAGACAGGTCCAATTCATGACCTTCCTTTTTAAATTTATGTGTGTAATCAATGTTCCAGTCAAAGCCACCAAAACTATTGTGACCGCGACCATCAGAAGTGTAAGACTGATCTTTGGTGTGATCAAAATAATAAGTTTGATTTGTGGTTGACAGCGAATGCGGATCAAAACCACCCTGATTTAAACGGATAGAAGTACGTAAGTTGTTGTACGCGTTAAAATCATAGCCAGCCGAAACAGAACCTATTACGCCATGACGTTTAACGCGGCTGGTTCCGGTAGATGTTTGCTCATAGTGTTTGGTAGGGTCATTGTAATTAAAGTTCTGATCGCTTGAGGTAAGCGAGGTTTGAGGCCATGTTGCGTTACCACCTGCGTTTGCTGATAAGCTAAACCTGTTGTGGTTATAGTTGATATTGGCGTTGCCGTTGTTTTGGCGGGTACCAACACCACCGCTGATTGAACCGCTAATACCTGAAACATTTTTTTGCTTGGTGATAATGTTCAGGATACCGGCCGAACCTTCTGCATCATATTTTGCCGATGGCGAAGTTACCACTTCGATACTCTTGATCTGGTCGGCGGGGATGGTTTTCAAAACATCCGATAAGCTGGCAGATGTAGCACCGGATGGCTTGCCATTGATCAATACGCGTACGTTTTGGTCACCACGAATAGATACGTTACCATTAAGGTCGACAGCAACCAAAGGCACTTTCTGTAACACATCGGTAGCGTTACCGCCTACCGATGTAAGATCCTTTTCGGCATTGTAAACAATCTTGTCTATCTTGTTTTCGATTAATGCGGCCTGGCCAACCACGGAAACTTCTTTAAGCGCGTGTGAGCTTGGGGCCAACAGTACCTGACCAAGCTTGGCATCTGGTTTTGATGGGGTAGTGGTTACCTGATCAATATATTTAGTTGGGTAACCTATAAAAGAGATAGCCAGCTTGTATACGCCCGGCTTTATATTGTCCAATTTAAAGTTACCTTTTTCATCGGTTACAACACCGGTAATTGGCGATTTGCCTCCGCTGCGATATAAACCAACCGAGGCGTAGTCCATTGGTTTTTTGGTTAGCGAATCAATGATAGTGCCTGATATTCTGCCTGTTGTTGTAGGTCCGCCGCCGCCCACACCAAACTGGGCCTGGGCCGATAACGCGAAGCAGAATAATGCAATAAGTATGTAAAAACGTTTCATTTAGTATTATTTTGGTAATTGGAGGCGAAAATACTTTAAATGTTACATGCTGAATTTTTATTTTTTTACAAATAGTGCATTTGTAATGTATAAGTTACACTATTATGATGTAACCGGGGATTTTACAATGGGTGATTAAAAAGGGGGATTTGCGACGAGGTGACAATGATATAAACCATGTCGATTACGAGTGATAAAACTTAGGGGAGATAAATGACAACACCAGGGAAGATTTACAAAGTTTTGAAACTTCGTAAATCTGGATTCAACGCCGTTTTTTAAGAAAAGCGCAAGTCAGCCCGGACCGGGGAAACTTGCGCCAACAGATAATTCAATTCCCAGTTATCAGATTTTATTCCGTCGTTACCCTCAAATTCAAGGTATCGGCCTGCATTGCGGTAAAAATACCGAGGCCGTTAACAATATTGGTTGGGGTATTTACCAGGTTTTGTGAGCTGCCCCGGGTATTGCTGGTTAATATATTAATGTATTCGTCGTTTACCCTTAGCAATATTACTTTATAAACCCCGTAGTATTTGAAAGTGGTTTGCGTTATGCTGTATGTAGAGGCACGCTCGGTATTGATTTCGAAACTTGGGCTCCTGTTGTTCCTTACCGCTATGATCTCAAAAGGATTACTATCGGTGTTTTTGAAAAGCAACATATGCTGTAACGAATCGGGATTGGTCCAGGTAATGGTAGCACGCACCTTATCGTTATAAGCCTGATCAAGCGTATTGGGCTCATGGAATACACTGTCGGTTAGTTTAAATCCAACTGGTTTGCCGGGCATCACTGTTGACGCGCTCACGACCATATTGTTATAGGTAAACTGCATGGAATAAGTTTTCCCTGCAGTTATGAATGAGGCATCAGCATATGTGTAAGTGCCGTTTGTTCCTTCGGTAAGTTTTACGGTCTGTGTACCATTGCTTACATTAATTGTCAGCCCGGTAATGGCCGATCCATAAGTAGCAGTATCCGTCAGGTCTTTTTGCTGATAAACTTTTACTGAAAGCGGTTGGCCGGCAACCAGGTATGCTTCAACAACCGGTTTGTTCACCGCATCAGTATCAGAAGAATTTTTTTTGCAGGCCGATGCCATCATCAGGCAGCCGGCTATCAGTACAAAAAATGTATATCGTATGTATGTTTTTATTTCCATCTTAAGCTTAATGTAACGTTAGGGGTAAAGCCGAGGTAGTTAACATCGGTAGTGATAACCTGGTTATTTTGCATCTGGTATTCGCGGTACCAGGTATTGGTATGATTGTAAACGTTAAACAGCGACAAGCCTATAGAACCTATTTTATGCCCGTCTATCTTCAGCAGGTCATATGAAACCGACATATCCAATCGGTGATAAGCCGGCAGGCGTTCGGCGTTTTTATCGCTGATGTTGAGGTAGGTAATGCTGTTGCCGTCAACCGTTTTAATGGTGTAGCTGGATAGGGGAGCCGTATAAGGATGCCCGGTACTGAACAGGAAGGTAGCGGCGAAGTTCCAGCGCTGGTAATGGTACATATTAATGGATTTAAACTCATGGCGCACATCCTGGTCGGCGGCGTAATAATCATTGCCAAAAGCCGAGAATTTATTCTGCGCCTGGGCAAGGGTATAGCTGATCCAGCCGGTATAACGCCCCATCTTTTTCTGTACTAAAAACTCAACGCCTTTAGCACGACCGGTTCCCTCATAAAAGTTTTCGGTAACGGTTTGCGTTTGATTTTGGTTAGCCTCCATCCTGAAACCGCCCCCGGCAGGCTGCGTTTGCCTTACGGTGTACTGTGTAAGGCCGCTAAGCGTTTTGTAGTATCCCTCAACGCTGAATAAAAGCTCGTCCGTTTCGTAGCTGGTACCCAATATGAAATGCCTTGACATCCCAACGGGGATATTGCTATTGTTGGATAATACCCAGAAATTACGGTTCCCGGCTAAAATATCCTCGCGGATAACCTGGTTTTCAAACTGGTAAAACTGCCCGGTAGCGCCTTTTATGGTAAATTTATCGGTAAGGCTATAGCTTGCTGAAAGCCGGGGTTCAAAGTACGGTTTGGATGTAGGGCCGAAATAACTGGCTCGCAAGCCCGGCTGAATATGGAATTTATTGTTTGGGTCGATAGCCAGCTCGGTGTAGAAGCCCGCCAGCATGGCATTGTTATGCTGGTTGATGAGTTTGCTTGTATCGTTTTGGGTATACTCATAATCTATTTTTTTGTAGGATGCAAAGCCCCCGAAGAGCAGCTTATATTTGTTACTAACTGTCCATTCCCATTCAGATTTATAGCTTACATCCTTCAGGTTGTTGGTTTCAAGCGTGCCATTGCTCAGCGTATGTGAGATACCATTGGTATCGATTTGTGAAAAGCCTGAAGTACTGCGGTTCCTGTCGTTGAAATAGGATGAGTAGGTGATGTAGTTGTTAGAGTATAGTTTCTTATTCCATTGCCTGAACCATTTGATACTGCTGCCCAGGTTACCGTATTTGGTATAATCGGTTATGTTGATACCGCTGCTGCCCGACGACAGGAACGATGGCAGGCCCAGTTCCCTGCTGTTATCTGTTTTATCCGTACCTGTGTACAAAGTCCATGATACTTTATCTTTTTGACTGATGCTGTACGTGTACTTGGCATCAAAATCATAAAAGTAGGAGCTTGGGGTAATCTGGTTAGCAAAACCGCCGCTGCCAAAGCCTCCCCGGCCGCCGCCACCCGGACCGCCGCCCTGCGTGGTTGATGTTTGATTAAACTGGTTGAAGATCTTGTTATAAAACGGCCCCTGGTACGAGCGCCTTACCGCTAACAGCAAAGTCGATTTATCCGATAACGGCGTTTCCAGGTAACCGCTTGCGCTCAATAAACTCAAATCGGTACCGATGTTTGTTTCGTTCTTGTTACCCTCTTTTCCGTTGAGTTCGGTAACGCTCGAAAGCCTGCCGCCGTATTTGGCCGTAAAGCCGCCTTTATACAACTGCACATCTTTAATTGCACTGGCATTGAAAGCACTGAAAAAGCCATACAGGTGATCAACCTGGTAAATGGTAAAACCATCCAGTACAACCAAATTTTGGTCGGGGGTACCGCCGCGTACATATGCACCTGATGATGACTCGTTGGTACCGCTTACGCCGGGCATTAGCTGGAAAGCCCGCAGCACATCCTTATCGCCCATGGTTGGCAGCTTATCTAAATTGGCCGGCGAAAGTTGTAACACGCCAACCTGCCTGCTATCGGTATTCATAACGCCGCTTTTTTTACCGGTAATGGTAACCTCGTTTAAGCTGTTGAGCGATGAATATAACCCACAGATCAGCGGCGAATTCAGCTTTTCGCTACTCAGCCTGAAATAGTCCGTTTGGTAACCTGTATAGGAGACCTCCACTACCGATGTATCTGAAGGTACTCTGAACATGGTAAAATAACCATCAGCATTGGTCATAACGTTGAGGTCGGTCCCCCTGATCTTCACCGTAGCCGATGGCAGCGACTCGCCTGTTTGCTGATCGATCACCCGCCCGTTAATACTCACCAAAAAATGGTTGGGTTTGGCCTTGGGCGCTTCAATTTCTTTAGCCTTTACCGCATTGGCTGCCTGCAGTGAGAGTTTGTTGAGTTTTTGCAGCCGCGCCAGATCGTCGGTGTTTTGGAGGATGTAGATAGTGCCGGTTGATTCTATCCAGTAATGCAGGTTGTTTTCATTACAAACCTTGGCAATTACATTTTTAAGCGGTTCTTCAAAAAAGTGCTCCACAACGTCCATCTCATGTAAAGGCTCCCGTTCAAATACTATGCGGACTTTATAGTTCATGGCCAGTGTATCAAAGAGCTCATCAAGCGGACAAGAAAAAAAATGGTTAACTACAATCTTTTTTAGCTTTTGTTGGGTTTGCTGACTATGGGCCACCGTACCGCACAAAATCAGGGAGCTTATTAACATTAGGGAAAATTTCTTCATGTAGGGGTATATTTTCTTCGATGCCGAAAATGCACCATGTTTTGAAGCGCCTCAAATAAAATCGACCATGGGAGGTTTTCTGTAGACCAGATGCCCGGATGTGTGGCAGGGGGATTTTGCTTAGTAGCAGTTGTTAGTGGCAGTTGCAGGTTGGAAAAAGAATATTAGTTAGAAGTTGGCTGGTGCTTGTATATGTTTATTAGAAATTGTCTGAAAAAAACATGTCATTGCAAGTAACCATCAGGTAAGAACCTGAAAAAAAAACGTGATGACGTTTAAAATATATTTTAGAGAGGGTGCAGAGGGCTGCGTTAGGGATGGGAGCGGATACCGGCCTGTGGCTAATGCCCTGTGCAGTATGAGCGTACAGCCCGGGCCGCAGGCAACGCCCATATTCATAAATCAATCAAAAAAACATCCCTAATAATCAATAACTTACAATTACGTCATTATAAGCGTAGCACGGCAATGACATATTTCTAACCTTGTCTGAGCAGAGATCTCAAAACTGAGACCAAGATTAGGGAAAATATATTACACCTTCCCAATCATCCTGTTGATTACATCGCGATATCCGTCGCTTAAAGGTATCTCGGTATTGATGAGTTTGATACGGGCACGGCGCATTTGGGATACATGGTCGAGGTTAACGAGGTATGATTTATGTACCCGGAAAAACTGGTCGGGCGGTAATTGCAGCTCAATAGCTTTGAGGCTGATACGGGACAATACCGGTTTTTGCTGATTGATGAGGTGTACTTTGATATAATCTTTAAGCCCCTCAATGTATTCAACCTGGTCAAAGCTGATCTTAACGAGGTTATAATCAGCATGCAAAAAGAAATAGTTTTTAGTGGTTGGCTGCGGCACATAACTGCGGCGAAGCTCATATAGGTCGAGCGCTTTGTGGCAGGCCTTCAAAAAACGGTCTAAGGGTACGGGCTTAACCAGGTAGTCAACTACATCAAGCTCAAAGCCTTCCACCGCAAATTTTTCATAAGCGGTTACAAATATCACCATGGGCTTCTGTGTCAAGCTCCTGATGAGTTGTAAACCGTTAATGCCGGGCATGTATATATCGCTGAAGATAAGGTCTATCTGTTCTTTTTGCATGGCAATGATCGCCTCGCCCGCGTTGCGGCAACGCGCCACTACCTGCATGGTATTTACATGTTTCAGGTTATCTTCCAGCAAGTCGAGCGCAAGCGGCTCATCGTCAATTATTAAACATCGCATCATTTAAGTTCCAGTTGCAGCATAACTATATAAGCATGCTCGTTTTTGTTGATATATAGGTTGTGTTTGCCGGGGTATAACAGCTCAAGCCGGCGTTTAACATTAGCCAGACCAATACCCGAGGCATTATCTTTACTTTCTTCGGTTGGGTTGTACACGTTTTGTACGCTGAAACGCAGGTTCTTTTCGTCGGTAAAAAGAGTGATGGCTATAGCCGGCGCCTCAATATCGCCCGTGCCATGCTTAAAGGCATTTTCAACAAAAGGGATCATCAGCATGGGTTCGATGCTTTTTTCGGGAGCTTTGATATCCGAGTTGAAGCTGATCTTTACCTGGTCGCGGAAACGGAGTTGTTGCAGCTCGATATAGCTGCGGAGGTAATCTTCCTTTTGGCAAAGCGTAACTTTTTCGGCATCGGTTACATAAAGCATATACCGGAGCAATTTCGAAAGCTGGATGAGCGTAGGTTCAACTGCCGAAGGGTTTAAACGTGAAAGCGCTACCGCACTGTTAATCACATTAAAAATAAAATGCGGACTGATCTGCGAACGTAAAAATGCCAGTTCAGAGATCAGCGAAGCATTATCAATATCCTTTTTTTTATTGATGGCTTTAAACCGATCGGCCAGGTAGTGATAAGCAAAGCTGCCGGCGGTAACAGATAATAAGGGGAAAATAACCAGGAACGGCCCCGGGGGGCGACGATGATGCCCCATCCAGGGAAAATGAGGCACAGGGAAATAATGCCGTACTTCCATTAGTATTGCATTGAACACCACAAAGGAGGCAAGCAAGACAAAAAAATAAAGCCAGAAATTATTTTTTAAGATCCTGGGAATGAGGAAAAACGCATTCAGGTAGAATTCGGCCGCGAGCACCATGTTAAAACTGATAATGTGCCCCAGCGAAAAAGCAGGCTGCGGAAAGCCGCGCATATCCGGCCTGGAAATGATGGGCATAAAAATGATCAACGCCCAAAATAACAGGTGGATACAAATTTCGATAATCAGCGCCGGCTTTATCCGTTTAAACATATCATGCTAAGGTAGCCTCATTTTAAACCCGCATTCAATGTAATAGACGATGGGGCAAAATGTGCCGACGAAAGTACGGTATCTGTTGTATGGAAACCTAATTTCAGGTACTGCACAAGGCATATTTAACATCTATTAACATTTGAAGGCAGCTAATTGAAAACAAGCGGTTTCGCTGTATAAAAAAGGTGGCATTTTCCGTTAAATTTGTTTAACAACTAATTACCTATGTCAATAACAAAACCCATCCTCCGAATTTTTGATTATGATAAAGCCATTGAATTTTATATCAACTGGCTTGGCTTTAAAACCGATTGGGAACACAAACCCGAAGGGGTGCCGGTATACATCCAAATTTCCATGCGCGATGTAGTGCTTTACCTTTCCGAACATCATGGCGACGCCAGTCCGGGCAGCCACATAGCGATCGATGACTTTAGTGAGCTAAGGGATTACCACGCCCACCTCATCGCCAAAAAATATAAATATAACCGTCCTGGTTTGGAGGTGCCCGAATGGAACGACCGGGCCATAACCATGACGGTTCATGACCCTTTTGGCAACAGGTTAACCTTTAGTGAGGAGTTGAAGAGGTAAGCCTGTTGATCCTTCACATCTTAAAAAAATGTCATTTCGATAGAGCAGGGGCGGGCTGAGTGGTGGAGCGAAAGAGAAATCTTCTGCATGAGACTCTACAACTATGGCTGTAAATGCAGGGTGTAGAAGATTTCTCCTCACCCCTTGTGCGCAACCCCACCAGGTTCGTCGAAATGACATTTTTTGAACTACTTTAGCAGGTAGAAAATAAAAGCCCGAAACTAACACTTAATTGGTTTCGGACTTTTTAGTATCGGATGATCTTTATTAATTATAAAACGTCCACGAAACGCCAAACTTCAGGATAGCATCCTGTTGTGGGTAACGGTTAACCGTGTAATAGCCTTTACTCCAGGCACGCTGGTTGATGTAATCATAAGCAACAAACAGGTTGGTACGCTGCAAGGTTGCTTTGAAAAATACGCCAAATATAGGGTATGATGAAAACGTTACGTTCGCGCCGTTATAAAACTGGCCCAATCCCGTGGCATATGAAGGGGCAACATATTCTGTATTATACCTTCCATTTATACCCATACTGGCATGCAGTACATTAAGCAAAACCCTGTTAACATATAAGCTGCTGTAAGCATATACTTCCGGGGTACGAAGCGTATTCTGATAGTCGGTTTTTTGATATACTACATAGTTATCAAAATGCAGGCTCCGGTAAGTGAAGTTTTTACCCAAACTTACTTTTAACAGGTTGATAGAGTTGTTAAGCTGAGCCGGGCGCGCATCGGTACCGCCATCCTGCGCTGTAAAATACAGGTAATTGCTGATCAAAAAGTATTCGGCTTTTAAATCAATTTGCAGGGCATTGTTAATGTAATTAAACGATGCGCTGGTAGTTTTTTGATTACTGAAATCATTATGAAAAATATAATGATTAGAGATCCAGTTATTATAAACCAGCGGAGGCGAGCTGTTTTGTGAATAGGCTTCTAAAATGATCTTGCCGGTTTTTTTGCCGCCTGCCAGGGTAAGTTTGGCATCATACAAATAATTGCCAAAGTCGCGGCCCTGGGCAATTTGCCTGAAATCGGCATCAAGGGCTATACGATCGCTGAAACGGTAGCCCAATTTAGCTTTCAGCGTAATGTCCTGGAAAGTATTGTGCTGTACCTTATCCTGGTGTATGTATTTTGCACCATACTGGTTAAGGGTGGTATCGCTAACATACTGGTTGTACGAATAAAAATCATGCACAAGGCCGAGGTCAAGCTTAAGCTCGTTCTTTACAAATTTTACCGATTTACTTCGCAGATAAAAGCTATACGAAAACTCATTTTGAATATGCGTGACGACTGTTGAATCCCTTGACCGGTTATTGCTGTAATAATAGTCAGGGAATACATTATAGGTATCAACACCGCTTTGCTTATACAGGTACCTGCTGTTTGATACATGAAGGGTATGTGACACGCGTTGGGTAGGCAGGATCTTTGAATTGTCCTTCCCCTTATTCAAACTATCTATCCGGCCTAAATAATAAAACTGCTTAATGTAAAGGCCCTTATCGTTCCAGTTTTCATAACTATACGGTAAACGTACCGCTGCCCTGTCTTTTGAAAAGGCGTTATTTACATTGGTACTGGTAAATACCGAATCGTTGAGAATGCTGCCGGTTTCGGGGGCTTTAAGGTTGTTGAACAAAAGGTTGGCCAGCAGGTTATACCGTTTGCTTTTTGATTCGTACCACGTAAAAATAGAAGCATTCAAATCGCTCACGTTTTGGCCAAGCACATTGTTAAAATTGTAGAAACCCCTTGATCCGTTGAAATTAAGGTTAAAACCGATGTTCCAGTTGGGCTTTATGTTTTGGGTATGAACGATATTAAACAGTTGGATGGCCGAACCACCAAAGGCATTATACAATGTTAGTTTGGTATAAGGTACACGCGTGTTATAGTAATTAATATCCTGGGGCTTTAAAGCGTAAATATCAAGCGCATGCAAGCCCAGGTCAAAGCCTATGGTCCTGCTGGGCTCAAAAAGCAGAGGCCGTTGTGACAAACCAATATTGCCTAAATGAATTCGGGGACTGCGCGGATCAATAAGCGGGCTATAGATCTCGAAATTCGTAATGCCCGTATCAATCGGAAACAGTTGTGTACTATCATTCAGCAAACGCTCGTTGGTAACGCGGATAAATTTGGAGCTAAAAACTACCGAATCTTTTTTGTTTTCTTCCTTTCGCCTTAAACTGTCCAGCAGCTGATCGTCGGTCATTTGTTTTTCCTGCCGGCGCGCGGTATCACGGGTAGGCAGGTTACGCGGGTTAGTGCGGTTGCCATACTGCGCAAAAGCAGCCTGTACCGACAGGCACATCAGCAATAAAAAAATATATTTGAGCTTTTGGCGCATTAATTACCGGCTATCAGTTCTTTAAGTATCAGGGTCATTTTGGGTTCGGCTTCCTGCGCAATAGCAATAATCTCCTCCAATGTTATGGGCTTAAGCACTTCCGGGAAGCCTTCATCTGTTAATACCGAAATAGCAAACGTCGGGATCCCCATGTGGTTAGCAACAATAACTTCGGGTACGGTGCTCATACCAACGGCATCGCCGCCAATGATACGTAGGTATTTGTATTCGGCACGGGTTTCCAGGTTAGGGCCGGTTACGGCTACATATACCCCTTTATGGCAGGTGATGTTATTTTTCTGAGCGATGGCTAAACCCTTTTCGATCATATCATGACGGTAAGGTTCGCTCATATCCGGGAACCGTGGGCCAAGCTCTTCATAATTGCGGCCAACCAGCGGGTTTTGAGGCTGCAGGTTAATATGATCTTCAATGATCATCAGGTCGCCCTTTTTAAAATCGGGGTTAAGCGAGCCGCTGGCGTTTGATACATACAGCGTTTTGATGCCCAGGTATTTCATCACCCTAACCGGGAAGGTGATCTGCTGCATATTGTAGCCTTCGTAATAATGCAAACGGCCCTGCATGGCCACAACTTTAACACCTGCAAGGGTACCAAAAATCAGCTTGCCCGAGTGAAACTCCAATGTTGAGATAGGGAAATCAGGAATGTTGGAATACATGAGTTGTTTTTCAACCTCAATTTCTTTTACCAGGCCACCAAGGCCGGTACCTAAAATTATACCCACTTCGGGTTCAAAATCGCCTATCCGGTTTTTGATGTACCGGGCGGTGCCTTCAATATTGTCTAACATATGTTTGTACTAATTCGTCAAATTGTTGTTGCCCGTTATTTAAAAAACTAATGCCTATGGGCAGCACCAAAATGGGCAGTTTTTTAACCATCGCAAGCAGCTCCTGTTCCCCTAAACGCTGTGCATCCTTTTCTGTTGTGATGATCACTTTTTTTTGTGATGCACAGGCCGAAAATTCATCGGCAAGTTTACTGATATTTTTTAAGCTAAAACGGTGATGGTCGGGATAATTATGATGAACAACCAG
Organism: Mucilaginibacter sp. Mucisp73; assembly: GCF_059491465.1. Lineage (NCBI taxonomy): Bacteria > Pseudomonadati > Bacteroidota > Sphingobacteriia > Sphingobacteriales > Sphingobacteriaceae > Mucilaginibacter > Mucilaginibacter sp. Mucisp73. The sequence continues at coordinate 4,902,308 of NZ_CP168507.1, read as the reverse complement.
GGGTGTTTGCTTTTTCAGATGCGACAATAACGGTTTTGGATTAGCTATTCCCGTAAGCAGGAAAACCGTGGTTTGATCGTCGATGGCATTTGTAACCGGGGCCCCATAGATAGTTTGGGCCGGCAGATAGTTTATGGTGGTAAAAAATAGCGACTGGTGCGGATATGGTTTGACCCGTTTAATCACACGGCCTTGTTCCAAGTCGCTAAGTGAAGCCGGACATTTACTGATGATGATGACATCCGCCCTTTTACGCCCGCCGAATGGTTCGCGCAGGTTACCCGCCGGGAGCAGGAAATGAGGTTCGTTAACACGGCTGTAATCAAAAAGCAAAATGCTCATGCCCGGTTCAAGCGCGCGGTGCTGGTACGCATCATCCAAAATAATAACATCATGATGGTCTTTTAACTGCTCAACGCCATCAACCCGCTTTTCGCAAACGGCCACATCAAGATCCGGGAATTTATGTTTGAACTGCGCAGGTTCGTCACCGATATCCGAGGCTTTGCTTTCGCCAGATGCCAGCAAAAAACCTTTGGTAATACGACCGTAGCCCCGGCTAAGCGTGGCAATTTTATAATTATCCTTCAACAGCCTGATCAGATATTCGGTCATGGGGCTTTTGCCGGCACCGCCAACATCCAGGTTGCCGACTACGATTAGCGGCATGTCAAAACCAGTGCTTTTGAAAATTCCCCGGTCATAACACCAGTTGCGAATAGCCGTAACCAGGCCATAGATCAGCGAAAATGGGATTAAAAGCCAGCGGAGAAATATCATATATAGCCTGTAAAGATATGTATATACGTATATAAATATAAACGTATATACGCAATTTGCTATACGCTGATAATAATTGGGCCAGGATTGAGCTTGTTCTTTTTAATTTGACTTTTTATCAGAGGGACAAGCTTTGATAATTCGGCATGGGTGTTAATTGGAGCTATTAACACGAAAACACTAATGGTGTACTTTTTAAAGTTTTGTTGATGTTGGAGGTTCTTATCAAAAGTCAACAAAGCATCAAAATTTTCCTGAAGCAAAAGTTTGAGCAACTCGCCATTTTTTATCCCGTTCCAGCTTTTATCTGTTACAGTATATACTTAGTGTTCAGGAAAATCAAGCTTTAGTTTTTTAGGTAGATTCTCATCAAGCAACAGCTTCATAAAGTTGTGTGACGTTTTTTGATGTTACAATCCTGCTGGCTATGTCTAAAAGTGCAATGGCCTGCTCTTTTTTTACAGATGGGAAATCATCCAAAAATTCGGCAAGTGATACACCCGCTTCCAGGTGATCAAAAAGTGTATCAATAGGTACGCGTGTTCCTTTAAACACTGGTTGGCCTCCCAAAATATCCTGATCTATATTAATCACTTCCTGGATTTCCATGGTTTGAAAATTATTGTTTTATAAGAGAGCCGGGTTTTACCCGCCATTTATTAATAGCTCTACGTGCTTTATTAAATAAGGCTATTTGTTCTTCAGAAAAAGTAGGAGCGTTTAATAAAACAATTCTACCTCTTTTAGCTCATCTTTACCAAGATCTTTCGCATGAACTTGCATACTCAAATTTACAAAATTTATTTAATTAGTATTCCAAGTGATGACAACGTTAGTCTATCACCCCAAACTGCTTTAAATGATGTGTAAAATGCTTTCCGTGCCATATGATCCACTCGTAATAATCCATAGGGCCAAAAGCGCCGTGGATCACTTTAAAATCGGGGGTGTTGAAATACCTGTCGAACGTGTCAAGCTCTTTCATTAGCTGATTAATAGCTGTTCCCAAATTGGGGTAGATTAAGATATCTGACAATTCTTCCAAAAAAATATTACGGGGTATTTCTGCATCGGTATAAACGGCGGCGTGTTTACGTGCATCTGTATTGTCATCCGGGCCATCCCAGGTTGGTATTTTTACACCGTTAGTATACTGAACCTGGTCAATAAGGTGTTCGATCATTTGCTGCGGTTTCATTTTGCCCCAAAGTGGCACTGCTTCGGGCTGAAGGTTGAGCATTAAGCGGTACAGCACTTTGCGGTTGGTAATATCAACAAAATGGTTCATGGGCTAACGGATGTTTTAGCAAATATAAACGAGTGATTGCCTGTTATATTAAAATTTGTATTTTCATTTTTTATATCGCCATTACATGAAACATAAACTTACCTTACTGTTGTTGACATTGTTAGCAGCACCGGCATTTGCACAAACCGACAGTAAACTCAGCGCTAAATTAAATGAAGCTATCAAAGGTTTTCAGGGCCAGGTTGGCATCTATGTACATAACCTAAAAAACGGCAAAACGGCGGAGATCAATGCAGATACGCTGTTCCCTACAGCCAGTATGATCAAAGTGAGCATTCAATGCGGGGTGATGGATAAGATAGAAAAAGGTGAGCTGAAGTATAATCAAAAATTAGTTTACCGCGATTCATTGCTTTATGCAGGTGAGGATTTGCTGGGCTCGTTCAAAGATAAAGACACTGTACAATTGAGTAAAGTGGCTATGCTCATGATCACCATGAGCGATAATACCGCAAGTTTGTGGCTGCAAAAGCTGGTGGGCGGCGAATATATCAACAACTGGCTCAATCAAAATGACTTTAAGGTAATGCGGGTAAATTCACGTGTGCCGGGCAGGGAAGCTATCCGCAGGATCTATGGTTGGGGAGTAAGTACCCCGCGCGAAATGTGCCGCCTGTTCGCCATGATCCGCGAAGGGAAGGCGGTAAGCCCGGCAGCCAGCGAGCGGATGTACCGTAACATGGGCCGCATTTACTGGGATGAACATGCGTTGTCGCAAATTCCGCCTTATGTACATACCATTTCCAAACAGGGGGCGGTTGATGAATCAAGGTCGGAAACTGTGCTGGTAAATGCCCCGCATGGAGATTATGTGTTTTCGATCATTACTAATCATAACAAGGATACCAGTTGGACCCCCGACAATGAAGCCGGATTGCTGATCAAAAAAGTATCGGCCCTGCTTTGGCATTATTTTGAACCTGGAGATAAATGGCAACCTGCACGAGGAGTTGACAAGTTTATGTTGAATGAGTAAATAAATTAAAAGGTCATTGCTGCTTCTCATAGCGTAAAGTCTTGAGAGAAAGCTGATAGATAGATGCAGGCCTCTATTGTGAATATACTGTTAAATTAAGGTGAAAAAAATATGAGATTTATATAAATGGATGTTATATGGTGCAAAAGAATTAAATTGTAACAAAGCCCATGAAATTATTAAAAATCATGTTTATATTTACAATTCAATTACGGGTATCCAAACCCGGATTTGTGATAAGGTTTAGGTTTAAAGCCCCATGCAGCGAGTGCTATGGGGCTTTTATTTTAGGGTATCATACTCAAAAACTTAAAAACTAAACTTCGTAAGTCTGCGCATTTGCACTGCTAACTGCCACTGTGCACTGCCGGCTTTCCTCATGGCGCTTCACTAAACTCTTCATCCACACTTTCGCGTAAATCATACAGTAACCATTGCTTACCGGCAATCGATCGTGTTTTTGACTGCAGTAGTTTAATGAAATCGTTAACGCCCACAGGTTCATTGCCGTTTCCATGTATCAATACAATGCTGCCATTTTGAGGCTGTTGGCCTTTAGCCAGCCATGCATCGGTGCCAACCGGGATCAAGCCGAAACCGGTAATCCGGTATACCAGTTGCTGATCAGATACCAGGCCGGGAAACCTGAAAAACACCGACGGCAACAGGCCATTACGCAGCATGACCTGTTCTGTTTCCAATACTTCATAACTAATATCTGTTCCTGGTTCAAGTAAAAAGTTTTCTTTAAGCGGAGCTTTCGGGCTAACCCGGTGATTGAAGGAATGATTAATCCAGGTGATGTAGATCTCACGGTTGGCCTGCATTTGTTTTAGCCAGGCCAGGTCCTGCGGGTGCTGGCGCATCCAGATGCCGGTTATGGAAAGCGCTATTGGTACAGGGCGCTCTACCTTTTTAAATTCAGTGAAAATATCAGTGAAAATGCGTTTATCCAGCGGGCGGTGCGATGGGCAAAGGTCGGCGGTAAGGCTGATGCCTGTTTGTTTGGGGATGCCGCTTTCGATGCCTGCGTCCTGAATGTTGACAGATTGTTTTTCGGCTTTACTGAGCGCCTTTTGATAAGGTGTACTTTTAAAAAACTCACGCGCCTGTTCCATCGTCATGGGTTTGATCTGATAAAAGCTGCTTTCGTTTATTTTGGTTTCCAGTGTTTGCGGGTTCACCATCAACAGATAATTGCGCCCTTCATTATCAAAGCGGCGAAGGATCATCCAGTCTTGCGGATAATTATGCGCCCAGCCATAGTAAACCTTGTAGTTCCCGATTTTGCGGTAAACGGTTTGTGCTGATGTTTGCTCAATAAAAATGGTAGAAGTGCAAAATAGCGCGAATATTAAATTACTGAATGTTTTGTTCATGAGGTTTTGCATCCCAGTTTTTGCCGGCAACAAAGGTACTGACAACTAATATCAGCATAAAAATGATAATAAAAGTCAGTACATAATGATCGAAATGCAGGCGTTCTGAAGGCAGTGGCCCCGGTTGTTGTCGGTCAAGCGCAGAAAGGGGAGGATAAACTGTCCATCCATCCCCGGTATGAGTTGTATGCTGTTCAAAAAACAGAACTGTTTTGTAAATATTAAAAGTTGAAATTATTAAAGACAAATTGCTTATTATCAGGATAATATTTATGTGTTGCTTTTTAAAACGACTGGTTAATGACCGGATCAAATAAACGATAGCTGTAAGCAATAGAAACGGAAATAAAGTAAAATCTATCCAGTTGAATGGAAGTGTGAAATAGGTGTCACGCAGCGCTATGTCGAAACTTGAATTTCCCCAAAAAATACCCAGCAAAAAGCGTATACCAAATGCAATAAATAAATACAGTATTATCAATACGATCAGCTCGGTGATAAATTGTTTAGGCTTCATGGTTTAAAGTTAAATATATCCGCCAATTTACCTAAATGATCTATAACTTTGAAGTATGACCCGTCTATCTGTCAACATCAACAAAATAGCCACTTTGCGTAATTCGCGGGGGGGCAATAATCCCGACCTGATCCAGGTTGCTAAAGACTGTGAACGTTTTGGCGCGCAGGGAATAACGGTGCACCCCCGGCCCGATGAGCGCCACATCCGTTATAACGATGTGTTTGAACTTAAGAAAATTGTTACTACCGAGTTTAATATTGAAGGCAATTGCCAGGAACAAAAATTTATCGACCTGGTGCTTGCCAATAAACCCGAGCAGGTTACCCTGGTACCTGATGTATTAGGGCAGATCACTTCAAATCATGGCTGGGATACCATCACTAACTATCATTATTTAAAAGATATGATAGCGGTATTTAAAGAAGCCGGCATCCGGGTATCTATTTTTGTTGACCCAATACCTGCAATGGTTGAGGGCGCCGCCAAAACCGGTACCGACCGTGTAGAACTTTATACCGAAGGCTATGCTACTCATTTTCCGCAGGGGAAAGAACTTGCTATTGCTCCATATATCGAGGCTGCAAAAGTTGCGCAACAGGCGGGATTAGGCCTTAACGCCGGGCACGATTTGGATTTACATAACCTGAAATATTTTGCAGAAAATATACCCGGCCTGCTCGAAGTAAGCATTGGCCACGCCCTGGTAAGCGATGCCTTGTATTATGGTTTGGAAAACACTATCCAAATGTACCTGAGGCAATTATCGCTAACGGATAATGCTTAAGCTGCCCGATAATAAGCCACAGCCCGAGCTGAGGTTAATGATATAATAATAGCTGCCCGCAGGTAATGGTTTGCCATTATAGGTGCCGTTAAACGGGTGGCTATATCCTATTGAGTTAAAAATATTTTTGCCATACCGGTTAAATATGTTTACGGTGGCCGCCGGATAGTTCTCCATGCCGGCTATTTGCCAGTAATCATTGATACCATCGTTATTGGGCGTAATGGTATTGGCGATATTAAGGTTTGAAAGGCCCACGCTTACATCAACCTTTGTGCGGGTGCTTTCACAAGCGTTGCTAAAATGGCTTATATAATAGCTTCGGTTGGCGGTAACGTTTACTTTAAATTTGCCATTAGGCTCTTCATCAAGCGGAGTAGTGCTGGTTTCACTATCATAAAGCCTGTAGGTTGACGTTGCTACGGGGTTTTTTACTGGTATTATTGTTTCGCCCGGGCCGCACAATTGAAAGCTGCTTATCACAGGCGGATCGATGACAAGCTCCTGGTTAAGCAGGGTAATGTGATAGGGCACAGCGCAGCCGTCCGGATCTATGGTTAGCGTATATGTTCCGCCGGGAAGCCCGTCGATATCCAGTGTGTTGCGTATTACATCTCCGGCTTCATTTGTCCACCTTAATGGTGGTGTACCGCCGTTTGTATTGATAAGCTTTAAATTACTGATGCTGCCATTTGCTGCATCGCAGGAAGCATTCACTTTTTGAAGCCCTGAATCATCAATGCCTGGATTTGAACTGGTTAAGGTGATGAGAATAGATTTGGCAAAACAATTTCCGTTATAGCATTTGGCGTAATAGGTGCCAACGCCAACGCCATCCAGTTTAGGGCCGCCGGACTGTACTAATTGATCCTGGTCATTATACCAGTCAACCCCGATAACGTTCTTTAAGTTTTGCAGGGTAATAGATCCGTTGTTTTTAAAACAAGTTGGATTAACCTTCACATAATCGGCGGCCGATGTCGAAATCACCGGTTGGGTAAATTCAGATGAGCTATTGTTAAGTGTAGCATTTGCCACCAGTTTTTTGTTATGCAGATCGCCGGTATACTTCCAATTACCCGCTGCATCTGCAACAACCGTAACCAGGTACTGTACCGGGTTACAAACCTGGCAATCAGTATTGTCATTATAAATATAAATAGCAGCTCCCGGCGATGCCGTTCCTGAAAATTCGGCGGCACTGTTTACAACTATATTAATGTTGGGAATGGCTGTGCCACTTGATATCAGGTATGGTGTTGTATTACATGAGATACTGTTTTTGGCTATAGTAATATTGGTTGATTCGACCGCATAGAAAGCGCCGCCGTCATTGCTAAAGATGTTGATATCGTTATCATTATCATCGCCAATAAAAGCATTATTGCATTTAAATAAGTACATACCCGAATTACCCGGTATACTGCTTTGCTTATTACGCATAAAAGTGAAGCTGTTTACCGATATAAACTGAAATTGTGTAGAACAAAAATCATTGTCGGCTACCTGCGTATTGTTTCCCTGAAACCGTACAAGTATGGATGCCCCGTTTACGCGGTTGTCCTGCCCGTTCACATCAAGTGAAAGCGAGTTGTTGATAAACTTATTATCAATTCCGTTCAGTGCTATCGCGGTAGCAAAATAGTTTCTTTCTTTGAAGATAGGGCCACCCACTAATGAGTTATCGGCGGTTATATCAAGTGCATACCCTAATTCAACAACATTTGTTCCCGATTCGTCATAACCAATAAAATTTGATTGGATATTGATATTATCATTATTCTTTGAGTCCGTTAGTGAGTTTGTGCCGCAATACACACCGTAGATGTTATCGCAAAAAACATTTCCTTTATCCGGTGCGCCTATGGTAATATTGGTACAATCATAAGCCGATATAGCGGTGAAAAGCAGGTTGCCGTTAAAGTTTGTGAGTTTGCTGCTGTAACCTTTTATGCATAAGCCATATATTTCCACATTGGTAACTTCGGTCATCAACAGGGCTGCTGCCTTAGTCCCCGGAAAAGTATAGCTTATATCGGGTATGATATAAACCCTGGCGTCACTTCTACCGAGTTTGGGTGTCGGCTGCGTGCTGCCGTCGATAATTAAATTAGAGGTAACCTCAGGGAGCTGCGTAAAAAGTGTGATGGTCACGCTGCCCGGCAGGTTAAATTTAATAATATCCTGCTGAATTGTGCCGTTGGCGGCTGCATTAGTAAGGGCCTCACGCAGTGTGCCTGTTCCCGCATCGGCATTACTCGTAACGGTAAATACCGTGGCCTCTGCATTTAAACAGGTCAGCAATAAAAATAGCGTAAACAGAAACAACTTGTGTTTCATGGCGGCAACACAATCTGGAATGTTAGTTTATAAATTGATTTGGGCAATAAACTGGTTCGTTAATATTGGTTGATATTGCCTGCCAGTAAGTTACGATTTTTGTTTAATATCCTTTATAAATAATATACCCGCCGCAAAAGGGAGCGGCAGGTTATTCATGATGTTGTTAAAAAATTACCTGATCAAGGTAAGGTTGCCCGATAGCAGCTTACAAGGAGTATTGAGGTTAATGATATAGTAATACACTCCCGAAGGCAGCAGCCAGCCATTAAACTGCCCTGAAAATGGTGTGGCGTATTCTTTTGACTCGAACACCCTTTTTCCGTAACGGTTAAAGATTTGAACTAAGGTGCCGGGGAATTTTTCAAGGCCTTCTATCTTCCAGTAATCATTTATACCATCGCCGTTGGGGGTTATGGTATTGGAGAATTTTACATCGACCAATACAACTTCAATATGTGTTTTGGTGCGCGGGCTTTCGCATGACCCAATGCTGTATGAGATATAATAATCACTGGTTTCGGTTATTAATACTTCAAAATTGCCGGTATTGCTGGTTTGAAGTGGCGTTGTTGATGTAGCATCGGCATATAAATTATACATGCCTGTAGTTTTGTTTAAAACAGACAGGCCCACCTTTCCGGGCAGGCAGATCCGTTGGTCGTTTAATACCGGTGCGTCTGGGATAAATTTTTGGTTGCCAACCTCCTTGCTGAATGGTAACGGAATTGCACAGGTAGTGTTATCGGTAACTGTCAATGAATAAGTGCCTTTGCCAACATTTATTAAATCTTTATCGTTCCCCACGGTATTGCCGGTGGCGTCGGTCCAGATAAATTTATATGGAGGTACACCGCCGGAAACATCAATGCCTGTAATGCTGCCCAATAGCTGGTCGCACTCATCGGGCTTGGCTACCGGGGCATTATTTGCCGAAAATTGTAGCAAAGGGGTTGCCTGTATTACCCAGGTGCCCAATACTGAAGCACATCCGTTTTTATCGGTTACATGAAGCGTATATGAACCGGGGGCGGCGTTTGGAACATCGGTACCATAACTTACCGTTGTACCGGCTGCATCAACCCATTGATAAGAACTTGGCTTTATAGTCCCCAAAAAATCAATATGCAAACTGCCATTATTGAGCCCGCAGGTAGTAGGTGTGTTAATAAGGTTTTTAATGGTAAATACCTCGGGTGCCAAACGGTTAACCGTAAAATAGGCGTCATTACTGCATTGCGTATGAGTATTTAATGCATTTAAACGGTATGTGCCGTCGGCGAGGGGAGAAATATCCAGGTTTGCAGGGTTGGTTGGTATTGGGTTACCTTGTGGGTCGTACCATTGAAATTTATCGGCGTTTGGTGCTGAAACCCCGGTTATAGCACCATTATTTTCACCGCATTTCGCGGGGGTTACAGCCCCGCCATAAAAGATTACCGAATTTGTTTCTGAAATAGGTATCGGCGGGGTAGAATAGGGACTGCACTCGCTTTGATCTGTCAGTACGAGGGTATAGGTACCGCCTTTAACTCCTATCAGATCTTTTGAAGTACTAACGGTTTTGCCCGTGGCATCCAGCCATTTGTAGGTAAGTGTACCTATCCCTGAGGGGATGGGTGTAATGTTTTTTATGCTGCCGTCGGCTACCCCGCATTGAGCAGATTTTACTGTCATGGTCGAGAGGTCATAATCAGGACCTGGTTTGGCTTTAATAGGTGGCGTAAGGGTTGATGTTGCCGAACAGCCGGCCTCGTCCTGAATAGTTACAGTAAATGAGCCTGCGGGTAGGTAGGGGGCCTGGGTATTGGCCACTACGTTGCCGTTCTTGTCCTTCCATGTAAAAGTGAGATTGCCTGCACCACCGGTAAAGTTTACATTAAAAGGGAACAGTTTTTGGCGGCATTCCGGAACCGGAACAATTACGTTTTGGATCTTGATCCGAAGATCTTTTATTTCAAAAAGTTGTGTTACCTTCTGGCAGCCACCCGGGTATTGAACCGTGAGCTGATAGGTGCCGGGTAAAAGGCCCGAAACATTCTGACCATCTTTTATTGCTGTAAGGCTGCCGTTCTGCTCCTTTTTATCCCAGTGAAATAATAACCCACTTCTGTCTTGCTTTATAGTGATGCTGCCGGGGGTACAGGTATAATGTTTAACAACTATATCATCATCACGTATTACTAATGATGAAAACGGAGAAGTGTTGTTACTGCCATCGGTAGCAGTGGCTATTACTGCTTTGGTGATACTCCCCGAATATGTCCATTTGCCGCTTGCATCCGACTGAACAGTGGTAATGTAGGTTTTGCCCTGACATATAGTTCCGCAATCGTCTGAGAAGAAAAGTTCGATAGCCGAGTTTGGTGTAGCTACTCCCGATACCGCTGTACTGCCAAAATTGAGCACCTGCACAAAAGGAACGGTGTAATAATTACTCATGACGCTTATGCCATAATCTTTATTACAAAAAATGCTGTTCCGGGTTATGAGTGTATGCCTGCTGTTAAGGGATTCAATGCCATACTGATTATAACCAATGTAGTTTTTATTTGCTGCATTCGGCCCTCCAATGGTGCCCGACGAACTTTCGCCAACCCTGATGCCTTCGCCGTTTCCCAGATCGGCCGTGCCGGTTATATCAGTACCTATCTTATTGCCTGTAATATTAAATGTAGCTTGCTCAATAGCAATCCCTGCAAAACGTTGCCCCGAAATAATATTGGCGCTGATATTCGCCGTAGTATTAGTAGCATTGATACTGATGCCATAAGCCTTCATAAACGCGTTCTGCTGAAATATCGGGATGTTTTTAAAATCTTTTTTGCCGGTATAATCAGTGCCTATTTTGTTATTTTGAATATTGATAGTCCCGGGCACCACAGTAAAATTGGACGTGTTGCCGATACCGATGTTTACAGCGTTGGCCGATATGATGTTGCCCATATTGGCATTTGCACCACCTATGTTAACAGTTTTGCTGATGAAAAGGTTCAATCCGTCAAAATTGCTGGCGGCTGTATAGCCGTCGTCAAGTAAACCGATTATATTGCTTTGAATGCTTGCATCGGCAAGGCCGTTAACGTTATAGTAGTTTGAATAATTAACAATACCATTAAGGTTTCCGCATATTACGTTGCCTTTGCCCGGCGCGCCTATTATGATATTTGAGGCATCACCTAAAATATAAATACCCGAACCCTGGTTAAAATCGGGATTGGAGAAATTGGTGATCTTGGCAAAGTTGCGGATATACAGGCCGTAGATCTCAATGCTTTTTGCTACCGCCCCTCCCGAGTTTGGATCGCCGTTAATAAAAAGACCGCTGAAATTTACAGGCGTTGTTTCAGGCTCAATGATAACCCGTGCATCAGATACGCCAAAAGCTATGCCAGCTTGACTTGTGCCATCAATAACAACGTTAGATGTAATGGCAGGCAACTGGCTTCTTAGCCTGATGGTTCTATCAGATACAAGCGTTCCCGGTAATTTAAACTGGATGATATCAGGCGTTGCAGCGCCATTAGCCGCGGCGTTGGTTAAAGCCTCGCGCAGCGTTCCCGGACCGGTATCGGCATTGCTGGTTACTATAAATGTAGCGCCTGAGGCTACATTGCAAAACAAGATCGATATTAGTAGTACTAAAAGTGATAATTTCTTAACAAACATTGATTTAGGTAATCAGCTGCAAAATACACTTTTTTGCTGTAAGTACACTGTGAATATTATATTGATCAGGTGGTGATTATACAATAAATAACATCAAAATGGTGAAATGCTGTATAGTTACCTGATGATTGACAAACTGCCTGAGAGCAAATTGCAGCTTTTACCGAGATTTAAAATATAATAGTACACTCCCGAAGGAAGTTTGGTGCCATTATAAGTCCCGTCAAATGGTACGCTATAACCTTTTGATTCAAATACTTTTTGCCCGTACCTGGTAAATATCTGGACTATTGCCTGCGGATAATTTTGAGCATTGTTTATTTTCCAGTAGTCATTTTTGCCGTCTCCATTAGGTGTGAACGCATTTGGGATATCAATAGCAGATAAGCTGATGGTTATTTGCGCCTGGGTTCGTTCGCTTTCGCACTGGCCGCTAACCTTGCTTATATAATAAGTGCTATTGGGATTTGCTTTGATTTTGAAGATGCCATTGGTTTGTTCATCCTGGTATTGAGTGCTTGTTTGCGAATCATAAAGACGATAGGTATTCCCGGCAGATGGAGAACTGACGGATAGCAAAGCTTCGCCCGGGGCGCATAATTGCAAGGGGGCAATTACCGGCGCATCTATGCTGCTGTTTTCATTTAAAACAGTATAAATGCGACTTGCCATAACGCCGCAACCACCGGCGTCCTGAACCTGCAGCGTGTAATCCCCGGCACCGACGTCTGTAAGATCTTGCGACGTAACCAAATGCTCACCGGCTACATTAAGCCATAAATAGGTGTAGGGTTGTGTGCCGCCTTTAACCTGAATGTTTTTTATACCCCCCGTATTTAATCCGCATTGATCATCGGTACGGGTTTCTGAGTTTGCCACTATTTGCAGGGGATCAATTTCGTTAACGGTAAAATCATGCGGATAAAGTGTTTCGCAGCCGCTGGCATCAGTAAAGTAAACTTTATAAGTGCCGGGTTTAAGGTTTGGGACATTTAACCCCGTACCTGCAGGTTGCCCTTCGGCGTCAATCCAGCGTGCTGTTTTAACAAGGTCATCTGTAGGTATTACGGTAATTGAGCCGTTGTTTTCACCTGTGCAACTGTTGTTAATATTAGTGTTATAATTTGGATAGACGGTTGCAGGAGTAGCATCAATAGTGTATTCCGGACTTTTCTCGCTACAGCTAAAATCATTGCTTGCAATCAGCTGATAAGTACCTGGTCCAACATCCCTAAGATCGCTTGAATTACTTGCAATTTGGTTGTTGATTTTATTTATCCACTGATAATGTGTTGCGTTTGATGCGGTTATGCCGGTAATTGAACCAGTAGATCCATTACAGCCCGCATTGGTTGTTTTTAAATTAGAAAGGTCAAGGTTGATAGTGAGTGATTGAAGCTGAATCGGTTTTGAAAATGCTGAGCCGCATCCACTTCCCTTAACCTCGAGCGTATAGGTGCCGCTTGGTACGCCGGTTAAATCAAGGTCGTGTCCTACCTCAGTGCCGCTTTCATTTGTCCAACTATAGCTATATGTATTGTTGGTATTAGCCAGGTCGTAAAGTTTTATATTTTTTATAGAACCATCAGACTGACCGCAATTCGCTGGGTTTTTAATAACCTCGCTGTCATCTACATTTAGAAAAAGGTATGGTTTAGTGAACTCGGAGGTGGATCCGTTAAATGTAGCTGATGCGATAACGCTCCCTTTAACTAAGCCGTTATAAGCCCAATTGCCGTTATTGTCTGTGTTTGCTGAAGCGAAATAAGTTTTTGGGGAGCAGGTATTGCAGTCATCGGTATAAAAAAGCTCAACCACCGAATTAGGCGTGGCTGTTCCAGTGATATTGCTGGCTGTTAAGTGCGTTATGTTGGCTACGGTTAAGGGTTGATAATCACTTTCGAAGTAAACAGGATAAATGTCATGTGTACAAAAAAAACTGTTTTTGTTGAATGAAACCTGGCCGCTGGTCGTGATTCTGAGAGGTTTACAATAGGCAATGACATTTGCATCTGCCGGATTATTGCTACCAATAAGCATTATGCCATGATCCTGAAAAATGGATATACCCCCTAAAGGACCCACTTCCAAAGGGTGAGACTTTGTTCTATCGACACCGATATAGTTTCTTAAAATTACCACTCGTTTTCCCGGACTGGTTATATCAAGAGGCGGATATGTTTTGCTTGATAATATATTGTCCTCTACATTATATGTATAATTATCATTGTTATCGCTGCTTGATAACATTAAACCGAATGCCGAATGGGTTGAGACTTGACTTGAATAATCAACTCCGATATTATTAAATTTGATATTGATAATAGCAGCAGGATTAATAACTCCTCCATTGCCCTCTCCAAATGCTAATCCCGTGGCAAATATATTGCGCTCAGCTTGGCTACCACCTATCGTTACAGCTCCTAAAACATTGCTAATTCCTACAAGATTTATTTTGAGCGGCGCTAAAGTCACACCGTCTGGCGCGATACCAAAAAAATTGCTTTTAATGACTAAATTTTCAATATGTTCGGTGTTGTCTTGAAGCGCATAGGTTCGCAATGGATTAAAAAAATTGTTGGCAACGTTACCCTTGCCTGCCTCTCCAATAGTAATATTATTGCTGTTTTCTATAAAAAAAGCAGACCAGTCATAAAACATAGAAGCACCTGATACATCAGTTAAATTGTTGAGATATAAACCCAATATGGTAATATCATGCTGCTGCGAGATTTTTAAACCTTGGAGATACTGTTCTACCGGGGTATGATAAAATAAGCCTACTTTAGCATCGCTCACTCCAAACTTGGCTCCCGGCTGCGTTGTTCCATCAATTACTAAATTTGATGAAACATCCGGCAATTGGGTTAACATTGTTATCGTCCTTCCCGCCTCGCTCAAATCCGGTAAATTAAAATAAATATAATCCTTCTCCGCACTGCCATTGGCTGCCGCCAGGGTGAGTGCTTCGCGCAAGGTACCCGGCCCCGAATCAGCATTACTGGTTACCGTGAAAACAGCCGAAAAGCTTTTAAAGCTGATGAAAAGAAAAATAGTGATAAAAAGTAAAACTCGCCTGCCCGTCATGTTTAGGTATTCAAGAGCCAAATTACATTTTTTTCCTGTAAATGCATTGTCAATATCATATTAGCTAATTGTTACTCATGTTGCAAAATCGTACCTTTGCGGTAAATTTAAGAGGGACGATTAATTCATGAAGTTGAATACAACCTATCAGGAGCAGTTTCAGTCGAGGCACATTGCTCCAAGCGCGGCCGACACGGCCAAAATGTTAAAAACCATCGGTGTAAGTACGCTTGATGAATTAATAGAGCAAACCATACCGCAAAAGATCAGGCTTGCCAAACCGCTTAACCTGCCCGCGGCAAAAAGCGAGTTCGATTACCTGAACACCTTAAAGCAAACAGCTTCAAAAAACAAAGTTTTCAAGTCATTCATCGGCAAAGGTTACTATGATGTGATTGTACCGGGCGTTATTCAGCGCAATATTCTTGAAAACCCCGGATGGTACACGCAGTACACCCCATACCAGGCCGAAATTGCACAGGGCCGCCTGCAGGCTTTGTTAAACTTCCAAACCATGGTTATTGACCTTACCGGTATGGAAATTGCCAATGCTTCATTGCTTGATGAAGGTACTGCCGCTGCCGAGGCTATGTTTATGCAATATACCTTGCGTAAAAACAACAGCGCCAACGTTTTCTTCGTTTCTGAAGAAGTGTTCCCGCAAACTATTGATATTTTAAAAACCCGTTCAGAGCCTTATGGCATTGAACTGAGAATAGGCGACCACCGTACCGTTGAATTAACCGACGATATGTTTGGCGCTATTGTACAATATCCTGCCGGCAATGGCGCGGTTTATAACTACGCCGATTTTGCTGCAAAAGGTCATGAAAAAGGTATTAAGCTTACCGTTGTTGCCGATATCATGAGTCTTGCGCTATTAACCCCTCCGGGCGAGTGGGGTGCCGATATCGTTGTTGGTTCATCGCAACGTTTTGGTGTACCGATGGGTTTTGGCGGCCCGCATGCTGCTTTCTTCGCTACTAAAGAAGAGTATAAACGTTCTATCCCGGGCCGTATCATCGGTGTTACTATCGACAGCGCCAATAATTATGCCCTGCGCATGGCCCTGCAAACCCGCGAGCAGCACATTCGCCGCGATAAAGCTACATCAAATATCTGCACCGCACAGGCACTGTTAGCTATTATGGCTGGTATGTATGCCGTATATCATGGTCCGGATGGTATTAAGCTTATAGCAGAGCGCATTCACGGCTTAGCAATATTATTAGCCAAAACCTTAGGGCAACTTGGCTATGAGCAATTGAACGATGCTTACTTTGATACCGTTAAGTTTGATGTGGGTAACCTTGTTGGTCCTATCCATTCGGAAGCATTAAATAACGAAATGAACCTTAACTACGAAGGTTCAATAGTAACTATAGCAATTGATGAAACCACTTCGGTTGAGGATATCAAAACCATGGTAAGGTTCTTTGCCAAAGTTAAGGGTAAAACATTTAACGATGTTGATTTCGATGGCGTTAATGCAAGCCTTGAAACGGTTATTCCTGCAGAACTTCAGCGTACCTCTGCATATTTAACGCACAGTCTGTTCAATACCCACCGGTCTGAACATGAAATGTTGCGTTATATCAAATCATTGGAGGCGAAAGATCTTTCGCTTTGCCACTCTATGATAGCTTTAGGCTCTTGTACCATGAAACTGAACGCTACCACCGAAATGGTACCTGTTACCTGGGCCGAGTTCAGTAAAATTCATCCATTTGCCCCAACCGACCAGGTTGGCGGTTATATGCAGCTGTTTGATGAGATCAACAATTGGCTAAGCGAAATCACCGGTTTTGCAGCCATGAGCCTGCAGCCAAATGCCGGTGCGCAAGGCGAATATGCCGGTTTAATGGTAATCCGCGCTTATCACAATGACAGGGGCGATAGCCACCGTAATATTGCTCTGATCCCTTCATCGGCACACGGTACCAACCCTGCATCTGCAGCTATGGCCGGTATGAAGATAGTGGTGGTTAAGTGCGATGATAACGGAAACATTGATGTTGCCGACATGCGCGCCAAAGCTGAGCAATACAAAAACGAGCTTTCATGCCTGATGGTTACTTACCCATCAACTCACGGCGTATTTGAAGAAAGCATCATTGAAATTTGCGAAATTATTCATGAAAACGGCGGCCAGGTTTATATGGACGGTGCTAACATGAACGCGCAGGTAGGTTTAACAAGTCCGGCCAATATCGGTGCCGACGTTTGTCACCTCAACCTGCATAAAACATTCTGTATCCCTCACGGTGGCGGTGGCCCCGGCATGGGCCCGATCGGTGTTGCAAAACATTTGGTTCCTTATTTGCCGGGTCATGCTGTGGTTGATATCGACAGAGGTAAATCAATCCATGCTGTTTCTGCAGCGCCATGGGGTTCTGCATCTATCCTCATCATATCACATGCTTACATTGCCATGATGGGTGCCGAAGGCTTGACTAACGCTACCCGTTATGCTATCCTGAATGCCAACTACATTAAAGCCAGGTTACAGGAACATTACCCTGTACTATATGCTGGTGCTAATGGCCGTTGCGCGCATGAAATGATCCTGGATTGCCGCTCATTTAAATCGGCAGGTATCGAGGTTACGGATATTGCTAAACGTTTAATGGATTATGGTTTCCATGCACCAACCGTATCATTCCCGGTTGCGGGTACGGTAATGGTTGAGCCGACTGAATCAGAGCCTAAGCATGAGCTCGACCGTTTTTGCGATGCCATGATCTCTATCCGTCATGAAATTGCCGATGTGGTTGATGGTTTATCTGATAAAACAAACAATCCGTTAAAAAATGCGCCACATACTGTAGCTGTAATTACCGGCAACGAGTGGGAGCATCCTTATACCCGTCAAAAAGCGGCATTCCCGCTGCCTTACGTGGCTGCCAATAAATTCTGGCCTTCGGTGGGCAGGGTTAATGACACTTATGGCGACAGAACGCTGATCTGCTCATGCCCCCCGCTGGAAGAGTATGAGTTTGAAGAAAGCGTGATTGAATAGCTTTTAAATCAACCCTCCCCTAAACAAGGAGGGTTTTTATTTTTCACACAAATATATATTATGAGTTCAGCTAATCACGAAGGTAATTCAAAAGTCTCTCCCTTCAAGGGAGATTTAGAGGGGCTTATCGCTCAAACACCACAGCCCCCTTATTATGCCGTAATATTCACATCGGTACGTACCGGTGTAGAGGAAGGCTATGGCGATATGGCTGTTGAAATGGTTGAACTCGCGCGGCAGCAGGAAGGTTTTCTGGGCGTTGAATCGGCGCGTAACAATGTTGGAATAACGGTGTCTTATTGGCAGTCGGTAGAAGCTATTAAGAATTGGAAAGCTAATGCCCGGCACATGTTTGCCCAGCAGCAAGGGCGCGATAAATGGTACCTGAATTATAAAGTACGCATTTGCCGGGTGGAGCATGACTACGCCTTTTAAATTCAATGGCTAATTCCTGTTCCGTGTTTTTTTGAACTTTATTTAATTGGCCAGATTAAATAAAATATTCACGTTGCGGAGCCGTTTTAA
Organism: Mucilaginibacter sp. Mucisp73; assembly: GCF_059491465.1. Classification (NCBI taxonomy): domain Bacteria; kingdom Pseudomonadati; phylum Bacteroidota; class Sphingobacteriia; order Sphingobacteriales; family Sphingobacteriaceae; genus Mucilaginibacter; species Mucilaginibacter sp. Mucisp73. Next base: position 4,883,920 of record NZ_CP168507.1, on the reverse strand, counting down.
TGTATTGTTTTTTATAATTTACAACTATAAGGAATATAACCTTTTGAATTGTGGTCTCGTATAAAACAACGCGCTTAAATTTTAGATATGAATGTTAACAATAAAGCCATAAGTGTATTGCTGGTTGATGATGATGAGATAAATAACTTTATCTCCATAAAACTGATAAAGAAAGCTTTACTTAATACAGAAATTATGGCCTGCCTGAACGGAAAATATGCGATTGAGCAACTTTCTGATATCCAGAGAAAAGACCCTAATAAACTACCCGATTATATTTTGCTTGATATTAATATGCCCATTATGAATGGCTGGGAATTTTTGGATGAGTATAAGCGCCTCAACCTTGATCCCCTGGGCAAAAGCAAGATCTATATTATTTCATCATCTGTTTTCAGCAACGATATTAACAAAGCGCGTTCATATCCGTTGGTGAGAGATTTTATCTCCAAGCCGCTCAACGTTGAAAAAATAAAAGAGCTTTTTGAGGTAACTGCCGAAAATTAAACCGGTTTAACCTTAAAATGGTCTCCTTCTGTTTCAACGGTTCCGATAGTGAATGATTTAGCATGGTAAAACAGGCATTTCCATCCTTCGGCGGCAGCTTTTTTACCATATTCTTCGCGCAGCATCATAGCCTTGCGGCCGTCCATATCGTATTTGGCTATGAATTTCCTCAACAGTTGCTCTGGTTCGGGAAGCTCATCACCGCCAAAAAATACTTTTTCGCTTTCTATATCAAACCAAAATACCTGATGCGCCGGGCAATGACCACCCGAATGTTCATACCTGATGCCTGGTTTAAACTCACCGCTGCCTTCAACGAAAGTTATCTTAGCTCCGGCCTGTAATGCTTCAAATATTTCAAGATGGTATGATGAGCCTTTCCCGCTGATCCCAAACTCCCATTCCTGTTTATTGATCACATGTTCGGCCTGCGGGAAGCTGGGTACTAATTTACCGTTCCGCTCAACTACCAAACCGCCAGAGTGGTCATAATGCAGGTGCGACATCATCACCAGGGTTACGTCATCCGGATCGAAACCCGCATTACGGATGTTTTGGTGCAGCATGAGCTCGTCGCGGGTATCTTTAAAGCCCAGACCGGTATCCAATACAATCAGATCGGTTTTTGTTTTGATGAGGAAGGGGTTAACGTGAATAAACAACGAAGCCGGGCGATCTTTGGGGTTATCGGTTTCGGGATTGAACGGGATAAATTTCTTGGTTGCATCAACCGAATATGAGCCCTCACCTAAAGCAAAAAATTCCATAGTAAACGTAGTATCAGATTTTGAATGTACCTTTGGCTCTTTAACAGAGCATAAGTATATTTACTGTTTCAAGCTGCAAAGATATGAATAAACGTTGGGCGCTAAAGGATAATACAAACCATGATGATGTAATAAAATTAGCCGCCCAACTCAACATTGATACCGTACTAAGCGCTATGCTTGTGCAGCGTGGTATTACCACCTTTGAAGATGCCCGCTATTTTTTTAGGCCCGATCACCGGCACCTGCATGACCCATTCCTGATGAAGGATATGGAAAAGGCCATCCTCCGTATAGAACGGGCCATGGCAGCAGGCGAAAAGATCATGATCTACGGTGATTACGATGTGGATGGCACCACAGCGGTGGCGCTAACCTACAGTTTTTTCAGAAAGTTGTATACCAATATTGAATATTATATCCCCGACCGTTATAAAGAAGGATATGGGATATCTACCCAGGGAATTGACTATGCTGCTGAGCACGGTATTACCCTGATCATAGCGCTGGACTGCGGCATTAAATCAGTTGATAAAATTGACTATGCCAATGAAAAAGGCATTGATTTTATCATCTGTGATCACCATTTACCCGGAGCATCTATCCCGAACGCGGTAGCGGTGCTTGACCCCAAACGCGAAGATTGCGAATATCCATATAAGGAATTATCCGGCTGCGGCATTGGCTTCAAGCTGATCCAGGCCTACGCCGAAAAGAATGATATCCCGGTTGAAGAAGTAAACTGCTATCTCGACCTGGTGGTGATCAGCATCTCATGTGATATAGTTCACATCACCGGCGAGAACAGGGTGCTGGCTCACTTCGGCCTGCAAAAAATAAATACCGATCCGTGTATAGGCGTTAAAGCTTTAATGGAGATAGCAGGCAAGACAGGGACATATACTATATCAGATGTAGTATTTTCGCTGGGTCCGCGCATTAATGCAGCCGGCAGGATAGACGACGCCAAACATGCGGTTGAATTGCTGATAGCTACCGATAAAGACGTTGCCAAAGAAAAAAGCGCCATGATCAACGTGCGCAATACCGAGCGAAAAGGGCACGATCTTAACATTACCGACGAAGCGCTTGGCATGATAGAAAGTGATGAGGTGTTGATTGCCCGTAAATCGACGGTGGTTTTTAATGAAGACTGGCACAAAGGTGTTATCGGTATTGTGGCTTCGCGACTAACCGAAAAATATTACCGACCAACCATTGTGCTTACCCGTTCAAACGGGCATGTAGCCGGGTCGGCTCGTTCTGTTTTAGGATATGATCTGTATGAAGCGCTTTGTGGCTGCAAGGACCTGCTGATCCAGTTTGGAGGGCATAAGTATGCGGCCGGCCTTACCATGGCCCCCGAAAACCTTGAAGCTTTTATTGAAAGGTTTGAAGAGGTGGTAAGCTCTACCATAAAACCCGAACAATTGATACAGCAAATACAAATTGACGCCGAATTACGTTTAAGCCAGATAGAACCAAAATTTTTCAGGATCCTGAGCCAATTTGCTCCTTTCGGGCCCGAAAATATGGCGCCGGTTTTCATAAGTAAAAATGTGTATGTTAGTGGTAACGCGGGTTTGGTTGGCGGCTCGCACATTAAAATGAGCGTAATGCAGGAAGGATCGGCAGCATTTGATTGCATAGCCTTTAACCACGGCCAGTACCTGGAACAATTAAGGCCGGGTGTTCCGTTCGAAATGTGCTATTCGATAGAAGAAAATGTTTGGCGCGAAAGAAGAACCATACAGTTGAATGTGAAGGGGATACGATTTGGAGATTAGAGGTTGGTGATTGGAGATTAGTTGGCTTGGTTCATGGTTGATAGATCATGGTTCATAGTCTGAAATTTTAATCAACAGAATCAGCAAAATCAAAATCATCAACGGTTAAATATCAGGGTAATCCATGAGTCCCATAAATCATGGTTCAGACAAAAAATGATACTAAGAGCAGATAATTTAGTTAAGAAATACAAGCAGCGTACCGTTGTTAACGACGTGTCTTTTGATGTGGCACAGGGCGAAATTGTTGGTTTACTTGGGCCTAACGGCGCGGGTAAAACCACATCATTTTATATGATAGTAGGTTTGATAAAACCTAACGAAGGCACTATTCACCTGGATAATGAAAACATAACCCAGGACCCCATGTACCGCCGTGCCCAAAAGGGCATAGGCTACCTGGCGCAGGAAGCGTCGGTATTCAGGAAGCTTTCGGTTGAGGATAACATCAAGGCCGTGCTGGAAATGGGCGATATGTCTAAAGAAAAGCAAAAAGATAAGCTGGAAGAACTGATCGATGAGTTTAGCTTGCACAAAGTGCGTAAAAACCGGGGCGACCTGCTATCGGGTGGTGAGCGCCGCCGTACAGAAATAGCCCGCGCGCTTGCTGCCGAGCCAAACTTTATCCTGTTGGATGAGCCTTTTGCCGGGGTTGACCCGATCGCGGTAGAGGAGATCCAGGCGATGGTGGCCAAACTGCGTACCCGCAACATCGGTATATTAATAACCGACCACAACGTGCAGGAAACGCTGTCGATTACCGACCGCGCATACCTGCTTTTTGAAGGTAAAATATTAGAATCAGGCGTGCCCGAGGTATTGGCTGAGAATGAAATGGTGAGGAAAGTGTATCTTGGGGCAAACTTTGTGCTTAAACGAAAGGTTTTTCCTCAATAATAACCCTATGACCCTCTTTAACTCCGTATTTACCTGGTTCATGAAAAAGCGTATCCACCAGATAGAGCTTTTTATGAAGTACCCTAATGAAGTGCAGGAAGAATGGTTTGAGCAACTGGTATCGGTTGCCGAAAATACAGAGTGGGGAAAAAAATACCAATATAAAAGTATCGAAAACCTGAACCAGTTCAAGGAACGGGTGCCTATACAAAATTACGATACGTTAAAGCCTTACATTGAGCGGATGCTTAAAGGTGAAAAAAATGTGCTGTGGCCTTCAGAGATCCGTTGGTTTGCCAAATCATCAGGTACTACCAGCGACAGGAGCAAATTTATCCCGGTAAGTGAAGAAGCGTTGGAAGAATGCCACTTTAAAGGCGGTAAGGACCTACTTACCATTTATTTCAATAATCAGCCTAACGCCCGTATGTTTACGGGGAAGATCCTAACACTTGGGGGCAGTCACCAGATCAGTCAGTTAAGTCCGGATACTTCCTTTGGAGATCTTTCGGCGGTGATCATGAAAAACCTGCCCATGTGGGCCGAATTTCACCGTACACCGCATTTAGACATCGCCCTGCTCGAAAACTTTGAGGAAAAAATTGAGAAGATAGCCCATGCTACCAAGGATGTTAATGTTACCAGTATCAGCGGCGTACCCACCTGGAACCTGGTGTTATTTAAACGCATCCTGGAGATCACCGGCAAAAATAACCTGCTTGAAATTTGGCCCAACCTGGAAATGTATTTCCATGGCGCGGTGAATTTTACACCTTACCGCGAGCAGTTTAAAAAGCTGATCCCTCATGAGGATATGTATTACCTCGAAAACTATAATGCATCTGAAGGTTTTTTTGGTATACAGGATACCAAAGAGCCCGGCGATATGCTGCTGATGCTTGATTACGGTGTTTTTTACGAGTTTTTACCGATCGAAAACCTTCACGATGAAAACCCTGAAACGCTTACTCTTGATGAGGTGGAACTGAACAAAAACTACGCGCTCATCATATCAACCAATGCAGGCCTGTGGCGCTACATGATAGGGGATACCATTAAGTTTTCGTCGCTTTCGCCATTCAGGATCCAGATCACCGGTCGTACAAAACATTTTATTAATGCTTTTGGCGAAGAAGTGATCATTGACAATGCCGAGCGCGCTTTGGAAGAGGCTTGTACACAAACCGGCGCCATTATCAGGGAATACACCGCTGCTCCCGTATATTTTAACGGCGATGAATGCGGTGCCCATGAGTGGATCATTGAGTTTGAAAAGAAGCCGGCCGAGTTTGAACGTTTTGTTGACCTGTTGGATGAAACCCTGCGCCGCATCAATTCAGACTACGATGCCAAGCGTTTTAAAGACCTTGCACTGCGCCGCCCGATAGTACGCCGCGCACCTGATGGTACTTTCTTTAACTGGATGAGAGAAAAAGGAAAATTGGGCGGTCAGCATAAGGTACCACGCCTGGCTAATGACAGGGAATATGTGGACGCTATTTTGAAAATGATGGAGGGGGCTTTTCAGAATCAGGACTTTAAGAATTAAGAAGCAAGAAAAATATAAAGTTGTTATAGTGAGTAGCAGGCCGGAGGCCTGGGGATAGTTACCACTCGGCTGGAGCCGAGCGGTGGCGGAATAATAAAAAAATATATAAAAAAAACACGCTGATGCTCGGCTCCAGCCGAGTATCGACTATCAAGCGGCCTCTGGCGGCCGTAGTCAAAGCCTAAAATCAAACCTAAATCATATCAGAATTCAGAAAAGCCAATACAGATCGCCCGTTTTTCGTAACCCTCACGATAGTTGGCTGGATAGATATTTTCACCCGGTCTGAATATTGCGAAGAGTTTTTAAATAACCTGGAATTTTGCAGAAAAAACAAGGGCTTAAAGGTGTATGCTTATTGTATAATGAGTAGCCATATTCATTTGATTATTGAATGGGAGGAAGCAAAACTTCCGCAAATTATAAGAGACCTCAAAAGTTATACAGCTAAGCGTATTATAGCATTGATAACTAATAGCTATACGGAAAGCAGAAAAGAATGGCTGCTTTACATGTTCAGGTACTTCGCGAACAGCACTCAACAAAACAGCGAATATCAATTTTGGCAAAAGACCATGCATCCTACTGAACTAATAACTGCCAAAGTATTTGACCAGAAGGCAGAGTATATCCATAATAACCCGGTTGAAGCGATGATCGTTAATGATCCGATAGCATATGTGTATAGTAGCGCTAATCCTGATTCTGTGTTTAAGGTTGATGAGTGACCTTTTGTTTTGGTTACTGCGGCCGGGAGGCCGCGAAATAGTCGACACTCGGCAGGAGCCGAGCGTCAGCGTGGTGTATGTTGGGGAATAAACAAAAGGCGCCGGCGCTCTACTCCTACCGAGTGCCAAACTATCAAGCGGCCTCCCGGCCGCCGTAGCTCAAATCTGGCAAGCCTCCCAAATCTTCACCGCCTCCACGGCCTCTTTCACATCATGTACCCTCAAAATATTGGTACCTTTCGTCAATGCAATAGTATTTAAAGCTGTAGTACCATTCAACGCCTCTTCCGCCGTATTCCCCAGTAAACCGTAGATCATCCTTTTACGGGAGATACCAGTAAGCACCGGTAAACCCAACATATTAAATTCATTCATCCGGCTCATCAGTTCATAGCTATGCTCCGCTTTTTTGGCAAAGCCAAAGCCCGGGTCGAGGATCACGTCATGTACCCCAAGGCGTTTTAATTCGCTGTATTTCGAGATAAAATAATCGAACACTTCGCTGAATACATCATCATATTCGGCCAGTTGGTTCATGGTTTGCGGGGTGCCTTTCATGTGCATCAAAATATAAGGCACATTTAGCCGGGCAACGGTATTAAACATATCAGCATCAAGCGTACCTCCCGAAATATCGTTGATAATATGTGCGCCCCCTTTAATGGCAGCTTCGGCAACGCCCGCGCGAAAAGTATCTATCGACATAACAGCTTCTGGAAATGCGGCGGCAATAGCTTCAACAATAGGCAATAACCTGTCCGTTTCTTCCTGTGCCGAAATATCAACCGCTCCGGGGCGTGATGAATACGCGCCAATGTCTAAAAACGTTGCACCATCGGTCAGCATTTTTTCTGCTTGTTTTAAGGCTTCATCAACGCCGGGTTTGCGGCTATCGGCAAAAAACGAATCGGGTGTAATATTGATAATGCCCATCACTTTTGGCGATGAAAGATCAATCAATCGGCCCCCGGCATTAAGTGTAACTTTTTTACGGAAAAATGTATTTTTAGTCACGGTTAGTTAAGTGTTGCAAAGTTATAATACGGCAAAGTTAACTAACTTTACAGGCGCAGGCTTCAAAACCTTCCAACATTTAAGCTTTACAACGTTACAACAAACAAAACATAGCATCTTTTGACTAATACAGCAGCAGAATACGAAGGCGTAATTAATATATGTAAAGGCCTTTTCATGAAAAAGACCCGCGACTACGGCACCGCATGGCGTATCCTCCGTCCGCAATCCATTACCGATCAGATTTTTATCAAGGCCCAGCGAATCCGCACTTTAGAAGAGAAAAAAATTTCAAAAGTGGGCGATGATATCACCGGCGAATACATCGGCATTGTTAACTATTGTGTGATAGCCATGATGCAGCTGGAATGCGGCCCCGAAATGTCGACCGAGCTTAACCCTGATCATGTGAGCCAGATGTTTGACGAGAAGGTGAATGAAACCAAAGAGCTGATGTTTGCCAAAAATCATGATTACGGCGAAGCATGGCGCGATATGCGCATAAGTTCATTGACAGATCTGATACTGATGAAACTGCTCCGCGTAAAACAGATAGAAGATAATCAGGGCCTTACAGAAGCTTCAGAAGGTGTAAAAGCCAATTACCAGGATATGCTGAACTATGCCGTTTTCGCGCTGATCAAGCTTAATATACATCTGGGCAAATAAAGCTTATGAAAAATACATCATCAAATAGCGCTGTAATATGGATCCCACGCTTATTGGTGGGCTTATTGTTTATATTTTCGGGAGCGATCAAAGCCAATGATCCGCTGGGCTTTTCGTATAAGCTGGTTGAGTATTTTGAGGTTTTTCATATGACTTTCCTCAATGGGCTTGCGCTTACGATGGCTATTGTGTTATGCGCGCTTGAAATGTTGCTGGGTTTCGCTTTGCTCATTGGTGCCCGCGCTGTTAAAGTTGCCTGGGGATTGTTATTGCTGATCATCTTTTTTGGCTTCCTTACATTTTATTCGGCTTTTTTTAAAGTGGTGCAAACCTGCGGCTGCTTTGGCGATGCCATTCCCTTAACACCATGGCAGTCTTTTAGTAAGGATATGGTTTTGCTTGCTTTGGTGCTGGTATTGTTTGTAAAGCGCAAAGAAATTAAGCCATTATTTAGCGCGAAGGTTGGCGATAAGTGGCTGATCTGCGCTGCCGTAGTTTCGGTTGGCATCGGCGTATACACCTACAACTTTTCGCCGGTCATTGATTTTTTGCCATATAAAATAGGTGCTAACCTACCCGATGAAATGAAGATTCCGCCCGGTGCGCCTCTTGACGAGTTTGAACTTACCTATCACCTCAAAAACAAAAAGACTGGCGCTACCAAGGTAATGAACGATAAGGAATATCTTAAAAGTAATATCTGGAAGGACGCCAGTTGGGAAGTTGTTGGTGACCCGGAAAACCGCCTGGTGGAAAAGGGATATGAGCCTAAAATTCGTGACCTGGCTATCCAGGATGAACAGCGGAACGATTATACCAAAGAATTACTTTCGAGCCCTTTTTATAGCCTGTTCATTGTAGCCTATGATTTGAGCGAAACAGATAAAGATGCGATCAACCGTCTCAACGCATTGGCAATCAATTTAACCGATAATTATAATATCCGTACTGTACTGCTCACCTCAAATTCCGCAGCCGATGCCAAAGCGTTTGCCAAAGAACATAAACTGATCAGCGAAATTTTTTATGCAGATGGTGTTCCGCTGAAATCAATGGTGCGTTCCAATCCGGGCGTTTTGTTAATTAAGAATGGCACCGTTATTAATAAGTGGCATTATCATTCGGTGCCTAAATACGAAGACATAGTAAAGGAATACTTACAGAAATAACCAAATGATCCCTTATCTGCTCCGCAAATTACTATATGGGCTGGCAGTAATGCTGGGGGTAGTGTTTGTTGTTTTTTTTCTGTTCAATATTTTACCTGTCGACCCGGCCCGTATGACCCAAGGGCAGCGTGCCGACGTACAATCGCTTCAGGCCGTACGCAAAGAGTTTGGGCTGGATAAACCAGTACCGGTGCAATTTGCCTATTATCTGAATGATCTTTCCCCATTAGGTATCCATCTTAATACGGCTGACGAGCAACAGCGCTACGGCTATGTAAAACTATTCCCGGTGAGCAAAAGCAAAGTGCTGGCGTTGAAATGGCCTTATTTAAGGCGTTCATACCAAACCCGTAAAGATGTAGCTTCATTATTGATGGAAGTGATCCCGAATACACTGGTGCTTGCCGCGGCTGCTATGATCTTCGCTATCATTATCGGTGTTTTTTTGGGCGTGGCAAGCGCGGTGAACAAAGATACCTGGATTGATAAGCTGGCTATTAGTTTTTCAACACTGGGCATTTCTGCGCCCTCTTTTTTTGCAGGGATCATTATTGCCTGGATCTTTGGTTTTGTGCTGAGTAATTACACGCATTTAAACATGTCGGGCAGTTTGTATAGCTATGATCCTTTTAAAGGGGAAGTGATCACACTGAAAAACCTTGTACTGCCGGTAATTACTTTGGGCTTGAGGCCGCTGGCCATTATTGTACAGCTTACCCGTAACGCCATGCTCGATGTTTTGGGGCAGGATTATATCCGAACTGCAAAAGCTAAAGGATTAAGCAATCGGACGATCATTTATCGTCACGCGCTTAAAAATGCCATGAACCCGGTAATTACCGCCATTGCCAACTGGTTTGCATCGTTGCTGGCAGGTTCGTTTTTTGTGGAATACATTTTTGGTTATAACGGATTAGGCAAAGCTACTGTTGATGCTTTGGAAATGTCGGATTTTCCGGTGGTGATGGGCTCTATATTGTTTATCGCGTTTATATTTGTGGTGATCAGTATACTGGTGGATGTTATCTATGTTTGGATTGACCCTCGGGTAAAATTAAGCTGAAGGAATTTTTATGAAATATTTTATTGTGGGCTTTATGGGATGTGGCAAAACAACCTGGAGCCGCAAACTTGCCGCCAAATGGGGCTACGAATTTATTGATCTGGATCATGTGCTCGAAGCCAAAGCAGGCATGAGCATAGCCGAATATTTTTCCTCATTTGGCGAAGATGCATTCCGTAAACTGGAATCGCAGGTATTGAAAGAAACTGAATATGCCGAAAATACGGTGGTATCAACCGGTGGAGGATTGCCTTGTTTTTTTGATAACATGGATTGGATGAATGCCAACGGTAAAACTCTCTACATAAAACTATCTCCCAAAACCCTGGCCGACAGGTTGGAGAACAGCAAAACCATTCGTCCGGTATTGCAAGGGAAAAAAGGCGATGAACTGGTAGAATTTATCACCGGCAAACTGGCCGAGCGTGAAGGTTTCTACCTGCAGGCAACAAATATTGTTGAAGGGATTGATATGTCGGTTGAGAAGCTGGAAGAGGCGTTGGGGGCGAGTATTTAAAGAGCCTTCTTTTTGCGTTAGGGATTGAAACGGATACCGGCCAAGTGGCTAATGCCTGTGCAGTATGAGTGCAAAGCCCGGCCGAAGGAACGCCCAAAATTAAGAATATAAATCTTCATTTTGTCCTTTTAATTTATCCCAGAACTCTTCTGCAGAAACAGTTCTGCCATTTTCGGCATCGGCTATACCTGCATCAATATGCCGTTTTTCAGCTTCAGATAAATTTTCCCACCAGTCTCTTGTATAATTAATCTTTTCTGCCATTTTTAAATTATAAAAACCAAGAAGAGGAAAGTGTCATAACCTTTGTGTTGCTGCTCTGCTTATGCCGGATTGCTTCGTATTTCTTACAGCAATGACGATCTCTATAAAATGATTTATTGAATAAAAACCAGTTGAATAAGACAGAATTCATCCTACCTCAAATAAACCGCATCCTCTTCGCCATCTTCTTCATCAAGCACTACATCAACATGCTCTTTGATAACGGTTGAAAGGGCTACACCGGCAAAATCCGTAGTGATAGGGAAACTTTTATGATTGCGGTCAACCAATACCGCGGTACGGAGCTTTTTCAGCGGAACATCCAAAAATACACCAAAGCCGTAAGCAAGGGTTTTACCGCTGTTCAGCACATCATCAACCAGTATCACCACTTTATTACTGCATTCTTCTACCTCAAAATCAATATTGGCGCTTAAGCTGCTGCTTTGTTTTTCAAGTTCGATAGTAAGCAGGCGGCTTTTGAAAGGCGCAATGCCATCGAGGATGGTTTTCAGGCGCTCGGCAATGTGGTTGCCACGCGGCAGGATACCGGCTATCAATATTTCATCCTCGTCAAAGTTGTCCTCCAGTATCTGGTAGGCCATCCTGTCGAGCTTTTGCTGGATCTGTTGCTTATTTAATATGAGAAGCTTTTTTTCAGGCATTTTTATCAGCATTATTTATTGCTCTTTTTAAAGGAGCTTTTATGCGGAAGCAGGATTCAACTAAAATAGTCCATTCCATATTGCGTCTTCGGGAGAAGGGGCCGCACGTCTCAAATTTATATAAATAAAACTTACTTAGCGTAAGGGAAAAACACAAAGTTTGCGCCTTCGGGAACCACTACAAATACGCACATAAATTGGTACGGATCTTTGTAGCTGTTAATAAAGCGTTCTTTCAGTACAGGCTTTATAACGTCTCGTTCTACAAATTCTTCCAATGTAGAAGCATGAATGCTCCATTCCGAGTTTAAATCATGACGATCAAGGATTAATTCGCCTAAACTAAGTTCGTGCTGATGAGCTATGAAAATAGGGTAGGAAGAGAGTCCTTCGTTAATGATCTCTTCGGCTATCTCTTTAATGGAGTCGTTAAAATATTTCAGGTCACGCTCCAAACTTATCAGCGGACTATCAGCCGCCGGTTTGTTGCGTTCATTTCCTTCGTTAAGCAGTTCTTCAGGGTTCATGACCGTTGATTTTTTTGATTACGCTGATTTCGTTGATTTTTTTGGGATTACACCGATTATTAGATGATTACACCGATTTGTTTTTGTGATCGTACCGATTCTTAAACATCATAGCTATGAACTATCAACAATGAACCATACGCTAAGAAAAACTAATCTCTCAAAACAAGTAACACCACATTCTCCACGTGTTGCGTATGCGGAAACATATCTACAGGCTGAATTTTAACCGTATCATATTTTTCTTTTAGCACCAGCAGGTCACGGGCCTGGGTGGCGGCATTGCAGCTTACGTAAACAATTTTAGGGGCTTCAATTTCCATGAGGCGGGCTACTACATCAGGGTGCATGCCTGCACGTGGCGGGTCGGTAATGATCACATCCGGCTTGCCATGCTCAGCTACGAAATCGGCCACCAATACATCTTTCATATCACCCGCATAAAACTTGGTGTTGGTGATATTGTTAATGGCCGAATTTACCTTAGCATCTTCAATGGCAGTAGGTACATACTCAACACCAACAACCTCGCGCACGTGACCGGCAACAAAGTTGGCAATGGTGCCGGCGCCCGTGTAAAGGTCATAAACCAGTTCATCGCCTTTAAAACCCGCAAAATCGCGGGTTATTTCATACAGACGAAGTGCCTGGATGGAGTTGGTCTGGTAAAATGACTTAGGCCCTATACGGAACTTGATGCCATTCATTTCCTCGTGGATATATTCGGGGCCTTTAAAGGCTACAACATCCTGGTCAAAAATAGTATCGTTCTTTTTCTGGTTTACGATATATAACAATGAAGTTATTTCCGGGAAACGGGCGTCAATATGGCTCATCAGGTTATCGATCTCGCTTTGCTCTGCGTATGCAAAAACTACAATCACCATGATCTCGCCGGTTGATGAGGTACGTACAACCAAATTGCGGAGCATACCGCTGTGGTTACGCAGATCGTAATACGTATAACCCTGTTGAATGGTAAAATCACGGATCTCGTTACGCAGACTGTTGGAGGGCTCGGCCTGCAGATAGCAATGGTTTACATCTAATATTTTATCAAACCTGCCCGGAATGTGGAAACCCAGGGCGTTCATATTTAACGTGCCGTCTTCTTTGTTTTCGCCATCGTAAAGCCAGCGTTTGTTGGAGAAGGTAAATTCAAGCTTGTTGCGGTAATATCTGTCGGCCGGCGAAGGCACGATAGGCATGATACCTTCAACGTTGATCTTAGCCAGGCGACTTAAGGCATCTACAACTGACTTTTGTTTAAATTTAAGCTGGGCCTCGTAGGTCATGTGTTGCCATTTGCAGCCACCACAGGTGCCGAAATGCTCGCAAAAAGCTTGCGTTCGGTATTCAGAAGCTTGTTTTAATTCGGTGATCTTGCCTTCGCCGAAGTTTTTCTTACTACGGTATACCTGTACATCGGCAATGTCGCCGGGCACGGCCTTATCTACAAAAAGTACAAAGTCATCGGCTTTGCCTACGCCTTTGCCTTCTTCGGCAATGTCAATGATCTGTACGTTTTCAAAAAACTTTGGTTTGTTAGCTTTACTCATCAGGCTGCAAAGTTAACCCTATTTATTTAATCCTGAAAATGGGAGAGGAGGGACAAAAGAAAGCCGGTCGCCTTTAAAAGACGTTACGATCTTAAGCAGGATCTCTAAGCAAATAAACTTAGCAGATAGTTAACCATATTATCGTCAACGGTAATATCTTCTATCTCAAATTGCTCATCAATCAGGTCGGAAAGTTCTGTTAGTTCGCGGCTCATAAAATAAAAAATTACTATGCTAACATAGTAATTTTTAAACTAAAAACCAAATCGGTATAAGGTTTAATTTATAATCAGCAAAGATTTCTGAAACCTTTGCTGATTGGTATATGCAATGCTTAATTTTTATCCCAGTTTATCTTGCGCGAAAAATACATTAGTACAGCTATTATAATAAACAATGCGATACTGCCAACCATTAAGGCAAGATCTTCCAGTTGAATGATGACAAAGATGAAGGCATAAAAGACAGCCAAAATAAAGGCGAACAGTAACGCCGCCTTGCCGTTTTTGAGCAGGGATGATATAAATACGGATATAAGTGCTATGGTTGACACAGAAGCAATAAGATAAGCCATGTTGTAGCCAACCTGCTCTGAAAACGATAATAGCAGTGTGTAGTAAATAACCATAGCCGCACCAATCAGTATGTAATTGAACATATGTATCGGTTGCTTGCGGATAACCTCGGTTAAAAACAAGGAGATAAAGGTGAGCAGGATAATGAATATCGCATACTTACTGGTACGCATGGTTTTCTGGTACTGGTCAACCGGGAGACGAAGTTTTACACCAAAAGTGGCCTCTTCCAGTTTTTTGTCGTTATCCAACGTTTTTTGCTGACCGGTCCACTGTTGAGGGAATGGCCGGTTGTAATACATCATACGCCAGCTGGCGCTAAAGCTGCCGGTATCAACTTTAGCATCATCGGGGAGGAAATTGCCATCAAAGCTCGGGCTGCTCCAGTTGCCATTTACCCGCACATCGGTAGTTTTACCCATTTGTAAAAAGCTTAATCCTTCACTGCCTTTCAAATCAAGCGTGAAATCAAATGGAATTTCGTTATTGTTTATTGCTGAAAGATCAACACCGGCTTGCAAACCATTGCCAAATACGGATTCAAATGAAGGTTGGGCGCCAAGTATGGGTTGAGTTGTTTTTATAACCGGGTTGCTTTTCAAACCTTTCAGGTCGCTCACACTAAATTCAAACCTGGCTTTGCTTAAAAGAAGCTGGTTTATATTTATACCGAGTGAGGAGAGATCAAGCCTGGCAAAATTACCGCTTACTTTTACCTGCGTATTGTACACCGCCACGTCAAAAATGCCCCGGTGCCTAAGCTGTGTTGTAAGGCCTGCCTTAATGTGAAGGTTGTCGGGCAAAATGTACAGGTTTTCTATAGGCGTCTGCTTAGCGGTATCGGTCATATTTAATCCTTTTTTATAAGGGATAACCAATATCGGGCCTTTGATGATCTGGCTGGCCGACCAGCTATCTGATACCTCTTTGGCCGTTTCATTTTGCCTGACTGCACGTTCGGTTACCAGGTTTTGGACGAAGACTGATGGAATTAAGAGTAAAAGCGCCAATAGCCCGATAAAGATCAATTTAAATGTTGCCGACTCCCTGAGCCAGCCCAATGTTGTTTGTTTTGGTGATTGTTCCTCTATCATGATTGTTTAGATATAAAGTACTTTGTATTTCAAAGTTTATAATTAAAAAGAAAGGGCTCTTTGTTTAAGCCTATGACAAATATAATGTAAAGTACTTTGTATTTCAAAGTAAATAATGGAAATTTTTACTCAAATAGTTAAAAACTGTTTGAAGGCCGGTCAGATAGCTATCAAATAAAATCATTGCCGTGACTTTAGTCGACGGAATTATTGCCGAAAGACAGAAAGCTTTAGCCGAAATACAGCTTGGATTTGGGCTGAAGCCCGGCTGTCTACTCCTTTAATCCGTTGACTAAAATCAACGGCAATAAGTAGGTCTTCCTTTAGGTAGTTTTTAATTGAAAGGTATTCTTACACCGAAACCGCAGCCTTAACCAAATAAGGCAAAATCTCTTTCTGAAAAGAAACAAAATTTTTCCGCACATCCGAATCGCTTACCGAGGTAAAGGCGAAACTGAACACAATGCTTTTACTGCACTTGATCAGGAAGCGCAGGCGTTGCTGGTAAGTTTCGTGCTTGCGGATGCCTGGCAACTGGATAAACGAAGCCATCAGTAGTTCCTCAAGTTCGTTAGAAAGGTTCTTTAAAAAATCCTGGGAATTGGTTGATTCACGGATGAAATCCCAGCCGATAAACTCATTACAAACAGTATAGGAGAGGCGGCAGGTTTTCATGATGAGGTTATTGAGATAAACTTCTTCATCAATATCGTTCCAATTGCTTTGTACCAGGTCATCAACGCTGGCTTTGATGTAGTCCATCAGCAAAACGTGTAATATGGCCTCTTTGCTGTCGAAGTATTTATATATGGTTGCCTTGGCAATTTTTGCCTTTTTGGCAATCTCATTAACACTGGTTTTATGGTACCCGAATTTGCGGAAAAGTTCCTGTGCCGCCCGCTTAATACTATCTTTTATTTTGTCGGCTTCCATTAATTAGTTACTTGAATTTCAAACTGGGTAACAGCTACCCTGTAGGTTCTTAATGCCTTTGTTGCCGGGGCTTTTACCGGTGTGCCATCTTCCAGGCTAAACTTTGAACCGCTGCAGGGATCGGTTACCGTAAAGCCTGTATTGTCAATTGTTACGGCGCATTTTTTTTCGGGCTGATAACTGCTACACCGGTCGTAGGCTGCATAAGTGCCGTTCACTTTACGGTAAATGATCAATCCGGACACACCATAACCATTAATGGCCACCGCGCCGCCCGCAACGTTAAGGGGGCTCAATGCCGGTGTGCCCAATGCGGCCTGGAAATTAACAGGTACGCTCGGTACATTATCGGTTGCTTTTCCGCACGAAAAGCAACCGATAACTACCAATAATATTATAGTGAGTTTCCTCATAACATTTCAGTTTGGAACTGTTTGAGGAAACGTACGTCGTTTTCTGAAAACAGGCGCAGGTCGCGGATCACATATTTAAGATTGGCAATACGCTCCATGCCCATCCCAAAGGCAAAGCCTGTATATTTTTTACTGTCGATACCGCAGTTTTCCAAAACGTTAGGGTCAACCATGCCGCAGCCTAAAATCTCTACCCAACCACTGTGCTTACACATGTTACAACCGGCACCACCGCAAATGGTACACGAAATATCCATCTCGGCTGATGGCTCCGTGAACGGGAAGTATGACGGACGGAAACGTACCCTTGTACCTTCGCCATAAAGCTCCTGTACAAAGTGGTAAAGGGTTTGTTTCAGATCAGAGAAAGATACATTCTCATCAACATATAAACCTTCAACCTGGTGGAAGAAGCAATGCGCGCGGGCCGAAATAGCCTCGTTACGGTAAACCCTGCCCGGCATAATTGCACGGAACGGTGGTTTGCCGGCTTCCATCATCCGTACCTGTACCGATGAGGTGTGGGTACGCAGCGCAATATCATCTTTACCGTTATTCTTTTTAATAAAGAAAGTATCCTGCATATCACGTGCCGGGTGTTCATCCGGAAAGTTCAGGGCCGAGAAGTTGTGCCAGTCGTCTTCAATTTCCGGACCTTCGGCAACAACGAAACCTAAGCGCTTAAAAATGTCGATGATCTCGTTACGAACCAATGATAACGGATGCCGCGAGCCAACAGTAAAACCATCGCCGGGTAAAGTAAGATCACGATCGTTGCCTTTACTTTGAGCTCCTGAGCCAATGTTTTCCTTCAGCTCGTTATACTTAGCCTCGGCCAGTTGTTTAAACTCGTTAAGTACTTTACCGAAAGTGCGTTTTTCTTCCGGGCTAACACTTTTAAACTGCTCAAAAAGGTCTTTAATAATACCCTTGGTGCCTAAAAATTTAATACGGAACGCTTCCAGTTCATCAGCATTAGCTGGCGAAAAAGCATTGATCTCGGCGGTATATTGGTCTATCTGAGCTTGCATTATAATGTATTTAAAAATTGTTCGGCTGTTAAAACCGGTATTGTTGAGTTTTTATAGTCTTTTATATTTCGGGTGATGATGGCGTCGCAATTATCTTTTTGGGCAATGTGAAATTGAATGGCATCTTCAAAATCTGTGATATCACTTAATATTGCTGTTTCTATTGCATCGAATTCGAAAGGCAACACTTTTGCAGAATTAAACAGATTCTTTAAATTCTGCTTGGCTTTCAATACCCCAATCTGTTTCCTCAACACGTAAACTATGTTTGCTATCACCAATGAGGAAGTTCGCAATTCGATATTTCTTTTTATGCACTCAATTAGCAGTATTTGAGTGTGAAAGAAAAAAGGTTCCCTTTTCAAAAACATGTCCAGTAAAACATCGCTATCCAGAAAGAGGCGTTTATATGCCATATTTCTCTTTGAAATATTCGTTTTTCATATCATGGTAGCTCATATCCGGATTAGGATCCTTCACTATACCTGTAAGTTGTTTGATCCATTCAGGTATTTCCACATTTTTATACTTCTCTTTTATCGGATCGTCCTTTTTTTCCTGCTCTGCTATGCCATCAAGAAACTCCTGCACCAGTTTGGATACACTGGTGTGTTGCCGTTTTGCATACTCCTTAACAAGAGACAGCGAATCGGCCTTGACACTCAAAGTTAACTTTGTACTTTCCATAAAAAGGAATTATATCTACAAATATAAAAAAACTACGCGTGTTATTTAAGCACTCCCAGTTCCTTACCCACCTTAGTAAACGCTGCGATAGCTTTATCAAGGTGGTGCATATCATGCGCTGCCGAGATCTGTACCCTGATCCTCGCTTTACCCTGCGGTACTACCGGGTAGTAAAAACCGATTACATAAATGCCTTCATCAAGCATTTTGGCTGCAAATTCCTGGGCCAGCTTGGCATCATATAACATAACCGGGACTATAGGATGCACGCCGGGTTTAATGTCAAAACCAGCTTCGGTCATTTTTTGACGGAAGTATTGCGTATTGCTTTCCAGTTTGTCGCGAAGCTCTGTGGTTTCGCTTAACATATCCAGTACCGCAATTGAAGCACCGGTAATTGCTGGTGCCAAAGTATTTGAGAACAAATACGGGCGCGAGCGCTGACGTAGCATATCAATAATTTCTTTACGACCAGATGTAAAACCACCCGATGCGCCACCCAAAGCCTTACCTAATGTACCGGTGATGATATCAATCCTGCCCATAACGTTATGGTGCTCATGCGTACCGCGGCCGTTTTTACCCATAAAGCCCGAGCAATGGCTCTCATCGATCATGACCAGCGCGTTGTACTTATCGGCCAGATCGCAGATCTTATCTAACTGGGCAATGGTGCCGTCCATGCTGAAAGCGCCATCGGTAACGATGATTCGATGACGCAGTTCCTGCGTAGCTTTTAATTTTTCTTCCAGGTCGGTCATATCATCGTGCTTGTAACGGTAGCGCTGGGCCTTGCAAAGGCGCACACCGTCAATGATCGAAGCATGGTTCAGTTCGTCAGAAATTATGGCATCCTGATCATTAAATAACGGTTCAAACACACCGCCGTTGGCGTCAAACGCTGCCGCATACAGAATGGTATCTTCAGTGCCCAAAAATTCAGCTATCTTTTTTTCAAGCTCTTTGTGTATGTCCTGTGTACCACATATAAACCGTACAGACGATAAGCCGTAACCATGCGTATCCATTGCATCTTTGGCGGCCTGTACCACTTTGGCATTACCCGATAGGCCGAGGTAGTTATTGGCGCAAAAGTTAATTACTTCGGCACCGCCCTGAACAGTAATATCGGCGCCCTGGGGCGAAGTAATGATCCGTTCCTTTTTGTATAAACCGGCGTTTTCAATTTCGGTTAACTCCTGTTGTAAAACCGGCTTTAGTGTGTTGTACATAGCATGCGTGTTTTAAAGAGGGCAAAATTAAGCATTCGCGGGCATTTGATAAGGTTTATTAAACCTTAAATAATTATTAAGTAGATAATAAAACATTTTTAAGCTCTAAAGTATTACGCATAAGTAACATATGAGAAAATATATACTACTATTGGCCATTGCTTTAAGCGTAATAACGGCCTCCGCGCAGCAATCGCTTTTGACAGGAAAAATAACCGATAAGGATGGACAGGCAATTCCTTTTGTTTCTATTTATATCCGTAATTCCACCTATGGTACTACCGCCAACGAAAACGGAATTTACCAGTTTAAACTTGCTCCCGGTACCTATAATGTCATATATCGCTATGTTGGATATACTGAAAAGATAGAGCAGGTCACCATAACAGATCAGGACCAGGAACATAATGTACAAATGGCCGATGAAGTATTTGCCACCAACAGGGTAGCCGAAACCTATCGTAAAAACCGGGATGCTGCCGATACCATCATGAAGCAAGTGCTGAAAAAACGCAAATACTATATTGAGGAGGCCGCTTCATACTCCTGCGCTGTTTATATCAAAGGTGTACAAAAATTACTGAGCGTACCTAAATCATTGTTGGGCCAGGAGGTAAGGAAAACGCTCGATTTGGATACAAACGGTAGAGGGATACTCTACCAGTCCGAATCAATATCTGAATACAATTTTCAAAAGCCCAACAAGGTACGGGAGATTACTATCGCCAACCGGATGGCTGGCCAGAATACAGCATTTGGCTACAAAAAGGCATCTGATCTACAGGCTAATTTTTACCAGAATGTATTTACTATAAACGGGTTAGCTACCCGTGGCTTTGTTTCTCCGGTTGCTTCATATGGTCCCAGGTTTTATAATTACAAATTGCTTGGAACCTCAGTTGAAAATGGCCATACCATCCACAAAATCCAGGTGATTCCGAAACGCGGGCATGGTCAGTATTTTCAGGGCGATATTTATATTGTTGACGGCGACTGGCGCATTTACAGCGTTGACCTGTTTGTTGAAAATAAAACGAGCAACCTCAACCTGGTTGATACTTTAAAGATCAGGCAGCAATACGTAGCCATAACCGATAGCGTATGGATGCCTGCATCAACCCAATACAGTTTTAAAGGGGCCGTTTTCGGATTTAAATTTGGCGGATATTACGCCGCTGTTTATAATAACTACAAAATCAACCCGACATTTCCTGATAACTTTTTTACCGGTGAGATCCTGAAAATTGATACGGTAGCTAATAGTAAAAAGCCGGGCTACTGGGCCGATGCAAGGCCCATACCTTTAACCGCTTTTGAGGATCGTGATTACAAAAAAAAGGATGCCTTTGAAGAATATAAAAAGACGGATGCCTACCTGGATTCGCTTCAGCATCATAAAAATCATATTAATTACCCGGGTTACCTGATTTTTGGTTATGCCGCCAGCAATAAAAGCAACAGGGATTCATTATACATATTCCCATTTATACAAACCTTTTACTACAATACGGTTGAGGGCTTTGGCATTAATGCAAAGGTAAGCTATATCCGTACCATTGATGATTTTCATTCATTGACAATTACACCCGCCTTGCGTTATGGTTTCTCTAACAAAATCTTCAGCGCCAACATAGGTTTTGAGTATAAGAACGATCCTTTCCATAACGCTAAGTTTTATGCTGATTTTGGCAGCGATGTGCTTGATCTTAACAATGTAGGCACGCGTTCGTTATATTTCAACACGCTGAGTACGCTTCTGAGCGAAAATAACTATGTTAAATATTACCGAAGCCATTATGGCGATTTCGGCTATCAGCGCGAAGTGTTAAACGGCGTGTTTTTAAAAGGAGGTTTGTCGTATTCAAGCCGCTCGCAGCTTTACAATACGTCTTTTAGCAAGATAAAGGATATTAAGGATCGCCAGTTTACATCAAATAATCCATTAGCCCCTCCGGGTACTCCGGCTGATGACCATTCCTTTTTGTTTCCTGACAATCAGGCGCTTGTATTTAACGCGTCGGCTACTTTTACTTTTGATCAGCGGTACGAGACCCGGCCCACCGGCAAGTTCAACCTGCCTTCAAAATATCCAACCTTAACGGTAAACTACCGTAAAGGGTTTAAAAATATCATTGGCTCGGATGTAGATTACGATTTTGCTTCTGTCGATCTCTCGCAGGACCATATCCGCGTAGGCCTTTCGGGCTATTCATCATTTAAAGTATCGGGCGGAGGCTTTTTTAATAACAACAACCTGTACTACATGGATTATAACCACTTTTTAGGTAACCAGGGCACCACTTTCGACCCTACCTATGTGGGCAGCTTTCACTTCCTGCCGTTTTATACCTACAGTACCAACGGCGCATTTTTAGAAGCACATTACCAGCATAATTTTGCAGGTTCACTATTTAATCATATCCCGTTGTTAAGAAAGTGGAAGCTTGAAGAAATTATCGGCGCCAACTACCTCACCACGAAAAATAACCGCAATTACCGCGAGTTTTACGTAGGCGTACAGCGCCTAATTTTCCGTGTTGACTACGGTATCTCCTACGCCGGCGATAAAAAATACATCCAGGGCTTCAGGATCTTTTACGGGATAAGGTAGGGGAGTCCGGAAGTCGGAAAGTCCGCTTAAGTCCGAAAGTTTTGCTCTTGATTTAATGGTTGACTTCTTACTTACGGACTTTCTGACTTCAGACTTTCGGACTACGAACAAAGTTCGTATCTTTGCGCCGCTCATTTAACACTGTTTGCAGCAGTATCAATGATTTTATGAAAATGTATAATACCCTACTATACTATTGTTATTCGACAATAGCCAATGCGGAGCAATTTGCTGCCGATCATTTAAAATTTTGTAAAAGCTTAGGTTTAACCGGGCGCATTATTGTGGCCGATGAAGGGCTTAACGGTACAGTATCAGGTACTGCCGAAGCTTGCAAAACCTATATGGATACCGTACATGCCGACGAACGTTTTGCCGGTATCGACTTTAAAATTGATGAAGTAGATACGCCATCCTTTGTAAAAATGCATGTGCGTTATAAGTCAGAAATTGTGCACTCAGGTCTCCGTGACCCTAATGTCATCGACCCGAAACAAAAAACCGGCAAACACCTGGAGCCAAAAGAGTTTTTGGCTATGAAAGACAGGGACGATGTTGTTGTTTTGGATGTGCGCTCAAACTATGAACACTCGTTAGGCAAGTTCAAAAATGCGGTAACCCTTGATATTGAAAACTTCCGTGATTTTCCGGCAATGATCAATGAGCTGGCCAAGTACAAGGATAAAAAGATCCTGACTTATTGCACCGGTGGCATCAAATGCGAAAAAGCATCGGCCTTGTTGTTGCACGAAGGTTTCCCCGAAGTGTACCAGTTGCATGGCGGCATCATTAAATATGGTAAAGAAGCGGGCGGCGAGGATTTTGAAGGTAAATGCTATGTGTTTGATAACCGCCTTTCGGTTGATGTGAACAGCGTTAACCCTGTTGTTATTTCAACCTGCTTCAATTGCGGCAAAACCACACCAAAAATGATCAATTGCGCCAACCCCGAGTGCAACGAACATTTTACCCAGTGTGATGAATGCGGAACCGCTATGGACGGCTGCTGCAGCGAAGAATGTAAGTCTCATCCACGCAAACGGGTTTATGATGGTACCGGGTATTATGTAAAAGTACCTCAACCGGTAAATGTGAGTAAAAACAAACTGCAGCCAATAGCATAACAGCTGTGGCACAATTAATTATATAAGGCTTACCCTCAAGGGTAGGCTTTTTTATTTTGTCGGGTACAAACACTACTTTAGCAAATTGAGCCGCTACATCCTATGCGTAAAACCTTGTGTATTATTATCGTTCTTGCTTTTATATCGGTTTGGCCCGCGTGGTCGGTAGATATTAAGAGCGTAGGTGTTCCGTATGTGCAAAATTATACAAAGGCCCTTTACCAGTTTGGTAACCAAAACTGGTCGGTAACGCGCGATGAGCACGATATCATGTACTTTGGTAATGCCGAAGGCCTGCTCACCTTTGATGGTAAATACTGGCAGCAGTACCACATGCCCAACGGCTTAATTGTACGCTCAGTTAGTGCTGATGGCAGGGGCAGGGTGTATGCCGGCGGATATGGTGAATTTGGCTATTGGCATAACGATGGTAAGGGCATTTTAAAATACACCTCGCTGATTAGCCTGGTACCGAAAAACTTTTTACCGGTAACCGAAGAGATCTGGAAAATATATTGCGATAACAACAGGGTGCTTTTCCAATCATTTGGTGCTATCTATATTTATTCGGCTGGTAAAATTGAAGTGGTAAAAACACATGAGCCGTATTTGTTCCTTTTTAAATGTGGCAGCCGCTTTTTTGTAGAGCAATTAACAAAAGGGCTTTTTGAGCTTAAAGGTTCAAAGACTGAATATATTGAAGGCAGCAATATTTTAGGCGCAAGTGGTGTGTTATCTATTTTGCCATTTCAACAGGGTAAATATCTCATTGGTACGGCAAAAAATGGTTTATTTATCTACGATGGTAAAACGGTTAAGCCATGGGTGAGCCAGGCAAATGATTTTTTAAAAACCTACCAGCTGAATAATGGCGCGGCCATCGCCGATAAGTATTTCGCCTATGGTACTATCCTGAATGGTATTGTGATAGTTGATACTGCCGGGCGTGTAGTGCAGCATATCAATAAAGCCAGCGGTATGCAAAACAATACGGTGTTAAGCCTTTATACTGATGCCAGCCAAAACCTTTGGGCCGGACTGGATAATGGTATCGATAGAATTGAGGTTAACTCGCCTTTGTATTTTTATTTCGACAAAACCGGCAAATTCGGTACGGTTTATTCAAGTATCATTTTTGATAAAAAGATCTATCTCGGCACTAACCAGGGGCTGTTTTATAGCGATTGGCTGCCCGATAATCATAACAGCCCCTTTCAAACATTCGACTTTAAACTGATTCCCGGTTCGCAGGGGCAGGTGTGGGATTTGTCGTTACAGGATAACAGGTTGCTTTGCGGCCATAACGACGGAACTTACCAGGTAAACGGAGCTTCCATAAAAAAGATCTCGGATGTGACGGGCGGATGGACTATTAAGAAAATGGCCCCCGATATGCTCATGCAGGGCACTTATACCGGCTTGGTGATCTACCGGAAAGATGCCGCGGGCAATTGGCAATTCAGCCATAAATTAGCCGGTTTCAGTGAGCCTTCACGCTATGTTGAACGTGATGCCAAAGGTCAAATTTGGGTAAGCCATGCTTATAAGGGTATTTATAAGCTCACTTTGAGCGCCGATCAGCGCACTGTGGTATCGCACGTTTATTACGACCAAAAACATGGTTTGCCGGGTAGTTACAACATTAATGTATTTGATCTCGATAACCGCACGGTTTTCTCGTCAGATTTGGGTTTTTATGTGTATGACGATATTACCGACAGGTTTTATAAATATCAGCAGCTTAACAGCAAACTGGGCACATTTGCCACCTCAAGTAAGATCATTAAGGCTATAGGTAAAAAATACTGGTTCATTAACCAGGGCAGGGTTGGTTTGGCCGATATGTCTGTTACCGGGAAGCTAACCATCGATACCAACAGGTTTTCTATCCTGAACGGACAGATGGTACAGCATTATGAAACCATTAACCGTATCAACAACTCAACCTATTTGATAAGTGTTGATGACGGGTTTGTGATATTAAACGATGCAGATGCTCAACTGCCCAATAGGATCAAAATACCTGATGTTTTGATCAGGAGGATAGAGAATGTTACCGATAAGGTATCGTTGATAACTGAAGCAGCAGAACAGAGTAACAATATTGAGGTTCCTTACGCCGAAAACAACATTCGCATAAGTTATTCTTTGCCCTATTATACGCAAGCCAAAATAAGGTTTCAGTATTATCTGGAAGGCTATTCGCATCAATGGAGCGAATGGACGCCGCAAAGCCAAAAAGAGTTTACCAACCTTAACCAGGGTACCTATAGTTTTAAGGTGAGGGCTAAGGTGAATGATCAGTACCAATCTGCTGTCTCAACAATAACTTTTACAGTATTGCCGCCATGGTATGCCGGAAAAATAGCGCTGGTGTTTTATGTGTTGCTGGCTGTATTGCTATTTTATGTGATCAGGTATTACTACGGGCTTAAATTGAAAAAACATCAGCAGCAGATTCAACAAAAGCTGCAGAAAGAGAAGGAAGAATTTTTGAAGCAGGAAGCTATTGCAAATGAGCAGCACATCATCAATATAAAGAACGAGCAGCTGCAAGCCGACCTGGCCAGTAAAAGCCGTGAACTCGCAAATTCGGCCATGAACATAGTTTACAAAAATGAGCTGCTGCAAAAGATAAGCGACGAGCTAACTCACCTCAAAGGAGAAGATGGTAAAAAGCTGGCCGACGAACAATTGCGCCGCATCCAGAAAGTGATTGATGAAGGTATGAGCGACGAGCGTGACTGGAACATATTTGAAACCAGTTTTAACGAAGCGCACGAAAACTTCTTTAAAAAACTAAAAGCCGGTCACCCCGACCTGGTGCCAAATGACCTTAAGCTATGCGCGTACCTGCGCATGAATATGAATAGCAAGGAGATAGCGTCACTGCTCAACATCTCTTTGCGCGGGGTCGAAATTCGTCGTTACCGGCTGCGTAAAAAGCTAAATCTGGAGCATGACAAGAATCTCACCGAGTTTCTCATCGAGCTTTAACACTACATCATTACCTCTCATTGTGTCAATTTGGGGTATTAACTGCTTTGCACATTGTGTAGTAGTGTTGATGCTTTTAACTCGTTGTTAAATAGTTTGTTACGCTTGGTAAAAACATTTCTTGAGAAAGTATTCTTATATAGATGTATTAATGTTGAGTTACAATATTTGTTAAAGGCTGATTATCTGTACAGCTTTGCAAATCAATAAACCAATTATTTTTTCAATCCGTATTATTTATTAACCACTATGAAAAGAATATTTACTATTTCAGGGTTGATGTTGTTACTGTTGTTTTGCTATGACGCGGCGTTTGCACAAAACGTTACATTAAAAGGTAAAATAACTGACGGAAAAACAGGCGAAGCTTTAATAGGTGTGTCTGTTTCAGTTAAAGGAACAACTATAGGTACCCAAACAGATGTAAGCGGAGCTTTTACGCTCAAGGTCCCTGGCAATGCAACTTTATCAATTGCTTATATAGGTTATGCCACCCAAGAGGTTGCTGTTAACGGGCAAACAACCATAAACGTAGCCTTGCAGCCGCAAACCAACGAATTGCAACAGGTAGTTGTTATCGGTTATGGTACGCAGCGAAAGCTTGACGTAACCGGTTCGATAGCTACGGTTAAAGGTGCGGATGTTGCCAAACAAGCTTCACCTAACGCATTGAGCGGTTTACAGGGTAAAGTATCAGGTGTACAAATCACCAACAGCGGTACACCGGGTAAATCACCAGACATTACTATTCGCGGTTTAGGTACTATTTATGGTAATACCAAACCACTGTTTGTTGTTGACGGCGTTTGGTATGATGATATCAGCTTCCTTAACCCGCAGGATATCGAAAGTTTCAGCATTTTGAAAGACGCGTCAAGTACAGCTATCTACGGTATCCGTGCAGCTAACGGCGTAGTTTTGATAGGTACTAAACGTGGTACAAAAGGTAAGCCGGTTATTAATTATAATGGCTATGTAGGTTTGCAGGCTGTTACCAACCAGGTAAAAATGGCAAATGCCAATGAATATGCCACTGCGGTAAATGAGCTTTCGGCATTAAATAGTGGCGATCCGATATTCAGCAATCCTTCGTCATACGGTAAAGGAACCGACTGGTATAAACAAATATTGCGCAAGGCATTTACTACAAACCATGAGGCTTCAATAAGCGGTGGTACCGATAAGTATACTTACAACTATTCGTTCGGTTACCTTAACCAGGATGGATTAGCCAAAACCAACAATTATCAGCGTTACACCGTTCACTTGTCAAATGATTTTAAGCCAACTAAAAACTTAAAATTCGGTTACACTGCAAGTGGCCTGTCTGATGTATCGCGCGATGTAAATGGCGATATCTTTCACCAGTTATTTGGCGCGGCCCCTACACTGCCTGTACGCAAAGCGGATGGCAGTTATGGCGACCCTAACGATTATGGCACCGGTGATGGCAACAATTATAACCCGCAGGCCACTATTGATTTCTTTAACCAGAGAACAAAAAACAAGCGTTTTACTTACAATGCTTACGGCGAGGTTACCTTCCTTAAAAACTTCAAATTTAAATCAAGCTTTGGTGGCGATATCAGCCAGAATGAAGTAAGGGCATTTACACCTGAGTATACGGCCACCCTGCGTCAGCAAAGCAATAAAACCAATCTGGATATCAACCACACCGATGTTCGTAACTGGATTTGGGAAAACACCCTTACCTATGATGTTAAAATAAAAGATCATAAAATGACAGCTTTGGTAGGTTACAGTGCGCAGAACAACCGCACCAGGCAAATAGATGGTAAGGCCGATTATGTTCCGTATGTGAAAAACGGCAGCATCAGAAGCTCATTCCCTGACACCACTAACGTAAATTTCTTTGCAACTCCGGGCAGTCAGATCCACACCCGTGCGTTATCACAATTTGCACGTGTTAACTATTCGTTCAGAGATAAATATTTATTGAATGCCTCTATTCGTCGTGATGGTGCTTCACAGTTTTATGGCGATCACACTTATGGTTACTTCCCTTCGGTTGGTGCCGGTTGGGTAATTACCAACGAGGAGTTCATGAAAGATCAGAAGGTATTCAGCAACCTGAAACTACGCGGAAGCTGGGGTAAAGTTGGTAACTCAGGCGTACCAATTAACCCTACCGTACAAGTTATCGCAACTGATCCTTACCTCACAGGTTTATTCGGCAATCCGCTTACTGTTTACCCGGGTGCAAGTATTAACTCTATTGTGCCGCCGTCTATTGTTTGGGAAAAAACAGTATCATCTGATTTTGGTATCGAAGGTGGCTTGCTTGATAACAAGTTAACTTTTGAAGCAGATTATTATAACAGGGAAACCCAGGATGCTATTTTCGCAATCCCGGTGGCTGGCTCATTGGGTACAAATAACAGCTCACTGATAGGTAACCAGGCAAGTATCCAAAACAGGGGATGGGAATTTTCATTAGGTTGGAGAGATAACCCATCTAAAGATTTCAATTACAGTATTAGCGGTAATATTGGTATCAATAATAATAAAGTACTTAATGTAGTAACCGGTCAAAACCCAATTTATGATGGTGGCGAAGGCATTGCCAACGGCGCATTAGCTACCCGCACCGTGGTTGGCCAGCCGATAGGACAGTTTTATGGCTACAAAGTAACAGGCATTTTCCAAACCGCACAGCAGGTTGCTGCTTCAAAACAACCGGGCGCGGCCCCTGGCGATTTCATTTACCAGGATACCAATAACGACGGCATATTGGATAGTCGTGACCGCGTAGCCTTAGGTAGCCCGCTGCCAAAATATAACTACGGTATAAACACATCATTCACCTACAAAAACTTCGACCTGGCGTTAGATTTTCAGGGTGTTGCGGGTGTAAGTGTTTATAACGCCAATATCGCTTACCGTTTTGGTAACGAAAACTTCACTCAGGACTTTTATGATCATCGCTGGCACGGGGCTGGTACTTCAAATACCTACCCTTCAGTAAACGTTGGTAAAAACAGCAATGCCGCCCCTAACTCATTTTATGTTGAAAGCGGTGCATACTTCAGGATGAGGAACGCGCAGCTGGGCTATACCATTCCGGGCGACTTCCTGAAGAAACTGAATATTTCAAAAGTCAGGATCTATGCAAACGCACAAAACGCCATCAACCTGTTTGGTTACAAAGGCTTCTCGCCAGAGATTGGTGGTGCTGTAGGCAGCCGTGGTATTGATGCAAGTGTGTATCCGTTATTTGCTACCTATAATTTTGGTGTTAACGTTACTTTTTAATCAATATAAAGATGAAAAATAGTACAAAATATTCGCGTAAGGTCGTTGCTTTAGGTCTTATCGCTTCAATTATATCGTTTCAAAGCTGTAAAAAAAGCTTCTTAAATGTGGACCCGGCTCAAAATACCGCGGCAACCCAATTTTTCAAAACGCAAGAAGATGCTACTAAAGCGGTTAGCGCCATGTATGCTAACCTGCGCGAGTGGAACAACATCGCCTTTGCACCTATTGCTGTAGAGAGCATGGGTTCTGACGATGTAGAAAAAGGCAGTACCGCAAGTGATGCTACCTTCTTTAATGACTATCACAAATTTACCATTACTGCGGGCGATGCCCAATTGGGTGGTTTCTGGAAAGGTCAGTACCAAAACATCAACTTTGCTAACCAGATCTTGACCAACGTGCCAGGTATTACCATGGACGAAACTTTAAAGGCAAGGTATCTGGCCGAAGCTAAGTTTATCAGGGCTTATTCATATTTCAGGCTGGTTAGGGCTTTTGGCGATGTGCCATTACGTTTAAGCCTGCCTAAGGATGCATCAGAATATAACTTACCGCGTACAGCAAAAGCACAGGTATGGGCTGCCATTGAAACAGATTTAACTGATGCCGCTAATGTGTTGCCGCAAACTTATAGCTCTGCTGATATCGGTCACGCTACTAAAGGCGCCGCTATTGCATTGCATGCAAAAGTTGCCATGTACCTGAAAAAGTGGAGCGATGTATTGAATTATACCAACCAGGTAATGGGCATGGGCTATTCGTTGTTTCCAAATTACGAACAAATGTTCCGTACCAATCATAAAAACAATCAGGAATCGGTATTTGAAATCCAGTGCGCATTGATCCCTAATAATCCGGATGCGTCAAACTCACAATACTCGCAGGTACAGGGTGTACGTGGCGTAACCGGTGGTGGCTGGGGCTTTAATGTGCCAAGTCCGGAGCTGGCGGCAGCTTATGAAAGCGGTGACCCGCGCCGTGATGCCACCATCATTTTCAGGGGCGAAACTACGCCAGAGGGTGATAAGATCCCGGCCAGCGGAGATAACCCGATGTATAACCAAAAATCATACGTTCCTTTTAGCCTGTATGTATCAGGCTTTAATGAAGGTTGCCAGCAAAATAAAATTGTTTTACGCTATGCCGATGTATTGCTGATGAACGCTGAAGCTAATAATGAGCTTGGTAATTCTGCAGCTGCCTTAATTCCGTTAGAGCAGGTTCGCGCCCGTGCCCGTGCCGGTAACGCCGCTATCTTACCAAAGATAACCACAACTGATCAGGCTACGCTTCGTAAAGCTATATACCAGGAAAGAAGGGTTGAACTGGCTATGGAATTTGAACGTTATTTCGACGTAATCCGTCAGGGTAGGGGTACCGAGGTTTTTGGCTCACGCGGTTGGAAAGCCGGCAAAAACGAAGTATGGCCTGTGCCACAAAACGAAATTGACCTGAGCGGTGGCGCATTAACACAAAACCCTGGTTATTAATTAGCCAATAAAATACACACAGTTGATTGATGATGAGGTTGCCTTGTTGGGTTTAACGGGCGACCTCTCTTTTTTAATGAAAACCCTGTTTTTCATATCCAAATGCAAATAGCTTTATGAAAAAACTATTTATTACTCCGGTATTTATATTGGCTGCCATTTGCGCCTTTGCCCAAAAGCAAACAAAAAAATCAGAAAACGGTATTAAGCCCGTAGGTATTATCAAAAATCTTACGGATAGTGCTTTGCTTGATGTGGTGCAGCGCCAAACGTTCCGTTATTTCTGGGATTTTGGCCACCCGGTTAGCGGCCTGGCCCGTGAGCGCAGTAATACTTCTTTTGATTACGGTAACGAGGTGGTAACTACCGGTGGTTCGGGCTTCGGTATTATGTCGCTTATTGTGGCTGATAGCCGCAAATGGATCAGCCATGAGCAGGCGGTTGACCGTATGGTGAAGATCGTTAACTTTTTATACAAGGCCGATGCTTTTCATGGCGCTTTCCCGCACTGGTTAAACGGCGAAACTGGTAAAGTGATCCGCTTTGGCCGTAAAGATGATGGGGCTGATATTGTGGAATCGGCTTATCTTTTTCAGGGTTTATTGTGTGCAAGACAGTATTTTACTGCCGATGATCCGAAAGAACGCCGAATCCGGGATGTGATTAACTGGATGTGGGGCGAAATGGAATGGAGCTGGTTTACCCGTGATGGCCGCGACTACCTTTACTGGCACTGGAGCCCGAACAATGGATGGGCTATGAATTTTCCTATTCATGGTTTTAACGAGTGCCTGATCACTTATGTGCTTGCAGCATCGGCAGAGCGTTACCCGGTTAGTGCCGATGTGTATCACCGCGGCTGGGCTCAAAGTGATTTCTTTAAAAACGGAAGGACTTTTTATGGATTTAAATTGCCGTTGGGTTTTGATTACGGCGGTCCGCTATTCTTCTCTCAATATTCTTTCCTGGGCCTTAATCCTAAAGGTTTGAAGGACGAGTATGCCGACTACTGGGAACAAAACAAAAATCACACCCTGATCAATCATGCTTACTGTGTTGATAATCCTAAAAAATTTAAGGGCTACGGCGAAAATTGCTGGGGACTAACTGCCAGCGATAACTTTGAGGGCTACAATGCGCATTCGCCAACCAACGACCTCGGCGTAATTACCCCAACTGCCGCGCTATCGGCATTCCCTTATACGCCGGAATATTCGATGAAAGCCTTGCGTCATTTTTATTACGACCTGGGCGATAAGATCTGGGGTGAGTATGGCTTTACCGATGCCTTCAGCGAATCGCATAACTGGTACGCCAACTCTTATTTGGCCATCGACCAGGGCCCGATCATTGTGATGATTGAAAACTACCGGACCGGTTTGCTCTGGAAACTTTTCATGAGCTGCCCCGAGGTTCAGGGTGGTTTGAAAAAACTGGGTTTTGAAAGCCCCGCTATCGTGAAAAATTAATTCGGCATAAAAAATAAACAAAAGGCCGTTAAAGAGGTTAAATTTGTTTTAAAGCAACGGCGGTAATTACGTCGGTTGCAAAACAAAGAAGCATTTTAACCCATGATCAAAACAATACGAATTACAGGAATGCTAAGCTTACTCTTAGCATTCTCTTTTTTAGCCAAGTCCCAAAATTTGACCTCGTTTGACAGGGGCAGCTTTATTTTTAAAGTAGACACACTACCATACCGAATTTTATTTCCGAAGCATTTTAATCCGGGTCAAAAGTACCCTTTATTGTTTGTATTACACGGTTCGGGCGAGCGGGGAAACAATAATGAATCGCAACTGGCTTATGGGGCACAACGGTTCTTACAGGACAGCTGCAGGGAGTTATACGAGTCTATCGTTGTTTTTCCGCAATGCCCGGCAAAAAGTTATTGGAGCAATGTAAAACAGGTTACCGATTCGGCGACCAATAAACGCAAATTTATTTTCCAGGAAAATGCGCCGCCAACAATGGCGATGATCATGCTGATGGGACTGGTTGACCAGTTTTTAGATAAGCCATTTGTTGATAAGCACAAAGTTTATGTGGGAGGCCTTAGCATGGGTGGTATGGGGACATTTGAAATCATTGGCCGCGAACCTAATGTATTTGCAGCAGCCTTTGCCATTTGCGGCGGCGATAATACGCTGAACGCGAAGAAATACGCTAAAAAAGTTCCGCTCTGGATCTTTCACGGTAATAATGACCCGGTAGTACCTGCCGATCACTCGCAGGTAATGGTTGATGCTATTAAAGAGGCGGGAGGCAAGCCGCGGTTTACGCTATATCCAGGTGTAGGACACAACAGCTGGGATAATGCGTTCAACGAGCCTGATCTGTTGCATTGGTTGTTTTCGCATAGTAAGTAGGAGACGGGTAATACAAAAAACATGTCATTACGAGGAGGAACGACGAAGCAATCGCATGCTATACAGGGCGGTCACGCTTCCGTGCGGTTGCCACGCTACGCTCGCAATGACATGAATTTTTAGCTTGATTGGAAAAGCTATTAACCTATTCTTCCCCTTCTGATTTCTTGGGAAGATTTTTGGCGTTAAAACGTGGCTTGAATCCCAATTTAGGTGCGGGAGTTTCTTTAGCCGGCGACTGAGGTTCTTCAGTTGGCGTATCCTCTTTTTTATCTTCTGCGGGTGCTTCGGCTTCAGGAACTGTCGGCTTCATTGCAGCTGCATTAAAGCGTGGTTTAAACCCAAGTTTGGGCGCGGGTGCTTCAGTTGCCGGTTTTACCTCTTCAATCGTTGGTTGCGGAACCTCGGCTGATGGTTTTACCTCTTCAACGGGATGTTCCGATTCAGCCTGTTTAGGTTTCATCAGGGCCGCGTTAAAACGAGGTTTGAACCCCATTTTAGGAGCAGATGCTTCGGTCACCGGCGTTTGAGGCTCTTCAGACGGAGCATCCTCTTTTTTCTCTTCAGCAGGCGCTTCATTTTCTACCGGTTTGGGTTTTACCATACCGGCATTAAAGCGTGGTTTAAAGCCCATTTTAGGTGCCGGTGCATCCGCAGGTGGAGTTGTCGGAGTTTCTTCCTTTTTGTCTTCTGCCTGTGTTTCTGTTTCAGCTGGTTTCGGTTTTACCATGGCAGCGTTGAAACGTGGTTTAAAGCCAGGCTTGGCAGGTGTTGCAGGGGTTTCTGTAGCAGGAGCCCCAGCTTGTTGTTCCTTTTCGTTTTCAGGTGATGCTTCGCTCACTGCTGGTTTAGCTTTTGCCATAGCCGGGTTAAAGCGAGGCTTGAACGTTGGTTTGGGGGCAGTTTCAGGGGATGAAGGTTCTGACGTTGGGGGTTCAACTGCCCGTTGTATAGATTCTTCGGCTGGAGCTGTAGGTTTTGGTGCAGCCGGACGGAACTTCGGCGTAAAGCCAACTTTGGCCGGCGTAGCGGGTTCTGTTAAACTTTCGGTTATGGTTTGTTCGGCAAGCGGGTTTTTGATATGTGCTTTTTCGGTTTTAACTTCAAGCGGAACCGGGAACCGCCGCCTTAGTTTATTAAACCAGTATTTTTTGGTATGGTCGAAGCTTTTTTCGCCCATTTGTTCAAAATGGTCTTTAAATTCAGAAAACAAAGCAGGTTCACCCCGTTGCAGGGCGGCAAGATCAATTCTTTTCTTCTTTAAAAATTCTTCAAAAACCATTTTGTTTAGATATGAGATTTGAGATATAAGATTTGAGATAATTGAAGGTTTAGAGCCTTGTCTCATATCTCACGTCTCATATCTCAAATCTTATAATGTTACATCTACACCCAGCTTGTTAAAACGGATGCCTTTTTCGGTTTGGCTCCAGTCTTCACGTTCCTCATCGGTAGCGTTTAATAACTGTGGAAACCATTCCAACGGGAAAGCCTGCGGCTTGCCACCATCAGTTTCCACAAAAAGAAGGCCGTTAGCAAAGGTAACCTTTACTTTTTTTTCTCCTTTACGTGTGTTGAATAGTGGCATGATGTTTCTTCTTTATGTCATTGCGAGGAGGAACGACGAAGCAATCGCATGCTGTACAGAGCGATGATGCTTCTGTGCGATTGCCACGCTGCCGCTCGCAATGACATGGTGTTTATTGTTTGAGTGGAACTAAATCCGAAATCGAAATTCCGATACCAGGATTACTCGGCCATGTTATGGTAAACAGCCTGCACGTCGTCGTCTTCTTCCAAACGGTCAATCAGTTTCATAATTTCAGGAACCTGATCTTCGCTAACAGCGTGGAATGATTGCGGGATACGCTCCAGCTTGGCCGATTTTACTTCGATACCCATCTCTTCTAACGCTTTTTGCATTTTACCAAAATCTTCAAAAGCTGTATGGATTACCGCAATATCGTTGCCATTTTCATCGGCTTCAACAAATATTTCTTCCAAACCTGCGTCTATCAATTCAAATTCAAGCTCTTCCAGGTCGCGGTTGCCCGGTTCAAAAGTAAAAACTGATTTACGGGTGAAGATAAAATCAAGAGATCCAGTTTTACCTAAGGAACCTCCATATTTGGTAAAGTAGCTGCGCACGTTAGCTACGGTACGATTTGTATTATCTGTAGCGGTTTCAACCAACACAGCAACACCATAAGGTGCGTAACCTTCGTAAACAAGCTCTTCATAATCTTTTTCGTCGCGGCTGCTGGCGCGTTTAATGGCGGCTTCAACACGGTCTTTAGGCATGTTTACAGCCTTGGCGTTTTGTACCGCGGTACGTAAGCGTGAGTTGGTGTTAACATCGCCGCCGCCGGCTTTTACAGCCATTACAATTTCCTTACCCAAGCGGGTAAACTGCACTGCCATTTTGGCCCAGCGCTTAAACTTTCTTTCTTTGCGGAATTCAAATGCTCTTCCCATGTTTTTTTAGTTCATTGTTCATGGTTGATAGTGATAGATCAACCTTGTTGTATTACAAAGCTTTGCCTTATAAAGACAAGGCGGTAAATATAATATTTGTTTATATAACGACGGATAAAAACCTTTATCCTTTCGCCTTTAACCTTAAATTATCGTTTTCAAATTGGTCAACATGTCGGCCACCATTTTAGGCAGGTCATATTCCAGTTTCCAGCCCCAG
Source organism: Mucilaginibacter sp. Mucisp73 (assembly GCF_059491465.1). Lineage (NCBI taxonomy): Bacteria > Pseudomonadati > Bacteroidota > Sphingobacteriia > Sphingobacteriales > Sphingobacteriaceae > Mucilaginibacter > Mucilaginibacter sp. Mucisp73. The sequence goes on along the minus strand of NZ_CP168507.1, from coordinate 4,847,711 downwards.
TCGTTTTGCGCGTAGCTGTCGTCTATTGACTTTGGCCAGCTATCGGCGATGGCTTGCCGCGGATCGTTATTACTGTAACTGATTTCAAATTTGGGGATCAGTTTTTTGATTTCAGCCGCCAGTTGTTCGGGCGTAAAGCTAATGCCAGCCAGGTTATATGATGAGCGGATGCTGATCTGTTCGGCAGGTGCATCCATCAAACTGATGGTAGCTCTGATGGCATCATCCATATACATCATGGGCAGGGCGGTACCTTCGGCCAGAAAGCTTTCATAGCTGCCGGTTTTTAATGCCTGGTGAAATATATGTACGGCATAATCGGTAGTGCCGCCGCCTGGGTTTGCTTTCCAGCCTATCAGGCCCGGGTAACGGATACTGCGTATATCAAGGCCGTATTTATTAAAATAATATTCGCACCAGCGCTCGCCGGCCAATTTACTAAAACCATAAACCGTGTTAGGATCCATTACACAATACTGCGGCGTATTATGCTGCGGCGAATGCGGACCGAAAACCGCTATTGAGCTTGGCCAAAAAACTTTACTTACCTTAAACTCAACTGCAAAATCAAGCACATGCAGCAAACCGGTCATATTCAGGTCCCAGGCCATTTTTGGTTTTTGCTCGCCTACTGCCGAAAGAATGGCAGCTAACAGGTAAACTTGTGTTGGGCGGTGCTTATCAAATATGTGGTGCAGGTTGTCTTTATCAAGTACATTGATCAATTCAAATGGTCCGCTGCTTCCGCGCATGGCATAGGTAGGGCTGTTAATATCCGAAGCTATAACCGTTTCGGCCCCGTGGATATTTCTCAAAGCCATTACCAGTTCGGTACCGATCTGGCCGTTGGCGCCTATCACTAAGATCTTTTCGCTCATGCAATATTGAGTTTACCGCGCAAAGGTAGGAAATTGGTTTATTAAGTGAGTGGAAGTGAGTCCGAAAGTCAGATGTCCGTAAGTCTGGAAGTCCAAGCCAATTTTAATCTTTCGGACTTACGGACATCAGACTTCAGACTTTTTCCGCGTTAGCGATAGGAGCGGATACCGGCCTGTGGCTAATGCCTTGTGTAGTATGAGCGGATAGCGCGGGCCGCAGGTAACGCTATTATAGAGATTAGTGATTGGAGGTTAGTGATTAGTTTTTGTCTGAACTCGAATTAAACTAACTATCTGAATTTCTGAAATTTGCCTGGAATTCTATTAATTCTAAAAATTTCGGTTCAGACAAACTAATCGCAGAAGTCACAAGTCTGCCACCCGCTGGCCTTCGCTCAAGACTTGCGCCAGTATCGGGATTTCATGCTGTTAATTCTCAAATCCTGAAAATTCTGATTCAGACAAACAAACCAATCACCTAATCAACCACTCCCTAATCCCCACAATAACCATAGACTTAATATTTCTCCGATACCAAAAAAATGTGCATATTTGAGGGTTTAACTTTTAAAATACATAATTAATTAAAAACAGGCGCTGTGAAGCAGCCTGATACATTTCAAAAACAATTTAAAAAATGAAAGTCGCAGTAGTAGGTGCTACAGGATTAGTAGGCACCAAAATGTTGCAGGTTCTTGCAGAACGCAACTTCCCCGTTACAGAATTAATTCCCGTAGCTTCAGAAAAAAGTATTGGTAAAGAAATTACTTTTAAGGGTAAGCAGTTTAAGGTGGTTTCTGTTGAGGATGCGATTAAGATGAAGCCGGACGTAGCAATTTTCTCGGCCGGCGGAAGCACTTCATTACAGCAAGCTCCTTTATTTGCAGCTGCTGGTACAACTGTTATTGATAACTCATCGGCATGGCGTATGGACCCAACCAAAAAACTGGTTGTGCCTGAAGTAAATGCTGATGTACTTACCGCCGAAGATAAGATCATCGCCAATCCAAATTGTTCAACCATACAAATGGTAGTGGCGTTAAAACCATTGCACGATAAATATAAAATTAAAAGGGTGGTAGTTTCAACCTACCAATCTGTTACCGGTACCGGTGTTAAAGCTGTTGATCAGTTATTTAACGAGCGTAAAGGTATCGACGGACCGAAAGTTTACCCTTATACTATCGATTTAAACGTAATCCCGCAGATTGATGTATTTACCGAAAACGGTTATACTAAAGAGGAGATGAAAATGATCCTCGAAACCAAAAAGATCATGGGTGATGACAGCATCAAAGTAACTGCTACAACAGTGCGGATCCCGGTTATGGGTGGTCACTCTGAGTCGGTTAACATTGAGTTTGCTAACGATTTTGACCTGGCCGAAGTTCGTGAGTTGTTAGCTAAGGCGCCGGGTATTGTGGTGGTTGACGATACTGCTAACCTGAAATACCCTATGCCGCTTGACGCGCATGATAAAGATGAGGTATTTGTAGGCCGCATCCGTCGTGACGAAACTCAGGACAATACGCTTAACTGCTGGATTGTATCTGACAACCTGCGTAAAGGTGCAGCTACCAATGCGGTACAAATTGCCGAGTACCTTGCTGCTCAGCACCTGATCGGTCAGCCGGTTGAGGCGTAAACAGAATATTTCTTTTCAAATAAATAGGATAGGGATAGTCGTTTGATTATCCCTATTTTTATGCAGTAAATTTTTGTCATGAAAGCCTTGAACCTGATTGCTCTATTCTGTTTTATCACAGTTACTAAACTCGTTGCGCAAACACCGCAGGCCGTTGAGGCGGATCTGCTTAAATCATTTAAAAAGATTGAATACTGGCATCAAAAACAAGATACAGGCGACGACGGCGCGAGCGATGCCTTAGGAGATGCTAACGATGAATTTGGAAACAAGTTAAAAAAGTACGCGGAAACCTACCCAGCTTCCATCGGTATGCCTTTTAACTCGCTAAAAAAAGCGCAACTTGATATTTTCACTTCGGCAGATGGCTTGTTTAGGATCTACTCGTGGGAGACCTGGCAGGGAGGTACCATGCGCGATTTTGCTAATGTGCTGCAGTATAAAGTTGGCGCTAAAACAAAATCAGTGCTGCTTACCGGCAGCCAGGAAACTTATATACCGTTTTACAGCAACCTTTACACTTTTAAAACGGGCGATAAAACTTACTACCTGGGCATTTACGGCACGATATATTCAAGCAAAGATGCCGGCACCGGTATCAAGGTTTTTGATATAGAAAACGGGAAGCTTAATGATGATGCGAAGGTGATTAAAACAAGCTCGGGATTGAAAAGCAAGATCTATTATGATTATGATTTCTTTTCGGTAGTTGATATCCCGTTTGAAAAACGTCCTACCATTACTTTTGATCAAACAACGCAAACTATACATGTACCGTTGGTAAATGCCAAAGCACAAGTTACAGCAAAATTTATCACCTACAAATTCAACGGGCAGTACTTTGAAAAAATAAAAAGCTAAAAAACAGCTAACTGGCAATCATCGTAACAGAATGTCTGCCGGATTTGCTTTTTTTGTGTATCTTGTTTACCGATGAAAACCTTTAAGTTAATAATTGTTTTCTGCTGCTGTTTTTACTCAGCAAATTTGTTTGCCCAGAGTCCGCAGGCCATTGAAGCCGACCTGTTACGGATTTTTAAAAGGGTAAACTATTACGGTACTCACAAAAAAGAGTGGAAAGCAATTGATTCATTAGAAAAAATGAACAAGATCTTTGGCTTTAAGCTGAAGTACTATACCTCCAAATATCCCGGAACAATTAACTATCCCTTTACCGAACTGGTGAAAGAGCGGGTAGTGATAGCCACATCTGCCGATGGCTTGTTCCGTACTTATTCGTGGGATACCAGGCTGGGCAGCACCGGCTATGATTTTGACAATGTTTTGCAGTATAAGGTTAGCGGCAAAGTATCGTCATCGCTTAAAATGGATTCCGTTGGCAAAAAACATAACCCGGTTTACTGGTACTCCAAAATTTATACGCTTAAGGCGAATGCCAAAGTTTACTACCTGGCAGCGTATAATTCAGTCCGTTCAAGTATTGATGCTACCCAGGGCATCCAGTTTTTTACTATCGAAAATGGGAAGTTAAACGGTACCGTGTTACTGGTTAAAACCCCAACCGGGATGCATAGCAAGCTTTATTTTGATTATAACTTCCTTTCGGTAGTTAATATGAAAGTGATCCCGACTATTTATTATGATGCTAAAACACAAAGCATCCATAGTCCGTTAGTTAATGCAAAACGAGAGGTTACCCGCGACTATATCGTATATAAATTTACAGGTAAGTACTTTGAACGGGTAAAAAATTAACTTTGCCCCATGATCTCTTTCGCCCATCGTGTATTTATGGAAGTTGCTGCCAACCTGAGTTTCAGTAAGGCTGCCCAGGTGCTGTTTATTACGCAGCCGGCCATCAGTAAACATGTTAAAGCGCTTGAAGATCAATATAAAGTGCCCTTGTTTGAACGCAAAGGCAACAGTATTTTACTCACCGAAGCCGGCAACAAACTAAACGAATACCTGCAGCAGGCAACGGAGATAGAGCGGAAGGTGGAGTATGACCTTTCGGTATTAAGTAACCTGTCACAAGCTGCCGGGCATTTGCGTTTGGGCGCAAGTACAACTATTGCCCTGTATATTTTACCTTCGATACTTTCTGGCTTTCAGCGCGAATACGCCAATGTGGATGTACAGCTTGTAAACCGTAACAGCGAGTACATCCTGAACGCTTTGCTAAACCATGAGGTGGATATCGGCATTATCGAAGTTGATAACAAACTCACTACCGTATCATACAAACCATTTATGAGTGATGAGGTGATCCCGGTTTGCTCGGCTAAAAGTCCGCTGGCAGGCAAGTCATTAACATTAAAGCAGTTTGTAAAAACGCCCCTCGCCGTGAGAGAGCGTGGTTCGGGCACGTTGAATGCCGTATTAAAAGCCTTGTCTGCTTTGCATATTAAACCGGCCGATCTGTCGGTAAAGATCCGCCTTGGTGGTACCGAGGCTTTGAAAAACTTCCTGCTGGCCGATCAATGCCTTGGCTTTATGCCGCGCCCGTCAATTATCCGGCAACTGGCCGAAGGTGATTTGGTTGAAGTGCCTATTGATGGTTTGAAAATTAAGCGTGATTTCTTTTTTATCCGTCGTAAGGGGACAGAGGATTATGGGCTGACAAGTAACTTTATAAACTACGCGTTGCAGCATATTGGACACTCATCTGAATAATAAGTACACAAAATCGGCAGGAAAAAACTTTGTGTTTTCGCCTCTCTGCGAGAAAACTATTTAAGAAGCCTAATTCAAGATTGGTACTAATCAAGTTGTTATAGTCTCTTTTAAAATTCCTAAAACCATCCTTATTTTTGCCTGTATTTATATTGTATTTAATTTTTATAATCATTAATTAATAAATTATAAATTATGGCAAGTTTAAATGGTCGTAAGGTGGCAATCCTTACCGAAGAAGGATTTGAGCAGGTTGAATTAACAAGCCCAAAACAAGCCCTTGAGCAGGCAGGTGCAACAGTACACGTAATATCACCCAAAAGCGGGAAGATCAAAGCCTGGGATAAAACCAATTGGGGTATTGAGATCAATGTTGATAAACAGCTTAATGAAGTAAGCCCTGATGATTACGATGCGCTGGTTTTACCGGGCGGCGTACTTAACCCCGATAAGTTGAGACAAAATAAAGACGCGGTTGCCTTTGCATCTGCGTTTCTGGATGAGGGCAAACCGGTAGCGGCAATATGCCACGGGCCGCAATTGCTGATAGAAACAGGTATGATCAACGGGAGACGGTTAACTTCATACCCATCGTTAAAAACCGATCTTAAAAACGCCGGCGCCGATTGGGTTGATGAAGAGGTGGTGGTTGATAATGGCCTGGTGACAAGTCGCCGGCCGGATGATTTGGAAGCATTTAATCGCAAAACTATTGAAGAGATAGGCGAAGGCGTTCATCATGTGTAGTTTCTGAACCGGGATTTTTATAGGATTTTTTGGAGTACAGGATTTTTCTCTGGTTTAAAGAGATCTGATCAATGTGATTGGAATTTTATAAGATTTGACATTAGTTGGATTTTTCTAATAGGGTCAGAAAAAATCCTGTTAATCCTAAAAATCCCCCGAATCCCGGTTATCTTTACCCCCATGCCTCTTCCCAAAAAAGCTTTGATTATTGGCGCCGGTATAGCGGGTATTGCGACAGCTATCCGCCTGGCGGTAAAAGGATATCAGGTTGAAGTTTATGAGGCTAATAGTTACCCCGGTGGTAAGTTGAGCCGGTTTGAGCAGGATGGTTACCGCTTTGATGCCGGGCCGAGCCTGTTTACCATGCCGCAATATGTCGACGAGCTTTTTAAGCTGGCCGGAAAAACCCCGTCTGATTATTTCAGGTATAAAAAGCTGGATGTTGTTTGCAGATATTTTTATGAAGATGGTACGCGTTTAACCGCTTACGCTAATGCAGGCAAGTTTAGTGATGAGATACAGGAAAAGACAGGAGAACCTGCCGCAGCTGTAAAGCATTACCTTGATAACAGCAGTACGGTCTATAACGTTACCAACCACGTTTTTTTAGAGCGCTCCCTACATCGGCTTAAAACCTATCTGCGCTGGGATACATTTAAATCAATATTAAGGTTTGGTAAGATAGATGCCTTTCGCACTATGCACAAGGCCAATGAGGTCTTTTTCAAGGATAAAAGAATAGTGCAATTTTTCGACAGGTATGCAACCTATAATGGTTCAAACCCTTATAGCGCACCGGCCACGCTGAACGTAATCCCGCACCTGGAGCAGCATTTTGGCGCTTATTTTCCGGAGGGTGGGATGTATAACATAACTTCTTGCTTAGTGGCGCTGGCCGAATCATTAGGTATAAAATTTCACTACAATAACCCGGTAGCAGAAATTGTATTGCAAGGATACAAAGTAAAAGGGATCAAGACGAATGATGGAGTAGTTGAAGGGGATCTTGTGGTATCCAATATGGATATCTGGTTCACCTATCACAAGCTGCTAAGCAGTCATCCCAAACTTCATCCTCAAAAAATATTAAACCAGGAACGAAGCAGCTCGGCCCTGATATTTTATTGGGGGATCCGGGATCAGTTTAGGGAACTTGACCTTCATAATATTTTTTTCAGTGCTGATTACGAGGCCGAGTTTAATCACATTTGGCGGGAAAAGGAGATTTATCATGACCCTACCGTTTACCTTAACATCAGCTCCAAATATAAAGCAGACGATGCTCCCGAAGGCTGCGAAAACTGGTTTGTGATGATCAACGTACCTGCTAATACCGGGCAGGATTGGGATGCACTGATAGCCGGGGCGAGGGAAAATGTATTAAATAAGTTAAGCCGTTTGCTAAGTAAAGACATCCGTAAACTTATTGCTAATGAAAGCATTCTTGATCCGCGGAGTATCGAAAGCCGTACATCCTCATACCAGGGCTCGCTTTATGGCACCAGCTCCAACAGCCGGTTTGCCGCATTTTTACGGCATGCCAATAAATCCTCAAAAATAAAAGGTTTATATTTTTGCGGGGGAAGCGTACACCCGGGAGGAGGGATCCCGTTGTGTTTGCTGTCGGCAAAAATTGTGAGTGAGTTGGTTGGTTAAGGGAGGAAGATTGGAGTTTAAGTTACCAATATCCCCTCCTTTTGGCTATCGGGCACCCAGGGTTTAGCATGGCATGACGAATGTGTGCATGGATTTACAATTATTAACTCCCTTTCCTTTTCCTCCCGTTATAGCTTGTTATGATTACCTCTGCTGTATTAGCATCCAATTCCAATATCCTTGACGATTGCGATAGATAGGTTGATCCATAATAAAATTCGAGATGCTTTTTGCCTCCGTTCTTGAGCGTAATATCAGCATAAAAATCATCGGCCTTTAATTTAATATATCGTCTGGCAGAATTAGCGCCCGTTTTCCGGAATACTTTAATGCTATCCTGATTTTGGGTGGCTATTAAAACCTCGCCTCCTTTAGCCGATTGTACACTTGCCAGCCCTTTACCGTCGCCCGCAATATAAATGCCGCTATTAGCTACTGATAGCGGAGCAAAGCTGCCTTTTCCATTGCCTTTCATATATAAACCCATAAAGGCATCATGCCTGCCGGTAAAAGGTTCCATGCCAAAGTCGTTACCAGTCATTATCAGGTCGAGATTGCCATCGTGGTCAACATCTTCAGCTATCATGCCGTACACCGGGGCCATTTGTGCATCTTGCGGTAATGCACTGATACTAAAAGTACCAGTGCCTTTGCCGGTGATAAGGCTGGTGTTCATATCGGTTGCCTTAAGGATTACGGCACCTGCTTTGTCTTTTTCGCTCCAAAGATCATTCATGGTAGCATGACCAAAGCCGCGATAGCTTGGATATTTTTTGCGGATGGAGATCACCTGGCTGATGAGGTCATCGCGGGTATGCATGGGGAAGGGTTTCTGTGAGCCGTCCTCATCCTTCATAAAGCAAAATATCATGGCATCGAAGGAGCCGTTACCATCCAGGTCTTTACCCATAATGGTCATGGGTTGCTCAAATGATGCTTTGTAGTTTGAGTTTTGGCCCAGGTTACCGGCCACATAATCGATATTACCATCATTGTTGAAGTCGCCTGCAACTATGCTGTTCCACCAGCCCACATGATCATCAATGCCCGATTTGATCTTGCTAAGGCCATGGCCGGTGTTTTTGTAAAAGGTAACCGGCATCCATTCGCCAACCACCACCAGGTCCGCCCTGCCATCCTTGTCAAAATCCGACCAAAGCGCGTCGGTGATCATGCCGCCATGTATCAGGTCGGGGCAAAGCTGGCTGGTAACATCGGTAAATTTACCGCCATCGTTCCTGAGCAAATGGCTAACGGGTGATGAAGGGTAAGCCCCTGAAACCGACCTTGAACCTACAAAAAGGTCCAAATCGCCATCGCCGTCAAAATCAGCAGCACGTACACATGAACCGTTATCATATTCCACGGGCACCGCCGCAAGGTCGCGGGTAAAATGGCCTTTTTTATCGTTGATGTAAAGCCTGTCCTGCGCTGTGGTATGCCCTTTCTGAAATTCGTAACTACCACTTGCGATATACAGATCGGGGAAGCCATCGCCATTGGCATCAAACAATAATGCACCCATGTCTTCCTCTTCTTTAAAATCTTCGTGCACAAAACGGTTGTTATCCATAGCGAAATGACCGTTTGCATCCTGCACGAAAAATACCCCTTTGTTACCGGCGGAGCCTCCTATAAAAAGGTCATCATAGCCATTGCCATCCACATCGCCAACGGCAATAGCCGGGCCGTACTGGCTTAGCTTGTGCGGCAGGGTAGGCTGTATATTATAATCGATAGCGTCTTTTTCCTGGTGCACGTATTTTATGCCTGTTTGGTTGTTAGCCTCCTGAAACACCGGGATGATTTTGCCGGATGCCTCTGGCGGGAAATAGCCCGACGCGTTTTTATATTGTAATGTAAGTGTTTGGTTTCCCTTAACATTGGTAAGCAACTGGGTTTTACCATCGGGCCAGCGTACTCGCAATGAATCGACAAATGTAGTGGCCCCTATGCCAAAATGCCCGCGGGCATCATCCGTACTCATATAGCCGCGACAGGGTTGCTGGTCATAAAACTGCTGCTTGCCTTTGTAATAGATACGGATGGTAGCACCAATACCGTCAATATTTTTGCTGTCGCCCTGTAGTGCAACAGTTAGGTAGTGGTGATCTTTGGCTACCTGCGTTTTGCTGTTAGCCGTGTTTTCATAAATAAAAGCATCGTCGTCGATATTATTGATCACGAGGTCAAGATCGCCGTCATTATCCAGATCGGCATAAACGCCGCCGGTTGAAAAGGTAGGTTTCACAATTCCCCAATCTTTCGATTGATCTTTAAACAAATACCCGCCCGCATTCCTGAAAGCATAGCTCGGCGTTTTTACAACCGGAAATGAATCGGCAGCAGCTAAAGTAGTATTCTCTTTAACGGTACGGCCCTGATCGTTACTGTATAAGGCATGGTCAAGGTCCGTAACGTCGCGGGGATAACCGTTGGTGATCATCATGTCACGATAACCGTCGTTATCAAAATCGGCCACGAGCGGTGTCCAGCTCCAGTCGGTTTGATAAACACCGGCCTGGTAAGCTATTTCGCTGTATTGCGGATGACCAGCGGGTGTTTGCCCCTGATTAAGCTGCAACACATTGCGGATGTACTGGTGCTCGTATTTAAATTTGTTATTGTTGATATAGGTGATATAATTATCGCCTACAAGCATGGTTTTTTTACGCACATTTTCTTCGGGCAGCATCTCTAATGATATCAGGTCAACCTTGCCATCGTTATTGATATCAACCATATCCGATCCCATTACCGACCAGCCCGTGTGTTTAAAATACTCGCCCGCGCGGTTGCTGAACGTGCCGTTTTTATTGTTCACCCACAATACATCGTTCGATATAAAGTCGTTACCTACATAAACATCCGACCAGCCATCGTTATTCACATCGCATATAGAAACCGAGTTGCCAAAGCCCTCTATCAATATCCCGGCTTCTTTGGTTACATTGGTGAAGGTGCCATTTCCGTTGTTGCGGTAAAGGCGGTCGTTATTCTGGGCGCTGCCATCGGTTAATTTGGGGCGATAGGCCACCGGAGTTTCTTTACCTAAAAAGTTGGTGAGCAGGTACATGTCAAGGTCTCCGTCATGATCGTAGTCGAAAAATACGGCTTGGGTGCTGTAGCCGGTATCCTGCAGGCCATAGGCTGCTGCCGATTCTTTGAAGGTTGGCACGCCATCTTTATTAGTTGCCTGATTGATGAAAAGCAGGTTTTTGCGATGATTGGGATCGCTTTTAAATGATGAGCAGACGTATATGTCCGGCCAGCCATCGTTATTGATATCAACTACTGATACACCTGCGTACCAGTCGCCATTACCGGCTACACCCGCCGCGTCTGTAACATCTTTAAAAGTAAGTAAGCCTTTGTTAATGTATAATTTATTGGCAACCATGTTACCGGCAAAGTAAACATCGGGCAGGCCATCACGGTTAAAATCGCCGATACCAACACCGGCGCCATTGTACAGGTAGGGGTGGTTAAGGATGTTGATGCTGTCACTTTCGGTAATGGTATTTTTAAAATCGATACCTGTTTGTGAAGCATCGAGCAGCTTAAAGAGCGTTGGGCTTGATGACTTTTTTGAACATCCGGCACCTAAAAAAAATAACAATAAGGTAGATAGTTTAAACGCCTTGGGTAAACTTTTTATCATGCAAATATGGTTAATAATTGATTGATGGTTTATGCTTTGGTTAAGCTTTAACTTATTGGTTATAATGCAATAAGCCACCGTAAAGAAAACGGATTTTACAATTCCTGTTTCTGCAAATTGTATCAAAAGTTAGTTAATTACTATCGGGCCATACTTAAATATTGATTAACTGTTAGCTTTGATCTGAACCCCTGATTTGAGGGTTAGACCAATTAAACTGATCAAGCCGTTGCTGTTCATCATGATGAAGAGACTATATTTTGCATTTATCGTTATTATAACCTGCTCATCATGCGGTAAGAAAAGCTGGGAAAAACCGGCCGAAACCCCGGATTTTATCCACCGGTCTATCAAAGATGTTACTGATGTGGTAAGGCATGATATTTATTCGCCGCCGGTTGCCAGTCGTATTTATGCCTATATTAGTGTGGCTGCATATGAGGCTGCGCGAAATGGCGATGATCATTACCAATCGCTTGAAGGGCAACTGAAAGGGCTCGACTCGGTGCCTAAGCCTATAGCCGGTAAAAAATATTGCTTCACGTTATCGGCATCTCATGCTATTTTAACCGTTGGCAAGATCCTGGTGATGAGTGAGGGCAGGATAGAGGGTTTTCATGACAAACTGATGCAGGAATTTAAAAATACCGGCATGCCCGATAGTGTTTATGATAACTCGATAGCGTACGGTAAACTTATTGCCGACAGGATCATAAAATGGGCGGGTAAGGATAACTATAAACATACCCGCTCATTATCAAAATATGATGTGCAAACAGATGACGCAAGCTGGAAGCCCACCCCACCGGCCTACATGAAAGGTATTGAACCGCACTGGAACGAGATCCGCCCATTTTTGCTTGATTCGGCACAGCAATTTAAACCGGCTCATCCCTTTACCTTCAGCAACATCCCCGGTAGTAATTTTTACAAGCTGGCTATGGAAGTATATGATACCGGCAAGCACCTCACCGATGATGAGGCAACTATCGCCACCTTTTGGGATGATAACCCCTTTAAGGTGAATATCAACGGGCACACTATGTTTGCCACAAAAAAGATCTCGCCGGGAGGGCATTGGATCAATATCACGGCGCTGGCTTGTCGTAAGGCTAAGGCCGGTTACGTGAAAAGCGCCGAAGCTTATGCTTGTATAGCTGTAGTTATTGCAGATAGTTTTATAAACTGCTGGGACGAAAAATATCGGAGCAAGGTGATCAGGCCCGAAACTTACATTAACCAGTATATTGATCAAAGCTGGATGCCATTGCTGCAAACGCCGCCTTTCCCCGAGTATACCAGCGGGCATAGTGTTGTATCTACCGCATCAGCAGCCGTGTTAGGCAAATTATTTGGCGATGAATTTTCGTTCGTCGACTCGACAGAAATGGAGTTTGCCATCCCCGCGCGGAGTTTCAGATCCTTTAAAGCCGCGGCCGAAGAGGCTGCTATCAGCAGGTTTTACGGCGGTATCCATTATATGCCATCAATAACTAACGGTGTAGATGAGGGCGATAGGATAGGGCAATTTGCATTAACTAAACTGCATACTAAGAAGTAGCCGGAAGTATGGGGAGTAACTCTTTTAGCAAATTCATAAGGCATAATCAAGGCGAATTTATAAGTAATTAAAAGGTTATTTTCCATCAGTTGAACCTTTAGTCGAGGGGTAATTATGGGACAATTTATCATATTAAACAATGAAATAACCATTTGTATGAACATTTAAGCTATGAAGATCTGAAAGTAAATAATCGATACCAATAACTGCTGCATAGTTAGGTTATTAAAAATAGAGTAAGTCACTGCATCATTAAAGTTCCATACAATCTATAAATATCCTGTACGGCGAATTAAAACACTCGCTTAAACCATGTAAATACATAATTAACCTTTTTACTATCTTTACCCGTACTTATTCCTCATTAAGGTTAGTAAAAGCCGTTATGAAATTAGCCATCGACCATAAAAGCCCTATTCCACTCCATATACAGGCCGAGCAATTGCTTCGCGAACTGATCAAAGACCCGGTTTACCAGGCGGGTAAATTATTACCTAACGAGGTAGAGCTGGCAAAAAAGTTGGCTATATCCCGCACAACACTGCGCCAGGCTATTAATAAACTGGTTTATGAAGAACTGTTGATCCGCAAAAAGGGTTTTGGTACTAAAGTTGCCAACTCCAGGATCAGTTCAAAATCGATGAACTGGCTCAGTTTTTCGCAGGAAATGAAAGCGAGAGGTATTACCGTAAAAAATTATGAGCTGCATGTAAGCTGGGTATTTCCTGATGAAAGCACCGCCAGCTTTTTCGGTATCAGTACAGAGAAAAAAATTGTGAAAATGGAGCGGCTACGGGGTAGCAGCGACAACCCTTTTGTTTATTTCATATCTTATTTTCACCCGCGCATAGGCCTTACAGGTGAAGAAGATTTTAAACGCCCGCTTTATGAAATGCTGGAGGACGAATATTCTACGATAGCAAACCTGTCAAAAGAAGAAATCAGTGCGCTGGAAGCTAATAAGTTCATAGCCGGCAAGCTTGAAATTGAAACCGGCAGCCCCGTATTATTCAGAAAAAGATTTGTTTACGATCAGGGCGAACGCCCCATGGAGTATAACCTTGGCTATTACAAAGCCGAAAGCTTCATATACACTGTTGAAAGCCGCAGGACCTGATCCTGAATACTTATTGGCAGTGACATACAACCAGGAAACCCTCTTTAGAATCAGTTGATGTATGTATATCTTTTAGATATTAATTGAGAATCGAAGAAGATGTCATTTCCTTTAGATTAGCTTCAACAAAATAATAAGGGTTATTATTATTGTTGAAGCTTTCTTTTTGCTTCTTTTTCTTTGTTAATAACCTTAGATTTTGTGGATAAAGTTAACAGCGGTAAAGGCGCATTATTGTCATTTCCAGGCTTGTAGGCCTATCGTTCGATTTACTCCTTTACCGCTTGTTTTAAACTGTGGCATCAAATAGAAATTAGAGTTTACGAGGCTCATTAGTAAGGAATTGATGTAGTTTAAAACATGTTAACTGTTTACTAACATAAACAGGGTAAAGATATGGAATTTGAATTTTTCATTGGCATCGATGTGTCCAAAAACGAATTGGACTTTGCTGTCCAGCAAGGCAGCCGGTTTTTATTCCACCAGGAAATTGCTAACGCTCCGGCAGCAATCAATACATTTCTCAAGGAGTTGGGAAAGCTTCTTGGGTTCAGCTTAAGCAAAGCTATTTTCTGCATGGAGCATACTGGTATTTATAACAACCATGCTTTGGCTTGCCTACATAAAAAGAAGGCACACATTTGCTTAGAAGCAGCTACCCAGATCAAGAACTCATTAGGGAATATCCGGGGCAAGAATGACAAGGTAGATGCCATGCGCATCGCCTGGTATGCTTATAAGGAGCGGGAAGGACTGCGTTTATGGGAGCCTAAGCGCGAAGCTGTGCAGCAACTTGCCCATCTTGCAGCTACCCGGTTACGGTTAATAACTGTTAAAAAACAGTTGAAAGTGCCACTAAAAGAGCATGTATCTTTTAGTACCAGCAAAACCAGCAAGCAGAACATACAAGCCTGTAGCCATTCCTTAAAGGCGATCGAAGGGGACATAGCCAGGACAGAGCGGGCTATTGAGGAAATTATTAAAGCGGACAAAGAATTAACCCGGATATTCAAACTGGCAACTTCAGTAAGTGGCATTGGCAAAGTAACCGCCGTACAGGTCATTGTTACTACCAACGAATTCAAGGATATTAGCGACCCTAAAAAGTTCGCTTGCTATTCAGGCGTAGCACCGTTTACAGATGACTCCGGTAAGCTTATTAAAAAGGCAAGGGTATCGCATATGGCCAACAAAAAAGTCAAAACGCTCCTACATCTTGCCGCTATAGTTGCCATACAGCATAACCAAGATCTAAAACGCTTTTACGAACGTAAGGTATTGCAGGAGAAAAAGAATAAAATGAGTGTCATTAATGCAGTTAGGAACAAACTCATATTACGCCTTTTCGCCTGCGTCAACCAAAACAGACCTTACGAAAAAAATTATCAAAAATTAGTTGCTTAAATCATAGAAATCGAAGCGAACACTGGTGGGGCAGCGCGCAAGAGTGAGGAGAAATCTTCTACATTGTGCTAAGCTGCCATGCAAAAGTTTATCGCTCGTATAAGATTTCTCACTCGTTCCTCGTTTTGAAATGACAATTGTTTTTATTAGACGAATTCAATAGCCAGGACGGGTATAGCCACCTGTCACTTAAATTTAACAGCATTGGCATACTAACTAAACGGAAGAGACGTTAGAGCTGTACCATATTTTGCAAAAAAAACGGCAGTTTTTAAATTATTGCAATTCATTGCCAATTATCTATAAACCAATCGTTATCTATAAAAATATACCAATGAAAATAAAATTTTCATATTAAGATGACAATAAATGTAAATATTACACGTATATTTGTAACATCATGTGAATGGCTGACAGGCAGCGCCACCGGTTCGACTCCGGGTTTACATCTCTTCTCATAATTTAGGTTTATAATTGGTTAGAACGCATTCCTGCCCATCAGGAGTGCTTCTTTTTTTTATGCCCTTTTTGAAGCGGAGGGTGGAATGTTTAAAGCAGAAAGCTTTTGAACGTGTTAACCATTGGTCCCGATAAACTCTGATATATAAAATATCACGAAAAATATTAAAGTGCTTTTTGGGCGTCCTGTGTCGTATTATTACCATGCTTAACATCCTTTACACATCTAAAGCCAACGTGGTTTGTTGCCGAGCGATATTCGCCTTTACCTCTTGAGCCTACCATATAGCGGGTGCAGTACTGGTCGGTACATAAAAATGAACCTCCTCTTTGAACTTTCTTTTTTTGCCTCGGCTCCTGCGGATCTGAAGAATCAGAAGGCCCTTTAGGATTGCGCGCAACCATATTAGAATTAAAACTATTGTAATAATCATTGCGGTACCAGTCGGCACACCATTCCCATGCGTTGCCGGCCATATCATACAAACCGTAAGCATTCGCCGGGTATTTTTTTACCGGTCCCAGGCCGGTTTCACCATCTTCGGCATTATCATGATCAGGAAAAGATCCCTGGAAAGTGTTAGCCATCCAGCGTCCGTTCTGTTTTAACTGGTTGCCCCAGGGATATAGCTCACCGGCTTTACCTCCTCTTGCGGCAAACTCCCATTCGGCCTCTGTGGGCAGGCGTTTTCCGGCCCATTTGGCATAGGCAGCAGCATCTTCCCAGGCCACCTGTACTACCGGGTAATTTTCTTTACCTATCAAGTCAGAACCCGGCCCAAGCGGGTATTTCCAGTCGGCCCCGTTTTGGTATGACCACCATTGCGAAATATCATCTAATTGCACTTTCTGATGCGGAGGGGTAAAAACCACCGATCCGGCAACCAGTTTTTCGGCCGGTACACCCGGAAATTCAGCCTCGGTGGGTTTTTGTTCAGCCACGGTTATATAACCGGTAGCTTTTACAAATTTGGCAAACTGGTTATTGGTTACCTCGGTTTTATCCATGTAAAAACCATCAACAAATACCCGGTGAACAGGCCTGGCATCGTCCATGGCTTCCATACCGCCATCGGTCATACCCCTTGGATTAACCCCACCCATGCTAAAAGTTCCCCCGGGGATCCAGGCCATATCTGCATTGGTTTTGCCTAACGTTGTGTTAGCCACATTAATTATGGTAGGTTTAAATGCCTCACCTCCCTGGCGCATATATAAAATACTGTCTTCCCTGATCATCCCGTTTTTGGTACAGGAAATGGCCGCTTTAACTTTAAATCCGGCAGATGATGCAACAAGCCTTGAGTTTGTGGTATCAGTTTCATTTTTATGGCCGGAGGTGTGGCAAGCCTGGAAAACGAGAGACAATAGCATTAGGGTTAACCCTGTAAATAATTTAAGTCCGGTAAATGGGATATGCTTTATCTTCATCAAATTCAAATTTACTTATCTTTAGGTAAAAGCAGCTGAGGGGTTATGTAAAGATTATAGGATAATGAATTTTCCCTGCGAGGTATTCATTACTTATACTCCCGTTTTTTCATACTTTTATAAACGCTGTTGCATCAAAATGCAGCAGGTATAAAATGAACCGAAAACGCTTCATATCCTCCTTAGTCACGGCCGGCGCCGCTTTATCAACCTCAGGGGCATGGTCGGTTACTCCACCAAATCCCTATACTAAAGCCCGTCACAAAATCCCTCCTTATTTGCAACCCGGAGATACCATCGGCATTATTAGTCCATCGGGATATATGAGCCTTGCCGAAATCATGCCCGCTGTACAACTTATACAAAGCTGGGGTTTCAACGTAACAATAGGCAATAACACCGGCAAAAAGGATTTTATATACGGAGGAACAGATGAAGAGCGCACGGCCGACCTGCAGGAAATGCTTGATAACCCCGAGATTAAAGCCATTATGTGCGCAAGGGGCGGCTACGGACTGGTTAGGATCATTGACCGGTTAAATTTCAGGCAGTTTAAGAAGAACCCTAAATGGATTATCGGCTTCAGCGACATTACCGCCCTGCATTGCCATATCAACCGGAATTTTGGTATTGCAACACTGCATTCAAAAATGTGCAACAGTTTTCCTGATGACTGGGCAAAGGCCGACGCTATGCAGATAGCCACTATTCAATCCATAAGGCAGGCTCTTACCGGCGAAAGCCTTAATTATTCGTCACCTGCTTGCCCCCAAAACCGCTCCGGAAAAACCGAAGCCCTATTGGTTGGCGGTAACCTGAGCCTGATCGCGACGCTTTCGGGTACGCCGTCTGACCTTGATACGAATGGAAAAATCTTATTTGTTGAAGATACCCATGAACGCCTTTACAATATCGACCGCATGTTCTGGAACCTAAAGCAATGCGGTAAACTTTCGCACCTGGCCGGGCTAATTATAGGAGGCTTTCAACTAACGCCCGATATTGAAGGCGAAGAATTTGGCCACAGCATTTATGATATCGTTACCGAAAAAGTAAAAGACTATGACTATCCAGTTTGCTTTGATTTTCCGGTGGGTCATCAAAGAAACAATTTCGCCCTTACATGCGGGTTAAGGCACATACTTGAGGTTGGAACGGAAGGAAGTGTGCTTAAATCTGTTTAACCTTTATTTCAGATTTTCATCAAAATCAATAAAAAGATCGGCTTTATCATTATCATAAATACCACCTGCTATAATGCTTTGCCCGGTTGTTCCGGGATTGTTTCCCTGGCCCAGCGGCCATGAGCCTTTTGAGTTGGTAACCCCAAATCCGGCATAGGAAGCTGCCTGTAAAGCAAAATCGGTACAGTTATTTTTTGACAGGTGATACTCCAACCCATCGTATAAACGGGTGAGCTTCAGGATTCTTTTAAACCGGCGTTCGGTTATAAACTTGCCCATTACTTCATCCCACTTGTGCGCCTCATCATTTTTGAAAGTGCCCGAGGTTTCCGGCTCCCATGGAGTGGCTGAAAATATATTGTCCTTTTTAGGATAAAATCCGAAGGAAACAGAAACCGAGCTTGAATCGGTGTTGTACTTGATGAGGGTGATAAAAGTATGACCGGTGTTAGCCCGTACAAATACGGTCGGTTTACCTGGTTTTGGCTGTTTTACATGAAATAACAGCGCGTAAGCAGCCGCTTTTTTACCATCGTTAAAGGTATTCAGAATGCGGTTATAAGTGATAGACTTGCTCTTCTTTTCTTTTTTATCTTTTAATTGAACCGGGGTGTTTACAAATACTGAATCGTCATTTGCACTGATAGCCAACAATCCGCTGTTTAAATGTAACTGCCGGCTGGTTGTATCAGAAATAAGAGAATCCGGAGCAGCGGGTACAAGATCATTTCCATCCTTTTTAGATACCATCGCTTTAAAAAAACATTTCATAGCTAAAGGGTATAAATGCAGCCTGGCAAATACATTGGCAAGCTTGTAATATGATTTAACCTTCGCCTGGTTATAATTACTTTCGCTGGTATTATTGGCCGATAGCTCTTTTAAATAGCTCAAAACCTTTTTACGGCCGGCATGGGTATCCAACTCACTTTCCAGGTCTGTCTCAAAAGCGGCATCGGCTTTATCAATAACAGGTTTGTTTGATACCCCCGCAAGCAGCTTGGACGAATAACTGTCATCTATTATACTATGGGCAGATGTATCGGGCCGCAGGTTGAGCTTATATCTTACCGAAGCCGAGAGCTGGGCCGATGCAGGAAGTACAGATAACATAGAACCAATGACTACAAAGGCGCTGAATAAATATTTTGTACGATAAGCGGTCATGATCAATTTTAAGCTTGTGACAATTGTTGTGTTACAGATATAATAGCGGGGTAGGGGGCGGTTACGATTTACCGGCAACAACAATAACCTTGCTGGCTATAGCTTAAAAAACGAAAACGGGGCGGTATAGTTTTCATATCAATACAAACGTAATAATATTTTAAATAGTCTACAAGTTTAGTAGATTATTTTTATTTAAACTTGCAGTGCAGATATACTTATAAAAATGATGGATCAGTACGCTTTAGTTACGGGAGCAGGTAAAGGCATTGGGCGGTCAATGGCTATATTGCTGGCTCAAAAAGGATATAACCTACTGCTGGTTTCCCGGTCGGAGAATGACCTCATTGCCGTATCCGCCCAAATAAAAGCCAACTTTCATGTTAAGACTGATTATCTCGCGATTGATCTTTCGGGTGCAGGTGCGGCCCTCCGGATCTTTGACTGGGCTAAAAACTTAAATGTATCTGTATCGATATTAATAAATAACGCGGGACATGGCGCATGGGGAAATTTCGATGAATTGGATCTGGCCGCGCAAACCCGGATGATGCAGGTTAATATGAATGCCCTTGCCGAAATCTCTTATCATTTTATCCCTCTTTTAAAATTGCAGCAAAAGGCTTTTATCCTCAATGTAGCCAGTACCGCGGCTTACCAGGCGGTACCAACGCTGGCTGTATATGCAGCCACGAAAGCATTTGTTTTATCCTTTAGCCGGGCTGTAAGATATGAGCTTAAGGAGACGCCGGTATCAGTAAGCTGCCTTTGCCCCGGCCCTACAGACACGGGCTTTGCCCACACCGCAGGGATGGATGCCCTGGCCGAACTGGCAGCAAAGTTCAACATGACTGCTGATGAAGTTGCAGCCATCGGGATAAAGGGAATGTTCAACAAAAAGGCTGAAATAGTCCCTGGATTTTTAAATAAGCTTTCGGCTGCAGTTGCAACATACAGCCCTAAAAGCCTGATTGAACGCGTAATCGCCGGACTTTACAAGCATTAAAAAAATATTTTTATAAATATTTGGTATGATTAACAATTTGTTTACATTTGTATTGTCTACTAAAAAGATAGATTTAATATACATTGAACAATACGCGCAACATATTATTTGCATCTCCAATGCGAATGCCCTTGATAACAAGGGTCATGTGCAGCTGTTGTTGTTAATTTTCCCTTAAAGGATCCGCTCCTTTCTTCCACCGCCCGGGCGGTACCCAGCGTTTACAAATTCATTTCCAGGTACAATAATATCTTTTCCACCACATGGCAGCGTCATATCAAAAATTCACCTTAGGCTCAACAATTACGCCCGAACAACAAGCTTTTTTTAATCAGCACGGTTTTATCCATTTTAAAAATTTCATTAAGCCCGAAACTGTTACCGACATCATCAACGCATCAAAACAGGTTGAAAATACCTGGATCAGCAACAAAACTGAGAAGGTGAATGGCGTACCTATTAAATATGGTAAAGATCTTGACGGGTCGCCTATTGTACAGCGCTTTGCTTTTATTAATCAGCATAATAGCCTGTTAGATGAATTTACTAAAGATCCGCGTTTCCAGGTATTACTTAACCTTATAGGTGAAGGATCCCGGCTGGGAACTGATGAAAAAGACGGCATGGTTTTTAACCACTACGTTAACGGCCCCGAAAGCAGTTTTACCAAAATGGGATGGCATACCGATGGCCTGCGCGATATTTTTCACGGCCAAAAGTTAAACCCGATGCTGAATGTTGGGATTCACCTGAGCACTTTAAAACCGGAGAACGGCGGTTTACGCATCCTGCCCGGCACACATAAGCAAAACCTTTACCAGATGCTTTTCCGTAAAAAATATTTCCTTGATCATGATACCGACGAAAATGAGGTAGCTATTATCCCAACTGCCGGCGACCTGACCATACATGATGGCCGCTTATGGCACCGCGTAGCCCAATCAACCGTTATTGGTGAGGAAAGCCGCCGCAGGGTAATATATATCCCCATTATTGCAGGCAAATATGAGCCCAAGCATGCCGACAGCCCTACCGCTTTTTATCAACGTTTTGCAAGTATTGTTAAGTAAAAATTTATGTTAATTGCCTTATTCATCAGCTATCTCATCCGCACCGGGAAAATTACTGCCTTTAAAAGTTTTTTTACAGACCGGGCTTTGGTTAAAGTTCCTGTAAAATAGAAACCATGTCTTTGCGAGGAGCCGCATGGGTGAGAGCATCTGGCGCGACGCGGCAATCTCGTAGCTATACAGATCGGATACGCATGGCTACGAGATTGCCACGCTGTGCTCGCAATGACATTTTTTATTAGATTCTTTATTTCAACCAAACCGTTTGTGTATAAGCACCATCAACGGCAGCATCCCATACTTCAAGTCGTACCCATTTGCGGCCTTTCATGTTTAACACTTTACTAAATGTTTTTGTGCCGAAAGCCTGGGTTGATGTAAGATCGATGTGCTCACGATAAACCCGCTTCCCATCTCCCGAAATGATTTCGGCAAAATTGAGCGGGAATGTCCAATTGGTTTTAAAATTGACGGTACATTTACCATTGACAGGGAGGGCGATGGTTTCGCCGGAAGAATGGCCGTTTACCGTAAAATCTTCTATCAAAACTTCGCCGGTAGTGGAAAAGAATTTTCCCTGTTCCAGTACATCAAGCACAGGTTGCCAGCCATTTTTATATTGCGGCTGTTTGGCAAGTTTCAGGTAGTTTACATTGAGGTGTGCGTACATTTCATTTTCAGGTTCGATGCTGAACAGGTCGGCTTCAGAGAGTACTTTCTTTTTCAGCCCCCAATTATTCATATCATCCATCAGGTCAAATACACGTTTGCCCAAGCGAGGCTCTGAAAGATCAGCAGGTAAAGCTTTCCAGGCAGCTCCTAAAAATCTGTCGGACAGGTAAAAATCTTCCTTCTTATAAGCATCCGGGAAACCGGTTGATCCCTTTGTACGGGCATGCGCTGTCCAGGCCAAACCATTTTCGGCTTTAAGCAGGTTCAGCATATCGGCTTTGTCACCAATGTGGTAAACTTTGCCATGTTCGGCATCGGTACTTTCAAAAGGCGTACCCGCCTTGCGCGACATGATCCAGTAAACCGGCTTAGGGAAAAATGCCAGCCAGTGCCCGCCGAAAAATTCATTAGGCTCTTCGCCGGGCAGCAGTAAAAAATTAGAATCAGACAAGCGGTTACACTGATCAAACAGCGCTTTTAATTCTTTAAGGCGCTGCTCGTCCGGTCCTTTAGGGTGCGCTGTGTAATGAAACTCAGCCAAATGAACTATGTTGATGCCTTGACGCTTTAAAATCTTCACAAAGAAGGGACTATCAGGCACAGGCTTACCCGCCAGTACAACGCTCATGATAAACTCGTTATGAAAATGACTTGCCATGGTTTTATAACCCGGCAAAGGTTTGTAACTGTCATCATGGGTGAATTGCTTTACGTTATTCAGCAAAGCGTCTGCTCCATCATTACCCAGCAGGCAAAAAAAGTTAAACCGTTGTTTGGTTCCCGGAGGGGCGTTAAACCAGGGCACGAAACGTTTATCGCCCTGTAATTCCTGCCTGATACCAAGCCCAAAACCAGGAAGCAAACTGCAGTAATTGTTACCGTACCATACAAACTTGAGATTGAAAGCTTCATCCAACGGATAAAAATACTGGTGCGGTGCAGGGAATATGGCTATTGCGGCATTATCATTTGCGCCTATGATGGTGCGGTATTTTACAGCGAGGTTTTTAGCTGTATCAGGCCGTTCAATCTGATCTGTTTGCAGGTGTTCATACACATCGCTGTAATTGACAGCTTTAACCGGGTTGGTTTTCGCTACCAAACCTGCATCATACAAAATGGCAGTTGAGTCAATTGGTGTTGATACAACCGCAGCCACATTAAATAGGGGCTGGCCGTTATAGAGGGTTATCTCCAGGTCGCCTTTAAAATTGGGGGCTTCTAATCCGGGCAGTGTAATTATAGTGCGCGAGCCTTTACTACTTACGCTGATGCCCTTTTTCTGAAAATTCACCTTATAGGAATGGTGCGGCTTCAGCGGTACTTTATCAAAAAAGATGTTCCAGCCGTTTTGAGAGATAAGGTCGCGCTTGCCTTCTGTGAGGATAAACTGCGGATCGATATTTTCAATTACCGGCTTGTAAATACCTCCTTTACTTAACTGTACGCTGGTAAATAGCGGTTGGCCATTTTTTAAATTTAAAACAAGTTTAGCCTTGCTGTTAATCCCTGCCGGCCAGGTTACCGTTACGTTTGCGGTATTTGCCATTACACTTACGCCGGCCGCCGGTTTATAGTTTTTATAGCCTGATACCTGCGCCTCGGCATTTAAAAAAGTCAGCAATAGCAATCCGTAAAGTGCCAGATGTTTTAATTGATAAACCATATTATTACTATTTAGTTACTACCGGCCAGCCATTTTGATATTTGATAGGGCTGATACACATTACCCTTCCCTTTTCCTTATGGGCTATTTCAATTGCATGATAAGCTATAAGTTTGTTTCCCTTTTCGTCGGTAAAAATAGAATTATGACCAGGAGCCGTGTAAACAACATCTTTAACCAATATAGCGCTATTGAGGGTTTTATCACTTTCACCCAACCTTAAAAACGGACCAAGTGGATTATCTGCTTTAGCAATCATTACAGCATAGTTGGCTCCGGTACCACAGCAGTTATCGCCCGAATAATACAGGTAATAGGTTCCGTTATCATAATCAAGCCATGATCCTTCAACCAAATTACTGTAGCTTTTATCCTTGCCCGGTTCAACTACAACTGTTGGCTGTGAACCTTCTTTAAAGTCCGACCAGTCATCTTTCATTTCCTGTACCCGCAATGGCTGAAAGTCCGATCCCCAGTAAAGAAAATGCTTCCCGGTTTTAGGATCAACAAAAGCTTTAGGATCTATACAGTGAAAACTCGGGCCCCTCATAAATGGTGTGCCCCTATCGGTAAAAGGCCCAAGCGGGTTGTCAGCATAAGCTATCCCCATCCATTTGCCGGTCAACTCATTTGGATCGGCAGAAAAAAACATGACAAATTTGTTGAGTTTGGCGTCGAAGAAAACATCCGGCGCCCAAAAGTTTTGAGTATTAGTAGCCCATGAAGGTTTTTGAGGCAAAGCGTCACCCGCATATGTCCAGTGTTCATGATCGGTTGACCAGGCCACCTGGATATTGATCATCTTTCCATCACCTCCCGGCGATTGAGTTGCGTAAGCATAATACTTGCCATTATAACTGATCACCGTAGGATCGGGGAAATTCCTGTCAAGCACAACATGGATAAGGCCACTATAGGGCGTTGGCTGCTTAGTTGGCTCAATTTGCTGTGCATGGCTGCGACAGGCGGTTATAGTGCCGAACAGGCCCAGCATCAGGTAACTAAAAAACTTCTTCATAGGTGTAATTGGTTTGAGGATGATATTGGCGAGAAACAAGACTTACGAAGTTTTTAAAACTTCGTAAGTCTGCAATAAAACTGCATTTCAGATGATAAGCAGATTTGTGTGATAGGTTAACGCAGGAGACGAACAGGAATGGATGCATCTCTATTTAAAACGGCGGTTTCAGCATTCGAAAATTCATCTGCACATCTGAAATCCGTACATCTAAAACTATCTTCCGGTCAATTTCTTGATCAGGTTTGTTTCTTCCGGGATGTAGGCAGTACCATCCTTACGGAAAATATCATGGAACCACAGTTTAGGTTCTTTACCATCAGGCATGGGAGTATCCCAGGCGTAAATGGTATTGGTTTTACCGCTTACAAAACCCCAGTTTATAGCGCCTACATTTTCTTTTTTAAGCATTGGCAATACCGTGCCGAACAGACTGTTCCGCGGGCGTGCCATATACTCAGTACAAATCAACGGGCGACCGTTCATTTTCAGGAACTGTACAGTTTTCAGGTGTTCAGCTTCCGGGGTATAGTCATGATAAGTAATAACGTCTGAGTTAGCTATCTGGAATTTGTTCAGGTCTTCCAGGTCCCAGCGCCAAACACCGGCACTAATTGGCTGACTTGGATTTACCTGCCTTGCCCATTTGAACACACTTTTCAACAATGGCAAAGTTTTGTTGCCTTTATCCGAGTTGCCCGGTTCATTGTACAAATCCCAAAGCAAAATGCGTTTGTCATTGGCAAAACGTTTCAAAACATCCTTCACGTATTTTTCAAGAACCGGCGAATTCGCCGCGTTATCAGATGCCGGTTGGCCCGGATCCTGCATCCAGCCTGAATTGTGAATACCTGGTTTTGGCTCTGGTTGTTTACCTATTTTAGGCACTTTGTTCCAGCAGTCATCAAAAAACACAAACATGGTTTTTACGCCGTGTTTACTTGAAATGGCAAGGTATTCGTCCATGCGTTTTTTGAAACCTTCATGATCCTGCTCCCAGGCTAAATGATGCAGGAAAACGCGCATTACATTCATACCAATACCTTGCGCATAGCCCAATTCCCTGTCAATAGTTTTCGGATCGAAAGTATCAGCCTGCCACATTTCCAACTGATTGATGGCCGTACTTGGAATAAAATCGGCACCAACCAGCCATTGCTGCTGCGCATACCATGTTTTTGCCTTCTCCTGCGACCATATTTGTGCCGGCGCCTTTTGCTGCGCCATTACCCTCATCCCCAATGGCATTGCCAAAGCAAGCGCCAATACTTTTAATTTTGTTTGCATTTATCTGTATTTAATAGTTTAATTCAGTTTATCTATTTTAATTCAAGCGTCCATGCTTACCTGCCAACCACACGCCGCCGCTCGGCTCCAACCGAGTGGCAATTATCCCAAGGCCTCTGGCCTGCTACTCCAAATTCGGCGGCCAGAGGCCGCTTAATAACTGCCACCCGGCTGGAGCCGAGCGGCAGCTAAGATTTGCTTATTTATTCTTTATCACTTTTCCCTTTATCATCCATATCTCCGTCCCTTTCCCAAAGGCATTTGTTGATGTTAACGCGATAATGGTATCATCATTAAGCACACACAACGCATTCCACAATCCGTGTTTGTTAAGCGGAATATCAAATGGCGTTGGTACACTCACAAAATCTTTAGCATTACTATCACCTAAAGCTACCTGCATACAGGCTTGCTCCCAGTTATGGTTACGGTTTTGCGTGCTTTGATAGGATAGCACAGTTTCGCCACTGTGCAGTTGCCTTAAGTAAGGCGCTCCTGCGTAAACCGTATCCTGCAATTTAGGGTTGAGCGCGTATGTGCGTTCAGCATCATCTGGCCCGACTGTTTTTTGCCAGTTTTGGCCGATGCTGTTGCGGATGATAGACGGTTTAAAAGTTGCACCCGCGTTATCCTCTATCGAAAACACGATTTCATTTTTTCCTTTCAGGATGACGGGCACCGGCATCCCATCCCGGTGATTTGGCCTGAAGGAAACTATTTCGGGCTCTTTTGTCCAGCTTAAACCATTATCCTTTGACCTGAATATAGAAATATTTTGCTCGTTTGATTTGGTGTAAACACCTTCGTTTGAAAAGAACAACTGGATCTCGCGCGATGGCAATTGAATCTGCGATGGCTCCCAGCAGCCATCATCAAAATTGCATTGTGCTTCATAGATCAGGCGTTCATCCGTCCATGTTTTGCCTTTATCGTAGCTCTTTTTTGTACAGATAGCAAAATGTTTGGTTGTATCCCAATTGCCGTTTACTTTATGCGGGCGCGGGTTGTATGATGCCAGTAAGGAATGATCTTTTAATTCTAATATTTCAGGCACCGCCATATTTACACCCGGTAGCGGTTTGGCAATTATTACAGGTTGGTACCAGCTTTTGCCAAGATCGCTGCTTGTAATACACTCAATGCCCCCGGCGCTTTCATAAACGCAAAAAAGGTTGCCATTACTCAGCTGGATCATGCGGGCGTAATTGCCGTTTTTGCTCCCCACCTGTTTTAAGGTGGTTTGATCCCAGGCAATGGTTTTGTTGTTAACGGCATAGTGTTGCCCCAGAACCATCACCGGGGCAAACACACCCATTAACCAAATGAATATCTGCCGCATAACCAATTATATTCTTTTTATTTCTGTCGATATTTTATTTGACGTCTGCCAGCCAAAAACTAAATGGCTTATCCCTGTCACAAACCAATGTTTCACCGTTAAACTCCAGTTCGGCAGCGTGGATGGACGTGCGCTTGGTTGTGTAACTGTAAGCCCTATCGGCATCTGTATTGCTCATTATTCAGCAACCGGGAAAGCCGAGATCCTTAACCTTGCTCCGCCCATAGGTACCAATGTTAGTTCTTTAGCAGGTTCCTCAGTTTTAACCGGACTTTGCGGCAATACCCCGCATAAACCTGTTTCGTCTATCTTCCAACCGGGCAGCTGTTTACCTTTTGCTTTCAGTTCTATCGGCGCATTGGTATTGGTGAACGGATTATTGTCCTTTGGCCATGCGCGGTGAATAACTTCTATTGATTTTTCAGGATGCTGTTCATCTATAAGCAAACCATAGTTCCATGGCGATGCAGCGTAGATGTTATAAGACGGCCATTTTTGAGGGTTAGCACCGGGTTGCCAGTGCGAATCGCCCTGAGCATCTTTCAGGTTATCTCCTTTGGTATATTGCTCTTCTATTTTCAAAGAATAGGTAAGCGGGCCATAGCTAACACTTACGCTATTTTTGTTTTTAGCCCATTCTTTCACCTTAAGCTGCATTGGCAACTGAAGCGTTACTTTATCGCCATTTTTCCAGTTTTTTGCCAAACGGATATAATCGCCAGTTGAGGTGTTTACATCTACAGCTACGCCATTAACTTTTACCGATGCGCCTTTGCACCATTCAGGTATGCGCAGGTAAAGCGGAAAATCGACTGTTTTTGGCGTAGTAACCGTAAAGTTGATCTGATCCTGGAAAGGATAGTGGCTTGTTTCAGCA
This sequence comes from Mucilaginibacter sp. Mucisp73, assembly GCF_059491465.1. Taxonomy (NCBI): domain Bacteria; kingdom Pseudomonadati; phylum Bacteroidota; class Sphingobacteriia; order Sphingobacteriales; family Sphingobacteriaceae; genus Mucilaginibacter; species Mucilaginibacter sp. Mucisp73. Next base: position 4,819,232 of record NZ_CP168507.1, on the reverse strand, counting down.
ATACTTACTGCGGTACCGTTACCAACTTTTGCGTTCACCTTACCTTCGGTGTAAAGTAATGCGGCAATACCATTATCAGGGGTAGCCATCCAGCTGTTTTCGGCATAATATACCCAACCAGCAGCGTGGTTATGCTGGCAACAACGGCTGCCGAAAGGATTCATCATTAAAAACGGACCTTCATTGGCAATACCCGGATGATGGTTTTTACCATCACTCACCACCATGTTAGGTGCAGTTAGATAACGTAAAGCACGATAATCGGGCATAAAGGCAGCCGGGAAGGTATTGAAAGCTACGTCCTCGCAGTTTTCGGCCCAGAAACGATCGCCGGTATTGCCCAATAACATCTGGTCGGATGTCATTTGCTCTACCAAACCACAGGTTTCTACTGCCTGGCGCGGATCATCGTAACCTTTACGGGCATTTTCATCAGCACCGAACATACCGCCCGGAACCTGGCCATAGATATCACGGATCAGTTTAAAATCATTGTATGTAGCATCCAGATCTTTTTTATCGTGGCTTTGCAGGTAATAAGTTGCCGGCTCACGGAAACACTGCGCTACGTTAACATTATGCCAGTTGGGCAGGTTATTGGCCTGGCGCCAATTGGCAGTATTTTTATCAAGCTTGGTAGCTAAATCAAGTAAAAATTTATCACCAGTACGGTTGTATAGCCAGTAAACACTCAGCATATTGTCACCGCCGCGGCTGTTTTCCCAGTAATCTTCCAAAAACTTATTATCAGGCGTAGCTAACTCATACTTAAAATACTTGGTCATGAAAGGGATAACGCGCGGATCTTTGGTGTATTCGTAATATGATTGCAGGCACCAGAGCATCGGCATGTTAGTCCAAAGGTCACGGTTGCCGTTATGTTCAACCGCCGGACCAAAATCGCCGTTATCGCGCTGGTTATTCAATACTGCATCAATCCAAAATTTGGTTTCGGCAATCATCTTTTTATCCTTCAACGTGTAGGCTATATCCGCATAGCCCTTTAACCAATAAGGCAGCTCTTCCCAACCGTATTCACCTTTGCCCTCTTTGTTAAGCCAGGCATTGTTGGTTTTCGAAAGCCATACGCTGATCTCGCCAAGGTTACCGGTTAAGCCGTCGCGCTGCAGCTCCAGCATTTTTTTGAGCCAGCCACCAGCCTCAATGCTACCGGTAGGCAATTTGGTAAAATATTGCCTTTGCAAGGGAGCGCGGTTGTTTACATAAAAAGCATTCGCGCCTTTATTGTCTACTGTTGTAACCGTTGTTGCTTTCACTCCCTGGGCACTTGCTGTTGCAAAGCCAGCACATATCATAGCTACGGAAAGACAAACCTCCCTGCGCATTAATTTTATACTGTTTTTGATAGTCATACGTAAAGATATTATTTCGCTAACGCCGGATCGTACAGTTTGCTGTTGGCTTTTTGTAACAATTCAACAGGCATTTTAATCACCTTGCGATCATAGGTCATGAAGCCGTTCACTTCGCCTTCCACATCTGTTGTTTGGGTATACACCGCTGCCGAAAGGCCAACTTTAATCAATTCTTCCAGTCTATCGGTAAAGGTTGAATATCTTTTAAACAGGTCGTCGCCATTTTTGAAATTTTGATACCCCCAGTTTTTGTTGGCTTGCCAGGTATGGCCATCAACCGGCCAGCCCAAACCGCCAAACTCGCCAAGTACAACGGCTTTGGTTTTACCGAAGATCTCGGGACGTGGCATAGCAGGGTGCGGATAGTTATGCAAATCGACAATGTTACCGGTATCGTAGAAGTTGCCACCGCTGGCACTGTTCACCAAACGTGACGGGTCTTTTTTCATCGTCCATTCGGTGATCTCCACAGTTTTAAACTGCCCCCAGGCCTCGTTAAACGGAGTCCAGACTACGATGCATGGATAGTTATATAATGAGTTAATGATAGCGTTCCACTCTTTGCGATAGTAGCTTTCAGATTCGGGAGTACGTTGCTGGTCGGTAGCACGGTCAAGCACACCAGGGCGGTTTTCCCAGTGGTTGCCTAAATCGCCGCTCGGCATATCCTGCCAAAGCAGCATACCTGTTTTATCGCAGTAAGCATAGTAACGCGCAGGTTCAACTTTAATGTGCTTACGGATCATGTTGAAGCCCATTTCCTTTAGCTTGTCAATATCAAAACTCATAGCCTCATATGTTGGCGGGGTGTATAAACCATCAGGCCACCAACCCTGATCAAGCGGGCCATATTGAAACACAAATTTGTTGTTCAGCAGCATCCGTTGAATGCCGTTAGCATCCGCACCAAGCGAAATTTTACGCATAGCGAAGTAGCTGCCAATCTCGTCGACAGCTTTATTGTTGCGGATAACTGCAACCTTCAGGTCATATAAAAACGGATCGGTAGTTGACCATAAATGCTGATCTTTGATATCCAACACAGCAGTTTCGCCGGCATCAATCGTTTTTTCGGATATAAGGGTTTTGCCATTCCAGGCGCTGATCTTCAGCTTATCGCCCGGCTGGCTATTTGAAATTTCGGCGGATACCGATAGTGTGTGATCGTCAATGTTGGGGGTTTGTTTGGTGGCTTCAATGTGTGTTTTAGCTACACCTTCCAACCAAACAGTTTGCCAAATCCCGGTAACCGGGGTGTACCAGATCCCTTCGGGCTTTTTAACTTGTTTACCACGCGGCTGCGGACCATCATCTGTCGGGTCCCATACGCTTACGGTAATTTCTTGCTTTGAACCGCCTTTTAAATAAGGGGTAATATTAAATGTAAAAGGATCAAAGCCGCCTTCATGAATGCCGGCGCTTTTACCGTTTACAAAAACTTCGGTACGCCAGTCAACCGCACCAAAATGCATCAGTACGTCTTTACCTTTTAATGTTTTGTTTAAGCTGATGGTGGTTTTATACCACAACATGCTATCCTTACCCACCGTTTTACCCACTCCCGACAGGGCAGATTCAACCGCGAAAGGCACTAGGATCTTTCCTTCATATTTGGCAGGCCCTGTGGTTGCTTTAGGCACTATGGCATAGTTCCATAAACCATTGAGGTTTTGCCAGTTGCCGCGTACCAATTGCGGGCGCGGATATTCGGGTAGCGGTGCCTTAGGGTCAACCTTTTCGGCCCATGGGGTAGTGATCCTGTCTTTTATCAAATGCCATTCGCCTTGCTGTGCATTGGCAGATAGATAAGTAGTAATAAAAAGAGACAGGCAAAGCGATAGTTTCTTCATCAGTTAAAAAGTAGAGATGAGTTATTATATTAATTTAAATTATTGCATAGGGAAAAAAGGCCCCGCTATACAGCGGGGCCTAATTATAAAACTTAGTAAGTAACTTTTACCACAGGCGAGAAGATCATATCTTCCACACCGGCAACCCTAAGCCCTACACGGGCAAACACATAATTTTGTGTGGGCGTGATAGTAGGGATATTTACATTGATGCTGATACCATTCATGCTTGTTATAGCAGAACCGGCAACTTCAGTAGCAGCAATATTATCACTGCCCGATACAAACTGGGTTTTGTTGATATATAACACCACCGAGCCTATTTCTTTAGCATTGGCATCAGTTATAACTTTCTGCAGATCAAACACAGCGTTAACTATTTTATTGGCAGCTGTTATTTTGGCATTATTAATAAGATAATAAGGCGTTACCTCAACATCCATAGTTTGGCTGCCGCTAATGGTAACGGCTATTGTATCCCTTTTCCCGGCACTTACTTCCTTCCACATAAAAGGCCCCTGGTTTGCGGGAATCGTGAATTTGTAATTACCGTTGAATAATAGTGTCGAATAGCTGCCATCCTGCTGAAAAGTACCCCTGATAGGTGCATTTTTACCGAAGCCCGGCTGATAAAGCTCAAAAGGCACCTGGTTATATTCAACATTTATAGCCTGGCCTTTATATGTGAGGCGGCCGGTGAGCTTTGATGCGGGCGCTTCATAGTTGTCCTTCTTGCAACCCATGGTAGCAAGTAAGAGCCCTAATATGATATGATGAAATTTTATTTTCATGATGGTTAATTTATTAATACCTATTGATTTGGTTGCTTTACAATTTTAGGGTTTGCAGATAAAATATCATCACCAATTTGCGAATAATAGTTACCTGCCTGGAACTTATTGGCGCCCGTTACCGCACTTGGTTTCACCTCCTTAAAGATCCACTTACCATTATTGGCGTTGCCCGGATTGTAGTATTTGTATGGCCATAAACCAAAAGGCTGTGTATTATGCTTGGTAGCGCTGCCGATGTTGCTAACCAGGTCGGCAACTGACATTTGGTTACCATCCCAAACTTTGGTAGCAAGTCTCCAGCGTTTCATATCATACAATGTGTGACCTTCAAATGCAAGCTCAACCCTGCGCTCATGTACTATCCTGTCAAAAGTAAGTAAAGCCAAAGGAGTGGTTAAGCCTGCACGTGACCTTACCTGGTTAATATAACCAAGTGCGGTACCTGTTTGGCCAAGTTCAAAGGCGGCCTCCGCAGCATTCAATAACACTTCGGCATAACGATAACGGATAAAGTTAACATCGCTTCCGCGGCCGCGACGGCCAGAGCCTACCGTTGGATCAAGATACTTACGGATATAAAACCCGGTTTGCGTACGAAACTCCAATCCATTAACAGGGCCGTCTTTGCCAACAACCTGGATATTTTTACCAAGTCCCGGTACATCCTGTGTTATAGTAGCATCGCCGCTGCTTATCACTGTACCATCGCCAAGCTGGTAGCCTGCAAAAACCTCAGTCCTTTTACCTTTGAATAAGCCGTTTGGTAACAATACGGTACCCGCAAGTCGTGCATCCCTGCCTGCAAAAGCGTCAAGCTGGTTGGTATAATACACAGGATTACCTCCCGCATCTTTTGTTGCAATTGGCGCGTAGGTATTATCCAGCTTTTCAAAAGCCTCAACCAGGTTCAACGACGGATTTAAACGACCTGCGTCCAAACCTTCGTCGGATATTGAGAATGGCTGATCATTAGTGGTAAACCCGTGTACTTTACCGCCGTTGGCTTTAAAGTCCTCAACAAATATAGCTTCCTGGTTTACACTGCTTTTATCAAGGAAAATAGCAGCGAAGTTATCGCTCAGGTCAGGAAGTACTTTGTATAACTGGTAGCTGCCTGCCGAACCGTTAATAATTTCCTGGGCAGCAGCCAGTGCTTTGGTATAGTAACCATTTGATAAGGTTGAAGGGATACCAACTTCATTTCCCGGTAATGATACCTGGGGGGTGGTAGCGCCATATTTTGCAATTGAACCTGCATATAGTGCAGCCCTTGCTTCCATGGCTAATGCTGCCGCTTTAGTTGCCCTTGATTTTTGGTTAACATCTGCCGGGAGTATTGATTTAATAGCCTCTGCTTCGCTGATAATAAAATCATATACTTCTGATTCTTTGGCACGCGGCCTTTGAAGCGGGGTAACGTTACCCGAGTAATCATAAGCCAACGGATCGGTAATTAACGGAACGCCGCCCATGCGTTTAACCATTTCAAAATAATAGTTAGCACGTAAAAAACGGGCCTCGGCGATAAAACGCGCTTTATCACCTTCGGTAAGTTTGGTGGCCGCGGTTGCACGTTGTATAAAAAGGTTCAGGTCGCGGATATAACCATAATCCCATATCGCCCATTCGCCATAACCCCAGCCTGTACGCTGTACAAGGAAGCTGCTGCCATTTTCTGAAGGGAAAGCCTCGCTGAAATCAGCAAAAGTACGCCATCCAGGCTCCCTGTCACCATTGGGTGATTGCGGATATTCTCTTGACGGATAACCATCCAAACTTGAGAAATCACGTTGCCTGTCATAAAGATCGCCAAGGATCGAAAGCACCAGCGCAGGGTCTGAGAACGCCAGATCTGTTGGCAGCACCTGTTTAGGCGGCACATCTAAAAATGAACTATCTTTTCTGCACGATCCCGCTACTACCGAGATTGCCAGCATTGTTATAATTGAAATCTTTTTCATTTGCTTTTAAACTTTAGGAATTAATTAAAAGGTTAAATTAACGCCGAAGTTGAGTACCTTACTTTGCGGAAACTGTAAACCATTATCATCGGTAGTTTCCGGATCAACGCCATACTGTTTCAGGTTATCAAATGAAAACATGTTGTACGCGTTAACATAAAATCTCGCTCTCCTGATCTTCACTTTCTTAAGCATATCAGTCGGCAATGAATAGCCCAGTTCTAAAGTCCTGGCCCTTAAATACCTTACACTATGCAACCAGAAAGTTGAGTTACGCTGGCCGTTTAGCTCGTAATCGCTATGACCAAAACCTGGGTTCACCCTATTTGCAGGATATTTACCCGGTACCCACGGACTGTTTAAATCAAACATATCCTGGCGGTGCCACCTGTCTTCAAATATTGAGTTCAGGTTACCATTGTTCTGGAACGCCCAGCGGGTTTCATAATTCTGGAACCAGGTATAACCTGCCCCCCCTGAAAAATCAGCATGGAAATCAAAGCCTTTATAAGCAGCACCAACTGTAAAGCCGAAGTTGATATTAGGCTGTGTACCATAACCGAAACCTATAGGGCGCTCGTCATACTGGTCAATTTTACCATCACCATTCTGATCTTTATACATAAGGTCGCCCGGCAACAAGGTACGGTTACCTTTGCCATCGTTGTTGATAGTATAGTTGTTGATCTGCTCCTGCGATGTAAACTGACCGATAACCTGGTAACCCCAGTCGATATGCGAGTACCTGTTTTCGGTCGAGTTACGGTATTGATCCCATGAGTTAAAGAATAGCGGGTTATAGCTTTGCAGGTTTTTTTGGCGGGTGTAGCCAAAGTTACCGCCTATATTATAGCTTGCTTTGCCAATTTTACCGTTATAGTTAAGCGAGATCTCAAAACCGCGTTGCGAATCGCTGCTCGCGTTTTCCTGCGGCAGAGAGTAACCTATTTCAATAGGTACCACAACATCATTTTTAGTACCTAACAAGCCGGTACGTTTACGATAGAAGTAATCGATAGTACCATTCAGCGAACTGTTAAACAAGCTGAAATCGGCAGCAACATCGGTAATTTTACTTTTTAGCCATGAAATACGGGTTACAGGGATCCCTTTATCCCTTGAAGTGATAACCGCGTTGCCATCAAAAATATAAGTGCCCTGGTTGTAGTTGTAACCTGGCAAATAAGCATATGGGGCCACAATAGGATTAGCTGAATTTCCCGGATCACGGTCGTCACCTAACACACCGTATGAACCACGGAATTTCAAATCATTCAGGATACTGTTTTCGCCTAATAGTTTTTTCATGAAACCTTCCTGTGTGATGCGCCAGCCGGCAGATACACCAGGGAAATAACCCACTCGTTTATCAGGGGCAAACAGGTATGATGCATCCCGCCTTGCCGAAGCTTCTAAATAATAGCGGTTGTCATAGTTATAGTTTACACGGCCAATGTAACCTATGCGGGTTTCGGTATTATCGCTGTCCTGGTATTGATCGGCTGTTGGGAAGTAGATCAATGGCAGGTTATTTGAAATTGGCGAAGCATGGATCCAGTTACGTAGGTGTTTTAACTCGATACGTTCAGAAACAAACGTAGCGCCAATGGTATGTTTACCAAAACTGTTGTTATAATTAATTTGCCACTGGTAAGTTTTGGCAAACTCTTTACGTTGCTCACGTTCGCGCCATGGGTTGGTGCTGCCGCCGGTTACATCATAGGTATCGGTAGCAGGCCTGTAGGTATACGCGTTATAAGTATACTCCTGGTTATTAAGTAAGTAATCGGCAATATAGTATGAATATAAGCCTTTTACGTTTAAACCTTTCACGCCTGGTATCTGATATTCAACACCGAAGTTGCTTTGAAGCACACGCCAGTCACTGTGGTAAAGGCCTGAAAGCTTTTTGTTAAGGAAGGCATAGTTTGATTCGGTATGGCCGATATCATTAAGGTATGCCGGGTTATCGTTGGCATAAGGGCGCTCAAGCGGCGTATTCCTTAAAACGGCAAAACGGGCAAGGAAGTAATCATCACCCCCCGGTACGCCAGGGTTTTCGCGGGTTTCGATACGGCCGTTAATGTCCAGGCTTACTTTTAAACCGTTGGCCACTTTAACCGAAACGTTCGATTGGATATTTGAACGATTAAATTTATACTCTTTACCCAACTGAGAGTTTTGATAAAGGTTAGTTGCCGAAACATAGTAGTTAACCCTATCGTTACCGCCGGTAAAATTGGCATTCACCGAGTTTTGCGGGGCATTGTTATTGCTTTTCAAAACATAATCGCGCCAGTTAAAGCTTTGGTAACCTTTTTCGGTGCCGGCTTTATACTTATCAAGCTCGGCTTGGGTAATACTGGTTGAGCCATTGCTGTTAACCTCGGCATCAGCGCGGTAACGCATGTAATCATATGAATTGGTTAACACGTTGGGGAACCTGTACCAGTTTTGGTAACCGGTGTAAGCATCAATATTGATGCGGGCTTCACCAGCGCCTTTTTTGGTGGTTACCACCACTACACCGTTAGCCGCACGTACACCGTAGATAGCTGCCGAAGCGTCTTTCAATACCGAGATACTCTCCACATCGTTAGGAGCAAGGTTGTTAAACTGGCCTTCATCCTGCTGGATCCCGTCAATTACATATAAAGGTGTACCCATGTTACGGATCTGGATACTGGCGCTTGCACCGGGCCTGCCTTCAGACATCCTGAAAGTTACCCCCGGAATTTTACCTGCCAAACCTGTACTTACTGTCGAACCGGCATGTACGCGGTCGAGGTCTTTACTGGTAACTGTTGAAATGGCACCTGTGATAGATGCCTTCTTTTGCGTACCGTAACCCGTAACAACCACCTCCTGTAAAGCCGAGTTTGTGGCACGCAACCGCACTTTTACGGCTGTTTGGCCGTTTAACGGTAATTCGAGTGTAGTAAAACCGATGTAAGTAAAAACTAAAGTGCTGTTTGCACCTGGTACGTTAATGATGAAATTGCCTTGTGCATCGGTTGTGGTGCCCCCCTGTGTGCCCTGTACCCGTACGGCTACGCCGGTAAGTACCTGGCCGGTGGTGTCAACCACGTTACCTGTTACCTTAATTTTATTTTGCGCGGATGCGCTAAACGAAAAAAGGAAACCGGTCATGATGAAAAAAGCGATTAGCATTACTTTGGGGCTCCATTTACTGGGCGGCCACTGCACATGAGGGTTTCCCCCATGCCTGAGTAGTAAAAATTTTCTCATAAATGATCTATTAATTGGTTAAGTTTTGATTTTAAAAATGTACAATTGACATATCTAAAATCATGTTGTAAAGAAAAAGGATTTTGGGCCCGGCGCTTAACCAAATCATATCAATACTTAGTCAAAAAGTATCAATTTTCGGGAGAAGGGAAACGCTGCAACAGATTGGTTATATTTGCGTTAAGCTGATTATTTTGAAACCACTATACATATTTCTATTATTTTTTACAGTATCATGCGGTATTTGCAATGCCCAAACCTACTACTTCAAGCATTACCAGGTTGAGCATGGGTTATCGCATAATACCGTTTACTGCAGCATGCAGGATAGGCGCGGCTTTTTGTGGTTTGGTACTAAGGACGGCCTGAACCGTTTTGATGGTTATACCTTTAAAACGTTCAGACATAACCCTGCAAATAAGAGCACCATCTCCAACAACATGGTGCATACCCTGTGCCTTGATAAAGAAGGTACGCTTTGGATAGGTACCGACGAGGGCCTTGATAAGTATGATCCCCTGTCAGAAACATTTACACATATCAATACGGCAAATATTAACGGTGTGCGCAGTATCACTTTTGATGAACATGATAATTGCTGGTTTGTAGCCGGAGCTTCATTAATAAGATATAACACAAAAACCGGCGAAAGAACTGATTACTGGCCTTCGCAGCATTTTGAGGCTACGTCTGTAGTAATCATTAATGGTACAGTGTGGGCTTCTTCTTCAACCGGCGCAATGGAGAAATTTGACCGGGCAAGCCGCACTTTTACCGCTTACAACGTGTTTAAGCCAACTGATAAAGTTACCTCAAAGTTTATTGAGAAGATTTATTATGCCGGTAACAACAAAATATTTGTAGGTACCAATAGTCATGGTTTTAAGGAATTTAATGCTGAAACCTATACCTACAAGGACCTGCTTAACTACAACCCGGATAAAACGGCTGTTTACGTGCGCGATTTTTTAAAATACAACGATACAGAATATTGGATAGCCACAGAATCGGGCGTATTTATTTATGACCCGGTAAAGGGCACATTTCTTAATCTCAGAAAGCATTTCAATGACCCTTACTCCATATCGGATAATGCCGTTTATTGCCTTTATAAGGATTCGGAAGGCGGGGTTTGGGCAGGCACTTATTTTGGCGGCCTCAACTATTACCCTAAACAATATTCAACCTTTAACAAATTTTACCCCGACACTGAGCCAAATTCCCTTAAAGGAAACGTGGTGCGCGAAATTACCAAAGACATGTATGGCAACCTGTGGATGGGCACCGAAGATAACGGGTTAAACAAATTGGCTCCCGATAACACCTGGACCCATTATAATCCCGGCGGAAGTGCCAGCATCTCCAATACTAACATCCACGGTATATTAGCATTAGGCAATGAACTGTTTGTAGGTACTTTTGAACGGGGACTGGATATCATGAACATTAAAACCGGCAAGGTTGAACGCGTTTACCTGGCCGGAAGCAGAAATAATGACCTCAAAAGCAACTTTATAATTTGCTTTTGCAAAACCCGCAGCGGGCTCATTTTTGTTGGTACTACCCGTGGCATTTACAGGTATAATTTGGCAAGCAAGGATTTTACCCTGATAGATAAATTACCCCCATATGATTTCATTTACGCCATAACCGAAGACCATAAGGGCAAAATTTGGGTTGGCACCGTAAGGGATGGTATTTACTGCTACAATCCGGCAAACAATACAAGCACTAAGCTAAACTATCGTTACCCCGTTAAAAATGTGCTTAACACCACCACGGTTAACGGCGTTTTTGAGGATAGCAACCATAAATTATGGTTTGCTACCGAAGGTTTGGGTTTATGGAGATACGATCCCGACACCGATAGCTATAAGTTTTATGACACCAATAACGGCTTTCCGAGTAATTACATTTTCAGGCTTGAAGAAGACATCCATAAAAATCTATGGATCAGCACTACCCGGGGGCTGGTTTGCTTTAATGATAATACCGGAAGCATCAAAATTTATACAAAAGCCAACGGTTTGTTGAGTGACCAGTTTAACTACAACTCGTCTTTTAAAGATGCCGACGGTACCATGTATTTTGGTTGTGTACGTGGTATGGTTAGCTTTAACCCTGCCAGTTTTAAGCAAAATTACTTTGTAGCCCCGGTTTATATAACCGGTTTCCAGGTGCACAATAAAGAGATCTCTGTTAATGGCGCCGATTCATTATTAAAACAATCTATCATCACCACAAAAAAGATCAACCTTAATTATAACCAATCTTCATTCAGTATTGATTTTGCTGCGCTGAGCTTCCCATCGCCCGAAATGACCCAATATAAATACACGATGAAAGGTTTGGATAAAGGCTGGACCGACCTTAAACGCAATCGAAAAGTTTACTTTACGCAATTGCAGCCCGGTCATTATACCTTTGTAGTAAAAGCGGCAAACAATAACGGCACCTGGACCCAAAAAGAAACAAGTATTGAAATTAATATAGCACCTCCTTTTTGGGAAAGCGTTTGGGCATACATTGCCTACTGCCTGTTGTTTTTACTAACAGGTTACTACCTGCTCAGAAGCTATCACCGTAAAACCCGCGAGAAAAATAAACGTATTATCGAAACCCTTGAAAATGACAAAGAGAAACAGATCTATAATGCCAAGATCGAATTTTTCACTAATGTGGCCCATGAAATCCGTACGCCGCTAACCCTTATTAAGGGGCCCATGGAAAAAGTGATCAGGCGGGCGGAGCATGTTCCGGATATTCAAAACAACCTGAAGATCATGGAAAAGAATACCAACCGGCTGCTCGATCTTACCAACCAACTGCTTGACTTCAGAAAAACCGAAACCAATGGCTTCAGCCTCAGCTTTGTTAAAACCGATATTATGGATCTGCTTGCCGATACCTTTTTGCGGTTTAAGCCCATGGCCGAACAAAAGAACCTCAGCTATACCTTTATACATCCGGCTAAAACTGTTTATGCCTACGTCGATATCGAAGCCTTCACCAAAATTATAAGTAACCTCATCAATAATGCCATCAAATACAGCACTTCTGTTGTTGAGATCGAACTGCTTGATCACCCGGTTAACGATCCTACCTTTACCATCGAAATAAGGAATAACGGGCACCTGATCCCTTACGAAATGCGCGAAAAGATCTTTGAGCCTTTCTTCAGGATGAAGGGGTCGGAAAAACAAATTGGCACCGGAATAGGGCTTTCTTTGTCGCGCTCGTTAGCCGAATTGCATAAGGGCTTATTGGTGTTGAATAAATCTATTAACGATTTTAATATATTTAACCTTACTTTGCCTGTTCACCAGGAAAAAGAATTCGACCTTCATATTACCCCCGATGAATATGAGCAGGCAGACCTAAGTAACAGAGAGGAGAATATTGACTTTATGAAACCAGTTATACTTTTAGTGGATGATAACCCTGAAATACTTGATTTTATTTCGGATGATCTGAGCGACAAATATTCGGTTATTAAAGCCCTTAACGGACAGGAAGCGCTGGATATGATAGCCATAGAGAACATTCAGCTTATAATAAGCGATGTAATGATGCCGGGAATAGATGGGTTTGAACTATGCAAAACCATTAAAACCAATTTCGATTACAGCCACATCCCCATTATACTGCTTACTGCAAAAAATACCCTGCAAAGTAAAATTGAAGGCCTGGAAGTTGGTGCCGATGCCTATATCGAAAAACCGTTTTCGCCCGAACATTTGCAGGTGCAGATAGCTAACCTGCTTATTAACCGTAATAAAATTAAGGAGCATTTTGCGAGCTCGCCGCTGGCGCATATCAAGTCGATGGCGTACTCAAAACCTGATGAAAGTTTTCTGGATAAGTTAAATGGTGTTATCTACAAAAACATCCAAAACGCCGAGCTTGATGTAGAGCAGATAGCTAACCTCATGAACATGAGTAAACCAACGCTGTACCGCAAAGTTAAAGCTATATCCAATCTTACTATTAATGAGCTTATCAATATCACCCGCCTTAAGGCTGCCGCGCAATTACTGGAAGAAGGTGATTATAAGATCTATGAAGTAGCCAACATGGTAGGTTACAGTTCTCAATCACACCTGGGCCGTAACTTCCTGAAACAATTCGGTACAACACCAACTGAATACCAGCAGGCTAAGCGCAGTAAAGTAAAACAGGTTTAATCTTACCAGGATGGACCATTGGGGCTAAGTCAGCGACAATGGTCTTTATATAATCATACGGGCGTCCGGGAGGGTAATTCCACTCAGTTATAAGCTGCAAGCCTTTTGCATCGGCGATAGCCCTATGCAAGGCATGTGCTGTTAAAGCAACCCCCTTTTTTACAATTTTTGTTTATTACCGAAGTCCCTGAACGTTGCAAGCGGGCGATTTAATTGTGCGGGCAACAATATTTGAAAAAATAACGTAGAACTGCCGGTTCCGCACAACAGGGACAGGTTGATTATCAAAACTCTTTCAGATTAATAAATGAGAAATAACAATTACTTACTAAGCATGATAGCTGGTATGCTGGTAATATCATGCTTGGCGTGTTCAAAAAGTATAAACAAAATTGAAACACCGGCAAGTTCAATTCCGGAGCAGGATGGAAAACTGCAAAGTTTGAAAACCAAGCCGGTAACTACCTATACTTATACCGTTAAAACTACCGAGTGGATGGTTGACGGTACAAATATCCCCGCGGGCGCTATAATATATATCCCCGCCGGTGAACGCGGGGCTTTGCTGCTTAAAAACTTTAAAGGAACAGCCGCCGCTCCAATCTTAATTGTTAACCAGGGGGGAAGGGTGTCATTCACTGCTGAAACTACCGCCTCGTATGCATTTAAGACACAAAACTGCCAGTACTTTAAGGTAATGGGAAATGGCGTTTCCTCAATTAAGTACGGGTTTGATATAAACGGCGGCAACATCGGTATGACGATGGACTATCTGAGCTCGGATTTTGAGATTGCGAATGTTGAGGTGCGTAACAGCGGGTTTGCGGGGATCATGGCAAAAACCGATCCAACATGCGATGCTGCAACCTGGCGGGGCAATTTTACCATGAGTAATGTAACAATTCATGATAATTACGTTCACAAAACAGGAGGGGAAGGCCTTTATATAGGAAATTCTTTTTATCAGAATGGCGTTTCAACTTCCTGCGGTACAGTTTTACCTCACGATATCGTGAATGCCAGGATCTACAAAAACCTTGTTGACTCTACCGGTGCCGAAGGGATCCAGGTTGGCAGTGCTACGTCGGGGTGCATGATCTATAGTAACACCGTTAAAAATCCGGGGATAAGTCCGTTTGCTTCTTATCAAAATAATGGCATACAAATAGGAGAAGGTACCGGCGGCCAATGCTATAACAACCTGGTTAAGAATGCGCCCGGCAACGGCATCATTGTTCTTGGCCTTGGGGATAACCAGGTATTCAATAATTATATTATTGACTCAAAAGCTTACGGTATTTTTGCTGATTCACGATATACGCCGGGCCCGGATTTTCAGTTTATCAATAATACCATTGTAGGCTCTGTTTTAGGCGGTATAAAGTTAAACTCCGAAACTATCCCCATGAATACCGTTATTAATAATGCTATCATACAATCGGCATCGGTACAGCCGATAATTTTAAAAAGCACCAGCGTTAAACTTACCGAATCAAACAATTATGTAAACACAGATGTAAGTGTTTGTGGGTTTGTAAATTATAATGGAGATGATTTTCATTTACAACCTTCATCGCCGCTTATCGATCAGGGGGCAAACGTTTTATCATACGGCATAAAATTTGATTATTATAATGCTGTACGCCCATCGGGTACTGCTTTTGATATTGGGGCTACCGAGTATTAATATTTAATAAACCAAGCGTTTCTGTCGGGGGTAAAGGGAATTTCTGTAAAAGCAAAGGGACGGCAACACTGCCATCCCTTTTTGCGTTTTAAAGTTTTTAGCTTTAAGCTTTGTGCATTCTGCTTTTAGCTAAAATCATGGGCTTACTATCATGCGCAATGGTGCCAGATTGTTGATTTGAACAAAGTAAACACCGGTCATATACGAGCGGGTTAACTGAACCCCAAGGTTACCGCCAAAACCACGATATCTGCCGCTTTGCATAACCTTGCCAAAATTATCCCGGATAACCAGGTTGATCTCTTTCTGCTCCAGGTCGGGCGTTAGTTTAATGTTGAAGCTGCGTGCAGCCACCGGGTTTGGGTAGATCACATTGTTTTGAACAGTACCGATAGGTGCACTGTTATCCTGTACAATACCGGTTTTTTGACCTATGGTTGAAGCCAGCGAATTGCTGCTGAGCAATGTAGGTTCCGTTCCATAAATCAGCTGATCTTTATAATAAACGGTAATATGGCTGTTAAGCGCCATAGCAGCTTTAGCAGCAAACGAATAATCATTGGCCTCGTTAAATGCCGACCAGTCTGTTTTATTAACCTGGTATTGAATGTTACCGGTATTACTTAAGGGGTAAAGCGAACCGGCCGATGGATCGATGGTTAATTCAAGATAGGTGTCTGCCCCGGTTAAAGGGGGACTTAAAGTAACAAACCGGTTGTTGATTTTGCTGTTGCCCAGTTTGGCATAGCTTACCGAGAAATTCAATCCTGCTGTGCCTTCGCGGCTAAACCAATAACGAACGGAAAGATCGCTGTAATTGACAGGCACGTTTCCGGTATTGTTAAGCGCCAGGTAGGTACTGATCGTATTTCCGGATGTGCTTTGATTTTGGTTTTGATAAGATACAGTAAAAGCCGTGGTAGCTGTAACTGCGGCCGGCTCGGTACCGTAAATTAACTGCCCGTTGCGGTAAAGGGTGATATGGCTGTTTGCAGCATAGCTGCCGGTGTATGGCAGGTACGAATAATCATCGGCCTCCGAAAAGTTTGACCAGTCCTGGTTGGCAAACCTCGACTGAATAACCCCGGAATTGCCGCCTGCGCTGAGCTGGCCGTTATTCAGGAAACCATATTCTATATAACCCAGAGCGCCTGTGCGTGGGTTGGGTAACTGAACATATTTCATGGTAACGTTACTGTTCCCCATTTGGGCATAATCAATCCACGAATTGATCCCGGCATAATTTTCCGCGGTAAACCAATACCTCATGGTCAGCTCGTTTAAATTAATGGCGACAGAATCCTGGTTAACAATTTTCAGAAATGGCTTAATGAGATTGTTTACAGGCTGGTTGTTATCACCGTCGGAGGATTGTACCTGTATATTGTATGGCAATACGGTGAAGGTTTTGCTTGAGGCTGTCGTATCAAAACGAGCGTTGCCACCTTGCTGCGCTGTGATAGCACTGCTGCCCGGGCCTACAATATGCAGCTTATTATTGATTATCGTAGCTACATTTAAGTTTGAGCTGGTGTAAACAACCGTAAGCCCGGAAGTAGCTGTCGCATTCAGGCTGACATCTGCATCGCCGGGCCTGCTCAGAGGTAACGCGGCAAAACTGATGCTTTGGCTCAGCTTGTTAACGGTAAGCGTTTGTGTAACCGGTGATGCCGCAAGATAATTAGCATTCCCACCCTGCGAGGCGGTGATCACGGCTGTACCTGCACCGTTGATGTGCAACTTTGTGCCCGCTACCTGAATTACAGTACTGTCCGAACTGCTATAGCTTACCGCAAGGCCAGAACTGGCTACAGCGCCGGCCACAAAATCGCTGTCGGCAACTGTTTTTGCAGGGATCGCATTAAACGTAATAGTTTGTGCTTTTGGGCTAACGGTGAGGTTTTGATTAATAGAAGTAGCTGCTTTAAAACTGCTGTTTCCGGCCTGGGAAGCCGTGATGGTTGTTGTTCCGGCCGCTTTAATGTGGATGGCGCCATTGATCACACTGGCAACAGTAGTATCTGAACTGCTGTAAGAAACCGCTAAACCTGATGAAGCTGTTGCAACGGGCACAAAATCGGCGTCGCCAAATGTTTTTCCATCGATGGAGGCGAAGGTTATTGTTTGATCGCCCAATACATCGGCAGCAATTTCGGTGCTGCTTAACGCCCTGCCGTAGATCTTGAAATTATCAATGGAGCCTTTGAACATCGGATCGGCAAACTGCGATTTGCCCAGATAATTTTGCGTGGTGCTACCGAGCGCCGATGGTTTGATGGTAATGTTTGTTGAGGAGGCAACTGATGTACCATTTACGTAAAGTGTAGTAGTGGTGCCCGCCCGGGTTACCGCCAGGTAGGTCCAGGTATTTAGTGGGAAGGTGTAATTGTAATTGATATTCTGCTCTGCTGCTGAACCATTTTTGGTTGCATAACGAATGGTTGACTGGCCATTGGTTACCGCAGCCTGAACGGTAAGGAACATGTATTGAGTGGTGCTTGAGCCAAAGTCGAAAACACGCATCCAGGTACTTAGGGCGTCCATCCGCACCCAGGCAGATATGGTAAAATCGTTCAGTGTACTGAAAGTACCGGCAGGCAATGTTGCATAAGCGTTCGCCGAACCATCAAGCAGCAAAGATTTTCCATATTTACCCGCAGCACGACTTGCTGTTGCCGCGAGTGCAGCATGATTGGCGCCCCAGGCATCAATGCCTTTGCTGCCGCTTACCTCATCAAATTGATAAAAGTCGCGCTGCCCGGCATTGGGTTTAGCAACCACTTCTGTGCTTTTGGTACCTTCGCCGGTACTGTCTGCAGGGGCTATCACATAAAAATAGGTTGTGCCATTGCTTACATTGCTGTCGGTGAAGGTAAGGTTACTAACCGAGCCAAGTGCAGTATATGGCCCGCCGGAAGTTGTTGAACGTTTAACGTTATAACTGTAGCCTGGAAGTGATTGCCATTCAAGGATGTTTTTGGCATCGCCCGCGGCAACTGTCAAAGAGTTTACAGCACTGCTAAGTACCGTGAGTACCAATGTTGAAGTACCTGTTGTACTGCCGTTGCCTGCCGACAGGCTTACATTAAAGGTGCCTGATTCCGTTGGTGTTCCTGAAATTTTGCCTGATAAAGAATCAATTTGTAACCCGGCCGGCAATCCGCTGGCCGAAAAATGGTTGGGCGACTTAATTCCGGTTACCGTATAAGTCATAGGTTTTCCTATCAGCGTGGTATCCGTTGGCGCGCTGGTGATAATTACCGGTAATGGCCGGTCGTCCAGCAGCACAACGTCATTGCCCGTACCGCCTTTATAGCTGATGCGCAGTGTAAAACTACCAACGGTTACCGGAGCAAGTTCGGGCAAGCCTTTAAATGTACCGGATATTGCCGCACTTCCGGTGTTATCAATGATAGTGAACGAACTTCCCTGGGCCAGGCTTGTCGAGTCGATAGCCGTGATCTGCAGTTTAGGCTGGTTCACTAAATTAACAACGGCTGTACTTACCTTATCACTGGTGGCCGAACTGGTGCTTAACTCCGCTTTATAGGTGGCATCGGCATTCATGGTGAGGGGGCCTACTTTTATGGTGCCTATGGCCTGGTTACCGGGTGCCAGTACCGCGCCTGAACCCGAACCGGTACCAATAGTAACCGATGCTGTGCTTTTGCCGCTGCCGCCAAACGTGCCGGCCACTGCAAACAACGGACTGGTGAATGTGCCGCTGTTAGGGTCGTTATTGAGCAAATAAGTGCCGTTTTTTATCGTCGTTGTTCCGGAATAAGCCTGGTTACCGGTAAATGTCAGAATAGCTGTTCCAACTTTCTCTACGTTCATACTGCCGGTCATCGTTCCGCCGTAGGTGGTAGTTATGTTCAGTGCACCGATGCTGATGGTTGGGCTGCCGCCACCATCTGTACGGATAGCACCGCGGCCGCTTAACGCACCAAAACTGATAGTGCCGGTAGGGAACATGATGCCCTGGCAATCATTACCGTTGGCATCAAGGTTCCATGAAGCATTCGCGCTGCCTGACTGGGGTACTTCAAAGCGGGTACGTGAGTTGCCGCTGCGTAATTTGGATACAAAGTACCCGGTGAAGCTGCTGTTATCGGCAAACAAATGTAAACC